>CAVOLR010000005.1:0-256123 GCA_963696845.1 uncultured Alphaproteobacteria bacterium
TGCGCTCCTGGGTCAGGAACAGGTTCTTGGCCAGCTGCTGCGTCAGGGTCGAGCCGCCCTGCGACACGCCGCGATGCAGGACATTGGCGACTGCTGCGCGGAGGATGCCCCAGGGGTCGACGCCGTGATGGGAATAGAAGCGGCGGTCCTCGATGGCGATGAAGGCTTTCGGCAGATAAGGCGGCAAATCCTTCAGCGAGACGTTGGCGCCGGCCATCTCGCCGCGCTGCGCCAGCACGCTGCCGTCGAGGCCTGTGATCTCGATGGTCGGCGGCCGCTTGGGGATTTCCAGCGACTGGATCGCGGGCAGATGCGCGCCGACCCAGACCACCACGCCAACGACGGCGATCGCGCCCCACAGGCCCAGCACCGCGCCCCAATAGACCAGGCGCGACAGGCCGAAGCCTCGCGCGGATGATCGGCGCTTGCTCGGTTTCTCTTTCACCTTGCGCTCGCGCGGCGGCGGCGGAGGCTCATCGCTCGTCCTCTTCGACGCGCTTTTTGGCGGCCTTCTTCGGCTTGTCGCCGGCGGCGGGAATGCGGTCCTTGGGATCGAGCCGAAGATCGGCGAGCGCCGCCGCGAGGCCAAACCGCGGCTCCTTGCGTCCGCCGCTCTTTTTCCGTCCCCACGCCATACGCGTTACGCCGCCCAACTTTGCTGCGCGCACGCTAACGCCGCAGGGTTTAAGGGCCGGTTACGGAGAGGTTAATTCGTGATTAGCTGACCTGAAATAAGGGAGCGCCGCATGGGGCATATCGATCCGACCAAAGAGGTTTTCGCGCAGTTTCGGGACAGCGATCGGCCCGGGCCGATCCACATGCTCAATTTGGTGCGCTTGCGCAAACAGGCCGCCTATCCCGACGGCCGCAAGGCAACCGGCGAGGAAGCCTATGCGGCCTATGGCCGCGAGAGCGGTCCGGTGTTCGCAGCGGCTCGGCGGCCGCATCGTCTGGCAGGGCAGGTTCGAGCTGATGCTGATCGGCCCGCAAGAGGAGCGCTGGGACCACTGCTTCATCGCGGAGTATCCGAGCGTCGGCGCATTCGTGGAGATGATCCGCGACCCCGTCTATCGCGAGGCGGTGAAGCATCGTCAGGCGGCGGTGGAGGATTCCCGCCTGATCCGCCATGCGGTGCTGCCGGTCGGCAAAACGTTCGGCGAGATTCCGAAGTAGGCCTCAGCTCGTCATGGCGGGCTTGACCCGCCATCCACAGACGAAGCGTTTCTGCGATGGATGCCCGGCCAAGCCCGGCATGACGACTTCGAATCAAGGCGGCCCGGAGCCGCCGATCGCTTCGTCGACGCTGCGCTTAACCCGCCGCGCCGGTGTCTTCGAGGATCGGGCCGAACAGCTCCCAGCGCTCGCCGTTGAACTTCATCATCTGCAGCTGCTTGTTGACGCGATAGTCCTCGGGCGTGGTGGTGTTGACGATGCCCGGCAGCGACGAGGTCGAGCTGAACGTTCTTCAGGCTGGTCGCCTGCTTCATGATGTTCTCGCGGGTCAGGTCGTCGCCGCAGGCCTTCAGCACATGGATCAGCAGCTGCGTCGTCGAGTAGCCGTACGAGTTGAAGCTCGAAGTCCTTGTCGCCATCCGGATAGTACTTCGCCATGAACTCGAAATACTTCTTCATGCCGGCATCGTCCTTCCAGGTCGGATCGAGCGGATCCTTGCCGTAGTTGACGCTGATCACGTCCTTCGAGGCATCAAGCCCTGCCGGCTTCATCACCGCGCCGACCGAGGTGGCGTTGATGTCGAGGATGTGCACCGGATGCCAGCCGAGCTCGTAGATCTTCTTGATCGCCTGCGCCGCCTGCTTCGGCGTCGTGGCCGAGAAGAACAGGTCCGCGCCGGCGTCCTTGATCTTGAGGATCTGCGAGTCGATGGTGGGATCGGAGACTTCGTAGGACGCTTCCGCCACGATCATGCTCGCCGCCTTGTCGCCGAGGCCGGCCTTGATGCCGTTGAGGTAGTCTTTGCCGAGGTCGTCGTTCTGATAGAGGATGCCGATCTTGGCATTCGGATGGTTCTTGATGATGTACTGGCCGTAGATGCGGCCCTCGACGAAGTAGTTCGGGTTGAAACCCATCGTCCACGGGAAGTTCTTCGGGTCGGTGAAGCGCGAGGCGCCGGTCGCGGCGAACAGCTGCGGCACCTTCTTGGCGTTGAGATATTTCTGCACGGCGGCGTTCGACGGCGTGCCGAGCAGCTGGAAGGTCAAGAGCACCTCGTCGCTCTCGACCAGCTTGCGGACCTGCTCGACGGCCTTCGGCGGCGAGTAGGCGTCGTCATACTGGATCAGGTTGATCTTGCGGCCGTTCACGCCGCCCTGATCGTTGATCATCTTGATGTAGGCGGCCTGGGTCTTGCCGATGGTGGCATAGGCCGACGCCGGTCCGCTGAAGGGATTGGTCTGGCCGATCTTGATCTCGGTGTCGGACGCGCCGGTGTCGTATTTCTTCTGCGCGAAGGCCGGCGAAGCGGTCAGCGCAATGGCGAGCGCCGTCCCGGCAGCCAGGTGGAAAAAGCCGTTCCTCATGTCGTGTGCGTTCCTCGGTTGGGTGAATTTATGCGGCCGGGATACTCGATGCTGCATTGCAAGGCAATGCGTGTTGAGGGCGCATTTGGCCGCTCAAGTGCATGTGCGAAAGTCTGATTTCGGGTGGATGCTGGCATGCCAGAGGGCAAAGTACGGCGATACCTTGCAGGATAACGCCCGATGACCAAAGCCGCGCAGACCTTCTCATTCGATCGCCTGACGACACCGATCGGGGCGATGCTGCTCGTGACCGACGACGACGGCGCGCTGCGCGCGCTCGATTTCGACGATTACGAGGCGCGGATGAAGGAGCTGCTGCGGCTGCAATACGGTGCGGTGACGTTAAAGAATGGCCGGGCGCCGAAGGCGATGCGGTCGGCGCTGTCGGCCTATTTCGACGGCGATTTCGCCGCGCTGAAGACGATTGAATGGCGCGTCGCCGGCACGCCGTTCCAGCGCAAGGTCTGGACCGCGCTGCCGAAGATTCCAGCGGGCAAGACCATGAGCTATGGCGCGCTTGCCGCGAGGCTTGGTGCGCCCAACGCCATGCGCGCGGTCGGACATGCCAACGGATCGAATCCGATCAGCGTGGTGATTCCCTGCCATCGCCTGATCGGCGCCAATGGTTCGCTGGTCAAATATGGCGGCGGCCTGCATCGCAAGGCGTGGCTGCTGCGGCATGAGGGTGTCGTCATTCCGGGGCGCGAGTGAAACGAGCGATCCCGGATCCATCGCGCCGCATGGGAGGGCTGGGAGAAATGGATTCCGATGCGCAATCGCGCATCGACGCGCACCGCCTTGCGCTTCGAGCGCGCGACCTCGCACGCGGGGAATGACGATCAAGCCGCCGGCTTTTCCACCGCGTCTTCGCTGGCGAGCAGATGCAACAGCGCGCTCTTGATCGCGGCCTGCCGCGTCGGCGCGTTGATCTGCGCGCCGAGCAGATCGGTGACATAGAACACGTCGCGGGCGCGCTCGCCGAAGGTCGCGACATGCGCCGAGGCGATATTGAGATTGAGCTTCGAGATCGCGGTGGTGAGCTGATAGAGCAGGCCGGGGCGGTCGAGACCGGACACCTCGATCACGGTGTAAAGGTCCGACCACTGGTTGTTGATGATCACTTCCGGCTCGACCGTGAACGGGCGGTTCCTGCCGCGCACGGCGGCGCGCCGCGCCACCGCGTCCGGCAGCCGCAGCTTGCCTTCCAGCACCTGCTCGATCATCTCGCCGATCCGGGTCGCGCGCCGGCCCTCGTCCTCGTCGCGGTCGTATTCCCGCGAGATCGCGATGGTGTCGAGCGCGCGGCCGTCGGTCGTGGTGTAGATCTGGGCGTCGACGATGTTGGCGCCGGCCGACGCACAGGCGCCCGCGATGATCGACAGCAGCCAGGGATGGTCGATCGCGAGAATCGTCAGCTCGGTGACGCTGCGCGCCTCGTCGAAGCCGACATTGATCGCAAGCTTGTGGCCGGCCTCTTCGCTGGCTTTCAGGAAGCGCGCATGGCGGATTTTTCGCGGCAGCTCCACCTTGAGCCAGTAGGCCGGATAATGCCGGGCGAGATAGGCGGTGATTTCGGCCTCCGGCCATTCGGTGAAGGCGGCGCGGAATTCGCCCTGCGCCGCAACGACGCGCTTGGCGCGGTTCACTTCCGAGAAGCCGCCGGTCAGCACCGGCTCGGTCTCGTAGTAGAGCGTGCGGATCAGCTGCGCCTTCCAGCCGTTCCACACGCCCGGCCCGACGCCGCGAATGTCGGCGGTGGTGAGGATGGTCAAGCAGTTTCATCTGCTCGACCGTCTGCACCACGGCGGCGAAATTCTCTATTGTCTTGCGGTCCGAGAGGTCGCGCGACTGCGCCACCGTCGACATGGTCAGATGCTGCTCGATCAGCCAGGCCACGAGTTCGGTGTCGGCCGGCGAGAAGCCGAGCCGCGGGCACAGCCGCCGCGCCACCTTGGCGCCGGCGATGGAGTGATCCTCGGGGCGGCCCTTGGCGATGTCGTGCAGCAGCACGGTGATGTAGAGCAGCGGCGCGGTGCTCCGGCCTGATCTTGCGCATCAGATCGCTTGCGACCGTGAATTCGTCGTTGCCGCCGCGCTCGATGTCCTGCAGGAAGCCGACGCAGCGGATCAGGTGCTCGTCCACCGTGTAATGGTGGTACATGTTGAACTGCATCATCGACACGATCTTGCCGAAGGCGCGGATGAAATGGCCGAGCACGCCGGTCTCGTTCATCCGCCGCAGCACGGTCTCGGCGTCGTTGGAGGTGAGAATCTCCATGAACAGCCGGTTGGCTTCGGGATCGTCGCGCAGCTCGGTGTTGATCAGCTTCAGCGAGCGCGTCACCGTGCGCATCGCGTCGGGATGAAAGGCGAGGTTGTTCTTCTGCGCCAGCCGGAAGATCCGGATCAGATTGACCGGATCGTGCTTGAACACGTCGGGGGCGGCGAGGTTGATGCGGTTGTTGTCGACGATGAAGTCGTCGCTGTCGGGCACGCGGCGGCGCACCGTGCTTGGCCGCAACCGCGCCATCATGCGGCTCAGCACCGGCGCGGGCTTGGCCTGCTGGTCCTCCAGCTTGGCGCACAGGATCGCGGTGAGATCGCCGACGTCCTTTGCCACCAGGAAGTAGTGCTTCATGAAGCGTTCGACGTCCTGCATGCCGGGATGGCTGGTGTAGCCGAGCCGCACCGCGATCTCGCGCTGCATGTCGAAGGACAGCCGCTCCTCGGCGCGGCCGGCGAAGAAATGCAGGTTGCAGCGGACCGACCACAGGAAGTCGGCGCAGCGGCGGAAGATGCGGTATTCCTGCGCGTCGAACACGCCGCGCTCGACCAGCTCGTCGGTGTCGCGCACGCGGTAGACGTACTTCGCGATCCAGAACAGCGTGTGCAGGTCGCGCAGGCCGCCCTTGCCGTCCTTGACGTTGGGTTCGACCAGATAGCGCGATTGGCCGGCGCGGCGGTGACGCTCCTCGCGCTCGGCGAGCTTGGCGGTGACGAAATCCGAAGCGGAGCCCTGCACGACCTCCTTGTCGAAGCGCGCGACCAGCTCGTCATAGAGCTCCTGGTCGCCGGTCAGGAACCGCGTCTCCAGGATCGCGGTGCGGATGGTCATGTCGTTGCGCGCCTGCCGGATCGATTCATCGACCGAGCGGGTGGCGTGGCCGACCTTCAGCCCCATGTCCCACAGGCAATAGAGAATGGCTTCGGCGACCTGTTCGCCCCAGGCGGTCTGCTTGTAGGGCAGGATGAACAGCAGATCGATATCGGACTCCGGCGCCATCAGCCCGCGGCCATAGCCGCCGGTCGCGACCACGGCCATGCGCTCGGCGCGCGACGGAATCGGCGAGCGGTAGAGATGCTGCGTCGCTGCCGTAAACAGGATGCGGATGATCTCGTCCTGCACGAAGCAGAGCCGCTCGGCGCAGTGCCGGCCGTGCCGGTCCTTCAACAGCTTCACCTGTGCCGCGGCGCGCGCCGCGATCAGCTCGGCTTTGAGCATTTGCGCGAGCGTCGCGCGGAACACGTCCTCGCGGCCGGCATGTTTTTCGGCGAGCGCATTGACCGCATCCGTGATCCGCTGCGTGTCGAAATCGGTCTCGTTGCCTGGCTGGGAGGCCGCGACGATGCTGTCCATGGCTCAATCCGATATCGGAGGCGGCGCGCGCTGTCACGGCCGATTGTAGGGCAACAGCGCTCCCATGCTGCGTTCCCCTTGATTTGGGCAATAGCCGTTCTCGCAGGTGAGGTCCCGGTATATGCTTTTTTCCAGTTGACCTCGGACAATAACGCATTGAAATACGGGCAATTTTTCCGGGAGGTCTGGGTGATGAAATCTTTTGTACGGGGTGCGTTGGCGGCGGCCTTCGGTCTTGCGATGTCGACGGGCGCGTTTGCCGCCGATGCGCTCAAGGAAATCCACATCGACTGGGCGACCTATAATCCGGTCTCCATGGTGCTGAAGCAGAAGGGGCTGCTCGAGAAGGAGTTTGCCAAGGACGGCATCAGCATCGTCTGGGTGCAGTCCGCCGGCTCCAACAAGGCGCTGGAATTCCTCAACGCCGGCTCGATCGATTTCGGCTCGACCGCGGGCTCGGCGGCATTGGTCGCCAGGATCAACGGCAATCCGATCAAGTCGATCTATGTCTATTCGCGGCCCGAATGGACCGCGCTGGTCACGACGAAGGACTTCGAAGATCGCTGATGTTGCCGACCTGAAGGGCAAGCGCGTCGCGGTGACCCGCGGCACCGATCCGCACATCTTCCTGGTGCGCGCGCTGCTCGGCGCGGGCCTGTCCGAGAAAGACATCACGCCGGTGCTGCTGCAGCACGCCGACGGCAAGACCGCGCTGATCCGCGGCGACGTCGATGCCTGGGCCGGTCTCGATCCGATGATGGCGCAGGCCGAGATCGAGGACGGCGCAAAACTGTTCTATCGCAAGGCCGACGCCAACACCTGGGGCATCCTCAATGTGCGCGAGCAGTTTCTGAAGGACTATCCCGACATCGTCCGCCGCGTGCTCGCCACCTACGAGGAAGCGCGGAAATATTCGCTGGCCAATTACGACGAGCTGAAGAAGACCTTCATTGCCGTCACCAAGCTGCCGGACAATGTGGTCGACAAGCAGCTCAAGGAGCGCACCGAGCTGACGCATAACCGGATCGGCGCGCCGCAGCGCGACTCGATCCTCGCCGCCGGCATGGCGCTGCAGCAGGCCGGCGTCATCGACGGCAAGACCGACGTCAAGGCGGCGCTGGATTCGCTGATCGACGATCAGGTTCCGCTGCCGACGAATTGAGAAGACCGCGCCGCCGCGGCAACAACACAGCTGTCGTCCCGGCCTAGCGCGCAATGCGACGCGAGCGGGACCCATAACCACAGGACGTTGTTGTTGGAGCACGCTGCGGCCCGACCGAGTCTCCGACACTTGATCCTGTGGTTATGGGTCCCGGCTCGCGCTCGCAAGACGCTCGCTTGCCCGGGACGACAGGCGCATACCTTGCAATTCCTCCACGAGAAGCGTCTTGCTATGGCCATGACGGTCGAACTGCCCCTTGAGCAAAGCAGCGCAGGCCTGCCGCAAGCAGGCCACGCCGTGCCCGCAACCGACGCGCCGCGCGCGCAGCGTCGCGCTGGTCGCGCCTGGCGCGGCCGGCGCTCGGGCTGCTGCTGCCGGTCGCTCTCGCGCTGGCCTGGGAGTTCATCGTCTGGCGCGGCTGGTCCAACGGACGGCTGGTGCCGCCGCCGAGCAAGATGTTCGCCACCATCGCCGAACTGGCGCGCTCCGGCGAGCTCTGGCTGCACGTCAAGGCGACCATGACCCGCGTCGTGCTCGGCTTCGGCTTCGGCGTGATCGCCGGCACGCTGCTCGGCGCGATCTCCGGCTATTGGGGACTGGCGCGGCGGCTGCTCGATCCCACCGTGCAGGCGCTGCGCGCGATTCCCTCGATCGCCTGGGTGCCGCTGTTCATTCTCTGGCTCGGCATTTTCGAGACCTCGAAGGTCGCGCTGATCGCGGTCGGCGTGTTCTTTCCGGTCTATCTCGGCGTGATGGGCGCGATCCTCTCGGTCGACCGCAAGATCGTCGAGGTCGGCCGCACCTTCCGTCTCTCCGGTCCCGCCATGATCCGCCGCATCCTGCTGCCCGCGGTGCTGCCGGCCTATGTGGTGTCGCTTGCGCGTCGGCCTCGGCCTGGGCTGGATGTTCGTGGTCGCCGCCGAATTCATGGGCGCCTCCGAAGGCCTCGGCTATCTCCTGATCGACGGCCAGCAGCTCGGCAAGCCCGCGCAGATTCTCGCGGCCATCGTCATCTTCGCCATTCTCGGCAAGACCACCGACTGGCTGATCGAGATCGGCTTCGCGCCGCTGCTGCGCTGGCAGGATGCGTTCGGCAAGCAGAGACGGAGCAAACTAATGCTGGCGCTCGACAGGGTCGGAAAAATCTATCCGAACGGCGTCAATGCGCTGGCGCGCTTCTCGGCCGAGATCGCGCCGGGCGAGATCGTCGCCATCATCGGCGGCTCCGGCTGCGGCAAGTCGACCTTGCTGCGCGCCATCGCCGGCCTCGACCGCGCCACGTCGGGCAGCGTGACGCTCGACGACATCGCGATCGCGGCGCCGCATGAGAAGATCGGCATCATCTTCCAGGAGCCGCGGCTGCTGCCGTGGCTCACCGTCGCCGACAATATCGGCTTCGGCCTGTCCGGCCTGTCCGGCGAGCGAGCGGCGCGAGCGGGTGGCGCGTGCGCTGGATCGCGTCGGTCTCACCGACAAGGCCAATGCCTGGCCGCGCGAATTGTCGGGCGGGCAGGCGCAGCGCGTCGCGATTGCCCGCGCGCTGGTGCCGCAGCCGGAAGTGCTGCTGCTCGACGAGCCGTTCTCCGCGCTCGATGCCTTCACCCGGCGCGACCTGCAGGACCATCTGCTCGACCTCTGGGCCGATACGCGGCCGACACTGGTTCTCGTCACGCATGACGTCGACGAGGCCGTGGTGCTGGCCGACCGCGTGCTGGTGATGCGGCCGCGGCCCGGCCGGCTGTTCGAGGAGATCAATGTCAATCTGTCGCGGCCGCGCGACCGCAGCTCGCAATTGTTCGACAATTTCAAGCGCCATGTGCTGACGGCGCTCGACCGTTCGCTCGACCGCAGCGTGCCCGACCGCGACCTCAGATCGCGCGTCGGTGAATCGATGTGGTGGTGACAGCGGCCGCGATTCCCCGGTAAATCCGGCGTCGAAAGACACGGGAGAACAACAATGGACGCCGTCGAACTTCGCGCGATGCAGGCCCCGATCAAGGAGCGCTACAAGCAGGATCCTTCCGCCGCGGTCATCACGCTGAAAGCCAAGGGCTCGACCGATACCGAAGGCCTGACCTGCAAGGTCGAGACCGGCCGCGCGCTCGCGGTCGCGGGGCTGCATCCCGCAACCGGCGGCTCCGGCCTCGAGCTCTGCTCCGGCGACATGCTGCTGGAGGCGCTGGTCGCCTGCGCCGGCGTCACCCTGAAATCGGTCGCGACCGCGATCGACGTGCCGCTGAAGCAGGGCATGGTGTTCGCCGAGGGCGATCTCGATTTCCGCGGCACGCTCGGCGTCGACAAGGAGGCGCCGGTCGGCTTTGCCGAAATCCGCCTGCGCTTCGAGGTCGACACCGCCTGCGCCGCAGGACAAGCTCGATCTGCTGCTCAAGCTCACCGAGCGCTATTGCGTGGTCTATCAGACCATCAAGAACGGCCCGAAGATTTCGGTGAGCATGAAGCGGATGTAGCTCTGCTGCTGCTCCCGTCCCCCTGCGGGGAGCGGGGACCGGGAGCGTCGGGGCGCAGTGTTTCGCGACGACCGTCGTCGCGGACCCCCCTCGCCCAACCACCTGCTCCGCCTGGCTAATGGGTCCCGGCGGCGAGCGCTATCGCCATTGCCCGGGACGACAGACAAATGTCCCCCGATCTCACCTTCCTCCTGATGCTGGCCTTACGCATGGCGGTCGCCGCCGCCTTCGTGGTGACGGCGTCCTTCATCGCCGAGCGTTCGGGACCGGTGATCGGCGCGCTGGTCGCGACCTTGCCGATCTCGGCGGGACCGTCTTACGTCTTCCTCGCGCTCGATCACGACGCGGCCTTCATCGCGCAGGGCGCGCTGACCAGCCTGCCGATCAACGCCGCCACGCTCTCGCTTGGGCTGCGTCTATGTGCTGCTGGCGCAGCGCCACAATCTCGCGGTGAGCTTCCTCTCGGCCGCCGCGGTGTGGATCGCGATCGCGAGCTTCATCGCCTCGCTGCAATGGTCGATCGCGGGCGGTCTGCTGCTCAACGCCATCGCCTTTGCGATCTGCACGCCGCTGATGCAGCGCTATCGCCACGCCAGAATGCCGCCGGTGGCGCGGCGCTGGTACGACGTGCCGTTCCGCGCCTCGCTGGTGGCCGTGCTGGTCGCAACCGTGGTCACGCTGTCCGGCAAGGTCGGTCCCAGCATGAGCGGCATCCTCGCGCTGTTTCCCGGCGTGTTCTCCAGCATGATGCTGATCCTGCATCCGCGCATCGGCGGCAAGGCGACCGCGGCCGTGATCGCCAATTCGGCCTGGGGCCTGATGGGATTTGGTCTCGCCTTCGTCGTGCTGCATCTCGGCGCATCGCATTTCGGCTCGGCCGTGGGCCTGAGCCTTGCGCTTGCGACCTGCGTGTTCTGGAATCTGAGGCTGTGGCAGATCGGGCGGATGAGGGCGGCGCGCTCAGCGCGTCACCGCGCCATCTTCGTGAACAGCTCCCAGTAGAATCCGCCGGAGACCGCGATCGACAGGATCGCGGCGGTCGCCGGCACCACCGGATTGAGCCGCCGGTATCCCCGAATTTCCTGCATCAGGATCAACGGCACGAAGGGCAGCACCGCGAACAGCAGCACCGCCGGCACCGCCCAGCCCGAGGAGAACAGCAGCACGCCGCAGATGACCACCTGCAGCAGCTCCGGCGGCAAGCGCGAGCCATACCAGCAGCCATGCGGCGAGATTCATGACGGCGTCTTTCCGAGCAGCGACTTGAGCCGGTACAGCGCCTCCAGCGCCTCGCGCGGCGACATCTCGTCGGGATGCAGCGCTTTCAGCGCCTCGATCAACTGCTCGGCTTCGCTCGGCGGCGCCGGTTCGGCGGCGGCGCGCGAGGGCACCGCGAACAGCGGCAGATCGTCGGCCAGTGCGCGCGCGGTCTGGCCGCGATCCTGCGCTTCCAGTTTCGCCAGCACCGCTTTCGCCCGCGCGATCACCGGCGGCGGCAGGCCGGCGAGCTTGGCGACCTGGATGCCGTAGGAGCGATCGGCCGAGCCCGGCAGCACCTCGTGCAGGAACACCACGTCGCCCTGCCATTCCTTGACCCGCACGGTGGCATTGAACATGCGCGGCAGCTTCGCCGACAGCGCGGTCAGCTCGTGATAATGCGTGGCGAACAGCGTGCGGCAGCGGTTGGCCTCATGCAGATGCTCGATCGCGGCCCAGGCGATCGACAGCCCGTCGAAGGTCGCAGTGCCCCGGCCGATCTCGTCGAGGATGACCAGCGAGCGTTCGCTGGCCTGATTGAGGATCACGGCGGTCTCGACCATCTCGACCATGAAGGTGGAGCGGCCGCGCGCCAGATCGTCGGCCGCGCCGACGCGCGAGAACAGCCGGTCGACGATGCCGATTTTCGCGCGCGAAGCCGGCACGAAGGAGCCGATCTGAGCCAGGAGCGCAATCAGCGCGTTCTGGCGCAGGAAGGTCGATTTGCCCGCCATGTTCGGACCGGTCAGCAGCCAGAGTTGCCCGGAGGTCTGGCCCGGCGCGGGCGACAGATCGCAGGTGTTGGCGATGAAGGGCTGGCCGGCGCGCTTCAGGGCCTGCTCGACCACGGGATGGCGGCCGGCCTCGATGGCAAAGCCGAGCGAGGCATCGACCTCCGGCCGCACATAATTGTCGTCGACCGCAAGCTTCGCCAGCGCGGTGGCGACATCGAGCAAGGCGAAGGCATGCGCGGCGGCGCGCAGATCGTCGCTGGCTTCGAGCGCGTGAGCGCACAGGCGCTCGAAGATCTCCAGCTCGAGATTGAGCGCGCGATCGCCGGCATTGGCGATCTTGGCTTCGATTTCGCCAAGCTCGGATGTGGTGAAGCGCACCTGGCCCGCCAGCGTCTGGCGATGGATGAAGGTCGCATTCAAGGGCGGCGACATCAATTTGTCGCCGTGCTGCGCGGTCACCTCGACGAAATAGCCCAGCACATTGTTGTGCCGGATCTTCAGGCCCTTGATGCCGCAATCGTCGGCATAGCGCGCCTGCATCGCGGCGACCACCAGCCGCGAGGCGTCGCGCAGGCTGCGCGCCTCATCCAGCGCCGGCTCATAGCCATCGCGCACGAAGCCGCCGTCGCGCTTGATCAGCGGCAGTTGTTCCGATAGCGCACGCTCATATTCGCGCGCCAGCTCGCGCGACGGCCGGCGCAGCGCCGCGATCACTGAGGCGATCTCCTGCGGCGGCTGCTCCAGTTCCTCCAGTCGCGCCAGCGCCTGGTCGGCGGCCAGGATGCCGTCGCGCAGGCCCGCGAGATCGCGCGGGCCGCCGCGTCCGACCGACAGCCGCGCCAGTGCGCGCGACATGTCGGGCGCGCCGCGCAGGATGGAGCGGATGTCCTCGCGCGCGGCGCTGTCGGCGACGAAGGTGCTGATAGCATCGAGCCGGCGCGCGATCTGGGCGCTGTCGGTGAGTGGCGCGGCGAGACGTTGGGCAAGCAGCCGCGAACCGGCCGAGGTCACGGTGCAGTCGATGGCGTCGAGCAGCGAGCCGCGCCGTTCGCCGGCAAGCGTGCGCGTCAATTCGAGATTGGCGCGGGTCGCCGGGTCGATCGCCATGGTCGAGCCGGTGGCTTCACGGGCGGGCGGCGACAGCGGTGGACGCTTGCCCACTTGCGTCCGGTCGATATAGGTGACGGCGGCGGCCGCAGCCGTCGCCTCCAGCCGCGACATCGCGGCCAGCCCATCCATGGTCGCGACCGCGAAATAGTCGCACAGCCGCCGCTCGGCGGTGGAGCTAGTCGAAGACGTCGCGGGTCAGCGGCGTCACCGCCGGCAATTCATTCAGCAGCGGCGCCAACTCGCTGTCGCCATAGAGCGCGTCGGCGACGATGGCCTCGTTCGGGTTGATCCGCGCCAGCGTTGCCTGCAATTCGCCGCCGCCGCATTCCGTCACCATGAATTCGGAGGTCGAGATGTCGATCCAGGCGAGCCCGAAGCGGTCGCCGCCTGCGGAGGAGCGGGCGCGCGCGATCGCCAGCAGGTAGTTGTTGGCGCGGGCATCGAGCAGGTTGTCTTCGGTGAGCGTGCCCGGCGTCACCACCCGCACCACGCCGCGTTTGACCACGCTCTTGTTGCCGCGCGCCTTCGCGGCGGCCGGGTCCTCCATCTGCTCGCAGACCGCGACGCGGAACCCCTGCGCGATCAGCCGATGCAGATAGTCGTCGGAACGCTCCACCGGCACGCCGCACATCGGGATGTCGGCGCCCTGATGCTTGCCGCGCTTGGTCAACATGATGCCGAGCGCCCTGGAGGCGATCTCGGCATCCTCGAAGAACAACTCGTAGAAATCGCCCATCCGGTAGAACAGCAGCAGGCCGGGATGGGCCGCCTTGATCTCGAGGTATTGCTCCATCATCGGCGTGACCCGCGCATTCGCTTCTGAAGGCGCAGGCTCGGCGGGCGGGGCAGGTGGAACGGGAATGGACGGCTGTGACTGTCATTGGCCGCGCAACCTAGCGAATTTCGCCAATCCATCCTATCGGTTTGCCGTGGGGGATACGGTTTTCCACGACCGGCCATGCACGAAAGCGGCGGCTGGAGACCAAGCGTCAATTGACCTCTTTCGGGCGCACTCCTACAACTCGCTCAAACTTGGCCCTCTGCGGCACTCAGGGAGAGAACCGATGGGTGATGTGTACATTTGCGATGCCGTGCGAACTCCGATCGGACGGTTCGGCGGATCGCTGGCCAAGGTCCGCGCCGACGATCTGGCGGCCGCGCCCATCAAGGCCTTGATGGCCAAGCATCCCAAGCTCGACTGGTCGCAGGTCGACGAAGTGTTTTTCGGCTGCGCCAACCAGGCCGGCGAGGACAACCGCAATGTCGCGCGCATGGCGCTGCTGCTGGCGGGCCTGCCGGAGTCCGTTCCCGGCCAGACCCTCAACCGCCTGTGCGCCTCCGGGCTCGATGCGGTCGGCGCGGCCGGCCGCGCGATCCGCGCCGGCGAGATCGATCTCGCCATTGCCGGCGGCGTCGAGTCGATGACGCGGGCGCCGTTCGTGATGGGCAAGGCGCCGGAAGCCTTCTCGCGCTCCGCCGACATTTTCGACACCACCATCGGCTGGCGCTTCATCAATCCCTTGATGAAGGCGCAATATGGCGTCGATGCCATGCCGGAGACCGGCGAGAACGTCGCCGAGGAATTCCAGGTGTCGCGCGCCGACCAGGACGCGTTTGCGATCCGCTCGCAGCAGCGCGCCGGCAAGGCGATCGCCTCGGGTTATTTCGCGGCCGAGATCACGCCGATCACGATCCCCGGCGGCAAGGCCGGTCCTGTGACCGTCGACAAGGACGAGCATCCGCGCCCGGACACCACGCTGGAAGGCCTCGCCAAGCTGAAGCCGATCGTGCGCAATCCCGGCACGGTGACCGCCGGCAATGCCTCCGGCGTCAATGATGGCGCGGCCGCCATGATCCTCGCTTCCGAAGCCGCGGTGAAGAAACATGGTTTGACGCCGCGTGCGAAAATTCTGGGCTTGGCGTCAGCCGCGGTGCCGCCGCGGATCATGGGCATCGGCCCGGTGCCGGCGACCCGCAAGCTGATGGAGCGGCTCGGCCTGAAGATCAGCGATTTCGATTTGATCGAGCTCAATGAAGCCTTCGCCTCGCAGGGTATCGCTTGCCTGCGTCAGCTCGGCGTCAAGGACGATGCCGATTTCGTCAATCCGCATGGCGGCGCGATCGCGCTCGGCCATCCCTTGGGCATGAGCGGCGCGCGGCTCGCAATGACCGCGGTGCACGGCATGGAGGCGCGCGGGGGAAAACGCGCGCTCGCCACCATGTGCGTCGGCGTCGGCCAGGGCGTCGCGGTCGCGATCGAGAAACTGAACTAATTCGTTGCGAGGAGCGGCGCGAAGGACGAGCCTATGTTCGAGACGGCGCCGCTCCTCGCAATGACGACCTCGGAGTGCGATGACCTCATTTATCCCGTCGATAGCAACAAAGCCCACCCGGCGCCGCTGTCGCCGGGCTACAAGAGTTCGATCAAGCGCGCGCCGCAGAAGCCGCTGATTCCGATGCGGCACACGCTCTCGGAACTGACCGGCCCGGTCTATGGCCACGAGACCGTGCGCGAGCACGACAGCGATTTGACGCGGCAGCATGCCGGCGAGCCGCTCGGCGAGCGCATCATCGTGCACGGCCATGTGCTCGACGAGGATGGCCGGGGCGTGCCCAACACGCTGCTCGAGATCTGGCAGGCCAATGCCTGCGGCCGCTACATCCACGTCCGCGACCAGCATCCGGCGCCTCTCGATCCGAACTTTACCGGTGCCGGCCGCGCGCAGTCCGATGCCTCCGGGCACTACAAGTTCGTCACCATCAAGCCCGGCGCCTATCCCTGGGGCAATCACCAGAACGCCTGGCGGCCCGCCCACATCCATTTCTCGGTGTTCGGTCACGCCTTCGTGTCGCGGCTGGTGACGCAGATGTATTTTCCCGGCGATCCCCTGTTCGCGTTCGACCCGATCTTCAATTCGGTGCCGGACGAAAAAGCGCGGATGCGGATGGTCTCGGACTTCGATCTGGAGAACACCAAGCCGGAATGGGCGCTGTGCTACCGTTTCGATATCGTGCTGCGCGGCAAGAACGCGACTCCCATGGAGAACAAGAAGTGAGCGGCATCACGCCATCGCAGACCGTCGGGCCTTTCTTCAAGTATGGGCTGACGCCGAATCGCCAGTACGCCTGGACCGATGCCTTCACCAGCAATCTGGTGACATCAGACGCCACCGGCGAACGCATCCGCGTCGAGGGCACGGTCTATGACGGCGACGGCGCGATCGTGCCGGATTGCATGCTGGAAGTGTGGCAGGCCGATGCGCAGGGCCGTTTCGCCGATCCGCAGGACACGCGCGCATTGCCGAACACCAAATTCCGCGGCTTCGGCCGCTGCGGCACCGACGGCGAGGGCCGTTATTTCTTCGACACCATCAAGCCGGGCTCGGTGCCCGATCCCGACGGCAAGGCGCAGGCGCCGCATCTTCTGCTCGCGGTGTTCGCGCGCGGCATGCTGCGTCATCTCTATACGCGGATTTATTTCGGCGACGAGAAGGGCAACACGGGCGATCCCGTGCTGACGCAGGTCCCTGCCGACCGCCGCGCGACATTGATCGCGCAGCGTCAGGCCGGCGGCGGCAATGCCGTCTACACGCTCGACCTGCGGCTGCAGGGCGGCGCGGAGACGGTGTTTTTCGATGTGTGAGTCCACTGTCGTCCTCGCGAACGCGAGGACCCATAACCACAGGCAGTCGTTACTGCGCCGAGCTGTGGCCGCAGCCTTCTTCAACAACTGACATTCGTGGTTATGGGTCCCGGCTCGCGCTCGCAAGCGCTCGCTTGGCCGGGACGACAGCGGAGAACTACTCGATCACCGCATGTTCCGGCGCGCCGGTCTGCGCGCGCAGCGCGGCCTTGGTCGAGCCGATCATCAGCGCGAGCGGGATCGAGACCAGGATGAACAGCATCACGAGCTGGTAGTCCTGCGAGAAGGCGATGATCTGCGCCTGCAGGCCGGTCATCACGTCCATCATGGCGCGGCCCTTGTCGGTGCCCATGTCGATCATGCCGGCCACGTCAGGCATCTGCATCGCGTGATTGAACGGGTTCACGTGGTTGTTGAGGACCGCGTAGACGCGCCGCGATCCCTCGGTGAGCTGCGCGATCACGATGGAGATGCCGATCGAGCTCGCGACATTGCGCATCAGGGTCAGCATCGAGGTGCCGTCGGTGCGCAGATGATTGGGCAGCGTCATGAACGCCACCGTCGACAGCGGCACGAACACGAGGCCGAAGCCGAAGCCCTGGAAGATGCTGAGCGTGACGATCTCCGGCACGCCGGTCTGATCGGTCCAGGCGGACATGTAGTACAGCGACAGCGCGGTGATGCCGAGCCCCGTGATGATCAGCGTGCGCGCCTCGATATAGCGCATCATGCGGCCGACCAGCATCATGGCGACGAAGGTGCCGCAGCCGCGGCTTGCGAGCAGCACGCCCGCGGTGATGATGGGATAGCCGATCACGTTCTGCAGATAGGGCGAGGCCAGCGCCATGGTCGAGTACAGCACGAGCCCCATCACGGCCATGAACACGCAGCCGGTGAGGAAGTTGCGGTCCCGAAACAGCGAGAACTGGATGAACGGCCGCGAGGTCGTCAGCGAGTGCGCGAAGAAATAATAGAAGCCGATGGCGGAGACGATGAACTCGGCGATGATCTCGTTCGATTCCAGCCAGCCGAGCTGCTCGCCGCGGTCGAGCGCGAGCTGCAGCGAGCCGATGCCGATCGCAAGTGCGCTGAAGCCGAACCAGTCGAAGCGCAGGTTCAAATCCTTCTTGGTCTCGTCCATGAAGACCATCAGGCCGAGCACGGTGAAGAAGCCGAACGGCAGGTTGACGAAGAACACCCAGTGCCAGGAATAGGTCTCGGTCAGCCACGCCCCGAGCGAGGGCCCCATGATCGGGCCCATCATCACGCCCATGCCCCAGATCGACATCGCCTTCGCGCGTTCCTGCAGCGTGTAGGAGTCGAGCATCACCGCCTGCGACAGCGGCACCAGCGCCGCGCCGAACACGCCCTGCAGCAGGCGGAAGATCACCATCTGGTTGATGTCCTGCGCCAGCCCGCACAGCACCGAGGCGACGGTGAAGCCGGCCGAGCAGATGATGAAGATGCGCTTGCGGCCGAAGCGGTTGGCGACCCAGCCGACCGGCGCGGTCATGATCGCGGCCGCGACGATGTAGGACGTCAGCACCCAGTTGATCTGGTCCTGCGAGGCCGACAGCGTGCCCTGCATGTAGGGCAGCGCGACGTTGGCGATCGTGGTGTCCAGCGCCTGCATGATCGTCGCCGTCATGGCGCAGATCGTCACCATGTTCCGGCGTAGTCCCGGAGCGAGGCTAGGTGAGGGCAGGGTGGTCGGCGACATCGCCGTTATTCCTGGTGAGCAGTCGCCGACGAAACCGAGCAGACCGGCGAGCGTGCGCTTGTGGCCGGTGTCGATGCTGGCATAGACGCTCATGCCGGCCTTCAGCCTTTTGACGAACGGATCATTCTTGTCGAAATAGATCCGCACCGGCACGCGCTGCACCACCTTGACGAAATTGCCGGTGGCGTTCTGCGGCGGCAGGATCGCGAATTGCGCGCCGGTGCCGGGCGACAGCGAGCCGATAGTGCCCTTGAACACATGGTTCGGGAACGCGTCGACGTCGAGCGTGACCGGCTGGCCCTCGGTGACATAGGTGAAATCGCTCTCCTTCGGATTGGCGTCGACCCAGGGATTGGCGACGTCGATCACCGAGAACACCGGCGTGCCGGCGACGACGAAGCGGCCGAGCTGGATCTGCTCGACTTGCGTCGCGACGCCCGCCATCGGCGCGCGCAGCACGGTGTGGTCGAGATTGCGCTGGGCCATGTCGAGCGCGGCCTTGGCCTGCGCATAGGGCGGGAACTCCGCGATCGGCAGATCGGGATTGCCGAGCAGCTGCGCCTTGGCGTTGGAGAGGTTCTGCTTGACGAATTGCAATTGCGCGCCCGCGGTGACGAGGCCGGTGGCGGAATTGTCGAGGTCGAGCTGCGAGCCGACCTTCTGGTTGACCAGCTGCTGCTTGCGCTCGACGTCGCGCTGCTTGAGGTCGACGCCCTGCTGGGCGAGGTCGGCCATCTGGCCGTAGATTTTCACGTTGGCGACCAGATTGTCATAGGTGGTCTTGGCCTGCGCGAGCTGCGCCTTGGCCTGGTTGACCGCGAGCTGGAACGGTTCGGGATCGATCGTGAACAGCTCGTCGCCTTCCTTGACGTTCTGGCCTTCCTTCACCGTGACCTTGATGATCTTGCCGGAGATGTCGGGCGTGATCAGCACCTTCTGCGCGCCGACATAGGCATCGTCGGTGGTCACGTAGCGGCCGCCGGCGAGATAGAACCAGAACCCGCCGATTGCGACGACGAGCGGCAGCACGACCAGCAGCAGAAAGCGGCGATAGCGCCGCATGCCGGCCATCAGGCGGCGGCGCGGCTCGGCGGCGAGCTTGATACGCGGTTTGACTGGCGGCGCGCCCTTTTGCTCGGGCGGGAATTTCAGGACAGGATCAGCCATAGCGCTGCTCCTTTCTGGATTCGCCTGCGGTGGTCTGGATGGCGTTTCGTACATTTTCCTTGATCTGTTCCAGTTGTGCGAGCAGCCGAAGGGCATCGGCCGGATGGATGCCGTCGAGCGCGGTCGCGGTGAGTTCGGAGCGCAGCCCCGAGAGCTTGCCGAGCAGCGCGCGGCCGGCCTTCAGCAGATAGAGGCGGTTGACGCGGCGGTCGCTCGTATCGCCGCGGCGCTCGATCCAGTCGTTCTCGCAGAGCTTGTCGATCAGCCGCGTCAGCGTGATCGGCTGCATCTCCATCTGCTCGGCGAGTTCGGTCTGCGTCATGCCCTCGTTGCGCTCGACCTTGGCCAGCACGGCCCATTGCGCGCGGGTGATGCCGAAGCGCGCGGCTTCCTTGTCGGCATAGGCGCGCACCAGGCGCTGCACCTCGCCGAGCGTGAACAGGAAGTTCATATCCACGGAACCGCGCATGATTGTCCCCATCTCCTAAGCTTGAGATATAATAAGCTAGCTTATGAATTTTTCATGGCAAGTTAATTCGAGACCTGCCCCGCGCGGTGAGCATGGCTGGGGCCGTTGTTCCCTTGGACTTTGGAATCGCTGGGCAAAATGCTACAAATCGCGGCAATGACCCCGGCGAAACCGGCCTTTCCCGCACCCGATCACGACCACGGCCGTTGCGCCGCGGACGCGATCCGCCATGCCGAAGCGGTGTGCCGGGAGCGGTCGCAGAAATTCACGCCGATCCGCCGCCATGTCCTGCAGGCGCTGCTATCGAGCCATCGGCCGCTCGGGGCCTATGAGGTGATCGACGAACTCGCGAAATCGATGCCGCGGCCGGCGCCGATCACGGTCTACCGCGCGCTCGATTTTTTGATGGCCAACGGCCTGGTTCACCGCATCGAAAGCCGCAACGCCTGGCTCGCCTGCGCGCACGACCATGACGCGGCGGCCGCGGTGGCGTTTTTGATCTGCGACCGCTGCGGCTCGGTCGGCGAAATTCCCGCCGCGCCCGTGGCGCAGTCGCTCGGCGCCGCGGCGCGTGCCACCGGCTTTGCGCCAAAATTGTCCGTGGTCGAAATCACCGGCACCTGCGCGCACTGCCAGAAGGCGGCATAGAGCGATGGCTTTGAATGAGCCAGCCTATCCGCGGGCGCGCTTACCTCTCCCGCTTGCGGGGGAGGTCGACATCGCATCGAAGATGCGATGTGGGTGGGGGAAATTCGCTCGACACTGGCAGTACGAGTTCGCGGCGTCGCCCCCACCCCAGCCCTCCCCCGCAAGCGGGGGAGGGAGCGCAGCTTCCGCGTGGACGCAGCGCAATCCAATCTCACCACGACTAGAACAAGCAACACGGCGGCAAGCCGGTCACGAGGAATGATGTCCACACAGTCGAACCCATCCAACGGGCGGCCGCTCAGCCCGGGCGCCATCGCGCTGATGCTGCTGCTCTGCCTGTCCTGGGGCTTCAACCAGATCGCGGTGAAGCTCGCGCTTGCCCGATATGCCCGTGATGATGCAGGCGACCTTGCGCTCGATTGTCGCGCTGCCGGTGCTGCTGATCGTGGGCCTGCTGCGCAGGGTGGATTTCTCGCTGCGCGACGGCTCGCTCGGCCCGGGCATCATTGCCGGCGTGCTGTTCGGCCTCGAGTTCGTGCTGATCTATCAGGGCCTGCGCCTCACCACCGCGTCGCGCGCGGTGGTGTTCCTCTACACCGCGCCGTTCTTTGTCGCGCTCGGCTCCTATCGCATTCTCGGCGAGCGCTTGCGTGCCTCGCAATGGGCCGGCCTCGCGCTGAGCTTCGCCGGCGTGGCGCTCGCGATCGGCGTGCCGCAGCCCAATGTCGATTCGAATGTTCTGCTCGGCGATCTCCTGATCGTCGGCGGCGGCGCGATGTGGGGCGCGACCACCGTGATCGCCAAGGGCACGAAGCTGCGGCTCGCCGCGCCCGAGAAGGCGCTGGGCTATCAGGTCGCGATCTCGATTCCGATTCTCGCGGCCGCCGCGTGGCTGTCGGGCGAGACGCTGGATCACATGCCCGGACCGCTCGCGATCTCCGTCGTCGCCTATCAGGCGATCTGGGTGGTCGGGCTCACCTTCACCATGTGGTTTGCGCTGATACAGACCTATTCGGCGAGCAAGCTCTCGGCCTTCACCTTCATCACGCCGCTGTTCGGCGTGGTCGCGAGCTATTTCATCCTGCACGACCAGCTGACGCCGACCTTCGGCGCGGCGGCATTGCTGGTGATCGCGGGACTGTGGCTGGTCAACCGGCCGGAGACGATCGGGTCGAAGGTGGTGCCCGATCCGAACGTGCCGGCTTAGACAGCTCGCCGCCACGAAAACACGCTGTCGTCCCCGCGCAACGCGGGGACCCATAACCACAGGAAGCAGTTTTGCGGAAGGCGTGACAGCCACCGCGCCCCATTGACGGATTCCGCGGTATGGGTCCCGGCTCGCGTTCGCGCCGGGACGACAGAGATCTACCCCACCTCGATCGGCAGCTTGTCGTCCATAGCCCATTCGCCCATCGAGGCGTCATAGAGCGTCAGCTTGTCGTAGCCGAGCCGGTGCAGCATGAAGAGATCGATGGTGGCCGAGATGCCGCCGCCGCAATAGGCGATCACGCGCTTGTCGCGCGAAAAACCTTGCGCGGCGAATTTTGTCTCGGCGTCCGCCAGCGGCACGAAGGCCTTGGTCGCGGGATCGACCATGGTCGCTGCCGAGACGTTGCAGCTGCCGGGGATGCGGCCCGGCCGTCCGTAGCGGCTCGGCTCCAGGCCCTTGTGCAATTGCTCGTTCAGCGCGTTGACCACGATCGTGTCGCGCTTGCCGCGCGCGGCCAGCACGTCGTTGCTGTCGACGAAATAGCCGGCGCGCGGATGCGCCTTGAAGGTCGCGGGCGGGTATCCCTTGGCAGGTCCGCTCTCCAGCGGCGCGGCCTTCCGCCTTCCATTTGTCGAGGCCGCCGTCGAGCACGGCGACGTTGTCGAAGCCGAGCGATTTGCAGCATCCACCACAGCCGCGTCGCCCACATCGTCGTCCCGATCGAATACAGCACCACGAAACTGTCGTTGCCGACGCCGTGGCGGCCGAACGCGGCTTCGAGTTGCGCGGTATCAGGCATCATGAAGCGCAGCTTGGTGATCGTTGTCGGAGAACTCGCCCTGCAGGTCGAGGAAATCGGCGCCGGGAACATGGCCGGCCTCGAAACTGTCGCGGCGCGGCACGACGATATAGGGAACGCCGCTGCCGGGCGGCTGATAGTCCAGCGTGGTGGTGCAGTCGAAGATGCGAAGGTTCGCCTGGCCGAGGATATCGGCGAGTTCCGCCGTTGAGATCAGCTCGCTCTTCGCCATGACCGCCTCCCGATGTTATTTTGAAGCGCGCATGCTAGGGTGCGGTCGACCACATGAAAAGCTGACACTTTGCCCTTTGATTCCGGCCGCGATCGGTCCAATATAGCGGTCATGCAAAACGCCTCTGGCCCGGCCGTGTCGAGGCGTTAACCAATTGAAAAACAAGCGGAAAATATCCGATCCGTCGCCCGCATGGCGCGCGAGCGCCCCCTTGGTGAATGTCACCAAAACCTGATATTCGGTTGCCCCATGAACAAGCCCGAAAAAATCGCGACTGACATCGCCGGCCCGAGCGCCCGGCACAGGACCACGCAAGTCATGGTCGGCAATGTCGCGGTCGGCGGCGGCGCGCCGATCGTGGTGCAGTCGATGACCAACACCGACACCGCCGATGTCGCCGGCACCGTGGCGCAGGTCGCAGCGCTGTCGCGCGCCGGCTCGGAGATGGTGCGCATCACCGTCGACCGCGAGGAGGCCGCCGCCGCCGTGCCGCACATCCGCGACGGCCTGCGCAAGCAGGGCATCACCACGCCCCTGATCGGCGACTTCCATTATATCGGCCACAAGCTGCTCGCCGACTATCCGGCCTGCGCCGAAGCGCTCGACAAGTACCGCATCAATCCCGGCAATGTCGGCTTCAAGAACAAGCGCGACACGCAGTTCGCCGACATCATCGAGATCGCCAACAAGAACGACAAGCCGGTGCGCATCGGCGCCAATTGGGGCTCGCTCGACCAGGAGCTGCTCACCAAACTGATGGACGAGAACACGGCCTCCGCCGAATCCGAAGGATGCGCGCGCGGTGACGCGCGAGGCGATGGTGCAGTCGGCGCTGCTGTCGGCGGCGCGGGCGCAAGAGCTCGGCATGCCCAAGAACAAGATGATCCTGTCGGCGAAAGTGTCCGCCGTGCAGGATCTGATCGCGGTCTATCAGGAGCTGGCGCGCCGCTCGGACTACGCCATCCATCTCGGCCTCACCGAGGCCGGCATGGGCTCGAAGGGCATCGTCGCGTCGTCGGCCGCGCTCGGCATCCTCCTGCAGGACGGCATCGGCGACACCATCCGCATCTCGCTGACGCCGGAGCCCGGCGGCGACCGCACGCTCGAAGTGCAGGTCGCGCAGGAGCTGCTGCAGACCATGGGCTTCCGCACCTTCGTGCCGCTGGTTGCGGCCTGTCCCGGCTGCGGCCGCACCACCTCGACCACGTTCCAGGAGCTGGCGCGCTCGATCCAGGATTTCATCCGCGAGGAGATGCCGGGCTGGAAGACGAAGTTTCCGGGCGTCGAGACGCTCAACGTCGCCGTGATGGGCTGCATCGTCAACGGCCCCGGCGAATCCAAGCACGCCAATATCGGCATCTCGCTGCCCGGCACCGGCGAGGCGCCGGCCGCACCCGTGTTCGTCGACGGCAAGAAGTTCCGCACCCTGCGCGGCCCGACGATCGCCGCCGACTTCAAGGCGCTGGTGATCGACTACATCGACCAGAAGTATGGCGCGGGCGCGAAGGCGCCGGAGACCACGGCGGCGGAGTGATTGCGTTAGCGTCAGCACTGCGATCGTGCTGATGTGACCGTCTTGGCCGTATTTCAACAACGCCCGATCGCGCGTGATCAACGTCGCGCCCAGATCGCGCGCGGTCGCCACGATGATGCGATCGGCTGGATCGCGCGGCGGCTTGCCCGGCAGAAACGACGACGTCGATCAGGATGTCGAGCGACAATTCGGCCAGCTGCACGTTCGGCATTGCGAGGATACGGGCGAACCAGCGCTGCGGTGTCGTGCCGAGGCTCAAGCGGTTGCGCGAGACGAGAAGTCCGACCTCCCACGCGGTAATTGGGGATACGATAGGTCGCACCGCCCGCGCGGGCGGCTTCGTCGAGCCTTTCAGACGCCGATGCCTTCAGTTCGTCACGCGACATCCAGATCGCGGCATGCGTATCGAGCAGGAGCGGGGACATCGATCCGATCACCGCACTTCGGGTCCGTAGATCTTGTCCAGCAGATCAGCCCACTCGGGATCGGCAGGCTCGGTGAGGTCGACGCCCGGAGGCACGAAGGTGATGTCCTTCAGCGCGCCGAGCATCGGGTGGCGGCCATCACTGGTGGCGTATGCTTTGGCCAAGCCGCCGCTCGCTTCACCGGCTTTTGCGACCCGACGAAACACGAGTTTGCGCGCACTCATGTCGACCTGCGCGCTTTCGTAAGCCCGCTTCGAACCAGACTTTTGTCATGACGTTGTTGGAGGGATTGTTGCTCCACCACGCGCGATGATGCTGCGCTTTCGGCGGCAGCTTCACGCCCGTGATCCGTTCGATCTCGTCGAACGTCAGCGGCACTTCTTCACTGCGCTGGCCGCGCAAAAAAACTCCAAGCGGCTCGTATTTTCCCACGGTGCACCTCCGCGATAAGATACACACAGTGTGTCACATTAGGGTATAGCGAGCAAGACTATATTCAAACCCGCCATAAAGCCCAGCGAATCGAGGGCTTTCCGACAAGGCTCCGATGGCCCGGATTGCGCTTCGCCCTGCCAGGGCTACGATGCCGCAACAAGTATCCATCGGAGGAACCCCATGAGCTCGCTGTCAGGCAAGCAGGGACCGCGCTATCGCCACACCGCGGGCGAGTCCGAGCCCTATGAGACCATCGGCGTCGAGAAGCTGACGCCGATCATCGGCGCGGAGATATCGGGCGTCGACATCGGCAAGCTGGTCGACGGCGACACGCCCTCCAACCGCCAGATGGACGAGATCCATCGCGCGCTCGCCGAAAACCTCGTGATCTTCTTCCGCGACCAGCACATCAGCCCGCAGCAGCATCTCGCCTTCGGCCGCAAGTTCGGCGACCTGCACGTCCATCCGGCCGCGCCCAACGAGGGCGATCCGGCGCTGATGCGGATCTATGCCGACAAGGATTCGCCGCGCGCCAATGGCGAGGGCTGGCACACCGACGTGTCCTGCGATCAGGAGCCGCCGATGGGCTCGATCCTCTACATCAAGCAGTGCCCGCCGCGCGGCGGCGACACGCTGTTCGCCAACATGTATGCGGCCTATGAGGCGCTGTCGGACCGCATGAAGGCCTATCTCGACGGGCTGACCGCGCTGCATGACGGCGAGCAGGCTTATCGGGGTCTCTATGCAAACTATGGCGTCGCCGACAAGCAGGCCTATCCGCGCGCCGAGCATCCGGTGGTGCGCACCCATCCGGTGACGGGCAAGAAGGCGCTCTACGTCAACCGCGGCTTCACCCGCTTCCTCATCGGCGTTCCCCGCGACGAGAGCGACGCGATGCTGGCCTATCTCTACCAGCACATGGAGAACCCGCTGTTCCAGTGCCGCTTCCGCTGGAGCGAGAACGCGATCGCGTTCTGGGACAACCGCTGCGCCCAGCATCGCGCGATGTGGGATTACTGGCCGCACACCCGCGCCGGCACCCGCGTCACGGTGAAGGGCGAACGGCCGGTGTGAGCCGCCCGACGTTCTCCATGAAGACGTTGACAGTTCGATTGCCCGAAACCGTGGTCGCCGAAATTGAAGCCGAGTCGCGGCGGCGCAAGCTGTCGAAATCCGACGTGGTGCGCGAGCGGCTGGCGAGGGCGGGGAAGCCGAGGCGGCGTCCTCCGGCCCTGCTGGAGGCAATCGCGGACGTCGTCGGCTCGGTCGATCGCCTCCCGCGCGATTTGAGCGCGCGGTCGAAGAGGTATTTGAAGTCGACAGGCTATGGCGACAAACGCGCTCGTTGAACGCGGGATTTCTCGTGGCGCTACCGCGTTAACGCCGGCTTTTCGCAAAGCAGTCTTCGGTGTGGTCCGTACCTTCACGGTTGCTGTTCCAGTCGCGCTAGTCTCATCAAGCACTAGCTCGGCCGCGCCTGGTGACCAGCGTCGCAAGCCGCGCGGCGGCCGGCACGATCAGCTGCCGCGGAAACCCCGAGAAGCCGAGCATCAGGCCGGGACGCGGGCGCGCCTTGCGGTAGAAGCGGCTGATCGCGCGCACGATGATGCCGGCGCGCTTCGCCTCCGCCTCGATGTCGGTGTCGGACGAACCGTCGCGCAACCAGGCGATCAGATGCATGCCCTGATCGGGCGGCGTCACCTCCAGCCTGTCAGCCGCGCGGCGCGTCAGCGTCTCAGCCAGCGCGTCGCGCTGCTCGCGATAGAGTGCGCGCATGCGGCGGATATGCGCGGCGAAATGGCCTTGCGCCATGAACTCCGCGACGACCGCCTGCTGCAGCGTCGCCGGCTGGCGGTCGATCAGATAGCGCGCGCCGACGAAAGCCCGCAGCAGAGACTGCGGCACCACGGCGTATCCGAGGCGCAGGCCCGGAAACAGCGCCTTGTTGAGCGTGCCGACATAGATCACCTGCTCGGAATCGGCGAGACCCTGCAGTGACGCCAGCGGCGGACCCGAATAGCGGAACTCGCTGGTGTAATCGTCCTCGATGATGACGGCGCCGCTCTCTCTCGCCCACGCCAGCAGCTCCAGGCGCCGCGCCATCGACATCGCAACGCCGGTCGGAAACTGATGCGAGGGCGTGACGAAGACCGCGCGTGCCCGCGGCGCCGCGCGCCGGCCGGCATCGACGATCAGTCCCTCCGCATCCACGGGAATTGCGTGCGGCCGCACCTTGGCGAGCAACAGCTGCGCATGAGTCAGCGGATAGCCGGGATCCTCGACCCAGACGTCGTCATCCGGCGCAAGCAGCACGCGGATGGCAATGTCGAGCGCCTGCTGCGTTCCCGCGGTGATGACGACCTGATCCGGCTCGCAACGCACCGCGCGCGCCGCCCGCAGATACTCGCAGATGTTGGTGCGCAGCGCGATAAGCCCGGCGGGATCGGCATAACCGAGATCGTCGGGTCCGAGCCGGCGCACGGCGCGATGGGTCAGGCTGCGCCAGGTCTCCGCGGTGCGCGCATCGATCAGCGTGCGGCCGGTGTTGAACGGGCGCGCCTCGCCCTGCATCGCCGAGCGTTCGAAATCGGGAAAGGCCCGCGCCGATGTCACGACCGCCGCACGCTTGAGTGTGCGCGGCGCACGCCGCCGCCCTTGCGTGAGTCCGGCCACCTCGTCCGAGATGAAGGTGCCCGAGCCGGTGCGGCTCTCGAGGTAGCCTTCGGCCAGCAACTGCTCATAGGCCGACACCACGGAGGCCCGCGCCACGCCGAGCCGCGCAGCCATCGCGCGCGACGACGGCACGCGCGTGCCCGCGCGCAACGCGCCCGACAGCACGGCGGCGCGCACCTGCATGTAGATCTGCCGCGACAGCGGCGTGCCGCTCGCCCGCTCCAGCCGCCAGGCGTAGAGATCGGCCCATCCTTGCGAGGTCGTCGTCATCATCGGAAAAAGTGGTCTGCTACAATGGAGAGAAATTGGACCATTCTGGCCGGTCCAGTAAAGCGCTAGCTTGAGGTCCATTCCGCGCCGACCCGCGGATCAGCCGGGATCAAAGCGATGACCGCCTCCGCAGCCGCTCGACCAGGCCTGGAATTACCCGCTGTTCGAGGCGCTTTACCGCCGCCGCTCCCGGCGCTTCGGCCTCGGCTTCGAGATGCCGGAGGGCCCGTTCAAGTACAAGTCGGCGCATGCGCCCGTTCCGCTGAGCGAGCTCGAGGAGGCGCTGCTGCTCGGCGCCGGCGCCGGATTTTCCGGCCTCGCATTCTGGGATCTGCCGACCTCGACACATTACCCTCAATCTCAATCTCAGCCTCGCGTGAGCGGGCGCACTTTCCCGACCACGCGGCCCGGCGGCCATACCACGCTGTTCTGGACCAATGACGACGGATTTTATGTGCTCGACGACAAGGTCGAGCCGACAAGGTTGCGCGAGATTGAAACCGCGGAGGAGCGCGGCAAGCTCCTGGACATCTACCGCGCGCAGCGCCGCACGCTTGGCCAGGGCCGGCTCGACATTCCCCGCCGCGCGCCGACCTTGAGCGGGCACGACCATTGGGAATCGAACCGGCCGGGCTCGACGCTGTTTCTGCCGGTCTGCGATGTGAGCGCCGAGGTGATCTCATTGATCGCGCAGTTCGTCGATCCGGCGCTGCGGCGCTATGCGCCTGCAAGGCGGCGGCTTCAATATCGTCGACGACCGCCACGGCTTTCGTCCGGCCGGCACCGAGCGCTGGCTCAAGAGCAAATTTCTCGACGCCGAACGGGTCCTGCCGCTGTCGATCCTCGAGCGTCAGGCCTGCTATTACGTCTTCAGCGAGCCGGCGGCGATCTGCCAGAACATGTTCCTCGCAACCGAGGCGCTCGGGCTCGGCGGATGGAAGCATTGCGGATTCCTGTCGCTGGAGATTCTGCGAGCGCATGGGTTTCCGGATTCGCGGGCGACGGGCCGTTCGGCAATCCGATCGGGCTCGACGGCGTCGTCACGGCAAGCTGTCCGCCCTGGTATCCGACCATGGATGCGGCGGTCGACGCGGTGTTTTCGCGGAGCCCGCGCGAGGCCGCGGCGGCAGTGCCGCATCGCATGTCGAACGAGCGAGCATCGCGCCGGCGCCATCCGCCTCAGCGCCGAAGGGCTCGCCTGCACCAAGGCGGTCTGCAACTACATCTATCGAGACCTACGGCCGCTTTCCCGGCGCCACCGATGCGATGCATCTGATGTGGGTGATGCAGGCGCATCACATCGATACCGACTACTACGACCGCTTCTTCGGCAGCGACGCCTATGGCCCGCAGCATGCGGCGCACATGGCGACCTGGCATCGGTGAGAGCGGGATCGTTGCATCACCCGGGCGTGTCATGTCACGCGAACGGCCTGTCAGGACTCGTCATTGCGAGCCAACGGGTCCGGCCCGATTGGGCCGGCCCGATGATAAACTCCGCGAAGCAATCCAGACCATCTCCGCGGATAAAGTCTGGATTGCTTCGTCGCGGAGCCTGTCATCGGGCCGCGCGTTCGCGCGGACCCGTTGGCTCCTCGCAATGACGGTCAAAGCGGCCGCAAATTCGCGCACCTTCCACGTTGACGCCTTGCGCTCTGCCCGCGCCAAGCTTGCGCCAAATCGATTTGCCCCGGAGGTCCGCCATGCTCCGCGCCGAGGACAACAAATTCCTGACCGAATGCGGTGCGGGAACCGGAATGGGCGAGTTGCTGCGCCGGTTCTGGATTCCCGTGCTGCTCTCGGAAGAATTGCCGGAAGCCGACGGCGACGCCGAAGAAGATCGTCGTCATGGGCGAGGAGCTGCTCGCCTTCCGCGATTCGCGCGGCGTGGTCGGCGTGATCGACCAGTATTGCCCGCATCGCGGCGCCAATCTCTGGCTCGGCCGCAACGAGGAATGCGGCATCCGCTGCGTCTATCACGGCTGGAAGTTCGACACCGACGGGCGCTGCGTCGACATGCCGACCTCCTATCCCGACCTCAACGCCAAGGACAAGATCCGCATCAAATCCTATCCGGTGCGCGAATGGGGCGAGATGATCTGGGCCTATATGGGCCCGGCCGAGGCGATGCCCGATCTGCCCGATCTCGAAATGGCGCTGGTGCCGGCCTCGCACCGCTACGTCTCCAAGAAATGGCAGGACTGCAACTGGGTGCAGGCGGTCGAGGGCTCGATCGACACCGCGCATTTCACCTTCGCGCATCTTTCCTTCGACAAGGAGGAGAACGAGATCCTCGACATCAAGAAGCACTTCATCAATCCGATCGCGCGCATGAACGTCGATCACATGCGATGGATCGCGGAAGACCCGCGCCCCGTCATCAAGATCAATCCGCATGAGGCGGGGCTGACGGTCGCCGGCGGCCGTCTCACCGGCAGCGACAACATCTATTGGCGCATCGCCCAGTTCCTGATGCCGTTCCATTCCTACGCGCCGAGTTCGATGCCGGGCGAAAACATCTTCGGCCAGACCTTCGTGCCGGTGACCGACACCAATTGCTGGATCTACACCTATGCCTGGAATCCGGAGCGGCCGCTGACGCAAGCCGAACGCGACGGCTACCGCAATGGCAATGGCGTGATGGCCGTGGTCGACGAGAACTACGTGCCGCTGCGCCACAAGGGCAACGACTATCTGATCGACCGCAAGCTGCAGAAGACGAAGAGCTACACCGGCATCAAGGGCGTTTCCGAGCAGGACGCCGCGATGCAGGACAGCCAGGGCCCGATCGCCGACCGCAGCCGCGAGCATCTCGGCCCGACCGATCTCGGCATCATGCATTTCAGGAAGCTGGTGATGGAGGCCGCGCGCGCCTTGCAGCAGGGTGTCGTGCCATCGCATGTCAAAGCATCAGGATCGTTATGCCGTGCGTTCGGGCGCCTGTGTCACCCACAAGGCCAAGGATCTGCCGGCCGTGATGGTCGAGCGTTTTGGCGATGCCGCCGGCTTCGTCGGCCGGCCGCGGATCGCGGCGGCGGAGTAGGACTGGCGTTGCTCAGGGGAATATTCGCCATGCCCAGATCGCGCCATCGCACGCTCCTTGCTGCATTGGTCGCGTTCGACGCTGTTGCCGGCCGGCGTGAGCGAAGCCGGCTTTTGGTCGAATCTCTTCAAGGGCAAGGACTCCAAGCAGGACAGCGCGCAAAAGCCGGCTCAGAGACCCGCGGCACCATCGAAGCCGAACATCGCCGACAAGCCCGTCAGTCGAGAAACCCGAGAAGCCGGCGCAACAAGCAGCCGCGAAATGCGATCCGGCGAAACTGCGCATCGCCGTCGACGTCGGGCATACCAAGGAGTCCGACGGCGCCATGAGCGCCCGCGACGTGTTCCCGAATACAATTTCAACCTCAACCTCGCGCGTCGCGTGGTGGAAAAATTGAAGTCGGAGGGCTTTGGCGAGACCAGGCTGATGATCACCGAAGGCAAGGCGCGGCCGAGCCTGATCCGGCGGGTCGCCACCGCCAACGGCATGAAGGCGGATATCTTCCTGTCGATCCACCACGACTCCGTGCCCGGACAAGTTCAAGGAGAAATGGCAGTTCGAGGGCAAGAAGCTCGAATACAGCGACCGCTTCAGCGGCCACTCGCTGTTCGTATCGAAGGAGAATCCCTATTACGAGACCAGCTTCCACCTCGCCCAGCTGATCGGCCGCGAGTTGAAGGCGAAAAACCTCAAATATGCCGATCAATATGCGTCGCCGATCATGGGCAAATACCGGCATGACCTGCTCGACAAGGATGTCGGCGTCTATCGCTACGACCATCTGGTGGTGTTGATGACGACCCACATGCCGGCGGTGCTGCTCGAGGCCGGTTCGATCATCAACCGCGACGAGGAAGTGCAGATGGCCTCGCCGGAGCGGCAGGACATGATCACGAGCTCGGTCGCGTCAGCGTTCAAGAAGTTCTGCGGCGTCGAGCCCGCGGCGGTCGCGAGCGACAAGAAGAACTAGGGCGCGAACTCATAAACTCTGCGGATGTCCGGTCCTGAGTGGAAAGCGGAATAATTTCGCTCGTTCGGAGCATTACCGCTCTTGACCCTTAGCTGACCTAAACCGAGTGACGCATCGATCAGTTTCACCGAGCGTTCTTCGTCATTCTCATTGCAATCGTATCTAGAGAAGCTCCGGGACCACCCAAAGGGCTGGCTCGCCGCGCGCGACTCTCTGGACATTGTCAAAGCCGTTGCGCAGCCGCGTAATGTTACTCTCGAACGTCGGTCCGGCGAGATGCGCCGTGAGGACTACATTGTCGAGCTTGAGCAGCGGGTTGTGAGCCGGCGTTGGCTCCTCGTCGAATACGTCGAGGCCGGCGCCGAACAGATCGCCAGCACTCAAAGCAGCTGTCATCGCCTGCTCGTCGATTACGGGTCCACGCGAGGTGTTTACGATGATCGCAGACTTCTTCATCAACGCGAGTTCCCCGGCGCCAATCAGGTGGCGTGTCGAGTCGTTCAGAGGAACATGCAGCGAGAGAATGTCAGAATGGCGCAGGATTTCGGGCAAAAGGCGGAAGCGCACGCCAAGCGTGTCTTCCTGATCTTCCTTCAATCGTGCAATGTCGTAGTAGTGCACAGTCATGCCGAAGGCCTGCGCCAGGCGCGCCACCTTCTTTCCGATAGTGCCGAGCCCCACGATCCCCAAGACTTTGCTGCGCAGTTCATGGACGGTCGGTGGAGCATTTCCGTGCCAGCGGCCCGCTGTGACGTTGGCATGCTGCCTGATGAGCCGCCGTGAAACCGAGAGCATCAATAGCAGCGCGTGCTCTGAAACGGCGACGGAATTGGCGCCGCCGTTGTTGCACAACGGAATTTTGCTCCGGCGGGCCGCGACGAGATCGGCCTGATCGTAGCCGGCAGACAAACATTGCACGAGCCTCAGATGGGGCGCGGCCTTATAGAGCTGCTCCGACACCATCTGTTGTACGAAACCCACAAGATAGTGCGCGCCAGGCAGTGCCGAAATGGCCTCCGGAGAATTGGAGGGAGCCTTTATGATCTCGAAGCCTTTCGGCGCGAGGTCGTCGACCATCGCCAGACAGTCCTTCGGACCCACCACGAGAATACGCTCGACCATCATAAGCCCTCCGGAGCAACACGATAACCTCACATTTCTATTACACCGCCGAGCCGACGCAGCCCACCACCGGCCGATCATGTTTGAGCATAGGCCCATGTCGGCAATTGGTAATTCCCCTCTCGACAACCGGCGTCCTCGATGGTGTCGTTGGCGCAAGTCGCGGCGGAAACGATCGGAGGACTTGCTGCTATGGACCAACGCACCGTCGATTTCATCATCGTTGGCGCCGGATCGGCGGGCGCGGCGCTCGCCAACCGCCTCACAGAGAACGGCCGTTTTCGCGTTCTGCTGCTGGAGGCAGGAGGCAAGACGCATCTGCTGTCGCAAGTACCGATAAGCTTCGCGCGCTTCATCAATCGCCCCGGCGTGAATTGGCTGTACGCCTCTGAACCCCAGGACAATACGGGAGGGCGAGCAATCCCCGTCCCACGCGGGCGCATGCTCGGTGGCTCGAGTGCCATCAACGGGATGGTATGGGTCCGCGGGCAGCGGCAGGACTACGATCATTGGGCACAGCTCGGCAACCGTGGCTGGAGCTACCAGGACGTGCTGCCGATCTTCAGGAGCATGGAAAGCTACGCCGGCGGTGCCAACGAGATTCGGGGTCGTGCGGGGCCTCTGAAGATCACCGACAGCGACGAGAGCGGTCGCCTCTATGACAGCTTCTTCGCCGCCGCCGAATCCATCGGGATCAAGCGAACGCACGACTACAACGGCCTCGATCAGGACGGCATCGCCATGACGCAGGCCTCGATCAGTGGCGGCCGGCGCATGAGCACGGCGGAGTGCTATCTCGACCCGGCGCGAAAAAGAGCAAACCTCACTATCGAAACGGACGCGATGGTGGAAAGTCTGGTGTTCGAAGGCCGTCGCTGCACAGGTGTGCGATACTCCAGCCGCAACTCAAAACGCGAGGCCCGTGCTGCACGCGAAGTCATCGTCGCGGCCGGCTCGATCGCATCACCGCAACTGCTGGAGCTTTCCGGCATCGGCCAGGGGCCGCGCCTCAAGGGCCTCGGCATCGAGGTTCGCCATGATCTGCCTGGCGTCGGCGAGAACCTGCGGGACCACTGGGCGCCGCGGATGAAATGGCGCGTCGGACGCCACGGGGTCACCTTCAACGAGCGCGCACGCGGCTATGGGGCGCTGTGGCACGGGCTACTCTACATGACGACGCGAAAAGGGTTCCTGAGCCACCCGGCGTCTCCGATGCGTGCCTTCTTCAGGACGCGCGAAGGCCTCGACAGCCCGGACGCCATGTTCACGATGCAGCCCTTCCTGTCGACGCCGAACGTGAAGCTGGCCAAGGAGTCCGGAATGACCATGATCACGCATCAGCTGCGCCCGGAGAGCAAGGGCAGCGTGCATATCAACGCGCCGGATCCGCGCAAACACCCGTCGATCCGCTTCAACTTTCTGGCAGAGCGCGTTGACCGCGATTGTGTGCTCGCAAGTATGCGGATCGTCCGGCGGCTGGTCGCTGCGCCGGACCTGGCCTGGCTCGGGGCCGAGGAGCTTGCGCCGGGTCCGGGGGTGAATTCGGACGAAGAGTTGCTCGACTTCGTCACGCGCACAGCGGAGACGACCTATCATCCGGTCGGAACGTGCAGAATGGGCAGTGACCCGCTTGCTGTCGTCGATGATCAGCTGCGTGTCCACGGGATCGCTGGCCTGCGCGTTGCCGACGCCTCGATCATGCCGACTTTGACGTCCGGCAACACCAATGCACCGTCGATCATGATCGGCGAGAAGGCTGCGCGCATGGCCTTGGAGGCGGCGGTGTCGTAGTGGCTCGCCGCGGCGCGATGCTCAGCTGACCATCTGGAAGCGGTCGGATTCATGGGTCGATCAATCGCCTGTGAGTACACGCTCTGATCTTCAAGTCACCGGCGCGGGATTGAACAGCGTCAGATCGTTGTGCAGGCCCCAGCGATCGGCCCAGACTTGTTTGCGGCCGCTGGCGACATCCAGGATCAGGTGGAACAGCTCCCAGCCGACTTCCTCGATGGTCATCTCGCCGGTGGCGATGCGGCCGGCGTCGAAATCGATCAGGTCGTTCCAGCGCCGCGCCAGCTCGCTGCGGGTCGCGACCTTGATCACCGGCACCGCCGCGAGCCCGTAGGGCGTGCCGCGGCCGGTGGTGAAGACCTGCAGGTTCATGCCGGAGGCGAGCTGCAAGGTGCCGCAGACGAAATCGCTGGCAGGCGTGGCGGCGAACACCAGGCCCTTCTGCCGCACCTTCTCGCCCGGCGCCAGCACGCCCGCGATCGCGCTGGTGCCGGACTTGACGATCGAGCCCAGCGATTTCTCGACGATGTTGGCAAGCCCGCCCTTCTTGTTGCCCGGCGTGGTGTTGGCGCTGCGGTCCGCGCCGCCGCGGGCCAGATAGTCGTCATACCAGTCCATCTCGCGCACCAGCGCGCGGCCGACCTCCTGGTTGACGGCGCGGCGGCGTCAGCAGCTGGATGGCGTCGCGCACCTCGGTCACTTCCGAGAACATCACGGTGGCGCCGGCCCGCACCAGAAGGTCGGCGGCAGAAGCCCAGCGCCGGATTGGCGGTGACGCCGGAAAAGGCGTCGCTGCCGCCGCATTGCAGGCCGACGATGAGATCGGCGGCCGGGCAGGTCTCGCGCTTGCGCTTGTTCAGCACTTCAGCCGCGCATCCACCATTGCCATGATGCGATCGACATGGCGCCGAAGCCGTCGAAGGCTTCGTCCTGCATGCGCACGATGGCGTCGCCCAGCCCTTCCGGCACCAGCCGCTCCGGCGACAGCTTTTCGCAGCCGAGCCCGACCACCATCACTTCGCCGCCGAAATTCGGATTGAGCGCGAGGTTCTGCAGGGTGCGGATCGGCACCACGGCGTCCGGCGCGTTGATCGCCACGCCGCAGCCATAGGCATGGGTGACCGGCACCACGTCGTCGACATTGGGATATTTCGGCAGCAGCTCGGCGCTGATGCGCTTCACCGCAAATTCCAGCGTGCCCGCGACGCATTGCACGCAGGTGCTGATGCCGAGGATATTCTTGGTGCCGACCGAGCCGTCGGCATTGCGATAGCCTTCGAAGGTGTAACCGGTCAGCGGCGGCTGCGGCTCCGGAACGGCTGTCGCGATCTCCAGCGCATCGAGATCGGCGTCGGGCATGCGCATCCGCGCCTCGTCGACCCAGTCGCCGGCCTTGATCGGCGCAGGCGGCGGTGCCGATGATCTCGCCATAGCGGATGATGACGGCGCCATCGGCGATGTCGGTCAGCGCCACCTTGTGGCCCTGCGGCACGAAGTGCGCGCAGCTCGAGGCCGCACGGAAAGCGCGAGCCCGCGGGCAGGCCGAAATCGTTGACGACGATCGCGACATTGTCGCGCGCGTTCAGCTTGGATGTAGCGCGGCTGCTCGGTGACGATCTCTCGCTTGCCCATGATCGCGTCTCTCTGAAGTTCGGACCAGGTATAGGCGGTTTCTCAGCGCACCAGACAAGGACGCTTGTCGTCGAATGTCCAGCCCGGAATCAGGAACTGCATGGCGATGGCGTCGTCGCGCGCGCCAAGCCCGAGGCTCTTGTAGAGCGCATGTGCCGCCTCCAGCGCCGGCCATGATCGATCTCGACGCCCAGGCCGGGCCGCGTCAGGCACGGCGATCAGGCCGCCCTCGATCTGGAACGGCTCCTTGGTCAAGCGCTGGCCGTCCTGCCAGATCCAGTGGGTGTCGATGGCGGTGATCTTGCCCGGCGCGGCCGCGCCGACATGGGTGAACATGGCCAGCGAAATATCGAAATGATTGTTGGAATGCGAGCCCCAGCGCAGGCCGCTGTCGCGGCAGATCTGCGCCACGCGCACGCGAGCCCTGCATGGTCCAGAAGTGCGGATCGGCCAGGGGAATGTCGACCGAGCCGAGTTCTAGCGCATGCGACAGCTGGCGCCAGTCGGTCGCGATCATGTTGGTCGCGGTCGGCAGGCCGGTGGCGCGGCGGAACTCCGCCATGATCTCGCGCCCGGAGAAGCCGGCCTCCGCGCCGCAGGGGTCTTCGGCATAGGCGAGCACGCCATGCATGCCCTTGCAGAGGCCGATGGCCTCGTTCGAGCGACCAGGCGCCGTTCGGATCGAGCGTGATGCGCGCCTTCGGAAAGCGCTTGGCCATCGCGGTCACGGCCTTCGATCTCGCGTTCGCCCGCCAGCACGCCGCCCTTGAGCTTGAAATCGGCGAAGCCATAGTGATCGTGCGTGGCCTCGGCGAGCCGGACGATCGCCTCCGGCGTCATGGCTTCCTGATGCCGCAGGTGAAACCAGCCCGGCTTCTCGCCGTCGCCGGTCGCATAGGGCAGGTTGGTCTTGCTGCGGTCGCCGACGAAGAAGAGATAGCCCAGCATCTCGACGCTGTTGCGCTGCTGGCCCTCGCCGAGCAGGCGGCGACCGGCAAACCGAGATGCTGGCCGAGCAGGTCGAGCAGCGCCGATTCGACCGCGGTCACCGCATGGATCATGACGCGCAGGTCGAAGGTCTGCTTGCCGCGGCCGCCGGCATCGCGATCGGCGAAGGTGGAGCGCATCGATGCCAGGATGTTGTTGCAGCGCGCCGATGGTCTGGCCGACGACCAGCGGCGCGCGCGTCTTCCAGGGTCTGGCGAATCTTCTCGCCGCCCGGCACTTCGCCGAGCGCCGGTGTGGCCGGACGCATCGGTCAGGATGACGATGTTGCGGGTGAAGAACGGCCCATGCGCGCCGGAGAGGTTGAGCAGCATGCCGTCGCGGCCGGCGACCGGGATCACCTCCATCGCGGTGACGACCGGCGCGCCGGAGAAGCCTACGCGAATCTCCTGCTGGATCATGGTCTCCTCCCTTTGGCGCGGCGCTTGTCTGTTATTCCGCGGCCTGCATCGCCGTTTGTGTGCCCGGAAGTTTTGCCACCAGCGCGGTCAGCTCCGCCACCTCCGCGTCCGTGAGGTCGGTGAGCGGCGGCCGCACCGGACCGGAATCGCGCCCGATCACCTTCATGCCGGCCTTGATGATCGACACCGCATAGCCCTTCTTGCGATTGCGGATCGCGATCAGCGGCAGGATGAAATCCTTCAGGCCGGCATGGATCACCTTGTGATCCCGGCGGCGGACCGCGGCGTAGAATTGCGGTCGCGAACTCCGGCACGAAATTGAACACGGCCGACGAATAGGTCGTCACGCCCATGTCGAGATAGGGCAGCGCGAACGTCTCGGCGGTGGGAAGCCCGCCGACATAGGTGAGGCGGTCGCCCATCCTGGTGTAGACGCGCGTCATCAGCTCGATGTCGCCGATGCCGTCCTTGTAGCCGACCAGGTTCGGACAGCGCTCGCAGAGCCGCGCCAGCGTGTCGGGCTGCAGGATGGCGTTGTCGCGGTTGTAGACGATCACGCCGAGCCTGGTGGATTTGCAGACCGCCTCGACATGGGCGGCAAGTCCGTCCTGCTCGGAATGGGTCAGATAGGGCGGCAGCAGCAAGAGGCCGTCGGCGCCGGCCTTCTCGGCGCCGATGGCGATCTCGCGCGCAATCGCGGTGCCGTATCCGGTGCCGGCCAGCACGGGCACGCGGCCCCTGGTCTCGTCGACGGCGACCGCGACGACCTGCGGGACTTCCGCCGGTGTCAGCGAGAAGAACTCGCCGGTGCCGCCGGCCGCGAACAGGCCGGCCACGTCGTACCCGCACAGCCAGTCCATGTTGGCGCGGTAGGTCGCTTCATCGAACGAATAATCCGGCTTGAAGGGCGTGACGGGAAAGGACAGCAGCCCACTGCCGATCTTGCGGGCCATTTCCTGCGGGGTCATCTTGCTCATGTCGCCATTCCTCAGGTCCTGGAAATCGGGGACGCGCAACGCCGCGTCCCGCGCCTCCATCCCTAGAAAATCGTTCGATGCACGTCCAAGCCAATCACTGGATCGAACGATACGCGTTCAGCATCAATGCTCGCGGCCGCTCGAGCTGGCGAGCTTGCTTGCGATCTCGATCAGCGACGGCAGCAGCGGATTCTCATGATCGCGCCGCCACACCATGAACAATTCGACCGGCGCGGGCGTGCGCAGCTTGAGCGGCCGCAGCCGCACGTCGGCGATCTTGAGATTGGCGGCCGCCGCGGGAACGATGGACACGCCGAGGCCGGCGCGCACCATGGCAAGGATGGAATGGATCTGACCGAGATGCTGGACGTAACGCGGCAGCACATCGGTCTGGGTGAACAAGGCGACCAGCAAATCGTGGAAATAGCGCGACTCGTGCGGCGAATACATCACGAAGGGCTGGTTGTCGAAATCCTTGATCGACAGAAGCTCGCGCGATGCCAGCGGGTGCTTCTTCGGAATGGCCGCGAGCAGCGGCTCGGCCAGCACGCGCCGCGTTGCAAACTCCGGCCGTCCGACCGGCGGCCGCAACAGGCCTACGTCGATCTGCCCGGTGGCAAGCGCCTCGAGCTGCTCGCCCGACACCATTTCCTTCAGCGAGAAGTCGACGTCGGGAAGGCGCTGGCGGCAGGCGCCGATCAGTTCGGGCAAATAGCCGTAGGCCGCGGCCGCCGTGTATCCGATCTTGAGCGATCCGGTCTTGCCGAGCGCAATGCGGCGCGCGACCTGCGACGCCGTCTCGGCAAGCTTGAGGATGCGCTTGGCTTCGGGCAGGAAGCTGCGGCCCGCCGGCGTCAGCCGCACCGAGCGGCTGGTGCGCTCCAAAAGCTGCGCATCGATGATGTGTTCGAGCACCTGGATCTGGCGGCTGAGCGGCGGCTGGGTCATGTTCAGCCGCGCCGCCGCGCGTCCGAAGTGCAGCTCTTCAGCGACCGCAACGAAGCAACGCAACTGGTTCAGGTCGAACATCGATGCCTGCCCGGAATAGACGAGGCGTTTATTTGGCGTTTCTAGCATCGATGTCTCCCCAAGACAAAGGCGGCAACGACCGCCGCCAGGATCGCGCGGCCCGTCCCGCCCGCTACAGCGGCGTGCCCCGATATTCGCGGTTGGCGAGGCTCGCCTCCTCGAGATCGAGGTCGCGCTCGATCCGCCGCCGCGTCTCGTCGGTGATCTTGCCGTCGCGCAAGCAGCGTGTGGATGAACTTGCGCTCGGCCGCGATCAATTCGCGCGTCAGCCCGGTGCCGGTGGCCGAGACATCGTGCTTGTCGGGATCGAGCGAGTCCGGCAACTGGCTGGCGCGGACCTCGTGCCGCGCCCGCAGCAGGCCGACCACGTCGTCGGGGAGGTCGCGCTTCTCGATGATGGCATCGAGCGATTTCAACCCCACGTCCAGTGCTTCGCGCCGCGCCGCGATTTCCCGCTCGTGTTCCCGGATGATCTCGTCGCGGGCCGTGTCGGCGACGCCGAGTGCGCGCACCACCATCGGCAGGAACAGGCCGATGCCGACCAGCGTGATGAAGATGACGCCGAAGGCGACGAACTGGATCAGGTCGCGGTTCGGGAAAGGTTCGCCGCTGTCGAGCCAGTACGGCAGCGCGAGCGCGGCAGCGAGCGACACCGCGCCGCGCACGCCGGCAAAGGACGAGGATGAACACCCATTGCCAGGGCGGCGACGGATCGCGCGCGCGCAAGCGTTTGCTCATGATCCGCGGCAGGTAGGTTGCCGGGTAAACCCAGACGAAGCGCGCGACAATGACGATCGCCGTCACCAGGGCGGTTGCGAGCAGGATGTCGTCGAGCGGAAACGCCTTCGACTTCTCGTAGAGCAGCCGCATCTGGAATCCCGTGAGCAGGAACAGCAGGCCCTCGATCAGATAGATCATCAAATTCCAGAAGAAGATGCCTTGCAGGCGCGTCACCGATGAAATCAGCAGCGGGCCGTTCCAGCTCACATAAAGTCCGCACGCCACGGTCGCGATCACGCCGCTTCCGCCGAGATGCTCGGGCACCCAATAGGCGATGTAGGGCGTGATCAGCGACAGCGTGATCTCGACCTGCGGGTCCCTCGCATAATGGCGGGCGCGCAGGGTGAGCCAGCCGACGGCGATGCCGAACAGCAGCTCGCCGACGACGACGCCGGCGAACATGCCGGTCGCCTTCGACAGCGAAAACGCGCCCGTCGTGATGGCGACCACCGCGAAGCGGTAGAGGATCAGCGCGGTGGCGTCATTGCCGAGCCCTTCGCCTTCGAGAATCACCAGGACGCGGCGGGGGATGCCGAGCTTGCGCGCGATCGCCAGCGGCGCCACCGCGTCCGGCGGGGACACGATCGCCCCTAACAGGAAGCCGACGTCCCAGCGCAGCCCGATCAGATAATGCGTCGCGGCGGCGACCGCGGCCGCGCTGAAGATCACGCAGCCGACCGCAAGCAGGCTGATCGCGCGCAGGCTGTGCCTGAACTCGCGCCAGCTCATGGCGACCGCGGCCGAATAGATCAGCGGCGGCAGCACCAGCAGCAGCACCACCTCGGGCGGCAGCTGCAGCATCGGCATGCCGGGCACGAAGGCGAGCGCGATGCCGGCGATCAGCAGCAGGATCGCGGGCGCGATGTCGACCCGGCGCGCCAGATAGGCGGTGCCGGACAGCACCGCGAGCAGGATCAGAAAGATCTGAAAATAGCCTTCCACGCGGGCAGATTTGGCAGGGATCGGCGGGTGGCGTCAATGCGGGGACGCGCAGGCGCACGCGGCCGCAATACGCGCGTCGCATGAGTGCCGGGCACGCCTTCTCATCTCGCTCGGCGACGCTCGCGCGCAGTCGGATTCAGGTCTGCGCTGGAGCACGGCGGACACCGCGCAGCAGAGCCGACGCTGTCGGAAGTCTGAAGGGGCGATGCCGATCTCGCGCCGCGCTTTCTTCAATGCGGCAAGGTGCGCTCGACGCGCTATGGGTGCAGTCGGCAACATATGGTCACCTCATTCGCGCGCGTCCGGCGAAGGTGAAGGCATCAACTGGTATATCGGCGAGCTGCGACATGGCCGCGCGCTACCTGAACTGGCGCGCAGATCGCCACCGTTCCCGAAGTCGCCAACCTCAATGCACCTCCGGAGCGGCTGCTGCATCCCGCCGTGGTGGCGCGCGTGATGGCAATTTTCGTCCGTCGCGGGCAGTGTCTTGTGCGCGCGTACGCGGCGCAGGTCGGAACTCTTGCCCGGTCCCGTCATTCGCGTGATTGACCGAAACTGGCGGCTTACCGCATCTGACGATGACCAGTGCGCTCGACGGCGCGAAGCCGACTGCGCCGGCAAGGCCACTCTGTCTACCGCTACGTTTGACGAGCGCATCGATTGCACAGACGATGGTGCGATGTACAGTGTCGCTGCCGGCGCGAGCCAGCACAACGGCTTCGTCGGCAAGGAGCGCGCTATCGAGCGCTAAAGTGTTGCCGTCATCCTCTGAGAGGGTCACGGCACATCGCCCGTGATGAGTGGTGCTTCGTCGAGGCCGTACGCTTCAAGCCTCGTCGCCGGCGTCATCCGCGCGTTGGTCGATAGTCCATGCGACGTTCGGCTGTGAAGTTTCGCTCTTTTATCGGTCGTCCGGGCATCTCAGTGAGGTCGGTGATACGACAATCGAACGTGGCAAACGCGATATCGGCAATGTTTGCAGGGTGCGGAGACTGTCCGGTCGTTCAGCGGCGTCGAGCAAGCTGGTGGCCGATTGTCTGGTTCCGACGTGCGGACCTTGCGAGGCTGACAATTGAGCCAAGTGAAGGTCACATGTCGGCGGAGCTGATGTGAGCAGGATGGGCTTCACGGCGTTTCGGTGACTGATGTCACCGTGCCGAGCGTCGGTGAAGGCCTTGATCGAACGCCGAACTCGCATTCGAGGCTGCGGATGCATCTGCGCCCGCGTCTATGACGGGCAATGCGCGAATGGAGCTGTTGCACGCGCAGAATGGCGCGCGGTGTTGCCGCATGCCATCGCCAACCGCCTCGCGGCTCTCGCATTGCAGAACATTCCCACCGCGACAATTATGAATGCGCTGGTGACGAGCACCCCCGCGCGCCTGCGGCGTTCCTTCTCGCGGCGGCTCGGTTACCTTGACAGCAGCAAAGAGGCCCGCGCCATCGTCGAAGGATGGCTGTCGCCGGGAGGCATGCTCGCGGACATTCCCCATCTCGGCGAGGACGAGTGCAAGATGCTGGCGAACGTCGCTCCGGTCATGCCGGACGAGACGCTGGCTGCCATCGAACGTTCGTTGAAGGACGCGGACGGCGCGATGCTCGCCCAGAGTTTGCACGTCGTGCGGCTTCTGCGGTCACTGGCTTACGAGCCCGGGCAATTCGAGCGGGCCATAACTCTCTTGATCAAGTTTGCGCAAGCGGCGGATACCGATGATGACGGCAGCGCTGCGAGTATCGTGCCATCACTGTTTCACATTGTTCTTTCTGGCACCCATGCGCCAATTGCCATGCGCCTCAAGGTGCTGGAACGTTTGCTCCGCTCAGATGATCCGGCTTTGCTCGCGCTCGGATTGAAATCACTCGATGCGGTCCTGAAGACCGATCACTTCTCGTCGTCCCAGCGGCTGCGATTTTGGCGCGCGATCACGGGACGACGGCTACTACCCCCCGACGGGGAAAGATGTGCAGGATTGGTTCGGTGCGGTACTGCAGCTCAGCCTATGGCCCTGTCTGGGGCGGTAGCAGCAGGTGTTTGCGCGTCCATCGCGCATGAGTCGGGGGCTGGTCAGGTCAATCGATGCAGAGGCTCGTAGAGATCGGGCGCGACGGCGCAGTAGACGACAGACGTTAGGGCGGCGCAGCAACCGCTTGCGGCGGCGAGGGCTTGAGCTCGTACTACCGCCGATGGACCTCGTCGATCAGGTCAAGGGGTGGTTCTGGGAGCCGGCGGCGAAGCATCGATCTCGATGATCCGAGGTCGGAATGACGATTATGTGGGCGCCACAGCACGCAGAACCGAACGGTCGGAGATTGGCAAAGATGTCGCGAACGATGATGGGGCATTTAAGACGCTGCGCCGGGCTGATGAAGGGCGGCTCACGCGTTCCGTTGTTGGGGCAGGCTTGCCGGCAACACCGATAGCCCTACTGATTTGGGGAGTTCGTCACCGAATTTGCGGCCACGGAGAAGCCTGGTACTGGATATGCGCCGGCCGCAGCGTCTCTTCGGCTGGCTTGCAAAAGCGAACGACCCCCAGCTGACCGTAAGATGCCCGTAGCGCATCACGAGGCTGCCGAACTGTCACCCGTCGCTTGGTCAGTACTTGATCGCCTCGGAACTTCAGACAAGTTGTCTCAATCGACGACCGTGGGCTCCAGCGGCTGCACGAGATCGCTATGAACTTGGCAAAGCCGACATTTACGCATGTCTCATCATGCTGGCCTATGGCCGCGTAAGCGACGACATTCCGGGACCTCGGTTCCGTCGCTCGCCATTGCAAGCAAGCCCGGCGGCATCGGTTCGTAGAAGCGCTGTCGAGCGCTTGTTTTGGCGACGCGGCGGATGCAGCGTTCAACGGTGCCTGAGTCGCCGAGGTTGGCCGCGCACTTTTGGATGCGTACGAGTTCAGACGACGACCGTGAGATCCAAGGGCGGAACCGCAATGTTCGACGGCTCTACGTGCGGATGGTTCCAAAAGATGACCTGGTTGATGAGGCGTCACGACTACCGATGCGATCAGCGACCAGGATGCGAACTTTGCAGGTCAGCGAATCGTTCTGGATGAGCATCGGCACGTGAGGCAGGGACGAAATGCGGGCCGCTAACTTCAACGTCAGACCGTAGCAATTGATCTCGACGATGCCATCGTTAGTTCAGGAGCCGCGATCGGCTACGTCGTCATGGTCAGCGACGAACTAAAGTGCTCAGCTAATGATCGCAGCTTCTTTTGTAAGTTGTAGTCGGCTCATCCGCGGGCCTGGAGATAGCAACGCTCACCCGTCGAGCGAGACCGTCTCGTCCCTAGAACTGGAACGTGACTATGCGACGGCAATCGACCAACGCAGCGCGATCGTTTTGAAGCGAGCTATGCGAGGTCGTTCGGAAGCGTCACGGCCGCGTGTGTCCGACGCGCTTCGATGGGCAAGTCCAAGCAGCCGGGACTGTTGCCCCCACGACACGACGGGCAAAACACCTGCTGTTTTCCAGAAACGTGTCAATCCCTCCGCGCAAAAATAAATCTCTTTGCGAAAACCAGAAACGCTCCTATATTCCCTCCCGTCCCGCGCCCACTACGGAGGGCGTTTCGCGATCGCTACGACACGTGGCGCGGGATGCGATGGACGCGCATCTCACCGCCAAGCGGGCGGCGGATGCGCGTACGGTCAAGCCGTGTGGTCCTGTCACCTCGACGCTGGGTCAAGCCCGCCGGGTCAAGCCCGGCGGGCGACGGGGGCTAACAAGCCCGATACCCCGGGGAGAGCGCGGAGTAAGCCGTAAAGCCATTGCGCAGGGAGTGCCGATCGTTCGGCTTTACCTGTGGTGACTACGCTTGTGGGCCGCCTACCCTTTTCTGCCCACGAGGCTGCGGGTGCGGCTGGCGCCCGGCATTCCCTGCGCCCTCTGCCTTTCAGGAGGGACACGAATTTGCAGAACTCGGGCGAATCCCCGCCGCGAGAACGCGGAGTTATGTTCTCGTCATTGCGAGCCAACGGGTCGCGCGAACGCGCGCCCGATGACAAACTCCGCGAAGCAATCCAGACTATCTTCGCGGATGCAGTCTGGATTGCTCGTCGCTTCGCCTTCGCTCAGGTCGACCCTCGCCGGACCACTCGCTCCTCGCAATGACGATGTGAGCTCGCGGTCAATGCGCGCCGCATCACTCCCGCGTATCGTAGCGATACGACTTCGACACGATGCGCCAGCCGTCGCCGAGCTTCATCGCCACCAGATAGTCGGTGAAATAGCGCGGCGGCAGCTGGCAGCGCACCTTGATGAAGGCGGTCTGCTCGTCCGAGCGGTCGATGGTGACGACGACATCCTCGCGCGGCTTGCCTTCGGCTTTCGCCGACGGGCCGCTTGCGCACCCAGGCGAGCCAATCCGGCACGGTGAGGACTTTCAGCTCGCCCTTTTCCACCCAGCGCAGGTCGGCCGAGGGATGGAACGCGGCGCCGAGCTTGTCGGCGTCGCCCTCATAGAGGCCGTCGAAATAGGTCTGCACCACCGCTTCCACGGTGGAATGGTTCTGGCTCACATCATCCTCCCTGCGTCAAATTGGCACCTTCTTTGACGCGATCTTGAACGGAAACCGCAAATTACGCAAAGGCCGAACCAATAGGCTTGCTGGTGAGACCTAACATCAGGGGCGTCCTCGGGAATCCCGGTTTTCGTTGCGGTTGCGGCAGTTCCTTGGTGATCTGCCTCACAACGACCCGAGAGGGAGCTCTGCTAGACAGTCCTCGAGGGGGTAGGGCCGTCGTTTTGGAGACGCCATCATGAGTTTGCGCGGATTTTACAAGATCCTCCTCGCCACCCTGCTGCTGTTCGCCTGCGGACCGGCCTTTGCCGGCAAGCGCGTGGCGCTGGTGCTCGGCAATTCCGCCTATCAAAACGTGCCGCGGCTCACCAATCCCGCGAACGATGCGGCGCTGATGGCCGATACCTTCAAGAAGGCCGGCTTCGACGTGGTGGTGTCGCGGCAGGATCTCGGCGCGCTGGAGACGCGGCGGGTGCTGCGCGATTTCTCCGACAGCGCGGCCGATGCCGACATCGCCGTGATCTATTACGCCGGCCACGGCATCGAGGTCGACGGCACCAATTATCTGATCCCGGTGGACGCGAAGCTCGAGCGCGACAACGACGTGTTCGACGAGGCCTTTTCGCTGGAGCGCGTCCTGCTCGCGGTCGAGCCCGCCAAGAAGCTGCGGCTGGTGATCCTCGATGCCTGCCGCGACAATCCGTTCTCGAAGACCATGCAGCGCACGGTGGCGCTGCGCGCGATCGGGCGCGGCCTTGCCCAGGTCGAGCCGACCAGTTCGAACACGCTGATCGCCTATGCGGCCAAGGCCGGATCGACCGCGCAGGACGGCGACGGCAAGGACAGTCCGTTCACGATCGCGCTGTCGCGGCATCTGACCACGCCGGGGCTCGACGTGCGCAAGGCGTTCGGTTTCGTGCGCGACGACGTGATCAAGGCGACCGCCAACCGGCAGGAGCCGTTCGTCTATGGCTCGCTCGGCGGCGACGATGTGCCGCTGGTGCCGGCGCCCGCCGTTGCCGCGCCGGCTGCCGCGGCACCGAATCCGCAAGCCGATATGCGCCGCGACTACGAGCTCGCGCTGCAGGTCGGCAACAAGTCCGCCTTCAACGCCTTCATCGCGCAGCATCCGGACGGCTTCTATACCAATCTCGCCAGGCTGCAGCTCGAGAAGCTCGACCGCCGAAGACGCGCATGCGATGGCGACGGCGAAGGCAAACGAGGCCGAGGAGCAGCGCGCGCGGCTTGCCGCCGCAGGCGCGCAGAAGGATGCCCAGGCCAAGGCCGATGCCGATGCCAAGGCCGCCGAGGCGGCGCAGCTTGCCGCCGAGAAGGCCAAGCAGGTCGCGCAGGATCAGGCTGCTGAACGCCGAGCGCAAGCGCGCCGAGGTGCGGCCGCCGCCGCCGCGCCGCCTGCGCCCGCGGCACCGGCTGCGTCCGAAAAGATCGCTGCACTCAATCCGACCGCGCCGGCGCCGGCCGATCTCACCAAGTCGGTGCAATCGGAGCTGCGCCGCGTCGGCTGTCTCACCGGAGAGGCCAATGGCGACTGGAACGCCACCTCGCAGCGCTCGCTGTCGGCCTTCAACCGCAATGCCGGCACCAGGCTCGACGTCAAGACGGCGAATGCCGATACGCTCGATGCGATCAAGCAGAAGCCGTCGCGGGTCTGCCCGCTGGTGTGCGAGCACGGCTTCAAGGCCGACGGCGACAATTGCGTGAAAATCGTCTGCGCCGAGGGCTCGTTCCTCAACGACGACAATGAGTGCGAGAAGCGCCGCGACAAGAAGCCGGTCGCCACGCGCGAAGCGCCTGAACGAAAGCAGGCCCCGAGGCAGGCGCCCGCAGCCGCGCAGGCGCCGTATGGCGGGCAATCGCCCTATGGCGCGCAGGCGCCGGCCGCGAGGCCAGCCGTTGCCGGGCGTACTCAATCGCGCGATCCGAGCATCGGGGCTCACGGCCAGCCGCTCACCGGGCGCGACCGCGAGCTGGGTTGCAACGGCTATGGCGCCATCATGTCGGGCGTGTGCCCGTAGGTAGCTTCGTCATTGCGAGGAGCGAAGCGACGAAGCAATCCAGACATGTGTCCAGCGGAAATGATCTGGATTGCTTCGGCTATGCGCCTCGCAATGACGATGCGCTCAACTCGAAATCGCGCTCGCCGCGATGTTGACCGTCAGCGCCAGCAAGCGCGGTGTTGAACACGAACGAGATGATGCCGTGCACGGTGGCGGTGCGGCGGATGACCTTGTCGGTGATGCCGACGTCGGAGACCTGCGCGGTCATGCCGATCACGAAGGAGAAATAGACGAAGTCCCAATAGTCGGCGTGGTCGGTCTTGTCGCCGCTCGGAAATTGCAGGCCGCCCGGCGTGCTGTCGCCATAATAGTCGTGCGCGTAATGCAGGGCGAAGGCGGTGTGCACGGTCGCCCATGACAGCGTGATGGTCAGCATCGCAAGCACCAGCGCGGCGACGCCGTGGCGCGCGCCGAGCTCGAACACGATGGCGGCGATGCTGGCGAACGCGCCAAGCCCGGTCATGAGCAGGATCAGGAAGCGGCCGTCATCCTGCATGATGGCGTGCTTGCGGATGTTGCGGTGGTGCGCGCTCTGCAGCATCATGGCGTAGACGAGGACGAGATAAAGCGCGGCGAATGCGTCCCAGCCGATCAAGACCCGCGTCACCAGTTCGAGCCTGGTCAGGTAAAGACACAGGAATGCGACGATCCCGGCGGCGACCGCGATGAAGGTGCGCGGCCGCGAATAGATGACGCGCACCGGCCTCGGCAACTTCCGGAAGCGCGCGAGCAGCTCGTCGAGTTCGTTGCCGCCCTTCGGTGCCTTGGCCACGTCCGGTCCGCTAGTTCTTGCGCTCGGCGACGAAGCGCGCCGCCTCGCGCAGCACGCCGGCCCGGTTGCCGAAGATCGACAGCGCCTTGTCGCCGCGCGCCAGCAGATCGCGCACGCGCTGCCTGGCGCCGTCGATGCCGAGCTGGGTGACGAAGGTGGTCTTGCCGAGCGCCGCGTCCGCGCCGGCCGGCTTGCCGAGTGCGGCGGCGTCGCCCTCGACGTCGAGCAGATCGTCGGCGATCTGGAAGGCTTCGCCGAGCGCCTTGCCGTAATCGTCGAGCGCCTGGTACTCGGCCTGCGAGGCCTGTCCCAGCAGCGCGCCCGCGATGCAGCCGAAGCGCAACAGCGCGCCGGTCTTCATCTGCTGCAGGCGCGCGACGTCGACCGGCTCGCGGTCGCCGAAGCGGCCTTCGCCGGCGAGGTCGAGCATCTGGCCGCCGACCATGCCGCCGATCCCGGCGGCGCGCGCCAGCGCGCGGGTGAGCAACAGCCGCACCGTCGGATCGCGATGGATCTCGTCGCGGGTGACGATGTCGAAGGCGAGCGTCAGCAGGCCGTCGCCGGCGAGGATCGCGGTCGCATCGTCGGTCTGCTTGTGCAGGGTCGGGCGGCCGCGGCGCAGATCGCTGTTGTCCATCGCCGGCAGGTCGTCATGGATCAGCGAATAGCAGTGGATGCATTCCAGCGCCGCGCCCGCGAGCAGCGCGGCGTTGCGGTCGACGCCGAACACCGCCGCACTCTCGACCACCAGGAACGGCCGCAGCCGCTTGCCGCCGCCGAGGCTGGAATAGCGCATGGCGTCCATCAGCCGCTTCGGCCGCGCGATCTCGTCGGGCAACAGCGCATCCGACAACAGCTTCGCCAGCAGCGCTTCGGTGTCGTCCGCGGTCTTGTCCAGGCGCTTGGCAAAGTCGGGGGCAGTCATCAAAGGGGCTCCAAAAGGCTCCAAGCCAAAAATCGGCCGGACAATCGTTGATGGCACGGCCCGCGTCAATTGCGCCCGATCGGGGTAAACGGCCTTAAAAGGGCTTGAAAATGACCGGAACTATCGTGACTTGGTTGTCAGTCCCGGCGATTGTCCCGCTTCCTTGCTCCGACCGCAGAAGCCCTCGATTTGCGCATCGTCAAAACCCTGCTCCTGATCCTGCTGGTCGCGCTGCTCGTGCCCTATGTCGTGGCGCCGTTCTATCGCACCGGCCATCCGGTCTCGACCCTGATGGCCTGGCGCAAGCTCACGGGCGCGCCGATGTCGCGGCAATGGATCGATCTCGCGGCGATGTCGCCCTATTTGCCGCGCTCGGTGGTCGCCTCCGAGGATGCGCATTTCTGCAAGCATCACGGCATCGATTTCGGCGCGCTGCGCGAGGCGATGCAGGATGCGCAGGACGGCGAGGCGCTGCGCGGCGCCTCCACCATCACCCAGCAGGTGGCGAAGAACCTGTTCCTGTGGCAGGCGCCGGGCGCGCTCCACCGCGTGCTGGACCCGATCCGCAAGCTGTTCGAGTTTCCGCTGGCGATCTGGATCGACCTCGTGCTGCCGAAGCAGCGCATCCTGGAAATCTATCTCAACATCGCCGAGATGGGCCCGTCCGGCCAGTTCGGCGCGGAGGCCGGCTCGGCCTATGCCTTCGGCCATTCGGCGGCGACCTTGTCGCCGCGCGAGGCGGCGACGCTGGCCTCGATCCTGCCGAACCCGGTCAAACGCAGCGCCCGCAACCCCGGTCCCGGGGTGCGGCGGCTCGCCGGGGTCTACACCGCGCGGGCCAATGTGGTGACGACCTGCTGGGGCGAAAAACGCGGCTTTTGAGCGGATTTTCGGCCATTTTTGGCCAATCGGGCCTAGCATTGCCGGACCCCATCCTCTATAAGCCCGGCCTTGACCGGCATCCGGTTCGGCCTTCGCCTGAGCCGCCCGCTGCCTCGCGCGGCGATGCCCCAAAGAACACCCTAGAGGATACCGACATGGCCGTTCCCAGACGAAAAACTTCGCCCTCGCGCCGTGGCATGCGCCGCTCGGCGGACGCGATCGCCAAGCCCACCTATGTCGAGGACAAGGATTCCGGCGAACTCCGCCGCCCGCATCACCTCGATCTCAAGACCGGCATGTACAAGGGCCGGCAGGTGCTGAAGCCCAAAAAGGAAGCCTGAGGCTTTCAGGCGACGGCAAGGGGTGGGGACAGCAGCGACTCGTCGCAGCGAAGTGAGTTGCGCATCCGAATGCGCGATGCGCTATTTCCTTAGTTCCGCAGAAGGGCGCCGGTCGATGGTCAGATTTCCGCTGCTTCTGATTCCACTCGCGATCTACAACATCATCGTCTGGCTGATGCCGACGTCTCCTTCACCGATACGCTGCGCGAAGCTGACGCTCGTCTCGGGCGCGGAGTGGGCGATCACGCTCGGCGACATCCTGCTCGCGCTCAGCGTCGTGCTGCTGCTGCTCGAGGTGATGAAGGGCGCGCGTCCCGGCGCCAAATTTCTCACCGATCATCTGCTGTCGCTGGTCGTGTTCGGCGCGGCCGCGGCCGAATTCGTGCTGTTGCGGAAATTCGGCAACTCGATCTTTTTCCTGCTGACGCTGCTGACGCTGGTCGAATTTCTCTCCGGCATCTCGCTGCATACGCGGCGCGGGCGCGTCGCGCGGCAGGCCGCGCCTGTCGTGGTCGAATCCGGAGCCACATCCTGGCCCACGGTCGAATCTGCCGATCAATCCCGAGCCGAAGCCGACCGGCGAGCCAAGCCCGACGATCACCTCGCCCGACTTGCAGCCGAACTCGGGCTCGTCCACGGCGCCCGGCAAATCCTGATTTCTAGATCATCTGACGCGTGCACCGGCCGGTCTCGCGGACGGTGCGCCGATGCGTGCTGTAGGCCGACAGCGCATCCGCGGACGTTGCGCGCCGAAGGTTGCGGGTTTGCGGCACCTGCTCGGCGGTCGCGATCAGCTGCGTGACAAAGCTCGGGTCGGGGCGGGGCAGCGGCAATCTTGCGCGCCCAGTGCACCTCCTGGGTCGTCGGCACCAGCGCGACGCAGGGCGGTTCTACGTCCTCGAAGACGCCGTCTTCTATTTCCTGTTCGTTAACGCTGGACATCGCAAACCGTCACAATCTGGGACATCTGGTCCCGCTACGGTTTGTCACCCGCAAGTAGTATGCCGCGACCGCGTCCGGAGTTCAGCGGCATTGTGAATCGTGGTTTCCGGAATGTTTATGAACTTCGTTTAGGGATTTGGACCGAACAGGCTCTATCCTGAGGTCCGGGGAATCACCTCCCCTGTCCCGAAACGAGGCGAACTTGACAGCCGTCCTGCCGCAAACCTCGACCATCCTGGCCTGTCTCGGCCAGGCCGCCTTTGTCTGGGATATCGCGACCGACACGATCGCCTGGAGCGACCATGCCGGCGCAGTCTTCACCGATATCCCGGCCGAGGCGCTGGCGAGCGGGGCGGAGTTCGCCAAACTGATCGAGCCGAAGCGCTCGGTCCGCAGCGAGGCGCTGACGCTGTCGCCGCCGGCTCATGGCGGCGACGGGCGTGCCCTACCGGATCGAATATGGCGTGCGCGCCGCGACCTCGGCGCCGCTGCTCTGGATCGAGGAGACCGGCTGCTGGTTCGCCGGTCCCGACGGCAAGCCGGCGCGCGTGCAAGGCATCGTCCGCATCAACAATGAGGGCCATGCCCGCGACGAGCAGCTCATCAAACTGTCGCGCCACGATCCCCTGACCGGCGAGCTCAACCGTACGCATTTGATCGCAGCGCTTGCGGAGGCGATCGAGGAGGCGCAGCGCTTCCGCTCCACCTGCGCCTTCATGCTGATCGGCATCGATCATCTGGCGCGGGTCAACGACGCCTTCGGCTTCGACGTGGCGGATGCCGTGATCTCGGACGTCGCCAAACGCATCCGCGCGCGCTTGCGCGGCGGCGACGTGCTCGGCCGCTTCTCCGGCAACAAGTTCGGGCTGATCCTGAAGAACTGCACCGTCGAGGACATGAACATCGCCGCCGAGCGCTTCCTGGCCGCGGTCCGCGACGACGTGGTGCCGACGCGGTCGGGCCCGGTCTCGGTCACGGCCTCGCGTCGGCGCGGTGAGCCTGCCGCGTTACGCGCGCTCCGCCGATGAGGCGATCAACCGCGCGCATGAGACGCTCGACAGCGCCAAGCGCCGCCGCGCCGGCTCCTATCTCGCCTGGCGCCCGAATGTCGAGCGCGACGCCCAGCGCCGCGTCAACATCCGCGTCACCGACGAGATCGTCACCGCGCTCAACGAGCGGCGCATCGTGATGGCCTATGAGCCGGTGGTCACGGCGGGCGCGCGCGAGAGCGCGTTCTATGAATGCCTGGTGCGGATGGAGCAGGACGACGGCCGCGTGCTGCTCGCGCCCGACATCGTGCCGGTCGCCGAACGGCTCGGCCTGATCCGCCTGGTCGATCATCGCGTGCTCGAGCTGGTGATCGCCGAGCTCGCCGCTTCTCCCGACGTCGTGCTCAGCCTCAACATCTCGCCCGACACCACCATGGATCCGGACTGGTGGGCGACCATCGAGTCCGTCATGCGCGCCAATCCCGGCATCGGCGAGCGGCTGATCGTCGAGATCACCGAGACGGTCGCGATCCAGGACGTCGACGATTTGCGCAGCTTCGTCACCCGGCTGAAGAATTTCGGCAGCCGGATCGCGATCGACGATTTCGGCGCGGGCTACACCTCGTTCCGCAATTTGCGCAAGCTCGGCGTGGACATCGTCAAGATCGACGGCGCCTTCGTGCAGAACATCGTGCGCTCGGCCGACGATCGCGCCTTCGTGCAGACGCTGATCGATCTCGCGCGCCGGCTCGATCTCAAGACGGTCGCCGAATGGGTGCAGGACGAGGAGGCAGCTCACGCTGCTGCGCGACTGGGGCTGCGATTACATCCAGGGCCGGCTGATTGGTCTGGCGACGTCGGAGCGGCCGTGGGCGGCGGCGGAGAAGACGCTGCCGAAGGTGGGGTAGCTTATCTCCGTCGTCCCGCGCGCAAGTGCAGCGCGCATGCCGGTGCACCGCAGATCGCGGGACCTATCGGTGACAGTAAGCTGCGAGACGACCTTCGCAACACGAACGCCTGTGGCTATGGATCGCGCATCGCGCTCGCAGGCGCTGCGCAGTGTCCGGGGAACGACGAAACCTACTCTTCCTTCTTCGGCTCTTTCGACATGCGCTCGAGCCGCTCCTGCATTTCCTTCATCTGCTTGCGCAGATCGTCGATGTTGCCGTCATCCGGCGGCGGCTCGGCAGGCTTGGCCGCGTCGGCGCCGCGCGACGGCGCGAACGGCTTGAACATCGAGAAGGTCTGCTGGAACAATTCCATGTTGCGGCGGACATGCTCTTCGAGCGGCGCAAAGGGCGTGCCGCTGAACGTGTCGGTCAACTGCTTGCGGAACTTCTCCTGCTCGCGCGTCAGCGTGTCGATCGATTGCTCCAGATATTTCGGCACCACCATCTGCATGCTGTCGCCGTAGAAGCGGATCAGCTGCCGCAGGAAGGTGGTCGGCAGCAGATTCTGCCCCGCCTTGTTCTCCTGCTCGAAGATGATCTGCGCCAGCACCGAGCGGGTGATGTCCTCGCCGGTCTTGGCGTCATAGACCAGGAAATCCTCGCCCGCCTTCACCATCGCCGCGAGGTCTTCGAGCGTTACATAGGTGCTCGTGCCGGTATTATAGAGCCGCCGGTTCGCATACTTCTTGATGGTGGTGGGAGTGTCTGTTTTCGCCATGGGCTCACACGTGCAAACCGAGGGATGAGGGAACCCGGCGGGCCTTACCGCAGGGCAATGCGAGGCGCATTGCAACAAACTAAGCATTTTCAAAGGGGTTCGGCTACCGTTTTGTGCAGCACGGTTAAACCGGAGGCATTTTTTATTGCGCAGCATTTCTTGCGAAGGAGCGGCGCGGGTGCGCAGCGAGGCGTGCCGCGCGCACGCGTGTAGGCGGGTCACGCGCGGGTAAACGGCAACCTTTCGAGCCAACCGATCGCAGTCGAGCGAATGCGGGCGCGCTCGATTTGAAGGCAACCGGGAGCAAATCGATTGTGCAACCGTTGACATGCCGCAATGACGTTTACAGGATGGTTCTCGAGAGACTGGCCTGCCATCCGGCGCCCGCCATTTCAAAAAGACCCTCAAGCCTCAGGAGATGCCTATGTCAGACGATGTCGTCATCGTCGCCGCCGCCCGCACCCCGGTCGGAAGTTTCAACGGTGCCTTTGCCACCATGCCTGCGCACGATCTCGGCGCCGTCGCCATCAAGGAAGCGCTCAAGCGCGCCGGTATCGAGCCGGGCCGCGTCTCCGAAGTCATCATGGGCCAGATCCTGACCGCGGCGCAGGGCCAGAACCCGGCGCGGCAGGCGTCGATCTCGGCCGGCATTCCCGTCGAGAGCCCGGCCTGGGGCGTCAACCAGCTCTGCGGTTCGGGCCTGCGCACGGTCGCGCTCGGCTATCAGGCGCTGCTCAACGGCGATTCCGAAATCGTGGTCGCCGGCGGCCAGGAATCCATGAGCATGGCTCCGCACGCGCAATATCTGCGCGGCGGCACCAAGATGGGTCCGATCGAATTCGTCGACACCATGATCAAGGACGGGCTGTGGGATGCCTTCAACGGCTACCACATGGGCAACACCGCCGAGAACGTCGCCAGGCAGTACCAGATCACCCGCGCCCAGCAGGACGAGTTCGCGGTCGCCTCGCAGAACAAGGCCGAGGCCGCGCAGAAGGCCGGCAAGTTCAAGGACGAGATCGTCCCGGTCACCATCAAGACCCGCAAGGGCGACATCGTCGTCGCCGACGACGAATATCCGCGTCATGGCGCAACGCTCGATGCGATGGCCAAGCTGCGGCCGGCCTTCGAGAAGGACGGCACGGTCACCGCCGGCAGCGCGTCGGGCATCAATGACGGCGCCGCCGCCGTGGTGCTGATGACCGCCAAGCAGGCCGCCAAGGAAGGCAAGAAGGTGCTCGGCCGCATCGTCTCCTGGGGCCAGGCCGGCGTCGATCCCAAGATCATGGGCACCGGGCCGATCCCCGCCTCGCGCGCGGCGCTGAAGAAGGCCGGCTGGAGCGTCGGCGACCTCGACCTGATCGAGGCCAACGAAGCCTTCGCGGCGCAGGCCTGTGCGGTCAACAAGGACCTCGGCTGGGATACCTCCAAGGTCAACGTCAATGGCGGCGCGATCGCGATCGGCCATCCGGTCGGCGCGTCCGGCGCGCGCGTGCTGGTGACGCTGCTGCACGAGATGCAGAAGCGCGATTCCAAGAAGGGCCTCGCCACGCTCTGCATCGGCGGCGGCATGGGCATTGCGATGTGCATCGCACGCGACTGAACGAGACGCAGCGGAGCGCGTTGATGATGAAAACTTCATCTGTCAGCCGCGCTCGCAAGCTGATAAAAGAAAATGCCCGGTCTCGCGCCGGGCATTTTCATCTAGCGCATGATCCGAAGCGGGTACCGGTTTTCCGATAGATCATGCGCAGCTGACGTCAGAAGCGTTACAAGACCGGAAAAATTCCGGCTCATAGAAGACGAGTCGAGGAGGAGACAAATGGCACGTGTTGCATTGGTGACGGGCGGTACGCGCGGCATTGGCGCTGCGATCAGCAAGGCGCTGAAGGCGGCGGGCTACAAGGTCGCGGCGAGCTATGCGGGCAATGATGCCGCCGCGGAGAAGTTCAAGGCCGAGACCGGCATTCCCGTCTACAAATGGGATGTCTCCTCGTTCGACGCCTGCGCGGCCGGAATCAAGAAGGTCGAGGCCGACGTCGGCCCGGTCGACGTGCTCGTCAACAATGCCGGCATCACCAAGGACGGCGCCTTCCACAAGATGACGCTGGAGCAGTGGAGCGCGGTCATCAACACCAATCTCGGCTCGCTGTTCAACATGACGCGGCCGATCATCGAGGGCATGCGCGCCCGCAAGTTCGGCCGCATCATCAACATCTCCTCGATCAACGGCCAGAAGGGCCAGTTCGGCCAGGTCAACTATTCCGCGGCCAAGGCCGGCGACATCGGCTTCACCAAGGCGCTCGCGCTGGAGAACGCCAGGGGCGGCATCACCGTCAACGTGATCTGCCCGGGCTACATCAACACCGAGATGGTGCAGGCGGTGCCGAAGGACGTGCTGGAGAAGAACATCCTGCCGCAGATCCCGGTCAATCGTCTCGGCGAGCCCGAGGAGATCGCGCGCGCGGTCGTGTTCCTCGCGGCCGACGATGCCGGCGCCATCACCGGCTCGACATTCTCGATCAATGGCGGCCAGTACATGGTGTGATGTGATTCGTCATTGCGAGCAGCGATAACGTCGTCATGCCCGGCCTTGTGCCGGGCATCCACGCTTCGCAGAGCTTGATCGTACGAAGACGTGGATGGCTTCGGGCTAGCCCGGCCATGACGCGCAAGTGACGATGACTCCCCGCACCGCGACCCTGATCGGACTGACCGCGATCCTGATGTGGTCGCTGCTTGCGGTCATGACGGTCGCGACCGGAAAGATTCCGGCCTTCCAGCTCGCGGCGATGACCTTTGCGATCGGCGCGGTGACCTGCGCGCTGACCTGGATCGGCCGCGCCGATGCGCTCAAGGCGCTGCGCCAGCCGCTCGATCGCCTGGATCGTCGGCGTCGGCGGGCTGTTCGGCTATCACGCGCTGTATTTCCTGGCGCTGCGCTTCGCGCCGCCGGCCGAAGCGGGACTGCTGAATTATCTCTGGCCGCTCCTGATCGTGCTGTTCTCCTCGCTGTTGCCGGGCGAGCGGCTCGCGCTGCATCACATCATCGGCGCGATGCTGGGGCTTGCCGGCACGGTGCTGCTGTTCGCCGGCAATGCCAGCTTCGCTGCCGGCCAGGTGCCGGGCCTGATCGCGGCCTTTGTCGCGGCCTTCGTCTGGTCGACCTATTCGGTGCTGTCGCGCCGGCTCAAATCGGTGCCGACCGATGCGGTCGCGGGCTTCTGCGCGGTGACCGCGCTGCTTGCCGCGCTCGTGCATGCGCTGGTCGAGACCACGGTGTGGCCGGAGACGGCGCTGCAATGGGCCGCCATCGTCGCGCTCGGCGTCGGGCCGGTGGGCGCGGCGTTCTACGCCTGGGACATCGGCATGAAGCGCGGCGACATCCGCGTGCTGGGCGCGGCCTCCTATGCCACGCCGCTGCTCTCGACCGCGTTCCTGATTCTCGCCGGCTTCGCCAAGGCCAGCGCCAACATCGCGCTCGCCGCGGTGCTGATCGCGGGCGGCGGGTTGATCGCGGCGAAGGATATGGTTTGCGGAAGCGCTAGCTAACTCGCCGGCTCGAAATCCGGCTCGGCGCCATCTCGAAGCCTGCAAATTCGAATCCCGGCGCGACGGTGCAGCCGACCAGCGTCCAGTCGCCGGTCGATCTCGGCGCATTGCCAGGCGTCCGCCGGCACGATGCCCTGCGGCCGTTCGCCTGCGGCGAGGTCGGGCCCGAGCGTCACCATGTGCGGCTTGCAGCCCTCATGGGCGATCTGCAGGGTCAGCGGCGCGCCCGCATAATAGTGCCAGACCTCGACCGCATCGACGCGATGCCAGTGCGAGCGGTCGCCGCGCGCCAGCAGGTAATAGATCGCGGTCGAATGCGCGCGGCCATTGGCGTCGACGCGCTTGTCGCGAAACGTCTCGCGATAATAGCCGCCCTCCGGATGCGGGCGGAGCTCGAGACGCGCGATGATGTCGGCGGCTGACAGCATCAGGACTTGTTCTTGCGTTCGCGCAGCTCGCCGAACACCTCGGCGGCGCCTGCGCCCTTCATGTGCAGTTTCTGCGCCACGGCGGGATCGTCGGCGCGCAGGAACACGTTGGCCTTCTTCTCCTCGCCGAGCAGCGAGGGAATCGTCGGCTTGTTGTCGGCGCGCAGCCGCGTCACCTCCTCGGCGCGCGCCTTCAGCGCCGGATTGTCGCCGTCGACGGTCAGCGCGAACTTGACGTTGGAGGCGGTGTATTCATGACCGCAATAGAGCCTGAAATCGTCGGGCAGCGCGCGCAGCTTCAACAGCGAGTCCCACATCATGGGATAGTCGCCCTCGAACACGCGCCCGCAGCCGATCGAGAACAGCGTGTCGGCGGCAAACAGCGCCTTCTCGGTGTCGAACACATAGGAGATATGGTCGAGCGTGTGGCCGGGCGTCTCCAGCACGCGCGCCAGCAGACCGCCGACCTTGACCACGTCGCCATTGCCGACGCGCTGGTCGACATCGGCGATCTTCGCCTTCTTGTCGTGCGGCGCCACGACGCGGCAGCCATATTTCTGCTTGAGCTCGGCGACGCCGCCGACATGGTCGCCATGATGATGGGTGATCAGGATGTCGGTGAGCTTCCAGCCCTCGCGCTCCAGCGCCTTGATGATGGGGCCGGCTTCCGGCGCGTCGATCGAGGCGGTCGCCTTGGTGGCGGGATCGTGGATCAGATAGCCGAAATTGTCGTTCAGGCAGGTGAAGGTTCTGATATCGGCGGCCATGAAGTCTCCATCGATTTCGGCTTTTCGGACGCAATCACGGCTGAGAGATATGGCGTTAACGCTGATCGGGCAATGCAATAATCCACGCGCCGCGTCACAGCGTTGAGCATGTTAGATTACTGTCATGAGCATCGACGTCATCGATCTCCGTGATTTCTATTCGCAGCGCCTCGGCATCGTGGCGCGGCAATTGATCAATCGCGGCATCAGGGAGCGCTGGCCCAATGCGCAGGGCCAGCGCGTCCTCGGCGTCGGCTATCCGACGCCCTATCTCGGACTTTTTCGTGAAGATTCCGAGCGCTGCATCGCTTTCATGCCGGCGGCCCAGGGCGTGCTGAAATGGCCGACCGCGCGGCCGACGCTGGCGACCCTGGTCGACGAGTTCTCGATGCCGCTGCCGGATTCCGCCGTCGACCGCGTGCTGCTGGTCCATGCGCTGGAAATGTCCGACGATCCGGAAGGGTTGCTGCGCGAGGTGTGGCGGGTGCTGGCGCCGTCGGGGCGGGTGATCGCCGTGATCCCGAACCGGCGCGGGGTGTGGACCCGCACCGACACCACGCCGTTCGGCCACGGCCGGCCCTATTCGCGCTCGCAGATCACGCAGCTGTTGCGGCAGACCTGGTTCACGCCGGCGTCCTGGGGCGAGGCGCTGTTCATGCCGCCGGTCGCAGGCGGCTGGTTCCTGCGCTCGGCACTGGCATGGGAGCGCGTCGGCGCCGCGCTGTCGCTGCCGTTTGCCGGCGTGCATATCGTGGAAGCGACCAAGCAGGTCTATCGCGCGATCCCGGCCAAGCGGGAACGCACGCGGCTGATTCCGGCGCTGGAGCCGGTGCTGGTGCCGTCATCGACGGCGACGCGAGGGCTGACGCATGATCCGGAAGCCTGCCGCGCGTCGTTGAGCGGTCCCACGCGGTGAACGCATGCGCTTTGCGCGGCGATCATGCGCGATAATCGTCGTTACTCGTTGCCGGGATTGAAATCGTCGCTCTGCGGCGCGGCGCTGCGCCACGCCTTCGGGACGCGGGCCGCCATGCGGACGGCGCCGGCGGCGCGGGAAACGATCGCCGCCGCCATTGCCTTCATAGCCGCCGCCGCCGCCATTGATCTGCGGCTGCGGGCCGGTGATGAAGGAGGGCAGGCGATCGACGCCGCCATTGTCGGCCGCGGCAGGCTGCGGTTGCGGCTTGCGGCTGATATTGCGGCTGCGGACGATGTTCGCGGTGCTCGCGATGTTCGCGCGGCTGCTGCTGATCGCGCATGATAGGGCTGGCCCTCGCGCGGCTGCTGGCCATTGTCGCGCATATAAGGCTGCTGCTGCTGGGCTGCGGCACGAAGCCCGGCTCCTGGCCGAAGCTCGAGAAATTCTCGCCGTCGTCCTCGCCGTCCTCGCCGCCCATCACCTCGTCGGGGCGCGGCGGCTGCTGCAGATGCTGCGGCTGGCTCTGGCGGAACTGTTCCTGGGCCGCCGCGATCAGGCGGAAATAGTGCTCGGCGTGCTGGTAGTAGTTCTCGGCGGCGACCGGGTCGCCGGAGGAACGGGCATCGCGCGCCAGCTGCAGATATTTTTCCGCGATGTGGGATGCGGTGCCGCGGATCTTGATGTCGGGCCCGTTCGATTCGAACACCCGGGTCATCGGATTCTGGCCGCGCCGGTTATTATTATTATTGTTGTTATTATTGTTCCGGTTGCGCATCCGCTTGTTGTTTTGACCGTTTCTCATGTCCTGCCTTTATTCCAGCCCTGAAGTTAAACGCACCAAAATGAAACTATGTTCGGGAACGCGCGGCCACGATCTCACGCGCACCGATTTGCGGTGCGGACCACGCCATTGCCGATGTCGTCGACCGTCGCGCTCAACAAAAACGCGTTCCCCACCCGCCAGCACATGCCGGCGAACCTGTTCAACTCAGCCCAGTTTTCTTGCGTAAGTCTTCAAGCGCAAAATCAGGCTTTCGTTCGCTTTGCGGTCATGAGCAGCGCAGCTCAAACAGCCATCGCGCTCAACTCGACCAGCGTTTTGGAACCTTTCACCCGGCGTGGCTCTCGCTCTCGAGAACCGCTGTTCCGACCCACTTTATGCCGGGGTCCTGCACCGGTGTTGTGAGCGGAACGTAGTCGCTCCCGGCGGATATTCCAAGAGGTTTTTGCGTTCCAATCGGGCTTTAGAAGGGCATTTTTCGGCCCGTAACAGCCCGGAAAATGCCCGCCAGGTCGGTTTTCGGCCGGCCGTCCACCGTTAACCCCGCACCCGTCATCAAAGTTTCAATGGCCTCGCTCTGGCCCTGTCCGGCCTCGACCACCAGCGCACCGCCGGGGGCGAGCAGGGCCGCGCTTTGCGGGATCAGCGCGCGATAGGCGGCAAGCCCGTCCGCTCCGCCATCGAGCGCGAGATGTGGATCGTGCTCGCGCACTTCGATGGCGAGACCGGCGATGTCCGCTGGTTCGGATATAGGGCGGGTTCGACACGATGAGATCGAACGGCCCCGACAGCGCCGATCGCATAATCGCAGCGGATGAAGCCCGCGCGATCCGCTAGCCCAAGTTGCGCAGCGTTGGCTTCCGCCGTCGCCAGCGCGTCCGCGCTGATGTCGGTGCCGATACCTTTTGCATTCGGCAATTCGGACAGCAGCGCAAGCAGGATCGCGCCCGAGCCGGTGCCGAGATCGGCGATGCGCAGCGCGCGGGTGTGTGCGCCCTCAGCGCGCAGAATTTCCAGCGCGCGCTCGACCACGGTCTCGGTGTCGGGCCGCGGCACCAGCGTGGCGGCGGAAAGTTTCAGCGGCAGGCCCCAGAATTCCTTCTCGCCGATGATGCGCGCGACCGGCTCGCCGGCGAGACGGCGCTGCGCGAATTCGTCCAGGCGCGCGGCTTCGCTTGCGGTGAGCGTTCGCGCGCTGATGCGATCAGGCCGGTGAGATCGAGGTTGAGCGCGGCGCCGACCAGCGTGCGCGCATCGAGTTCGGCGGAGTCGATGTTTGCGGCCGTGAAGCGCGCGGTGAGCGCGCGCCGCGCGGCGTCGATGGTTTGGCCGGCAAGCGTTGTGCTTGCTGTCACGCCGCCGCGCCCTGGGCGGCGAGCTGCGCGGCCTGATGCTCGGTGGTCAGCGCATCGATCAATTCGCCCAGCGCTTCGCCCGAGATCACCTGCGGCAATTTGTAGAGCGTCAGGTTGATGCGGTGGTCGGTGACGCGCCCTTGCGGGAAATTATAGGTGCGGATGCGCTCGCTGCGGTCGCCGGAGCCGACCTTTTCCTTGCGGTCGGCCGAGCGCGCCGCCGTCGAGCGCGCTGGCGCTCGGCGTCATAGATGCGCGAGCGCAGGATGTTCATGGCGGAGGCGCGATTCTTGTGCTGCGAGCGGCTGTCCTGCATCATCACCACGATGCCGGTCGGGATATGGGTGATGCGGATCGCCGATTCCGTCTTGTTGACGTGCTGGCCGCCGGCACCGCCCGCGCGCATGGTCTCGATCCGCAAATCGTCGTTCTTGATCTCGACGTCGACCTCCTCGACCTCGGGCAGCACCGCGACCGTCGCCGCGGAGGTGTGGATGCGGCCCTGCGTCTCGGTGTCGGGCACGCGCTGCACGCGGTGCACGCCGGATTCGAATTTCAGTTTCGCGAATGCGCCGCGGCCCTTCACCTCGGCGATGATTTCCTTGTAGCCGCCGACGGTGCCTTCGCTCGCCGAGATCACCTCGACCTTCCAGCCCTGCAGGCTGGCGAAGCGCTCATACATCCGGAACAGATCGCCGGCGAACAGCGATGCCTCGTCGCCGCCGGTGCCGGCGCGGATTTCCAGCACGACGTTGCGGTCGTCCATGGCGTCCTTGGGCAACAGCGCGACGCGGATCTTCTGCGTCAGCTCCTCGCGCTTCGCCGCAAGCGTCTCGCGCTCGGCCTCGGCCATGCCGCGCATCTCCGCATCGGTTGAGGGATCGGCAATCAAGCGCTTCGGTGTCGGCAAGCTCTTTCACCGCAGCCCGATAGGCCTTCACCGCCTCGATCAGCGGATTGAGCTCGGACAGCTCGCGCGTGATCTGCACATATTTCTCGGACGAGAGCTGGCCGAGCACCTGCGCTTCCAGCGAGGCGTGATGCGCAAGGAGAACGTCGAGTTTGGCTTCGGGGAGGGCGGACATCGGATAATCTCGGAAGGGAAATGGGAAGCGGAGCGGACTGCCGCAACAGCCTCGCTACAACGCCAGCCCCTCGGCTTCCGCGAATTTCGTCAGCTTCTCGCGGATCGACACGCTGCCGGCCGGCGCATCCAGCAGCGGATTGATCATCGCTTCCGCCTTCTTGGCGTCGAGATCGAGGATCATCGCCTTGACCGGGCCGTGCGCGGTCGCCGACAGCGACAGCGAGCGATAGCCGATCGCGATCAGCGCCAGCGCGCCGATCGGCTTCGACGCCATCTCGCCGCACAGCGAGGCGGATTTCTTCGCCGCCTGCGCCTTGCGCACGATGTCGCGCAGCGCGCGCAGGATCGGCGCCGACAGGGTGTCGAAGCGCTCGGAGACCTTGGCATTGCCGCGGTCGACCGCGAACAGGAACTGGAACAGGTCGTTGGAGCCGACCGAGACGAAGTCGACCTTCTTCAACAGCTCGTCCATCTGGTAGAGCAGCGCCGGCACTTCGACCATGGTGCCGATGTCGATGCGCTCGGGCAGCGCGTGGCCGTGCTGGCGCAGATAGGTCAGCTCGCGCTCGACGATGGCTTTGGCCGCGTCGAACTCGGCGACATCGGAGATCATCGGGAACATGATGCGCAGCGCGCGGCCGCCGCCGGCGCGCAGCAGCGCGCGGATCTGGCCGCGCAACAGGCCCGGCCGGTCGAGCCCGAGCCGGATCGCGCGCCAGCCGAGCGCCGGGATTTTCCTCGATCACCGTCTCCATGTAGGGCAGCGCCTTGTCGCCGCCGATGTCGAGCGTGCGGAAGGTGACGGGCTTGGCGCCGGCTGCATCGAGCACGGTGCGATAGAGCGCGAGCTGGTCGCTCGAGCGCGGCAGGCTCGGCGAGACCATGAACTGCAATTCGGTGCGGAACAGGCCGATGCCGGCGCTGCCGGTCTCGTCGATATGCGGCAGGTCGATGGCGAGCCCCGCATTGATCATCAGCTCGACCTTCTGGCCGTCCTTGGTGACGCAGGGTTTTTCGCGCAGCGCCTGATATTGCGCCTGCCGTCGTGCGCGGAACCGCACGCGCTCGGCATAGGCCGATTCGATCTCCTGCGACGGGCGCACATAGATGTCGCCCGAGGTGCCGTCGACGATGATGGCGTCGCCGGGATCGGCGATGCCCGGCGCGTTCGGGATCTCGCCGACCGCGGGAATGCCGAGCGCGCGCGCCACGATCGAGACGTGGGAGTTGGCGGTGCCTTCCTCCAGCACCAGGCCGCGCAGGCGCTTGCGGTCGTAGTCGAGCAGCGCCGCCGGGCCCATCGCGCGCGCGATCAGGATGGCATTGTCGGGCAGGTGCTCGCGCGACGGCGCGTGGTCCTGGCCGACCAGCTGGCGCATCAGGCGGAAGCCGAGGTCTTCGAGATCGTGCAGGCGATCGCGCAAATAAGGATCGGTCGAGCGCAGCATGCGCGCGCGGGTGTCGGACTGCACGCGCTCGACCGCGGCTTCCGCGGTGAGGCCGGTGGCGACCGCCTCATGCAGCTTGTGCGACCAGCCCTGGTCGTTGGCGAACATGCGGTAGGCTTCCAGCACGTCGCGATGCTCGCCGCCGTCGGCGACGTCGCCGCGCTCCAGCATGCGGTCGAGATCGGCGCGCAGCTTGGTCAGCGCCAGCGTCCAGCCGCTTGACCTCCTTCGGCAGGTCCTCGGCGATGTAGTCCTTGATGACCACGCGCGGCTCGTGCAGCACGACATGGCCGAGCGCGATGCCGTCGGACAGGATCGCGCCGGTCTTCTGCACGGAGTGGCGCGCGGCGGGCTCGAGCGCCGGGCTGCGCCAGCGCGGAGAGCTCGCCCGAGGCGATCATCTCGGCGAGCACCATCGCGGTGGTCTGCAGCGCCTCGACCTCTTCCTCGACATAGGTGCGCTTGGCGCGGTTCTGCACCACGAGCACGCCGAGCGTGTTGCCGGCGCGCAGGATCGGCACGCCGAGGAAGGAGTGGTAGATTTCCTCGCCGGTCTCCGGGCGGTAGGAGAAGGCCGGGTGGCTTTGCGCGTCGTTCAGATTGAGCGCCGAGGCCTCGCTGGAGACGAGGCCGACCAGGCCCTCATGCGCGCTCAGCACGGTGCGATGCACAGCGTCGCGGTTGAGGCCTTCGGTGGCGTAGAGCTCGAGGGTGTTATCGACGCGCAGCACATAGACCGAGCAGACCTCGGCCACCATGTTGGCCGCGATCAGCACCACGATCTTGTCCAGCCGCTCCTGGGCCGAGACCTGCTCCGCCATGGTTTCGCGAAGCCGTCTCAACAGGACGCGGGGGCCGCCCGACGCGCTTCGCATTACTTGCTATCCCCCTCCCAAAAGCCGAGCCGGCGCCGTGCCGCGAGCTGGCGCCAAACTCCGAAAAAACAACAATTTTAGTCATTCGGCGCGCCATGCGGACTCTCATCCGCCGTATAGCGAATTGAGGCTTGTTTTGCCAAGCAAAAGGCCTGCCAGCCCTGTGCTGTCCGCCAAGTTGTGATGCTGCGGCAGCTAAGAGAAGGCTTGTTCTACGCCTGGTCCGAGCCCGTAGAGCGTGTGCAGCGTGCGCACCGCCAGTTCCGTGTAGGCCGCGTCGATCAGGACCGAGAACTTGATCTCGGAGGTGGTGATGGCGCGGATGTTGATGTTGCGCGCGGCCAGCGCCGAAAACGCCTTCGCAGCGACGCCGGCGTGGCTGCGCATGCCGCTGCCGATCACGCTGACCTTGGCCACGTCGGTCGCGCTGTCGATCCGCTTATAGCCGATCTTCCCCTTCGACGAGGTGATGGTGTCATGCGCGCGCTTGTAGTCGGTGGCCGGCACCGTGAAGGTGAGGTCGGTGGTCTTGCCGTCCTCGGAGACGTTCTGCACGATCATGTCGACATTGATGTTGGCATCCGCGAGCGGGCCGAAGATCGCGGCGGCGACCCCCGGCTTGTCCTCGATCTGGCGCACGGAAATCTGCGCCTCGTCCTTGGAGAAGGCGATGCCGGTGACGACGTGCATTTCCATGATTTCCTCCTCGCTGCAGATCAGCGTGCCCGGCGGCTGGTTGGCATGCGGGTCGATATCCTCAGGCTTGTCGAAGCTGGAGCGCACGAAGATCGGCATGTTGTGCACCATGCCGAGCTCGACCGAGCGGACCTGCAGCACCTTGGCGCCCTGCGAGGCCAGTTCCAGCATGTCCTCGAACGCGATCTTGTCCAGCCGCTGCGCCTTCGGCACCACGCGCGGGATCGGTCGTATAGACGCCATCGACGTCGGTATAGATATCGCAGCGGTCGGCATGGATCGCGGCTGCGATCGCCACCGCCGAGGTGTCGGAGCCGCCGCGGCCGAGCGTGGTGATGCGCCCGGTTTGCGGATTGATGCCCTGGAAGCCGGCGATCACGGCGACCTCCTTGCGGTCCTTGAAACGATGGATCAGCTCGGCGCCGTCGATGTCGAGGATGCGCGCCGAGGCGTGCGCGTCGCTGGTCTTGATCGGGATCTGCCAGCCCTGCCAGGAGCGCGCCTGGATGCCCATGCCCTGCAGCACGATCGCGAGCAGCCCGGAGGTGACCTGCTCGCCGGAGGCGACCACCGCGTCATATTCGCGCGCGTCATGCATCGCCGAGGCCTCGCTGCACCAGGCCACCAGCTCGTTGGTCTTGCCGGACATCGCCGACACCACGACCGCGACGTCGTGTCCGGCGTCGACCTCGCGCTTCACATGGCGCGCGACGTTGCGGATACGGTCGATATTGGCGACGGATGTTCCGCCGAATTTCATCACGAGGCGGCCCATGACGACGCGCAAAAGCCCTTCAAACGAGGATAAGTTCTGCGACCCGGCGCGAAAGCTGCGGCATCCGGGCCGAAACGCGCGTATACATAGCGATGCGGCCGGGGGCAAGCGGGTTCCGGCCGCGTTAAGGCTGTTGCGGGGTAGCGTTGCGAGGTGAGGCGAGCGTATGGGGCGTTATATCGACGAGATCCTGCAGCCCGGCGAAAAGGTGCTGTATTCCACCAACGCGCACTGGATGTTTTACCTGCCGGCGATCGGGGTCTGGATCGTGGTGGCGATCCTGCTGGTGGCATCCGGCCTGGTGATGGTCCCCGACGCTGATGCTGCTGTGCTGGGCCTGCGCGGCGGTGGTCGCCGCTCGTGGCGCTGTATCTGACCGCGAAGGCCTGGTTCCACCGCTGGACCACCGAGACCGACGTCACCAACATGCGGGTCGTGCACAAGACCGGCTTCATCAAGCGGCGCACCTTCGAGATGGCGCTGGACAAGGTCGAGAGCGTCGACGTCAACCAGAGCATCCTGGGACGCATCCTCAATTATGGCGACGTCACCATTAATGGGCGTCGGCGAGGGCAAGGAGACCATCACCACCATCGCCGCGCCGCTCGATTTCCGCAGCCACATCACCGTGCGGTAACTGCCCATGGCCACTACTCCCGCGCGCCGCCTCGACCGTCGATCCCGCCGAGATCGCCAAATTCTCGAAACTGTCGCAGGAATGGTGGGACCCGTCAGGCAAGATGGCGCCGCTGCACAAGATCAATCCGCTGCGGCTCACCTACATTCGCGATGCGGCCGCGCGCAAGTTCGACCGCAATGTCAAAAGCCTGAATTGCCTTTCCGGCTTGCGCGTGCTCGATATCGGCTGCGGCGCCGGCCTGCTTGTGCGAGCCGCTGACGCGGCTCGGCGCGCAGGTGATCGGCGTCGATCCGTCGGCCTCCAATATCGCCGCGGCGAAGCTGCATGCCGAGAAGGGGCATCTGTCGATCGACTATCGCTGCACCACGATCGAAGAGATGGACGTGCGCGAGCGCTTCGACATCGTGCTGGCGATGGAGGTGGTCGAGCACGTCACCGATGTCGGCGCCTTCATCGGCCGCTGCGCGGCGATGCTCAAGCCCGGCGGGTTGATGGTGGTCTCGACGCTCAATCGCAACTGGAAGAGCTTTGCGCTCGCCATCGTCGGCGCCGAATACGTCCTGCGCTGGCTGCCGCGCGGCACCCATCAATGGGACAAGTTCGTCACCCCCGACGAGCTCGCCAAGCATCTGCTCGACAACCGCCTGACCATCACCGAGCAGACCGGCGTGGTCTACAGCCCCTTCGCCGACCGATGGAGTTTGTCGTCGGATGTCGACGTGAACTACATGGTGATCGCCGAGGAGATGGTGTGAGGTGCGAGCGGCGACCACAAATTCGCTGTCGTCCCTGCGAAAGCAGGGACCCATAACCACCGGCGGCTGTTGTCGGCCGCGATAGGCGTTCCGGGCATGTACCACGTCTACATCCTCGCAAGCCGCCGTCACGGGACGCTGTATATCGGCGTCACCAATTCCGTGCAGAAGCGACTGGAAGAGCATCGCAACGGCAAAGGCTCGTCGTTTGTCAAACAACTACGGGGTTTATCGGCTCGTGCATGTCGAGACCTACGAGCGCGCCGAAGAAGCCATTGCCCGCGAGAAGCAACTCAAGCGCTGGAAACGCGACTGGAAGATCGAGCTGATCGAGCGCGATAATCCTCGAGTGGCGCGATCTCAGCGATCTGCTGACCTGATACATCCAGATGTCGTCCCCGCGAAAGCGGGGACCCATACCGCGAAATCCATCGAGGACACTCGATCGGAGACGCGTGGCGTCTGCCTTCGCCAAACTACGTCCTGTGGTTATGGGTCCCTGCTTTCGCAGGGACGACAGCGAGTTTTTGGCAGCGTCTTGCAATCCTGTCATGCAGCGTCCCGGTTGACCTGATGCAGCGCAGTCGGCACGGTGGCGCGCCATTTTCAGCCGGTCCTCCCATGTTCTCCATCGCCACGCTCTGGATTCCCTTCACCATCGTCGCCGCGCTCGGCCAGGTCGCGCGCAACGCGATGCAGCGTTCGCTCACCGGGCCGCTCGGCACCTGGGGCGCGACCAATATCCGCTTCCTGTTCGGCTTTCCGTTTTCGGTGATCTTCTTCGTCGTGGTGTGGCTCGCCTCCGGCGATCATGTGCCGTGGCCGACGCCTGCGTTCTGGCCGTGGCTGCTGCTCGGCGCGCTGAGCCAGATCATCGCCACCGGCCTGATGCTGGTCGCCATGAACGACCGCTCCTTCGTGGTGACCACCGCGTATCTGAAGACCGAGGCGATCCAGACCGCGATCTTCGGCTTCGTCTTCCTCGGCGATCATCTCACCTGGCTCAAGGTGATCGCGATCCTGATCGCCACCGATCGGCGTCGTCATCACGGCGCTGCGGCCCGGCGCCGAGAAGGGCTTTGCCGAGGTCCGGCCGACCATCATCGGCCTGGTGTCGGCGGCGGCGTTCGCGCTGTCGGCGATCGGCTATCGCGGCGCCATCATCACCGTGCCCGGCGTGACCTTCGTCACCGCGGCGTCCTACACGCTGGTGTGGGGCCTGTTCGTGCAGACGGTGGTGCTGACGATCTATCTGCTGTGGCGCGCGCCGGACATCCTGAAGAAGATCCTCGGCCTGTGGAAGCCGTCGATGCTGGCGGGCTTCATGGGCGCGTTCGCCTCGCAGTTCTGGTTCCTGGCGTTCGCGCTCACCGCCGCCGCCAATGTGCGCACGCTGGCGCTGGTCGAGGTGCTGTTCGCGCAGGCCGTCGCGTATTATTCGTTCAAGCAGCCGCTGTCGGCGCGCGAGCTGTCTGGCATTGCGCTGATCGTGGTCGGCGTGGCGCTGCTGGTGGCTGTCTAGGGTTTTACCGCGATCAGCACCGCACCGGCGGCGATCAGCGCGATGCCGAGCCAGCCGTTCCATGACGGCCGCTCGCCGAGGAAGGTGACGCCGAACAGCGCCACCAGCACCACGCTCAGCTTGTCGATCGGCGCCACCAGCGTCGCCGGCCCGAGTTTCAGCGCGCGAAAGTAGCAGAGCCACGACGCGCCGGTGCCGAGGCCGGAGAGCAGCAGGAACAGCCAGCTCTTCGCCGCGATCGGACCGGGCTGGCTGAACTGTCCGGTCGCGAACAGGATCAGCGACAGCGTGATCAGCACGACCACCGTGCGGATGAGCGTCGCCAGATCGGAGTTGATGCCTTCGACGCCGACCTTGGCGAAGATCGCGGTCAGCGCCGCGAACACGGCGGACAGAACCGCCCAGAATTGCCAGGACGGACGGTCAATTCCGGTCGTCGGGCAGCACCGGCAGCGGCGAGACCTCGACGCCTTCATCGATCAGCGATTTCGCCTCCTCGGGCGAGGCCTCGCCATAGATCGGCCGATGCTCGATCTCGCCGTAATGCATCTTGCGCGCTTCGTTGGGGAATTTCTCGCCGACATTGTCGGCATTCTTGACGATGTGGTCGCGCAATTCCTTGATCTTGGCGCGCAGCTCGCGCTCCTGCGCCATCATCAGCGGCGTCGATCCCGCGGCCGGCGCCGGTGGCAGGAGCGGCCGTCGGAGCAGGGGCGGGCGCAGGCACCGGCTCGGCGCGCTCGCGGCCCTTCTTGCCGACGATGCGCGGCGCCATGATCGCCTTCTCGACCTTGACGGACTCGCAGACCGGGCAGCTGACGAGCTTGCGCTTGACCTGCGAATCGTAGGCCGCGGAGTTCTGGAACCAGCTTTCGAAAGTGTGGTCGCGGTCGCAGCGGAGCGTGTAGCGGATCATGCCGATCCCCGCACCAGATGCAGATGCTCGGGGCCGGCTTTGGGATCGGCCATCGAGAAGCGCCGTCCATGCTGCAGCGACGGCACGGTCTTGCGCGCCGTCTCGACCTTCGAAGGGTCGATCTCGGCCAGGAATACGCCGGGTTCGACGCCGCCCTCGGCGAGGATTTCGCCCCAGGGCGCGACGATCAGCGAATGACCGTAGGTCTCGCGCTTGTTCTCATGCAGGCCAGCCTGCGCGGCTGCGAACACGAAGCAGCCGGTCTCGATGGCGCGGGCGCGCAGCAGCACATGCCAATGCGCCTCGCCGGTCTTGCGGGTGAAGGCCGACGGTATGGTGAGAAAAGAAGCCCCGCTTTCGGCCAGCGCGCGATACAGCGCCGGGAAGCGCAAATCGTAGCAGATGGTCAGCCCGATCCGGCCCCAGGGCAGGTCGGAAATCACGGCGCTCTCGCCCGGCTGGTAGTTGGCGGATTCGCGATAGCTCTCGCCGCCGGGCAGATCGATGTCGAACATATGGATCTTGTCGTAGCAGGCGAGGATGTTGCCGTCGGGGTCGATCAGGAAGCCGCGGTTGACCGCCTTCTCCGGCGAGAAGCGCAGCGCCAGCGAGCCGACATGCAGATGGATCTTCAGTTCCTTCGCCAGCGCGCGATAGGCCTTCAGCGAGACGTCGTCTTCCTCGGCCGCCAGATGCTCGAACAGCGCCTTGCGGTTCAGCTGCATCATGTTGCTGACTTCGGGCGTCTGCACATAGTCGGCGCCCTGCTTGGCCGCCTCGCGGATCAGCGCCGTGCCCTGCTCGAGGCTCGGCCCCGGCAGAAGGCCGGTGCGCATCTGCACCATCGCCGCGGTGAAAGTGTTGCCGTCGCTCATGACGCGGCCTTCTCTCCTGCCAGCATTCCGTCGAGCTTGCCTTCGCGGTCGAGCGCATAAAGCTCGTCGCAGCCGCCGATCAGGACGCCGTCGATGTAAGATCTGCGGGAAGGTGACGCCTTCGCCGGCGCGATCGTACATCTGCTGGCGTACCGACGAATCCTTGCCGTTGTCGTATTCGGTGAAGGCGGCTTTTTTGCGAGTCAGCAGCGATTTGGCGGCGCTGCAATAGCCGCAGCCCGGACGGGTGTAGATTTCGATGGCAGCAGGCATCTCGCGCTCGGTCGTTTTGCGAATAAGCGCGGATTATATGGGAGCTTTGGGGGTGTCCACAACCCGGGCGAACACCAGCACGTCGACCTGTGACGCTTTTGCCCGCAACAGCGCCCGCGCGCAGGCGTCCAGCGTCGCGCCGGTGGTCAGAACGTCGTCGATCAGCACCATTCGGCGGCCCTGAACGATCGATTTCGCCTCCGCGGAGAGCTGGAATGCGCCCTGCACATTGCTGGCCCGCTGTGCGCGGGAGAGCCCGACCTGCTGCTCGGTGGCGCGCACCCGCTGCAGCAGGTCGCCGCGCAGCTTGACGCCGCTCTGCCGCTCGATGGCGCGCGCGAGCGCCCCGGACTGGTTGAAGCGGCGGCCCCAGGCGCGGCGCCAGTGCAGCGGCACCGGGATCAGCATGTCGGCGCCGTCGAGCAGTTCGCGCCCGCGCGCGCCATCCAGCGGCCCATCGCGGGCGCCAGGTCGGTGCGGTCGTGGTATTTCAGCGCATGCACCAGCGTGCGCGCGACCTCGTCGTAGCGCACCGCGGCGCGCGCCCGCGTGTAGGCCGGCGGATTGGCGATCGCCTCCATCGACAGCATGTCGGGGCCGGGATCGTAGACAAAGGGAATGCCGAGCCGCGGGCAGTAGGGCGGTTCGATGAACGACAGTTTGGCCCAGCATTCGGCGCAGACGCCGTCGCCCTCGACCGGCTCGCGGCAGGACACGCACAGGGTCGGCAGCGCGATGTCGAGCGCGAGTTTGGCCGCATGCGTCCATGCGCCGCCGAGCGCGCGGACTGCGCGGCGCAGGGGTGCAGGACTGGAGTATGTGCGGTGCCTGCCTCCATCACTTCGAGGCTAGCGCGGTGCCGGCTCGATTGCCAGAGAGCGTAGCGCGGCGTACCAACCGGACATGGCCTCCAGTCCCGCAACCGCGCCCATCCTGTTCGACCGCGCTCTTCTGGCGCGGCGGATCGCGCGTGCGAAAAAGCTGGGGCCGGCGACGTTCCTGCTCGATCGCGTCGCGAGGACATGGCGGAGCGGCTTGCGGCGGTGAACCGCGAGTTTGCGGAAGCCGCCGATATCTGGACGCCGGGCGAGGGGCTTTCGCTGCCGGGACTGAACGTCAGACATATCGAGATTGCCGGCGACGAGAGCCTTGCCGTTTGCGCCTGGCTCACTCGATCTCGCGGTCTCGGCGCTGGCGTTTCAGTTCGTCAACGATCTGCCCGGCGTGCTCGCGCAAATCCGCCGCGCGCTGAAGCCGGACGGCTTGTTGCTCGCGGCGTTGATCGGCGGCGACACGCTGACCGAGCTGCGGCAAAGCTTCGCCGCCGCCGAGGCCGAATGCGAAGGCGGCGTGTCGCCGCGCGTCGCGCCGTTCGCCGATCTGCGCGACATCGGCGGCGCTGTTGCAGCGCGCCGGCCTCGCGCTGCCCGTCACCGATGTCGATCGCGTCGTGGTGCGCTACGACAACGCGTTCGCGCTGATGGACGATCTGCGGCGCATGGGCGCGACCAACATTCTGCTGGAGCGGCGGCGCGCGCCGACCCGCCGCGCGACCATGCTGCGGATGGCGCAGATTTATGCCGAGCGCTTTGCCGATCCCGACGGCCGCATCCGCGCCACCTTCGATATCGTCTGGCTGTCGGCCTGGGCGCCGCATGAGAGCCAGCCCAAGCCGCTGCGGCCGGGCTCGGCGACGGCGAGTCTGGAGGAGGCGGTGAAGCGGGGGAAGCGCAAGTGACTCGTCATCGCCGGGCGCTTGACGCGGCGTCCACGCTGCTTGCAGACCCAGGACGCATGACGTTGATGGCCCGCGGATCAGCAGCGCGAGCATGACGAGCGCTGCGCCGCATCCGGCGCACGCGTCCTCACAGCAACAAATCCTCCAGATGCGGGATCAGCGGCAGATCCGCCGGCGGCATCGGATAGTCGCGCAGTTTGTTGGCGCGCACCCAGGCCAGCTGCTGGCCCTCGCGCGCGGTGACCAGTCCTTCCCAGCGCCGGCAGATATAGAGCGGCATCAACAGATGAAAGCTCTCATAGGCGTGGCTGGCAAAGGTCAGCGGCGCGAGGCACGGCTCCTCGACCGTGATGCCGAGCTCCTCGTGCAATTCGCGGATCAGCGTCGCTTCCGGCCGCTCGCCGGGCTCGACCTTGCCGCCGGGAAATTCCCACAGGCCCGCAAGCGTCTTGCCCTCCGGCCGCTGCGCGATCAGCACGCGCCGGTCGGCGTCGACCAGCGCGCAGGCGACGACGAGGGTGAGCTTGAGTTCGGCCATCGACCTGTCCGTCACTCGTCATTGCGAGCGAAGCGAAGCAATCCAGATGCATCCGCGGAAAGTCTGGATTGCTCGTCGCTTCGCTCGCAATGACGGCAACTCTCACGACCGGTAGTCGCCATTGATCGCGACATATTCCTTGGTGAGGTCGCAGGTCAGCACGCGGTCGCGGCCCTTGCCCAAGCCCAGCGCGACCTTGATCTGGACCTTCGGCGCCTTCATCGCCTCCGACACCTCGCGCCTCGTCATAGGACGGATCGCGCGCGCCCTTGTGGGCGACGCGGATGCCGTTGAAGGAGATCGCGAGCTTGTCGCGATTGGCCGGCTCGCCGGCCTTGCCGACCGCCATCACCACGCGGCCCCAATTGGCGTCCTCGCCGGCGATCGCGGTCTTCACCAGCGGCGAGTTCGCGATCGACATCGCGATTCTTCGCGCGGAAGCTTTCGTGGTTGCGCCTTCGACGATGATCTCGACCAGCTTGCGCGCGCCTTCGCCGTCGCGCGCCACCTGTTCGGACGAGATCGGCGAGCACCTGATGCAGCGCCTTGGTGAAGGCCTTCAGGCGCGGATCGCTGGCGCGGCTGATTTTCGGCGCGCCGTGCGCGGCGGCGGCTCCCGTGGCGAACGCCATCAGCGTGTCCGACGTCGAGGTGTCGCCGTCGATCGTCACCGCGTTGAACGTGTCCTCGACGCCGCTCTTCAGGAGCGACTGCAGCGCTGATGGCGCGATCGGCGCATCGGTGAAGACGAACGACAGCATGGTCGCCATGTCGGGCATGATCATGCCGGCGCCCTTGGCCATGCCGTTGATGCTGACCTTGGCCTTGCCGAGCTTCACGGTCGCGGTCGCGACCTTCGGGAACGTGTCGGTGGTCATGATGGCGCGCGCGGCCGCCATCCAGTCGCCGGGCGCGGCCGTCGTCGGCGAGCGTGCCGAGCACGCCGTCGAATTTCTGCGCATCCAGCGGCTCGCCGATCACGCCGGTCGAGGCCAGGAACACCTCGTTCGGGCTGCAGTCGACGGCTTTGGCGGCGATCTGCGCGGTCAGCGCGGTCGACTGCTTGCCGGTCTTGCCGGTGAAGGCGTTGGCGTTGCCGGAATTGACCACCAGCGCCCGCGCCTTGCCGCGTCCGAGCTTGGCGCGGCACCATTCCACCGGCGCCGACGGACATTTGGATTTGGTGAAGACGCCGGCGACCGCGGTGCCCTCATCGAGCACGGCGAGCAGCACGTCGGTGCGGCCCTTGTAGCGGATGCCGGCCGCGGCGGTCGCGAGCTTGACGCCCGCAATTTCGGGCATGGCGGGGACATCGGTCGGCGCAAGCGGGGAGACGGAGGTGGACATGGAAGGCGCCTTATCGAGAAGAGGGCTTCAAGACGTGGATGCCCGGGCTTTTGGCCCGGGCATGCAGCTTAAATACTCAACTCTGGGCGCGAAGTCGAGGATTCCGGGTTCGCGCCTTCGACGCGCCCCGGGATGACTTCGTCACTTCTTCGCAGGCGCCATCTTGCTGTCGGCGGGCTTGGCCGGATCGGCCGGCTTGGTGTCGGTCTTGTTCGTATCAGACTTGGCGGCTTCCGCCGGCTTGTCCATCCGCTCGATCTTGGCGGCCTCGCGCAGCTTGCCGACATATTCGGCCTGCGCCTTGCGCGTCACATAGGTCTCGATCTGGCCCTTGACCTGATCGAACTCCGGCGGCTTGCGGTTGCGCTTTTCCTCGACCTTGATGATGTGCCAGCCGAATTGCGACTTCACGGGGTCGGAAATCTTGCCCGGCTCGAGCGCGAAGGCGACCGCGGAAAACTCCGGCACCATCTGCTCCTTGGTGAAGAAGCCGAGGTCGCCGCCGTCGGAAGCGCCGGGATCCTTGGACTTCTTCTTGGCGAGCTCGGCGAAATCGGCGCCCTTGTCGAGCTCGGCCTTGACCGCCTTGGCCTCGTCCTCGGTCTCGACCAGGATGTGGCGGGCGTGCACTTCCTGCTCGCCCGAAATCTGCTTCGAGGCGTCCTCATAGACCTGCTTCATCGCCGCGTCGTTGGTCGCCGCCTTGCCTTCGGAGGCGAGCAGGCTGTCCATCAACAGGCGGTTGCGGGTGAAGTTGAGGCGCTTCTTGAACTCCTCGGTGTCGGCGATCTTCTTGTCCTCGGCGGCCTTGGCGACGATCTTCATGTCGATCAGGAACGCCAGCACGTTCTCGTCCTTGGTCGCCGGGTCCATCTGCGCGAGGCTCGGCGCCAGCTCCTCCTCGGCCATCGTCACGTCGCTCTGCTTGATTTCGGCGCCGTTAACCTTTGCCAGCACCTTGTCGTCAGCCCGGACGGGGGTCGCCAGCAGCGCGATCGCAAAGAAGCTCGCGGCGGCAAGGCCAAGGCCGGTTTTCGTCACCGGGAACGAGGTCGTCATGGAAAATCCTTATGTTCGGGAAGGGCTGAATTGGGCGGCGCGGACACTCGCCCAATCGCATGGCCTTGGCAACGCGAAACTCTGGCAAAATGATGAATTCCCTGACAGCTTCGCGCTCCCCGAGTGTGCCCGCAACCGCCGTTGACAAGGCTCTGACCCGGCCATATCTCTGCGCGGTCGGCTCGGCGGCGGAAGCGCTTATTTTGCCTATCGTTTTTGGCCGTTGAACCCGGAATTGCTTATTTCCCACTCATTGACGATTGCGCGGGAGCTCGGATGGCACCCGGCGCGTCACGGTGAGTTGATACAAGCGATTTGGCAGATGGATTTAGGGCTTTAACAGCCCCTCGCGAGAACAGGAATTCGGCATGATCGGCGCGCTCGCCCGCAAGCTCTTCGGCACTCCCAACGACCGCCGGGTCAAGGGTTATCATCCCCGCGTCGCCGCCATCAACGCGCTCGAAGCCGAACTCGAGAAACTCACCGACGATGCAGCTCAAGGCCCGCACCGACGAATTCCGCAAGGAGCTCGCGGACGGCAAGACGCTCGACGATCATCCTGGTCCCGGCCTTCGCCACCGTGCGCGAGGCGGCCAAGCGCACGCTCGGCCAGCGCCATTTCGACGTGCAGCTGATCGGCGGCATGGTGCTGCACGAGGGCGACATCGCCGAGATGAAGACCGGCGAAGGCAAGACGCTGGTCGCGACGCTCGCGGTCTATCTCAACGCGCTCGCCGGCAAGGGCGTCCACGTCGTCACCGTCAACGACTACCTCGCCCGCCGCGACGCCGACTGGATGGGCCAGATCTACAACTTCCTCGGTCTCTCCGTCGGCGTGATCGTGCACGGCCTCGACGATTCCGAGCGCAAGCTCGCCTACGCTTGCGACATCACCTACGGCACCAACAACGAATACGGCTTCGACTATCTGCGCGACAACATGAAGTACCGGCTGGAGGACATGGTCCAGCGCGGCCACTTCTACGCCATCGTCGACGAAGTGGACTCGATCCTGATCGACGAGGCGCGCACGCCGCTGATCATCTCCGGTCCGCTCGACGACCGCTCGGATTTCTACAACACCATCGACACCTTCTTCCCGCAGCTCGACAAGAGCGACTACGACGTCGACGAGAAGCAGCGCACGGTGACCCTGACCGAAGCCGGCATGGAGAAGCTCGAGAATCTGCTGCGCGACGCCGGCCAGCTCAAGGGCGAGTTGCTCTACGACGTCGAGAACGTCTCCGTCGTCCATCACGTCAACCAGGCGCTGCGCGCGCACACGCTGTTCACCCGCGACAAGGACTACATCGTCCGCGACGACGAGGTCGTGATCATCGACGAGTTCACCGGCCGCATGATGCCGGGCCGGCGCTATTCGGAAGGCCTGCACCAGGCGCTGGAAGCCAAGGAGCATCAGCCGGTGCAGCCGGAGAACCAGACGCTCGCCTCGATCACCTTCCAGAACTATTTCCGGATGTACGAGAAGCTCGCCGGCATGACCGGCACGGCGGCGACCGAAGCCGACGAGTTGTTCGACATCTACAAGCTCGAGGTCGTGGAGATCCCGACCAACGTGCAGGTCGCGCGTCTCGACGAGGACGACGAGGTCTATCGCACCCAGGGCGAGAAATACGCCGCGATCCTCGCCGAGATCGAGCGCGCCAACAGCCGCTTCCAGCCGGTGCTGGTCGGCACCGCCTCGATCGAGAAGTCCGAGGTGCTGGCCGAGTATCTGAAGAAGAACGGCTACAAGCAGATCGAATTCGGCAACGAAAACGCGATGGACAAGCTTTATGCCGCCGCGCGCGCCGGCAAGCCGTCAAAACTCTTTGCCGTGCTGAACGCGCGCTTCCACGAGCAGGAAGCCTATATCGTCGCCGAGGCCGGCGTGCCCGGCGCGATCACGATCGCGACCAACATGGCCGGCCGCGGCACCGACATCAAGCTCGGCGGCTCGCTCGACATGCGCATCGCAGCAGGAGACCGCCGGCATCGAAGACGAAGCCGAGAAGGCCGCGAAGATCGAGCGGATCAAGGCCGACGTCGAGCGTTTCCGCGACATCGTGCTGAAGTCGGAAGAGACCGTGGAGATCGAACCGGCCAAGGGCTCCAAGCCCGCGCGGACGGTGCAGAAGCCCGGCGGGCTCTACATCATCGGCTCCGAGCGGCACGAGTCCCGCCGCATCGACAACCAGCTGCGCGGCCGCTCCGGCCGTCAGGGCGATCCCGGGCGCTCGAAATTCTTCCTGTCGCTGGAAGACGATCTGATGCGCATCTTCGGCTCCGACCGGCTCGACACCATGCTGCAACGTCTCGGCCTGAAGGAAGGCGAGGCGATCATCCATCCCTGGATCAACAAGGCGCTGGAGAAGGCGCAGCAGAAGGTCGAGGCGCGCAACTTCGACATCCGCAAGAACCTGCTCAAATTCGACAACGTCCAGAACGACCAGCGCAAGGTGATCTTCGACCAGCGCGTCGACCTGATGAAGGACGACAGCGTCGCCGAGACCGTCGCCGACATGCGCCACGCCTATGTCGACGACGTCGTCGTCAAGCACGTGCCCGAGCATGCCTATGCCGAGCAGTGGGACGTCGCGGGCCTGAAGGAAGAGCTCACCCGCGTGCTCGGCATCGAGCTTCCGGTCGACGCATGGGCCAAGGAAGAGGGCATCGCCGACGAGGAGCTGCTGTCGCGCATCGAGCAGAAGGTCGACGAGCACATGGCGGCCAAGGTCGCGCAATGGGGCCCCGACGTGATGCGTTACGTCGAGAAGACCATCCTGCTGCAGACGCTCGACCATCTCTGGCGCGAGCATCTGATCATGCTCGACCATCTGCGCCAGGTGATCGGCTTGCGCGGCTACGGCCAGCGCGATCCCCTGCAGGAATACAAGTCGGAAGCCTTCAGCTGTTCGAAGCCATGATCGCGCATCTGCGCGAGGCGGTGACCGCGCAGCTGATGCGGGTCGAGATCGTGCCGCCGGAAGAGCAGGCGCCGGTGCTGCCGGCGATGGAAGCGCACAAGCTCAATCCCGATACCGGCGAGGACGAGATGACGTTCGCGAACGCTTCGCTGGTGCCCGGCCAATGGCGGCGATGTGGCGCGCGATCCGAAGAACCCGTCGACCTGGGGCAAGGTCGGCCGCAACGAGGATTGCCCCTGCGGCAGCGGCAAGAAGTTCAAGCACTGCCACGGGCGGAGCGCCTGAGCAAATCGTTACCCCTGCTGATCGTCTTCGGCGGTCTGCCGGCGACCGGCAAGACCACCATCGCGCGCGAGCTGACGCGGCGGTTTGCGGCGACCTACCTGCGTATCGATATGATCGAGCAGCGGCTGAAGGATCAGGGCCTCGCGGTCGGCGCCGCCGGTTACGTGATCGCCAACGCGCTCGCCGCGGAAAACCTCCTGATCGGACGGACCGTGATCGCCGATTGCGTCAATCCGGTCGCGGCAAGCCGCAATGGCTGGCGCGAGACGGCCAATCGATGCACGGCGCGTCTGGTCGAGATCGAGCTGATCTGCAGCGATGCCGCCTTGCATCGGCGCCGCGTCGAAAGCCGCCCGACCGACGTCGTCAGCGGTCACAAGCAGCCGACCTGGGATGACGTCGTGAAGCGCGACTACGAGCCGTGGGACCGCGAGCATCTCGTTCTCGATACGGCCGCGGAGGGCGTCGATCGCCTCGCCGATCGCGCGGAAGCCTATATCCGCGAGGCCAGCCGCTAGAGCCGGCATTTGGCATGCGGCTTTCGGCGGCGCTATGGTTTCGCCGATGAGCCCTCTCCCACCATCACTCCCCAGCAAATCCGCACCGCGCTGCTCGCGCGCGACGAGATCGCGCTGCTCGACGTCAGGCATGAGGCGCGAGTTCGCCACCGGCCATCCGCTGTTCGCCGCGAACATGGCAGCGAACCGGATCGCGCTCGAAGCCGAGCTGCGGCTGCCGCGCAAGGATGTGCCGATCGTCCTGTACGACAATGACGACGGGTTCGTGCCGGCGGCGGCCGAAGCGTTCGCAAAGCTCGGCTACAGCAATATCCGCGCGCTCGCGGGCGGGCTGCAGGCCTGGCGCGACGCCGGCTATGAGCTGTTCATCGGACGTCAATTCCTACGCCAAGGCGTTCGGCGAGCTGGTGGAAGCAGCGCCGCCACACGCCGTCGCTGCCGGCGGACGATGTCGCCGCCCTGATCGAGAGCGGCGCCAACATCAAAATCCTCGATGTGCGCCGCTTCGACGAATACACCACCATGAACATTCCGGGCTCGGTCAGCGTGCCCGGCGCCGAGCTGGTGCTGCGCGCCGGCACGCCGCGCCCGATCCCGCGACCACCATCGTGGTCAATTGCGCCGGCCGCACCCGCTCCATCATCGGCACGCAGTCGCTGATCAATGCCGGCGTGCCCAACAAGGTCGTGGCGCTGCGCAACGGCACCATGGGCTGGACGCTGGCAAGCCACACGCTCGATCATGGCGCGACAAAGCGCGGCGCAATCGGCACGTTCGCGAAGGCCGAGACCAACGCGCGCGACGTCGCCTATCGCGCCGGCGTGCGCCGCCTCACGCAGGACGATCTCGCTGCGCTGCAGGCGCAGACCTCGCGCACGCTCTATCGCTTCGACGTGCGCGACGCGGAGGAATACAGCGCCGGTCACCTCAAAGGCTTCCGCCATTATCCCGGCGGCCAGCTGGTGCAGGAGATCGACATGGCCGCACCCGTGCGCGGCGCGCGCATCGTGCTCACGGACAATCTGGGCATCCGCGCCGACATGACGGCGTCATGGCTGGCGCAGATGGGCTGGGACGTCATTCGTGCTCGACGGCGGCTACAGCGGCGCGCTCGAAGCCGGTCCGCCGCAAGTGCTGCCGAAAGCCCGATCCCGCGCATCGCTATCGCAGGCCCTATGAGGGCACCGATGCGACGGCGGAAAAAATGCAGGCCTATTTCGATTGGGAATATGGCCTGGTCGCGCAGCTCGCCCGCGACGGCACGCACGGGTTTTTCGTGATTTGAACTGCGCTTCTATTGCGCATGATCTTATCGGAAAGACGGTGCCCACTTCTCTGATCAGGCGCTACTCGATCACCTCGTCGGCGCGCAGCAGGAACGTCTCGGGGATCGAAATCCCCAGCGCCTTCGCGGTCTTCAGATTGACCGCCAGATCGATCTTGGTCGGCTGCGCCACCGGAAGATCGGCCGGATTGGCACCCTTGAGAATCTTGTCGACATAGTCGGCGGCCTGCCGGAACTGGCCGCTCTCATTCGGCCCGTAGGACATGAAGCCGCCCTCGGCGCGGATCCATTCGCGGGCGCCCCACATCGTCGCCAGGTTCGCGTCGCGCGCGGCGGCGTTGATCCTGGGCGAGTTGGTGACGACGAGCGAGTCCGTGCAGATATAAAGCGCTGTGGCGCTGCCCTTCACGGAGGCGATCGCGGGCGCGATATCGTCAGGCCGACGGATGTCGAGCGCGTCGGCGGTGAGCCCGAGCTTGCGCGCGGCCTCCTGCACCGCCGCCGATTTCCGCGCCGAGCCCGGATAGCCGGCATTGGCCATGACCGCGAGATGCTTGAGGCCGGGGATCGCCTCGCGCAGGATTTCCAGCCGCTTGGTGCCGATCTCGCTGGACTGCAGCGACAGGCCGGTGACGTTGCCGCCGGGATGCGACAGGCTCTGCACGAAGCCGCTCGCGACAGGATCGACCGCGGCCGCCAGCACGATCGGAATCGTGCTGGTCGCGCGCATCACGGTGGCGGCCGCGCTTCCCACCGTCACGATCACGTCGACCTTCATCGCAACGAGCTCGGCGGCGATCGCGGCATAGCGGCTCGAGTCGCCCTCCGCCCAGCGATAGACGAGGGCGGCGGTGCGTCCGTCGATCCAGCCGAGCTCGCGCAGGCGCTCCTCGAAGCTCGCCACCATCGGGCCCCACGCCGCGGGCGAGGCCGCGCCGAGCATGGCGATGGTCTTGGCAGGCGCTTGCGCGCGCGCGGCGAGCGGCCATGCGCTCGCGCATAAGAGCCCTGCCAAAATGTCGCGCCGTCGCAAGTCCATGTCCAGAAATCCGCCTCCCGACGCAGCGATATTGCCGCCGCTTTCCGCGTCAAATCAAGCGCTGCACTGCGGTCAGATAATCTCAAGCCGCTCTGGATGAAAAATCATCGTTTCCTGAAAGTCTTGGACGGCCAACCCATGCATGGTGCAGGCGGGGAAGGGGGACATAACTCCGCCTCTCAGGATGACCACCATGACGTTATTGAATCAGACCACTGGCTATACTCCCGCCTCGGGCTCGGTCCGAAGGACGATCGGATATTTCCTCGCCCGCGCCGGCCGGCTCATCAATCACTTCGTCGCGGCCCTGATCGAGCAGCGCGCGCGCCAGGCGAGCCTCGTATTGCTCCGCAGTTTCGACGACCGTCAGCTCCGCGACATCGGGCTCGATCGCTGCACGATCGAGTGCGGCCTTGCCGAAGCCGCCAAACTGCGCTTGCAGCAGCAGGCCGCCGTGCGCCGTAGCAAGACTGGAGGAGCGGCGTAAGCCGCTCCAGCCGCCTTATGTTTGCGCATGATCTTTGTCGGAAAACCGGTGCCCACCCCGCATCAAGTGCGGGCAGGCCTTTTCCGGATCATGCGCGCTAGACGTGCTTCACCTCATGACGCATCACGAACGGCGCGAGCAGCGCGTGCACTTCGCCCGCGACCGCTTCGCGCTTGTCGTTCGGCACGCCCGTCAGCGTCACGGTCGCGATGCTGCCGTGGCTGCCATGCGCGCCGACATGAACCTTGGCGTCGATGCCGCGCTCGCGCAGCGGCGCGAGCACGTTGTCGAACACGCGGCCCGCCGCGTCCCAGCGCAGCTGCGGCTTGAACACTTTTCCGACGCCGGTGAGCGGCATCGGATCGATCGCGATCACCTGCACCGGCACGGCCGCGCGCTCCGGCGTGCGCTCGCGCACCCAGGCCTCGAGTTCGCCGGCCTGCACGCTCGCGCCGGGCTTGAGCTGCACATAGCCGACCGGTAGCTCGCCGGCATAGGCGTCGGGCTGGCCGACCATTGCGGCAAGCCCCACCGCCGGATGCCCGAACAGGATCTCCTCGATCGGCTGCGGATCGATGTTGTGGCCGCCGCGGATCACCAGATCCTTGGCGCGGCCGGTGATCCACAGGCAGCCGTCCTTGTCGAGCCGGCCGAGGTCGCCGGAATTGACCCAGATGTCGTCGACGAACGCGCCTGCATTGTGCGCGTCGTTGAGATAGCCGCCGAACACGCCGGGCCCGGCCATGGTGACGACGCCGATCTCGTCGGCCGCGCAGTCGCGCTCATAGTTGCCCTCGCTGTCCATCTTGACGATGCGCACGCGGCTGTAGGGCACCGCGCGCCCGGCCGAGCCGAGCGGGATCGGCCGGTCCGGAAACGCGATGGTGTGCACGCTCGACGTCTCGGTCATGCCGTAGACTTCGAGCACCGGCAGCTTCAGCTTGTCCGTGATCGCTTGTCCGACGGCGACGGGGATCGCCGAGCCGCCGCCCGCGGCATATTTGCAGACTGGAGATGTCGGCATTGCCGGGCGGAATGGTGAGCGATGCCGCCAGCACGGTCGGCACGCTCGACAATGTCTGCGGCTTGTAGCGGTCGACCAGGGCCCAGATGTTCTTCACCGCGTTGGGATTGCGCCAGCCCGACGGCGACAGCACCACGAGGCTGCCGCCCGCCGACAATTGGGTCAGCACCTGCGAGAGCGAGCCGCCGACGTGATAGAGCGGCATGCCGAACAGCAGATTGTTGCCGGGCTGCGACTTGAGCATCAGATTGAGCACCCAGGCCTGATAGACTTGGTTGGTGTGGGTGTGGCGCACCAGTTTTGGCGTGCCCGTGGTGCCGCCGGTGTGGAAATAGGCGGCGATGTCGCTGCCTGAAATTTTTCGGCCGCTGACGAGGCGATCCGACGGCTGCGCCTTGATCAGCTCGTTGAAGGAATGGATGCCGTTGGCGGGGTCACCGGCGCCATGCACCTGCACGATCGCCTTCAGATTCTTCAGCTTGCCGCGGACCTGCTCGATCTTCTGCCAGATGTCGGTGCCCGGCATCGGGCCGAGCGCGACGAGAATTTTGGTATTGGCGGCTTCCAGAATCTCCGCGATCTGGTGCGGCTCCAGCAGCGGATTGACGGGGTTGGCGATCCCGGCGGCTTCGGCGGCGAACAGCGTCACGAAGGCATCGGGCACCAGCGGCAAGCAGGAAGCTCACGACATCGGTCGGGCCGACGCCGAGTGCGCCGAACATGTTGGCGGCCTGCGTCACCCGCGCGAGGAAATCGCGATAGCTGATGACGACGGGCGCATCCGCCGGATCGGCGTTGGCGAGCAGTTGCAGCGCCGGCGCATCGGGATTGTGCGCGGCGCCGAGCTTGAGCGCGTCATAGGTGCTCTGCGCCGCGATGCGGTCCGCGTACGGGGTTTGCTCGAACGCGCGAACCTCGGCGTCGCTCGCGAAGCTTGGATACTCGCTGCCGATGACACGATCGAGCAGATGAACGCCCGGCATTTCCTGATACCTCCCGTCAAGCTTGTTGTCCAGCGGACCTTCTGCGGGTCCGATACGGAGACAAGCTACAGATTATTTTCGGCGCGTCTATCCGTGCAATCCGCTGTCATGCCGGGCACGCGAACGCTGCGAGCGCGACCCGGGATCATACCCAGAGGTCTCGCGGTCAGACACGGCTGGCCTCTGCGAACTACTGGATCGCCCGACTAAATCGGGCGATGACACCGGACGTGTCGGCGGAAATTCGAACGGTCGAGAGAGCGCGGCTACTTCTTCTCGACGCTCTCGATGAACGGGCCGCTCTGGATGCGGCGGATCACGGTCGCCACGTCTTCCTCGAAATTGATGGCGTGGTCCTTGCCGAACAGCAGCGAGCAGCCGGTGCCCTGGCCGGGCTGCACGGTCAGGATTTGCGCGATGTTGACCAGCACCTCACGTGTGGGAGGTCCGGGCCGCTTGAGCACGATGAATTTCGCCATTGCGTACCATCCGCCAGAGAGTGAACCCCGGCTGTCGGCGACAGACCGGCGACTTCCATTCTGGACGCGCCTTACGAGAACGACGCGGGCACGTAGTCTAGTTGCGAAGATTTAAGAGAGGCTTGAGATTGCTGCTCACCTCTGCCCGCAGGCGGGGAGAGGTGAAGAACAGTTACCTACTTCACCGCGGAGAAGCGGCTGTCGAACGAGTTCGAGCCCACGATCGGCTGCGAGCCGGCGACCATCGTGTCCTTGGCCGGCGCGGCGGCGGTGGCCGGAGCGGCGGGAGCCGGTGCCGCAGCGCGTATCCGTCACCGACGGTTTCAGCGGCGGACGCGGCGCGGCGGCCTGCCTGGTCTCGACCGGCTTGAACGCCTTCGGCAGCGGCTTGGCTTCCGCCTTCGGCTTGGCGGGTGCGGCGGGAGGCGGCGCACTCGCCGTCGTGTCGGCGCCGCCGAGGCCGATCTTGCGCCCGAGGCTTGCGAAGAAGCCCTCGGACTGTTGCTGCTGCGGTGGCGCGGCGGAGGCGACCTTCGTGCCAGATCCTTGCGCGGGCGGTGCGGCGGCAACGGCAGGCTCACTCCCCTGCTGCGCCGCCCATGGCGGGCGCGGCGGATTGACGGTGCCGGGAATGGTGCCGGGTGCACGCGAGATCGAGAGCAGCGACAGGCCCTGGCCGTCGCCGCCTTCGGAGAGGCCGGTGCTGCCGCCGGGCACGTGCGAGGCGAACATCTGGTTCATGCCGCCGTCGATGCCGGTGTTGAGCTTGGCGACCGGCGTGCCGCGCGCCACCAGCTTGTTGTACTCGGCCGTCTCTTCGGCCTCGCGCTGCTGCATGGCGTCGCCGAGGCTGCTCCTCGATCGCGTAAGGCGGGCACTTGGCGTTGACGTTGAACACCGGATCGCTCTTCGCGTTCGGCGCGCGGATCGCATCGAACACGTATTTCTTCTCGCAATAGGTGACCTTCGGCTCCTGCCGCGTCAGCTCGAAATGATCGTAGCCGACCTTGATCATCTTCCAGAACGCCATGTTCGGATTGTTGCGATGCTTCGCCATGTTGAGCGGCGTCATCCGGAACGGATAGGCCTGGAACTGGAACGACTTCTGTCCGCCGAAGAAGGACTCGCGGCCGAGCGAATAGATTTCCGCGATCTGCTCGTCGGTCATCGCGTAGCAGCCGCGCGAGGAGCAGTCGCCATGCACCATCAGCTGCGAGCCGGTGTGGCCGAGCGCCGCGTCATAGGTGTTGGGATAGCCGGTGTTGAAGGAGAGATAGTAGGCCGACGTCGGATTCATCAGGCCGGGCGTGATCGGATAGAAACCTTCCGGCGCCTGGCGGTCGCCTTCCCTCACCTTGGGTCCGAGGTCGCCGGACCAGCGGCAGATCGGATAGGTCTTCAAGAGCGCAAATTGGCCGGAGCGGTTCTGCTTCCAGACCTCGACCTCGGCTTCCTGCTTGAACAGGCGGATCAGGATCGGCGACTGCAGATCCATGTCCTTGTCGACCATCGCCTGGATCAGTTTCGGCGGGACCGGCTGGTTGGCCTTGGCGTTGGTGGCGAGCGAGATTTCATCGGTGTCGCAGCCCGACAGGAACGCGCCCGCGGCGGCAAGTGCCGCCGAGGTGATGAGCGCGCGGACCAGCGTGCGATCGATCAATGCAGAGCTCCACACCCTCCGGGCCGTTTTCGCCAACCCCAACTCGCGGCGAATGCCCTGAAGCCATTGACTAAAATTGTACCCTTTGACCTCCGTCGCGGCAACCCGAAGCGAGCAGGCGAACGGGAGGCGAAATCGCCATGGTCAACAAGGCTTAAATTACGAGGTCGCGGCCGAATTGCGGCCGAAATTGGCGGACGGTTCCGATTTGCCCAAAAAGCGCGTCACTGTGCCATTTTCGGTCGGAATTCCGGGGAGAAAAGCGGGATTTCAGCCCAGTTTCCGGCCGATATCGAGGAACTTCTGCCGCCGCTGCCGGCGGATCCCATCGGCATCGAGATTCCTGCAGCTCGTTGAAGGCCTGCTCGATGGCATCGCCCGTGGCCGCGATCATGGCCGCGGAGTCGCGATGGGCGCCACCGACCGGCTCTTTCAGGATGGTGTCGACCACGCCGAATCGCAGCATGTCCTGGGCGGTGATCTTCATGCTGTTGGCGGCTTCCTGGGCCTTGGTGCCGTCGCGCCAGAGGATCGAGGACGCCGCCTCGGGCGAGATCACGCTGTAGATCGCGTGCTCGAACATCAACACGCGATTGGCTGTCGTGATCGCGATCGCGCCGCCCGACATGCCCTCGCCGGTGACGACCGCGACATTGGGCACGCCAAGCGAGAGACACGCGTCGGTCGAGCGCGCGATCGCCTCGGCCTGACCGCGCTCTTCGGCGCCGATGCCGGGATAGGCGCCGGCGGAATCCACGATCGACAGCACGGGAATGCCGAAGCGCTCGGCCATCTCCATCAGCCGCACCGCCTTGCGATAGCCTTCCGGGCGCGCCATGCCGAAATTGTGCTTGATGCGCGACTCCGTGGAGGCGCCTTTCTCCTGGCCCATCACGCAGATGCTTTCGCCGCGGAAGCGGCCGAAGCCGCCCATCAGCGCCTCGTCCTCGCCGAACTTGCGGTCGCCGGCGAGCGGCGTGAATTCGGCGATCAGCGAATTGATGAAATCGGTGAAGTGCGGGCGCTGCGGATGGCGCGCAACCAGCGTCTTCTGCCACGGCGTCAGATTGGCATAGAGATCGGCCAGCGCCTGGGCCGCTTTTTGTTCGATGAGTGCAACTTCGTCATGAATGTCGGTGCCGCCGGCCGCCATCGTGCGCAGCTCGTCGACCTTGGCGTCGAGTTCGGCGACGGGCTTTTCGAAATCGAGATAGGAACGTATCTGATCCGGCATCGGGGCAATATAGGTAACAACGTGCGGGGGAGCGAAGCGGTTTCGGGCGGAGATAGCGGAAAACGCGCTGCTTCAAGGGCTTAGCGCGTCATCCGGGGCTGGTGGCGGCGAGGCGATCGAGCGCGTCGTGGCTGTTTTGCGGGAGATCGCGCGGAAGTCAAGGCGCGAGGTGCGGCTATATTTCTCGCCAGCGGATGCAGGTCGCGCACCAGGCTCTTCAGGCGCTCCTCCACCACATGGGTGTAGATCTGCGTGGTCGAAATGTCGGTGTGGCCGAGCAGCGTCTGCACGATGCGCAAATCCGCGCCATTGTGCAGCAGGTGGCTGGCAAAGGCATGGCGCAACACATGCGGCGATACCAGCCGTGGTGCGAGGCCGGATGCGGCGGCAAGCTCCTTCAGGTCGCGCGCGAAATGTTGCCGCGTCAGATGACCGCTCTCGCCGAAGGACGGAAACAGCCATTTGGAGATCGCGGCGTTCTTCTGCTTGCCGCCCTTCGCCGCCTCGGTCGCGGCGAGATAATCCGCCATCGCCTGTCGCGAGGCGTCGTTGAGCGGCACCAGCCGTTCCTTGTTGCCTTTGCCGCGCACCACGATCATCTGCGCGTCATTGCGCGCCGCCGAGCGCGGCAGCGCCACCAGCTCGGAGACGCGCAGGCCCGTGGCATAGAGCACTTCCAGCAGGCAATAGAGCCGTTGCGCGCGCAAGCGCTGCGAGGCCGACACATCTGCGGTTTGCGACAGCTCCTTGGCGCGCGTCAGCATGCGGTCGACATCTGAAATCGACAGCACTTTCGGCAGACCGCGGCCGCGCTTGGGGCCGGAGAGGATCGCCGCCGGATCGTCGGTGCGGATGCGTTCGTTGAGCAGGAAGCGAAACAGATGCCGGATCGCCGACAGCCGCCGCGCCACGCTGGACGACTTGAAGCCTCTCGCGTCGAGATCTCCGAGATAGTCGCGCAGCTTCTCGGTCGCAACGCCGGCAAAACTTTGCCCCGCGCGGGCGCAGAATTCGGAGAAATCGGTGAGGTCGCGGCGATAGGCCTCGATGGTGTTCTCGCCGGCGCCCTGTTCCGCCGCGAGCATGTCGAGGAACAGGCCGGTCAGTTTCGCATCTGAGGCTTTGGAACGCATGGTCCCGAACCTAGCGGCTATTTCTTTAGAAACTTATCCGGCGGGATGGTCACGGTCATTTCCCGCGGCTTCGGCGTCACGAAATTTGCCAGCGCGAAGATCGCGCCATAGACGATGCCGACGATCACGGCGACCGCCGTCAGGAAACGGAACAGGCTGGGCATCTCTCACGCCTTGGACGCAGCGAAATTAACCAATGAAATCATCCAACATGTTCGCCTCTCCGTTGCAAGTCTCTCTGGCAACCGTTGTGCCGGGGGTAGTATAGGTGGTTCAGAAACCGGCGGAATCCGCCAATCGCTGAATTTGAAGGCAATGTCCGAGACCACCTCACAAATTGCCGTTCCCACCTCGGTGGAGGCCGACATCCTGGCCGCGCTCGGGCCGCGCATGATCGTGCTGGTCGGCATGATGGGGGCGGGTAAGTCGACCATCGGGCGGCGGGTCGCCGCGCGGCTGCGCCTGCCTTTCACGGACGCTGACACCGAGATCGAGACCGCCGCCGGCATGACCATCCCGGAGATTTTCGAGGCGCATGGCGAGCAGCATTTTCGCGACGGCGAGGCGCGGGTGATCGCGCGGCTGCTCGATAGCGGGCCGGGCGTGCTTGCGACCGGCGGCGGCTCGTTCATGCGCGAGGAGACACGGCGGCGCATCGGCGACAAGGCGGTGTCGATCTGGCTCAAGGCCGACACCGACGTCATCATGAAGCGGGTGAAGCGACGCACCGACCGTCCGCTGCTGCAGACCGCCGATCCCGTTGCCACCGTCAATCGCCTGCTCGCCGAACGCGAGCCGGTCTACGGCAAAGCCGATCTCACCATCGCCTCGCGCGACGTGCCGCATGACAGGATCGTCGATGAAGTCGTCGCGGCGCTGCATGCACGGCTGTGCGGCAGCGACGCGGCGGCCAACCTCCGTGAGTGCCGCGCCATGACCGCGCCGCTGAAACAGGACACGACCATCGTCGACGTCGCGCTTGGCGATCGTGCCTATGACATCGTGATCGGCCGCGACGTGCTCGCCTCGCTCGGCGCGCGCGTGGCCGCGCTGCGGCCCGGCGTGCGCACCGCCATCGTCACCGACAAGACCGTCGCCAAACATTGGCTGGAGAAAACCGAAGCGTCGCTGGCCGCGGCCGGCATTCCCTCATCGCGCGTCATCGTCGACGAAGGCGAAGGCTCGAAGACCTATAGCGTCCTCGAAAAAGTCTCGGAAGCGCTGATCGCGGCCAGGATCGAGCGCAACGATCTCGTCATCGCGCTCGGCGGCGGCGTGGTCGGCGATCTCGCCGGCTTTGCCGCCGCGATCCTGCGCCGCGGCGTCGACTTCGTGCAGGTACCGACCTCGCTCTTGGCGCAGGTCGATTCCAGCGTCGGCGGCAAGACCGGAATCAATTCGCCGCAAGGCAAGAATTTGCTCGGCGCCTTTCATCAGCCGGTGCTCGTGATCGCCGACACGGCGGTGCTCGACACGCTGTCGCCGCGCCAGTTCCGCGCCGGCTATGCCGAGGTCGCCAAATATGGCGTGCTCGGCGACGAGGCGTTCTTCTCCTGGCTGGAGAACAATCACGGCGACGTCTTCAAAGGGGGTGCCGCGCGCGAGCACGCGATTGCGACCTCTTGCCGCGCCAAGGCCGCGATCGTGGCGCGCGACGAGCGCGAAACCGGCGATCGCGCGCTGCTCAATCTCGGCCATACCTTCGGCCATGCGCTGGAAGCCGCGACCGGATTTTCCGACCGCCTGTTCCATGGCGAGGGCGTGGCGATCGGCATGGTGCTGGCGGCGGAGTTTTCCGCTTCGCTCGGCATGATCGCGCCAATCCGATGCGGCGCGGGTGAAACGTCACCTTGCCGAGGTCGGTCTGCCGACCCATCTGCAGGATATCGCGGGCTTCGCGCAGGAAGGGCTTGCGGATGCCGACGCGCTGATGGGTTTGATGGCGCAGGACAAGAAGGTCCGGCGCGGCAAGCTGACCTTCATCCTGCTCGAGGCCGTCGGCCGCGCCGTCATCGCGAAGGACGTCGATCCGTCGAAAGTTCGGGACTTCCTGCAGACGAAGCTGAAGAGCAAGGCATGACGATCACGCCATGGATTGGCTGACATTCTGCATCATGGCGGCGCTGCTCGGCGCTTCCGCTTTCTTTGCGTCAAGCGAGACCGCGCTGACCGGCGCCTCGCGCGGCAGCATGCTGCGGCTGTCGAAGCAGGGCAATCGCGACGCCGACCTGGTGTCGCAGTTGATCGCCAAGCGCGAGCGGCTGATCGGCGCGCTGCTGCTCGGCAACAACATCGCCAATATCGGCGCCTCCGCGCTCGCGACCAATGTCTTCACCGGCTGGTTCGGCGAGGTCGGCGTGCTCTACGCCACCGCTGTCATGACCGTGCTGGTCGTGATCTTCGCCGAGGTGTTGCCGAAGACCATCGCGATCAACGCCCCCGACCGCGTCGCGCTCGCAGTGGCGCGTCCGATGCGGATCACCATGTATGTGCTCGGTCCGCTGCTTGCGGTGATCGAGGCCATCGTGCGCGTCTTGATGCGCCTGATCGGCTTCAAGGTCGGCGCCAACCAGCCGCTGCTGTCGCCGACCGAGCGCCTGCGCGGCGCCGTCGATCTGCTTCACCGTGAGGGCAAGGTGGAGAAGCACGACCGCGACATGCTGGGCGGCCTGCTCGATCTGCGCGAGCTCGAAGTCTCCGACGTGATGATCCACCGCACCGAGGTGGTGATGGTCAACGCCGACCTGCCGGCCGACGAGCTGGTCGGCGAGGTGCTGGCGTCCGAATACACCCGCATCCCGCTCTGGCGCGAGAAGCCGGAGAACATCATCGGCGTGCTGCATGCCAAGGATCTGCTGCGCGCCATCCGCGCCGCCGAGGGCGACATGACGCGGATCGACGTCTCGAGTCTCGCGCTGCCGCCCTGGTTCGTGCCGGAGATGCGCCCGGTCTCCGAGCAGCTCAAGGCGTTCCGCCGCCGCAAGACCCATTTCGCGATGGTGGTCGACGAGTACGGCGAGTTTGAAGGCATTGTGACGCTGGAAGACATCCTGGAAGAGATCGTCGGCGACATCTCCGACGAGCAGGACGTCGTGGTGGCCGGCGTGCGCGCCCAGCCGGACGGCTCGGTCGTGGTCGACGGCTCGGTGCCGATCCGCGATCTCAATCGCGCGATGGACTGGAGCCTGCCCGATGAGGAGGCAACCACCGTCGCGGGCCTGGTGATTCACGAGGCGCGGTCGATCCCCGAGCGCGGCCAGAGTTTTACCTTCCACGGCTTCCGCTTCCGCGTGCTGCGGCGCGAGCGCAATCGCATCACCGCGCTGCGGATTGTTCCGGTGCCGCGCGAGAGCGAGCTTGAGGAGAAGCGGCCGAAGCGGGCAGGGACGGCGTTCTAGACTCATCGATAGCGCGGCTTATCGGCGTCTTCGCCCGGCGCCTGCGCGTGGATGGCGAGCGCATGCACGGAACCCGCGAGTTCGCTGGCCAATGTCGCATTTATCATGCGGTGGCGCTCGACCCGGCTCTTCCCTTTGAAGGCGTCAGACACGATATAAACACGGAAATGCGACTCGCCGCCGGGGCGGTGGCCGGCATGGCCCTCATGCAGATGTGATTCGTCCTGCACCTCGAGGCCTTCGGGGGCGAAAGCTTCGCGCAACTTGTTGGTGATAGTCTCGCGGGTGGTCATGGCAGCGGCATTAAATCCGCCGTCAGGCCATTCGTCAATGCGGGAGTTTAAGGGTTTCGCAATGTCAAGACTTGAAGCTTTTGGCGTTGCGTAGTCAAAGTTCATCATGCCGATCGATTCATCCAAATTCTTCGACTCCATTCGCGTCAAGCCGCGGGCGACTGCGAAGCGCGAAGCGCAGGCGCGCGAATCCGCCGTCATGTGCGAATGGCCGGAGTGCAAGAACAAGGGGCCGCACCGCGCGCCGAAGGGCCGCGAGAACTCGCGCGAATACTGGCATTTCTGTCTCGATCACGTCCGCGAGTACAACCAGTCCTACAATTTCTTCTCCGGCATGAATGCCGACGCGGTTGCGCGCTACCAGAAGGATGCGCTGACCGGCCATCGCCCGACCTGGAAGATGGGCGCCAATGGCAGCCCGGGCAAAGGCAAGACCGGTCCGGCAGCTGCCGATTGGGACGGCGCCGCCGATCCCTTCAGCGTGTTCTCCGAGCTCAACGGCCGCGGCCGCTGGCGGCCCGGTCCGGGCGCGGAAGCCAAGGCCGAGACGCGCAAGATCTTCAATGCCGAGCGCAAGGCGTTGCAGGTGATGGGGCTCGGTCCCGAGGCGACGCTGCAAGACGTCAAGGTGAAGTACAAGGCGCTGGTGAAGCAGCATCATCCCGACGCCAATGGCGGCGATCGCTCGACCGAGGATCGCCTGATCGAGATCATCAAGGCCTACAACTATCTGAAGACGGTGGTGCGCGCGAGCTAACCCGCACGCACGGACTCGTCCATGCCTCACGCAGGCACTCTTCCCGCATAATGTGAACTCGGCCGGATCAGCCGTCCGGTGCGGCGCTGCTCCAGCGCGTGCGCGGTCCAGCCCGCGGCGCGCGCCACCGCGAAGATCGGCGTGAAGGCCTGGCGCGGAATTGCGAGCGCATCGAGCAGGATCGCCGTGAAGAACTCGACATTGGTCTCCAGCGGGCGATTCGGGTTCTTCTTCCGCAAGGCTTCGCGGATGTAGCTTTCGACCTCGCTGGCAAACGGCAGGTCGGCGCCATCGGCCGACAGCCGCCCGATCGCGGCCTTCAGCACGTCGGCGCGCGGATCGCGCACGCGATAGACGCGATGGCCGAAACCCATCAGCCGTTCGCCGCGCGCGAGCGCATCGTCGACCCACGGCTTGATGCGTTCGCGCGTGCCGATCGCATCCAGCATTTCCAGCACCGGCTCCGGCGCGCCGCCATGCAGCGGACCCGTCAGCGCGCAATAGCCGCCGGTGATCGCCGCGAACAGATCGGCCTGCGTCGAGGCGATCACGCGCGCGGTGAAGGTCGAGGCGTTCATGCCGTGATCGCACACGGTGACGAAATAGGTGTCGAGCGCGGCGGCGTTGCGCGCCTCCGGCTCGCGTGCCATGCAGCATCCTGAGCGTATCGGCCGCGTGCGAGAGTGTTGCATCGGGAGCGATCGGCGTATCGCCCTTGGCCTGCTGCACCAGCGCGCCGACGATGACCGGACAGGCGCCGACGATGGTCGCCTCATGATCGAGCCCGCTTTCGGCACGGAGCCCCGCGACCGCGGCCCGAAAGCCGTCGACGACCGACAAGCCGCGGGTTGCCGGCAGCAGGTCGGGCAGGCGCGCGAAGGCCCGCTCGCGCGCCGCGCCGAGGCTCGCCCGCACATTGGCCTCGCTGAACGCCTTGCCCGTCGCGCCGCTCCATAGCCGCGCCGTCACGCTTTCGAAGCTCGCTTTGCCGGCGAGGTCGCCGACGCGCTCGCCGGCGATGATCAGTTCGCCGCGCTCGCCGTCGACATGGCTCAACACCGTCTCGGCGGCCGGCACGCCGTCGAGACCGATCTGGCTCTTGGTGAGGTGCATGTTCATGACCGAATCTCCTTTCAGCCCGTTGGGTCAGGCCTTGAAAGGTCGGTCAACTCGACAGATTGATCAATCTTGATTATATAAATCAATATGAAAAAATCCGAGGCGCTTTACCTGTCCGCCCGCGAGGCGTCCGCCGAGCTCGCGATCTCGCCGGCGACGCTCTACGCCTATGTCAGCCGCGGCCTGATCCGCTCCGAGCCGTCGCCGGATTCGCGCAGCCATCGCTACCGCGCCGAGGACATCCGCGGCCTGAAGGAGCGGCGCCTGCCCTCGGTCGAGCCGCGCGGCTTCAAGAGCTTCGATCCGGATTTGCCGGTGATGGACTCGGCGATTGCAACCATCACCGAGGAAGGCGCGATCTATCGCGGCGTGAACTGCGTCGATCTCGCCGAAAAGGACACGCTGGAGCATGCCGCGACGCTGCTGTGGGACGTGACCGGCGTCGATCCGTTCGCAGCGGATAATTGTCCTGAGGTCTCCGACGAGATGCGCGCCATTGCCGAGGCCGCGCGCCGCGCTGCGCCGATCGACCGCGCGATTGCCGTGCTGGCGCTGGCGACCAGCGCCGATCCCGGCGCGTTCACGCGCGCGCCGGAAGGCCGCGCGATGGTCGGCGCGCGCATCCTGCGGCTGCTGGTCGCCACGATGCTCAACACCACGCCGTCGGCCGAGCCGCTGCATCTGCAGATCGCGAAGGTCTGGGCGCCGGACAACAAGCACGCGCCCGACCTGATCCGCCGCGCGCTGGTGCTGCTCGCCGATCACGAGTTGAACGCCTCGACCTTCACCGTGCGCTGCGCGGCTTCGACCGGCCTCAGTCTCTACGATGCCATCATCGCCGGCCTTGCCGCGCTGAAGGGCCCGCAGCACGGCGGCGCCGGCGTATTGGCCTCGCGGCTGGTGAAGATGCTGATCGACCACGATCCCGAGCCCGTCATCCGCGAACGCGTGGCGCTCGGCGAGCGCTTCGCCGGCTTCGGTCACGGCGTCTACAAGCGCGGCGATCCGCGCGCGATGTCGCTCCTGAACGCGCTCACCCGCGCGGGCGCGGCGCGAAAATTCACCAGGGAAGTGCCGGAGCGGATCGCGGAAGCGACCGGCGAGTTCGTCAACATCGATTATGCGCTGGCCGTGCTGGCGCACAGCCTGCGGCTTGCGCCCGGCAGCGAGCTGACGCTGTTTGCGATGGCCCGCGCCGTCGGATGGGTCGCGCATGCCAGCGAACAATTGCAGCACGGCAAGCTGATCCGGCCTCGCGCGCGTTATGTCGGTCCTGCGCCGGGGCGGGGTGTGCCGCGTCTGCAGGTGCCTGCTACCGCAAGTCCTTGATCCGCCGCGGCGCCGGCTCGATCACGCTGCCGCCGTGCCGGCGCCGGATGGTCCAGACCGCCAGCGCAAGGATGATCGCGCCGCCGATGATGATCGGCATCCAGTGATGCTTGGCGCTGCCGCCGGTGTTCGTCGAAGACGCCGAAGCGGTCGAGCAGCGAGACGGCCATCACGCCGGGCAGCACGTGCGCCGGCGCCCACAGCAGGACCGCGAGAAGGTTCACGGGATAAAAGCGGGACGGCGGCATGGCGAGCGCGCCGGCCGTCATCGGCACGAAGGCGCGGATCGGCGGTATGAAGCGCGCGAAGAACACCGCCCAGATGCCCCAGCGCTGAAAGAACGCCTCGCTCTGCGCGACCACGCGCGGATAATTCGTCAGCGGCCAGGCTCGAGAGGATCTCACGCTGCGAGCGATGGCCTGCCCAGAATGCCGAGCCGTCGCCCACCAACGCGCCGGCAATCGCCGCGAGCAGCACCCATTGCAGCTTGAGTTCGCCGCTCGGCACCAGCGCGCTCAACGCCAGAATGACGGTCGAGCCCGGGATCACGCTGCCGACGACCGGAACGGCTTCCAGCAATGCGGCGAGAAAAAGCGTGAGATAGGCAAGCCAGGCATTCGCCGACACAAACGCAATCAATGGATCGATATAGGAGGCCACAAAATTCCTGCGCTGGTTGAATGCTCGGGCGCCGACCGGCCTACCATAACTATAGGGGGCAGCGGAAAGTGCCATGGGAACCGGCCTCCCAGGGTGGCGTGCCCGCGGAAATCCACGTGATTCGCAGGGCAGCCTTCCAAAAACTGCGTCCCGTGCCTATCTCAATGAAATAACAGCGGAACTTTGATTGGGCGGCGGGCTTCTGCCGGCCCGTGCACTCTGCTAGGCTAGCGCCAAGCCCTCATCCGCAGCCATGCCCCAAAATCTGGTTTCGGGAACGCCCGGGACCTCGGAGGATTGATGACGACCGCCGCGACCAATGCACAGGAAATCACCGGTCTGCCCGACATGAAGGTGTCGGTCCGGCAGGTGTTCGGGATCGACAGCGATCTCGAGGTGCCGGCCTATTCCGAAGTCGATCCGCATGTGCCGGAGGTCGATACCGACTACCGCTTCGACCGCGCCACCACGCTTGCGATCCTTGCGGGCTTTTCCAGGAACCGCCGCGTGATGGTCACCGGCTATCACGGCACCGGCAAGTCGACCCATATCGAGCAGGTCGCTGCGCGGCTGAACTGGCCCTGCGTGCGCGTCAATCTCGACAGCCACATCAGCCGTATCGATCTCGTCGGCAAGGACTCCATCGTCATCAAGGACGGCAAGCAGGTCACCGAATTTCGTGACGGTATCCTGCCCTGGGCGCTCCAGCACAACATCGCGCTGGTGTTCGACGAATATGACGCCGGCCGTCCCGACGTGATGTTCGTGATCCAGCGCGTGCTGGAAGTCTCCGGCCGCCTGACCTTGCTCGACCAGAACAAGGTGATCAAGCCGCATCCGGCGTTCCGCCTGTTCTCGACCGCCAACACCGTCGGTCTCGGCGACACCTCGGGCCTCTATCACGGCACCCAGCAGATCAACCAGGGCCAGATGGACCGCTGGTCGATCGTCACCACGCTGAACTACCTCGCCCATGACGAGGAAGTCGAAATCGTGCTGGCGAAGGCGCATCACTATCGCACCCAGGAGGGCCGCGACATCGTCAACAAGATGGTGCGGCTTGCCGATCTCACGCGCAACGCATTCGCGAATGGCGACCTGTCGACGGTGATGAGCCCGCGCACGGTGATCACCTGGGCGGAAAACGCCGAGATCTTCGGCGATATCGGCTTTGCCTTCCGCGTCACCTTCCTCAACAAGTGCGACGAGCTGGAGCGGTCGCTGGTGGCGGAATTCTATCAGCGCTGCTTCAATACCGAACTCGCGGAATCCTCGGTCAATGTGGCGCTGAGCTAGCCGATGCCGAAAATCGCCGTCGAGCGCACCATTGGAAAGACCAAGAAGGCGGTGCTCGACGGTTTGATCGGTTACAACACCGAGAAGATGGGGAAGCAGAAGTACAAGCGCTTCGCCGTCTCCTTGCGTGAGCGAAACAAGGTCGTCGGCGGCATCGTCGGAGAAGTCTGGACCACGGTTCTGTTCATCCAGCTGTTCTGGATCGAGCAGAAGCTGCGGGGCAAGGACTACGGGACGAAGCTGATCAAGGCGATCGAGGACGAGGCGAAGCGCTTCGGCGCGACGCACTCCTACGTCGACACGATGAGCTTCCAGGCGCCGGGCTTCTATCGCGCCTGCGGCTACAGGGAATACGGTTCGATCGAGGGTTATCCGGGCAACGTCACCCGTCACTGGTTCACCAAATCGCTATGAGCACCACGTCCAACAGCAAATTCCGCACCGGCGCCAAGGAAGCGCCGACCGAGCCGTTCAAGCGCGCGGTCACCTCCTGCCTGCGCGCCATCGCGCGCTCGCCCGAGCTCGAAGTCTCTTTCGCCGCCGAACGGCCGGGGCTCGCGCCGGGCAAGGCGCGGCTGCCGGAGCCGGCGCGCAAGATGACGCGGCGCGATGCGGCGATCGTGCGCGGACACGCGGACTCGATCGCGCTCAAGCTCGCCTGTCACGATCCCAAGGTGCATCGCAAGCTGATGCCGGGCAATCCGCAGGCGCGCGGCGTGTTCGAGGCGGTCGAGCAGGCGCGGGTCGAGGCGATCGGCGCGCGGCGGATGTCGGGCGTTGCGAAGAATCTCACCGCGATGCTCGACGATCATTTCCATCGCGGCAAGTATGACGAGATCACCGACCGCGCCGATGCGCCGCTGTCGGACGCGCTCGCCATGCTGGTGCGCGAGCGGCTGACCGGCATGGCGCCGCCGGCGGCGGCAAAGAAGATGGTCGACCTCTGGCGGCCGCTTCTCGAAGACAAGATCGGCTCGCGGCTCGATCAGTTGGCCCGCGTCACCGAGGACCAGACCAAATTCGGCGACATGGTCCACGACCTGCTCTCCGCGCTCGATCTCGGCGACGAGCGCGACGCGGAAACCGACGAAAACGACGACGAGAACAATCCGGACGGCGACAGCGATCAGTCCGGCTCGGAGGGCTCGCCCGATTCCGACGCCGCGCAGGAGATGAGCGCCGACCAGGCCGAGGCGAGCTCGGACGACATGTCCGAAAGCGCGATGGAAAGCGCGCAGGCCTCCACCAGCGACACGCTCGACGACGGCGAGCTCGGCGACGACGAAACGCCGGGCGAGGCGACGCGGCCCAATTCGCACGGCAAGAACGAGCCGCGCGGGCCGGAATATCATGCCTTCGCGCCGAAGTTCGACGAGGTGATCGCCGCCGAAGACCTCTGCGACCATGACGAGCTGGAGCGGCTGCGCAGCTACCTCGACAAGCAGCTCGCGCATCTGCAGGGCATCGTCGCGCGGCTGGCGAACCGGCTGCAGCGCCGCCTGATGGCGCAGCAGAACCGCGCCTGGGAGTTCGATCTCGAAGAAGGCATCCTCGATCCGGCGCGGCTGTCGCGCGTGGTGACCGATCCCTATCACCCGCTCTCCTTCATGCATGAAAAGGAAGCGACCTTCCGCGACACCGTGGTGACGCTTGCTGCTCGACAATTCCGGCTCGATGCGCGGACGCCCGATCACGGTGGCGGCGACCTGCGCCGACATTCTGGCGCGCACGCTGGAGCGTTGCGGCGTCAAGGTCGAGATCCTCGGCTTCACCACGCGCGCCTGGAAGGGCGGGCAATCGCGCGAAGCCTGGCTTGCCGCCGGCAAGCCGGCCAATCCCGGCCGCCTCAACGATCTCCGCCACATCATCTACAAGGCCGCCGACGCGCCGTGGCGGCGCGCGCGGAAAAATCTCGGCCTGATGATGCGCGAGGGCCTGCTGAAGGAGAACATCGACGGCGAGGCGCTGGACTGGGCGCACAAGCGCCTGCTCGGCCGTTCCGAGCAGCGCAAGATCCTGATGATGATCTCGGACGGCGCGCCGGTCGACGATTCCACGCTGTCGGTCAATCCCGGCAATTATCTCGAACGGCATCTGCGCCACATCATCGAGGAGATCGAGACCCGCTCGCCGGTGGAGCTGATCGCGATCGGCATCGGCCACGACGTGACGCGCTACTATCGCCGCGCGGTCACCATCGTGGATGCCGAGGAACTCGGCGGCGCCATCACCGAAAAGCTCGCCGAGCTGTTCACCGAGACCCATGGCGCGCCGCCGGCCGCGCGCGGCCAGCGTCGGCTGCACTCTTAACAAATGCGCACACGCCTGAGCCGCCGCCGCCTGCTTGTGTCTGCGGCGGCCGGGCTGTCGTCGCTTGCCGCTTCTCGCCGTCGCCTCCGCGCAACTCGCGACGCAGCCGCCGCCGAAGCGCGGCGCGGTCGACGAATATTCCGTCACCGCGCCGGTTACGATCGAGGTCAAGGCGCGCCCCATCGCCTCGTTCGATCCGCGCGACCGCTCGCATGTGCGTTTCGGCTCGCTGGAATGGCGCAGCGGGCTGGTGCTGACCTCGGGCTTTCGCGGCTTCGGCGGCCTGTCGGGAATAAGGCTCGACCAAAAAGGCGAGCGCTTCATTGCGATCTCCGACAAGGGCGGCTGGTTCACCGGGCGCATCCGCTACGAAGGCAAGGAGATGAAAGGCCTCGACGACGTCGAGGCCTCGCCGATGCTCGGGCCCGACGGGCGGCCGATCACGGCGCGCGGCTGGTTCGATTCGGAATCGATCGCGCTCGACGGCTCGCTCGTCTACATCGGGCTGGAGCGCGTCAATCAGGTGCTGCGCTACGATTTCTCCAAAGGTTTTACGCGCGCGCGCGGCGAGGTGGTGCCGCTGCCGCCGGCGGCGAAGAAACTGCCCTACAACAAGGGGCTGGAAGCGCTGGTGGTCGTGCCCAAGGGCCAGCCGCTCGCGGGCACCTTGATCGCGATGTCCGAGCGCGGGCTCGATGCGCAGGGCAACCTGATCGCCTTCCTGATCGGCGGTCCGTCGCCCGGGCAATTTTCCGTCCGCCGCACCGAGAATTTCGACATCAGCGACGCGGTGCTGCTCGCGTCGGGCGATCTCCTGATCCTGGAGCGAAAATTCTCCTGGCTCGGCGGCCTCGGCATCCGCATCCGCCGCATCCCGCTCGCTACCGTCGCGCCCGGCGCCCTGGTCGATGGACCCGCGATCTTCAACGCCGATCTCGGCCAGGAGATCGACAATTTCGAAGGCATCGACGCCCATGTCACGCCCGAGGGCGACACCGTGCTGACGCTTGGTCTCCGACGACAATTTTTCCCTGATCCAGCGCACGCTGTTGATGCAATTCACGCTTGCTGAGTGAACTTCCGCCGCCCACCTGAGACCAACAGAGATGCGCCTCCGTCTGATGTCGCTCGCGATTGCCGCCTGCCTCGCGCTCGCGCCCGCAGGCGCAACCAGCAATCACGAATATGCCAAGGGCGAATACGCCGTCATCCGCGACGGGCTTGCGCCGAACAAGCAGCTCTCGCTTGCCTCCCATGGTGACGGCGAACTCGGCGACGATCATTTCCATGTCTGGCTGATGGCGGAGCCCGCGCATCGCAAGCTCGTGGCCCTCGACGACATCAGCGACGACAACAACCTCGATACCGCACCGGACGCCTATCATGCCTTCTGGTCGAAGGACTCGCGGCGTGTCGGCGTCGCCTTCCGCTCCAGCCGCCACGAAGTGACGCTCAATCTCTACGCGATCGACGGCCGCCGCGCGCATCTGATCAAAAGTCCGGACCTGTTCAAGGAGGTCACCGGCCGCGAGGTCGGCGACGATGACGGGCTGCGCCAGCGCATCTCGATGGTGGAGTGGAAAGGCGGCAATCGCTTCGTGCTTCGCGAATTCAAGTCGTTCGTCGTTGACGACGACCGTCTTCTGAAGCTGTTCGGCAAATATGGCGTCTCTCGGCGAGAAGATGGAGGACGGCAAGCTCTTCATCCAGTTCGTCGCCAACGCCGAATGCGAGCTGGCTCGCCGGGCGACCGCGTCCGCGTCATCGATCTCACGCCCGGCAAGCCCGGCGACGCCGACAAATGGTGGGATCCTTCCTGACGCCGGGCATCGCTGCTATGCCGTGCCAACCCTGACAAGGCCGCGGCGAGCCGCTACATTCGCGCGCACGTCCCGCCTCCTTCTTCTCCCGGACCATTCTCATGAGCACGCTTTTCACGCCGATCTCCTTGCGCGGCCTCGACGCTGGCCAACCGCATCATGGTGTCGCCGATGTGCCAGTATTCGGCCGACGACGGCTCGGCCAACGACTGGCATTTCACCCACATCAACAACCTCGCGCTGTCGGGCGCGGCGATGTTCTGCATCGAGGCGACGCATGTCGAAGCGATCGGCCGCATCACGCAAGGCTGCCTCGGGCTTTACAGCGACGCCAACGAGGCGGCGCTGAAACCGATCCTCGCCTCGCGTGCGAAAACATTCGAAAGCGGCGGTGGCGATGCAGCTCGCGCATGCCGGCCGCAAGGGCTCCAGCGCGCGGCCCTGGGAGGGCGGCCAGCAGATTCCGCTAGGCGCGCCCGGCGCCTGGCAGGCGGTGGCGCCGTCGGCTGTCGCCGCACAAGGAGGGCGAGGCCGCGCCGGCCGCGCTCGACGATGCCGGCCTTGCGCGCATCCGCGACGCCTTCGTCGCGTCCGCCAAGCGCGCCGAGCGGCTCGGCATCGACGCGCTGGAGCTGCACGGCGCGCACGGTTACCTCCTGCATCAATTCCTGTCGCCGATCTCCAACAAGCGCACCGACAAATATGGCGGCAGCCTCGAGAACCGGATGCGCTATCCGCTCGAAGTCTATGACGCCGTGCGCGCGGCCTTCCCGAGCGACAAGCCGATCGGCGTGCGCGTGTCCTCGACCGACTGGGTGGACGGCGGCTGGGACCTGCCGCAGACCATCGCGTTCGCCAACGAGCTGAAGAAACGCGGCGTCGACTGGATCGATGCGTCCTCCGGCGGCGTGTCGCCGCTGCAGAAGATCGCGCTCGGCCCCGGCTACCAGGTGCCGTTCGCGCAGGCGATCACGCGAGGCGACCGGCGTCACCACGATGGCGGTCGGCCTGATCACCGAGCCGCAGGCAGGCCGAGGACATCGTCGCCCAGGGGAAGGCCGACATGGTCGCGCTGGCGCGCGGCATGCTGTACGACCCGCGCTGGGGCTGGCACGCCGCGGCCGAGCTGCACGGCGAGGTGACGGCGCCGCCGCAATACTGGCGCTCGCAGCCCTCCAACCAGAAGGCGCTGTTCGGCGCCACCACATTCGGAGCGCGATGACGCGCGCGCGTCTCGCCTTGAGCCGGATCAAGCCGATGTGATGGATTGATGCCACCGATTGTGTGATCGATCATACGGCCGTCCCGCAAACGGGATAGGCTGGATGTCGATACGATCGGTGGCCGCCCATGCCTTTCGGTGCCCGCAAAGCCGCCCATGTGCTGGAACGCCTCGGCCTTGCGATGGCCGGCGCCGCCTGCGGGCTGTTCGTCTCCGCCCATGTCGGCTCGGCGATCGGCGCGCTGACCTCGCAGGCCTTCCTGCTGGCGATGATGATCGCCGGCGCGGTCGGCTTCTATCTCGGCATCGACACGCCGCAGCTCGAATTTCATGGCGACGACGATCCCCATATCGACGCGGCCGAATTGCTGACGTTCGCTCGGCACCTTCCTCGCCACGCTCGCCGCGTTCGTCTCGGTCGGCATCATCATCCTGCGCGAGGAGCCGCATATCGGCTTGACCTGGCTGATCTTCGCCGGCTGGGTGTTCGGCATCGCGATGCAGATCGTCGCCGGCGCGAAGGCGAGGATGCGGGTAGTTGCGCCGTTTGCGAGTCGCGCACGCACACTCTGGTCGCTTGCTCGCTCTTCCCCTCTCCCCTTGTGGGAGAGGGTGCCGCGCCCGGCAGCGCACTTGCGCGCCAGTGCGCGGCGGGTGAGGGGTCCTTCGCTTAGCGGTATCACATGATGATACACTACCTTGATCTATGTATCGTGATATGATACATAGACGAGGTGATCAAGAGCTTCAAGGACGAGCGGACCCGAGCTGCCTTTGACGGCGTTGCTTCGAAAGGCTTTCCAGCCGATCTGCTCGTGGTCACACGCCGCAAACTTGGCTACCTCAATGCCGCGGCGAACCTGAACGACCTTCGGGCGCCGCCGGGCAATCGGTTGGAAGCGCTCAGGGGCGATCGGCGGGGGCAACATTCGATCCGCGTGAACGATCAGTGGCGGATTTGCTTTGTCTGGACGGCCGACGGCCCGAGGGACGTCGAGTTCGTCGACTATCACTAGGGATCGAGCGAGGACGCGACACACATGCCCAGGAAACTTCCCCCGATGCATCCCGGCGAAGTCCTTCGCGAGGAATTCCTCGTGCCGCTCCGATTGTCGGCCGGAGCGTTGGCGAAAGCCTGCGGCGTTCCGCGCACCCGCATCGAGCGGATTGCGGGCGAGGAGACCGCGATCACCGCCGATACGGCGCTCCGGCTCGGCAAGGCGCTGGGGACGTCAGCCCAGCTCTGGCTGAACCTGCAGAACGAGTTCGACGTCCGCACCGCGCAGCGCCGGATCGGCAAGGAGCTGGACAGCATCGTGCCGGTTTCCGGCCGCGCCGCGGCCTGAGCCTGTCTTTCAGATTTGACCTGTCAAACAGCACCAAGAGGACACGACCCCGCATTCTCGCGGCGCGTTTTCGCCCGAGCTTTGCCGGAATCTCGTCCCTCCAGAAGTGAAGAGGGCGCAGGGAAAGCCGGGTGCTGGCCGCACCCGCGGTCTCGTGTGCAAAAAAACAAAACGCACACGAGCATACAGGTTCGACCGGGGCGACCCGGCCTTCCCTGCGCAATGGTTTTACGGCTTATAGCGTGCTCTCCCCGGAGTACCGGGCTTTCTAGCCTCCGTCCCCCGGGCTTTTGACCCGGGGTTGACCCCAGCGTCGGGGGGACAGGACCACACGCCTTCGCCGTCCGCGTCGGCCTGCGATCGTCTCGCTGGCTTTCGCGTCCATCGCACCCCGCCTCACGTTTCGTGACGATTGGCCGTAACGTCCCTCTTCGAAGAGGCGGGATGGGGAGGAATATACACGAGTTCTGGTTTTCGTAAAGAGAAATTTTTGGCGAGGAGGGCTGAACGGCGCAAAGCGATTGAGAGGATTTGCGAAATTCGATTTTACGCGCACGCGAATTCGAGGCGTGCGGAGGCGCCGGCGAGCGAGGCGAGAGCGAAAATCGCGCAAGAATGCGCTCAGGTGTTTTGCCCGTCGGGCAACATCGAAAGCTTGCGCCTAGGAGCCGAGTGGAAGACGTCAGTGTATAGGTACGTTCGAAGTATCGCTCAAGGCTATCGTCGAGATAGCGATTGCGATAGCACTTCATATCGGCTGTGCGCAAAGAACCTTGATCGAGGAAGTATGTTCTTGAGCATCGCCGATTCGCTATGTCGCATAAACATCGTAGCCCCTTGATGGTACCGAATCTCTTACGACTCGAGTACATGCTGATGCTTCAGAATGTGATCTCGCTGTCACGATTCATGCCGGGTTGGCTGAGCGCCAGTACCCAGCCATTCGCAACGCTGGTGTACGCAGATGTGCGTTATCCGCGATGCGCAAAATTGTCGATCAGGTCAGAACTCTCATCACGTCGCCAGCCTGCGCTGGCAAACAGATCGTCCCATAGCTTCGTGCTAGCTTTCGCCACACGTCATACCTCAACAACGTGCTTAAATCTTCCACGTAGCCGATGCTGCATTGCAGATCAAGAATCGGCCGGATCGTATTCCGACCCGGCCGCGCTACGCAAACTCGAATTCGTTGCGCAGCTCTACGCATCAGAGATCGCAGCTCGAACGACGCCCCTGGCCCAGATCCACTCGACAAAAAACGGCCGGATCGTTTCCGACCCGGCCGCACCAACTCACTCACAGCTCTACGCTACAGGACGCGACTCACGCGCCCCTGGCCCATCTCGTAAATCTCAGCTCGCCTTCTTCTCCGGCGCAGCGCCGCCGACCTTCTTCTCGATCTGGCGCTTCAGCTCCAGCGCGCGCGGCGACAGCACCGTGGCGCGGGCCTTCAGCAGATACGCATCGAGGCCGCCATTGTGGTCGACGGTCTTGATCGCGTTGGTCGAGACGCGCAGCCGCACGTTCCGCCCCAGCGCGTCCGAGATGAAGGTGACGTTGCACAGGTTCGGCAGGAAACGCCGCTTGGTCTTGATGTTGGAGTGGCTGACCTTGTGGCCCGTCTGGGGGCCCTTGGCCGTCAGTTCGCAGCGCCGCGACATGTCGAAAATCCTCTGTCTGTCCCCGGCAGCCCTATTGGGCGCCTCGAAGGGGTCCAAAACTCTGATCCTCTTAGGAGCGGGCGGACGTATAGGGGGAGGGCCGCGCGTGCGTCAAGGTTTTGGCGCCGGCCGAAGGCGTACGGAAATGCCGTTTTGGCAGGCGTTTCCGGCATTTAACCCACCATATAAAGGGCGCATTCCCCGCCGAAAAGGAGATGTTCCCGCCTGCCGCCTGATGGCTGCGTTGTTTGCCGGGTTTGTTTGCTTAAATGAGATTTGGACCGCGCCGCTTGGCCAAGGACCAGCCTGTGACCACCCGCCCCAAAATGTCGGCCCGATCGGCGCTGCTCGCTGCCGCGGCACTGCTTGTGCTCGGCTCGCAGCCGGCCGCGGCGCAAGGCCGGCTCGAGGCGCAGTACGAGGCTTCGCTCGCCGGCATTCCGGTCGGCCGCGGCACCTGGGCGATCGAGATCGGCGACGACTCCTATTCCGCCGCCGCCCAGGGCGGCACCACGGGCCTGCTGAAAACCATCTCCAACGGCGCCGGCACCGGCGCCAGCCAGGGCCGCGTCGTGGGCGGCGCGCTGGTGCCGCAGGCCTATCAGGCCTCGACCACCACCTCGAAGAAATCCGAGTCCGTGCACATCACGCTGCAGAACGGCAACATCAAGGAGTTCGGCATCGAGCCGGTGCCGCCGGTCGATCCCGACCGCATCGTCGGTCACCGACGCGCACAAGAAGGGCGTGCTGGATCCGATGTCGTCGACCCTGGTGCGCGTGCCCGGCACCGGCGAGCTGCTGACGCCGGAGGCCTGCAACGCGCAGGCGCCGCCGTGTTCGACGGCCGCCTGCGCTACGAGCTGAAGCTCGATTTCAAGCGCATGGAAACCGTGAAGGCGGAGAAGGGGTATTACGGCCCGGCCGTGGTCTGCGCGCTGTATTTCACGCCGATCGCGGGCTACATCCCCGACCGGCCCGTGATCAAATATCTCTCCGCCGCGCGCGGCATCGAGGTCGCGCTGGTGCCGATCGCGGGAACCCGCTATCTCGTGCCGTTCCGCACCGTGATCCCGACGCCGCTCGGCACCGCCGTGCTGGAGGCGACGCATTTCGTCACGCAGCCGATCGCGCCGCACGTCGCGAAGACGCAGTAGCTACTACCCTGTCGTCCCCGCGAAAGCGGGGACCCATAACCACCGGCTCTTGCGGTTATGGCCAGGCGTCAACCACGGTCGCGCCACCGAGACATCGCGCGGTATGGGTCCCGGCGTTCGCCGGGACGACAGCGTGAGGGAGCGTGAATCCCGTTGACTCTTTCCCCATTCTGATTCGACTCGGAGCGCATCCGGAATTTAAGGAATCCGCACCTCAAACCGCCGCTTGCCGCGAGCCTGCCAAACTTGATCTAGTGCTTACTCAGGGAACCACGCGCGAGATGTTGCGGTGAACGAAGCAGGTTACCGGCAGGAGTCAGCGATTCGGGCCCGTTTCGTTCCAGAGTCGTTCCGAAGCTTAGCTTCGCACCCCATATCATGCGAGAGACGTCGCAATCTGAGACAGAATTGAGGCATCTCTTCGTCATTGCGGGAGCGATAGCCGAAGCGAATCCACGTCGCGCCGCGATGATGAACTATGGATTGCGTCCGTGTCGCTTCGCTCACCCGCGACATGACGACTCGCTCGCAATGACGTACGGAATAGAAACACCCTCCACACATGGCCTTCTCTCCACTCGCTCACTCCAACGAGCGCGCGCCCGGCGCGGGCGTCACCGCCGTGCTCGGGCCGACCAACACCGGCAAGACGCATCTGGCCATCGAGCGCCTGCTTGCGCATTCCTCAGGCATGATCGGCCTGCCGCTGCGGCTGCTCGCGCGCGAGGTCTACAACAAGATCGCCGCGCGCGCCGGCGTCGACTCGGTCGCGCTGATCACCGGCGAGGAGAAGATCAAGCCGAAGAACGCCGCGCTTCTGGGTCTCGACCGTGGAAGCGATGCCGCGCGACATCGACGTGTCGTTCCTCGCCGTCGACGAGATCCAGATCGCGGCCGATCTCGAGCGCGGGCACGTCTTCACCGACCGCATGCTGCACCGGCGCGGCCGCGACGAGACCATGCTGCTGGGCGCGGCCACCATGCGCCCGATCATCGAGCGGCTGTTGCCGGGCGCCTCCATCGTCACGCGGCCGCGACTGTCGCGGCTGGAATTTGCCGGCGACCGCAAGATCACGCGCCAACCAAGACGGACCGCGATCGTCGCGTTCTCGGCGGACGAAGTCTACGCCATCGCCGAGCTGATCAAGCGCCAGCATGGCGGCGCCGCCGTCGTGCTGGGCTCGCTGTCGCCCGCGCACGCGCAACGCGCAGGTCGAGCTGTTCCAGAACGGCGACGTCGATTATCTCGTCGCCACCGACGCCGTCGGCATGGGCCTCAATCTCGACGTCGATCACGTCGCCTTTGCCTCCGACCGCAAATATGACGGCTATCAGTTCCGCCGGCTCAATCCGGCCGAGTTCGCGCAGATCGCCGGCCGCGCCGGGCGCGCCACCCGCGACGGCACCTTCGGCACCACGGGCCGCTGCGCGCCGTTCGAGCCGGAGCTGGTCAACGCGCTGCAGAACCACGCTTTCGACAGCGTGAAGGTTCTGCAGTGGCGCAACGCGAAGCCGGATTTCTCCTCGCTCGGCAGCCTGCAGGTGTCGCTTCTCGCAACCGCCCGCGCATGAGACGCTGACCCGCGCGCCGGTCGCCGAGGACCAGCGCGTGCTCGATCACGCCGCGCGCGACGGCGAGGTGCGCGATTTCGCGCATGGCGCCGACGCCGTGGAGCGGCTGTGGGAGGCCTGCCAGATACCGGACTACCGCAAGCTGTCGCCGGCCGCGCATGCCGAGCTCGTGACCACGATTTACGCATTCCTGATGCGCAACGGAAAGGTGCCGGACGGCTGGTTCGCCGCCCAGGTCGACCAGGCCGACCGCACCGACCGGCGATATCGACACCTTGTCGGGGCGGATTGCGCAAATCCGGACCTGGACCTTCGTGGCCAACCGGCCGGACTGGCTGTCCGATCCCGATCACTGGCAGGGCATCACGCGGGAGGTCGAAAATAAATTATCCGACGCGCTGCATGAACGGCTCACCGAGCGTTTCGTTGATCGCCGTACCAGTGTATTGATGCGCCGCCTGCGGGAGAATGTCAGCTTGAGTACCGAAATCGGCAAGATGGGCGAGGTGATCGTCGAGGGCCATGCCATCGGCCGGCTCGACGGCTTCACCTTTGCGCCCGACGCGGCGGAGGCGGGTTCCGACGCCAAGGCGCTGCAGGCCGCAGCCAGCCAGGTGCTGGCGCGCGAGATCGACGCGCGCGCCGAGAAACTGGGTGCGGCTCCCGACGATCAGTTCGTGCTGACCTCCGACGGCACCATCCGCTGGACCGGCGATGCCGTGGCCAAGATGGTCGCGGCCGACGACGCTCTGCATCCGCGGCTGCGCATCATCGCCGACGAGCGGCTGACCGGCGCGAGCAGAGAGAAGGTCGAGACGCGGCTGAATTTGTGGCTGAAGACGCATATCGAGAAGCTGCTGGGGCCGCTGTTCGATCTCTCCAAGGCCGAGGACGTCACCGGGATCGCGCGCGGCATCGCGTTCCAGCTGGTCGAAGCGCTCGGCGTGATCGAGCGCGCGAAGATCGCCGCCGAGATGAAGGATCTCGACCAGCCGTCGCGCGCGACGTTGCGCAAATACGGCGTGCGGTTCGGCGCCTATCACATCTATTTCCCGAACCTGCTGAAGCCCGCCGCGCGCGCGCTCGCCGCGCTGCTGTGGGCGATCAAGCAGGACAATGTCGATCTGTCGGCGCTCGCGGGCGCGCAGCAGCTCGCCGGCAGCGGCCGCACGTCTTTCCCGGTCGACAAGACCTTGCCGCGCGATGCCTATCGCATGCTCGGCTATCGCCAGTGCGGCGAGCGCGCGGTGCGCGTCGACATCTTGGAGCGGCTGGCCGACCTGATCCGCCCGGCGCTCTCCTGGCGCGAGGCCTCGCCCGGCGCGAAGCCGGCCGGCGCCTTCGACGGCCGCGGCTTTGTGGTGACGCAGGCGATGACCTCGCTGACGGGCTCGGCCGGCGAGGATTTCGCCTCGATCCTGCGCGCGCTCGGCTATCGCATGGAGAAGCGGCCGCCATTGCCGCCGAAGCCGGTGGTGGTGGAGACGGTCGCGCCCGAGACGCCGCCGGTGGAAGGCGCTGGCGTGGCGCCCTCCGATATTGTTGCGGAAGCGACGAGCGAACTGGTCGAAACGTCCGCGGACCCGACAGCAGAGATCGTCGAGCAGCCGGTGTCCGGCGATCCCGCGCCGTCGAGCCGCGTTGCTGCCCGAGGTCTCGCCGCTCGCGTCAGCTGAGGAAACGCCTGCTGTCGTCGAGGCGCAGCCGGAGCCGGCGGCGGAAGCCGCGCCTGAACAGGCGCCTGTTGAAGCGACGGCAGAGAGCGCTGCGCCCGCAGCCGAAGCGCCTGCGGAGACTGCGGCGACTGAAGCAACACCAGAAGCCGCAGCGGCGGCGGAAGCTCCGGCAACGGCTGAAGCTCCCGCAGAGCCGCAACTCGTCGAAGTCTGGCGGCCCGGCGGCCGCAGCGACGATCGCCGTCCGCGCCATGAGCGTCATCGCCGGCCACACGGTCCGCGCAAGGAGGGCGAGGCGGCTGCCGCCGCGCCAGGCGAGGCCGGCGAAGGGCAGAAGCGCGAAGGCGAGCGGCGCCATCGTCACGGCCGGCGCGGCGGCGATCGCAAGGATTTCCGCAAGCCCGAGGGCGCACCGGCGCAAGCCGCAACGGCCTCGGCCGAAGGCGCGGCCGCGCTCCAGCCGAAGGCGCGACTGCGCCCGCGCCCGAGCAGCGCCGCCATGAGCCGCGCGGCGATCGCCGCGAGCGTTTCGAGGGCAAGGATCGCGAGAAGGATCGCGACAACAAGCGCGACCGCGACAACAAGCGCGAGAAGTTCGGCGATCGTCAGGGCGCTCGCCGCGACGAGCGCGATCAGCGCGGTCGTGACAAAGGACGGGACAAGCGCGACCGCGAGAGCGGTCCGGCGCTGCGTCACTACGCGACCTCGGCCGCACCGCGCGACCGCGCCGCCGATCCGAACTCGCCCTTCGCAAAGCTCGCCGCGCTGAAGGATCAACTCGCGGGTAACCGCAAGGAATAGCGCTACGCGTGCATGGACAGGCAGCGTCTCGACAAGTTCCTGTGGCATGCGCGGGTGGTCAAAGCCCGCACCAGCGCCGCGCAGCTCGTCGAGAAAGGCCATGTCCGCATCAACGGCGTGCGCGAGACCGCGCCGGGACATGCGGTCAAGCCGGGCGACGTGCTCACCATCGCGCTCGACCGCAATGTCCGCGTGCTCAAGGTGATCGGTTTTTCCGAGCGGCGCGGCGACGCATCGAGCGCCCGCATGCTCTATGAGGATTTGCAGTCGCGGCAGGAATAACTATCTGAATCAGGCGTCAATTTCAGGCCGTCGCTTCCCTTGCGGCACCGCACGTCCTGCGCTAGGCAAAGCCCGAATTTCGAGCCGTTTTCCGGAGTTTTGGATGACTTACGTCGTCACTGAAGCCTGCATCAAATGCAAATACACCGATTGCGTTGAGGTCTGCCCCGTCGACTGCTTCTACGAGGGCGAGAACATGCTGGTGATCCATCCGGACGAATGCATCGACTGCGGCGTGTGCGAGCCGGAGTGCCCGGCGGATGCGATCAAGCCCGACACCGAGCCGGGGCTGGAGAAGTGGCTCGAGGTCAACACCGAATACGCCAAGACCTGGCCGAATATCACCCAGAAGAAGGATTTCCCGCCCGAAGCGAAGAGTTTCGAGGGCGAGGAGGGCAAGTTCGAGAAATATTTTTCTCCGAAGCCGGGCGAGGGCGACTAACGCCGCGAATCACGTGGCCCATTCGGGCTACATCCGGGCCGAATCTTATCCACACCGTAGTACTGCGGTGCAGCATGACCCTAAAAACGCCTCAGACTTAACCCTAATAGGCGTTGGATCGGCCAAAAGCGGCCCTGACACCCTCTAAATCATTGATTTTTCCGGAAAATGTGCTATATATGGCACATTCTGAGTTGGATCGGTCAACTGCACTGACCGTTTCACAGGTTTCCGTGAAAACCCATCGAACAGGGGCGTGGCAGTTCCGCGCACAGGCCGTGTCACAGAAAACGCGTAAGAAGAGTACCTCCAAGCCCTCGAAAAAAGCCGCCGCGGCCAGCCGTAGCGCATCCAAGAGCCGTGCCCGGGATACCCGGTCCGCCGGAAAGGCGACGGCTGCAAAGTCCTCGAAGAACAAAAGAAGCGCAATGCCACCCAAAAAGACTGCCGCGAAAGCGGTCACCTCGAAGACCGCTGCGAAGGCCCCCGCGAAAACTGCGCCGAAGGCCGCTGTGAAGCCGGTTGCCGCCAAGCCCGTGGCTGCGCCCAAGATCGAGGAAAAGAAGGTCGTGACCCAGCGCCAGGGGTTCAAGGCCAATGAATTCGTGGTCTATCCCGCTCACGGCGTCGGCCAGATCCTGGCCATCGAGGAGCAGGAGATCGCCGGCGCCAGGCTCGAGCTGTTCGTCATCAACTTCATCAAGGACAAGATGACCCTGCGGGTGCCGACCGCGAAGGTCGCCAATGTCGGCATGCGCAAGCTGTCCGAGCCCGTGCTGGTGAAGAAGGCGCTGGAGACTCTCAAGGGCCGCGCCCGCGTCAAGCGCACCATGTGGTCGCGCCGCGCCCAGGAATACGAAGCCAAGATCAATTCCGGCGACATCGTCGCCATCGCCGAGGTCGTGCGCGACCTCTACCGTTCGGAGTCGCAGCCCGAGCAGTCCTACAGCGAGCGCCAGCTTTATGAAGCCGCCCTCGACCGCCTGTCGCGCGAGATCGCGGTGGTGCAGCACGTCGACCGAGACCGAAGCGGTCAAGGAGATCGAGAGCCAGCTCGCCAAGAGCCCGCGCCGCGGCGTCAAGACCGAAGGCAGCGCCGAGGGCGAAGGCGAGGCGGACGAGACGGATGAGGCCGACGGCGACGACACCGCAGTCGCCGATGAGGCCGCCTGAAAGCGTCAGCCGTAACGGTACAGACATTCAAAAGCCCGGTCGCAAGACCGGGCTTTTGTTTCAGTTTCCCCTGTAGTTCGGTTTGCGTTTCTCGACGAACGCGTTCAAGCCTTCCTGGCAATCGTCGGTGGTTGCGACCAGCGCAAAGCTTTCCGCCGCATTCTCGACCGAGCGGCGGAAATCCGCATCAATCGCGCGCGCAAAGGCGTCACGGCCGATCTTCATGATGATTGGCGATTTGGCGGCCAGCCGCCGCGCGATCTCGCGGGCACGACCGAGCGCGGTGCCCTTCGGCACGACCTCGCTGAGCAGGCCCATGCGATACGCCGTCGCGGCATCGAAGGAATCGCCGAGGAACAGCGGCCCAAACGCCTGATGCTTGCCGACCAGCCGCGGCAGCTGCACGAAATGAATTGCAGGGATCAGGCCGACGTCGATCTCGGGATAGCCGAAGGTCGAGCCGTCGCCGGCAATGATCATGTCGCAGGAGATCGCAATGGTCATGCCGCCGGCGCGCACCGCGCCGTCGATCGCCGCGATCGGTGGGCTTGCCCAGCCGATACTGGGTGTCGTTCAGCGCGAAATAGAGCTTTTCGAGGAATTTCTTGGTCTCGATCCCCGGCTTGCCGCGGACCAGATCGAGGTCGAGGCCGGCGCAGAACACCTTGTGCGCGCTGCCGATGATCACGGCGCGGACGCTCTCGTCGTCGCGCGCCTTCGCAAGGCTAGCGAGCAGCGCATCGATCAGCGGGATGCTGAGTGCATTGACCGGCGCGCGATCGAGCATCAGTTCGGCGATGCCGTCGGCGGCGGAGTAACGAACGAGATCGGAGGTCACGCGCTGTCTCCCTTTGCTTGGCGTCGCCAGCGGAACGATTTCAGAGCGAGGGGGCCGGCGTCAAGTGACGCGTGGTTTGGCAAGCGGCATCAGGGTCACGACTTCGAAGGCGCAGCTTGCTCCGTATACCCTCTACCCTTGTGGGACCGCGACATTGCAGCGAGTCGCGCTCGGCTCCCCTCCCCCTTGCGGGGAGGGGTTGGGGGGTGGGGGTTCACAAGCGAAGATGCCCGTGATGGGATCGCGCAATGTACGAGCGCCAGAAACAATTCGCCAAGCAAATGCGCGCAGAGCCGACGAAGGCCGAGCGTGTTCTTTGGCGGCGATTGCGCGGGGATATTGCGCTTGCGGGATCGCATTTCCGCCGGCAGGCGCTGATCGGCCCGTTCATCGTCGACTTCGTCAGCCGCAAGGCGAAACTCGTCATCGAACTCGATGGGGGCCAGCACGATGAACAACGCGCGGCCGATGCACGTCGCACACGTCAGATCGAAGCGCGCGGCTATCGCGTGCTGCGCTTCTGGAACAACGATGTGCTTGGGAATATCGACGGCGTTCTTACCGAGATACAAACCGCGTTGACCCCCACCCCCGACCCCTCCCCGCAAGGGGGAGGGGAGTCAGCAGCCGAGCTAATTTCGCTTTCGCGCGCTCAATCCACCACGATCTTGACCTTGTCGCGGACCTTGACCTGGGCGCGCGCGTCGAGGCCGTTGAGAACGCGGAAGCGCTCGGTCGGATGGTCGACGCCGGCCATGCGGTGCGACAGCGATTCCACGGTGTCGCCCGGCTGCACCGTGATCACCTTGATGCGCAGCGGACGCGCCGCCTGCACCTCGTCCAGCGAGAGCCGGCGGAAGGAATTCACGGTCTCGCGCGCGTTGCGCTCGCTCTCCTGGGTCTTCGCCCGGCTGGCGAAGATGAAGCGGTAGACATCGCTGCCGAACCGCAGCGCATAGACCTTGAACTGCCATTGGTCGCCCTTGGCGATCGCGGACGCCGCCGGAAAACCGTTGATGGTGATATCCTCGGTGGAGGCCTTGTCGACGCCTTCCATCCACCCCGAGTTGAGATAGTCGCCGAGCGTCTGCTCGCCGGGCACGCGCACCACGTCGAAACGCATCGCCTGGCTGCCGCCCTCGCGCACGCCGATCACGGCCTGGGCGGTGTTGTCGAGCGTGAAGTTGTCCGGCGCCTGGAAGGTGAAGCCGAGTTTCGGGTGGAGGAACCGCCGCCCGCGCACGAAACCTTCGCTCGGGTCCTCGCCATAGACGATGTTGTCGATCGCGGAGAGATAATCCTCGCGGTCGCGCTCGGTGTTGTCGGGCGAGAGATATTGCCGCGCGGAGGTGCGCGCGCGCGCGACGCGCTCGGGCGTCGCCGGATGCGACGACAAAAAGTCCTGGGCGCGCGGATCGAGCGAGGAACGGCCGGCTTTCAGCTCGGCGTTGCGCTCCATCGAGGTCAGGAAGCGCGAAGCTCCGTAGGGATCGAAGTGCGCCTTGGCGGAGATGGCGACGCCCATGTCGTCGGCCTGCAGTTCCTGCTCGCGCGAAAAATTCGCCATCGTCAGCTTGCCCTTGGCGAGCGTGAAGGCGGTGATCTCGGGATCGTTGCCCATCTCGGTGACGACGCGCGCGGCGATCGCGGCCTGCTTCGCCTGGTCCTCGCGCATCGCCGCATGCTTGGACAGCACATGCGCCATCTCGTGGCTCAGCACCGACGACAGCTCGGAGGTGTCGCTTGCGAGCGCAATCAGCCCGCGCGTGACATAGAGCTGGCCGGTCGGCAGCGCGAAGGCGTTCACCGCGCCGGAATTGAGGATGGTGACCTTGTAGGGCTGATCGGGACGATCGGAGGCGGCGACGAGGCGGTCGACGGTCTTGCTGACCAGCGACTCGAGCTTCGGATCGTCATAGATGCCGCCATAGGAGGTGAGAATGCGGTCATGCTCGCGCTCGGACGCCGGTGTCGTCGCAACGGTGCGGTTCGGCTTGGCGGGCGCGGTCGGCGGCGCGACCGCGGTCGAGAACCCGAAGCGGCTCATGTCGCCGCAGCCTGCGAGCGCGATCGGCGCGCACAGCAGCGCGGCCGCAGCCAAAACGCGGCGGCTCATTCCCCTCTCGCGCGGTCGCGCAGACCCATCCACTGTGACGTACTCTGAAGCGTTGGCAGACCGCGCTTCAGCCCCTTGTTTTGGGCATGATCTTTTCGGAAAACCGCTTCACACTTTTCCGGATCATGCCCGTATTCGGCGGATTACTTCCCGCTCAGCACTTCGATTTGTCCCGCCCTGACCACCTCGATCCGCGGCCCGGGGTGCGCTTCGACCCAGCCACGAACACGAATCCGCCGATTCTCCAAGGACTTGAGCGTGAGGCCGTTAGATTCGACCGACGGCATCATGCGCCTTGAAATAGTCGCAGCAAAGTCCCGTGTCCAGCTTCGGCCAAAATTCAGGTAAGTCATTGTCCCCGCTTGCCGAACCGACAAAACCCGGCCTTCGACAAGCATAAAACGCCCGATCCCGGCCAGGATATCGTCTGCACTTTCCGCGTTTTTTATGACGTTCGGATCGGCCCAGGTTCCCTTTTTTCCGGCGCGCGCCTCGGCCTCGGCGGCCAGCAGCGCGGCGGCGCAATCCTTGTCGGTGACATCGGGCGAGGCGAGCGCCGCACCTTGCGCCAGCAGCTGGGCCTGCACGGAAATATCGGAGCCGGCGAGAAAGACGAACGCGGTTTGCCGGCCGTAGCGGTCGGGCGTGTCGTCGGGACCGCGCAGGCTTACGTCCTTGTCCTTGACGAGCGCGGCCAATGCGCCGCGTGTCCTTGGCGATGAGCTCGATTCCGGCAAGCCTGATCTCGCGGCCATCGCTGAGGCGAAAGCTGCGGCCGTCGATCACTTCGCTGACGTGGCCTTCGTCCTGCGTCTCGAAGGCGCAAGCGGCGCCGCGTGCGCCGAAAATGATGCCATGAACGCGATATCGCGCAGATGGACAAAATGAAAGTGTCGTGAGAAGCGCGGGAACATGACCTCATTTTCTCACATGCGAGCCATTCCGTTGAGCGGAAAACACGGGGCCTCGGCGTCTTGCCGCCCAACGGGGCATGCGGCATGATCGTGCCCAATCGATAAAGGCTGCGCCTCCCGAACGAAATGACTGCTCAACAACCAAGGCAAACATAATGACCGCCAACGAAATCGTCCTGCAGCACCTCGACAAGGGCCTGCTCACCATCACCATGAACCGCCCGGACCGGCGCAACGCGCTCAGCCCGGACATGACGCGCGGGCTCGTGGACGCGGCGCGGCGCGCGGCCGAGGATCACGACGTGCGCGCCGTGTTGCTCAAGGGCGCGGGCGGCACCTTCTGCGTCGGCGGCGACGTCAAGTCGATGGCGGCGGGCCGCGCGCCGATGTCCGTTCGAGGAGAAGCAGGTCACGCTTGCGCAAGGGCATGGAAGTCTCGCGCATCCTGCACCAGATGAGCAAGCCCGTGGTGGCGCAGCTCGACGGCGCCGCCGCCGGCGCGGGCCTCTCGATCGCGCTGTCCTGCGATCTCCGGATCGCGTCGGAATCCTGCAAGATCACCACGGCGTTCGCGAAGGTCGGCTTCTCCGGCGACTATGGCGGCACCTATTTCCTGACCAAGATGCTCGGCACCGCGAAGGCCCGCGAGCTCTATCTGATGTCGCCGGTGCTGACCGCGAAGGAAGCGCTCGGATTGAACATGGTGACGAAGGTCGTGCCGGATGCCGAGATCGAGGCCGCGGCGCATGAGGTGGCGATGTCGCTGGCGACGGGACCGTCGATCGCGCTCGGCTATATCAAGCGCAACATCAACAATGCCGAGACCATGTCGCTGGAAGCCTGCTTCGACGGCGAGGCGATCCATCACTCGCGCGCCGGCGAGACACCGACCACAAGGAAGCGGCGAAGGCTTTCGTCGAGAAGCGCAAGCCGGTGTTCGGGGGCATTAGCGCGGCATCGGGGTGTGCTCCCTCCCCCTTGCAGGGGGAGGGTCGGGGAGGGGGGTGATCCACCGACGCGCGTCGCTCGTGACTTACCCGCACACCGACCTCTCCCTCGCAAGGGGGAGGGAGCAACTGCGACGCGGCTCGATCTCATCTCACTGCGAGACATCAGGAGACTCACATGACCACCTACATGCGGCTGCGGCAGATCTGTCTGGTCGCGCCGCATCTCGAGCCTCTGATCCCCGACATCGCAGCCATCATGGGGCTCGAGGTCTGCTACCGCGACGGCAATGTCGAGAAATACGGCCTCGTCAACGCGCTGCTGCCGGTCGACACGATCCTGCTCGAGGTGGTCGCGCCGTTCCGCGACGGCACGGCGGCCGGCCGCTTCATCGAGAAGACCGAGGGGCCGCGGCGGCTACATGGCGATCTTCTGCTGCGACGATCCGGATGCGCACGGCGCGCGCGCCAATGCGATGGGCGTGCGCACCGCCAACCGCATCACGCATGCGCCCTATCTCGGCGTGCAGCTGCATCCGCGCGATTGCCGCGCCGCCTTCATCGAGTTCAACCACACCGCCGGCAGCGACGACGTGCTCGGGACCTATCCGCCGGCGGGACCGGACTGGCAGAAGCATATCCGCAAAGAGGTGACGCAGGCGATCACCGGCGTCGAGATGCAGAGCCCCGATCCGGCCGGGCTCGCCGAGCACTGGGGCAAGATCATCGGCGTTGCCGTATCGAAGGGCGCGGACGGCGCGGCCGAGCTGAAGCTGCCGAACGCGACCTTCCGCTTCGTCAAGGGCGCGGCCGATATCATGAGCGGGCTGGATTTCCGGGTGCGGGATGTTGCGAAGGTTTGCGAGGCCGCGAAGGCGAGGGGATACGAGGTCGACGGCAATGCGTTCTTCATTGGCGGGGTGAATTTCCGTCTCTCATAAGATCGTCAATCTCTCGAGCTCGTCATTGCGAGCGAAGCGTGCAGCCCGCATGAGCGCAGCGATATGCGGATGATCCGGGTGTCGCTTCGCTCACCCGGGCTACGCTCCTCGCAATGACGAGATCAACTAACAGGACCATCTCGAATGCCCCATCCGCTCGACAGCTTCTTCGCGCCCAAAAGCATCGCGCTGATCGGCGCCTCGCGCGACAAGGAGAAGATCCCCGGCCGGCTGCTGTCGATGCTGCGCAAGAACGAGTATCCGGGCGCGATCTATCCGATCAATCCGAACTACGGCGATATCGACGGGCTGAAATGCTACAAGTCGATTGCCGAGATCGGCGCGCCGATCGATCTCGCCGTGATCATCATTCCCGCCCGCGCGGTGGTCGGCGCGCTGGAGGAGTGCGCGGCGGCCGGCGTCAAGAACGCCGTGATCATCTCCTCGGGCTTTGCCGAGGAGGGCGGCGATAGCGCCGGCATGCAGGACCAGATCGTCGCGATCGCGAAGCGCACCGGCATGCGCATCTCCGGTCCCAATGCCGAAGGTTTCATGAGCGAGGTGCAGAAGGTCGCCGCGACCTTCAGCCCGACCGTCGACGTCAAGCCGGGCCATGTGCCGCTGCGTCGCGACCAAGAAGCGGATCGCGGTCGTCGCGCAGTCCGGCGGCATCGGCTTTGCCATCAAGCATCGCGCCAAGGCGATCGGCGTTGCGATCTCCTATTGCGTCAGCGCCGGCAATGAATGCGATCTCGGCGCCGGCGAGTTCCTCGACTACATGGTGCAGGATGCCTCCACCGACGTGATCCTGCTGTTCATCGAGGGCATCCGCGACGTCGACAAGTTTCTCGCCGCGGCGAAACGCGCCGCCGAGATCGGCAAGCCCGTGATCGTCACCAAGGTCGGCCGCTCCGGCGCGGGCGAGCGCGCCGCCGCCTCGCACACCGCGAGCATGGCCGGCTGGTCGGCGGCCTATGACGCGGTGTTCGCCAAATACGGCTTCATCGTCTCCAACGATCTCGACGAGGCCGTGACGATCGCCGCCGTGCTGGCGAGCAATCCGCTGCCGCGCGGCGACCGCGTCGCGGTGCTGACGGTGTCGGGCGGCGGCGGCATCTGGGGCGCCGACACCGTGTCGATGCAGGGCCTGCAGGTGCCGGAACTGTCGGCGGCGCGTGCAGGCGCGAGATCAAGCAGTGGATGCCGTCCTACGGTTCGGCCAAGAATCCGATCGACGTCACCGCGCAGGGCGTGAGCATGGGCGGCCTGCAGAAGAGCATCGAGCTGTTCGACAAGTCCGACGAGGTCGACGCCACCCTGGTGGTGCTGTCGCTGTCGAGCGAGACGCGGATGTGGTTCAAGGAAGCCGAGCTGAAGCCGGTGATGTCGGCGCAGAACAAGCCGGTGGTGTTCTATTCCTACACGCTGCCGTCGGACTTCGCGCGGCGGGAGCTGGCGAAATCAGGCGTCGTGGTGCTGACCGGCATGACCCATGCCGGCGTCGCGCTGAAGCGGCTCGCCGAGTATGCGAAGTTCAAGCTGGCGGCGGAGGCGGATGTTGCGGCACTGCCGGCGCGCGATCTCTCGGCGCATCTGAAGGCGCCGACGCTTGTCCGAGGCCGACAGCAAGGCGCTGCTGCGCGACGCCGGCATCGCGCTGCCGGACGAGGTGCTGGTGACGCCGAGCGCGACGCGCTCGATGCCGCGATCGCGCGGGTCGGCTTTCCGCTGGTCATGAAAATCCAGTCGCCCGATATCGCGCCACAAGAGCGAGGTCGGCGGCGTTCGCGTCGGCATCACGACCAAGGGCGAGGCGTTCTCGGCCTATCGCGAGTTGCTGGAAAGCGCGCAGAAGCATCGGCCGAAGGCGGCGATCCAGGGCGTGCTGGTCTGCCCGATGGCGAAGAAGGGCGTCGAGATCATCATCGGCACGCTGCTCGACAAGACGTTTGGGCCGATGGTGATGGTGGGGCTCGGCGGCATCACCACCGAGCTGTTCCGCGACGTGGTCTATCGTCCCGCGCCGGTCGGCGTGACCGAGGCGGAGACGATGCTGGGCGAATTGAAGGCCGCACCGCTTGCTGCGCGGCTTTCGCGGCGCGCCGAAGGCGGATGTTGCGGCGCTGGCGAAGCTGATCTCGGAAGTGTCGGTGCTGGCGGCGCGGTTGCAAGGATCAGGTCGTCGGAGATCGAGCTCAATCCGGTGCTGGTGCATCCGCAAGGGCAGGGCGTGACGATCGTCGATGCGCTGGTGGTGAGGAGGAAATAACTCGTCGTCCCGGGCAAGCGGCATAGCCTCTCGCCCTGCGGGAGCGGGTGTCCGAGCGAAGCCGTAGTGCTGGTGAGAGGCTCCATCCGCAGCGCGTCGCACCGTCATCCGCCTGCGCTTATGCGCGCCACCCTCTCTCGCAGGGGACGACGGGAAGCGCTCACCGCCCCCTGAAATTCGCGACGCGGCGCTCGGCGGTGGCCTTGACGCCTTCCTTGAAATCCTCGGTCGAGCGCAGCCGGTTCTGCTCGACCAGTTCGTGATTGGTCGCGGCCAGCACGCGATCGGCGAGGCCGGCGCGCATGGTGGCGCGGGTCGAGATCAGGCCGAGCGGCGAGCACTCGGCGATCTCGGCCGCGAGCTTCATCGCCTCGGCGCGCACCTGGTCCTGCGGCACGCAGATATTGGCGAGGCCCATCCGGGTGGCGTCCTCGCCGGTGACGCGGCGAGAGGTGTAGAAAATCAGCTCCGCATTGTTCTTGCCGACCAGCTCGGGCAGCGTCGCGGTGAGCCCGAAGCCCGGATGGAAGCCGAGCTTGGTGAAGTTCGCCGCAAAGCGCGCCTCGGGGCAGGTGACGCGGAAATCCGCGGACACCGCGAGCCCCAGCCCGCCGCCGATGGCCGCGCCATGCACGGCCGCGACGATCGGCTTCTTGTTGCGGAAGATGCGCACCGCCTGCACGTAGAGATGATTGATCGGCAGGTTCGAGGCCGGGTCCTTCTCGACGTGCTCCTGCCGCGCCGGGTCGGAGAAATTGGCGCCGGCGCAGAACGCCTTGCCTTGCGCGGCCAGCACCGAGGCGCGGATTTCGACGTTGCGGTCGAACTCCTCCAGCGCATCCGCGATCTGGTTGATCAGCGACACGTCGAAGAAGTTCAGCGGCGGTTTACGGATTTCGATCAGGCCGACATGCCCGTGGGTCTCGACGCCGATATCGGTGAATTTGGTCATCGATTCTCCTGAATTCCATGCCTCCGCTTGGAAGTTACCCTCTCCCCTGTGGGAGAGGGTCCGAGCGAAGCGAGGCGGGTGAGGGGTCTTTTGAGGACCCCTCACCCGGCTCGATTCGCTGCGCTCATTCTCGCCACCCTCTCCCACAAGGGGAGAGGGTAGAGGAGCGCTCGAACGACTAGCGCAATCCCAGCCCGCGCGCGATGATGCCGCGCAGGACTTCCGTGGTGCCGCCCTGAATGGTCAGCTTCGGCGCGGTCTTGATCGCAAACGACAGCTGATGCTCCAGCGTCTCGCGATTGCTCGCCTCCTCCTCGACAAAGGCGGCGAGGTCGCGCACGCGATGCGGCAGCTGCTGCTCCCACACCGTGCCGATGTCCTTGACGATGGAGGCTTCCACCACCGGCTCCTTGCCGGCCTGCAGCATGCCCGCGACCGACACCGACATGCGGCGCATGGTGTGCACCTGCGCCACCAGCCGGCCGATGCCTTCGGCGGCGCGCGTGTCCGGCTTGTCGCCGACCGCGCGCACCAGCTCGGTCAGCACGTAGTAGGTCTCGAGGAAACGCTCGGGGCCGCTGCGCTCATAGGCCAGCTCGCTGGTCGCCTGCTTCCAGGCGCCGTCGATCTCGCCCAGCATGTGATCGTCGGGCACGAAATAGTCGGTGAACACCACCTCGTTGAACTCGAACTGCCCGGTGATCTGGCCGATCGGGTTCACCTGGATGCCCGGCTGCTTCATCTTGACCAAAAACTGCGTCAGGCCGTGGCGGCGGTTCTCCTTGGTCGGCGGCGACGTCCGGAAGATCGCGATCATGTAGTCGGCGATATGCGCCGACGAGGTCCAGATCTTGGTGCCGTTGATGAGATAGCCGCCGTCGGTCTTGGTGGCGCGGGTCTTCGCCGCGAACAGATCCGAGCCCGAATTCGGCTCGCTCATGCCGATGGCGAAGCACAGCTCGCCCTTGCAGATGCGCGGCAGGATGTCCTCCTTGACGTGCTCGGGCGCGTATTTCAGCAGCACCGGGCCGCTCTGGCGGTCGGCGACGAAGAAGCGGCGGGTCGGCGCGTTGGCGACGCGCATCTCCTCGGTGACGACATAGCGCTCGAGGAACGAGCGCTCGTGGCCGCCATATTTCTTCGGCCAGGTCATGCCGATCCAGCCGCGCTCGCCGACCTTGCGCGAAAACGCCGGCACGTCGGTGTCCTCGCGGTTGGGCTTGAACGGCGAGAAGGTGCCGGCGGCGATTTCCTCGGCGAGGAAGGCGCGCACCTCCTTGCGGAGCTGCTGGCATTTCTCCGGCAGGCGGATCGGATCGAAACGAAGGGCTGCGGTCATGACGGGTCTCGATATCTCAAAAGGGTTCAGCGGGAGGCGACCAGCGGCCACAGCTCGTCGGCGCCGCGCGCGGCGACGCGCTTGCCGAGCTCGACCGCCCAATAGCTCTCCGAGCCGAAATCGTCGCGCCACGACAGCGCGCGAAGCGAATAGCGATGCAGGATGTGCTCGATGGTGAAGCCGATCGCGCCATGCACCTGATGGGCGATGCCGCCGCCTTTCTCGGCCGCCTCCGAGCAGCGGATTTTCGCGGCGACCGCTTCGAGGAACACGGCGTCGTCGTCGAAGGATTTCGCATTCGCGAGCGTGTCGGCGGCCGAGGTCGCCGCCGCCAGCGCCGCGGCGGATTCGCCGGCGAGCCTTGCGAGGTTGTGCTGCACCGCCTGGAACTTCGAAATCTTCTTCTCGAAGGCGACGCGCTCGTTGGAATAACGAACGCAAATGTCGAGCATCGATTCCAGCGCGCCCGCGATCTGCAGCGAGCGGATCACGCCGCCCATCAGCATCAGCGCGGTCTGGTCGAAACCATCAGGCGCGGGCTTTGCGACCGACGGCGAGACCTTGTCGAAGATCACGGTGTCGCTGTTGTCGTTGGCAAGCGTCAGGCCGGCGTCGATGCGGACGCTCTTCGCATCGACCAGCGCGATCGAGACGCCGCCCGCGCCGGTCGCGAGCACCGCGATATGCTTCGCGGCCTTGGCAAAGGGCACGCCGCGGGCGCGGCCGGAAATCGTGCCGTCGGCGTTCAGCGTCAGGCGATCCTTCGGGCTTGCGGGCGCGACCGTCATCTCGCCTTCGGGCGAGGAAATCTTCGCCTGCGCCAGCAGCCACCCGGCCAGCATGGTCTCGGCCAGCGGCACCGCGATCGCGTGCCGTCCGGCGGCGCCGAGCACGCCAAAACCTTCGGCGAGGCTCGCGCCGGAGCCGCCGAATTCCTCCGCGACCCATGACAGCGGCAGGCCGGCCTCGCTCAGCGCCTGCCACAGCGGCGCTTTCCACGCGCCCTTCTTGTCGCGGTTGATTTCCTGGGCATCGGCGAGATCGGCAAAGATCTTCTCTGCGGTCTCGACGACGATGTTCTCACTCTCCGACACAGCGTTCCCCGGTTTTGGATTTGGCCTTACGGCCTTCTTTGCAGCGCATGATGGGGAAAAGCCACCCCCCTGACAAGCATGGATGTCGGGTCGCTCTTGCGGGGCTGGCATGCCTCAATTCCGCGCAATGGAGTTTCGCGTTTCGGCCGGCGGTATGGTAGAGCCGCAGACGGATTTTGAACGGGCTCAAACAACAAGAGGAAACCGATGTCCAAGGATGGCTTGTGCGTGATCGTGACCGGCTCGGCGTCGGGCCTGGGGGCTGCGACCGCCGGTATTCTGGCCAAGGGCGGCGCGCGCATCGTGGTCAACTATTCCAACAGCAAGAACGAGGCGGAGGCGACCGCGGAAGCCTGCCGCAAGGCCGGCGCCAAGGAGGTCATCGTCGTGCAGGGCGACGTCTCGCGCGACGAGGACTGCAAGAAGATCGCCGCGGCCGCCGCGCCCTGGGGCCGGCTCGACGCGCTCGTCAACAATGCCGGCACCACCAAGCATGTCGCCCATGACAAGCTCGACGATCTCACGGCCGAGGATTTCCAGCGCATCTATGCGGTCAACACCATCGGGCCGTATCAGATGATCCGCGCGGCGCGCTCGCTGCTGGAGGCCGGTGCGAAGGCCTCGGGCAGGCCGGGGGCGGTGGTGAACATCTCCTCGGTCGCCGGCATTTCCGGCGGCGGCTCCTCGGTCGCCTATGCCGCGAGCAAGGGCGCGCTCAACACCATGACGCAATCGCTGGCGCGCTCGCTGGCGCCGCTGATCCGCGTCAACACGGTGTGCCCCGGCTACATCGATACGCCCTGGTTCACCAAGGGCCGCGGCGAGGCCGGCGCCAAGGCGGTGCGCGATTCCGTGATCGCGCGGGTGCCGCTGAAGTCGGCGTCAACGGCCGACGACATCGCGCAGCTGGTCTGCTTCCTCGCGCTGCCGCAGTCCGGCCAGATGACCGGCGAGTTCGTCCGCATGGACGCGGGCATGCATTTGATTCAGTGAGGGCCTCGTCATGTGCCCGCAGGAGCGTCAGCGACGATGCGGATCCACGACCGCGTCCGCGTTGCGCATCAGTCTGGATTGCTATCGCTTCGCTCGCAATGACGATAGAGCGCTACCGTTGTAATCCTTGATCACGCCGCTCGCGACCAGCCGGTTCCAGATGAACAGCACCACCAGCGCGCCGATGGTGGCGGTGATGAAGCCCGCGCCCTGGTCGGGGCCGTAGTGGCCGATCGCCTGGCCGATCCAGGTCGCCAGGAACGCGCCGACGATGCCGAGGATGGTGGTCAGGATGAAGCCGCTCGGATTGTTCGGCCCCGGCGACAACATCCGCGCGATGATGCCGGCGACGAAGCCGACGATGATGATCCAGATCAGTCCGCCCATGCTCATGATGTGCTCCCTCCCAAAATCGATTTAACTGCGCCTCACAGCCGGCCGTGCGCTTCACTGTCGGTCGGCAGCCTGCCGTCCGGCGTCAGATGATCGACCACTTGCGGCAGATATTGGCTGAGGCCCTTGAGCAGGTCGTCGCGCGACAGGCCGCTTTGCGAGGCGATCGAATCGATCTGGTCGGCGCCGAGCGCGCTCGCCAGATCGCCCGGCGAAATCGCCTTGTTCGGGCCCTTGCCGACCCAGGAATTGGCGGTGTCGCCCTGGCCGCCCTGCTGCAACTGCTTCAAGAGGTCGCCGAGCCCGCCGGAGATCACGCTGCCTGCGGCGGCGCCGCCGAGCAGTCCGCCGAGCGGACCCTTCAGGATGTCGCCAAGCCCTCCACCGAGTCCGCCGCCGGTATTCGCCGGTATCGGCGGAGGCGCGGGCGTCGGGGAGGCGGGCGCCGCGCCCGGCGCGGTGATGTGTTTGACCGCTTTCCAGGCCAGCAGGGCGAGGATCGCCATGGTCATCGGCGACATGCCGCCGCTCGATTGCGAGCTGGGGCTAGAGGACCCGCGGGGTCCGTGCTGCATGCCGTTGAGTACGTCGAGTAAGCCCATATTAACCTCCCGAAGCCCCCGCTCGGTCGGACCTTATCGGCGGGCCATGACGGTTACAAGGCGAAGTCCGACCCGTTCCTCTCGAGCGGGTGCGCTGCGGCGTCGCGACCCGCCCAAATCAATAGAATTGAAAGGGTTTTTGTTAGAACTCGGCAAAGGGTTCCCCGGCATTATGCCCGCCAGTTCCGCTTCCGGAACGAGAGTGCTCACCCATGCCCGCAAGCCGCATCACCGCGCTGATCTCCCGTTTCCGGCGCGACACCAGAGCCAACATCGCCGTCACCTTCGCCATCGCGACGGTGCCGATCATCACCGCGGTCGGTTGCGCCACCGACTATTCCATGGCGGCGCGGATGAAGTCGAAGCTGCAATCGGCGGCGGACACCGCGAGCCTTGCCGCGATCTCGGTGAATTCGGCCGGCTGGACCGCCGCGAGCGCGATGACGTCGAACGGTGCGGTGGCGGCTGGCGTCACCGAGTCCAACAACGTCTTCAACGGCAACGCCGCCACGTTCTCGGGCTACCAGAACCTGTCGGTGAGCAGCGTCGTCACCAAGACCGGCTCGACGCTGACGAACACTGTCACCTTCGGCGCCGACGTGCCGGTCACCTTCATGAAAATCGCCGGCTGGACCACGATGCACGTCGCCGGCACCTCGAACTCGAGCTCGTCGCTGCCGCTCTATCTCGATTTCTATTTGCTGCTCGACGTCTCCGGCTCGATGGGACTGCCGTCGACACCGGCCGAAGCCGTGCGAATGCAGACGATCAACCCGGACAACTACGTGCAATATCCCACGGGCTGCACGCTGGCCTGCCATTTTGCCCCGCAGAACAGCGCGTGCACCAACGGCGGGACCCAGCGATACCCCACCAACAATTATTGCATGGGCTACCTCTATTCGCGCGTGAGCCAGAGCGCGCTTTCGACCCTTGTCAACGCGGCCTCCACGGTCAGCCGACCGAAGTCGAATGTTCCCGGCCTGCCGAACGCCATGCTGCCCAACCTCAACAACGCGGTGGACGGCTCGCCCAATTCGTTCCTGACCGGCAACGCCAACAGCCTGGCGTACAGCCTGACCGCGGCCGCCAGCTGTCCCACGGACGGAACCGATGCCTGCATCCAGCTGCGCCTGGATGCGGTGGGTTATGCCGTGAACCAGCTGTTCGCTACCGCCAATGCGAAGGCGGTCGTCACGAACCAGTTCCGGATCGGGCTCTACCCGTTCATCCAGTATCTCTACAGCTATTTCCCGCTGACCAGCAGCATCAACGGGTCGACGACCAATTCCTCGACCATCAACTACGCCGCGGCCAACCTGCCATCGCTGCTCGACACCAACATGAACGCCAATCTCGGGTCCGGCGGCACGCATATCGACACCGCGATCACAAGCATGAATGGCGTGATCACCAGCGTCGGCAATGGCAGCACCTCGACCAACACGCTGCCTTACGTTTTCCTGGTCACCGACGGCGCGCAGGATCCGCAAACCAAGGGCGTGCCGAACGGCGGCTGGGCCGGCAGCAACCACGCCACCACGATCGACCCCTCGATCTGCAATACGATGAAGAACCGCGGCATCAAGATTTCCGTGCTCTATACTCCCTACGTGACGATCAATCCGGTCAACGCGTCGTTTGCCGGCGACGAGGACGACGCCGCCAACAACAACATCCCGAACATTCCGGCCAGCCTTTCGGGCTGCGCGTCGCCGTCGGATTCGTCGGGCAGCTATTTCTACACCGCGAGCACGCCGCAGGACATCAACAACGCGCTGACGGCGATGTTCAACCACGCGCTGACGGTCGCGCACATCACCAATTAATCGGCTTGAGCCTCTTGAATGGGCTGCGATCCGGGGCGATGCTGCATGCATCGCCCCGATTGCGTTGGAGTCATCGATGCGCCCGTTCTGCAAAGTCACCGCGATCGTTGCTCTCGTCGTAGCCGGCGCCGCCCACGCCGCGCCGCCGACGGTGACACCGTCGCCCGGCTATGACGCGCGGCTGCAGGAGCAGCGCGCCGCCGCCGCAAAGGCGACGCCGCCTGAAGCTGCGCCGGTCGCACCGCGGCGGCACAGGAAGCCGAAGGGGAATTGAGCTGCTGAGATAGGCGTGAAGCCGATCCGCGAGTTGCGCTCTGATTCCCCTCCCCTGCGGGGAGGGGTGGGGTGGGGAAGCACGGACTGGTGATCGAACTCGATGGAGGCAGATGATGAGCAACGGGGCTGAGCGGCGAAGCGATGCAGGGATATCGTTGCTGCGTCTTCGGAACAACGATGTGCTCGGAAAAGGTGTCTGACCGACGCGCGCTGACCCCTCCCCACCGCTTCGCAGAGGGGAGTGCAGCGGAGCTGATCAGAATCGGCCGACGATCAGAGCTTGCGGCGCGCTCAGCTCTTCTTCTGCTTGCCGGGCGACGACGTCAGCAGCTTCTTGAACTCGCTCCATGTATCCGACAGCCGCGGAAAATCGCAGGAGAACGACTGCCTCGCGCACTCGCCGTTGCGCAAGCGCGGGCGCAAGTGCGGCGGGCGCAGCGGCCTGCTTCGGTCGCTGCTGCGGCAGCGGCACTTTCGGCGCGTCGCTCTTCGGCGGAACCTGCAACTGCTGTTGCTGCTTGGCGGCAAAGGCGGCCGCGATCGTGCTGCGCCGCTGGTTCTCAAGATAGACGGTGTATTGCTCGTCGATATGCTTCTGCTCTTCGGCGCTCGGATTCGGACCGGCGATGTCGAAGCTGCGATCCTGCATGAAGTCGTAATAAGTGTAGCCGCCGCCCACCTTGCGGCGGCCGGCGAACTTGGCGTTGCATTCGGCGAGCGCCGCGGTCCTGGCTTCCTTGCTCTCGGTCTTGCCGGCGGCTTCCGCGCAGTCCTCGAAATCGGCCGGCGCACGGCTCCACCATTGCGCGGAGGCGCGCAACGGGCAGAGCAGAACCAATGCAGCAATCACGGCGACGGGCAGGCCCGCGCCACGCGATGCAATCACAGCCGATCGTCCCCAGCGAAAACACGGTCAGATTTGGCACCAATTGTCGCCATTTTGCGGCGACTTGCCAGCCATAACGCCGCAATTTCCGGGCGGTATCGCGTCGAACCGAGATGTCATTTGACCCGACCAAGGATATTGGAACAGGTGACTGGGGAACACGAGGCGAGGTCATGACCTATCGGCATACACAACGGGGAACGCTGATCCTGATCCTGTGCCTCGCGGCTGCTGCGTTCGGCCTCGCGATGTCGTTGCGGTCGGGGCATTGGCCGCCGGCGCTCATCATGGTCGCCGTCATGATCGTCGTGGCCACGCTGTTTTCGTCGCTCACGGTTGAGGTGGCCGATCAAGAATTGCGCTGGCACTTCGGGCCCGGTCTGTGGAGCTACCGCCTGCCGCTCGACGAGATCGAGGACGTCGCCGTGGTCCGCAATCAATGGTGGAACGGCTGGGGCATCCGGATGGGACCGGGCTTCCGGCTCTACAACGTGTCCGGTCTCGACGCGGTCGAGCTGCGCCTTGCATCGAACGACATCCGCCGCATCGGCACCGACGATCCCCAAGGCTTGGTGAAGGTGCTGCGCGCCCGCCGAGGCCTCGGCTGATTCGCGGATAAGCGATCTCAAGGGTTACGAAAGCTTAAGACGCGCGATCGCCGGCGATCGCTGTGCCGGAAGGATTTTATTTACCGGCAGTTGGCATGGTTAACCGATTTTAACTCGAGAGCCGTCGTGACCCCGCCTGCCGTCGCCGCCACCCACTCCCCCACGCAAACCCTGTCGCCCGCTGAGCAGCAACTTGCTGCGGGGCGCGAGCATCAGGCCGCCGGCCGGCTGCGAGAGGCCATCGCCGCCTATCACAGCGGACTGGCTGCCGCAGATAGCGGCGGGGCGGAGCTGACGGCCGAATTGCATGCCAAGCTCGGCAATGCCCTGCTGCTGTCGGGGCAGCTCGACCCGGCCGCCGACAGCTACAAGGCCGCGCTGCGGCTGGCGCCGCTTTTGTCCGCCTGCTGGTGCAACCTTGCCACCATCAACTTGCGCACCGGCAACGCCGAGAACGCGGTCGCGCTCTATCTGCAGGCGCTCAAGCTAAACCCGTCGCACTGGCCGTCGCGCACCAATCTGGCCGAGGCGCTGATTGCGACGCGGCAGCATCTCGTTGCGAAGGCGCTGTTGATGGAGCTCATCGAGGAGCGGCCGCAGGACGCGCAGGTCCGGCAGCGGCTGGGGCGCGTGTCGTACGAGCTCAATGAAAAGCAGGCGGGACTGGCGCATTTCCGCCAGGCGGCAGCGCTCCACCCCAACGACGCGGAAAGTTTCTACTGGATTGGTGGCATCAGCCAGTCGCTCGGCGATCTCGATGCCGCGCAGGCGGCTTACGCGCGTGCCGCGCAGATCGCGCCGCTGATCCGGCGCAGCGCCGTCAAGTCGCCGGCGGATTTCCGGGTGCTTGCACTTTACGCGCCGTTTGCCGGCAACACGCCGGCCGAATTCCTGCTCGGCAATGCCGCCTACGACACCGATACGCTGGCGCTGCTGGCCTCGAGCCGGCTCGATGCGGCTGCGCTCGGCGGCATCGACGTGGTCGTCAACCTGATCTCCGATCCCGACCAGGCTGCCGCCGAGCTGCCGATGGCGGCCGCGCTTGCCGCGCAGTTCGGCAAGCCTGTTGTCAACGACCCCGCAAAAATAGCCCGCACCACGCGCGATGCGGTCGCATCGCTGTTGCCCGGCATCGACGGCTGTTGTGTCCCGCGCATCCTTCGGATCGATGCCGCGGCAGACGTCTCGGCCGCCGCGCTCGAGGCGATGCTGCCGTTTGCCTTCCCGCTGCTGGCGCGCCCGGCTGGCACGCATGGCGGCGACGATTTCGAGAAGATCGAGACGGTCGAGGCACTGTCGGATTTCCTGAGAGAGCTTGGCGGCGATCGCTATCTGATCGAATATATCGACTACGCCTCAAGCGACGGTCATTTCCGCAAATACCGCTTCATCTTCGTCGACGACGGGATCCTGCCTTACCATCTCGCCATCGGACACGATTGGAAGCTGCATCACGATTCCACCGACATGGGCGACCATGAATGGATGCAGCGGGAGGAGGCGGCGTTCCTGGCAAATCCCGGTGCGGTGTTCGATGCCGGCCACTACGCCGCGCTACGCGAGATTCGCGCGCGGATCGGTCTCGATTATTTCGGCATCGATTGCGGCCTCGACCGCGATGGCCGGCTGGTGGTGTTCGAGGTCAATGCCTCGATGCTGGTGCACGCCGACAATGCGAGATTTCCCTACAAAGACCCGTATGTCCGCGCCATCAAGGCCGCATTCGATGCGATGTTGCGAAGGCGGGCCTTAACCTCCCCTTGAAGAGGGGAGGTCGGTTCGCGCGACAGCGCGAACCGGGAGGGGATCATTTCGACCGATCTTTGAATGGCGGACCCCCTCCCCAGCCCTCCCCCTTTTAGGGGGAGGGAGCGCAGTCGTCGCAAATCGGCGGCGAAGACTGAACCCTCACGGCAGATACAAATACTGCGTCAGCGTGCGCCCGACCGCTTCCAGCGATTGCACCGAGCATTTGTCCGGCGTGTCCTCGGTGGTGTTGTAGAACGGCTCGTATTCGAAATCGATCACGACGAAACTCGGAATGTCCGCAAGCTGGAATGCGGTGTGGTCGTCCTGGATCGAATAGTGCTCCGGCTGCTTCTCGAAGGCGCCCGGCGCGATTGTCATGCCGATCTCCCAGAACTTCTTCACGTCCGCCGGCGCCGAATGAAGCGAGGATTGCTCGATCTTCAGATGCAAATCGCGGTCGCAGACCATGTCGAAGTCGAGCATCTTTTCCGGTTTGGCGCCGGGATAAAATTCGGCGAGACGCTCGACGAAATGCACCGAGCCGATCGAATGGAAGTTCGGATCACCGGCGCCCAGCGAAAGCGGGCCCTCCTCGCCGTCGAAGAAGACCATGTCGATGCCGACCGGCGGCGCATCAGCCATCTCCGATATCGCCCGCGCGGTCTCCAGCAGCACGGCGACGCCTGAGGCGGAATTGTTGGCGCCCGGCATCGGTGCGTCCGGATGCTTCTTGTCGCGGTAGGCCTTGATGATGCTGTCGAAATGCGTGGCCACGATTACCCTGCGCGGGTTCGAAGGGTTGAAGCGGGCGATGATGTTGGTCATCGCCATGCTGCGGCCGGCCTCTCGCGCGATCCAGCGCTGGGTCTTGATGGTGTCGAACTTCGTCTTCTTCAGCTCGGCCATGATGTAGTCGATGGCCTGCTGGTGTCCGGGTGTTTCCATCGAACGCGGGGTGAAGCGGAGCAGGTCCACGATGATGGCGAGCGCACGCTTGCCGTCCCAGGAAATCTGATCTTGACCTCGGCATTTGCTGATGGAGGTGCAATCGAGAGCAGCAACGGCAGGGCAAGGGCAGCGGCAAGTTTCGTCAGACGGGATTTCAGCATTCGGACTCTTGCCTCGACTGGAGCATCGCGCGTGTCGTGGAGCAGCGCCTTATTAGACGATCATGGATGGCTGCGATAGGGAAGGGTACTCGTAAACGCAAGCCTACTCAGCCGCCTTCATGCTCTGAATGGTGACCGGTGTGCCGAGCGCTGCACGGCGGTCGGCGATGGCGTGGTGGAACTGGTCGAGCACCAGGCCGTAGGCGGCAATATCGAACTCGTCGATCGCGCCGTCGTCGTAGCAGTCGAGCGTCTCGCGCAGGATGTCGTCGGCCTCGCATTGCAGGGTGTCGAGCTCCTGAATGGTTTCGATCCTGCGCGCCTGCGCGATCGCGGGACCAATTTCTCGCGATGCAGGATGTTCAGCTTGCGCTCGTCGCGCTTGATGAAGTGGCGCACCGCGGCGGTCGCCGAGCCCAGCACCGAGAACAGCAGCACCACGCCCCAGATGTAGTCGCTGTACCTGTCCATGAAGGTGCGTTCGGTGCCGTCGATATAGGCGGCGGCGCCGGGATGCGCCGGCAGCGCCGCGTCCTTGTCGGTATCGGGCTTCTCGATCTTCGATGCGCCCGGCACCTGCGCGAGCGAGATCGGGCTTGGCGGCGAAGATCTGCCGGGTCAGCGCGCCGACCACGGTCTCCGACAGCGATTTCGGCGCGACGATCAGATGATTGACGCTGACGGTCTCCAGCGTGTCGTCGGGCCGCGCCGGCGAGGTTGTGAAGGTGCTGCCGGGAATTTCCTCGGATTTATAGAGCGGATGCCGCGCCGCGATCGCCTCCGAGACGTCGATCGGCAGGAATGTCGGCTCGCCGCGCAACCGCGCCGTCGCGGTGATCGCTTCCAGCAGCAGCTTGCTGTCTGACGGCCCCACCATCATGAAGGCATCGACGGATTGATCGCGCACCATCTCGCTGATCTGGTCGGTGCCGAATTGGGTGACCTGCACCTTGTCCGGATCGACGCCGGATTCCTTCAGGATGACGCGCAGCAGCGCGGCGTTGACCTTGGTGCGGCCGACCACGCCGACGCGGCGGCCCGCCAGATCCTCGATCGTCTTGATCTTGGCCTTGGTCTCTTTCTTCGGCGCCTTGCGCGGCGGGCCCGCGCGGGCGCCCACAGCACCACCACGTTCTTGCGCATGATGGCGACCGAGGAGGTTCCCTCGGGCATCTCCTCGTCGGTGCGGCCGACCGCGAGATCGGCCTTGCCCGCGCCGAGCGCGGCAAGGCTGTCGACCGGACCTGCCGTCGTGATCACGGTGAGGCGGACCGAGGCGCCGTCAGTGGCAAACGTCTGCGCCATCGCCTGGACGAGCTGCAGGTCGTCGCTGCCGGCCGGTCCGACCGCGATCCGCAGCGTGGTCGGGCGCAGCATGATGAAGGCGGCGCCGACGGCGGCGGCAAAGAACAGCAGCCCGGCGGCGAGCACCAGGAACGGGGAGCCTTTCCTTCGGCCGCGCTGCGCCGGATTGGCGGAGCCGGATGAGCCGTCCAGTGAAGACATCGTGGCTGCCAGTCAGCGAGATACGCCGGCCACCCTAGCACGGCTGCAACCGCCGGTCATGGCTGCTGCGCCCTTTCGCGCTTCTGATATGCTTTGCCCTGGTTAACGATGAACGGGATCGACACGCCATGTACCAGCCGCCCGCCTTTCGCGAGGACCGACCAGAGATTCAGCATGCGCTGATCCGCAGGCATCCTCTCGGATTGTTGATCACCGCAGGCCCGGCCGGGCTTCTTGCCAATCTTTTCCCGTTCCTGCTCGACGCCGAGGGCGCGGAGAAGGGCACGCTGCGCCTGCACATGGCGCGCGCCAATCCGCAATGGCGCGAGCTCGAGGCGATCGAGGAGTGCCTGGTCGTGTTCCAGGGCCCGCAGGATTATGTGACGCCGTCCTGGTATGCGACCAAGCGCGAGACCGGCAAGGTGGTGCCGACCTGGAATTACGTCACCGTGCATGCCTGGGGCAGGCCGCGCGTGATGAATGACGACGCCTGGCTGCGCCGGCAGATCGAGGATCTCACGCACGAGCCGCGAGGCGCAGCGCGCCGAGCCTTGGGCGGTCAGCGACGCGCCGGAGGATTTTGTCGCCATGCAGATGCGCGCCATCGTCGGCATCGAGATTCCGATTCTGCGCATCGAAGGCAAATGGAAGATGAGTCAGAACCGCCCGGAGGCTGATCGCGCCGGCGTGATCGCGGGATTCCGCGAGATGGGTGATGAGGCGATCGCCGCGCTGGTCGAGGAGCGTGGCGGGAGTTTGAAGAAGTGATGGCCGCGTAGTTGTGGAAGCGGACCTGTCCTTGTCACTTTGGTGTCAGGATTCATCGTCAACGCTTCGCTGCATCGCTGCTTCAATTTGCCCCTTGCAGCGTCGCAATTTCGACGCCGACTCAGGCGAATCTCTTATCCGTTGTTTGTAACCGAACGGACTGGCGGGGTTCAGTTGCAGGGGGTTTGTGATGGGAAACGCGTTTCCGCCAGCTAGTCCAGCCGATCATGCCAACCGGCTGCCCGCCTCGCGTCACGAGGACGACGACGGCTTCGATACCGATCTCGATCATGAAGTGATTTTGCTGCTGCAGGAGAACGCCCGGTTACGGGCGCTGGTCACCCAGCTCTCCAGCCTGGTGCTGAAGCACGTCGTCGACGGGAAATAGGCGCTGCGGTCCGCTATGTTCGCCCGCTTACGGGCCACTGCCGCGCAGGCTTCCGGTCGCGCGCATGCTCTGCTATGAGGCTGCCAGCCCTCACCGGGTTCGCGGTCCCGTAGCTCAGCTGGATAGAGCGGCGGTTTCCTAAACCGTAGGTCGCATGTTCGAGTTATGCCGGGATCGCCATTTCCAACCGTGCTTTTTCCGGCGTCCTGCCTCATCGCGCTTCAGTCGCTTGAGTAGAGCCGTGTCGTCACTTACCATCCGTGATCGCTTCGGGAGGAGCCCATGCGGATGGACCGCGTTCTCATGGCTGCAGCGTTCGCGCTTTGCGGCGCCTTGTCCGTGACATCGGCCGTTGCCGCCGAACCCTGGCCCACGAGATCGGTCCGGGTCATCGTGCCGCATCCGGCGGGAGGGTCGGTGGATGCCGTGGCGCGCATCGTCACGCGAAAACTGGCCGACGTGCTCGGCAAGCCCTTCATCGTGGAAAACCGTGGCGGGGCCAACGGCAATATCGGCGCGGCGGCGGCCGCGAGCGCGCCGGCGGACGGCTACACGCTGCTGCTCACGACGACCGGTCCGCTCGTCTACAACAGGCTGATCTACAGGTCGACCGCGTTCGATCCCGCGAAAGACTTCGCGCCCATCGTCAAGCTCAGCGCGATACCGCTGGTCGTGGTCGCCAACGCCAGCGTTCCCGTCAAGACCATCGCCGAACTCGTCGCTTACGTGAAAGCCAATCCGGGAAAGCTCAGCTATGCGAGCCCGGGACCGGCTCGATGGGGCGTCTGGTCGCTGAACTGCGTGCAGAGCGATCTCGGCATCCAGTTGACCCACGTGCCCTACGCCGGTTCGGCGCCGGCGATGAACGACCTGCTCGGCGGCACGGTCAACCTGTCCTTCGATCTGTTGCCCACCTACATCGAGCATATCCGCAGCGGCACGCTGAAGGCGCTGGCCGTCACGACGCGGGGTCGCACCGCGATTCTTCCCGACGCAGCGACCCTGGCCGAGCAGGGCATGCCGAAATTCGAGGCGACCGCCTGGACCGCGCTGCTCGGACCCACCGGCCTGGCGCCGGAAACGATCGCGACCGTCAACCGTATCGTCAACGAATTTCTCGCGAGCGATGAGGGCAAACGGACGCTGCTCAACTTCGGCATGGAGCCGCTCGGCGGAACGCCCGAGATCTCGCCGGCTTCATGGCATCCGAACTGACGAAGTGGCGTCCCGTCGCGGAGAAGCTGACGCCGGAATGAGGGCGTAGCGGCGTGTCGACAGACATGCAAAAGCTCACGATCGAGGCCGGCAAGTCGGCGACGGTGTCGGCGCTGCTGATGCGGCCGCGCGATGCGCGCGCCTGCTACGTGTTCGCCCATGGCGCGGGCGCCGGCATGACGCATGCCTTCATGACGGAAGCGGCCGAAGGCCTCGCCGCGCGCGGCATCGCGACCTTGCGCTATCAATTTCCCTATATGGAGAAGGGCGGCAAGCGGCCCGATCCGCCCGCGGTCGCGCAGGCGGCGGTGCGTGGCGCGGTCGCTGAGGCCGCGCGCGCCTGTCCGGGCCTGCCGCTGATCGCGGGCGGCAAATCCTTTGGCGGGCGCATGACCTCGCAGGCGCAGGCGAAGGCGCCGCTGCCCGGCGTCGTCGGCCTCGCTTTCTTCGGCTTTCCCTTGCACGCGGCCGGGAAACCATCCAGCGAGCGCGCCGATCATCTCGCCGACGTGCGCGTGCCGATGCTGTTCCTGCAGGGCACGCGCCGACAAGCTCGCGGAGGTCGACCTGCTCAAGCCGGTCGTGAAGAAGCTCGGCGCTCGCGCCACCCTGCATCTGGTCGACGGCGCCGATCATTCCTTCCACGTGCCGAAGCGCTCGGGCCGCAGCGACCGCGAGGTGATGGCGGAAATCCTCGACGCGTTCGCGGCCTGGGCCGCGCCGCTTGGTCTAGCCCGCATGATCCGGAAGCAGTTGCAGCGCTTCTCCGGAGATCATGCCCAAATGCAGATGTCAGTTCACCCGCGTGAACACGTCGTCGTTCTTCAATTCCTTGAAGTTGCCGTCGTCGTCGGCGCTGAAGAGCTGCCAGCTGGTCGAGATGGTCTTGTCGCCGAGCGTGCCCTTCCAGGCCGTGATGGTATTGACGCAGGGCGCGAAGTTGGCGACGAAGGCGATGGTGTTGCCGTTGATCTTGCCCTTGATCGGCACGCCGAAGCCGGCGCATTTGTAGCCCTTGGCGTTGTTGATGAAGGTGCCCGAGAAGGTGCCGGCGACTGTATCGACCAGGCTGATGACCAGCAGCGAGTCGCGCGGGTTCTTCCAGATCGACCATTCCGGCAGGCCGTCGGCGCGCGCCGCCGTGGAGAGGCCGAGCGCGAGCAGGAGACACACAACAAATCGCTTCATGGAACATCACTCCGAAATATCGATGCGGCTTCTCCTTAGCGCATTTTTGGGGCATGATCCAAGCCAACCAAAGGGAGCCGCGCCGTGGACGTCAACGCCATCAAGAACAACGTCAAGGCCTGCATGTTCGACCAGTACGGCACGGTCGTGGACATGCAGGGCGGGCTGGTCGCGATCGCAACGCCGTTCCTGAAGGCGAAGGGGTGGACCGGCGATCCCAATTCCTTCGTGACCTGGTGGCGGCGCACCCATTTCGAGAACTCGATGATCGACGCGCTGCTGCATCGCGAGCACACGCCCTATCGCGAGATCGGCCATCGCGCGGTCGCCCATGTGATGGACCGCGCCGGCATCAAATATACGCAGGACGACGTGCGCTATCTGGTCGGCGAGATCGAGAAGCTGAAACCGTTTCCGGAAGTGCCGGCGGCGCTGGCGAAGCTGCAGACGAAGTACAAGCTGGTCGTGCTCTCCAACGGCGATCCCGACATGCTGGAGACCGCCAAGCGCTATCACAACATTCCGTTCGACCGCGTCATCTCGGTCGCGGAAGCCAGCTCGTTCAAGCCGCATGTCGCGACCTACACCAAGGCGGCCGAGCTGTTGGGCTTGCCGATGGACCAGATCCTGTTCGTCGCCAATCACGCCTTCGACTGCATCGGCGCCAAATCGGCGGGCATGCGCACCGCCTTCATCGACCGCCGCTCGCGCCCGTTCGGCGAGACGCCGCACCAGCCGGATATTCTGGTGCCGACGATGAAGGATCTGGCGGAGATGATTGTGTGAGCGCGATCTCGTCGCGATGTCCCCTCCCCCTTGCGGGGAGGGGTCGAGGCGTGGCGGTCGAGCGGATAGAGATGTCTCGTGTGACGACCCCTCTCCCCGACCCTCGCCCCGCAAGGGTGGAGCGGTGCCCACCTCCGACGCTGCGCGAGCTCGAGCGCACATCACCCCGCCGCCGCCCATAAATCTTGTCGCGCAGCCGCCGCATGCCCGACAGCCAGCGGTCGCGACCCGCGGCCTTGCGCTGCACGTACTCCTGCACCTGCGGATGCGAGAGGATCAGGAAGCGCTCCTCCTCCATCGCCGCGATCACCATGCGCGCCACTTCGCCAGGCTGCAGCACGCCGTCGACCCGCGCCGCGCTCGGCCCCGGCATGGTCATGCCGGTCTGCACCGACTGCGGACACAGCACGGAGACGCGGATGCCGCGGTCGCCATACTGGATCGCGAGATGCTCGGCGAGCGCGACCGCGGCATTCTTGGTGACGCCGTAGGGCATCGAGTTCAGCGAGGCCAGCAGGCCGGCGGCGGACGCGGTGTTGACGAGATAGCCGGAGCCGCGCGCCAGCATTTTCGGCACGAGGTCGCGCGCCGCGAACACATGGCTCATCACATGCACGCGCCAGCTCACGTCCCAGTCGGCGTCGGAGGCGCTCTCCTGGCCCTTGCGCGACAGGCCGGCATTGGAAAAGAACACGTCGATCGCGCCGTATTTCGCCTCGGCCGCCGCGATCAGCGCCTTCACATCCTCTTCGAGCCCGACATCGGCGGTGACGGCGAGGCCGTCGATATCGCCCGCGACCTGCGCCAGCCGATCGCGCGAGGTCTTGAGGTCGGCGACCACGACGCCGCGCGCGCCGGCTTCGGCAAAGGCGCGCGCGGTGGCTTCGCCGATGCCGCTCGCGCCGCCGGTGACGACGCAGACCTTGCCCTTGATGTGCATGTGCTGCTTCCTCTTCTTAACCGGGCTTGTAGAGCCCCTTGTCGCGCGCCCGCTGGATCGCGAGCCCCGCGATCAGATCGAGCATCGGCGTCGAAAGATTGGCGGCGCGCGCGAACGCGGCCGGCGCGCGCACCAGCACGTCGATCTCCATGGCGCGGCCGAGCTCGTAATCCTGCAGGATCGACGGCTTGTGCTCGGGCGCCGGCCCGGTGCGCGACAGGCGCTTGACAGCGGGGATGCAGCTCTGGCCGACGGCGTTGGCCTCATCCAGCAGGCGCGGAATCACATGCTGCAGCGACGGCTCGTCGCGCACGGCGCGCGCGGTCTGGCCTGTGAGCAGGCACAGCACCGACATCGACATGTTGGTGAGCAGTTTCGACCAGATGGTTTCCCTGATCTGCGCCACCGGCGCCGGACGCGATCGACGCGCTTCCAGCAGCGCGCGCAACTTCCCGATCCGCTCGCTCGCGCGATCGTCGCATTCGCCGATCAGCAGCATGTTGCGGTCGGGCGAGAGGTTCGCGACCACGCCGGGCTCGATCACCTCGTTGGAGGAGAAGATCACGCCGCCGATGATGCGCTCTTTCGGAATCGCCGCGCGCAAGCGCGCCGCCGGGATCGAGAAAGGAGAGATCGGGCGTGGCGGGATGGTTCGCCGGCAGGCCGATGTCGTACCACCAGGGAATGCCGTTCTGCGCGAAGATCACGGGCGTGTCCGCGCCGAGCAGCGGCTTCAGGCCGGTCGCAAGGCTCGCGACGCCGGTCGCCTTCAGGGTCGAGATCACGAGGTCCTGCGGCCCGAGCGCGGCGGGATCGTCGGAGGCCTTCACCTTCGCATTGGTCTCGGCATCCCCGACGCGCAAGGTCAGGCCGCGCGCCTTCACCGCGGCGAGATGCGGCCCGCGCATCACGCAGGAGACGTCATGGCCGGCCTGCGCCAGCCGCACCGCAAAATGGCTGCCGACGGCGCCCGCGCCGAAAATACAAATCCGCATTGGGTGGAAAGTCCTGTCTGGAAGGGGCAGTATGAGAGCTAGTTTCCAACAAGCGCGCGCGCGACGCAACCGGCCGCGCAGCCGCGAAATCACGGAGGATCCGCCATGATCACCGCCATCGTCCGCTTCAAGCTGCCCGCCAGCATCGATGCCGCCAAGGCGGCCGAGCTGTTCCAGGGCTCGGCGCCGAAATATCGCGACCTGCAGGGCCTCGTGCGCAAATACTACCTGTTCGACGCCGAGAACCACACCGGCGGCGGCTGCTATCTCTGGGAAAGCCGCGAGGCGGCCGAGCGCGTCTACAATGCCGAATGGCGCAAGATGATCACCGAGCGCTACGGCAGCGCGCCCGAGATCAGCTATTTCGAGACGCCCGTGATCGTCGACAATGCCGTCGGCAAGACCATTCTGGACGCGGCCGAGTAACGCCATCACGATGTCAGCCAATCCCGTTCTGTGGGACCTCGACGCGCGCGGGGTCGCAACCGTCACGCTCAACCGTCCCGAGGTCAACAACGCCTATGACGGCGGCCTGATCCATGGCGTGCTCGCGGCGATGGACGAACTCGGCACAGAAGCCGTCGCTGCGCGTCGTCGTGCTCAAGGGCAACGGCCGGCATTTCCAGGCCGGCGCCGACCTGAAATGGATCAACGGCGTGCGGCCGAAATCCGCCGAAGAGAACGAGGCGGTGTCGCGCGCCACCTATGAGGCGGTGCAGCGGCTCAACCGGTTGCCGATCCCGACGGTGGCGCTGGTGCAGGGCGGCTGCTTCGGCGGCGGCACCGGCGTGATCTCGGCCTGCGACGTGGTGATCGCGGCCGACAATGCGCTGTTCTCGATCACGGAGGTGCGCTGGGGACTGACGGCGGCGATCATCATCCCGCAGCTCTGCGACGCCATCGGCGTGCGCCAGGTCCGCCGCTATGCGCTGACCGGCGAGCGCTTCGGCGCCGAGGAAGCGCGGCGCATCGGCCTGGTGCATGAGGTGGTGCCGCTCGCCGATCTGGAGAGCGGCCGGCGCGAAGGTGGTCGAGCAGTTGCTCGCCAACGGGCCGGAGGCGCTGGCCGAGACCAAGGCGCTCGCGATGGAAAGCGCGTTCGGCGGCATGGATGTCGGCGACGCCGCCTATGCGCGGCTGGTGAAGATGCACGCGGCGCGGCGGCAGACCAAGGAGGCGTCCGAGGGGCTGGCGTCCTTTGCCGAGAAGCGCGCCGCGAACTGGGGCAAGGCGTGACGAGCATGGACGACACAGATCGTTATCGTCTGACCGACGCCCAAGCTGCGGAAGTCGCGCGCATTCAGCGCGATCTTCGTGAGGGCAGGGGCAAGCTCGCGACCGATGAAGAGATGGCAGCGCTCTGGAAGTCGTGCGGCCTTCCACCAGGCGCGCCTGTGAAACAAGAATGAAAACCATCTCCGAACCCGCGCGCGACATCCCGCTCTACGGCGAATATGAAGTCGCCGTGCTCGGCGGCGGGCCGGCGGGGATCACGGCGGCGGTGGCGGCGGCGCGTGCCGGACGGCGCACGCTGCTGATCGAGCGCTACGGCTTTCTCGGCGGCATGGGGACGGCCGCCGGCGTCACCAATTTCTGCGGGCTGCATGCCAACGTCCATGGCGAGATGCATCGGGTGGTGCAGGGCATCGCCTCCGATCTGCTGGCGCGGATCGATCGCCTCGACGGGCTGAACAAGCCGCATCTGATCCTCGGCAAGATTTTTGCGCAGGCCTATGACACCGCGGCCTACAAGATCGCGGCCGACGATCTGCTGGCCGCGCACAAGGTCGACATCCTCTTCCATGCGCTCGGCGCCGGCGTCGCCATGCATGACGACAAACGCATCAACGCGCTGTTCGTCGAGACCAAGGCGGGACGGCAGGCGATCCGCGCCGACATCTTCATCGATTGCTCCGGCGACGGCGATCTCGCGGCCTGGGCCGGCGCGCCCTACGAGGTCGGCGACAGCCACGGCCACATGCTCTACCCCTCGATGATGTTCCGCCTCAACGGCATCGATCCCGCCAAGGCGGGCGATGCCTGGCGCACCATTCCGCAGCTGATGGAAAAGGCGGAAGCGAAAGGCACGCACAAATTTCCGCGCAAGGCCGCGATCGTGCGGCCGCAACGCCACGACATCGAGTGGCGGGTCAACTTCACCCAGCTGAAGCGCGACGACGGCAGCGCCATCAACGGGCTCGAGCCCGACGATCTCACCCGCGGCGAGATCGACGGCCGCCGCCAGGCGCTCGCCGCGTTCGAATTCCTGCGCACCGTGCCCGGCTTCGAGAAATCCTACATCGTCGACCTGCCGCCGCAGCTCGGCATCCGCGAGACGCGGCGCGTGGTCGGCGGCTACCAGCTCTCCGGCGAGGACGTGCTCGGCTGCGCCTCGTTCGAGGATTCCATCGGCGTCAACGGCTGGCCGATGGAGGTGCATGTCGCGGGCGACGTGGTGTTCAAGTTCCCGCCGATCCCGGAATCGCGCGGCTACAACGAATTGCCCTATCGCATGCTGGTGCCGGAGAAGATCGACAATCTGCTGGTCGCCGGCCGCTGCGCCTCGATGACCCATGAGGGCCAGTCGGCGGCGCGCGTCTCCGGCGCCTGCTTTGCGATGGGGGAGGCGGCGGGCACCGCGGCCGCGCTTGCGCTTTCGGGTAATACGCTTCCGCGCGATATTGCGGTAGACCGGCTGCAGAAGGCGCTGACGCGACAGGGCGCCTTCATCGGCCGGGATCAGGCGATCCCGCAGGGCGTGTGACGGAGGAAATGGAATGAAGGGTTTTGCGCGGGCCACGCTGGTGGCGCTGCTGGCGTTGGCGGCAGGCGCCGCGCGCGCCGAGGAGCCGCTGAAGGCCAAGATCGGCGTGTTGCGCCTGTCGTCGTCGGCGCCGGTCTTCATCGCGCAGGACAAGGGCTATTTCCGCGAGGCCGGCCTCGACATCGAGCTGAAATTCTTCGACGCCGCGCAGCCGATCGCGGTCGCGACCACCTCGGGCGACGTCGATTTCGGCATCACCGCCTTCACCGCGGGCCTCTACAATCTCGCCGGCAAGGGCACCCTGAAGGTGATCGGCGGCATGAGCCGCGAGAAGGCCGGCTATCCCCTGATCGGCTATTTCGCCAGCAACAACGCCTACGCCGCCGGACTGAAGACGCCGAAGGATCTCGCGGGCAAGCGCATCGCGGTGACGCAGGTCGGCTCCAGCTTCCATTATTCGCTCGGCCTGCTCGCCGACAAATATGACTTCAAGCTCGCGGACGTGAAGATCGTGCCGCTGCAATCGCTGTCGAACGCCGCCGCCGCGCTGAAGGGCGAGACCGTCGATGCCGCGCTGTTGCCGGTTTCGACCGCGCGAAAACTGATGGATGACGGCGGCGCCAAGCTGCTCGGCTGGGTCGGCGACGAGACGCCGTGGCAGCTCGGCGCGGTGTTCGCCTCGCCGAAGACGCTGCGCAACAAGGCGCTGGTGACGAAAGTGCTCGCCGCGCTGGAGCGCGCCGACCGCGAATATCACGACGTGATCCTGGCCTCGGTGAAGGACGGCAAGGCCGTCATCAACGACAAGACCAGGCCGCTGCTCGAGATCATCGCCAAATACACCAACCTGCCGGTCGAGCAGGTGGTCGGCAACTGCGCCTATATCGATCCCGACGGCAAGCTCGACGTGAAGAACGTCGACAACCAGATCAAATGGCTGCAGGAGCAGGGTTTCGTCGACAAGGGTTTCGATGCCGATGCCATCATCGACAAGGCCTATGTGAAGGCGGATTGAATTCGTCATTGCGAGGAGCGCAGCGACGAGGCCATCCACATCTTTGCTGCGAGACGAAGCAAGACATGGATGCCCGCGTCAAGCTCGGCCATGACGAGCTAGAGACGTGAGCGAATGAATGGACCTGATCGCCGACCATATCAGCCACCGCTTCGGCGCGCTCGAGGTGCTCGACGACGTGTCGTTCACGGTCGAGCGCGGGCGAGGTGGTGGCGATCGTCGGTCCGTCCGGCTGCGGCAAGAGCACGCTGCTCTCGATCCTCGGCGGCCTGCTGCAGCCGAGCGCGGGCGCCGCCGAATGGCGCGGCGCGGCGCCGGCGGGCAGCCTCAATCCGCTGACCTTCGTGTTCCAGGATTTCGCGCTGCTGCCGTGGTGCACGGTCGAAGGCAATGTCGAATTTCCGCTGCTGCATACCGCGCTCACGCAAACCGAGCGCCGCGCGCTGATCGACGATGCGCTGCGCCGCACCGGACTGACCGATTTCCGCAACGCCTGTCCGAAGCAGCTCTCCGGCGGCATGCGCCAGCGCGTCGGCATTGCGCGCGCGCTCGCGGTGCGGCCGGCGATCCTGCTGATGGACGAGCCGCTGTCGGCGCTGGATTCGCAGACCCGCGAACTGCTGCTGGAGGATTTCATCCGCCTGCTCGCCGACGGCGCGATGGGCGCGGTCTATGTCACGCATAATCTCGAAGAAGCGGTGCGGATCGCCGACCGCATCGTGGTGCTGTCGCGCCGGCCCGGCCGGGTGCGCGAGACCGTCGCGATCCCGATGACGCGCGCCGAGCGCGGCGCGATCGAGGCGCGCGGCAAATTGCTGGCGCTGCAGAACGAGCTGTGGTCGCTGATCCGCGAGCAGGCGATCGATGCCGAGCGCGAGGTGCAGCATGCTTGACCGCGCGGGCGAGCAGGCCAAGGCCGAGGCGAAGCCGGTCGCGTTTCGCGGCGCCGGCTTTGCGCCGCGCGCCAGCCGCTACGCCGGCTGGATCGCGCTCGCCGCCGTCATCGCGGTCTGGCAGCTCGCGGGCAGCGCGGGCCTGGTCAATTCGCTGTTCCTGCCGACACCGTCGGCGATCGTCCGCGCGATCTGGAATTTGGCCGTCGAGCGGCGCGCTCTGGCATCATCTGTCGGCCTCGCTGCTGCGCATCGGCACGGGCTGGATCCTCGGCACCATCGCGGGCGTCGCCGTCGGCTTCGCCATCGGGCTGTTCAATCACGCCCGCAGCATCGGCATCACCTTCATCTCGGCGCTGTTCCCGATTCCGAAGATCGCGCTGCTGCCGCTGCTGATCCTCTGGCTCGGGATCGGCGAGGAGCCGAAGATCGCGACCATCGCGCTCGGCGTGTTCTTCTCCACCGCGATCTCGGTCTATAGCGGCGTCGACGCGGTGCCGCGCAATCTGATCCGCATGGCGCAGAGCTTCAACGTGCCGTTTGCGACCATCGTGCGCCGGGTGATCTGGCCGGGCGCGCTGCCCTCGATCCTCGCGGGCTTCCGCATCACCGCCTCGGTGGCGCTGCTGCTGGTGGTCAGCGCGGAGATGATCGGCGCCGACTACGGCATCGGCGCCTTCGTGCTGCAGGCCGGCAATCTGATGCAGACCGATCAGCTGCTGGCCGGCGTGGTGATCCTGTCGCTGTTCGGGCTTGCGGTGGGGAAGCTGATCAATTGGCTGGAGACGCGGTTGTTGCACTGGCGGTGAGGCTCGCTGGCGACCGAGCGCACAGTCGTCATGCCCGCAGCTATGACGCGGGCATCCACGTCTTCGCCGGCTCGATAAGAAAGACGTGGATGGCCGGGTCAAGCTCGGCCATGACGAGATCTACTTCTTCTCCGCCGGTGCAGGCGCCGCCGCCGGCTCGTCCTTCTTTTCCTTGCCCGGCTGACCCGCCTCGACATAGGCCTTGGTGGCGAGCGCGCATTCGCCGAGCACGGTGAGGAAGCGGTCGACCGTGTCCTCGCCGACCACGAACGGATTCGGCTGGTTCGGCTTGCGCTCTTTCAGCGTGCCCATCTTGCCGACCGCGTTGTCGTAGGAGACGTGGTTCGACAGCAGCACCTCGGCCTTTTCCTTCTTCATGATCGGCCGGTATTTCTCGGTGGTGTCGGCATAGATTTGCAGGCGGTCGGCTAACGGTCCGAAATTATAGGCGGTGCCGCCCCAGTCGACCGCGCGATAGGCCTTGCCCTTGTCATGCACGGTGAACACGGTCGCGAGCGTGCCCAGCGTATGGCCGGGGATCACGTAGAGCTTGAACTCGGTATTGCCGAGCTTGATGGTGTCGCCGTCCTTGACCGCCATGTCGCGCTTCGGCGGCTCGTCGAACAGCGGGATGCGCTTCGGATTGAAGGCGGGATCGTCGAACACCTTCCAGTCGATGTCGCTCATCACGATCTTCGGCGTTGAATTTCTTCTTCAGGTAAGCCGCGCCGCCGTAATGGTCGCCATGGGCGTGGCTGACGATGACGTATTTGATGTCGGAGGGATCGAGCTTGAGCTTCTTCAGCCCGTCCTCGATGTATTGCTGCGCCTCGTCGGCATTGTCGAGCGCATCGAGGATGACGATGCCCTTGGAGGTCTTCACCGCCCAGGCGCTGGTCCAGTAATTGCCGAGGAAGTAGAGGTCGTCCATCACCTGCATCGGCTCGAGCGGCGGCTCGGCCTTCATCTTGTTGTAGTTGTCCATGAAGCCCGTCGCCTCCTGGGGCGTCGCGGTCTTGCACAGGCCGAGCGCGCCGAGCAGGTCGGCCTTCGCGGCCTTGGTCGCGGCGGCCATGTGCCGGTCGATGACGGCGTTGTCCTGCGCGGATGCGGTGGAGAGGGTGGATGCGAGCGCGACTAGCAGCGAGCGAAAATGCAAATTGCTTTCATGAAATACCCCCGAGCCAGATGAAGCCGGTGCAAATGAACACGGCGAGTCCGCGACCGGGTCTGTGACCCCGGTCATGGACGGCAGCTTCGAATGTTAGAGTGCGGCCGGCTGCGCCGTGGCGTCAATTAGGCGTTACCGCGATCCTCGCGGAACAGGTCGAGCTTCTGCTGCACCGGGCGGTCGGAGAAGGAGAACAGCACGGAATCCGCGTCGGCCTCGTGGGTGACCCAGTGCCAGCTCGGCACCACGAACAGGTCGCGCGGACCCCATTCGAAGGTCTTGTCGCCGATCCGCGTGCGGCCCTTGCCCTCGATCGCCGCGAACACGGTGGCGTCGGTCGAGCGATAGCGCGCGGTCTTGAAACCCTTCGGCAGCAGCTGGATGAAGGTGCCGATGGTCGGCATGGCGAAGTCGCCGGTCTCGGGGTTGGAGAATTTCAGCTTCAGCCCGTGGCAGGCGTCCCATTCGTCGCGGGTCTTGGCCTGTTCCAGCGCCTCGCGGGTGTGGTGGTAGGGATAGTTGAAGATCGGCGAGGTCTTCGATTTCCGCTTCTCGTCGACCGGCAGCAGGTTGTGGCCGTAGCGCGCAAAGCTGTCGCCGGCCGGCTTGGTGATCTTCTGCTGGTCGTCCTTCAGGCCTTCCGCGAAGGAGGCGTCGAGGAACTGCACGATCGGAATGTCGAGCCCGTCGAGCCAGAACATCGGCTCCGAGGTTTCGTTGGAATGGTCGTGCCAGGTCATCGACGGCGTGATGACGAAGTCGCCGGGCTCCATCGCGGTGCGCTCGCCGTCGACCGAGGTGTAGGCGCCCTTGCCTTCGAGGATGAAGCGCAGCGCCGACTGGCTGTGCCGGTGCGCGGGCGCGATGTCGCCGGGCACCACCATTTGAATGCCGGCGAACAGCGAGGTCGTGACTTTCGATTGGCCGCGCAGGCCCGGATTTTCCAGGATCAGCACGCGCCGCTCGGCTTCCTTGGCCGTGATCAGCTTGCCCGCTTCCGTCATGTAGTCGCGGATCGTGTCGAACTTCCACAGATGCGGCCGGCAGGCGCTCCTCGGCTCCGGCGTGATGATGTCGCTCATCACGTTCCACAGCGCCGCGAGACTCTCGCCTTCGATCTTCTTGTAGAACGCCTCGCGCTCCGGCGTCTTCTGCACGGCTTCCATGGCGGCCTCCCGGTGTTCTCTGGTTCAATTTGATTGACAGCATACTTACAATATGGATAGCGTCAATGCAGCGCCATCGAGGCAGAACAATAAATTGCGAGGGAGGTTCCTATGAAGCTGCATGGCTATTTCCGCAGCAGCGCGGCCTACCGGGTCAGAATCGCGTTGAATCTCAAGGGTCTCACGCCCGAGCACCTGTCGCATCACCTTCGCAAGGGCGAACAGACCGCGCCCGGCTATCTCGCGCTCAATCCGCAAGGGCTGGTGCCGACGCTGGAGGACGACGAGGGCGGCGTGCTCACGCAGTCGCTCGCCATCATCGAATGGCTGGACGAGACCCACCCGACGCCGCCGCTGCTGCCGCTTGACGCATTGCAGCGGGCAAAGGCCCGCGCCTTTGCGCTGGCGATCGCCTGCGATATTCACCCCGTGCAGAATTTGAAGGTGCTGGCGCGGCTGCGTCAGCTCGGCGTGGCCGACGACAAGGTGACCGAGTGGGCCGCCTGGGCCAATCGCGAGGGGCTTGACCGCTTGCGAGAAGCTGATCGCCAACGAGCCCGGGCCGTTCTGCTTCGGCGAGGTGCCGACGATTGCCGATCTCTGCCTGGTGCCGCAGCTCGCCAATGCGCGGCGCTTCGGCGTCGACGTCTCCATCTTTCCGCGGCTGTTGAAGGCCGAAGCCGCATGCAAGGCGATGCAGGCCTTTGCCGACGCCGCGCCGGACAAGCAGCCCGATGCCGAGTAAGCCGATCACCATGGACGCGGTCTACACCGCGCCCGGCTATCTGTTCCGCCGCATGCAGCAGATCGCGGTCGCGATCTTCGTCGAGGAGTGCAGGGCGTACGACCTGACGCCGGTGCAATATGCGGCGCTGATCGCGATCCACACCCATCCCGGCATCGACGCGACGCGGCTGTCCGCGGTGATCGCGTTCGATCGCTCGACGCTCGGCAATGTGATCGAGCGGCTGGAGGCGAAGCGGCTGATCGAGCGCAAGCCGTCGGCCGAGGACAAGCGGGTCAAGCTGCTTTACCTGACCAAAGCGGGCGCGGCGCTGCTGCGCGACATCATGGCCTCGGTCGATCGCGCGCAGGCGCGCATGCTGCAGCCGCTGAAGCCCGCCGACCGCAAGACGCTGATGGCGCTGCTGACGCAACTCGTCGATCTCAACAACGAGGCCTCGCGCGTGCCGCTGCGCGCCGAGGACGCGCTCGAGCATATGGGCAAGTCGACTTGACGCGCGGCTGCCAGTCCTGATCGCGGGCGGCGGCATCGGCGGGCTCGCCACCGCGCTCGGCCTCGCGCAAAAGGGCATCCGCTCGATCCTGCTGGAAAAGGCGGCGGCGCTCGGCGAGATCGGCGCCGGCATCCAGCTCGGGCCGAACGCCTTCCACGCCTTCGACTATCTCGGCGTCGGCGAGGCCGCGCGCGGCATGGCCGTCTATATCGACCAGCTCCGGCTGATGGATGCGCTGACCGCGGAGGAGATCACCCATGTCGATCTCGGCGACGATTTCCGCAAGCGGTTCGGCAATCCCTATGCGGTCGTGCATCGCGGCGATCTGCACGGCGTGTTCCTGAAGGCCTGCCGCGACAGCGCGCTGATCGATCTGCGCGTCTCCAGCGAAGTCGTCGGGCTACGACCAGGATGGCTCGTCGGTGACCGCGCATCTCGCGGGCGGCGAGCGCGTCACCGGCTCGCTGCTGATCGGCGCCGACGGGCTGTGGTCGAATGTGCGCAAGCAGGTCACCGCGGACGGGCCGCCGCGCGTCTCCGGCCACACCACCTATCGCTCGGTGATCCCGACCGAGCAGATGCCGGAGGATCTGCGCTGGAACGCGGCGACGCTGTGGGCCGGCCCGAAATGCCACATCGTGCATTACCCGCTGTCGGGCTGGAAGGTGTTCAACCTCGTCGTCACCTATCACAACGACGCGCCGGAGCCGGTCGCCGGCCAAGCCGGTGTCGGACGACGAGGTGATGCAGGGTTTTCGCCACGTGCATGAGCGGGCGCGCGAGATCATCCGCCATGGCAGGAACTGGCGGCTCTGGGTGTTGTGCGACCGCGATCCGACCGAGCGCTGGATCGACGGGCGCGTCGTGCTGCTCGGCGACGCCGCGCATCCGATGCTGCAATATTTCGCGCAAGGCGCCTGCCAGGCGATGGAGGACGCGGTGTGCCTGTCGCACATGCTGGCGCAGCATGACGACCACGCCGCCGCGCTCGATGCCTATCGCGCGCAGCGCTTTCCGCGCACCGCGAGGGTGCAGCTGCTGTCGCGCGCGATCGGCGAGCACATCTATCATCCCGACGGCGAGCACGCCCGCCTGCGCAACGCCATCATGGGCGCGAAGTCGCAAGAGGAGTGGTGCGACGATCTCGCGTGGCTCTATGGCGGGACGGGGTTGAGTTAGATCGCCTCCCGTCGCTTGCGAGCGAGCGAGCGACGCTGAGCGGACCCATAACCGCAGGCAGATGTCTTGCGAAGGCTGGCAGTGCGACTTGCGCAGCGACTCCGGCCTGTGGTCATGGGCCCCGCGTTCGCGGGACGACGCGAGTGTTGGCGGGCGGAGACTACATCCGCATCACCGCCTGGCGGTCGATCTTCCCCGTGCCGGTCTTGGGCAATTCGGCGACGAACTTCACCTCGCGCGGATATTTGTACGGCAGCAGCTTCTCCTTGACGTAGTCCTGCAGCCGCCGCGTCGCCGCCGCCTCGTCAACCGCGCCGCCGTTCATCACCACCACCGCCCGCAAGGTCATGCGGCGGTCCGGCAGCTCGGCGGCATAGACCGCGCATTCCCTGATCTCGGGATGCTCGGCGAGGCACAGCTCGACCTCGAGCGGATAGACCCATTGGCCGGAAATCTTCACGAGATCGTCGGCGCGGCCGCGGAAGAAGTAAAAGCCTTCGTCGTCGCGCTGGAAGCGGTCGCCGGTGTAGATCCAGCCGCCCTCGCGGATCGTCTCGGCGGATTTGTCCGGCCTGTTCCAGTACAGCGGCGTCGCGGAATCGCCGCGCACCCACATGATGCCTTCCTCGCTGCCCAAGACCTCGCGGCCGTCCTTGTCTTTCAGCACGACCTCGTAGCCGGGCACGCGCTTGCCCGCGGCGCCGAGCTTCTTCTTGTCCGGCAGGTTGGAAAGATAGATATGCAGCACCTCGGTCGAGCCGAGGCCTTCCATGATCTCCTGGCCGGTGAGCGCCTTCCAGCGGTTGAAGACCTCGCTGGAGAGCACCTCCGCGGCCGAGAGCGACATCCGCAGCGAGGAGAAATCGGCCTTGTCGGCCTCGGCGGCGTTGGTCAGCATGACATAGAGCGTCGGCAATGCGAAGAACGCGGTCGGGCGATATTTTCCGATCGCCTCGAAGATCGCGGCCGGCTTCGGCTGGCCCGGCAGCAGCAGCGTCGCCGCGCCGGCAGAGAACGGGAAGGTGATGGAATTGCCGAAGCCATAGGCGAAGAAAATCTTCGGCACCGAGAAGCAGATGTCGTCCGGCTCGAGCCTGAGAATGTTCTTCGCAAACGCCTCGTCGCTATAGGGCATGTCGTGCTGCAGATGCACGATGCCCTTGGGCCGGCCGGTCGAGCCCGACGAGTACATCCAGAACGCCATCTCGTCGCGATGGGTGTCGGCTTCCGCAAGATCGGCGGCGAAGCCTTTCAACCACGGCTCGGCGGCAATCGCCTTCGGCGCGGCGTTGTCGCCGACGTCGCCATTGACGACGATCAACGTGGCGAGCGCGGTGTCCTTGCAGGCCTCGGCGTCGAAGCGCGAGCAGAACTCGGCATCGGCGACCGCAACCGTCGCGCCGGAATCGGCGAGATAGAATTGCAGCAGGTCCGGCGGCGTCAGCGTGTTGATCAGCAGCGGCACGAAGCCGGCGCGCACCGCGCCGAAGAACGCGGCCGGATAGGCCGGCGTGTCGTCGAGGAACAGCAGGATGCGATCGCCGCGCTTCAGGCCGAGCGAGGCAAAGCCGTTGCCCCAGCGGCAGGCCTCGTCGCAGAGCTCGCTTGTAGGTCCGCGTCCCCGCGGGTCCGATCAGCGCCGTCCTGTCGCCGTTGCCCTTGGCGAGATTGTCGAACAGCACGCGGCTGGCGTTGTAGCGCTCGGGAATGTGGAAGCCGATCTCGCGCGCGCCGGGATTGTCGCGGGGAACGCCGTCGGCGATCTCATGTGCCATGACGCGCCTCCTTCCGCGAGGCCTCATAGCGCGCCATGAAGCGCGGCGACAGCGCGCGCAGCCGCGCATCGTCGATCCGCCCGGAGCGGGTGATGTAGCTGTAGGCGAAATCCATCAGGCCGAGCTTCATGTGTTCGGCGAAATCTCTCATACCAGTCGGCGCTGGCGCGCGCGGCGGTGACGAGCTTTTCGCACGATCGGCTTGCGCTCGTTCTGGTAGCGCGCGAGCGCGGCCGGAATCGTCCTTCTCCGCTTCCAGCGCCTTCACCAGCGCAATCGCATCCTCGATCGCAAGCCGCGTGCCCGAGCCGATCGAGAAATGCGCCGAGTGCAGGGCGTCGCCGATCAGCACCATGTTCCTGTGCGACCAGTGCTCGTTCCAGACCCAGGGGAAATTGCGCCACACCGATTTGTTGGAGATCAGCCTGTGGCCGTCGAGCGCGTCGGCGAACACCTGCTCGCAGATCGCCTGCGACTCCTCGACCGACTTGTTGGCGAAATCATAGGCCTGCCAGGTGGCGCGGTCGCACTCGACCAGGAAGGTGCTCATCGCAGGCGAATAGCGGTAGTGATGCGCGTTGAAGGCGCCGCGATCGGTTTTCACGAAGGTCTGCGACAGCGTCGCGAAGGTCTTTGTCGTGCCGTACCAGGCGAACTTGTTGGTCGAGTAGGACACCGAGAAGCCGAAATCGCCTTCGAAGGCACGGCGCACCAGACGAGTTCAATCCGTCGGCCGCGACGATCAGATCGTAGCCGGCGAATTGATCGAGCGAGGTGACGGTCGTTTCATAGCGCGCAGTCGACGCCGACGTCGTGCGCGCGCTTCTGCAGGATGGTCAAAAGCTCGAGCCGGCCGATCGAGGAGAAGCCGACGCCGTCGATCTCGACGCTTTCGCCGCGCAGGTTGAGCGTGATGTTCTTCCAGCTCTCCATGCGCGGGGCGATGGCGTCGACCGTATCGGGGTCGTCGGCGCGCAGGAATTCCAGCGCCGCTTCGGAGAACACGACGCCGAAACCCCAGGTCGCGCCTTGCGGGTTCTGTTCGAACAGCTCGACGCGGGCCTCGGGATGACGCCGCTTCCAGAGATAGGCGAAATAGAGGCCGCCGGGGCCTCCGCCGATCACGGCAATGCGCAACGTGCCCTCCCGACTCCCGTTGCTCATCTATCGCGCGAACTGGCTCAGCACGTCCTTGCAGGCCGGTGACAGCGCCGCTGCCTGCGAGGCGAGGCATTGCATGATCCGTCCACCGCCGGCCGGGACGCCGCCGCACAGCGTGCGGACGTCGCCGCCGCAGGCCGAGCGCAGCACGAACAGCTCTTCGCGCGGCAGCATCGGACGCAGCACGATCACCGTGCAGGCGCGGCCGGCGCCGCGGCTGCAGCGGGTGCACCGCCGCCGGCTGCCGGCGCCAGCGGCCGCCGCAGGTGCGCCGCCGCCACCGACCGCGGCGACGGCCTTGGCGCAGGCCGCGGACACCTTGGCCTTGTTCTTCTCCAGGCATTCCAGCGCCGGTGCGCCACCGGTCGGCACGCCCGCGCACACCTTCGGATAGTCGGAGCGGCAGGCGCTCTTGATCGCCGAAATCTGGGCCTGGCTCGGCTTCTTGGCGGTGCCGGCTGCTTTTGGTTCTGCAGCGGCTTTGCTTCCTTGGCGGCCGGTGCGGCTTCCTTCGATGGTTCTGCCTTGGTTCGGTCTTGGGTTCGGTCTTGGGTTCTGCCTTCGGCTCTTCCGCGGTCTTCGGCGCGGCGGCGCGGCGCTTCGACGGCGCGCACGGCGCCGGCGCAGGACGCCGACAGGCTCGACATGTTCTTCTGCAGACACTCCAGCGAGGCGGCGCCGCCCGGCGGGATGCTGGAGCAATGCGCGATGTAGTCGGAGCGGCAGTTCGACTTGATCGCCTCGCGCTGCGCCTCGCTCGGCGCTTGCGCAAAAGCCTGGGTCGCGAGCGCGAACGTGGCGGCCAGAAGCAGCGACGCCGTTGTCGTGATCCTCTGTCATTTCAATCAATTCCCGTTTCTGTCCGAAGCCGCCGCTTCGTGTGATGCCAAACGTGGAAGTCTGCCCATGAAAGCGTGGGCGCATTTTCTTTCGTTTTCGCGCTGCACAGCAAGCCGATTATGCCGTTGACTCCAACCCTGTTGTCACACCTTGACCATGCGCTTGCCGCGGTTCTCGCCGGCGAGCAGCCCGATCAGCGCCTTCGGCGTATTCTCCAGTCCGTTGATGACGTCCTCCTGCACTTTCAGTTTGCCGGAGGCGACCCATGACTGCAGGTCGGCCAGCGCCTTGTCGCGCTCCGCCATGAAGTCGGTGACGATGAAGCCCTGCATGATGAGCCGCTTCACCACGATCAGCCCGGGCACGCCGCGCGGCCCATGCGCCGACGGGTCGCCGTCATATTGCGAGACCGCGCCACAGCAGGCGATGCGTCCGCGATTGTTCATCTAGGAAGAGACAGGCTTCGAGGATGTCGCCGCCGACATTGTCGAAATAGACGTCGATGCCCTTGGGCGCGGCGGCGCGCAGCGCCTTGAAGGTCGCGCCGTCCTTGTAGTCGACCGCGGCATCGAAGCCGAGCTCGCTCGTCAGCCAGTGGCACTTGTCCTTGCCGCCGGCGATGCCGACGACGTGGCAACCCTTGATCTTGGCGATCTGGCCGACGATCGAGCCGACCGAGCCGGCCGCGGCCGACACCACCACGGTCTCGCCGGCCTTCGGCTTGCCGACCTCCAGCAAGCCGAAATAGGCGGTGAGCCCGGCAACGCCGTAGACGCTGAGCAGATTGGTCATGGGCTCCATCTTCGGCACCTTGGTCAGATGCTTTGCCGGCGACGGCGGCATAGTCCTGCCAGCCGGTATCGCCCCAGACGAGATCGCCGGGCGCAAGTTCTGGTGTTTTGGATGCCACGACTTCGGCAATGCCGCCGCCGGCCATCACGCTGTTGGCTTCGACGGCCGAGCGATAGGTCGCGCCATGCATCCAGGCGCGATTGGCGGCATCGAGCGAGATATAACGCACCCTGAGCAGGGCTTCGCCGTCCTTTGGCTCCGGCATTGCGCCATTGATCAGCTTGAAATGTTCGGGGCCGAGTTTGCCGGACGGCTTCTCCACCAGCAGAATCTGCCGATTGACGCTCGCGTTCATCGCTTTCTCCCTGACGATTTCGATGCAGGCCGCGCGCAGAAAGGTGCAGCCGCATTCATTGTGCGTTGCGTGGAACGCTAGCTGACGGTGTGTCCAATCCACAACGGGAACATTTTGGCAAACACGCAAGCGATGCCAATCGTGTTGCGCGGCCCTTGAAATCTGCCAAACTGATCGTTCGCCGGAAGACCGGACTTACGGGGGTAAGCAATGTCGAACAGGTTTACGCAATACATTCTGATCGCGATGGCGCTGGGCATCGTGATGGGCGCATTCATCTTCAACTTCCTGCCCGACCAGCAGGGTCGAGCTCGCTGCCGACATCAACCTGATCGCCATGCTGTTCCTGCGCCTGATCAAGATGATCATTGCGCCGCTGGTGTTCGCAACCCTGGTCGGCGGCATCTCCCATATGGGCAGCGGCGCCAAGCTCGGCCGCGTGTTCGCCAAGACCATGGGCTGGTTCGTCAGCGCGTCCTTCGTGTCGCTGCTGCTCGGCCTCCTCATGGTCAACCTGATGCAGCCCGGCGCCAACTTCCCGGGCACGCTGCCCGACAAGGGCCAGTCGACGGGCCTGCCGGTGTCGGCGTTCTCGGTCGAGAAATTCCTGACCCATTTGATCCCGACCTCGATCGCGGACGCGATGGCGCAGAACGAGATCCTGCAGATCGTGGTGTTCGCGGTGTTCTTTGCGGTGGCGCTCGGCGCCGCACCCGAGCGCGCCAAGCCGATCATGGGCCTGATCGACGATCTCGCCCATATCATGCTGAAGGTGACGGGCTATGTGATGCTGTTCGCGCCGCTCGCGGTGTGGGCGGCGATCACCGCGACGGTGGCGAAGAACGGCCTGCTGGTGCTGTGGAAGCTCATCGTGTTCATGGGCGGCTTCTATCTCTCGCTGATGATCCTGTGGGGCATCCTGGTCGTGGTCGGCTTCATCGTGATAGGGCCACGCTACAAGAACCTGCTGAAGCTGATCCGCGAACCGCTGATGCTCGCGTTCTCGACCGCATCGTCGGAGGCCGCCTATCCCAAGACGCTGGAGGGCCTCAACCGCTTCGGCGCCTCCTCGCGGATCTCGGCCTTCGTGCTGCCGCTCGGTTACTCCTTCAACCTCGACGGCACGATGATGTACTGCACCTTCGCCAGCATCTTCATCGCGCAGACCTATCACATCGACATGCCGCTCGGCACGCAGCTCGCGATGCTGGCGACCTTGATGATCACCTCGAAGGGCGTCGCCGGCGTGCCGCGCGCCTCGCTGGTCGTGATCGCCTCGACCTTGTCGCAGTTCGGCATCCCCGAGGCGGGCCTGTTGATGATCATGGGCATCGACACCTTCCTCGACATGGGACGCAGCGCCACCAACGTGATCGGCAACTCGCTGGCGACCGCGGTCGTGGCGAAGTGGGAGGGCGAGCTGAAGGCCGAGCACGAGCTCGGGCCTGACGACGCCGTTCCCTCCGACGCGGTGGCCGGCGATCCCGTGCCGGCGCATTGAGGGGAGCGATCCATGCGTCATCCCGTCATCACGGCGGGCGTCACGTTGCTGGCAGCGACGTCTGCTGGCAACATGCGGCGTCCGCGCAGAGCAGCGGCGGCGAGGGGCTCAGCCCCACGCTTGCCGCCATCAAGAGCAGCCACGTCGTGCATCTCGGCTATCGCGAGAGCTCGCCGCCGTTCTCGTTCCTCGACCAGTCCAACCGGCCGATCGGCTACAGCCTCGAACTGTGCGAGGCCGTGGTCGAGGAGATCGGCGCCGAGGTCGATGACGCCAATCTGAAGATCGAATACGTCAAGGTCACCTCCGACGACCGCATTCCCGCGGTGGTCCAGAACAAGATCGATCTGGAGTGCGGATCGACCACGGCCAATGCCGAGCGCGCCAAGCAGGTGGCGTTCTCGCCGCTGATGTTCGTCGCCGGCACCAAGCTGATGGTGCCGAAGGCGTCCGGCGTCTCCGCGGTGACCGACCTGAAGGGCAAGACCGTGGTGGTGACCAAGGGCACCACCAACGAGCAGGCGATGCACAATGTCGACAAGAAGTATTCGCTCGGGCTGAACATCGTCACCGCCGCCGATCACGAGCAGTCCTACCAGATGCTGGTGGACGGCAAGGCGGACGCATTCGCGACCGACGACATCCTGCTCTACGGCCTGATCGCGCGGCACAAGTCGCAGGACAAGTTCCGCGTCACCGGCGACTATCTGTCCTACGATCCCTACGGCATCATGTTCCGCAAGGGCGAGCCGCAACTGACCGCGGTGGTCGAGCGCACCTTCCGCAAGCTCGGCTCCAACCACGATCTGATCCCGCTCTACAACAAGTGGTTCGTGTCGCGGCTGCCGACCGGCGAGCGGTTGAATGTCGGGATCTCGCCGCAGCTCGAGGATGCCTTCAAGGCGATGGACAATTCGCCGAGCGGGAATAACTAGATGGCGTCTCGGCGCGCAGCGGCGACGAAGCCATGAGCGGCAGTTCGAGCGCGACGCCGGCTGCGCCGGAAGCCGTCCGCCGAACGGGCGGCCGACGGACCGACGCTCGATCTCGACCGTTACGTTCCGGCCTTCGTCACCTTCATCGCCAACAAGCTCTCCAACAGCGCCACCGCGGTCTACCAGCGCAATTTCGGCATCAACGTCACCGAATGGCGGATCATGACCCAGCTCGCGCTCGAGCCGGGCATTCCGGCCTCGCGCATCTGCCAGGTCATCGGCTTCAACAAGGGGCCGATCAGCCGCACGCTCGCCGTCATGCAGAAGCGCGGCCTGGTCGCGATCCGCGACCGATCCGAACGATGCCCGCACGCATTCGATCTCGCTGACGGCGAAGGGGCGGGGCATCCATGACAAGGTGATCGTCGTGGCGCTGGAGCGCGAGAAGCGGCTGTTGTCCTGCCTCAAGGCCGACGAGCGCGAGGTGCTGATCGAGCTGCTGCGGCGTCTCCACAACAATCTCGGCGCGGTGACGGGAGCTGATCACTCGAACACCTTGTCGAGCGCGGCGGTGTAGGCCGCCTGCACCAGCTCGGGATGATGCCGGCCGAGCGTCTCCATCATCACGCCCGAATTGATTTCGAGCACCTTCCACTCGTCGGCGACGCGCACGATGTCGACCGACGCAAAGCGGATGCCGATCGCCTGCGCCGCGCTGATCGCAAGCGCGACACAGGCGTCGCGCGCCGCGCCCGGCGGCAGCAGGACAGGCCGCGCGCCGAGATCGAGATTGTGGCGCCAGTCGGCGCCGCGCTGCTTGGCGTAGACCACAAGCGGCGTATCGTCGATCAGGACCACGCGCACCTCTTCCTCGATCTCGACATAGGGCGAGATCGCCAGCGAAAGATGCGATGCGAAAATTTCGCGCGCGGCGTCGTCGAGCTCCGCTTCGTTCGTCACCTTGAACACCAGACGTCCCGACGTGCCCTCGTTGGGTTTGACCACGACGCCTTGCGGATGCTGCCGCAGCAGGGCGCGCATCGCTTCATGCAGGCCCGCCGCCGGCGCGTAGTCCGCGAGCACCGGATTCGAAAACTGCGTGTGCGCGATGCAGGGGATACCCGACATCGCGAGGATGTCCGATGTCGCCGCCTTGTCGCTGGCGATGCGATGGGAGATCGCGCTGTTCAAGCCCGAGATCGTAGCCGAGCGCGAAGCGGCGCATGCCGTCGCGCTCCATCGACGATCAGCCAGCCCTGCGATTGCACCTCGCAGGCGATGCCGCGCGATGCGCAATATTTCGTTATCGCGTCGACAAAAATGCGGTTGCCGCCGGGCATCGTGCCTCTCACCGCTGAAATTTCGTGCTGCATCGTGCGCTCGATGCGGCAAGTTAATTGCGTATTTCAGCCTCGAATTAGCATGGATCGAACCGTTTACCAGACATCAGCGACATGCATCTGGAAGCCCTCAAGACCGCGTCAGCGAGGGTTGATTATCGCGCCAATTGAAGTAGATCAGCGGGCGAAAAGTGCAGGTTTATCAGGGCTTTTCGCCACTTTCCCGGCAAAGACCCGATTTCTTCCAACTTCCCCTCGCGAGGAAAAATAAACGACCATGAGCGCGTTCTACCGAGAGAAGGTTCTTTCCGTTCATCACTGGACCGACACGCTGTTCAGCTTCCGCGCCACGCGCGACTCCGGCTTTCGATTCCAGAACGGGCAGTTCGCGATGATCGGGCTCGAGATCGAGGGCCGGCCGCTGATGCGCGCCTACAGCATGGCGAGCGCCAATCACGAGGAAGAGCTCGAGTTCTTCTCGATCAAGGTGCAGGACGGTCCGCTGACCTCGCGCCTCCAGAAGATTCAGGAAGGCGACACCATCCTGGTCGGCCGCAAGGCGACGGGAACGCTGGTCACCGACAATCTGCTGCCGGGCAATCGTTTGCTGCTGCTGTCGACCGGCACGGGCCTTGCGCCCTTTGCCAGCCTGATCAAGGACCCCGACGTCTACGATCGCTTCGAGAGCATCGTGCTGGTGCATGGCTGCCGCCAGGTCTCCGAGCTCGCCTATGGCGAGGAGCTGGTCGCGAAACTTCGCGACGACGATCTGTTCGGACCGCTGCTGTCGGAGAAGCTGATCTATTATCCGACCGTCACCCGCGAGCCGTTCCGCAACCGCGGCCGCATCACCGACCTGATCACGTCGAGGCAGATTTTCGACGACATCGGACAGGGGCCGCTCGACATCGCCACCGACCGCATCATGATGTGCGGCAGCCCGGCCATGCTGGACGAGCTGAAGCAGATGTTCGAGGCGCGCGGCTTCCTCGAAGGCTCCAACAGCGCGCCCGGCCATTTCGTGATCGAGAAGGCGTTCGTGGAGCGGTAGATCGCGTCGCTCTCTCGACATCGTCATTCCGGGACCATCGCGAAGCGATGGACCCCGGAATCCATAGCTCACCGATCGTGCGGTATGGATTCCGGGCTCGCGCTGCGCGCGCCCCGGAATGACGAAGTGATAGTGGCGCTCTCTCCTTCCCCCTTGCTATAACCCTCCCAACGGCGCGCGCGAGACGCGCCGGCAACGGGAGCAAGCCTTGTCCGACTCCGGCAATTCCGGACAACCCAAGACCGCCTTCGTGTTCGCCGGCGGCGGCAGTTTCGGCGCCATACAGGTCGGCATGATGCAGTCGCTGGCGAGCCACGGCATCGGCGCCGACATGGTGGTCGGCTCCAGCGTCGGCGCCATCAACGGCGCCTTCTATGCCGGCGATCCCACCCTCGACGGCGTCAAGCGCCTGGCCGACGATCTGGCGCGGCCTGACGCGTCAAGACGTGTTCCCGATCTCGCTGCGGACGCTGATCGGCTTCCTCTGGCGCCGCGATTTCCTGATTCCCCACGACGGCATCCGCAAGCTGATCGACGATCACATCCCCTATCGCAACCTGGAAGACGCGAAGCTGCCGGTGCATATCGTGACGACCGACATCATCACCGGCGACAGCGTGGTGCTGTCGGAAGGGCCGACCGCGGACGCCATCGTGGCGTCGACCGCCATTCCCGGCGCGTTCTCGCCGATCCATTACAAGAATTACTACCTCGCCGACGGCGCGGTCTCCTCCAACACGCCGGTCCGCGTCGCGGTGAAGAAGGGCGCAAAGCGGCTGATCATCCTGCCGACCGGACATGCCTGCGCCAACGAGGCGCCGCCGGTCGGCGCGGTCGCCAACGCGCTGCACGCGCTGACGCTGTTGATCTCGCGGCAAATGGTCGACGAGCTCGAAAATCTCGGCCCCGACATCGAATATTACGTGGTGCCGCCGCTCTGTCCGCTGGTCGGGTCGCCCTATGATTTCTCGCGCACGGCCGAGCATATCGCGCGCGCCATCGACACGACCGACGCGTGGCTGGCCGACAAGGGCCTGCAGCAGAGCGAAATTCCCCACGAACTGCGGCCGCACGATCACTGATCTTGTTGCGTTGCACTGCAAAACAGAGGCTACAATCGGACGGATTGATTCTTCACGAGCCGCGGCGGTAGCCTGAAAAGCAAAGTGCTGTCATATCCATGACGGCTGGTCGCTAGCGTGCGCTAGGCCGTCGGCCGACAACAACAACAGCAGGGTTTGCCCGAGGGGTGCCATGGAAACGCTGATGCTTCCGTTCTCGCCGCGGTTCATCGTGCTGACGATTTGCGCCGTGGTCACCGCCTTGCTGCTCGCCCTCGGCGTCTTCGATCACAAGACGTTCGACGTCGTCCTCATTCCGCTCATCATCTTCGGCGCGCTGACCTTGCTCGGCATCCGCGATCTCGTGCAGAAGAACCACGCGGTTTTGCGCAACTATCCGATATCAGCGCATATGCGCTTCCTGCTCGAAGAGATCAGGCCGGAGATGCGGCAGTATTTCTTCGAGAGCGAGAAGGACGGCATGCCGTTCTCGCGCGACACCCGCGCGCTGGTCTATCAGCGCGCCAAGATGGTGCTCGACAAGCGGCCGTTCGGCACCCAGGAGGACGTCTACCGCGAGGGCTATGAGTGGATGCACCATTCGGTGGCGCCGAAGACGCACGCCGAGCGAGAAATTCCGCATCAGCATCGGCGGCCCCGACTGCACCCGGCCGTACTCGGCCTCGGTGTTCAATATTTCGGCGATGAGTTTTGGCGCGCTGTCGCCGAACGCGGTGCGCGCGCTCAATGCCGGCGCCAAGAAGGGCGGCTTCGCCCATGACACCGGCGAGGGCGGCGTCAGCCCCTATCACCGCGAGATGGGCGGCGACATCATCTGGGAGGTCGGCTCCGGCTATTTCGGCTGCCGCAACCGCGACGGCACGCTTCAATCCGGACGAGTTCGCGCGGATTGCCGGCGACGACCAGATCAAGATGGTCGAGCTCAAGATCAGCCAGGGCGCCAAGCCCGGCCATGGCGGCGTGCTGCCGGCGGCCAAGGTCTCCGAGGAGATTTCAAAGATCCGCGGCGTCGCCATGGGCGAGGACTGCATCTCGCCGGCCTATCACAAGGCGTTCTCGACGCCGATCGAGATGATGCAGTTCGTCGCCACCATGCGCAAACTGTCGGGCGGCAAGCCGGCCGGCTTCAAGCTGTGCATCGGCCATCCCTGGGAGTTTCTCGCGATCTGCAAGGCGATGCTGGAGACCGGCATCTATCCCGACTTCATCGTGATCGACGGCAATGAAGGCGGCACCGGCGCCGCGCCGCTGGAGTTCATGGACCATCTGGGCATGCCGATGCGCGAGGGCGTCAGCTTCGTCCACAATGCGCTGATCGGCATCAAGGCGCGCGACCGCATCAGGCTCGGCGCCTCCGGCAAGATCGCGACCGCCTTCGACATGGCGCGCGCGATGGCGATCGGCGCCGACTGGTGCAATTCGGCGCGCGGCTTCATGTTCTCGCTCGGCTGCATCCAGTCGCTGAGCTGCCACACCGACCGCTGCCCGACCGGCGTCACCACGCAGGACCCGACCCGCAACCGCGCGCTCTACGTCCCCGACAAGATCACGCGGGTCTACAATTATCATCACGCGACCTTGCATGCGCTGGCCGAGCTTCTGGCCGCCGCCGGCCTCGAACATCCGCAGGAGCTGCGGCCGATCCACTTCTCGCAGCGGAGCTCGACCACGGAAGTGCGGTCGTTCGCGCAACTTTATCCGGCGCTGCGGCCGGGCGAACTGATCGACGGCACCGACGATCCGCGCTATCGCGACGCCTGGGCGATGGCGCGCGCGGACACGTTCCAGCCGGCGCTCTAATCTCATGTCGCCCCCGCGACCCGGCTACGCCAAGGCTTCGCCGGGATCGCGCTCGCTACTTGACGGCGCTTCGCGCCGCAAGGCGCTCGCTTGTCCGGGACGACACAGACTAGAACTCCGCGTGCAGGCGGCCCGAGAAGATCGAGACCGGGCCGCGATCGGCGTTGTAGGCGGGATTGGTGATGAACTGATAGTCGGCGGTCAGCGTCACGCCCTTGGTGACCAGGTAGGCGTAGTAGGTCTCGAAAATCCGCTCGTTGCTGTAGTTCAGCCGGCCGTCGCCGATCAGCAGGCCAAGCCGCCGGCGGCGAGGAAGTCGCGGTGCGATTGCGACAGCCCGTTGACGGCGCCGCCGATGCCGACCGTGTCGTTCGGACGTCCCCAGAAACTGCCCTTGATCGAGAGGCCGCCGGAGAGGCTGCGGTCGATATCGGTGAAGGACAGGATTTCGTTCTGGCCGTCGTTCCAGCTCGCGCGCGCGAACAGGCCGACGTCCTTGACGAGCTGCTGCTCGAGATTGGCGTAGACGCCGTATTTCGGATTGATGTGGCGGATGCTCGCCATCACGTCGTTGATGTCGAGCGCGGGATTGGCGGCCGCGATCGCGAGCGCCTGGGCGTAATTGCCGGTGTTGCCCTGATTGTCGAAGGCGCCGAGCCGCACCTTGCCCGGCTGGCTCGAGATGTCGTAGCGCCCTCGAATTCGACAACGCTGCCGAGGCTCTTGGATGGTCAGGATGTCGCTGTTCGGGCTGCGACGGCACTTCGACGACAGGCCGGCGCGCATCGCCCAGGCCTTGCGGTTGAGCTCGACCATGGCGCCGCGGGTGAAGCCGGGCAGGTCGGCCGGAAAATCGTAGGCGCGCAGACTCCCACATCGCCCAGTTCATGAAATCGGCGCGCGGATCGTGCGCATAGGCGTTGTTGTCGAAGAAGTCGCCGACGGCGAAGCGTCCGACGATGAAGGTGACGCGATCGATGTCGCGCTTGCCGGCAAGCTGGTTCGGCGCGTCGGCGACGTCTTCCTGCTCGCCGCCGAGCCCGAAGGTCTGCTTGAAGTAGTAGCGCTGCGCGCGTATCTTCGGGAAAGCGTGAGCCGCGCCTTTTGCGCCTCGCCATTGGAGAAGCCGCCGAGGCCGAGCGTGCCGTTGAGGCCGAAACCCTGCGCCAGTTCGGGATCGAAATAGATCTCGCCGCCTTGCCACAGCTTCATGCCGAGGAATGCGGTCGTGGTCCATGTCGACTGCAGTTGTGCGCCGCCCGGTCAGGCTGTTGGGCCCGGCATAGGGCGAACGGAAGGACGGATAGCCCTGCGGCAGGAACGTGGTCTGCGCGTGGACATTCCAGATGTCGGACTCGGGCAGCAGCGGCGCGCGCGGCGTCGCAGTCCACGGCACGTCGCCGATGTGATAGTTCAGCCCGAACTTGAGCAGATGGATGCGCGGATCGATGACGACGCCGGGCAGCAGGAAATCGCTCAGATCGTACCGCTGCCGGTTCAGGTCGACATATTCATATTCGAGCTTGGCGCTCCAGTTGCCGCTGACCGCGAACTCGACGCCGGCGCCGGCGGTCCAGCCGAATTGCGTAGTGCCGACGGTGGCGCCGCTGCCGTCATTGATGTCGACGCTGGTGTGTCCCCAGGCGAAGCCGCCGGTGACGTAGGGCATGACGCGATCGAAGGCATAGCCGATGCGGCCGCGCGCGGTGCCGACATAGTCGATGGTGCTGTTGAAGGCGATCGGCGGCATCCGCCCGAGGGCGGACGTGGTCGAGCGGAGCGGTGAAGGTCGAATCCGCTTCGACGCCGAGCACGATGCGGTTGGCGAGCTCGCGGTTGTAGCCGATCTGATAGCCGCCGATCACGCCGGTCACGCTGGTGGGAAACAGCACGCCCTGTTCGGGCAGCGGATTGGTGCCGGGCCCGAGGCTGCCGCCGCCATAGCCGAAATGACCGCCGACATAGAAGCCGGTCCAGTCGTAGACCGATTTCAGCGCCGGCGCCTTGAGCGGCATGTCCGCGGCATGCGCCGTGCTCGCGCCGGCCAACAGGCCGAGCGCGAACAGCACTCTGCATGGTTTTGCGGTAGCGGCTCATCGCAAAGTTGTCCCCGCGCGAACATCTCACTCGTTCTCACCGCACGCCAATGCCGCGCGGCGATCAAACCAAAACGAGCGAAATGATCCGCTATCCCCCAAGATTCCGAAGCCCCGACAATTGCAGCCTTATTGCGAATCATTCGCAAATACAATGGCCCAAAGCGCCGCGGCTGTTGAGTTGGCATTGTTCTGTGACGGCCATGCAACATCGCGAGCTGCGAGGGCGGTCATCGTCGTGCCCTCAAAAAGGGTGACCCGCCCGGGGGGACGGCCGGGCGGGTCGGGGCACGACACGGGGTGGATGAAGTCCCGTGGGTGCAGGGGGTCAGCACCTGACGCGGGATCCAGCTCATTGGGGCATGATCTAATCGGAAAACCGCTTCACACTTTGCGCTAACGCGGCCTTCGGTCCGGATCATGCCCGTCTTCAGAAAATCAGTAGCAGACGTTCACGGTGCCGATGTAGCGGCCGAAGGCGTCGTACTGGCGCACCAGGCAGGAGCGATAATACGGAGCCGGCGTCGACGCTGCGATCGCGCTGCCGACGATGGCGGCGCCGAGCAGGGCTCCACCGAAACCCCAACCACGATGGAAGCCATGGGCTTCAGCCTTGGTGGTGGTGGACGCGATGCCGCCGGCGACAGTGAGGGCGGCGACAGCGAGAGCGGCAATCTTGGTCTTGATCGTCATGGGATACTCCATCCGGTTGAGAACGGTCCGTTGTGGCCCGCTTGTGCCGATTGGACGGAGGCTCCTTCGATCCGGTTCGTTTGGTCGTGTGTGAATTTTTGGTAAGGTGAATTTATTCAGTCAAATCAATGAAATGCACGCGAATATCGGCTATTTGCCGCGGACCGCGCGCCAAATCCCTCACGTCGAATTTATCGACGTCCTCGAGCAATTCGATGAACCCGCGCGCGCCGTGCTCCAGCAGCGCTTCGCCTTTCTCTGCGGATGCAAGCGTCGCGTTTCCAACCGCGCCGCTCGGATGAAGGTCCTGCGCCTGCCACGCGAACGGCGCGGGACGTTGCGTCGACAGCCAGCGATATTGTTTTTCGAGTCCGATGCTGCGTGAGGGAAAGTCGGCGATCGCATCCTTGCGCACATGCTCGCTGTAGCGCGCCAGCATGATCGAGGTCTCGACGGCGCCGCCGTGAATGCCGTGCCGCAATTCCTCGGCGGGAAACAATTCATGCGGGCACGCCGAAGCGCGACCATGAGGTGGTCACCGCGAGCATGCCGTGATGGGCGCGCAAATCCTGCGCGACCAGCGTCATCGCGGCGGCATTGCCGCCATGGCTGGTGACGATCACGATCTTCTTGACGCCTGTGCGCGCCACGCTCTCGCCGATCGACTTCCACTTCGCGAGCGCCGCTTCGGTCGACAGCGTCTGCGTGCCCTTGAAATCGATGTGCTCGGTCGAGATGCCGATCCTCTCGATGGGCAGAAACGTCGCAGGCATGGCGTCGGGAAGATGCTTGCGCACCCGCGCCAGATAAGCCTCGCCGATCATCACGTCGGTCTCGAGCGGCAGATGCGGGCCATGCTGCTCGGTCGCGGCCAGCGGCAGCACCGCGATCCAGCGCGCAGCGGTGGCGGCATCGACTTTTGTCCAGTCGATCGCGGTCCAGTCGCGGGGAGGGGCGGAAGGCATCGCGCGAGAGGTTTCCTTTGGCCGGCTTCGGGGTTAGTTAGGACGGCGCCATACGGCTCCATCATGGGCCAGAACGAACGACGGAGTCCAATCATGCGGCCTGCTCTCTTGCTGCGAGCGTTAACGGCAGGCCTGCTGGCCGCCTGTCTTGCCGCAGCGCCCGCCCTGGCGCAGGACACCCCGAAGGACGCCGCAAAGGACAAGCCGCAAACCCTGGACAAGGTCTCGTTCGGAACCAACTGGGTCGCGGAAGCCGAGCATGGCGGCTTCTTCCAGGCGGTCGCCGACGGCACCTACAAAAAATACGGCCTCGACGTGACCATCGTGCCGGGCGGCCCGAACGACAACAACCGCATGCTGCTGATCGCCGGCAAGATCGATTTCTTCATGGCCGCGAACACGCTGATGTCGTTGGACGCGGTCACCAACAACGTGCCGCTGATCTCGGTCGCCGCGATCTTCCAGAAGGATCCGCAGGTGTTCTTGACCCATCCGGAATCGAGGATCACCAAACTCGAAGAGCTGAAGCCGCTGACGCTGTTCGTCTCCAAGGAGGGCATGACCAGCTATTATCAGTGGCTCAAGTCGGAATACGGTTTCAGCGACAAGAATGTCCGCCCCTACACCTTCAATGCGCAGCCCTTCATCGCCACCGCGCAGAGCGCGATGCAGGGCTATGTCACCTCCGAGCCCTTCGCGGTGGAGAAGGCCGCCGGCTTCAAGCCCGGCATCATTCTGCTCGCCGACGCCGGCTACAACACCTATTCGACCCTGATCGAAGCGCGCGTCGACACCGTGCAGAAGAAGCCGGATCTGGTGCAGCGCTTCGTCGATGCCTCCATCATCGGCTGGTACAATTATCTCTATGGCGACAATTCCGCCGCCAACGCCATGATCAAGAAGCTCAACCCGGAAATGACGGACGAACTGCTGGCCTATTCGGTCGCCAAGATGAAGGACTACGGCATCGTCGATTCCGGCGACACGCTGAAGGACGGCATCGGCGCCATGAGCGACGAGCGGGTGACGAACGTGTTCCAGAAGATGGTGAAGAGCCGGCGTGGTCAAGCCCGATATCGATTACCGCAAGTCCTATACGCTGCGCTTCGTCAACAAGGGCGTCGGTACCGAGCTGCGCCCCAAGAGCATGAAGTAGGGCATGATCCGGAAAAGTGTGAAGCGGTTTTCCCTCGCGACAAACGCGGAACGCGTTTGCGCGGAGATCATGCCCAAAAAAGGAATTTGATGGCGGGACCCGCGGCCTTGTCGGAGACCAATGCAGGCGGGCTCGCCGTGTCCTTGCGCGCGGTCACGAAGATTTTCGACAATGGCGTGAGCGCGCTCGGTCCGCTGGATCTCGATATCCCCAAGGGCGAGTTCGTCTCGCTGCTCGGTCCCTCCGGCTGTGGCAAGTCGACGGCGCTCCGCGTGATCGCGGGGCTGACCAGTCCGACCTCGGGCAGCGTCGAGGTTTCGCACCATGCCGGCGATGGGCGGCCGGGCCACAGCATCGGCTTCGTGTTCCAGGAGCCGACCCTGATGCCGTGGACCACCGTTCGCGAAAACGTGCGGTTGCCGCTCAGGCTTGCCGATGTTCCGCCCGCTGAATCGGATGCGCGCATCGGCGAAGCGCTGGCGCGCGTCGGCCTCGCGGACTTCGCCGGACGCCTATCCCCGCGAATTGTCGGGCGGCATGAAGATGCGGGTGTCGCTGGCGCGCGCGCTGGTCACCGATCCGGATATCCTGCTGATGGACGAACCGTTCGCGGCGCTGGACGAGATCACCCGCTTCCGTCTCAACGACGATCTGCTGACGCTGTGGCGCAAGCTGAACAAGACGGTCGTGTTCGTGACGCATTCGGTGTTCGAGTCCGTCTATCTGTCGCAGCGCGTGGTCGTGATGACGCAGCGACCGGGCCGCACTCAGAGCCGACATCGCGCATCGAGACATCGGAGCCGCGCAGCGAGGATTTCCGCACCTCCGCCGAATATGGCGACTATTGCCGCAAGGTCTCCGCCGCGCTGGCGCCCTCCTATCAAGGGCAGCCCGCGCTATGAGCAGCAGCCAGATGGGCAAGCTCCGATACGCGCCAACGAGTTCGGCTTGCGTATCCTGCGCATCGCGCTTCCCTTGATCGTCGCGGCGATCGGCACCGCGCTTTGGGAAGCGATCGTGCGCATCTATGACATCCAGCCTTATGTCTTGCCGGGTCCGCTTGCCGTACTGCAGCACTCTGGTCGGCGATTGGGACGTGCTGTCGCAATCGCTGGCGACGACGCTGCTGACAACGCTTGAAGGCTTTGTCGCCGCTGCTATCGGCGGCATCGCGCTCGCGCTGCTGTTCAATCAGTCGAAATGGCTGGAATATTCGCTGTTCCCCTATGCGGTGATCCTGCAGGTCACGCCTGTGATCGCGATCGCGCCGCTGCTCCTGATCTACCTGCCGCAGCAGACCGCCGTGATCGTCTGCGCCTGGATCGTGGGCTTCTTCCCGGTGCTCGCCAACACCACGCTCGGGCTGAACTCGGTCGACCGCAATCTCGCCGGCCTGTTCCAGCTCTATGGCGCCTCGCGCTGGCAGACGTTGCGTTACCTGAAATTGCCGGCGGCGATGCCCTATATCCTGGGCGGCTTGCGGATCGCGGGCGGACTGTCGCTGATCGGCGCAGTGGTTGCCGAAATCGCCGCCGGCACGGCCGGCGCGGGTTCGGGGCTCGCCTACAGGATCGCCGAATCCGGCTACCGGCTCAACATTCCCCGCATGTTCGCGGCGCTGCTTTTGCTGTCGCTGGCCGGGATTGTCATCTATGCCCTGCTGGCGCTAGTTTCGCATCTCTTGTTGCGGCGCTGGCATGAGAGTGCGCTTGGAAAGGAAAACTGATGTCCGCGGTGTCTTCCGAAAAAATCGATATCATCACCCATGGACCGGCCAAGCCGATTGTCGAGAACGGGTTCTCCGACCAGTTCGTGCTGCATCACTACGAGACCACGCATGACCTCGAGCGGGTGCCGCCCGATGTCGCGGCCCGTGCGCGCGGCATGGCGATCACCTACAACACGGTGCGCGGCGACGCCAAGACGCTCGCGATGTTTCCCAAGCTCGAGATCGTGGCGGCCTTCGGCGTCGGCTACGACCATGTCGACGCCAACTATGCGCGCGAGCACAACATCATGGTCACCAACACCCCTGACGTGCTGACCGAGGAGGTCGCCGACATCACGATGGGGCTCTTGATCTGCACGCTGCGCGAATTCATCAAGGCCGACCGCTATCTGCGGTCCGGGCTCTGGACCACGCAGCAATATCCGCTGAGCGTCGGCTCGCTGCGCGACCGCAAGGTCGGCATCGTCGGCATGGGGCGGATCGGGCAGGCGATCGCGCGCCGCATCGAGGCCTGCAGGGTGCCGGTGGTCTATCACAGCCGCAACCCGGCCAAGGGCGTGTCGTACAAGCATTACCCGGACCTGATCGAGATGGCGAAAGCGGTGGACACGCTGATCGCGATCGTGCCGGGCGGCCCGGGCACAAACAAGATGATCAATGCCGACGTGATGAAGGCGCTCGGACCGCGCGGCGTCATCATCAATGTCGCGCGCGGCACCGTGGTCGACGAGCAGGCGCTGGTCGCGGCGTTGAAATCCGGCACCATCCTCGCCGCCGGCCTCGACGTGTTCGAGAAGGAGCCGAACGTTCCGGACGAGCTGAAGAGCATGCAGAATGTCGTCTTGTTGCCACATATCGGTTCGGCTTCCGTGGTAACGCGCAACGCGATGGATCAGCTGGTGGTCGACAATCTCAAGGCCTGGTTCGCAGGCAAGCCGCCGCTGACGCCGGTCGCGGAGACGCCCGTAAAGGCCAGCTGATGAAATCCCGTTTCTGTCTCGTGGCGTCGCTGATGGCGCTCGTAGTCACTTCGCCGGCGCGGGCGCAGGACGCCACGTCGCTGAAGAAGAACATGATCGGGCAGTGGGAGCTCTCCACCACCGAGCGCAGCAAGACCTGCGTGGTGACGCTGAAGCCCGACACCACGCCGCAAGGCCTCAAGCTCGAGCTCGAGCCTGCTTGCGCCGCTGCGTTGCCCTTCACCAAGGACATCACCGGCTGGAACATCAAGGGCCTCGGTGACATCGTGCGGCTGCAGGATGCGACCGGCGAAGCCGTGATCGATTTCACCGAGGTCGAGGCCGGCATCCTCGAAGGCGTGCGCAGCGGCGAGGGCGTCTACATCCTGCAGAATCTCGCCGCCGCCCGCTCGCTCGCCAAGTCGATGGACCAGATGATCGGCGACTGGGCGATGGTGCGCGGCAACGGCAACGTCGTTTGCGGGCTGGTGCTCACCAACACCGATGCCGGCAACGACAATTTCCAGGTGTTCCTGAAGCCGAAATGCGATCCCGCGGTCGCCGCCTTTGCGCCGAAGCAGTGGCGGCTCGAGCGCGGCCAGATCATGCTGATGTCGGACAAGGGCGAGACCTGGCGCTTCGAGGCCGACGACAACGCGCAATGGCGGCTGGTGCCCGACAGCGCCGATCCGCTGATCATGCTGAGGCAGTAATCAGGGCGCGCACGCATAAATCCGTCGATATCGATACAGGCATGGCAACGTCCGCTTTCCGCACGAAAGCAGACATTGGTGGCAGGGTACTGCATGTCCGCTAAGGGCCAAACTGCGACACCGGAGCCACTCCAATCGCTATTCGATCACCGCGTCCGCCCTGGCAATGAGGGGCTCTGGAATCACAAGACCGAGCGCCTTTGCGGTCTTGAGGTTGATGTTCAAGGAAACTTCTGTCGCCTGCTCGATAGGTAACTCCGCCGGATGGGTTCCTTTGAGAATGCGATCAACATAGCCAGCGGTCCGCTGCCACAGCTTGAAAAAGTTAGCCGAGTACGACATCAGCCCTCCTCGCTGGACCGAGTCACTGAACGCATAGATCGCCGGCAAGCGACGCTCTGCGGCGAGCGCAATCAGCCTGGGCAAGAGAGGCTCCAACAGTGGATCGTCGGTGACGACGAGGCTGTCGATGTCCGCCGTTCCGAGAACGGCGAGCGAGTTTTCGATATCCGCCGGCCGTACCGAGAGGGCCGTCATTTGCAGGCCGAGGGTGAGTGCCGTTTCCTGCATGCGCTTGCTTTGGATGATGGTCCCCTGGTTATCGGGATTCCACAGCGTGGCCACGTGCTGCACTTTCGGTGCCGCCTCCTTCAGCAGTTCCAACCACTTTGCGCTATAGTCGCCGGACTGCAGGGACATGCCAGTGATGTTGCCCCCGGGTCGAGCCAGACTAGCTGCAAGACCCGCTCTGACGGGATCTCCGGTCACGCAGACGATAGGCAGCGTGGACGTTGCGCGTTGTGCGGCGAGCGTAAGGGGCGTGCCCGGCGTCACGAAAATATCGACATTTAGGGCGAGAAGCTCGGCGATCAGCCCGGGCACGCGCTCCGGATTTCCGTTAGCGTATCGTTCTTCGAGTATAAGATTGCGCCCGACGACATATCCCAAGTCAGCAAGTCCCTGACGGAGGCCGGCGTTGCTCACGTCGGTCCCGCGAGCACCGATCCAGATATAGCCCACTCGCGGCACGGCTGGTTTCTGCGAGCGCGCACCGCCGGGCCATGCGACGAGCCCGCCGCCGAGAACAGCAATAAATTCGCGGCGTTTCATACGATCACCTCGCGGGGAACGCGCTGGAGAGCGCCTCTTGCCGCAGTATGGGCCCGTAACTCGGAATTTTGAACGGGTTTGAGCGGCGAAATAGCGGTCCTCGTATCGGCCGAGAGGTCCGTTCTGGGTCCAGACTGTGTAAAAAGGCGGATGTTGAGGTTTGCAGGCGCACTCGGCTGGCTCAGGAAAGGAGAGCCTATGTTTGGATCGCTTCCATTAGTCCGCTAACGCCCAGAATGCTCATGACCCGCAGCGAGTCCTCGGCAAGTGGATAGCGAACGTCAAATCCGCTCCACTAGCCGGTATCGGAACCGGGCGTTATTTTTTGCCGTCGGTGTCGATCCGGCGCCGGCCCGATCGTCGTTCCCCATAGCGAGACGGAATTGCGGGCCGACGCCCGCAACTCGCAGCACACAGGAGTTGTCATGCGCTTCATGTACATCGTTACCTCCCCGCAGCCGATGAAGGGACCGACGCCCGCGCTGATGGAGGCCATGGGCAAGCTCTCGGAGCGCGAGATCAAGGCCGGCCGGATGATCGACAATGGCGGGCTGACGCCGCTGCAGCAGGGCGCGCGGGTATCCGTTGCCGACGGCAAGCTCCGCGTCACCGACGGTCCGTTTGTCGAAGCCAAGGAAGTGATCGGCGGCTACGCCATCTTCGAATTGCGCGACAAGGAGGAGGCGCTGGCGATGGCCAGGGAGTTCATGCAGCTCCATCTCGACCACATGCCGGGCTGGGAAGGCACCTGCGAGCTGCGCGCCTTCTTTGCTCCGGGCGCGGAGGTCTGCGACGTCAAATCGGCCGCCCACGCCTGATGCGGCGCGGTCGTAGCATCCGGTCGGCGGCGATGACGGCCGCCGACATCCATGCCGCCATCCTCGCCGCCTGGCGCATCGAGCAGCCGCGCCTGATCACGTCGCTGTCGCGAATGCTGCGCGACGTGCCGCTGGCGGAGGAGCTGACGCAGGATGCGCTGGTCGCGGCGCTGGAAGACTGGCCGTCCTCCGGCGTGCCGGAGCGGCCGGGCGCGTGGCTGATGGCAACCGCAAAGCGCCGCGCGCTCGATCATCTGCGGCGCGGCAAGATGCTCGCGCGCAAGCACGGGATGCTGGCGCTGGATTTCGAGCGGGAGCAGCAGGCAATGCCGGATTTCGACGCCTCGCTCGACGACGATATCGGCGACGAGATGCTGCGGCTGATCTTCACCGCCTGTCACCCGCTGCTCTCGCGTGAGGCGAGCGCGGCGCTCGCGCTGCGCATGATCTGCGGGCTCACCACCGAAGAAATCGCGCGCGCCTTCCTGGTGCCGGAGGCGACGATCAGCCAGCGCATCGTGCGCGCCAAGCGCACATTGTCGGAATCCGGGCTTGCCTACGAAACCCCGCACGGCGAGGCGCTTTCCGAACGGCTCGCCTCCGTGCTGGAGGTCGTCTACCTCATCTTCAACGAAGGCTATGCGGCTTCGCGCGGCGACGACTGGATGCGGCCGCAGCTCTGCCACGAGGCGCTGCGAATGGGCCGGGTGCTGGTGTCGATCGCGCCTCACGAGCCGGAGGCGCACGGGCTCCTCGCGCTGATGGAGTTGAACGGCTCGCGCGCGGCGGCGCGGATCGATGCGGAAGGCGAGCCCATCCTGCTGCTCGAACAGGACCGCAGGCGCTGGGATGTCCTGCAGATTCGCCGCGGGCTGCAGGCGCTGTTCCGGGCGCGCGAACTCGGCGGCGAGGGCGGCTTCTACGCGCTGCAGGCCGAGATCGTCGCCTGCCACGCGCGTCGCCGACAGGCCTGAAGCCACCGACTGGCGCGCGCATCGCGGCGCTCTACGAAACGCTCAGTGCACGCGTGCGCTCGCCGGTCATCGAGCTCAACCGTGCGGTGGCCGTCGGCATGGCCGACGGACCGCAGGCGGGCCTTGCGATCATCGAGGCCATCGCGCACGAGCCGGCGCTGAAGAACTATCATTTGCTGCCCGGCGTGCGCGGCGATTTCCTGCAAAAGCTCGGCCGCCTTGATGAGGCGCGGGCCGCATTCGAGGCGGCGGCCGAACTCGCCGGCAATCGTCGCGACCGCAATCTGATGCAGCGGCGCGCGGCAGAGGCTGGCAAGCCGATGCGGTAGTGGTTCATTTTCGGGTTCAGGATCGCTGCCTTGCGGTTTGACCGATTGCTGCGTACTCTGAGACATCATCGGAGGAATGGGAGCTCGACGCCCATGAACGCCTATCGCGTGTTACGGCAAGTGTGGATCCTGTTGATGATTGCGCCAATTGCGGCCTGGGCGGGCACGGCCCGCATCTATGTCACCAACAGCGCAGGCGACAGCATCCACGTCATCGATCCCGCCACCAACAAGGTGGTGCAGCAGATCAAGGGCATCGAGGGCGCGCACGGGATTGCATTCTCTCCCGACGGTTCCAGGGTCTATGTCAGCGATGAAGTCGATTCGACGCTTGATGTTTTCGACCGGAAGTCCGGCAAGCTGGTCAAGAAGGTGGCGCTGAGCGCACACCCCAATAATATCGCGGTGGCCAGAGACGGCCGCATCGTGGTCGGCATTGCCCGCGAACCGGGCGCGCTCGATATTATCGACCCGGCGTCGTTGACGCGGACCAAAAGCGTGCCAGTGAACGGCAGGCTGCATAACGTCTACGTTACGCCTGACAGTAAATACGTCGTCACCGGTTCGATCCGAACCGGAATCATGACCGTCATCGATCTCGCGACCGAACAGGTCGCGTGGGAGGTCAAGCTCGACAAGGGCATTCGCCCAATGGCGATCGAGGCGGGTCCAGACGGTCTCGACCAAACGAATCTTTGTGCAATTGTCGGACTTCAACGGATTCGCGGTCGTGGATTTTGCCGCGCGCAAGGAAGTGGCACGGGTCCAGCTACCCGCAGCCAAAGCCGAGTTTGAGACCGATGGAGACCGCGCGACGGCGCCTTCACACGGCATAGGCGTCGCGCCCGACGGCAAGACTCTGTGGGTGACCAGCATCCCGAATAATGCGGTGTATGTTTATTCGCTTGCCGATCTGGCGCTCACCGGCGAAGTCGCGCTTCCGTCCCTCAAGCTGCCAGGTCATGGATCGATTTCGGCGGTTGCGAATTGGGTGACGTTCACGCCCGACAGCAAGACGGTCTACATCTCCAACGCAGGCCTGCGCTCGGTCTCGGCGATCGACACTGCTTCAATGAAGCTGATCGCCGTGGTTCCGGTCGGCGAGGTGCCCAAGCGCATCAACACGCTGACCATCCCGGACGGTCCGGGCGCCGCTATTTCTTCCGAGAAGCGAGCGTCGCTCCATTAACCCACGCTGCCAGCGTGCGCCAGGCGGGATCGCGCTTCGAGGCGAACTGCCGTCCGCCGGAGTGAAACACATCGCCGCCGCCTTCGGGAGCAAGGGGATGAAGCAGCAGCCGGCTTGTATCGGGATCCCCGGGGTTGACGAGGATCGAGACGACCTCGAAGTTGCGGCGCGATTGCTCCTCGGACCAGCCGCTTGCCCCCGGTGAAAGCCTCTCCAGACGGAACGCGTTGTTGCTTTCGACATGACAGGCGTAGCAGCGGGCATGGTCAGGCCGTTTGGTGAGAAAGACCGGCTCGACGCGGCTTTTGAAAAATTCGTAGTCGAGTTTCGGCGCAGTTGCCGCCGCGGTGATTGCGGTGGAGATCGCCAGCGCGGCCACAACCGCTACGCCTGTGAGAGTACGAGCCGACATTCAACTGTCCATAGCGCCGCAGAAGATCGAGCTGGATCGTACTTCAAATACGAACCTCGACAAGATGAAACTTGTCCCTCTGAGCAGCAGTTGGCAAAGCACTATCCGACGCGCGACCAGGCCGCCGGATGGCCGTATCGATCTCACGAGCGGACATCGCGTACGGGCTCTATTCCGCGTATTGCGCGATCCCGCCGCCGAACGACCAGTTCTCCTTGACGCATTCGACGAGGTTGATGACCACGTCGTCCTTCCGCAGCTTCAACTGCGCGTGGATGTCGTCGGCGATGCGCTTGAAGAAGGCTTTCTTCATCTCGACGGTGCGTCCCGTATTCATCGTGATCTGGATGATGACGATGTCCTTGCTGTAGGTATTGCCGAGATAGTTGTCGGCGATGTTGAGATCGCCTGGCGGGTGTTCGGTGATGACCTGGAATTTGTCGTTCTCGGGCACGTTGATGGTCTCGCGCATCGCGCGATAGATGATGTCGCCGAGAGTTTTGCGGAATTCGGCGGATTTGCCCTGATTGAGGTCGATGCGAACGAGCGGCATGATGCGGATCCTCCCTGCCGCCTCGAGTTAGGGCGTTGTTTGCGGCGCGGAAAGCCCGCTCACGGGGATTTGCGGAACGGATCGGCTTTGTCCGCGTTTGCCGCGCAACCGGCAACAGGGAGCACAATCATGGCGAAAAAGTCCGTGCTCGCGATCGGCATCGATCCCGCACTTGTCGATTTCACCGCGCTTCCGCAATTCACGCCTGATATGTTCCGCAGCTATATCGAAGCCCAGATCGATCGCGTGCGCGACATGGGTTACGATGTCACGAGTTGCCTGATCGATCTCGGCGACACCGCGGAAGCCGTCGCCGCCGAAGCGCTGAAATCGCGGAATTTCGACTGCGTGCTGATCGGCGCCGGCTTGCGGCAACCGCCCGAGCGGTTGCTGCTGTTCGAGAGGATCATCAACCTGATCCACCGCCTCGCGCCCAACGCCGGCATCTGCTTCAACACCACGCCGGCCGACACCGCCGAAGCGGTGCAGCGCTGGGTGTGATATAGGGCTGGCCAGCGGGACCTTGGGCTCATCGAGGGTCAATGGGAGGCAGGCCGTGACCAGACCGGAAATCATCGGCTCCGAGCGATCGAGCTATACGCGCATCGTGCGCATGGTCTGCGAGGAGAAGGGCATCGACTACGATCTCACCGAGACGCTGCTTGGCGCGGCGGAAATCCGCGCGCTGCACCCGTTCGGCAAGATGCCGGTGCTGCGCCACGGCGATCTGGTGCTGTGCGAGTCCAAGGCGATCGCGACCTATCTCGACCGCGCCTTTGACGGACCCCAGCTCATTCCATCCGATCCCCGCCTTGCCGGGCTGACCGAGCAATGGATATCGTTCATCAATACCGCGATCGATCCGCTGCTGGTGCGGCGCTATCTGCTCGCCTATGCCGCGCCGAAAACCGCCGACGGCAAGCCGGATCGCGCGTTGATCGAGGCGCTGCTGCCTGACGTGCGCGCGCAGCTCGCCCTGCTCGATGACGCGGTCGCGGCGACCAATCATCTCGTCGGCGACCGCTTCACGCTCGCCGACATCTATCTGCTGCCGATGCTGCATCTATCTGAAGCTGCTGCCGGAATCGGGGCCGATGCTGGCGCCGTCGACCGCGCTCGGCCGCTACCACGAGACCCATGCGGCGCGGCCGAGTTATGTCCGCACCGTTCCGCCGCTCGCCCCGCCGCGGCGGGCGACGCGTTTAGATCGCGATGCCATGGCATGCGCACCGGCCATTGACCTGCCGCAAGCGGGGATGCAAACACGAAGCGTGATCGCAACAGGGAGAATCGGGAATGATTCGGAATTTGGCAATTGCGGCATTGGTTGCGTCGGTGTTGGCGATGCCATCGCATCAGGCGGTGGCGCAGAACACGCTTGGCGGCGCCATCGTGGGCGGCGTCGGCGGGGCTATCGTCGGCGGCGCCATCGGCGGCCGCCGGGGTGCCGCGATCGGCGCGGTGATCGGGGCCGGGACCGGAGCCGCCATCGCCTCCGAAGGCGAACGGCGCCGGGGCGGCTATTACTATTATCGCGACCGCTGCTACTGGCCGCAGCCGGACGGCAGCTACGTGCCGGTCGATCCCCGCTATTGCTACTGAGTTCGAGACTGCAAGGCTTGTTTAGTCGAAGAGGCGCCCTCGCGGCGCCTCTTTTGTTTTGGTGGCGTGCTGGGTCGCCACGCAACCTACTCCGTCGCGGTCTCCTCGTGTTGCTCGCCAGCCTGGAAGGCGCGAACCAGAACTTCCCGATAGCTCGCATCCTTTTCCTGGATAAGTCCCGTCTTCTGACCGAAGTCGAGATCAAGATAGATCTCCGGATTGTCCTTGGCGAATTCAAAGAAGATCTTGCTTCGGAGGCGGACGATCTGGGCGAATGGAACATTCGACGGTTCAGCTTGCAAGATGATCGCGCTGGCTTTCACCGTTTCGTCGAAGCGGGCGTCGCCGCGCGGGACGTCGGCGTAGTGCGCAAAAATCTCGACCAGCCCATCGCTGGCGGCGCCGTCGCGGGACCATTCGCATATCGCGACCGGCCCGTACGACATCGTCAGCGCGAAGCCGAAGCCGAACGGATGTCCAAGATGCTCACCTTGCGCCCGTAACCGGACCCCTCGTTCCATCATCTCGACGGACTCGAGATTGAAAGCGATGGGTTGCCAGGGACGTTCCTCTGCAAGGTGGTTGGCATGCTCGATTCCGGCGAGGATTTCCGGAGGAAGATTTCTGATAAATTCGTTCAATCGTGCGCGATGATTGCGAATTCGATTGATCTGAACGACAGCGACGACGCCACCGATAACCAGGATGATCAGGATAAATGCGGGCATCAACCACGCAGGCGCAGGACTGGGCTTTGGTGGCGCAGGTTGGTAGCCCTTGACCAAAGGACCGACGCCGAGAGCCATTTGTGCCCGCGCGTCGCCTTTTTCTGCGAGCGGCCCGAGCAATCGCGCGGCGGTCGCATAGTCGCCGCGTTTCATCGCGGCCACGCCATCCTCGAATTGTCCGGCGGCCGCGGAGGCCGAAAGGCCAACAACGAGGACCAGGGCGAGAATTGCCGCCGTGAAACGTTTCACCGTTTGATGACGAGAGAGATTCCGCAAAACGATCAGCCCTTGCCTTGAACGGCAATGATGGCGCGCCGATGGGTGCCTTCGCCAACCTTCTTGTGCTCGTCATGCGCCTCGACCTTGAATCGCAGCTTGCGCCCGTCGATCTCGATGCAGCTCGGCACGCACCGTCACCTTTTGGCCTTTCGGGGTGGCTCCGAAATGCTTGACGTGCACCTCGAAGCCGACGGTGGTGTGCCCTTCCGGCAAATGGGCCTGCACGGCCTGGATGCTGGTGCGCTCCATCAAGCCGATCATCGATGGCGTGGACAGCACGCCATCGCCTCCCATGTGCTTGACCACCAGCTTGTCGTCGACTGTCGTGACGCTCTCGGCTTTCAGTCCCGGTGTCAGGCGTCGGTTGGCATGTGTTTCTCTCCCTTGATCGAGCAGCCTCAAATCAGCCGCATCCCCTTCAAACTCGCGTGGCCGGCTTTGCCGACAATGATGTGGTCGTGCACGGCGATGCCGAGCGGCGCTGCGATGTCGACGATGGCTTTGGTCATCTGGATGTCGGCCTGTGACGGCGTCGGATCGTACCCCGCTTCTCCTCAATTTGCCGAGTATCACATCAACAGCGCGAAATGTCACAGTAGCGCAAGGCGACGTCATGATAGTTGGAATACTCGGGATCGGCCGAGATTCAGCGGCCGCGCGGTTCAGACTCGTCGAAGCGAGAATTCTTCGCTGTTTGCCTGACCAATTTGAGAAAATGTCGAACTACGACTGAAGAATCACCGCGGCGCGATGCGAGGTCAAGGGGTGCCTTTGGTTGGACGGAGCCCCCAAGACGACGGTAGACGACACCATCAACATATAGATGACGCAAAGACGCGGGAACCAGCGAAATCCCGAGGCCCACTGCGACCAGACTGAGCGTTGACGCGATACGGGGGGCTTCCTGCCCGGCACGTGGACTAAAGCCTGCCGCGCGGCACGCTTCCATCGTCATCTCGCGGAGGCCACTTCCTGGGGGGCCGTAAAGAATGAATGTTTCGCGAGCAAGGTGTTTCAACAAGAGCGGCCTTTCGCCTTCACCGCCGCTCCGGGCCAGTGCGTGCGCCTGGGGCAATGCCACCATCATCGGCTCCTCAAGCAACCGGTTGAAAACGAGCCTCTCGTGATCAGCTTGGGGTATTCGGATGAATGCAACGTCGATTTGTTCGCTTCGTAGCAGTTCGAGCAATTCCCCGCCGAGGCGCTCTTCCAATCGAACGGATACGAGTGGATAGGTTTCACGAAACGCACGAATGGCACGCGGCACCAGCGGATGAAATGGGCTTGCGGGAACAATCCCTATGCTGATTCGACCTTCCTCGCCGCGCGCCGTGCGCCGAGTCGTTTCAAAAGTATGATCGAGCTGGGCGAGGATAGTGCGGGCATTGTTCAAGAAGGCACGCCCAGCCTCGGTTAACTCGACACCGCGTGCCCTTCGGTGGAATAGCTGCACGTCAAGTTCTCGTTCGATCGCCTTGATGCGCTGACTGAGCGGGGGCTGCTGCATGCCAAGCCGTTCCGCGGCTCGCGTGATGTGCCCTTCCTCAGCAACGGCGATGAAATATTTGAGATGCCAGAGTTCCATGACATATCCTGCAAGATATGGATCTCGTATCTATCATATTATCGATCGACTTGCGGCAAAGTGCTATCAATTCGCTGAGGTTTCTGAACGAGGGGAAACGTCATGGCGATCGACCGTCGTCGGTTTTTCTATTTGATGGGAAGTGCCGCCGCCCTGCCGGCGGCTTCACGCATCGCCCGCGCGGAAGATTTTCCCGCGCGACCGATCACCATGGTCGTTCCGTACCCGGCGGGCGGTCCGGCGGATGCGATTGCGCGCATCCTCGCCGAGCGCATGCGGGTCAGTCTGGGCCAGCCGATCATCGTGGAGAACGTATCGGGAGCGGGCGGAACCATCGGCGTAAGCCGGGTCGCGCGCGCGGCGCCAGACGGATATACACTGAGCATCGGCCAGCTGAACTCGCATGTGTTCAGCGGCGCCGTCTACAGCGCTCCCTATGATCTCCTGAAGGATCTCGCTCCGGTCGCTTTGTTGACAACGAACCCGCTGATGATCGTCGGGAAAAAGGATTTGCCGGCAAGTAATCTGAAGGAGTTGATCAGTTGGCTCAAGGCGAATCCGGACAAGGCCTCCTTTGCAACGCCCGGGGTCGGAAGTCCGTCGCATGTTTGGGGAGCCTACTTCCAAAATAACACCGGCACTCATTTCCAGTTCGTGCCCTATCGCGGAGGCGCACCTGCGCTACAGGCGGTGATGTCAGGGCAGATCGACCTGACCTGCCTTCAGGCATCCGATCTGCTGCCCCAGGTGCGCAGCGGTAGTGTCAAAGCGTATGCAATTTTGGCGAATAGTCAGTGGGCGCGCGCCCCCGACATTCCGACCGTCGATGAGGCAGGCGTACCCGGGCTGTACATGCCGTTCTGGCACGGTCTTTGGGCACCCGCGAAAACACCAAAGGAAATCGTCAGCAAGCTCAATAGGGCCGCCGTCGAAGCCGTTGACGATCCATCAGTGCGACAACGCCTTGCCGACATTGGGCAGGATATTTTCCCGCGCGAGCAGCAGACGCCCGAGGCTTTGGCCGCGTTGCAAAAAGCGGAAATCGAGAAGTGGTGGCCGATCATAAAGGCTGCGAACATCAAGGTCGACTGATCCGGCGCACGCCCCGCGCGGAAAGCTGCTCTAATCCCCGGAGGGATCTTCATGGCTTGCCTGACTGCGCAACCGAATTTCGACACCGACAGCACCAAAGTTCTCGGCATTTGGAAACTTGTGTCACTGGAGATCGAAGCTCACGGGACTGGTCAAATGGAGCCGCCGATGGGAGAAAAACCGAATGGCTACGCTATTTTTACTCAGGAAGGGCGGGCATTTTTTATTCTCACCGGAGAGTTGCGTGAGCCGGCGACGAACGACGAGCAGCGAGCAGGGCTGTTAAACACACTCGTCGCTTACACCGGGACTTATCGCGTTGAGGGAGACAAATGGATTACCAAGGTCGAAGTGGCCTGGAATCCAGAATGGGTCGGCTCCGAACAAACGCGGTTTTTCAAACTGGACCAGAATCGACTGAAGGTGTTGTCACCGTGGCGGGTGATGCCGAATTGGCCACACAAAGGGATGACGCGCAGCATTCTCACCTTTGACCGATCCAAATGATACGCGCTGCAGCGTTTATGCCCGCTTCGGGGCCAAAATAGCGTGTCCGCCACCAATGCGCCGAGGCCCTTTCTACTTTGCATGGGGTTGTTTTCGTCACCCCTGCGGTTCACCGCCGCAGAGTCGCTGCACCGCGTCCGGGACACGAGATTAATGCTTGTGCTTGCGGCGGCTAGCTTCTAGATCAGCCGCATCCCCTTCAAGCTCGCGTGGCCGGCTTTGCCGACAATGATGTGGTCGTGCACGGCGATGCCGAGCGGCGCTGCGATATCGATGATCGCTTTCGTCATCGCGATGTCGGCCTGCGACGGGGTCGGATCGCCGGAAGGGTGGTTGTGCAGGAAGCCATCGCGCGGCCTAATCGAATTGAAGGTGCAGCAGTTTCAGAAGAACTGCAAGAAGTTGGGGACGCGGAGTGGGGACTGCAATTGCTGACTATTCGTGATGATCCCGTCGGCTCACCCTCTATCTCGGTTGGTATGATTGGGTCACCCTCGAACACTGTCGTCGATCCGTGACGTTACCGTCGCAGAGGCGGTTGAACTCGACGGCAAATTGATAATATATTTGATCATCAATATTGTTATCATATCATGAGGCCGCGATGGCACCATCGCCTAGGTTGCGAGCCATTGAGCCGGTAGCGCCGCCCGCATCACCGCAAACGGTCATGCTCGGCAGCGTGCCGATCATACCCGCGCCGTCTGCGCTGGCGCGACGGTTTCAACAGGTGTGCGCTGCGGCAATGGCGGAGTGCCTTGCCGAGGTTGATATGACACCGCTGCAATATGCGGCTTTTCCGTTCCTGCGCGACGAACCGGGCCTTGATCAGGCCGGACTGGCCGCAAGAATTGGCATCGATCGCACGAATGCAGGTTTGCTCGTCAATCATCTTGAGAAGCGTGGTTTCGTTCAGCGTCGAATCGACAGTAACGATCGCCGCGCACGTCGATTGTATTTGACGTCGCGTGGCATGCGATTTCATGACCGCATCCGGCCCGTCGCAACGAAGGTGCAACAGCAGATCCTCGGCTGCCTCACCGCTGCCGAAAGAGAATTGCTGCTTGGTCTGTTGATTCGGGTCCTGCAAGCCAATGAGAACCTGGCTCGCCCTGGGCTGAGCCGGCGCAATCGACGAAGTCCGTCACTTACGCCGTGAAGCGCCAACAGATGAGGATGGCCATGCGTTGCGCAAAGCTGGTTCGGGTACTTCTCAGCGCAATTCTTGCCATCGGCGCGCTTGGAGCGACCCCGTCCAAAGCCGAACCTGGACAGTGGCCGCGGGGTCCAGTGCGAGTGATAACGCCGTACGGACCTGGCACGGCCAACGACGCTACGGTCCGCCAGTTTGCCGATCGCCTGGCCAAGCGCTGGAAGCAACCTGTAACGGTCGAGAACCGCCCCGGCGCAGATACCGTCGTGGGTGTCGAGGCCTTTGTGGCCGCGAACGACGATCACACACTGCTGTTTGCAGGAGCCGCCAGTATCACGGTCGTTCCCTTGATGAAGGACAAGGTGCCTTACGATCCGGTTCGGGACTTCGTCCCAATTTCAACTGCGTGCAACACAACGATCGTCATCGCAGTTTCCGCGTCGTCCAATATCGTTTCGCTCGCCGATCTAATTTCCCGCGCTAGAGCCGAACCGGGCAAATTGTTGTGGGCATCTGGCCCGAGCCTGCCGAAGTTTCTGTTCGAGGCGTTCTTGAACACCCAAGCGCTCGACATGCTCTATGTACCTTATAAAGAGACCACTCCGCAGGTCACGGATTTGGGCGAAGGTCGCATTGACGTACTGGTGACGGGTCTGGTCCCGACGGTGCCGTTGCATGCAGCCGGCAAGGCTCGCTTCCTGGCAGTCACGAACAGTGAACGCGCGCCGGGCTTCCCCGACGTCTCGACGGTAAAGGAGCTGGGTCAACCGGTCATGTCGGTTGACGGCTTATCGGGTTTCTTCGGCCGGCGCGATATGCCCGCCGAACTACGCGACCAAATCGCCAGCGACATCCGTATGGTGGCGGCTGATCCGGGGCTCAGGATCAATCTCGAAAAAATCGGCCAGATCTTGCGTGTTGGCACGTCCGCCGAGTTCGTAGCAGCGATCCAATCGCAGCGCGCATGGGCGACCCAACTCGCAAGGCTTGTAGATTTCAAGAACACACGGTGAGCGGCCAGGATCTGCGAGTGCTAGACAACTTCAAAGAACTCACGGCGCCCCGACGAATAGATCGTATAGTGGGGGATACCGCGCTTGTGATTGGAGGTGGTTTCGCCGGCATTCTGGCAGCCCGGGTGTTGGCCGGCTTCTTCCGTCGGGTAATCGTTTGCGAAAAGGACATCGTAGCGAACTGTGCTCTCCCTCGACGTGGAGTGCCGCAGGGTCCACACATCCATGGACCCCTGCTCGGAACCATACAGATCCTATCCGAACTCTTCCCAGGCTTGCTCGCCGCACTGGTCGCCAGCGGCGCGTCCATGGTCAACACGGGAACGGAAATCCGTATGTTCGTCCACGGAAAATGGACCCCTCAACGCGACTTTGGTTTCCTTATTCCTATGCAGACGCGGGGGCTGCTCGAGCACGTCATGCGCACACAGTTGAGCTTGACTGCCAACGTTTCCTCACGGCAGGGGTGCCGTGTTCTCGGATTGTCATGCCGTAACAACCGGATTGTTGGTATTGCTGTGCGAGATAGTCACGGCGGGCACGCGACGATTGAGGGTGATTTGGTGGTCGATGCGAGTGGCCGAGGATCCCGGTCCCGACGATGGCTAGCTGACCTTGGTTATGAAGAACCTCGCGCGTCGCAAATCAACGTCGACGTTCGTTACGTCTCCTGCCTGGTCAAAATTCCCGCGGGCTATCCCGACGCGCATATCGGCTTGCGAATTCGACAAGGCGCGCGCACGGCGACATGCTTCCGCGTTGAGGCGGACCAATGGATCGTAAGTCTGAGCGGCCGGTTCGGAGACTATCCACCGGCCGAATCGGGCGGCTTTCTCCGATATGCTGGAGCCTTCGCGCCCGAAGTCGCCCAGCGCATCAGGGCAGGAGCGGTCGGCGGGCTTACGTCTTACTCTTTTCCGTCCAGCCTTCGTTGGCACTACGAAGCATTGCGACGGTTCCCGGACGGCTTCCTGCCAATCGGCGATACGGTAATGTGCCTCAATCCCGTATACGGCCAAGGCATGGCCACGGCAGGATATCAGGCTAGGGTACTGGCGGGCGAACTGTGCCGCAGAACCTATGCGGGTTGTGATCTTAACGGCCTGCAAGAGAATGTTCTGCCCCGCTACGTCGAGGTCTTGGAATATCCATGGATGACGGTCGCTGCCGGTGATTTTGAACTTGATCAAACAACCGGAGACCGGCCCGAAGGCCTGGATGCGAACGTGCGATTCGCGCGCGTTTTAGCAGAGCTTGCCGAAAACGACGTCGAAGTACACCGCATTTCACTCCGAATGCAGCAACTGCTGGATTCACCAGAGGCGCTAAATCATGGCGGGATCAGGGAGCGCGTTCTCGCTCGTCTCGCGGCAGAGGTCCATTGATTTACCGGATGCTCAGGAAAAGCGGCTATAGCAGCCGCATCCCCTTCAAGCTCGCATGGCCGCTCTTGCCGACGATGATGTGGTCGTGCACGGCGATGCCGAGCGGCGCTGCGATATCGACGATCGCTTTGGTCATCGCGATGTCGGCCTGCGACGGCGTCGGATCGCCGCTTGGATGGTTGTGCACCAGGATCAACGCGGTTGCCGACAATTCCAGCGCGCGCTTGATCACCTCACGCGGATAGACCGGGGTGTGATCGATGGTGCCGACCTGCTGCACCTCGTCCGAGATCAGCTGGTTGCGCTTGTCGAGGAACAGCAGGCGGAATTGCTCCTTGTCGGCGAACGCCATGCTGCTCCGGCAATAGTCGATCACCTCGTTCCACGACGACAGCGCGACGCTACGCTTGATCTCGCCCCTGGCGATGCGGTCGGCGGCGGCTGCGATCAGCTTGAGCTGGTTGATCGAGGCATCGCCGATGCCATCGACTTCCCGCAGCCTCGCCACCGGCGCGTGCACGACCTCGGCAAACGAGCCGAACGTCTTCAAGAGCTCCTTGGCGAGCGGCTTGGTGTCGCCCTGGCGCAGCGGGAAGAACAGCGCCATCTCCAGCAATTCATAGTCGCTCAAGGCGTCGGGTCCGGCGCTGTAGAACCGCTCGCGCAAGCGTTCGCGATGGCCGAGATAGTGCGGCTTCCCGGCAGGTGCATCGTCCGGCGGCTTGGGTTTCGCGGGCATGGCACGCAACCATGCCGTGCCGCGCGGACTTTGGGAAGCCGGCCCGTGCGAGATCTGCGGCTTCCCGGTCTCCACTCCGGCAGCGCGAAGACAGCGCCGCCGCCGGAGGTGGACGCCGGCCGAATGCTCGAACTGCGCCGCCGCCTGGCCGGTACGTCGTTCCGCCATCACCGGCGCTTGCCGGATGTCAGGTGTGTCGCTTTTGCAACTGAAAGTCGAAAGTAGAGACTCGCATTCAAACACGCTTGACGCGAACTATTGCAGGTTGTTGGATGCAACATTACCGCCTCGCTCCGGGCAACGAGGCAGCGGGTTCTGGAATTTTTTTGGGTTGAGGAGGCTTTTGGGTTCTTTTTCATTGAGGGGCATTGGAATGAGGACATTTTTCATCGCCGCTGGTGTTTGCCTGGCTTTGTCCGGTTATACGCCGGCTTATGGACAGGCGGGCGCGCTGTTCGATACGTTCCAGGTCGATGCGTCGCTGCCGCTGCAGTTCTCGACCAACTCTCTTGCTGACGCCGACCAAACGCAGACCGGATCTCTGCCTGTCTCCGTCGATGCAGTTCACGGCGTTGGGTATGATCGACAAGACCCTCACCTACCAGATGTATGTTTGGAGGCGGTCCCGACCGCTATCTGCGGGTCAACGAAGCAAACGACGCCGGCGATACGCTTGGCAGCCGTCTCGACAAGGCGCTCGAAGCGCTTCAGCAGTCGGGCGGATACTACGAATCCAACGTGGATATTCGACGGCATTTACCGGAATCGATCTCTTTCGTGCCGATGACTTCGCGGCGTATGTCGGCTACACGTATCAGAACAAGACGGGCCTCACCATCGTACCGTCCTTCACGAGCGCGTATCGGCTCGCCGACGACATATCGCAGGACAGGTGCTGTTTCACCTTCAAGTGCCACGATCACCCAAGTCATGTCAGGCAAAATTGGAGCTTGTGTTTACGCCGGCGCTGCGCTACTATGCATTCACGGATGGCACCAGCGGCCGGAAAACGGAATCGTCTATTCCATCGCTCATTGCCGAGCTCGATTACACTATAAGCTAACGACGTCTACGGTTGGGCGGGAGTGTCGAATACGACCGGCAATGGTCGAACTTCGCCGCGAGCAACTTCACCAACGTGATCTTTCTTGCAAGCGTGAACCTTTGCGCACGAATACGATCTGTTCCGAGGACGCAGACGGTCGCGTTGAGGAGGTCACATGAAACTACGAGCTTGGTTTGGCTTTCCTGCTGTTGTCACTCGTGTCGCGGCGATCGGCTGTATGCGGCGGGGGCCGCCGATCGAGCGGGACGCGCCTCGACGTATCGAGGTCGCGACGCGAGAGCCCGTTACGACACGGTCGGCAACCAGCCGCAGACCGAGACGATCGTCACACCGCCAACGACCAGAACGATTACCGTTCCCGACACAGCGGAACGGCAGGACGAAAGGTTTTGCAGAGGGGAAGGCCAAGACGAAGAAACAGGTCGTGGTCGTCCCCGGCACCGTGAGGACGGTGATCAGGCCGGCACCGGCCCGGGTCAACCCGTATTGAGAATGAAGCTCGGGTCTGCCGCGGCTACGCCACCGGCGGCTTCTCGCCGTGGCGCTCCGACAGGGTGAAAATCTCGACGCCGCGCTCGGTGACGCCGACCGAATGCTCGAACTGCGCCGACAGCGAGCGGTCGCGGGTCACCGCGGTCCAGCCGTCGGACAGGATCTTCACATGCGGCTTGCCGAGATTGATCATCGGCTCGATGGTGAAGAACATGCCGGGTTTCAGCGGCACGCCTTCGCCGGGGCGACCGATATGGATGATGTTGGGCTCGTCGTGGAACAGCCGGCCCAGCCCATGGCCGCAGAAATCGCGCACCACGCTCATGCCCTGCGGCTCGACGAAACTCTGGATCGCGTGGCCGACGTCGCCGGTGGTGGCGCCGGGCTTGACCGCGGCAATGCCGCGCATCATCGCCTCATAGGTCACCTCGATCAGCCGCTCGGCTTTTCGTGCGATCGGTTGAATTGCGTACATCCGGCTGGAATCGCCATACCAGCCGTCGACGATGAAGGTCACGTCGATGTTGACGATGTCGCCTTCCTTCAGCGCGCGATCGCCGGGCATGCCGTGGCAGACCACGTGGTTGATCGAGGTGCAGGTCGAGTAACGATAGCCGCGATACATCAGCGTCGCGGGATAGGCGTTGTGGCTGAAGGCGAACTCGCGGACGAAGTCGTCGATCCGGGACGTCGGCACGCCGGCCTGCACGATGTCGGTGAGCTGGTCGAGGCACTTTGCCACCAGGCTGCCTGCCTTGCGCATGCCGGCAAATCCGCTGGCGCCATGCAGCTTGATCTGCCCGGTCTTGCGCAGCGAGGTGTCGGTGGCTTCGATGTAGCTCATGGCAGGGAAGGGTTCCGCGAGGTGATTTGGAGGCCTGATTTGCAGCCTAATTTAATGATCGGGGCGGTCCATGCAAGCCGTGGTTTGCACGGTAGAGGTGTTTCAGCTTGAAACTTCCACCACGGTCTCGACCGGCAGCGCGCCGCCGCGCACCCTGATCTCGCGCACCGGATAGGGCACGCGGATGTTCTCGCGCTTGAAGGCATCCCACAGCGCCAGCATCACGTCGCTCTTGACGTTGTCCATGCCGTCGGGATCGGCCAGCCAGAAGGTGAGGGAGAACTTCATGCCGGCTTCCGCGAACTCGGTGAGCAGGCAGTTCGGCGGCTTGTTCTTCAGCGCGCGGGCGTGCGCGGCCGCGATCTCGATTGCGAGCTTGCAGACGATCTTCATCGAACCCAATTCGCGCCTTCAGCTATTTGCCACTCGCAGAAGGGTTCAGGGCTGGTAAGGTATGGTCATAGGAAAAGGCGCGTTCAGCGGGGCCAAATGCGACGTCGCGAGTTCATCACGCTTATTGGCGGTGCAGCCGCGGTGCCCATCGCAGCGCAATCCCAGCAGCCTGGTCATGTGCGCCGCGTACCAAACGTCGGCATCCTCAACTACGCGGCAGCTGATGATGCATTGGTAAATGACTTTCGCACCGCGCTTGGTGAACTTGGTCATGTCGAGGGTAAATCGCTCAATATCACATATCGCTGGGCCGACGGACACTTCGAACGTCTGCCCAACCTCGCCGGTGATCTGGTCGCGAGCAACGTCGACGTCATTATTGCGCTGGGACCCGCGACATGGGCTGCGAAAGCGGCAACAAGCAGTATCCCGATTGTTATCGCGTTCAGTGGTGATCCGGTGGGTAACGGGGTCGTTTCGAATCTCGCCAGGCCGGGCGGAAACATCACCGGATTTTCCTATATGTCGACCGATTTAGCCGCCAAACGCATTGAGCTGTTGAGTAAAACCTTTTCGAAGAACCGCCGTATCGGCATCCTTTACAATCCTGCCGAGCCCGCGACAGCCCTTGAAATGAGAGAAACCGAGGCGGCTGCCCGGGCTATCGGGGTAACACTGCAACCAATGGCCGTCGGCAGTGCGGAGGATTTAAATAATCGCTTCGCGGCTGCGGTTCGCGAGCAAGTCGATGCCTTGATTGTATTCACTCACGGTTTCGCGGTCTTGAACCGGAAGCGTATCGTCGCGCAGGCCGCGGAGCAACGTTTGCCTACGATGTACGGTTGGCGCGAGTTCGTCGATGAAGGCGGGCTCATGTCATACGGCCCGAACGTGGCGGTCATGGTCCGGAAGGCCGCTAGTTACGTCGATCGGATCATTAAAGGCGAGAAGCCGGGCGATCTTCCGATTGAGCAGCCCGCTCGGTTGGAGTTGATACTCAACCTCAAGACCGCCAAAACCCTCGGCGTTGAGATTCCGCCGGCGTTGCTTGCTTTGGCGGATGCAGTGGTCGAGTGAGAGAGCCTTGACTTCCGCTGCTGGCGCTTTTCGGATCTCATGCGATGTCCGAGTTGACTCCGGAATGCGCACCAAAGCGGACGTCCGCTGACCACTCCGAATTTTTGGGTTCACGCCCTGGTAAAGCGCATGGCTCAGCTTGAAACCTCCACCACGGTCTCGACCGGCAGCGCGCCGCCGCGCACCCTGATCTCGCGCACCGGATAGGGCACGCGGATATTCTCGCGCTTGAAGGCCTCCCACAGCGCCAGCATCACGTCGCTCTTGACGTTGTCCATGCCGTCGGGGTCGGCGAGCCAGAAGGTGAGGGAGAATTTCATGCCGGCTTCGGCGAACTCGGTGAGCAGGCAGTTCGGCGGCTTGTTCTTCAGCGCGCGGGCATGCGCGGCCGCGGTCTCGATCGCGAGCTTGCAGACCACCTTCGGATCGGCGTCGTAATTGGTGCCGAAGATCACCTTCACCAGGGTGTATTTGTCGGTGTAGGTCCAGTTGGTGACCTTCTGCGTCACCAGATCCTCGTTCGGGATCAGGAATTCGCGGCCGTCGCCGGCGGCGACCGAGATGTAGCGCGTCTTCATCGCGCTGATGCGGCCCGAATTGTCGCCGATGGTGACGAGGTCGCCGGGCTTCACCGACTTGTCGACCAAAAGGATGATGCCGCTGATGAAGTTGGCGACGATCTTCTGCAGGCCGAAGCCGATGCCGACGCCGGCCGCGCCCGAGAACACGGTGAGCGCCGCGAGGTTGATGCCGACCGCGCTCGAGCGCGATCGCGATCGCGAACACCATCAAGCCGATGCGGATCACCTTGACCAGCAGCACCTGCACCGACGGCGTCAGATCGCCGGAGCGCGCGATCTGGTTCTCGGCGAAATTGCTCGCGACATTGGAGAGCCACAGCGCCACCGCCAGCAGCACCGCAAGCTGGATCAGCAGCAGCGGCGTCAGCTCCAGGCCGCCGAAGGTGACCGAGACCGAGCCGAGCGCGGCAATGACGGGGTCGAGCTGTCCGATGATGCTGAGCGCCGCGACCAGCCAGGCCGACAGCGACACCACGCGCAGCACGAAGGGATTGCGGATCACCGAGGCCAGCAGGCGGATGACCAGCCAGGCCAGCGCCAGCTTGGCGCACATCGATATCAGATAGCTGCGGCTCGGCCAGGTCGACATCTTCATGATGATGCGCGTGACCCGCATCAGCACCGCGAACAGGGCCGTCGGGGCGTGCAGCACCAGCACGTGCACGATCATGCGGAACGGCGCCGGCCAGTTGGTGCCGAGCTTGCTGGTGTCGACCCGCGCGCGGATCGCCGCGCCGATGGCGTATGCTATTCCGGCGCCCGCCAGCACCACGCCAATCTGGAAGAAGAACCAGGGCGAGGTGACCTCGGCGCCGACCGAACGCAGCGCAGCTTGCAGGTATTCAAGGACGTCCTTGGTGTCCATGTCCATGGCGAGAAGCCTTATCGGGAAGGTGCGATTCGCGAGATTGAAAGATTCCACATCGGACGCGTCGATGCCATGCCGACGGACGGCGAAAAGCCGCAGAAATCGGGCATTTCGCCGCTGATTGACGGAAATGGGTTGGCGTTCAAGTGTGGCGACGATAAGGATGAAATCGGCAACGATTTTCAGGGTGATTTTCGCAGGCTCATGGCTTCGCTCGACCAGGTCAGTATCGCGATCCTGCTGGGTGCCGTGCTCGTCATGGCCGGCATCCTCTCCAGCCTGCTCGCGCTGCGGTTCGGCGCGCCGCTGCTGCTGGTGTTCCTCGTCATCGGCATGCTGGCGGGCGATTCCGGGCCCGGCCGGCTGCAGTTCGACGACGTGCGCTCGACCTATCTCGTCGGCTCGGTCGCGCTCGCGCTGATCCTGTTCGACGGCGGCCTGCGCACGCGCTTTCAGCACATCCGCACCGTGCTTGCGCCCTCGATGGTGCTCGCCACCATCGGCGTGTTGCTGACCGCGCTCATCACCGCGCCGGTCGCGCGCTACGCGCTCGATCTCAACTGGACCGAGTCGCTGCTGGTCGGCGCCGTCGTCGCCTCGACCGACGCGGCGGCGGTGTTCCTGCTGGTGCATGCGCAGGGCCTGCGCCTGCGCCCGCGGGTCGGCGCGACGCTGGAAGCCGAATCCGGCAGCAACGATCCGTTCGCGGTGTTCCTCACCCTGATGCTGGTCGAGTTCATCTCGGTCGGTCACTCTTCGCCCGGCCATGTGCTGCTGGAGCTGCTTCAGGAGGCCGGGCTCGGCGCCGTCATCGGCATCGTCGGCGGGCGGGCGATGGTGATCGCGCTCAATCGCGTCGCGCTGCCGCAGGGCCTGCATGCGCCGTTCGTCACCACCACGGCGCTGGTGATCTTCGCCGCCGCGCAGATGGTGCACGCCTCCGGCTTCCTCGCGGTCTATCTCGCCGGCATCATCGTCGGCAACCGGCCGACCCGCGCGCATAATTCGGTGGTCGACCTTCCTCGATGCCGCGACCTGGCTGGCGCAGATCGTGATGTTCGTGCTGCTGGGCTTGCTGGTGTCGCCGCACCGGCTCGGCTCCAGCATCGGACCGGCCGTGGTGGTCGCGATCGCGCTTGATGCTGGTGGCGCGGCCGGTCGCGGTGTTCCTGTGCCTTGCGCCGTTCCGCTTCAACTGGCGGGAAAAGATCTTCATCGCCTGGACCGGCCTGCGCGGCGCGGTCGCGATCTTCCTCGCCTCGATTCCGATGCTGGTCGGCTTGTCGAAAGCCTATCTCTATTTCGACGTCGCCTTCGTCGTCGTCATCATCTCGCTGCTGTTCCAGGGCTGGACGCTCGGCGTCGCCGCGCGGAAGCTGCATGTCGCGCTGCCGCGCGCCGAGCGCGGCCCGCGCCGCGTCGAACTCGATCTGCCCGGCCAGCTCGAGCAGGAGCTGGTCGGCTATCCCGTGCGGGCGAAGAGCCTGTTCTTCCGGCGCGGGCTGATCCCGTCCTGGTCGAAGCCGACCCTGGTGATCCGCAAGGAGACCATCCTCACGCCGGCGGAGGCCGACCCGATCGCGCCGGGCGATTACATCTATCTGCTGGCGCCGCCGGAGCGCGCCGAGGCGCTCGACCGCTTCTTCGTCGACATGCAGCCGAGTGCCGGCGCCCGATCCGCATCTGCTCGGCGATTTCACCGTCTCCGGCGAGCACACGCTGTTCGAGCTCGCCGAGATCTACGGCGTCAAGGTTGAGGCCGGCGAGGAGCGGCTGACCCTGTCGGATTATTTCGACATCCATCTCCACCATGCGCCGAAGGAAGGCGCACCCTGCCGCTCGATGCGATCACGCTGGTCGCGCGCTCGATCTCCGGCGGCCGGGTCAATGTCGTCGGCCTGCGCCTGCCCGAGGACGAGGACGACGCGCCGCCGCCGACGCGGAGTCCAGACGCTTCAAGCGCAAGCTCGGCGAGCTCTGGACCTCGGTCGCGGGGATTTAGGCATGGTGGATGACCGCTCGTCATGGCCGGGCTTGTCCCGGCCATCCACGTCTTTCCCGCACGTAGCACCAAAGACGTGGATGCCCGGCTCAAGGCCGGGCATGACGAGTTGAATGAGCACCAGCAGTTTCTCTCTTGAGCGTCGCCGCTCTTACAGCCACGGCCGCTCGGCGCTCTTTCGCTTCTCGAAGGCTTCGATCTTGTCCTTCTGCAACAGCGAGAGCTCGATTTCGTCATAACCGTTCAGGAGACTCTCGCGCGAGAACGCCGCGACGTCGAAATGATCGACCTGCTCGTCCGGTCCGGTCACGGTCTGCGCGCGCAGATCGACGGTGATTTCGGCGCCGGGGAGCTCGGTCAGGAACTGGATCAGTTCGTGCACCCGCTTGGCGCTCAGCTTGACCGGCAACATGCCGTTCTTGAACATGTTGTTGTAGAAGATGTCGGCGAACGAGGGCGCGATCACGCAGCGGATGCCGAAATCGAGCAGCGCCCAGGGCGCGTGCTCGCGGCTCGATCCGCAACCGAAATTCTCGCCGGCCACCAGGATTTTGGCTTTGCGGAAAGGTCCCTGGTTCAGCACGAAGTCCGGCCGCTCTTCGCCGTTGTCGTTGTAGCGTCGTTCGGAAAACAGCGCCTTGCCGAGCCCGGCCCGCTTGATCGTCTTCAGGAACTGCTTGGGAATGATCGCGTCGGTGTCGACGTTGGGAATTCCCATCGGGGCCGCCACGGCCTTCAGCTTTTCAAACTTCTCCATCACTGGTCTCCTTTTGCGTTGTCTCGGTCAAATTCGGTCGTCCAATGCCGATCAACACCAGCGGCGTTTTGGGCGACACGCCCGAAAGTTCGCTGTCCACGATCTTGACCGCATTGGAATAGAGGCTTTCGCCGGTCACGTCGAGCAGGTGATGATCATACAGCAACACCGCTCCGAAAAAGGCATCGGTCGGATTCTCAGGCCCCAACAGCTTCATTGATCCAAGGGAATGCTGCCAGTTTCCGACGGTGGTCCGGACCACGGCCGCATGGCTGCGCTGCAAACGCACCGTTCCGCGCCGGTCGACAATCCGCAGCGAATGCCGCGAACCGGTCTTCGGAATGTAGACGAACGCGCCCGGAGTTTCGGCCGCGAGTTCGATGCTGTCCTCGGATTGATGGAGCGATCTTGCCGCGATCCGGCGGGCCTGCCGCTCCGAGACGATGTCCGTATCGCCGGTGCTGCGCAGTGCGGCGGCGCCGGTGGCGATCGCGCGGATCCTGCCGGTCTGGCGATCGATCTCCACCGAAATGTCGACGCTCTTCGGGTCGGCTCCGAGCCGGCCGATCGCTTCCAGCGTCTCTGCGCGAAGATGCGCGATATCGTCGGACGACGGATCGGGATTGACCCTTTCGACGACTTCGCGAACCATCGCCAGCGCCGCCCCGATCGAGGAGATGATCTCCGCATCCTTCGCTATTTCGGACCGCAGACCGAGCTGCTCCGCGACGGTCGGCAACAAGGCGCCGATGCCGCCGCCCGTTCCGATCAGCACCTGCTGGTCCTCGTCGAGTTGATAATCCTTGATCAGTTTTCGAATGGCCGGCGTCAGCTTGCCCGCCGCCGAGGCGAGCACCTCCATTGCCAGCGAGACGACGTCCTTGCCCAGCTTTGCCGCGAGCGGAGCAAACGCCGCGCGCGCGGCTTCTGCCGGCGCGTAGCAATGCATTTCCGGATGCGTGAGCCCGGCGGCATTGGCGGCGCAGGTGGTGGTCAAGGCAAAGCGGCCATGCCGTTCGGTCTCGATCGCGACGAAGTCGTCGCCGTCCCCTGGCTTCGGTTCGAAGAAGACGACCCGAGCGTTCTCGAACACCTCCGCAGGCGCGAAGCAGGCGTATCGAAGGCCTGCGATGTGGGCGCTTCGCGGTCCGACCTCGCGCACCGCACCGTCGGCGACCCTGATCAGGCTGCCGCCGGCGACGCCCAACACGCGCACGTCGAGCGAATTGACGAACGTATCGTGGCCGCCGATATTGGCGTAGGTCACCACCGGACGCCCGGCCTTGACGACGCCGAGATTGGTCGACGTGCCGCCGACCTCGAAGTAGATGCCGTCGGACATGCCGACATGCATCAACGAACCCGCCACGCTTGCCGCGGGTCCGGACAGCATCGTCATCGCCGGCCGATGCCGCATCTCGCTGATATCCATCACGCCGCCGTCGCCGCGCATGATCATCAGCGGCGCGTCGATGCCGGCGTTCTTCATGCTCGTCTCGGTCAGATTGGCGGTCGCGATCATCCGCGGCAGGATCGACGCATTGATCACAGCGGTGCGCGTTCGCGTCGTCAGTCCGTACAGCCTCGTGACCTCATGCCCGCACGTCGTCGGAAGACCGAACGCGTCGCCGACGCTACGGACGAGTTCTTCGGTCGACGTGTTGTCGACGCCGAACGCGCTTGACGCCACCAGCACCTGGGCGCCCTCCGCGCGCAGCGCGCCCACGGCATTCTCGACCGCCTTGCGGTCCAGCCCGTCGCTCTGCAGGAACCGGTTGCAGGTCTGCAGCACGCGGCCCGGCGCGAGCTCGATCGGATCGATGCGAACCTGCCCTTCGGCGAGTTTCGCCGCCTTGGCGGCCGCCAGCCCCAGGATTCCGACCCGCGCCACGTCGCCTTCCAACAGCGCGTTGGTGGCTTGCGTCGTGCTGTGCGCGAGCAGGACGACGTCGCTCGCCTCGATGCCGGCATCGCCCAGCACCCGTTCGAACACCTGGATGACGCCCGCGGCGACACCGTCCGGATGGTCATGGGTGGTGTGAACGGACGAACGCCCCACGACGCTGCCGTCGAAATGGTCGATCAAGGCGGCCTTGGTGAAGGTCCCGCCGACGTCGATTCCGATGCGATAGGAATTCCTGCTCAAGACGTCGTCCATGATCCAGTGCTGGTGGCCTTTTAACATGTCACAAGTACTGGTTTAAGTACCCAAATTATACTGGTATAAAAACCACCATGAAAGCACCAGACCCGATCGCCCCGGCGCTCTCGCTCAGCGCGTTCTTGCGGGCGCTCCGGGAGCGGCAGTCTCCGGCGGAATTCGGTCTCGCCGCCGGAGCGCGACGGCGCACGCCCGGCCTGCGGCGCGAGGAGGTCGCTCAGCTCTGCGGATTGAGCGTCACCTGGTACACCTGGATCGAGCAGGGGCGCGATGTGTCCGTCTCGGCTTCGGCACTTGCGCGCCTCGCACGCGGATTGCGCCTGTCACGCGCCGAGCGCAGCTATCTGTTCGAAGTTGCGGGCAAGCGCGATCCCGAGCGGCCGGGCAACAGGGATGATCCGCCTGAGGGGGTGCTGGCCTGCGTCGATGCGATCGACGGTCCCGCCTACATCCTCGATCGCACATGGGGCGCGCGTCGCTGGAACGCGAAAGCGTCCCGGCTGTTTGCAGGATGGCTCGATGCCGACGGCGAAAAAAACCTCCTGCGCTACATCTTCCTCAGGCCTGAGGCGCGAACGCTGATCCTCGACTGGACGTCCCGCGCGCAACGCGTCGTCGCGGAGTTCCGCGCCGCGGTGACAGGCTACTCCGACGATCCGGATATTCGCCGGCTCGTGGACGAACTGAGAATTGGAAGCTCCGACTTCGCGCGCTGCTGGCAGACCCAGGGGGTTTTGGCGCGCGAAGGCGGCGAACGTGCGTTCAATCATCCGACCATGGGACTGCTGCACTATCAGCAGGTGTCGCTGTCTCTCGCGGGCTGGCCCGACTATCGACTGACGATGCTTCTCGCTGCGGCGGGCAAAACACCTGGCAACGTGTCAGGCCGGCGCCGCAAATGAGTTCGCAGAACGACGGGCATACCAGCTCTGTTGTTGAGCATTGGACCGACTATCTCTAGTCTGGTCACAAATTTGGAAACGCGGGAGAGAGACCCCATGACCGCCCCGGACAACGAGCAATTCGGCTTCGCGCCCGATTACGATTCGCCGGTCCCCTACATGCAGCGGACCCGCGATTATTACACCGCGATCGGCTACACCACGCCGTACCGCTGGGCGCATTATGTCGATGCGCCGTTCCAGCCCTGAAGAAGCCGCTGGCGCAGTCCCGCGTGACGATCGTCACGACCGCCGCGCCCTACGATCCCGCCAAGGGCGATCAGGGGCCGGGCGCGGCCTACAACGGCGGCGCCAAGTTCTATCAGGTCTATGACGGCGACACGTCGAAGCAGCACGATCTGCGCATCTCGCATATCGGCTACGACCGCAAGCACACCTCGGCGACCGACAACGGCACCTGGTTTCCGCTGCCGCAGCTGATCAAGGCGCAGGCGAGGGGACGAATCGGCGAGGTCGCGCCGCGCTTCTTCGGCGCGCCGACCAATCGCAGCCATCGCGTCACCATCGATACCGACGCGCCGGAGATCCTGGCGCGCTGCCGCGCCGACAAGGTCGACGTCGCCGTCATCGTGCCGAACTGTCCGGTGTGCCACCAGACATCAGCGCTGGTCGCGCGGCATCTCGAGGCGGACGGCATCCCGACCGTGGTGATGGGCTGCGCCAAGGACATCGTCGAGCATGCCGCGGTGCCGCGCTTCCTGTTCTCCGACTTCCCGCTCGGCAATTCCGCCGGCAAGCCGCATGACGTGGAGTCGCAGGCGCTGACGCTGGAACTGGCGCTCGGTCTGCTCGAGAGCGCCACCGGTGCGCGCACCACCATGCAGTCGCCGCTGCGCTGGAGCGCGGACGCCTCCTGGAAGCTCGACTACAATAATGTCGCGCAGATGAGCCCGGAGGAACTGGCGCGCCGCCGCGCCGAGTTCGACCGCCAGAAGGAGATCGCGCGCGGCAACCGCGCGGCGTGATCTCGATAGCTGGTATTCGTCATTGCGAGCGAAGCGAAGCAATCCGATTTCTCCGCTTGTTGCACCATGGATTGCTTCGTCGCGGAGCCTGTCATCGGGCCGGCCCAATAGGGCCGGACCCGTTGGCTCCTCGCAATGACGAGGCTATTTATGAGGAACCCCACGTGACCCGACCGTTCGAAGGCGTGAAGATTCTCGACTTCACGCAGGTGCTGGCCGGCCCCTATGCGAGCTACCAGCTCGCGCTGCTCGGCGCCGACGTCATCAAGATCGAACGGCGCGGCGGCGAGGACATGCGGCGCACGCCGCTGTCCCGCGAATGGGCCGACCGCAACCTCGCGCCGGCGTTCCAGGCCGTCAACGGCAACAAGAAGAGCCTGACGCTCGATCTCTCGAAGCCGGAGGCGCTCGCCATCGTCAAGAAGCTCGCCACACAAGCCGACGTGGTGATGGAGAATTTCCGACCCGGCGTGATGGACAAGCTCGGCATCGGCTATGAGGCGCTGTCGGCGATCAATCCGCGCCTGATCTATTGCGCGGTGTCCGGGTTCGGCCAGACCGGCCCGGCGCGCGACGGCGCCGGCTATGACGGCAAGATGCAGGCGATGAGCGGCATCATGGCGATCACCGGCCATGAGGAGAGCGGTCCGACGCGCGCGGGCTTTGCGGTCTGCGACGTGCTGTCGGGCGCGACCGCCGCCTTCGGCGTCTCCAGCGCGCTGTTCCAGCGCAACGCGACCGGCAAGGGGCAGCTCATCGACGTCTCCATGCTGGAGGCGTCGCTGGCGTTCCTGTCGGGGCAGGTCGCGGATTATTCCGTCGCCGGCCATCGCCAGCAATTGTCCGGCAATCAGGCGGTCAGCCGCAAGCCGACCGCCAATCTGTTCAAGGCGGGCGACGGGCATCTCCTGCTCGCCGTCAACAATGAGAAGCAATATCAGGCGTTGATGAAAGCGATCGGCCGCGAGGACACTTTCGCCGATCCGCGCTTTGCCGACTGGTTCACGCGGCAGGAGAACGAGCCGGCGCTGCGCGCGATCATCGAAGAGGCGCTGGCGAAGAAGAGCCCGCGCGAATGGGAAAAGCTTCTCGATGCCGCGGGCGCGCCCTGCGCCAGCATCTGGAAGGTCGAGGAGGTGATCGATCATCCGCAGATATCGGCGCGCGGCGCGCTGCAGGAAATCGACACGCCCTATGGCCGCCTGCGCTTTGCCGGCAGCGGCTTCCGGCTGGCGCATGGCGGCGGCCGGCTCGATACCATGGCGCCCGAGCCCGGCGCGCATACCGACGAGGTGCTGACGTCGATCGGTTATGACGCGAAGGCGATCGCGGATTTGCACGCGCGAGAGATTGTTTGATCTCGTCATTGCGAGCGAAGCGAAGCAATCCAGACTATCTCCGCGGAAACGGTCTGGATTGCTTCGTCGCTTTGCTCCTCGCAATGACGAATTGAGAGAGCGTGCCGATTGGCCTACGACAACACCTTCACGCCGCCGAACGACGTCACCTTGCCGTCCTTCAACATCACGATCTGCGTCGCGAGCTGGCGCAGCTCGGCGGCGTCGTGGCTGACATAGACCATCGGGATGCCCTCGTCGCGCAGGCGGATCAGATAGGGCAGGATTTCCACCTTGCGGCCCTCGTCGAGCGAGCCCAGCGGCTCGTCCATCAACAACAGCCGCGGCTTCGACAGCAGCGCGCGGCCGAGCGCGACGCGCTGGCGCTCGCCGCCCGACAATTTGCCGGGACGGCGATCGAGCAGGGGGCCGATGTCGAGCAGGTCGGTGACGCGCTTGTGCTGGGCCGGATCGGCGGCAAGGGCGTTCATGCGCCGGCCATAGTCGAGATTGTGCCTGACATCGAGATGCGGAAACAGCCGCGCGTCCTGGAACACGTAGCCGATGCGGCGGCGATGCGGCGGCACGTGGATGCGCGCGGCAGTGTCGTCGAGCACCTCGCCGTCGAGCGCAATCGTGCCGCGGTCGGGCGTCAGGAGGCCGGCGATCATGTTGACCAGCGAGGTCTTGCCGGCGCCGGAGGCGCCGAACAGGCCGGTGACGCGGCCTTCGCTCTCGAATGAGGCTTGCAGCGAGAACTCGCCGAGCTGCTTCTGGACGTCGACGCGCAGCATGGTCAATTCCCGTGCAGGCGTGCGGTGGCGCGGCGCGCGAACCATTCCGCGCCGATCAGCGCGGCGAATGCGATCGCAATCGAAATCAGCACAAGCCGACCGGCGGCCGCGTCGCCGTCCGGCGTCGAGATCAGCGAGTAGATCGCCGACGAAATCATCTGCGTCTCGCCGGGAATGTTGGAGACGAAGGTGATGGTGGCGCCGAACTCGCCGATCGCCTTGGCAAAGCCCAGCACCATGCCGGCGAGGATGCCGGGCAGCGCCAGCGGCAGCGTGACTGTCGCGAATACGCGCCAGGGCGCGGCGCCGAGCGTCGATGCGGCCTGCTCCAGCCTGCGGTCGACGGCTTCGATGGAAAGACGGATCGGCCGCACCAGCAGCGGGAACGACATCACGCCGCAGGCGAGCGCAGCACCAGTCCAGCGGAATGCGAACACGATGCCGAGATGATCGGCGAGCCACGCCCCGACCAGGCCGCGCCGGCCGAAGGTCAGTAGCAGGAGATAGCCGGTGACCACGGGCGGCAGCACCAGCGGCAGGTGCACCAGCGCATCGAGGATCGACTTGCCCCAGAAATCACGCCGCGCCAGCAGCCATGCCAGCGCGATGCCGAATGGCGTCGCGACCAGCGTGGCAATCACGGCGACCCTGAGCGAGAGCAGGATCGCCGTCCATTCCGCTTGTGTGAGGTCGAACACGTCGTTATCCTTCATCCCGCCTCAAGCTCGTCATGCCCGGCCTTGAGCCGGGCATCCACGTCTTTGGCCCAACGAGGCACGGAAGACGTGGATGGCCGGGACAAGCCGGCCATGACGAAAATGATTCAGCTCGCTGCCGGCATGCGAGAGTTTGGGACTACAGTCGCTCACGTCACGACGTCGGCTTGATCAGGTAGTTGAAGCCGTATTTCTCCAGCACGGCCTTCGCCGCCGAGGATTGCAGATAGTCGAGATAGGCTTTCGCCTCGGGCTTGGCGGTCGACGTCGCCGCCACCGGATAGATGATCGGCGGATGCGAGTCGGCCGGGAAGGTGCCGACGATCTTGACGCCGGGCTCGACCTTGGCGTCGGTGGAGTAGACGATGCCGAGCACGGCCTCGCCGCGCGCGACCAGGGTCAGCGCGGCGCGCACGCTCTCCGCCATCGCGAATTTCGGCTCGGCGGCGGACCACGCGCCGAGCTTCTCCAGCGCGGCCTTGGCGTATTTGCCGACCGGCACCGCCTTGACGTCGCCGGTTGCGATCCTGCCGTCGCCGGCGAGCTTGGCGAGATCGAAGCCCTGGCCGATCGTCACGTTGTCGATCCTGGAATCCTTCGGCGCGATCAGCACGATGCTGTTGCCGAGCAGATTGACGCGCGTCGGCTCGTTGATGGTCTTCTTCTGCGTGGCGTAGTCCATCCAGTCGGTGTCGGCGGAGACGAAGATGTCGGCGGGCGCGCCCTGCTCGATCTGCTTGGCGAGCTGCGAGCTTGCGGCATAGCTGGCGTTGACCTTGACGCCGGTCTTGGCGGTGAAGGCCGTGTCGATGTCGTCGAGCGCGTTCTTCATCGAGGCGGCGGCGAACACGGTCAGGGTCTTGTCCTGCGCGGCAGCGGGCGAGACGGCCGACGCGATGAGGATCACGAAGGCGGCGAACAATCCGGCAACACGGTACATTTGAAGCGCTCCATGCGTGTTTGCGCGAACGCTTGTCGCGCGCGCAAATCAGGCGTCGGTTCGATCGGAATGCGACCCGCGGAAGCGCTGTCCCGGCAATCCCCGTGACTTACGGTGCACGGGAATGTCGCAGGGCGGACCATAACAGCCTGATCGGCCGGGTCAAAGCGGCGGATTGTCGACTTTCGCCTATCAGGCCTATTCGGACGGCAGGATTGCGATGGAGATCGCATTTTCCTTCGCGCCGGAGACCTGCAGCACGAAGGGTTGCGCCGCGAGCTCGTATTTCATGGTCTTGCGGATGCCGTCGCAGTCGGTGGCGCCGCTGAAGGCCTTGGGTTTGACGAAATGCCCGTCCTGCACCACGTCCACCCAGGCGCCGCTCGAGAGGCTGATGGTGTAGATGCCGGCCTTCGGCGCAGCCTTGAAATTGGCAAACCCGGCCATCGTGCCGTCCTTGGGCGCGCGCTCCGGCGGCGAGGGCAATTTCGCTTCGCCCGGCGCCACCAGCGACAGCGTGATGCCGGTTGACGGCATCGCGGCGACGTCGCCGCCGGAGTTGAGCTTGACCCGATCCGGCGCGGTCAGCACCGCGCGCTCGTGATCGATCGGCCATTTGAATTTGTCGCAGCCGCTCGGCTCCTCCGCCGCCCACACCGGGGCGGCCGCAAAAGCCAGCAGCGCAATGAGCAACAGTTTGCGCATCTCAGTCTACACCGATCATGACGTCCGAGGCCTTGATGACGACGGTGACGTTGCCCTTGGCCTTGATGCCGAGCTCGTCGACCGCCTCATTGGTGATCGACGCCGTCACGATCTTGCCGCCGCCGATGTCGACGCGGACATGCGAGGTGGTGGCGCCCTTGGTCACCTCGGTGACGGTGCCCTTGAGCTGGTTGCGTGCACTGATGCGCATATCGTTCTCTCAAATGTTGAGCCATGCGCGGAGGCTCCGCGCGAGCGAGCGGCTGTTTGATGGAAGCGGGGAGGGGACCGTCGTCCCGGATCGCCGGGCGCTTACGGCGCGCGGACGGGGGATATTAGCGCATTCCGGCGCGGCCGCCCACCACGATCACGTTATTGCTTGGCGTATTGCTTGGAATCCGGCGCGTTCAGCACCGCCTTGCAGGCCGCGGGCATCGCCGACAGCTTGATTCCGTCGGTCAGCTTCGGCGGCGGCTTCGGCGGCTCGGGCTTGGGATGGATGATCGAATCCTTGAACCAGTAGGCCATCTCCGCGGGCTTGCAGCCGTCGTCGCCGCCCTGATCCGCCTGCCCCTTGCACTCCTTGTCGCCGTCCGGACAGCGCATGCGGATGTGGAAGTGATAGTCGTGGCCCCACCACGGGCGCACCTTGGAGAGCCAGCTGCGGTCGCCCTTGGCCTCGCGGCACAACGCCTTCTTGATCGCGGCATTGACGAAGATGCGCTGCACCGCCGGCTCCTGCGCGGCGTCGCGGATCACCATCCAGTGCGTGCGGCGTCCACGCCTTCGGATCGATGTCGAGCCGGTCGTCGCGCACCATCATGGTCGCCGACATCTCCTCGCGCTCCTGGCGCGACAGCAGATGATCCGGCATCGGCGTCAGCCAGATGTCGGCATCGATCCCCATCTGGTGGCTGGCATGGCCCGACAGCGCCGGTCCGCCGCGCGGCTGGCCGATGTCGCCGACCAGGATGCCGGGCCAGCCGGCATCCTTGTGCGCCTTCTCCGACAGACGCTTGATGAGCGCGATCATGTCGGGATAGCCCCAGTAGCGGTTGCGCGACAGCCGCATCACCTGCCAGGTGTCGCCGGTGATCGGCATCTGCTCGCCGCCGGCGAGGCAGCCATTGGTGTAGGAGCCGATCACCTTCGGCGTCTGCGACGACGGCAGCAGCTTGCGCGCAAAGAACTGCCTGGCGCCGATCTTGGGATCCTTGGGATTGTCCAGCGGCGGCAGCGGTTTTGCATCGACGCTGCCCTTGTCCTGCGCCGGCGCGGACGAGGCACTGGCGAGAATGATCAGGAGCGTGAGGAGAATCGGTCGGGCGCGCATGCGCCCACTCTATGCGGCCACCGCGGTGGCATGGAAGAGGGAAGAGCATCGCAATTGGTTGATGGCGCCCTGCATTAATGTTGACGGCCAACTCTGCGTTGTCAGCTCTTTACAAGGCGTCCCTGGGCGCAACATCATGTCTGCAGGAAAAAATCGGTGGGGCGATCATGACAATTCGGTGGGCCGGACGGCTGGCTGCGTGTGCGCTGGCGGCCGTGCTGTGGACGTCGGCGGCACGGGCCGACGTCGTGGTGCACATCGACAAGTCGTCACAGCATATGTCGGTCAGCGTCGACGGCGCGATGCGCTACAATTGGCCGATCTCGACCGGACGCGATGGCTACGGCACGCCGAGCGGCACCTTCCATCCGCAGGCGATGATGCGCTCCTACTTCTCGAGGAAGTACTACAACGCGCCGATGCCGCACGCGATCTTCTTCTATTACGGTTTCGCCATTCACGGCACCAACGACATTTCCCGCCTCGGCGGGCCGGCCTCGCATGGCTGCGTCCGGCTGCATCCCGCCAACGCCGCGACCCTGTTTGCGCTGGTCCAGCGCAGCGGGCCGCGCAACACCACCATCGAGATTTCGAACTGAAGCGGCGATTTGGGGTCGGAAGCGCCGGATTTTAACCGGCCGATAACCCTGTTGCGCATTGAGGAAATTTGATGCGGCGGGCGCGAATTTCGCGCTTCCCGGGCGGCATGTCACAGAGCTGTCGTTGCTATGGCAACGATTTGGCGCCTTTCTCACCACCCAACGGTGCTGCGACCGGGCATCATACAACTTTCGATAGGCATTGCTCCGTTACTACGCCTGCAAAACGAGCAGCGGGAGCCACCCCGTTAACCGGTTGCATCCGCACAAAGATACCTTTTTTTCAGAGAGTTAGCCGACAACCCCAAGCGCAGAATGCGAAACGGGGCGGTTGATGCCGACGATCCGGCCAACAAAATCAAAGAAGAAAAAGCGCGCGCCGATGACCCTCATTCCGGTGCGGTCGAAACGACCGCGTCCGAAGCCGGGCAGATCAGCTCCGAACCCTTCCATCCATTCCGCCGAGGTTGCGCGCACGCGCGCCGAGACGGAAGCCGCCATCACTGAGGCGCGCAAATCGCATGAGCGGCTGCGCGAGGCGATCGACATCCTGCCGCAGGGCATCGTCTTCCTCGACGACGAGGGACGCTACATCCTCTGGAACAAGAAATACGCCGAGATCTACAAGGCCAGCTCCGACATGTTCAAGCCGGGCGCGCGGCTCGCCGATACCATCCGCGTCGGCGTCGAGCGCGGCGACTATCCCGACGCCATCGGCCGCGAGGAGGAATGGATCGCCGAACGGCTCGCGAAACTGAATCAACCGGCCGGTCGGCACGAACAGACGCTGATCGACGGCCGCGTCATCCTGATCGAGGAACGCAAGACCGAGGACGGCGGCGTCATCGGCCTGCGCGTCGACATCACCGAACTGAAGGCGCGCGAGGAATCGTTCCGCTTGCTGTTCGACAGCAACCCGGTGCCGATGATCGTCTGCGCGCCGGACGGCGGACGCATCCTGTCGGTCAACGAGGCCGCGATCGAGCACTACGGCTACAACCGCGCCGAGTTCGAGAAGCTCACCATCCACAGCCTGCAGGCCTTCGAGGGCGAGCCGCCGTGGGTCGGCGATCACACCAGCGACGAGCAGGCGGCGCGGACCTGGAAGCACGTCAAGGCGGACGGATCGCTGATCGATCTTGCGATCTATTCGCGCGAGCTCACGCACAACGATCAGCCGTCGGTGCTGCTGGCGCTGATGGACATCACCGAGCGCAAGCGCGCCGAAGCGCGGCTTGCGTTCCTTGCCCAGCATGACGGGCTCACCGGCCTGCCCAACCGCAATCTCTTGCGACAGGAGATGGACGAGATCCTGCTGCACACGCGGCGCAGCGCCGAGAAGGTCGCCGTGCTGATCCTCGGCCTCGACAATTTCAAATCGGTCAACGACACGCTCGGCCATGGCGTCGGCGACAAGCTGCTGCGCGGCGTCGCCAAGCGCCTGCGCTCCTCGCTGCGCGAGGAAGACACGCTGGCGCGGCTGAACTCCGACGAATTCGCGGTCATCCAGACCGGCATGACGCGGCCCGAGGATGCGGCGCTGCTGGCGCGGCGGCTGCTGGACGCGATCTGCGATCCCTATCTGCTCGACGGCCATTCCGTCGTGATCGGCGCCACCGTCGGCATCGCGATGGCGCCCGGCGACGGCGAGGATTCCGAGAAACTTCTCAAGAACGCCGACATGGCGCTGTCGCGCGCCAAGACCGAATCGCGCGGCACCTTCGCCTTCTTCGAAGCCGACATGGACGCCCGCGCGCAAAAACGCCGCAAGATCGAGCTCGAGCTGCGCGACGCCATCCAGAACGAGGTGCTGCGGCCGTATTATCAGCCGCTGATCGATCTCTCGACCGGCCGCATCACCGGCTTCGAGGCGCTGGTGCGCTGGCCGCATCCCGAGCGCGGCATGGTCTCGCCGGGCGACTTCATCCCGGTTGCCGAGGAAACCGGCCTGGTCAACGGCGTCGGCGGCCTGATGTTGCGGCGCGCCTGCATGGATGCCGCACTTTGGCCCGACGACGTCCGCGTCGCTGTCAACCTGTCGCCGGTGCAATTCCGCGTCGGCAATCTGATGGCCGTGGTGATGGATGCGCTGAAGCAGTCGGGCTTGCCGCCGGAACGGCTGGAGGTGGAGATCACCGAGACCGTGCTGCTGGAGAAGAGCGACACTGTGCTGGCGACCCTGCATGCGCTGCGCTCGCTGGGCTTGCGCATCTCGATGGACGATTTCGGCACCGGCTTTTCGAGCTTCAGCTACCTGCGCAGCTTCCCGTTCGACAAGATCAAGATCGACCAGATCTTCGTGCGCGACCTCGCCGCCAATCGCGATGCCCAGGCGATCATCCGCTCCATCGTCAGCCTCGGCCAGGGCCTCGGCGTCACCATCACCGCCGAGGGCGTCGAGACCGAGGCCGAGCTGAGCTGCCTGCGCGCCGAAGGCTGCCACGAGGCGCAAGGCTTCCTGTTCAGCAAAGCGCGGCCGCATGACGAGATCGTCGCGCTGCTGAAGGCGCAGTGCGACGCGGATGCCGAAGAGGATTTGCGGATCACGATGGTGGCGTGAGACTCTGTCGTAGGGTGGGTCAGGCGCGGAGCGCCGTAACCCACCTCTGCTGCCGCGGACAGAGAAGGTGGGTTACGCTTCGCTAACCCACCCTACGGCGCATACGATTTCGTTCGCTCCCCTCGCTTCGCAAATGATACGTCAGCGCCAACCCCACGCAGTGGCGCAGCTCCGCTTCCGGCAGCTTGTCCTTGGCATCGAGCAGGATCGCGCGGTTGCCGCTGTACTTCAAATCCGGATAGAGCTCGCGAAAGGTGTCGACCAGATTGGTCTGGCAGTGGAAGTAGACCGCATATTGCCCGGGCACGGCTTTGACCTGATCGATCCGGATGGTGCTGCCGCTCTTGCTTTCCGAGGTGAGATAGCTCGGCTGGCCCCATTTCAGCGCTTCCTCGATCGCGCCGACGCCCTTTGTCGTCTTCGCGGTGTCGAGGATCAGCTTGCGCAGCGCCAGCAGTTTCGCGCGTGACCGGCTTGGGATAGCCGTCGAACGTCGCCGGCACCGCAGGCTCGACGTCGGCCGGCGTGATTTGGAAGCAGCTTTGCCGGCCGGCTTTTCATCGCGACGTCGGCGGCTTCGCGAGATTGGCCGACAGGATCGCCTTGCCGGCGTCTTCATAATGGGTGTCGCGCGCCTGGATCTGTTGGGCGATGGCGTGCATGTCGCGAAAACGCCGCTCGAACGGATTCTTGGCGAACACCGCGGTCGCGCCGGACATGTGATAGGCGGTGTCGACCACGGAAGCCGCATTGATGGATGGTCCAGGTCGCGGCGATGCGGATCGCGATGCGGCGCTCCTCGGTGATCCGCTCGCCGCGCTCGAGATCGCGCCAGATCTCGGCCGCGGTCGCATAGAGATAGGCGCGCGCCGCGCGCAAGCTCGCCTCGGTGCGGCCGATCACGGCCTGCACGGCGCTGTTGTCCTTCATCGCTCCCAACCCTTGCGGAATCTTGGAGCGGGCCAGATCGATCGCGGCATCGAGCGTGGCGCGCGCCACGCCGCACGAGGTCGCGGCAAAGCCCATGCTGAACACGGCATTGGTGGTGAGCTTGTAGAGCGGGCCCTTTTCACGGACCGCGTTCATGTCGTCGCGCTGCGCCACGAATTTTTCGGGAATGAAAAGGTTCTCGACCGAATAGGCATCGGTGGCGGTGCCTCGGAGCCCGATCGTGTCCCAGACGTCGTACATGGTGGCACTGCTCATCGGGAACAGGACGGTGCGGATTTCCGGCGCGCCGTCCTTCTTCTTGCGCACGCTGCCGTCGGGCTCGACGATCTTCACATGCGCGCCGAGCCAGCTCGCCTGCCGCGAGCCGGAGGCGAACTCCCAGCGCGCATTCGCCATATAGCCGCCGGGAACGACCTTCACCTCGTGATTGATCGCGCCCCAGGCGAGGATGCCGGGCGGCGTGTTGAAGATCTCGTTGGCCGCATCCGGCGCGAGATAGGCCGCGGTCATGGCGCAGACCGAGCATTGGCCGAGGCACCAGGCGGTCGAGGCATCGGCCTTGGCGATCTCCTCCTGCATCTGCATGAAGGTTTCGAGCGGCACTTCGAGGCCGCCGACGCTGCGCGGCAACAGCGCGCGGTAGAGCTCGTTCTCGATCAGCGCGGCCGTCACCTTTGGCGTCAGCCGCCGCGTCCGCTCGATCTCATCGGCCTCGCTGGCGATCAAGGGCTGCAGCGCGCGGGCGCGTTCGACCAGGCCGAGGCTGGAAGACTTGTTCATTGCGTTTCCTCGCGCTCTTTATCGAGTGATCAATTACGCCGACAGTGATCCATCCCGGAGCGAGAGAGCAAGGCCGCCGTTTATGCGGCGGCGCGGCTGAGATCGAGCGCTTGGCTGCGCTTCGCCGGGAAGCTCAGGGCGATCAGCACTGCAGCAAGCCCGATGGCAAAGGAACCGGCATGCAGCCAGGTGTAGCCATGGGTGGTGTCGTAGATGTAGCCGCCGGCCCATGGCCCGAGCGCCATGCCGAGACTCGCGAACGCCGAGACCGCGCCGAACACCGTGCCCATGATGCGCGCGCCGAAGAACTCGCGCACCAGCACCGCATAGAGCGGCATCACGCCGCCATAGGCGAGGCCGAACACGACCGACAGCGCGTAGAACTCGCCGAGATGCGCCACCGCGAGATAGGTCGCAATACAGAATGCCTGCACGAAGAGCCCGCCGACCAGCACCGGCTTGGCGCCGAGACGATCGGCCAGCGCGCCGAGCAGCAGCCGGCCGCCGAGCCCGGAGAAGCCGGCGAGGCTGTAGACGGTGACGGCGGTGAGCGGCGCGATGCCGCAGATCATCGCGTACGACACCATGTGGAAGATCGGCCCGGAATGCGCCGCGCAGCAGGCGAAATGCGCGCCCGCGAGCGCCATGAATTGCGGCGTGCGGAAGGCCTGCGCCGCGGTCCATTCGGTTTGCGGCGCGTCGTTGGATCGCGGCCGCGTCATCGGCGGTCTTCGGCGCCGGGCGCACCAGGAAGCTCGCGGGGATCAGCAGCGCCCAGGCGGCGATGCCGATGACGAGCATCGCGGTGCGCCAGTCATAGGCCGTGATCAGCGCGCTGGCCGACGGCGCGATCGTCACCGGCGCCACGCCCATGCCGGCCGACACCAGCGCGACCGCGAGGCTGCGATGCTTGACGATCCAGGCGCTCGCGACCGCCATCATCGGCGCGTAGAAGCTGCCGGCGGCAATGCCGATCAGGCCGCCGAACAGCAGCTGGAATTGCCAGAGGCTTTGCGCCTGGCTCGCGCTGACGAGGCCGAGGCCGAGCAGCAGGCTGCCCGAGAGCACCACGATGCGGGCGCCGAAGCGGTCGGACAGCATGCCCCAGGCAAAGGCGGCAAATCCCATGAACAGGAAATCGAGCGTCGCCGCGAGCGAGATGCCGGCGACCGACCAGCCCATCGCTTGCGAGATCGGCTGCAGGAACACCGCAAGCGACAGCATCGTGCCGAAGCCGACGCAGGTCATCAGCGCGCCGGCGCCGACGACGACCCAGCCATAGTTGAAGGACGAGGCCTTGCTCATGCGTTTCCCTGCCGTCTTTGGTCTTATTGATGTTCGCCAGCGCGATGGTCGTCGATTTGGAACGGGACGACAAGACGATGTTTGTCATGCCCGGGGTCACGAATTCGCGCCTGCGCGCATGACATCGCAGGTGTATCGTCGTGCCAGCCACTGCCATCGCGCGCATCGATCGGAGGGTACACGTGAAAACCTATCAGCTCTACATCAACGGCCAGTATGTCGATCCCGCCAATGGCGAGTGGTTCGAGTCCATCGATCCCTATCGCGGCGAGGCGTGGGCCAAAATTCCGCGCGCCTCGAAGGCCGATGCCGACAAGGCCGTGCAGGCCGCCAATGAGGCGATGTGGCGCGGCCCATGGTCGAAGATGACGGCGTCCGCGCGGGGCAAGGTCATGCGCAAGCTCGGCGATCTCGTCGCCGCGAACGCGGAGCGTCTCGCCGAGATCGAGGTGCGCGACAACGGCAAGCTGATGGCCGAGATGCTGGGGCAGCTGCGCTATCATCCGGAGTGGTGGTGGTATTTCGGCGGGCTCGTCGACAAGCTCGAAGGCGGCCTGGTGCCGATCGACAAGCCGGAGACCTTTGCCTACACCACGCATGAGCCGGTCGGCGTCGTCGCGGCGCTGACCGCCTGGAATTCGCCGCTGCTGTTCGTCGCCTGGAAATGCGCCGCCGCGCTCGCCGCCGGTTGCGCCGTCATCGTCAAGCCGTCGGAATTCACCTCGGCCAGCACGCTGGAATTCGCCGCGCTGACGAAGGAAGCCGGCATTCCCGACGGCATCTTCAACGTGGTCACCGGCTTCGGGCCGGAGATCGGCACCGAGCTGATCAGCCATCCCGGCGTCGCCAAGATCACCTTCACCGGTTCGGACACGACCGGCGCGAAGGTCTACGAGACCGCGGCGAAGAGCCTGAAGCGGGTCTCGCTCGAGCTCGGCGGCAAGTCGCCGAACATCGTGTTCGAGGATGCCGATCTCGACCGCCGCCGCGGCCGGCGCGGTCTCCGGCATCTTCGCGGCGACCGGACAGACCTGCATCGCCGGCTCGCGCCTGCTGGTGCAGAACTCGATCAAGGACAAGTTCGTCGAGCGCCTGCTGGAGCTCGCGCGCTCCGCCAAGATCGGCGATCCCATGAAGTCCGACACCAATATCGGCCCGGTCACCACGCCGGCGCAGTACAAGAAGATCCTCGACTACATCGACATCGCAAAGAAGGAAGGCGCGCGCTGCCTGCTCGGCGGCAAGCCGGCCTCGGGCGCCGGCATCGTCGGCGGCCAGTTCGTCGAGCCGACCATCTTCACCGACGTCGACAACTCCATGCGCATCGCGCGCGAGGAGGTGTTCGGGCCCGGTGCTCTCGATCATCGGCTTCGATACGGAGGAGGAGGCGATCCGGATCGCCAACGACACGATCTACGGTCTCGCCGCGGGCATCTGGACCCGCGATCTCGGCCGCGCCGTGCGCGTGCCGAAATTGCTGCGCGCCGGCACGGTGTGGGTGAACACCTACCGCGCCATCAGCTACATGATGCCGTTCGGCGGCATGAAGCATTCCGGCGTCGGGCGCGAGAGCGGCATCGACGCGGTCCGCGAATATCTGGAGACCAAGAGCGTGTGGATCTCGACCGCGACGGATGTGCCGGCCAATCCGTTCGTGATGCGGTGAGTTAGCGTCGGCGCGCTGCCACCACCTTCGTCATTCCGGGACGCGCCGTCAGACAAATTGACGCGCGGCGTCAATTTTGCTCGGAGGCGCGGCCGGAATCCACTTCTCCAAGCACTCCAGCGGCACAATGGATTCCGGGCCCATCGCTTCGCGATGTCCCGGAATGACGAAAGACTACCTCGGTCCGCACTGCCACGCCGGCCCGATCGGCGTCCAGCTCCAGCACGGGCCGAAGCTGCCGCCATTGTAGCGGCCGCGGACAAATCCGGGCCGGCCGAAATAGTGCAACTCGCCGTCATAGCCGAAATATTGAGGGGAATAGTCCGGCTGACCCGTGACCGCTGCCCTTCCGGCCGTAGATGGGGACGGCATTGTTCGGCGGCTGATGATAGCCGGGGAGGAAGCCGTAGCCGTGCCAGTGATAGGCGTGTCGCTTCTGCGCGGGCGCGCCTGACGTCACGGCCGGCAGCGCGAGGAGCAGGACGATCGATATGGAGAGAATGCGCGACATGGATGCAGCGTAACGAGCTTGGCGTCAAAACACGACTCACGTTGCTGGGAGAGATAGATTCCGAGGTTCGCGCTCTGCGCGCGCGCCCGGAATGACGACAGAGTCAACTATCCACCTTCAGCGCGGCAATGAAGGCCTCCTGCGGGATGTCGACCTTGCCGAACTGCCGCATCTTCTTCTTGCCTTCCTTCTGCTTCTCCAGAAGCTTGCGCTTGCGCGTGACGTCGCCGCCGTAGCACTTCGCGGTGACGTCCTTGCGCAGCGCGCGCACGGTCTCGCGCGCGATCACCTTGCCGCCGATCGCCGCCTGGATCGGGATCTGGAACATGTGCGGCGGGATCAGCTCCTTCATCTTCTCGACCATGGCGCGGCCGCGGCCCTCCGCGCGGGTGCGATGCACCAGCATGGACAGCGCATCGACCGGCTCGCCATTGACCAGGATCTGCATCTTGACGAGATCGGCCGGCTTGTAGTCGGTGAGGTGATAGTCGAACGAGGCGTAGCCCTTGGAGACCGATTTCAGGCGGTCGTAGAAATCGAACACCACTTCGTTGAGCGGCAGATCGTATTTCACCATCGCGCGGCGAGCCGACGTAGGTCAGCTCCTTCTGCGCGCCGCGGCGGTCCTGGCACAGTTTCAGCACGCTGCCGAGATATTCGTCCGGGGTGAGGATCGTCGCCTCGATCCAGGGCTCCTCCATCTCGGCGATCTTGACCACGTCGGGCATGTCGACCGGATTGTGGATCGAGATCTCGCTGCCGTCGGTCAGCTTCATCTTGTAGATCACGCTCGGCGCGGTCGCGATCAGGTTGAGATCGAACTCGCGCGACAGCCGCTCCTGGATGATCTCCAGATGCAACAGCCCGAGGAAGCCGCAGCGGAAGCCGAAGCCGAGCGCGGCCGAGGTCTCCATCTCGTAGGAGAAGCTGGCGTCGTTCAGCCGGAGCTTGCCCATCGCCGCGCGCAGCGTTTCGAAATCGTTGGCGTCGGCCGGGAACAGGCCGCAGAACACCACCGGAATCGCCGGCTTGAAGCCCGGCAGCATCTTGCTGACCGGCTTCCGGTCGTCGGTGATGGTGTCGCCGACGCGCGTATCGGCGACTTCCTTGATCGCCGCGGTGATGAAGCCGATCTCGCCGGGGCCGAGCTCCTCGACCTGCTCCATCTTCGGGCGTGAAGAAGCCGACGCGCTCGACGTCATAGGCCGCATTGGTGCCCATCATGCGGATGCGCTCGCCCTTCTTCATCACGCCGTCGACCACGCGGATCAGCACCACCACGCCGAGATAGACGTCGTACCAGCTGTCGACCAGCAGCGCCTTCAAGGTGGCGTCGCGGTCGCCCTTCGGCGGCGGCAGGCGCGTGACGATGGCTTCCAGCACGTCGCGCCACGCCTTCGCCGGTCTTGGCCGAGATCGGAATCGCGTTCGACGCATCGATGCCGATCACGTCCTCGATCTGCTGCTTGACCTTGTCGGGTTCGGCCGCGGGCAGGTCGACCTTGTTCAGCACCGGCACGATCTCGAGATTGTTGTCGATCGCCTGATAGACATTGGCGAGCGTCTGCGCTTCCACGCCCTGGCTGGCGTCGACCACCAGCAGCGCGCCTTCGCAGGCGGCAAGCGACCGCGAGACTTCGTAGGCGAAGTCGACATGGCCGGGCGTGTCCATCAGATTGAAGATGTAGTCCTTGCCGTCCTTGGCGTGGTAGTGCAGCCGCACCGTCTGCGCCTTGATGGTGATGCCGCGCTCGCGCTCGATGTCCATGGAATCGAGCACCTGCTCCTTGCCCGCCATTTCGCGATCGGTCAGCCCGCCCGTCATCTGGATCAGGCGGTCGGCCAGCGTCGATTTGCCATGGTCGATATGGGCGACGATGGAGAAGTTGCGGATGTTGGAAATGGGGGCGGTCGTCATGGGGCGCGGGATAGCATTCGCGACTCGGTGCGGCAACCATATTGCTGGATTTCAAGGGGCTTTCTTCACGCCAAGCTGATTTCACTGCTGCCGAAAACGCGCTACGCGTGAACCGATGTCGACCACCTCCATTTCACGCCCCGCGCCGCCGCCGCAGATTGAGCTTCCGCAAGCTGGCGGCGTGGCTGGTCTCGCGCGCCACCAGCCCCAGGACCGATCTCTGGCTCGTCATCACCTTCGCGGTGGTGCATGCGCTGTTGTGGACGCGGATCCTGATCGATCTGAAGGCCGCGCAGGACATCCATATGGACGTCGCCGAGGCGTTTGCCTGGGGCCAGAAATTCCAGCTCGGCTATGGCAAGCATCCGCCGCTGACGGGCTGGATCGCCGGCCTCTGGTTCCAGCTCTTCCCGGTGGCGGATTGGGCGACCTATCTGCTGGCGATGACCACGCTCGGCATCGGCCTCGTGATCTGCTGGTTCGTCGCGCGGCGCGTGGTCGATCGCCGCCGCGCCTTCTTTGTCGTGGTGATGCTCGCGCTCTACCCGATCTTCAATTTCAAGGGCTTCAAATACAACCCCGACCTGCTGCAGCTCGTCACTTTGCCGCTGGTCGTGCTGGCCTATCTCAACGCGTTCGAGCGGCGCACCTGGCTGAGCGGCATCCTGCTCGGGCTTGCCGGCGCCTCGGCGCTGATGACCAAATACTGGGTGCTGACCATGATCGGCGCCATCGGCCTTGCGGCGCTGATCCATCCCGAGCGCATGAGATTCCTGCGCTCGCCCGCGCCGTGGGTCGCGATCGCGACGCTGGTCGTCGCGATGATCCCGCATCTGGTCTGGCTGAAGCAAGTCGACTTCGTGCCGCTGACCTATGCCGGCGATGTCTACGGCCTGTCGAACCACATGCAGAGTGCGATGCTCGTGCTCGGCTATATCGGCCACAATCTCGCGCTGCTGGCGCTGCCGGTCGCTGATCGCGGCGCTGGTGCTGTTGCTGCCGCCGCGCTGGATCGCGCGCGCGTGGGGGCGCGGGCCGTCGAGCGTCAATGCGTCACAGGCGCTGAATGTCTGGATCATCCAGGCCATCGTCGCGATCGGTCCGCCGCTCGGCGGCTTGATCTTCACGGTCTACATGAAGACCGATTGGGGCATCTCGCTGTTCTTCCTGGTGCCGCTGGCGCTGATCGCGATTCCAAAATTACGCATGCGCGCGGTCGCGGTGCCGTGGATCACGGCGATCTATCTGGTGGTGTCGCTGGCGACGCTCGCCGCTGCGCCGCGCATCGCCGTCTATCGAGATGGAGCGCAATCCCAACAGCGCCAACAGCTATGGCGCGCGCTCGCAGCTGGCGCGCGAGCTGACGGAGGCCTGGCACAGCCGTTTCGGCTCGCGCTGGGCGGTCGTCGCCGGCACCACCGAGATCGGCGAGCCCATGACGTTCTACAGCCCCGATCATCCGGCGCCGTTCACGCCGGGCGAAGTGTGGTCGTCGGGCCTGACCTCGTTCGAGGAAGCCAAGACGCCTCGGCTTCATCGGCATCTGCGATACGACCGACGGTCGCTTGCCGACCTGCGAGAAGTGGATGAAGGAGAATGCGCCGGACGCCGAGCAGGTGGTCATGACCACGCAGCGCTTCTTCAAGGGCCATGCCGGGCCCGTCGATCGCGTGGAAGGTCTATATCGAGCCGCCGGGGAAATAGCGCCGTATTCGTCATTCCGGGATGCGCCGTCAGGCGCAGGCCCGGAATCCATAGCCACAGGCCGTCATGTTTGGCACATTGGCCGACAATCTTTCCAACATGCGCTGCTGTGGTTATGGATTCGGGTCGCCGCTTCGCGGCGCCCCGGAATGACGACGGAATTGAGGACAACAGATGGATCTCGATCTCACGGGAAAACGCGCGCTGGTGACGGGTTCGACGCGCGGCATCGGCTTTGCGACCGCGGCAGGCCTTGCCGGCATGGGCGCGGAGGTGATCGTCAACGGACGCGACAGCGCGGCCGTCGCCGAGGCCATCGCGAAGATCAAGCAGGCGACGCCGAACGCAAAACTTCACGCCGCCGCCTTCGATCTCGGCACCGCGCAGGGCTGCGCCGCGCTGATCGCGGCGTTTCCGCAAGCCGACATCCTCGTCAACAGTCTCGGCATCTACGAGCCGAAAGCGTTCTTCGACATCGAGGACGCCGACTGGTCGAAAATGTTCGAGGTCAACGTCATGAGCGGCGTGCGGCTGACGCGGCACTATCTGAAAGGCATGCTCGATCGCAACGACTGGGGCCGCGTGGTGTTCGTCTCCTCGGAATCCGGCATCTACGTGCCGAAGGAGATGGTGCATTACGGCTTCTCCAAGGGCGCGCAGCTCGTGATCGCGCGCGGCGCGGCCGAGCAGACCAAGGGCACCAACGTCACGGTCAATTCGGTGCTGCCGGGTCCGACCTGGGTCGAGATGGCGCCGGTGCGGCTCGCCGCGCGGGCCAAGGCGATGGGCACCACCGTCGACGATCTCGCCGCGCGCACTTTCACCGAGCGGCGGCCGGCGTCGCTGCTGCAGCGCTACGCGAAGCCGGAGGAGGTCGCGAATTTGATCTGCTATCTCTGCTCGAAGGCATCCAGCGCGACCAATGGCGCGGCGCTGCGCGCCGACGGCGGCATCGTGCACCAATCCGTTTTGAGGCGCAGCAAAGCTCGCTGCAGGAGATTGTTGCCGCTCGTCAATGCGAGAGCTGTTGCAAGCCGGGCACGCACGCGTAGCGATACAGGCTCGCGTGCACGCGAGACGACGCTGGGTGGGCACGGCGCAAGCGCCTTTGCCCACCCTACGAAGCGCAACGACCTACGTCCCTTCCTCGTTGAACTTGCTCTTCGACCAGCTCGCGTGATCGCCGCGAGCGCGGCTTCCGCCTCCGCACCCGTCGCCGACACGCGGATGGTGGTGCCGGGCGCGGCGGAGAGCATCATCAGTCCCATGATCGAACGGCCGCCGACGGTCTCGCTGCCGCGCGTGACCCAGATCTCGGCGCCGGGGAAGCGCTCCACCGCCTGCACGAATTTCGCCGAGGCGCGCGCATGCAGGCCGCGCTTGTTGGTGATCAGGCAGTTCTTTCGAGATGGCGCCCGCGGGCACGCTCGGCCCCGGGAATGTTCTCCGGCGACGAATCCTCGTCGTCGCTCATTTCCCGGCGAGCACCCGGCTGGCGATGGTGACGTATTTGCGGCCGGCTTCCTGGGCGAGCGCGATCGCATCGGGCAGCGAGCGCTCTTCGCGGACCTTGGCAAGCTTGACCAGCATGGGAAGATTGATGCCTGCGAGCACTTCGACCTTGGGGCGGCTCATGCAGGAGATGGCGAGGTTGGAAGGCGTGCCGCCGAACATGTCGGTCAGGATGGCCACGCCTTCGCCGGTGTCGACGCGATTGACGGCTTCGATGATGTCGCTGCGACAGAGATCGGAATCATCTTCCGCGCCGATCGTCACGGCTTCGATTTGTTTTTGGGGACCCATCACGTGCTCGAGCGCCGCCTTGAATTCGTCGGCAAGGCGCCCATGGGTCACCAGTACTAGACCAATCATCGGAAACTCCCGCGGGTGCCATTTGGTGCACCGCACGAACGCGCCACTTTGACCATCCAGAGCCCCTACGCAAGAGGGGATGTTTGGGATTCGCCCGGAATCTGGCGGCGGAAAAATAGGGCCTCGCCCGGTCTAATCGGTCGCGAGTGTTGCCGAGATATGGTTACCAATCCCCTTCCGGCAATGGTCCGAATGGTTACCGGATGATGAACTCGCAGTTGTGGTGAGGGCTGCGACAACTAGCGGCAGGGGGTTGAAAGCCGGATCGACGGGAATTCGCGGTATTTTGACACCGGAAAGATGGATTTCGAGGGCCTCCGGAGGGGGCAGCCGTTCGGCGTCCACTGCCGCGAGGTCGACCACCAGCCCGACCGTTGCCTCGGCAACGTACTCGCAGCGGCGGATGCCGAGGCCCCGAATCTCGATCAGTCCGGCCAGTTCGCGCGCCGGACGCACCCAACATTTTTCGCCGTCTGTATCCAGATGGACACGGTCGTCGCCGACCAGAATGGCGGGTGGAAGCTGCCCGCTGCGGCCGGCCAGGATGAGATCGAAGGCGAGGCGGGACTTGCCCGATCCGGACGGACCGCGGATCAGCACCGCGCGATCGCCGACCTTCACCGCGGAGGCGTGCACGGTCGCGGCTTGCGCTCATGGCTCGGGCAGCCGCACGACAAAGCGCGCGCCGGTAACCGTCGGCTCGCCGTCGGCGTCCTTCGGACCGGGACGGTTCTCGGCCCAGATGCGTCCGCCATGCGCCTCGATGATCTGCTTGGAGATCGACAGGCCGAGGCCGGAGTTCTGGCCAAAACCCTGATGCGGACGGTCGGTGTAGAAGCGCTCGAACACGCGCTCCAGCGCGTCGGGGCGAATGCCCGGACCGTCGTCGTCGACCACGATCTCGATCTCCGTGCGCACGCGGCGGCAGAGGATGCGCACCTTGCCGCCGGCATTGGAGAAGGACTGCGCGTTGGACAGCAGGTTGGAGATCACCTGGCCGAGACGGGAATCGTGGCCGGGCACCCAGAACGCATCGTTGACGCTGCGGCCCTCGAAGCGGGCTTCGACGACGATGTCATGGCCGAGCCGCGTTTCGTTGGCGACGGAGGCGAGCGTGGTGAGCAGGCGGCGCAGGTCGACCGGCGCCATGTCCTGGCGCTGCAGCTCGGCATCGAGCCGGCTCGCATCGGAGATGTCCGAGATCAGGCGGTCGAGCCGCTTCACGTCATGCTCGATCACGGCAAGCAGCCGCGCGCGGCTGGTCTCGTTGCGCGCCAGCGGCATGGTCTCCACCGCCGAGCGCAGCGAGGTCAGCGGGTTCTTCAGTTCGTGCGCGACGTCGGCGGCGAACATCTCGATCGCCTCGATGCGGTTATAGAGCGCATCCGTCATGTCGCGCAGCGCGCCGGAAAGATGTCCGATCTCGTCGCGGCGCAGCGTGAAATCGGGAATCTCGACGCGGGTCTGGATGCGGCGGCGGACGCGCTCGGCGGAATTCGGCGAGCCGCCGCACCGGGCCTGCGATGGTGCTGGCGAGCAGCAGCGACAGCACGATCATGACGGCGGTGGCGACGCCGCCGACCTTCAAAATCGCGAGCCGCTCGGCGGTCACCATCTGGTCGATGTCGTCGCCCTGGGTCGACAGCATCAGCGCGCCGTGAATGGTGCGCGAGCGCAGCACGGGAACGGCGACCGAGACGATCACCTCGCCGCGGGCATTGACCCGCACCATGCTGCGCTTGTGGTTCTTCAGCGCGTCGGCGACCTCCTGATAGCCGAGGCCGGAGTCGCCGAGCTCGCGATAGAGCGGCAGGTCGCCGCGGTTGAGCCAGGTGCGGACCGCGATCACGGAACGCTCGTAGATGTTGGGGGTCGTGACCGGCGGCGGCAGGTCGAAGCGGATCACGTTCTCCAGCGTGCGGCTGTCGAGCAGCAGCCCGCCATTGGGATCGTAGATGCGGGCGCGGGTCTTGGTCGGCGAGATCAGCGTTTTCAGAACCGGGGCGACGCGCTCCGGATTGATCGGGAAATCGAGCGTGGAGTCCTCCTCCGGCCCCTTCAGGGTGTCGCCGGCCTTGAGGTCAGCCAGCCTGTTCCGGATCGATGGTCAGGCTGTTGGTCTGCACCGTGGCGGAGGCCGCGATCGCGCCCGCGATGATCTCGGCCTGCACCAGCAGGCTCTGCGCGCGGGCATCGATCAGGCCGGCGCGGAACTGCGACAGATAGAGAATGCTCGCGACCAGCGCGAGCAGGCCGGCGATATTCAGCGAAACGATGCGGCGCGTCAGGCTCGAGAAGGAGAGCGTGAACAGGAATTGTCCGGCGCGCTTGAGCCAGCTCAGCGGCCGCTGCCAGCCTTTGAGCGCCGGCTTTTCGGCGGCAACATCATCCATGGCCAAGGACGACGTCGCGTTCTCGGCTGTCAGACTCGAATCCGGCTGCGTTCGGTCAAGCAATCGCCATCCACCCGCAAAACCACCGACACATCCTACCCCAATAGGATCGCGGCGTCAGCGCGCTCCCACGCGCTCCTCAGCCCCACTTCACTAAGCTTCCTTGAAACGGTATCCCACGCCGTACAGCGTCTCGATCATCTCGAAATCGTCGTCGACCACCTTGAACTTCTTGCGCAGCCGCTTGATGTGGCTGTCGATGGTGCGGTCGTCGACATAGACCTGGTCGTCATAGGCCGCGTCCATCAGCGCGTTGCGGCTCTTGACCACGCCGGGCCGGGTCGCCAGCGCCTGCAGGATCAGGAATTCCGTCACCGTCAGCGTCACCGGCTCGTTCTTCCAGGTGCAGGTGTGGCGCTCCGGATCCATCCGCAGCAGGCCGCGGTCGAGCGCCTTGGCGTCGTTCTCCTTTGGCGCGGCGGTCGGGTCTTTCGGAGCCGAGCGGCGCAGCACGGCCTTGACGCGCTCGACCAGCAGCCGCTGCGAGAACGGCTTGCGGATGAAATCGTCGGCGCCCATTTTCAGGCCGAACAATTCGTCGATCTCTTCGTCCTTCGACGTCAGGAAGATGACCGGCAGGTCGGACTTCTGCCGCAGCCGGCGCAGCGTCTCCATGCCGTCCATGCGCGGCATCTTGATGTCGAGGATGGCGAGATCGGGCTGGCTGGTGCGGAAGCCGTCGAGCGCGGAGGCACCATCCGTGTAGGTCATGATGCGGTAGCCTTCGGCTTCCAGCGCAATCGAGACCGAGGTGAGAATGTTGCGGTCGTCATCGACCAGGGCGATTGTGGGCATGAGCCTGCTTTCAGGTTGTGGTTCAGCTGAAACGGCGAGCATTCCGGTGATGCGCCGCATAATTGGGCTTCGGATGTGGTCACCGAGCAATGCAAGCTGGGCTGAAGTGTGACCGAGTTCCGAAAGAATGCCGCATTTCGTGCCGGCATTCCGACCCTTGCACGGTGCCGGTTTAGCCGGAAAAAGGGCCGCAATGCAACAGGATGGCGAGGGAATATCGATGCAGGAAACCGCCGATTTTAACCCTTCCAGGCTGGCCAAATCCCTGCTCCGCAAGCGCCGGCAGGGGGCGCTTGCGACCCTGATGGCGGGAACCGGGGCCCCCTATTGTTCGCTGGTGAATCTCGCGAGCTCACCCCGACGGTTCGCCGATCCTGCTGATTTCCCGGCTTGCCGTTCACACCAAAAATATTCTGGCCGACAGCCGGGTGTCGCTGATGCTGGACGAGCGCGCCGCCGGCGATCCGCTCGAGGGCGCGCGAATCATGCTGTCCGGCCGTGCCGAGGTGGCGGACAACGACAATCGGGAACTGCTGCGGCGGCGCTATCTGAACGCCCACCCGTCGGCCGAGGCCTATGCCGATTTCGGCGATTTCGCCTTCTTCCGGATCAGGCCCAGCGGCACCCATCTGGTCGCGGGCTTCGGCCGCATCCTCGATCTCAAGCCGGAACAGTTCCTCACCGAGGTGAGCGATGCCGCCGCGCTGATCGAGGCCGAGCAGGGCGCGATCGAGCACATGAACGCGGATCATCGCGAGGCGATGAACCTCTATGCGACGAAACTGCTCGGCGCCGAGAGCGCCGACTGGCGCTGCACCGGCTGCGACCCCGAGGGGCTGGATATGCAGGCCGGACGCAGGCGACCTTGCGGCTCGATTTTCCCGCACGCGTGACCGGGCCCGGCGACTTGCGCAAGATGCTGGTCCAGCTTGCGAACGAGGCGCGGGCGAAGGCGTAAGGCGCCCACCCTTTGAACGCGTCGGGGTCTCGGCCGCGACCCAAGCGCATGATCCGGGAATGCAGTCACCGATTGGCGCTGATGGTGTGCCTGGCGCTGGCGTCAAGCGCCGGCCTCGTCGTCGCCGTCGTTTGCGCAGGGCCTCGCCGCGCAGAGCGCGAGAATCAGCGCGCTCGGCGACGCCGGAAAATATTCGGAAGCGATCCCGCTTGCGGAAGCCATGTTGGCGAACCTGGAGAAGGGCGCGCCCAGCAAAAATCTCGCCGGCGCAATGAACAATCTCGCGCAGCTCTATGGCGACGTCGGCCGCGACGCGGACGCCGAGCCGCTCTACAAGCGTGCGCTTGCCATCATGGAGAAGACGGTCGGAGTCGATTCCGTCGAGATCGCGCCGGAGCTGAACAATCTCGCGGCGCTCTATCAGCGACAGCTGCGCTATGCCGAGGCCGAACCGCTGTTCAAGCGCGCGCTGGCGCTGTCGGAGAAGCAGTTGCCTGCGAACCATCCCGACATCGGACGCGCTCTCAACAATCTCGCCACCTGCTACGAGAAGCAGGACCGCCATGCCGAGTCGGAAGCGCTGACCAGGCGTGCGCTCGCGCTCTATGAGAAGGTGGCGGGTCCGGAAAGTCCGCCGGTCGCGACGCTGCTCAACAATCTCGGCCAGATCGTCAAGGTTCAAGGGCGCGAGGCCGAAGCCGAGCCGCTGATCAAGCGTTCGCTGGCGATCCGCGAGAAGGTGCTCGGCGCGATCATCCCGATGTCGCGCGCTCGCTCAACAATCTCGGCGATCTCTATCAGCGCGAGAACCGCTTTGCCGAAGCCGAGCCGATCTTCAAGCGCGCGCTCGCGATCCGCGAGCAGGCGGTCGGACCCGATCATCCCGACACCGCGGCCTCCGTGAACAATCTCGCCTCGCTCTATCAGGCCGAGGGCCGCGCCGCCGATGCGATTCCGCTGATGGAGCGGATGATCGGCAAAGGCCGCGCGCAGCTGGGCATCGCGCTTGCGGTGTTGTTCGATGCGCAGCGGCAGCAGATCATGCCGACCGAGAAGGCGCTGGACGAGGCGCTCGACGTGATTCAACGCGGCACGCAATCTTCGGCCGCTTCCGCCGTCAACAAGCTCGCGGTGCGCATCGCCGCCGGCAATGACCGGCTCGCCGAGCTGGTGCGGCGCGACCAGGATCTCGCCAGCGAAGCCGACACGCTCGACAAGGCCGTGGTGGCCGCGCTCTCGAAACAAGGCCAGCGCGATCCCGCGGCCGCGCAGCGCGGCCGCGAGCGGCTCGCGGCGATCGCGGCCGAGCGCGCCGACCTGCAAAAGACCTTTGCCACCGAATTTCCCGATTATTCCGCGCTATCGAATCCGCTGCCGCTCAAGACAAGGGAAATCCAGTCGCTGCTGTCAGGCGACGAGGCGATGGTGCTGTTCGCGCTCGCCGACAAGGACAGCTATGCGATCGCGCTGACGCGCGACGGCTTCGACTGGAAGCGGATTCCGCTTGGCAGCGAGGCGATCTCGCAAAAGGTCTCCGCCTTCCGCCGCGGCCTCGACATCAGCCAGGCCGGCGACGCCTCCGGCAAATCGCAGCTGTTCGATCTTGCGCGCGCCAACGAGCTCTATGTGGCGCTGTTCGGCCAGGTCGAGGCCATCGTGAAAGACAAGCGCAGCCTTTTGGTCGCGCCATCGGGCGCGCTGACCGCGCTGCCGTTCCATCTGCTGGTGACGGAAAAGCCGGCCGCCGCGATCCCCGAAAAACTCGAAGGCTATCGCGAGGCGGCGTGGCTGCTGAAGCGGCAGGCGGTGTCGGTGCTGCCGTCGGTCGCAAGCCTCAAGGCGCTGCGCGGCTTTGCGCGCCGCGATCAGGCGGTGAAGCCGATGACCGGCTTCGGCGATCCCTTGTTCAATCCCGCCGAGAGCGGCGGCGAAAAGCGCACGGCCTCGCGCAGCCTGACCAGCGTCGCCTATACCGATTTCTGGCGCGGCGCCGGCGTCGATCGCAAGATGCTTGCCGCCGCGCTGTCGCAGCTTCCCGACACCGCCGACGAGTTGAACGCGGTCGCCAAAGATCTCGGCGTGCCCAAATCCGACATCCATCTCGGGAGCCGACGCCAGCGAGACCACGGTGAAGCGCACGCCGCTCGCCGACTATCGCGTCGTTTATTTCGCGACCCACGGTCTGGTCGCGGGTGACATCAAGGGCATCGCCGAGCCGTCGCTGGCGCTGAGCATCCCCAAAGAGCCGTCCGCGCTCGACGACGGCCTGCTCACCGCAAGCGAGGTCGCGCAGCTCAAGCTCAATGCCGATTTCGTGGTGCTGTCGGCCTGCAACACCATCGCCGGCGACCGGCCGGGCGCGGAGGCGCTGTCGGGTCTGGCGCGCTCATTCTTCTATGCCGGCGCGCGGGCGCTGCTGGTGACGCATTGGGCCGTCGTGTCCGAAGCCGCCACGCGGCTCACGATTTCGACTTTCGATCGACTCAAAGCCGACCCGAAGATCGGCCGCGCCGAGGCGCTGCGCCAGGCCATGCTCGGCTATCTCAACGACACCTCCTCGCCGCAAAACGCCTATCCGGCCTTCTGGGGGCCGTTTGCCCTGATCGGCGAGGGCGCAGCGCGATAAAATTCTCTCGATTGTGCGACGCAATAGCGCAGGATCGGCTCAATCCGGCCGCTTCTCCCCGGCAATAAACCAAATCGTGCGGGATCGGCTTGGCAAAACGGGCGTTCAACAGTAATAGGTCGCCCGACCGAAGCCGGTTAGGGCTATAGTGCGGTCACTGCGAGAGCGGCGCGTCGGCGGCATTCGCGCCATGACATCGTGGGTTCGAGGGAGAAGTCTTCGTGCAAGAGACGGGCGTGCATAACGGTGCCTTCGGCGCCGACAAATTCGGCTTCAAAAAACTGAAGGGCGTGAACTGGAATTTCGGCGCGCCCCAGCTCTACGAGCATTCGCTGCGCGACTGGCGAAGCCGTGGTCTCGGCCGATGGTGCACTCTGCGCGGACACCGGCGAGTTCACCGGCCGCAGCCCGAAGGACAAGTTCACCGTCCGCGATGCGCTCACCGACAAGTCGATGTGGTGGGCCGGCAATCAGTCGATCACCGCGGAGCAGTTCGAGGCGCTGTATCAGGACTTCCTCAAGCACGCCGAAGGCATGACGCTGTTCGCGCAGGACCTCTATGGCGGCGCCGATCCGAGCTTCCGCATCAAGACCCGCGTCTTCACCGAGCTCGCCTGGCATTCGCTGTTCATCCGCACGCTGCTGATCCGCCCCGAGGCGTCCGAGCTTGCGAGCTTCGTGCCTGAACTGACCATCGTCGACCTGCCGAGCTTCCGCGCCGATCCCAAACGTCACGGCGTGCGCTCGGAGAACGTCGTCGCCATCGATTTCGCCCGCAAGATCGTCCTGATCGGCGGGTCTTATTATGCCGGCGAGATGAAGAAGAGCGTGTTCACCACGCTGAACTTCTATCTGCCCGAGAAGGGCGTGATGCCGATGCACTGCTCGGCCAATGTCGGCCCCGACGGCGACACCGCGATCTTCTTCGGCCTGTCCGGCACCGGCAAGACCACGCTCTCCGCCGATCCCAAGCGCACGCTGATCGGCGACGACGAGCATGGCTGGGGCGCGGACGGCATCTTCAATTTCGAGGGCGGCTGCTACGCCAAGTGCATCAAGCTGTCGCAGGAGGCCGAGCCCGAGATTTATGCGGCGAGCAAGCGCTTCGGCGCGGTGCTGGAGAACGTCGTGCTCGACGCGCACACCCGCGAGCCCGATTTCGACGACGGCTCCAAGACCGAGAACACCCGCTCGGCCTATCCGCTCGAGTTCATCCCCAACGCCTCGCGCACCGGCCGCGCGCCGCATCCGAAGAATCTGGTGATGCTCGCCGCCGACGCCTTCGGCGTGATGCCGCCGATCGCGAAGCTGACGCCGGCGCAGGCGATGTATCACTTCCTGTCCGGCTACACCGCCAAGGTCGCCGGCACCGAGCGCGGGCTCGGCAACGAGCCGCAGCCGGAGTTCTCGACCTGCTTCGGCTCGCCGTTCCTGCCGCGCGATCCCAGCGTCTACGGCAATCTGCTGCGCGAACTGATCGCCAAGCACAATGTCGATTGCTGGCTGGTCAACACCGGCTGGACCGGCGGCAAGTTCGGCACCGGCCGCCGCATGCCGATCAAGGTGACGCGCGCGCTGCTCACGGCCGCGCTGAACGGCTCGCTTGCGCAACGCCGATTTCCGCACCGACAAGTATTTCGGCTTCGCGGTGCCGACCTCGCTGCCGGGCGTCGAGCCGCACATCCTCGATCCCATCAAGACCTGGGCCGACAAGGCCGAGTTCGACAAGACCGCGCGCGCGCTGGTCGGCATGTTCCAGAAGAACTTTGCCAAGTTCGAGAGCTCGGTCGACGCCGACGTCCGCGCCGCCGCGCCGGAGATCAAGCTCGCGGCGGAGTGAGCGGCTGCTATTACCCAAAATAAAAGGCGGCTCGTGGAGCCGCCTTTTTTGTTTCTACGTGTTTCGCCCCCGCCGATCTGGCGAGAGCGTTAACTTGCCATTAACGATGCGGGCCCTGTAGTGCGGCGGATTGTCTCACCATCGTGCATGGGGAATCGTCATGTCGGACATCATGAGCGTCTTGCAGAACGCCTACGCGACCACGCCGCTGACGGCGACGGCCACCAAATACACAGCTGTCGATCCGAAGGCGTGGCAAGGCACCTGGAGCGGGACCTACGGCACCAGCAACCAGAAATTCGAGTTCACGATTTCCAACGTCAACGGCTTCCGCGCCCAGGTGAAATACCAGAGCGGCACCACCGTGCAGTATGCAGCAGGTGCTGATCGGCAATTCCTCGTTCCGGATCGGCAACACCAAGTTCATGCTGACCGGCACCGGGCAGGCCGACGATCGCCAACGCCGTCACCGATCCCGTCACCGGCGACACCAGCCTGGTGCAGGCCACCGCGACGCAGGACAAGTAGGTCCGCAGTCCACGCGCTTCTATCTTCGTCATTCCGGGATGCGCCGAAGGCGCAGACCCGGAATCCATTCATCCACTTGTTCCGGCGGTACCATGGATTTCAGATGCGCAATTGCGCATCATAGTTCGCGCTTACGCGCGCCCCGGAATGACGAGTTGAGTTACGCCTTGAAATAACCCATCTGCGTCGTGGTCGCGATCAGCTTTCCGGACGGCGACCACAATTCGCCGGTCTGGTCGTGATAGCTGCGGTTGAAGATCTTCGCATCGGCGCAGGCGAGCACATGGGTGATGTCTTCGCTCGCGAGATCGTCGACGCTGGCGTGGAAATAGGTCGTCAGCGTCACCGTGCCGAACGGCACCAGCTCGCGCCGCGCGTGGAACACGCGGGCAAAGAACGCATCCGACATCGAGACCAGCGACAGCATGTCGATCTTGCGCGGCACGCGGTCGCCGATCCACAGCTTCGAATAGGCGCTGGCCGGCACGCGCCTTGCCGGCGCCGAAATCCGGATCGCCCTCGACGAAGCGGAAATCATATTGCTTGACCCAGGGCGCGGCGATCTTGGCGTAGGGCATGGTCTTGTCGAACGGCTTTGCCTCCGGCATCTGCGCCTGCTGATGCGACCATGACGGCCGGCGCTCGGCAAACACGGCGGTCGCCAGCGTTGCGACATCGCCGCCGCCCTGGCTCAGCTCGACGCACCAATGCTGCGAGGAGCGGTTGGCCTTGACCAGCCGCACGTCGAGATCGAATTCGCCCTCCGCGATCGGCGCGCAGTAATTCACCGTGATCGCCAGCGGATCGCCCGATCGTTGCGGATGCTCCATCAGCGCGCGCAGGATGGTCGCGGCGGTGAAGCCGCCGAACGGGCCGACAAAGGCGAAGTAGTCCGGGCTGGTGCGCCCCTGCCAGCGGCTGTCACCGGCGGTGACGCGGGTGGCCTCGTCGAACAGGTGCTGGGGCTTGGTGAGCATGAATTCTCTCATGAGTTCTCGTCATTGCGAGGAGCGAAGCGACGAAGCAATCCAGACTGTCATCCGCGGATGATTCTGGATTCGCTGCTCGCTTCGCTCCGCAATGACGAGCAGCCTTAGTATGATCGCCATCAGGCAAATTTCAATGACGCGGAGGTAATGGATTTCGCGTCACGCCCGCGCGCCGCGCACGCCTTTGCCCTGGTCGGCCAGGGGGCCGGCCGCACCGGCACGTTCCAGATTTCCTCGGCATATTCGCGGATGGTGCGGTCGCACGAGAACCAGGCCATCCGCGCCACGTTGATCACGCTGGCGCGCGTCCAGGCCGGCATCACCTGCCAGCGCGCATCGATGCCGCGCTGCGCCTCGAAATAGGAATCGAAATCCGCGCTGACCATGTAGTGGTCGAGATAGCGCAGCGCATGCGCGATCTGCTCGAAGCGAGCAGGCTCGCCCGGCGAGAACTCGCCCGAGCCGATCGCGTTGATGGCGCGCGCCAGCCGCGGCGATTTGCGGATCACGTCGGTCGCGTCCAGCCCCTGCTTGCGCCGGACCGTGACGTCCATCGCCTCCATGCCGAAGATCGCGATGTTCTCCGGCCCGACATGGTCGCGGATTTCGATATTGGCGCCGTCGAGCGTGCCGATGGTCAGCGCGCCGTTCAGCGCCAGCTTCATGTTGCCGGTGCCGGAGGCTTCCATGCCGGCGGTCGAGATCTGCTCGGACAGGTCGGCGGCCGGGATGATCACCTCGGCGAGGCTGACATTGTAGTCCGGCAGGAACACGACCTTGAGCCGGCCGGCGATGACGGGGTCGTTGTTGACGATCTCGGCGACGTCGTTGATCAGCTTGATGATCAGCTTGGCATAGCGATAGCTCGCCGCCGCCTTGCCGGCGAAGATTTTCACCCGCGGCACCCAGTCCTTTTGCGGCTCGTCCTTCATCGCCTGGTACAGCGCGACGGTCTCGAGGATGTTGAGCAGCTGGCGCTTGTATTCGTGGATGCGCTTGATCTGCACGTCGAACAGCGCCGACGGATCGACCTTGATGCCGAGCCGCTCGCCGATCAGCCGCGTCAGCGCGATCTTGTTGTGCAGCTTGACCTTGCGGAATTGCTGCTGGAAGGCGTTGTCGCTGGCGCGCGCCTCGAGCAGTTCGAGCCGGGTCGGATCGTCGAGCACGGCCTCGCCGCAGACCTCGCGCAACAGATCGGTCAGCTTCGGATTGGCGAGCATCAGCCAGCGGCGGAAGGTGATGCCGTTGGTCTTGTTGGTGATGCGGCCGGGATAGAGATGGTTGAGATCGTGGAACACGGTCTCGCGCATCAGGTCCGAATGCATCGCCGAGACGCCGTTGATGCGATGCGAGCCGACGAAGGCGAGCTGTCCCATCCGCACCTTGCGGCCGCCGCGCTCGTCGATCAGCGAGACCGAGGCGCAGGAAATCCATGTCGCCGGGCGCGCGATGCTCGGCGAGCTCGAGATGCTGCGCGTTGATGCGGTAGATGATCTCGAGATGCCGCGGCAGCAGCCGCTGGAACAGCTCGACCGGCCAGCGTCTCCAGCGCCTCCGGCAGCAGCGTGTGGTTGGTGTAGGACAGCGTGTCGACCGTGATCTTCCACGCCTCGTCCCAGCGGAAATTGTGCAGGTCGACCAGGATGCGCATCAGCTCGGTGACCGCGAGGCTCGGATGCGTGTCGTTGAGCTGCACCGCGGCCTTCTGCGACAGGCTGCGCAACTGGCCGTCGGCGCCAAGATGGCGCTTGATCAGGTCCTGCAGCGAGGCCGAGACGAAGAAATATTCCTGCCGCAGCCGCAGCTCGCGCCCCGCCGGGCTCTCGTCGTTCGGATAGAGGAATTTGCAGATCGATTCCGCGCGCGCTTCCTCGGACGAGGCGCCGACATAGTCGCCGCTGTTGAAGACGTCGAGCTTGAGCGGATCGGGCGAGCGCGCCGACCACAGCCGCAGCGCATTGACGTGGTTGCCGCGCCAGCCGACGATCGGCGTGTCATAGGCGACCGCCTGCACGGTCTCGGCCGGACGCCAGGTCGCGCGGTCGCGCCCCTGCTGGTCGACATGCTCGACCCAGCCGCCGAAATGGACGTGATAGGCCACTTCCGGCCGCTGGAATTCCCAGGGGTTGCCGAAGCTCAGCCAGACGTCGGGATATTCCTGCTGCCAGCCCTGATTGATGATCTGGCGGAACAGGCCGAAATCGTAGCGGATGCCGTAGCCGATCGCGGGGATCGCCAAGGTCGCCATGCTCTCCATGAAGCAGGCGGCGAGCCGCCCGAGGCCGCCATTGCCGAGCGCCGCGTCCGGCTCGCATTGCCTGAGGTCGCCGAGCCCGGGGCCGAGATCGCCGATCGCGGTCTCGAAGATTTTCAACAGGCCCATATTGTTGAGCGCGTCGAAGAACAGCCGGCCGATCAGGAATTCGAGCGAGAGGTAATAGACCCGCTTGCGGCCGGCGTCGTAGCTGTCCTTCTCCGCCATCAGCCAGCGATGCACGACGCGGTCGCGCAGCGCCAGCGCGGTCGCCTTGTACCAGTCCTGGCGCGTCGCCATGCTGGCTTCCTTGCCGATCGCAAGCCGCAGCTTGGTCAGCACGGCGCTCTTGATCTCGGCGATCGCGAGCTCGTCGATGGGCTGGCTCGGCGGTGGCTGATACGGCGAATGCTCTTGCAACTTACGAACTCTCGTTGGTGCCGGCGAAATGATACGCCGGGCGCTGCGGCATCGGAACCCCGGCGCCACTGCACGATATGCTGAGGTTTTATGCAAGGATTGGGCCGATTCGGCCAGACTCGGGCACGTCGGATTGGTGATATAGTCTGCTCAACGCGCGACAAGAGTGTGGAGGAACCGCCATGAGACTGCTGATCGAAATCCTCGCCGCGATCCTGCTGGTCTGCTGTGTCAGTCCGTCACCAGCGCAGCCTGCCGCCGGCAAGATGGGCCGCGGCGCCGACGGGGTGAGCTGCGGCGTCAGCGTGCCCGCCAACGCCTCGCCCGCCGCGCGCTGCGCCGCGATCCAGCCGGCAATGCGGCGGGAAGTTCTACGCCAACTCCTGCGGCAAGTACCTGCTGTCGGCGGTGAACTAGGGGCCGGCGCTGCAGCATATCGCTGTCGTCCCGGCGAACGCCGGGACCCATAACCACAGGCGTCAGATGAGGCCCGACAGATCGCGCCAATCGAGATTGTCTTTCTCGATGAGTTCGATCTTCCAGTCGCGGCGCCAATTCTTCAATTGTTTCTCGCGCGCAATCGCCTCAAGGGGCGATGCGAAGGCCTCCACGTAGACCAAGCGATGACTCTGTACTTGCTGACGAACTTCGAACCGCGTCCAGACCGGTGGTGTTCGAGCCTGATCCGCAAATCATTGGTGACGCCGATATAGAGCGTTCCGTGATGGCCGCTCGCCAAGATATAGACGAAGTACGTCTTGCCGGAATTCATGGATCGGCGAGTCCGTGCCCAAACCGGGTCATCGGTGGTTATGGGTCCTGGCTTTCGCCAGGACGACACCGGATATAATCCAATTGGAACGAATTAAGAACACTTTCACAAGTCTTTGATATATAATAGCGATTCGGCGCACTGCCGACACAATATCTATGGTCTGTCCGAGCCCGGGAGGGCTACATGTCCACAATAGCCTTTGATCAATTCGCTCTCACCCGCATTGCCGACTTCGCGCGGACGCTGTCGCGCCTGCACCAGGCGTCCCGCCGCCGCGCCGTCGACGACGACCAGATCGACCGCGAATTCAACGCGGTCTGCATGTCGGTGTGGGGCTACACCACCGACGACATCTCGGACGAGCTGTTCTCGACCGAGGACCACGGCTTCCTCGACACGCTGGACGAGGCGCATGCGCGCATCTTCGCGGCCGAGCAGGGCTACGACCTCGTCGACGACAACGGCATGCTCACCGACTGGTGGGGCTTTTGCTGGATGATCCTCGCCGAGAAGCGCGGCCTGCTCACGCCGGAGAACCGCGCCGCCGCGCGCGCCGCGATCGAGGAGAAATATCTCGCCGCGCCGAATGTGATCGGCGTGATCGTGGGGCGGTAGCCGTCATGGCGAGGAGCGCGAGCGTCGAAGCGATCCATGCGCCGCATCCCGAGACGGCGCTGCGCTTCGCTCGCGATGACGATCAATTCGCCGAGCGCGCTTCTCGCCGCTTCGCCACCGGCGGCAGCGGCACGGCGCCGACCGTCGCCGGCGGCGGCGCATCACTGGCGACCTCCGCGGTGACCGGCGCGACCTTCATCTCGCCGAGCCGGGCGCGCACCGCGGCCGTCAGCCCCGGATAGGACGCGACCGGCGTGAAGTCGCCGGCCTGGCCGTCGGCCGCAACGCCGGAATAGGCCACAAGCCCTCCGTGGTCGCAATCACGTCGCCGGCGCGCAGCGAGTTGTCGAGCGCGAGATCGACCGGCGCGAGGCCGGCGCTGTTCCTGCCATTGCAGGTGCAGTCGGCGCGCAGCGCCTTGCGATAGGCAAAGGCGTTCTCGCTGTCGGCATAGCGTTCGCCGGTGACGCTGGTCGCGCCGTCGATATTGGAGCCGTAGAACACCTTGGTGGCGCTCGCCGGGCAGAACGCCTGGCACATCTGCACCGGCGAAGCGGCGCCGCGCATCAGCGGAAAATACTTGCCGTCGCAGCTGCGCACGCAGAACGCCGGACCCGAGCCGCCCGCGACCGCGCGCAGCGGCACCGGCGCCGGTGGCTGCGGGCCGTTGGTGGGATCGGCGAAGAAGCTCGCTTGCGGCGGGGCTTCCTGGCGCTGCTGCTTGTTGCCGCCGAAGAAGAAGTCGAACAGGCCTTCGGCCGAGGCGGGCAGCGGCGTGACCGCGAACGGGATTACGACCATGGCGGCGGCAAGCCATCATGCGGCGCCGCCGGCGCGCAATTAAGAACTCGTTACGCAACGCTTACTCCACCCCACGCAACACACGCACACGCCAACAACTGCGTCAAAGCGGGACGCGCTTTAGCCGCGGATTCACCTTAAGCGCGGATGGTAAACGAGCGGTGTGTGAGCGGGAGAATTTGCGGAAAAGAATGCGATCGTGCCTCATGCGCTCATGCGCCGGGCTTGACCCGGCGCATCGCAGCGTCTTGCTACGGAGCTGGCGCGAAACGACGTGGATGCCCGGCGCAAGCGCCGGCGCATGACGAGTGATCGAGAGGTGAGAGCGCGAGATCACATCTCACAAAAACTCGGCCGCCTTGTAGAGCGAGCGGAACGGCAGGCCGGCCTCCTTGAAGGTCACGTCCGCGCCTTCCTCGCGATCGACCATGGTCAGCACCAGCGCGACATCGGCGCCGGTCTGGCGCAGCGCGTCGACCGCCTTCATCGCCGAGCCGCCTGTGGTGGTGACGTCCTCGACCACGACCACGCGTTTGCCCGCGAGGCTCTCGCCCTTGGCGAGCCCCTCGATCGCAAGCTTCGCGCCGTGCTCCTTCGGCGCCTTGCGCACGAAGAAGGCGGCGATCGGATGACCCTTGATCCAGGACAGCTGCGCGATCGCGCCGGCCAGCGGCACCGCGCCCATCTCGAGCCCGCCGATGAAGTCGAACTTGTCGTCCTTCAGCGCTTCATAGGTCAGCTCGGCGAGCAGGGTGGCGCCCTCGGGGTCGAGCATGGTCGGCTTCAGGTTGAAATAGAAGTCGCTCTTGCGGCCCGAGGCCAGCGTGATCTCGCCGCGGCCGAACGAGCGCTTGCGGATGATCTCGTGAAGGCGGGCGCGGTTGGCAGATTTGGACAAGGTCTGATCCGGTTCTCGTGTGAGGGTGCGGCAATTTATCGGCTGATCAGCCGACATTCCAGCGCGCATGCGTGGCCGTCAACAGCGGCGCAACGCCGGTTTTGCCGTAGCAATACGGGGATGCTAGAGACGCTCGCCTGAATAACAGATGAAGAGGGTTGGATGACCATCGAACTTCACACCTGGAACACGCCGAACGGCCGCAAGATCTCGGTCGCGCTGGAGGAAATGGGACTGCCCTACAAGGTGATCCCGGTGAACATCAGCAAGGGCGAGCAGATGGCGCCGTCGTTCCTCGCCATCAGCCCGAACAACAAGATACCGGCGATCGTCGATCCCGACGGGCCCGACGGCAAGCGCGTCAGCATCTTCGAGTCCGGCGCGATCCTGCTCTATCTCGGCGAGAAGACCGGCAAGTTCCTGCCCAAGCCGCTGGCCGAGCGGATTCCGGTCTATGAGTGGCTGATGTGGCAGATGGGCGGCTTCGGGCCGATGCCGGGCCAGGTGCACCACTTCATCGCGCTCGAAAACGAGCAGGACCGCGCCTATGGGTTGAAGCGCTACATGGCGGAGACGCGCCGGCTGTATGACGTGCTGAACAAGCGGCTTGCGAAGCACGAGTTCGTCGCCGGACCCTTGTCGGTTGCCGATTTCGCGATCCTCGGCTGGGCCTGGCGCCATCCGCGCCACAAGGTCGAACTGGCTGACTTTCCCAACGTCAAGCGCTGGTATGAGCAGTTGATGGCGCGGCCGGCGGTGAAGCGCGGCATGGAGGCGAAATTGGATTGATGCTTTCGTTCATCCCTCCCCCGCATGCGGGGACGGGCGGGGCGGGGGTGCCAATCACAAGGAAGCATCGGCGTTCGAGCGAGAACGGCCTCCACCCGCCGCGCGCAGCGCGCAATGCGCTGCGCGCGGCGACCTCCCCCGCATGCGGGGGAGGTGAAGAAGGGCGCTACTCCCCCGCCTGCAGCTTGCGCTGAAGCGGCAGCAATTCGCCCGGGCCCGACTTGACCAGCCGCGGCCCGTCGGGCGGCTCCTTGGAGAAATCCAGCTCCTCGATGCGGCCGGCGCGCTTCTCGATCTTCTCGGACGAGATCAGGATCTGGCGCACGTCCTCGTTGACGTCGCCGAAATGCTTGCCGAGCTTCAGCACGCGCTCGCGCAGGCGGCCGAGATCGTCGCCGAGATGCATCACCTCGTTGCGGATCTGGTCGGCGGCGTCGCGGATCCGCGCGTCCTTCAGGATCTGCTGCATCACCTGGATCGCCAGCATCAACAGCGACGGCGACACCAGCACCACGCGGGCGCGATAGGCCTTCTGCACGATGTCGTCGAAGCCGTCGTGGATTTCGGCATAGACCGATTCCGACGGCACGAACATCAGCGCGGTGTCCTGGGTCTCGCCGGCGATCAGGTATTTCTCGGCGATGTCGGAGACATGCTTCATGATGTCGGCGCGCAGCCGCTGGCCCGCGAGCTTGCGCTCCTCGTCGCTGCGCGCGTCATGCAGCGCCGTCATCGCCTCCAGCGGAAATTTCGCGTCGATGCAGAGCGGGCGCTGATCGGGCAGGAACACCACGCAGTCCGGCCGCTTGCCGGTCGAGAGCGTGAACTGGAATTCGAAGGAGCCCTTCGGCATGCCGTCCTGGACGATGGCCTCCATCCGCGCCTGACCGAAGGCGCCGCGCGACTGCTTGTTGGCGAGCACGTCGCGCAAGGTCGTGACCTGCGTGGTGAGGTCGGTGAGGTTCTTGTGCGCGTTGTCGATGATGCCGAGCCGCTCATGCAGCTTGCGCAAGTGAGTCCATCGTGTTGCGCGTGGTCTGCTCCATCGACTGGCCGACGCGATGGGTGACCGAATCGAGCCGCTCGTTGACCGCGCGCGCCATCTCGGCCTGGCGGCCGGAGAGCGCCTGCGCCATCGCGTCGACCCGGCCGGAGGCCTCGGCCTGCGCGCGCATCATGTCGTGGAGGCGTTCCTCCAGCTCGTCGGCGCGCGCGGCCTGCACCTGCGCGAGCAGCGTGTCGCGCTTGCCCGAGCGCCCCACCACGATGGCGATGATCAGGAGCAACAGCAGCGTGAGCGCGGCAAAGCCGATCAGCGCATCGGTGAGGTGGACCGGCCAGTCGCCGATCAGGAACAGAATCTGGTTCATGCCCCCTGTGTAGCCGATTCGCACGCGAACGCGAACGAAGAGGGAACATTTATGGTGAATGCGGCGTAAATTTTCATGGTTAACGAAAGTGCCGCCGATCTGAAGTCCCTGACTTTCGCAGCAAAATCGGGTTCAGGGACTTCAGATCGAAAGCGGCACTAAATCTGATTGCTAGTGCCCTAACTTTCCGAAGTCCGCGAAAAGGTATTGCGGCGATGTGCGCGGACTTCGGAAAGTGGGCACTAGCTCGATTTTATGGTTAGCGGCCGTTAACGGCCGTCGCGATTGACCCAAAGGGATCAGCCCCTTAAATCGCCCGCCAGAGTATATTGAAATCATGGCCCTCAGAGAAATCATCATCCTGCCGGACAAGCGTTGCGTCTCGTGTCCAAGCCGATCGAGAAGGTGACGCCTGACATCCGCAAGCTCGCCGACGACATGTTCGAGACCATGTATGCCGCGCCGGGCATCGGGCTCGCGGCGATCCAGGTCGCGCAGCCCTTGCGGCTGATCACCATGGATCTGGCGAAGAAGAACGAGGAGGGCGAGACCACGCCGCAGCCGCGCGTCTTCATCAATCCGGAAATCCTGTCGTCGTCCGAGGAGACGTCGGTCTACGAGGAAGGCTGCCTGTCGATCCCCGAATATTACGAGGAGGTCGAGCGGCCGGCGCGGGTGCGCGTGCGCTTCACCGATCTCGACGGCAAGGTGCATGAGGAAGACGCCGAGGGACTTTACGCCACCTGCATCCAGCACGAGATCGATCATCTCAACGGCGTGCTGTTCATCGACTATCTGTCGAAGCTGAAACGCGACCGCGTGCAGAAGAAGTTTTCGAAGGCCGCCAAGCGCGCGGAGGAGTAGAGCCGATGCCCCTCCGCCTGATCTTCATGGGCACGCCGAGTTCTCCGTGCCGACGCTGCTGGAACTGGTCGCGCATGGCCACGAGATCGCGGCGGTCTATACCCGCGCGCCAAAGCCCGGCGGGCGCCGGGGTCTCGAGCTGCAGCCGACCCCGATCGAACGCGAGGCGCGGCGGCTCGGCATTCCCGTGCTGACGCCGAAGACGCTGAAGACGCCGGAAGCGCTCGACGAATTTCGCGCGCACGACGCCGATGCCGCCGTGGTCGTCGCCTACGGCATGATCCTGCCGCAGGCGATCCTCGATGCGCCAAGACTCGGCTGCTTCAACCTGCATGCCTCGCTGCTGCCGCGCTGGCGCGGTGCTGCGCCGATCAATCGCGCCATCATGGCTGAGCGATACCGAGTCCGGCGTCATGGTGATGAAGATGGATGTCGGGCTCGACACCGGCGACGTCGCCATGGCCGAGCGGCTGGCGATCTCGGATGCGATGACCGCGTCCGACCTGCATGACGCGCTGGCGCGGCTCGGCGCCGATCTGATGGTGCGGGCGATGGCCGCACTGGAGCGCGGCGCGCTGCAACTGACCAAACAGAGCGAGCAGGGCGTCACCTACGCCGCCAAGATCGACAAGGCCGAGGCGAAGATCGACTGGAGCAAGCCCGCGCATGCGGTGCTGCGCCACATCCACGGCCTGTCGCCGTTTCCCGGCGCATGGAGCGAGATCGCGGGCGAGGGCGCGCGCGTGAAGATTCTGCGCTGTGAGATGGCGAAGGGCGCGGGCGCGCCGGGCGCGTGCTCGACGATCATCTCACCATCGCCTGCGGCGAGGGCGCGATCCGCATCGTCGAATTGCAGCGCGCCGGCAAGGCGCCGATGAAGGCCGCGGACTTCTTGCGCGGCACGCCGTTGAAGCCGCCGGCGCGGCTCGCCTGATGCCCCGCTACAAGCTCACCATCGAATATGACGGCGCGCCGTTCGCGGGCTGGCAGCTGCAGCCCGATCATCCGACCGTGCAGGGCGCGCTGGAGGCCGCGGTCAAGGCGACCTGCGGCGAGGACGTGCGCGTGCATGGCGCGGGCCGCACCGATGCCGGCGTGCATGCGCTGGGGCAGGTCGCGCATTGCGATGTCGCGAAGCCATTTACGGCGAGCCGCCTGCGCGACGCCGTCAATGCGCATCTGCGTCCCGCGCCGGTCGCGGTGCTGTCGGCGGAGATCGTGCCCGAAACCTTCGAGGCGCGCTTCTCCGCGATCAAGCGGCATTATCTCTATCGCATCGCCAACACGCGCGCGAACCTCGCGCTCGACATCGGCCGCATCTGGCGCGTGCCGCGCCGGCTCGACGTTGACGCCATGCATGCGGCCGCGCAGCGCCTGCTCGGCAAGCACGATTTCACCACGTTCCGCGACACCGAGTGCCAGGCGAAATCGCCGGAGAAGACGCTCGACCAGCTCGACGTGATCAGGGACGGCGACGCCATCCGCATCGTCACCTCGGCGCGCTCGTTCCTGCACAGCCAGGTGCGCTCGATGGTGGGCTCGCTGGTCTGGGTCGGCGAGGGCCGCTGGAGCGCCGACGATCTTGCCGCAGCACTCGCCGCGCGCGACCGCGCCGCCTGCGGTCCCGTCGCGCCGCCGGAGGGGCTGTATCTGGTGCGGGTGGATTACTAGTCCGTTGCTCTGGTGAGCACGATGTGCGTCGCGCTTGGCGGTTGCGACATGCTCGGGTCGCTTGTAGCCGAGCCGCGGCAGATCGATGTTCGCAAACAGACTCTCGCCCGATCCGAGCAGGACAGGCGCAATCGCAATATGCATCTCGTCGACGAGGCGCGCGTAGAGATATTCCCGGATCGTCGCCACGCCGCCGCCGAGCCTGATATCCTTGCTTCCCGCCGACTGCCGGGCGCGCTGCAAGGCCGCCTCGATCCCATCGGTCACGAAGTGGAATACCGTGCCGCCTTTCATTTCGAGCGGTGGACGGGCGTGATGCGTCAGCACGAAGACATCGCAATGATAGGGCGGCTCGTCGCCCCACCAGCCCTTCCAGCTGTCGTCGGGCCAGCGTCCCGCGCACCGGGCCGAACATGTTGCGGCCGAGAATCCAGGCGCCGATGTTTTCAAAGCCGCGCACGGCGAAATCATTGTCCGGACCGGTCGTCCCGCCGTCCTTGTTGAACAACTTCTTCTGGAAGAACTGGGTCGGCAGCACCCATTCATGCAGCGCCATGCCGCCGACGCCCATCGGATTGTCGATGTCCTGATTGGGACCGGCGCCGTAGCCGTCGGCCGACACCGAAAAACAGCGGACGACGAGCTTGGATGGCATGGACTGCTCCGGTCAGATTGATGATGTGTCCCAAGGACGCTCGGGGCGGGCTCGATCCGACAAAATTTTTTCCGGACGGCGGCGCTGCCGTCACGCGAAATACCGCTCCAATATCCCGCGATAGATCCGCGTCAGCTGCTCGATGTCGGCCACCGACGCGCGCTCGTCGACCTGATGCATGGTCTGGCCGAGCAGGCCGAACTCGATCACCGGGCAATAGCTGGAAATGAACCGCGCATCCGACGTGCCGCCGGAGGTCGACAGCTCCGGCTTGCGGCCCGTCACCTCCGCGATCGCGTCGACCGCGAGATCGGTGAACGGCCCGGGCTTGGTCAGGAACACGTTCGAGTTCGACGGCTCCCAGACGATCCGCGCCTTGATGCGGTTGCCGGCGGCTTTCGCCAGCCGCGTCTCGACCAGTTCGCGCAAGCGCGGCCTGCGTGTGCAGGTCGTTGTAGCGGATGTTGAATTTGCCCGCGCCTGGCCGGGAATGACGTTGGTCGCGTTGTTGCCGACATCGACCGAGGTGAACTCCAGATTCGACGGCTGGAACTGCGCGCTGCCGCGGTCGAGCGGCTCGTCGGTGATCGCCACGATCAGCCGCGCGATATCGGGCACCGGATTCGATGCGCGATGCGGATAGGCGACATGGCCCTGCACGCCGTCGACATAGAGCGTGCCGGATTGCGAGCCGCGGCGGCCGACCTTGATGCAATCGCCGAGCGCCTCGACATTGGAGGGCTCGCCGAGCACGCAGTGATCGAATTTCTCGCCGCGCGCGGCGGCCCATTGCAGCAGCTTGATGGTGCCGTTGATGGAGACGTCTTCCTCGTCGCCGGTGATCAGGAACGAGATCGATCCCTGCTTTTCTGGGCTTGCCGCCATTCGCGGCGAGATATTGCAGCACCGCGGCGACGCTGCAGGCGATGCCGCCCTTCATGTCGACCGCGCCGCGGCCGTAGAGAAAGCCGTCCTTCACCTCGCCCGCGAACGCGCCGTGCTTCCACGCCGCCTCATCGCCCGCCGGCACCACGTCGGTATGCCCGGCGAAAGGTGATGTGCGGCGCGTCCTTGCCGATGCGCGCATAGAGATTGTCGACGTCGGCAAAGCCTGCTTCCGAAAAGGTGACGCGATGCACCTCGAAGCCGGCGGGTTTCAGCAGATGTTCGAGCACGCCGAGCGCGCCGGCATCAAGCGGCGTTACGGACGGACAGCGGATGAGGGCTTGCGCAATCGAGAGGGCATCATTCATGCGCCTCGCTTAACACGCATCGAAGGCGGCGGGGAACCGATAACAGGGATGAGTTCGATCTCGCTTGTTCGGTCGTAGGCGGTGGTGGCGCGCAGCCGGCTCGCGGCGCTGCGCGGCCGCGCCTGCTGCTTGCCGAGCGGGTTCGGACCGAACAGGTTGGACCAGCGCGTGCCTTTGAGACAATACAGCTCGACGAAGGCCCAGGTGATGAGAGCAAACATCGCAACTGCAACCGGCAGTAGAATGTAGGAATCAGGCAAGCGATCCTCGAACTGCTTGTAGAGGCCGGGCAGGGCGAAGAACGGCACCATCCACCAGCCGCTCTTGTCGCGGTCATGCAGCCGCTTCACCGAGGTGGCGAGGAACACCCACAGGAACAGCGGCGTTGCGACCACATGCGCGAGCGCGGCAGCAATGTCGGTTCGCGGCAGCGCGCGCCAGGTTGCGGGATCGACGAGCGCGAAGATGTCGTTAACGCCGAGATGAAAGGACTTGGGGCCGTCGAGCGTGGCGTGGAAGCTGGCAAGGCCCATGTCCAGGCCAAAGGATCTGAAGTCGCCATACGCCGCACTGAGAACAACAAACAGGAAAACGAGAAAGATCATCCAGCAGAGCAGCACGAGTCCCGCGAGCCAGTATTTGGCGCGGTTGATGCGGCCCTCGAAGCTGAACAGAAACCAGACCCAGTCCATGACGACCTCCGGACGGCGGTGCGCGCGGTCCGGTGATTGGTCGCGTTCGCGTGAGTCAGGTTCTGATCTGGCGCCGCGACGGATGGTGCGGCTCACCTCCCCCTTGCGAGGGGAGGGTTGGGGAGGAGGGTCAAAGCGACGAGTGTGCGTGTGGACCCCCACCCCCAACCCCTCCCCGTCCAGGAGGGCAGGGAGCGTACCGCATCAATCCCTCAGCAGCTCGTTGATGCTGGTCTTGGAGCGGGTGCGCTCGTCGACGCGCTTGATGATGACGGCGCAGGCGGTGGACGGCCCCAGCTGGCCGTTTTTCATCGGCTTGCCGGGCAGTGCGCCCGGCACCACCACGGCATATTCCGGCACCTCGCCGATGAAGACCTCGCCGGTGTTGCGGTCGACGATCTTGGTCGAGGCGCCCAGGAACACGCCCATCGCGAGCACCGCGCCCTTGCGCACGATCACGCCCTCGACGACCTCGCTGCGCGCGCCGATGAAGCAATCGTCCTCGACGATCACGGGCTCGGCCTGCAACGGCTCGAGCACGCCGCCGATGCCGACGCCGCCGGAGATATGCACGCGCTTGCCGATCTGGGCGCAGGAGCCGACCGTCGACCAGGTGTCGATCATGGTCGACTCATCGACATAGGCGCCGAGATTGACGAAGGACGGCATCAGCACGACGTTTTTGGCGATGAAGGCCGAGCGGCGCACGATCGCGCCGGGCACGGCGCGAAAACCGGCGTCGCGAAAGCGGTTCTCGCCCCAGCCTTCGAATTTCGACGGCACCTTGTCCCACCAGGTCGCCTTGCCGGGACCGCCGGGGATCGTGCTCATGTCGTTGAGGCGGAACGACAGCAGCACCGCCTTCTTCAGCCATTGATGCACTTTCCATTTGCCGTTCGCCTCGCGCTCGGCGACGCGCAGCTCGCCCTTGTCCATCAGCTCGAGCGCGTGATCCACGGCCTCGCGGACCTCGCCCCTGGTCGAGGTCGAGATGCCGTCGCGCGCATCGAACGCGCTGTTGATGGTGGTTTCGAGCTGGGAGGCGGACATTGGTCTTTCCTGGGCGGAATGGTCTTTGCGGGGAGGCTTTTTCGGGATTTGAGCGGGGAGAGTCGAAGCAACGCATGTCGTCGATGGCCGGGCTTGTCCCGGCCATCCACGTCTTGGGCTTCGCAAAGGAAGACGTGGATGCCCGCGTCAAGCGCGGGCATGACGAGCTTTATTTGCTGACCAACCCCCTCAAAAACCCCGTCAGATCGTCCGTGACATGATCGACATGGGCGGCGTCGCGGCCTTCCAGCTCCCAGTCCTCGCGCACCACGTCCTTGCGAACCGTCGGGCACGACCAGCACCGTGGTCATGCCGAGCTGGTGCGGCACCACGAGGTTGCGCGAGAGATCCTCGAACATCGCCGCCCTGCGTCGGATCGACCGAATGAAGCGCCAGAAATTTCTGATAGGTCTGCGGCGCCGGCTTCGGCTCGAGCTCGGCGGCGATGATGTCGAACACGCCGTCGAAATGGCTGCTCAGTCCGAGCCGCGCGAGCACCGCATCGACATGGTCGACCGAGCCGTTGGTCAGGATCAGCTTGCGCCCGGGCAGTTTCGCGATCGCCTCGCCCATGGCGGGATTGGGCTCCAGCGGCGAGTGATCGATCTTGTGCACATAGGCGAGGTAGTCGTCGGCGCGCACGCCATGCAGGGTCATCATGCCGCGCATGGTGGTGCCGAAGCGCTTGTAATAGTCCTTCTGCACCACGCGCGCTTCTTCGCTCGAAATGTTCAGCCACGAACCGACGAACTCGTTGATCCGTGCGTCGACCTGCTGCCACAGATTGACGTGATGCGGGTACAGCGTGTTGTCGAGGTCGAACACCCAGCTGTCGATATGGGTGAAGGTGCGGGTGTGGTCATCGCACTCCACTGTCGTCCCCGCGAAAGCGGGGACCCATACCGCGGCGCTGCGTTGCGAGAAACGCTTCGCAACACGCCTGTGGTTATGGGTCCCGGATCTCGCTCGCCTGCTCGCGCCGGGACGACGGTTGTTTGTGGATCCATCACGGCAACGCAAAGCGCAGCGTCTTGCCGCCGCCGGTCATGTCGACCGCGGCAAAGCCCGTCGCGGCAAAGCCGCGGCTTCCACAATCGCCCTGCTCATTGGTCTCGAACTTGTTCTCGCGGGTGCAGAGCTGCGTCGTGCCGCCCCAGTTCAGCGGCTTGTCCTTCAGGCGGATGGTGCGGTTCTCGCTGTCGACGGCCTCGGCGAAGCTGAAGATCTGTTTCGGCGCGCCGGTGACATCGGGATGCAGGCACTTGCCGGGATCGATGCGATACCAGCCGCGGCTGACCACGGCCTTGCCGTCGTCGGTCGCGACCGCCGCCATGATCTTGTGCGGCGTGTCGTTGCACCAGGTGAGTCCGCTCGCCGACGGCGACTGCACCGCTTCGATCATGGTGGTGAAGAAATTCGGCGACGCCACCGCATCCGGCGACAGTCCGCGGCTCTTCAGGAACGCGTTCAGCGCGCCTTGCGTCTTCGGTCCGTCGGTGCCGTCGATCGGCGCGGCATCGTAGCCTGCGATCACGAGCAGCCTTTGAATGCCGGCGAGCCGCGCCTGCTCGTCGTCATATTCACTGTCCTCGGCGAGATAGGCGACGAGATTGCCGTCGTCGCCCTGTTGCGGCGTGATCTGGGTGAACGGCGCCGGCGTCTGCCCGGAGCGGCACTGCCGCGCGGCGGCGATGACGAAATTGTCCTGCGCGATGCAGAGCGTGTCGTTGCCGTTCTGCGGAAGCGGCGAGGCGCCATAGAGCCCGAGCACGCGCGCATGCAGCAGCAGGCGGTCGGCGGTGAGCGTGCCCTGCAGCACCACGCGGCAACCGGCAGGATCGATCCGGAACCAGCCGCGCGTCGCGGTCGCCGACTTCTCGTCGATGCCGATCGCGGCCTCGACCACATAGCTCATGCGGTTGCAGAGTTTCAGGCCGGCCAGCGCCGGCTCGGATGAGGCGAGGAACGACACCGCGGCCGCGGGCAAAGCGAGCAGCGTGCGCATCCAGTATCCGCTGCAGCCGTGGAGCCGGCGCGGCGCGGCGATCGTTCGGAAGCGGGTTGGTCGCGAGCGTCACTTGTGGATCAGCGTGCCGGTGCCCTGATTCGTGAACAACTCAAGCAATACCGCATGCTGCATCTTGCCGTCGATGATGACGACGCCCTGCACGCCCTGCTCCAGTGCATAGATGCAGGTCTCGACCTTCGGGATCATGCCGCCGGAAATGGTGCCGTCGGCGATCAGCTTGCGCGCGTCCTTGATCGACAGTTCCGGAATCAGCTTCTTCGACTTGTCGAGCACGCCGGGCACGTCGGTGAGCAGCAACAGCCGCCTGGCCTTCAGTGCACCGGCGATCGCGCCGGCGAAGGTGTCGGCGTTGATGTTGAGCGTCTGGCCGCCGTCGGAGGTCGCAAGCGGCGCCAGCACCGGGATCAGCTCGTAACCGATCAACTGGTTGAGCAGCGTGAGGTCGACCTTCTCGGGATCGCCGACAAAGCCGAGATCGATCGCCTTCTCGATGTTGGAATCGGGATCGACCATGGTGCGCGTCGTCTTCGTCGCCTTCACCATGTTGCCGTCCTTGCCGGACAGGCCGACCGCCTTGCCGCCGGCCTCGTTGATGTAGCCGACGATCTGCTTGTTGACGGAGCCCGCCAGCACCATCTCGACGATCTCGATGGTGGCGGCGTCGGTGATGCGCAGGCCGGCCGCGAATTCCGAGGCGATGCCGAGGCGTTTCAGCATGGCCGCGATCTGCGGGCCGCCGCCATGCACCACCACCGGATTGATCGCGGTCTGCTCCAGCAGCACGATGTCGCGCGCGAATGCCTTCGCGGTGTCCTCCGCGCCCATGGCGTGGCCGCCATATTTGATGACGATGGTTTCCTCGTCATATTGCTGCATGTGGGGCAGCGCCTCGGACAGGATGCGGGCCTGATCGAGCGGGCTGATTTCGGTCATGAGGCAGGTCTCTGTGACGGGCGGCGGCAGGGTCGGGCGGTTTCTATCCGATTGGCGGCGGGAGCGCAAAGGCAGGAGTCGTGCGATGATTTCGCCTCTTCCCGCACGGAGAGGTGAAGAGCGATCAGTACCGCCTTGGCCAGACCGCCGAGAGCGCCAGCAACAGCCAGCTCACGATCAGCAGCGTGCCGCCGGTAGGTGCCGCAAAGGCAAACAGGCTGTGGCCGGCATATTGGCGCAAGGTGAGATCGCCCGCGAACAGCGCGCTCGCGACGACGAAGCCGAAGCCGGCGACGAGGCCCAGCCGCGCATGGATCAGGCCGCGCTCGGCGAGCGCGACTGCGCCCAGGATCGCGGTCGCATGAAACAGCAGCATCGAGGAGGCGGCCGCGAGCCGCGCCGCGTCGGCCTGATGCGCGGAAGCGGCGGCGAGGATGACGCCGTCGGCGCCCATCACGCCCGCGAGCGCAATGAGGATGCGGTACACGCGTGTCACTAACTTCGCTCCTCGATCAGCCGCACCATGGCCGCGCGCAGTTCCGGCATGCCCGCGCCCGAACGCGACGAGGTCGCGAGCACGTCAGGAAAAGCCGCCGGATGTTTGGCAAGCGCGGCCGCGGTCTCCGCGCGGCATTTGTCGAGTTCGGCCGCTTTCACCTGATCGGCCTTGGTCAGCACGATCTGGTAGCTCACCGCCGCGCGGTCGAGCGTCTTGAGCACGTCGAGGTCGACGTCCTTCAGCCCATGCCGCGCGTCGATCAGCAGATAGACCCGCGCGAGGCTGGCGCGGCCCAGCAGGAATTTGTGGATCAGCTCGGTCCAGGACGCCACCTTGCTCTTGGGCGCTGCGGCATAGCCATAGCCGGGCATGTCGACCAGCCGCAGGCCCGTCTTCTCCGGGCCTTCGAAGAAGATCAGTTCTTGCGTCCGTCCCGGCGTGTGCGAGGTGCGCGCCAGATTGTTGCGGCCGGTCAGCGCGTTGATGAGGGATGACTTGCCGACATTGGAACGGCCGGCGAAGGCGACCTCGATGCTGCCCATCGGCGGCAGCGTCTCGATCGAGGGCGCGGCCCAGGTGAATTGCCAGTCGCCGGCAAAGAGTTTGCGGCCCCGCTCGATCAGCTTCGCATCGATGTCGGCGGTCATGCGAAGGCTCTCCTCCATCGTCATTGCGAGCGAAGCGCGAAGCAATCCACGTCTTCCGCTTCGCCGAGCAGCTCCGACGTGGATGCCGGCATCGAGCCCGGCCATGACGACTGCCTGCCGCAATGACGAGGCGACCTTACGTCTTCGACTCCGCCTTCTTCCAGACGAAGGTGCTCTTGAGATTGTCGAACAGCTCCACCTTCACGCCGTTGCGGCGCATGATGAAGCTCTGCTGCAGCACCGAGAGCGTGTTGTTCCAGGCCCAGTAGATCACCAGGCCCGCCGGGAAGCCGGCCAGCATGAAGGTGAAGATCAGGGGCATCCAGGCGAAGATCATCTGCTGGGTCGGATCGGGCGGCGTCGGGTTCAGCTTCATCTGGAACCACATCGTGATGCCCATGATGATCGGCCAGACGCCGAGCGCGAGGTAGTGACCGAACACCGGCAGCGCCGTCGGATCGAAGTGCAGCAGCCCGAACAGGGTGAACAGGTTGGTCGGATCGGGCGCCGAGAGGTCCTTGATCCAGCCGTAGAACGGCGCGTGCCGCATTTCGATGGTGACGAACAGCACCTTGTAGAGCGAGAAGAACACCGGGATCTGGATCGCGACGGGAAGACAGCCCGCGATCGGGTTGATCTTCTCCTTCTTGTAGATCTCCATCATCTCCTGCTGCTGCTTCACCTTGTCGTCGGGATAGCGCTCTTTCAGCGCCTGCAGCTGCGGCTGCACCGACTTCATCTTCGCCATCGAGGCGTAGGATTTGTTGGCGAGCGGGAAGAACAACAGCTTCACGATCACGGTGACCAGCAGGATCGCGATGCCGAAATTGCCGACCAGGTGATAGAAGAAGTCGAGCCCGAGGAACATCGGCTTGGTGATGAAGTAGAACCAGCCCCAGTCGATCAACAGATCGAAATGGTTGAGCCCGAGCTGCTTGTTGTAGCCGCCGGGCCCGAACGGGAAGTTGATGCCGACCACGCCGACTTCCTTGGCGCCGGCGAACAGCCGCGCGCCGGCGCTGCCGGTGCCGCCGATCGCAATGGTCTGCGCATCCTCCAGGTAATCGGTCTGATATGTCCTGATATTGCCGAGCTGTCTGGAGAAGAAGCGCGCCTGCAGTTTGGCATTGGTATCGGGCAACAAGGCGGACGCCCAGTATTTGTCGGTGATACCGAGCCAGCCATCGGTGGCCGTGAATTTGAAACCCTTGGCGTCCGGGCTGCCTTCCAGCGCGTTGGCGTCGTCGACCTTCTTGTAACCATATTCCTGCAGGCCATGTTCGCCGAGGTAGCCGATCAGGCCCTCATGCAGGATGTAATAGCCGGAGACCTGCGGCGCGCCGTGGCGCGAGATCAGCGCGAACGGGTAGAGCGTCACCGGCGCATTGCCGACATTGGTGACGTCGTCCTTGATGGTGAAGAGATAGCGGTCGTCGACCGAGATGGTGCGGCGGAAGGTGAGGCCTTCGCCATTGTCGTATTTCAGCACGACCGGCGAGGTCGGTGTCAGCGGGCCGCTGTTTTCCTGCTGCCACTGTGTGTCGCGGTTGGGCAAGCGCACGGTCGAGTCCTTGGCGGGCACCCAGCCGAACTCGGCGTAATAGGGCGCGGCGGTGTTGGACGGCGAATACAGCACGATCGCGGGCGAAGCCGGATCGACGGTGTCGCGGAACTTGGCCAGCGACGAGATCGTCGATGCGCGCGCCCTTCAGCGAAATGCTGCCGATCAGGCTCGGCGTCTCGATCTTGACCCGCTGCGATTCCGCAAGCGCCTGATCGCGGCTGACGACGGGCGCGGCGGATGCGGCCGGCGCGGATGGCGAAGGCGCGGTGCTGCTGCCGGGCTGTGGCGGCGCGCTCGACGGCGAGGTATTTTCTGCCGGCTTCGGCGCCGACTTCTGCAACTCGGCCTGTTGCGCCTGTTGCGCGCGCTGCCGCTCCATCTGCGGCACATTGTAGAAATATTGCCAGGCGAGCAGGATCACACCCGAGAGGATGACGGCGAGGATCATGTTGCGGTTGTCGGTCATCTCATCAGGTCTCGTCGTTCGATCCGGTTTTGCGGGCGTCGCGTTTTTGGCCTCGGGGGAGGCGTCGCAGGCAGTTCTGGAAATCGTCCACCATGGCAGCGAAATCGCGGCTCAAGGCCGCGCGGCGCCCGACCAGCACATAATCATGATGCGGCCGCAACGCCATGCTGTCCGTAAGTCGCACGACCTCGCGCAGCCTGCGGCGAATTCGGTTGCGTTCGGGCGCGTTGCCGTTCTTTTTCGTGACGGTGAAACCGACCCGGATCGGACCCAAATCGTCGCGGCGCCGGCCCTGCAGGGTGAAGGCCGGGCTGTTCACCCGCGCGCCATCGGCAACGGCGAGGAAATCCGCCCGCTGCCTTAGACGTTCCATTGGAAATCCCCGTAAGGAGTCGGCTCAGGCGCTCAGACGCTTGCGGCCCCGGGCGCGGCGCGCGGCCAGCACCTTGCGGCCGCCGGCGGTGGCGAGACGGGCGCGGAAGCCGTGGCGGCGCTTGCGCACCAGTTTCGAGGGTTGATAAGTCCGCTTCACGGGTCGTTCTCCGCTGACTGCAAATCTGCCTGTTGGAATGAGTATGTCCGGCGGTGTGGGATGCCCCAAACGGGCCGTTCCGGCCCCCTCAGAGCCGCCCCCGGCAAAGCCGGAACTTACCTGCGGACAATTTGGGGCGGCTTATAGGGGAGGGACCGGTTTTCGTCAATCTTGCGGCCCCTTTTGGCGGGCTTTCTTCGAAACGACGTATTTGCGGCGAATATATTGATTCCAGCAGTGTTTTTAGGGGTGAGGCTGGTGCCGGAAACGGTGCCACCCCAGAGTATTGAAACAAGGCGACATTAGCGATCCGTAATTTGACCGATTCCGGCGCCGGACCGCATGCTTGCCTGAACGCCAATTAAGGCAAATCGCGTGTCAGCAAGCGACGACCAGCTGAAGACCGAACAGCCGACAGTGCGAGCGACCCAGCTCGGCCTGTCCGGCAAGCTGTTGCTGTTGACGATTCCGCTGGCGCTGATCGCGCTGTTGATGATCTACGTGCCGGCGATCGCGAACTTCCGCATGAACCGGCTCAACGACCGCATCGCGGCGGCCAACACCGCGGCGCTGGTGCTCGACGCCGCGCCCTCGGGCATGGTGCCGGAGGGGCTGGCGCGGCAGATCCTCGGCAGCATCGGCGCGCGCGCGGTGGCCATCAAGATGGGCCAGCAGCGCCGGCTGCTTGCCTCGGCCGACCTGCCGTCCGCGATCGACCATGACGTCGATCTGCGCACCGAGACGGTGTGGCAGGCCATCACCGGCGCCTTCGAGACCATGCTCGAGACCGGCAACCAGGCGATCCGCGTGGTGGGACCGGCGCCCGGCAACGCGGAATTCATCGAGGTCGTGATCGACGAGGCGCCGCTGCGCCAGACGATGTACCGCTTCTCGCGCAACCTGTTCGCGGTTTCGCTGCTGATCGCGGTGCTGACCTCGGCGCTGGTTTACTTCGCGATGCATTATCTGTTCGTGCGGCCGATGCGGCGGCTGACCGCGAGCATGGTCGGCTTCCACGAAAATCCGGAAAGCGCGGCCAACATCATCGTGCCGAGCCAGCGCGGCGACGAGATCGGCGTGGCGGAGCGCGAGCTCTCCGCCATGCAGCGCGACCTCGTCTCGATGCTCAACCAGAAGAGCCGGCTCGCGGCGCTGGGCCTCGCGGTGTCCAAGATCAATCACGATCTGCGCAATCTGCTGGCCTCCTCGCAGCTGTTGTCGGACCAGCTCTCCAGCGTGCCCGATCCGCGGGTGCAGCGCTTCGCGCCGAAGCTGATGCGCTCGCTGGAGCGGGCGATCGCCTTCTGCCAGTCGACGCTGTCCTACGGCCGCGCCCAGGAGGCCGCGCCGGACCGCCGCATGATCGCGATCGAGCCGGTGGTTGCCGAGGTGCGCGAGACCGCGGGGCTGGCGAGCGATCTCTCGATCACCTGGGTCACCGCGATCGAGCGCAATCTTTCCGTCGACGGCGATCCCGACCAGCTGTTCCGCGTGCTGCTCAATCTCGTGCGCAACGCGGCGCAGGCGCTGGAAGGCAATCCCGATCCGGCCAGCATGCAGATCCGCGTCACCGGCCGCCGCGAGGGCGCGGTGGCGATCCTGGAAGTCTCCGACACCGGCCCCGGCGTGCCGCAAAGGGCGCGCGACCATCTGTTCGAGGCGTTCCAGTCCTCCAGCCGTCCCGGCGGCAGCGGGCTCGGCCTCGCCATCGCCGCCGAACTGGTGCGCGCCCATGGCGGCGAGATTTCGCTGGTCGAAGGCACCATCGGCGCGACCTTCCGCATCGTGATTCCCGACCGCCCGGTGGAACTGCTGTCGGTGCGGAACGAGCGGGCGAGGGCGTAAGGCTCTCGTCATTCCGGTTTTTGTATTCGTCATTCCGGGGCGAGGCGACCTGCCTGCCGAAGCGCAAAGCGCGTAGGCGGGAGCCTCGAGCCCGGAATCCATTCCTCCAGCTTGTCGAGGTTCTCGCTCTCCCCGGGTCCGCCGAAGCCTCGGCGAAGGCGGATGCAAGGGGAGGGTCGAGGGGGTCATGTTTGCGGCGGTCTTGATAAGACCCCCTCCCATCTCGCATTTCGCGACGCTCATGCTCGCCGACCTCCCCCTTTCAGGGGGAGGTGAAAACCGAGTCATGCCTCCCGTTCCGGACCTTGCCAATCCGGCGAGGAGCCTGTAGCTAAAGCCCTCTTTCGCGGCCTTTCCGCGTTGTTGGAAGGCAGGCGGGCGAACAGGCTCGCATAGCAGGCGAAACACGCGCCCGTAGCTCAGCTGGATAGAGCATCAGACTACGAATCTGAGGGTCGGAGGTTCGAATCCTTCCGGGCGCGCCAGTCTTTGACGGTCCGTTCCGGACACATGGGTTACGGTTTATTCCGGAGACATAGGTAACACTTTTGGTCCGAAGGGATTTTCGAGCGGTTCGAGCCTGCAGGTCTCGTCGTCGAAGTATCCGAGATCATAGTCCATGAAGCTGACGAGCCAGATGTGGTCGTCGACCTGTTTGATGCCGACGGTCTGACCGGCGAAGACCAGGCTGAGATTGATCTTCTGGCGATTGAAGCAGATGCGGCCGCATGTGGTCACGGTGACGGCCTTGTCGTGGAACGGATAGTCGAGGTCCGGCAGGCCTCTGTAGGGGCGCGTTGAGGGGACGTAGCGCTCGGCCGGACAGTGCATGTTGAGCGCCTGGTGCGGCCGCTCGTTGTTGTAGCAGTCGATGAAGTCGTCGAACTTGGCCTGCTGCTGCAGGAAGTTGTTGCCGGCCGGCTTGGTGGTCTCCAGCTTCAGGGTCAGATGCATGCGCTCGTGGCGGCCGTTCTGCTGCGGATGGCCGGGCTTGATGCGTTCGATCTCGATGCCGAGCCTGAGCCACCAGACCGAGAGCTTGGAGAGATTGAAGAGCGCATTGGGACTGGCGAAGGGAACGCCGTTGTCGGTGCGGATGGCGTTGGGCAGGCCGAACTCCTTGAAGACGCTCTCGAACACCGGGAAGGCATAGGCTTCCTTGGTGGTGGAGAGCGCCTCGCAGGCGAAGAGATAGCGGCTGGCGAAGTCGGTGATGGTCAGCGGATAGCAGTAGCGTCGGTCGGCGAGCATGAACTCGCCCTTGTAGTCGGCGCACCACAGATCATTGGGCTGATCGGGTCGGGAAAGCGGTGTGCCGTCGCCTTGTTACGCCGCCGCCCCCTGCGCTTGACCAGGCCATGGCGATCGAGCACCGCATGCACCGTGCTGATCGCCGGCGTATGCACATCCGGATAGAGCCGGGCCAGCCGTTCCCGTGATCTTCGGGGCTCCCCAGGTCGGCTGCTCCTGCTTGAGGCGCACGATCAGCGTCTCGATCTGGAACGGGCAGCTGGTTGGCGTGGCGGTAGGGCCGGCGCGAGCGATCGGTCAGCCCTTCCAGACCGCAGCTCGTTGTAGCGGTGAGGATCTTGTAGCCGGTCTTGCGCGAGATGCCGAACTCGACGGCACAGCACCGCCATCTTCTCCCCGTCCAGCAGCCGGGCAATGAACTTCAGCCGTTCATCCATGGGGTTACACTCCTTCCAGGGCATTTTGCTCTCCTCGCAAAAGGCCCAATTGTGTAACCCATGTCTCCGGAATGAACTGTCACCCTTCTCTCAGGAAGGGCAAACTAATCAGCGACTGCCTGGAGCGCCGTTTCGATCGGCGCGACTTTGCGGCTCCCGCCGCAGTCAAAGTTGCATATCCAAAGGCGAGTATTCTGAAGGCCAGTGGGGTCGTGTTCAACATCAAGGGCAACGACTACCGGCTGGTTGCTCGCGTACAGTACCAGGCAGGCGTCCTGGTAATCCGGTTCTTTGGTACGCACGCCGAATACGACGAGATAAATGCGGAGACTGTGTGATGGACGCAACCTTGATCTTGATCGACAGCGATGCCGAGCTCGGTCGCGCACGCGCCCTCGTGGATCGGCTCTGGAACTCGGAGGACGCCGCCGATGTCGCTCGGCTGCAAGCTCAGGCGCGTCTCATCGCTGTCTACGAGCAGAGCAAGTGGCCCCGCCGATCGCTGAGCACTGCGGAGATGATCCGGCACCTCATGGATCAGCACGGATTGACGCGGGCGGACATGGTCCCGATCCTGGGAACGCCGAGCAGGGTGAGCGAAGTGCTCGCGGGCAAGAAGGAATTGAGCATGGCCATGGTACAGCGGTTGCGAGCGCGCTTCCGCGTGCCGGCCGACCTTCTGATTCCGCTACCCAAGCAGGCGAGGCGCGGGACGAAACGGGCCGCAGCCTGAGCTTTCACTTCCTTCGCGGTTTGGATTTCCGCTTCGGCGCCACTCTCCTCGCGGCCACCCGCCGTGCCGCTCCCAG
>CAVOLR010000006.1:0-189015 GCA_963696845.1 uncultured Alphaproteobacteria bacterium
CGACCTATCACACCTTCAACGGCCGCTCCAACGAGGCGATGATCGAGCTCGCCGCTACGCTTCTTGAAGATTTCGCCGAAGGGGCTCGGCGAGGTCCTGTTTGCGAACTCCGGTTCGGAAGACCAACGACCAGGCGGCCAAGATCGTCTGGTACTACAACAACGCGATCGGCAGTGCGCGCAAGAAGAAGATCATCAGCCGCGTGCGCGCCTATCACGGCATCACCGTGTTTTCCGGAAGCCTGACGGGCTGGCCCCCGACCGCAATGATTTCGACCTGCCGGTCGGCGGCGTGCTGCGCACCGATGTCCGAGCCATTATCTCTACGGCTTGCCGGGCGAGAGCGCGCGCGCCTTCGTCGATCGGATCGTCGGCAATCTCGAGCAGATGATCATCCGCGAAGGGCCCGACACCATCGCGGCCTTCATCGCCGAGCCGGTCAACGGCGCCGGCGGCGTGATCGTGCCGCCGCGCGACTACTTTCCGCGGGTGCAGGAGGTGCTGCGCCGCTACAACATTCTGATGATCGCGGACGAGGTGATCTGCGGCTTCGGCCGCACCGGCAACATGTTCGGCTGCGAGACGTTCGGCATCGAGCCCGACATCATGACGGTGGCGAAGGCGCTGTCGTCGGCGTATCTGCCGATCTCGGCGACCGTCATCAGCGAGACGATTGCTGAGGCCATCACCAAACATTCCGGCAAGCTCGGCAACTTCGCGCACGGTTTTACCTATGCCGGGCATCCGGTGTCCGCGGCAGTTGGGCTGGAGACGCTGAAGATCTACGAGGAGCGCGACATCCTCTCCCATGTCCGGCGGGTCGCCCCGCATTTGCAGGAGAAGCTGCAGGCGCTATCAGCCCATCCGCTGGTTGGCGAAGCGCGCGGCGTCGGCCTGATCGGCGCGGTGCACCTCGTCGCCGACAAGGCGAGCCGCACAGCGCTGCCGCCCGCGGCCGGCATCGGCCCGGTGATCCAGCAGAGCGCGATGGATCGCGGCGTCCTGCTGCGCGCCGCGCCCGACGCGGTCTATGTCTGCCCGCCGCTGGTGATCACCAAAGCGGAGATCGACGAGCTGATGGCCGCGCTCGAGGGCGCGCTGGACGATGGATATGCGGAAGCGGTGCGGAAAGGGCTGGTCGGAGGCGAGGTGAAGAAGGCGGGGCTGAGGCGGGCGTGGCAACGCGGCAATCAGACCCAGTTCTCGGCCCTCAGTCCTGGCATGCGGCTGAACTCGCGCATGTTGTTGGTGACGACGATCAGTCCTTCGCTGCGGGCATGACCGCCGATCTGCATGTCATGCGGGCCGCAAATCGCCCCCGCACGTTCCAGTTCCGCTCGAACCTGTCCGTAGTGTGCAGCCGCCTTGGCCTCGAATGCCAATACGTCGAGGCGCGCCGTGAAATGCTGGATCGCGATCAGGTTGTCGGCGCGGCGCGCCGATTTCTCAGCGCCATAATGCAACTCGCCGAGCGTGATGCTGGAGATGCAGAGTTGCTCGGCCAGTGTGTTGAATTTTCCGAGCAGGTTCGGAGGATAATTCTTCATCACGTAGATGCAGATGTTGGTATCGAGCATGTAGGTGAGCATCAGAGCGCCTCGCGCACCTCGGCCTGTGGCTGCTCACGCTCGGCCATGAAGTCGTCGCTGGCGCGGGGGCCGCCTTGAAACAAATCGTCCCATCGCTTGCCTTGCGGCACGATCAGGCGGCTGCGGCCGATCTTCAGGATGTCGACTTGGTGCACGCCCGCCGGGAAGGCGACGGCCTTCGGCAGGCGCACGGCCTGGCTGCGGTTGCTGGTGAACACCGTGGAGCTAGTCATGGTGCAATTTCCGTGTATATCCAATTGGGATATACATAACTGGGCTGCCGATATTTTGCAAGGGTGGTTGTGGAAGGGCCGCTGTGGCGGCGATTTCGACAACCGCCGCGACGAAGCGCGCGGCCTCGGGCTGATCGGTGCGTTCACATTTGCCGACAAGGCGAGCCGCGTGGTGCTGACGCCCGCGACCGGCATCGGTCCGCTGATCCAGCAGAGCGCCATGGCGCGGCGTGCTGCTGCGCGCTCCCGACGCGGTCTATGTCTGCCCGCCGCTGGTGATCACGCGAGTCGAGATCGACGAGCTGATGGGCGCGCTCGATGATGGCTATGCGGAAGCGGTGCGGAAAGGGTTGGTAGGGAGTGAGGTGAAGAAGGCGGGGTGAGGGGGTGGCGGGGCTTGAGGTTCGTTCGGAGCCTCGCGCGGACTTGCTCGGTTTGGCCGGCGATCAGGGCGCGGCCCACTCAAGGCTGCAACAGGGGTTCTGTTTCCAAGGCAGCGTCGGCCGCCGGTTTTCCTTGTGAGCGGACAATCAAATTCACTTTTGGACCGTAAACGAAAGCATCGCTTGCCATGCAGTCCTCGCTAGGCTGCGCGCGTTTTTGCCAAGGGCAAATATGTTGAGTTGAGTCTGATTTTGCCAGCCAGTCTCGCCCGAATACAAGAGGCGTTCGGTCAATCGTCACAATTGGTTTGGGCGCGATGTAAGGAACGCTTTGAAGCGATGCCAACGAAGCGTCGCGAAACGCAACCCCCTCAATCAAACCACCCGCGCCGCTTGAACCACAGCAACGGCAGCACGCCGCTGGCGATGACGGCGAGCCAGGCCAGCGGATAGCCGTAGGTCCAGCTGAATTCCGGGATGTTCTTGAAATTCATGCCCCAGATTCCGACCAGGATGGTCGGCGGCACGCCGGCGACGGACACGATGGTCAGGATCTTGAACAGGTCGTTCTGCTGGATGTTGACGAAGCCCAGGATGGCGTCGAGCAGCAGCTGGATCTTGTCCGACAACCGCGACTCGTAATCGCTGAGCGACGCCACGTCCTTCGACACCGCCTCGAGCCGCCGCTTCGACGCCGGCGTGATCCAGTCCTTGCCGACCTCACCGGCGAACGACGCGATCCGGCCGACGTTGAGCAGCACATCGCGCGCCTTGGCGAGGCGATCGGCGAGGTCGCCGACATTGGCCAGCGCTTCGCGCATTCTGCGGCTGGAACGGACCGGACGCTTGCCGCGCCCGAGGCCGCCCTTGAACACGGACCGGGACAAGAGTGTCGGCACTCGTCCCCAGATGCTCCAGCACATCGGCGCCGCGATCGACCATCGCCTCGATCAGGCTGGTGAAGACGCACATGCCGTTCTGCAGGTCGCCGTCGGTCTCCATTTGCCTCGGCGACCTTGTCGAAGGTCGGCAGCGGCCAGAAGCGAACCGTCACGAGCACGCGCGGTCCGATGATGAAGCCGATCGAGGTGAGCTGCGCCTCCTGGTCCTCGTCGAGCCGGACGGAGGGCGAGCTCAGATAGAGCGTCTCGTGATCGAACACCAGCCGGCTCGACGCCTCGATCTCGCCCAGCGCGTCTTCCGAAGGCACGCGGATGTCGAGCCGCTGCTCGACGAACGCCTTTTCCTCGTCGGACGGGCTCAGCAGATCGACCCAGATGATCTCCGGGGGAAGGTCCGCGCCGAGCTTTCGCCAATCATCCGTCGGCCACCGGTACAGTTTCAGCACCGAGGAGCTCCGGTTCTTTCGGATCGTAGCCGCGGCCGCTTGCGGTGCGTCCCGTTGCTCTCACACCGCTTCGTAGGATGCAATCTTCCTGATCTGCGGAGCGAGCGCGTCCTCGGCCGTTTCGAGATCGAAGCGCGCCTGTATGTTCATCCAGAATGCCGCGCCGGTTTTGAAGAACTTGCCGAGTTCAGCGCAGTATCGGCCGTCACGGGCTTTTCCTCGCGCGCGATGCGTTCGATCCGGGTGCGCGGCACGTGCAGCGCGGCTGCGACGGCGTAAGGCGTCAGCTTGAGCGGAACGAGAAATTCCTCCCGCAGGATTTCGCCGGGATGAACCGGCGGAAGTTTCTTTGCCATTTACGATTCTCCTGCCCGCCGCCCTCGACCGGGCGAGCTAGTGATAGTCCACGATCTCCACGTCTTCCGGACCGGCATCGGTCCAGCGGAAAACGATCCGCCATTGATCATTGATGCGGATCGAGTGTTTGCCCTTCAAATCGCCCTTGAGAACTTCAAGTCGATTGCCGGGAGGCGAGTTCAGGGCTTCGCGAAGTTCGGCCGAATCCACCATGATCAGTTTTCGCCGAGCGACTCTGGCGAGATCGGCCGGAAAACCCTTCGGAACCATGCGGCCCTGAAGGATCGCTCGGCGAATTTGCCCTTGAAGCTCCTGATCAGAGGCTAAACGTATCCTATTGAGATACGTTTTGCAAGACTTAGTATCTCAATGTGATACCAAGGTCATCGGGTCACCCCGCTCTTTGCCCGTCGGGCAAAACGCCAAAATCCCGCCGCCTGTTTTGCCCGACGAGTCAAGCGCGCCTCGTAAAAATATATCTCTTTCCGAAATACGGAAGTTATGAGATAACGAAGCCATCCCGCCCCGACACAGAGGGACGTTCGGCCAATCGTCACGATACGTTGGGCGGGATGCGATGGACGCTTCTGGTGCGCAGACGATGTGCATGAGAGGCGGACGGTCAAGCCGTGTGGTCCTGTCCCCTCGACGCTGGGGTCAAGTTCGATCGAGATGATCGATCGGCGACGGTGGCTATCAAGCCCGATACACCGGGGAGAGCACGGAGCAGCCGAAAAGAACCATCGTGCAGGGAATGCCGGATCGTGTCGGCGACCTGTGGTGACTATGCTTGTGGGCCGCCTACCCTTTTCTGCCCACGAGGCTGCGGGTGCGCCAGCGCCCGGCATTCCCTGCGCCCTCTTTCTTTCGAGGGACACGGATTTTCGCAAAGCCCGGGTGCGATTCGCGCCGCGGGAATGCGAACGTGCTCATGTCTTCGTCATTGCGAAGAGCGTAGCCCGGGTGAGCGGAGCGACATCCAGGGACTCTCGCATATCGCTGCGCTCATGCGGGCTACGCGGTTCGGCTCGCAATGACGGCGGAGCGACGGCTGTTTGACATCTCGAATCGGAAACGGCCGCCAGGCATTCCGCCCGCTCTTAACCGCGCGTTTACCATAAGAGCACATGGTTATCGCGGATTAACAGTTCGGTTGCTGAGTCATGGCGCAGCGTCGGTTGAAGGCAGATCAGTTTCAGAGCGGAAACGTCACTTCGTTTCCTGAAACCACATCCCCGTCGGACGGATCGAGCGAGGCGCTGGACCTGGTTTACCGGGCCGCGGACATGTTCCGCGAACTGGAAGACCGCGCCCGCGACACCGAAGCGCGCGCGCATGCGATGTGCCTGAAGGCGTCGGACAAGGTGCGGCAGGCCGAGATGCGCGCCGAGGCCGCCGAGCGGGCTCACCAGGAACTCGCGAGCGCGGCGGACCAGAAGCTGTGCGAAGCCTCCAGCGCGCTGGAGCAGGCCCAATCGCGGATCCGCGCTCAAGCCGACAGGCTGACCGCGGTCGAATTCCGGGCTCAGTCGGCCGAAGCGGAAACGCAGGCAGGCGCAGCGCGCGCTCGCGGTCGTCGAGGAAGCCATCCGGAAAAGGCTGCTCGCCGAGGCGCTCAGCTCGGTGCGCGTTCGCGGTTGACGTCTGCGGACATTGCGGCTGGTAGACTGTTCTCGACATCTGGGCTTTGCTAGCGTCGCCGCATGACTTCGATTCCCACCATCTCCGTGCGCATCCCCCGGACCGATCAAACCGGCCACAAAGGCACGCTCGCAATCGGCGACTGGGCCGTTCCCTGCGTCGTCGGCACTGGCGGACTGGTGTCGGCGTCGGTGAAGCGCGAAGGCGATCGCAAGACGCCGATCGGCATCTTTCCGCTGCGCTATGGCCTGTTCAAGCTCATGCCGGCGCTGCGCTTCCTCGAAAGCGTGAGCTTTCCGTTCGTCCCCTGTTCGGACGACATGATCTGGGAAGAGGACGGACCCGATTACAACAGGCTGGTGTTTGCCGATGGCGCGGATCGCCTGGGCGACCGGCTCGCGCGTCCGCGCGACCACGATCTGTTCAACGTGATCGTGCCGATCGGCTACAACGACGCCGTTGCGGAAGCCGGCCGCGGCAGCGCGCTGTTCGTTCATGCCGCGCGTCCCGACATGAGCGGCACCGCCGGCTGCGTCGCCGTGCGGCCCGACGATCTGCTCGAACTGGCGCGCCGGCTTCCGGCCCGGCATGGTGATCGACATCGATTACGAGGGCGCGCCGGCGCAGGCGCGTGCAGGCGGACGGCGCGACGCCGATCGAAGCGGTGAGTTTCTGCGGTCTGCATCCCGGCCCGAAACTGCTCGTGACCGGCGCGGTCCATGGCAACGAGATTTGCGGACCCTTGGCGATCGGCCGCGCCATCGCCGATTGCCGTGTCCGGCAAACTTGCGATCCGGCGCGGACAGGTCACCTTCGTTCCGATCGTGAACATGAAGGCATATCGCGCCAACACGCGCGAGGGCGACCGCAATCTCAATCGCAATTTGCGTGAGCGCGCGAACCCGTCGGACAACGAGGATCTGGTCGGCAATGCCCTGTGCAAGCTGCTTGCGCGCGCACGAGGTGCTGCTGGACATTCATTCGTTCCGCTCGCAGAGGCGAGGCGTTCGTCTTCGTCGGACCTGAGGATAACAGCGGCGAGATCGAGCCGTTTCGATTGTCCGAGCCGGAAAGCGCGCTCGCGCTGCGACTTGGCCCGAAAATCATCATGCATGGCTGGATGCCGACCTATACACGCTCGGCGCTGGAGCGTCGGCGCCGCGGCGGGAAGGGCGATCCCGCCGAGGGCATCGGCACCACGGAATATATGCGGTCGGTCGGCGGCTATGGCGTGACGCTGGAATGCGGCCAGCACAACGATCCCAGCGCCGTCGACGTCGCCTACAACGCCATTCTCAACGCGCTCGGCCATCTCGGGCTGATCGACGCGCGGCCGTCGCCGGCAAAACTCGAAAAGACCATCGAGATCGTCGAGGCCGTGCTGTGCGATTCCGCCGGCGATCGTCTGGCGCGGGATTTCGTCACGGGCGACGCCGTGAGGTCGGGCGAAACCATCGCCGTCCGCGCGGATGGTTCAAAGCTGACGGCGCCGTCGGACGGCTTCGTCGTCTTCCCCAATCGCAACGCGAGCCCGATGGAGGAGCTCTATTACTTCGGCGTGCGCAGCAAACGTTTCTAGGAATTCGTCATCGCGAGCGAAGCGACGAAGCAATCCAGCGCTAGCCCGCATGAGCGCAACGATATGCGGGTCACCCGGGTGTCGCTTCGCTCACTCGGGCTACGCGGAATGACGAACGCCTCACGCCGCAACTTCGCCAGTCCCTTCCAGTCAAAACTCACGCCATGGCCGGGACGATCGGGCGCCAGCGCCTTGCCGTCGTCGAGCACCAGCGGATGCTCGATATAACGGTCGAGACCGAAGCCGTGCGCTTCGAGATAGAAGCGGTTCGGGCAGGCCGCGAGCAGGTGCACGGTGATGTCGTGCGCGCCATGGCTGGTGACGGGAAGATTGAAGGCTTCCGCGAGCCGCGCGATCTTCATGAACGAGGTGACGCCGCCGCAATTGGTCACGTCGGGCTCGGGATAGGACACGGCGCCGGCTGCGATGTAATTCTTGAACTCCCACAGCGAGCGCAGGTTCTCGCCGGCCGCGATCGGCACGCCGCCCGCCGCGAGAATCCGCGCGTGGCCGGCGACGTCGTCGGGGATGATCGGCTCCTCCAGCCAGGTGAGGTCGTAGGGCAGGAACGCGCGCGCGGCGCGAATGGCTTCCTCGACGCTCCATTTCATGTTGGCGTCGGCCATCAGCGGAAAGCCTTCGCCGAGATGCGCCCGCATCGCCTTCACGCGCGCCACGTCGGAAGCGAGATCGGGCCGGCCGACCTTCATCTTGATGGCGCGAAAACCCTTGGCGAGATTGTCGTCGGTCTGTTTCAGCAGCGCCTCGACCGAGAGATCGAGATCGATGCCGCCGGCATAGCACGGCACGCGCGGATCGAAGCCGCCGAGCAGCCGCCACAGCGGCACTTTCGCGCGGCGCGCCTTCAGATCCCACAGCGCGATGTCGACCGCCGAGAGCGCCAGCACGACCGGCCCGCCGCGGCCGCCATAATGCAGGCCCCACCAGATGCGATGCCAGATCGCCTCGATGTCGTCGGCGTCGCAGTCTTTGATGATGTCCGGCACCTCGCGGCGCAGGATGTCGGCGACCGCGCCGCCATTGCGGCCGACCGTGTAGGTGTAGCCGGTGCCTTCCGCGCCGTCGGCATCCTTGCACACGAACGGTGATCAGCTCGAAGGCGGTGATCTTGCCATGCGTGGAGTCGGACAGGATGACGGGCAGCGGGATGCGGTAATGTCCGGTCTCGATCGTGTTGATGCGCTGCCATCGTGTTGCCACCTCTCGCCCAAGCCCATCAGACAACAGGCATCGGCGGGACACAACAGCGCGAGCCACATCGCAGGGCGGCCATCGCGTGGAGGATGACGATTTCGCTGGGCCTCTAATACGGCGGCGGCTGCTGGCGGCTCGCCAGGAACCCGACCTCGCGCGGCGAGTCCAGCCGCGCGGTGTGCCGCGCCTTGGGAAGTGGCGGCGGCATGATGCTCATCTCGATCGCGGGATCGGTGGTGCGCTGCTTCTTGCCCGTCTTCGCCGTCCTGGTCCGCTCGATGCGCTTGGCCTGCGCGATGTCGGCGAACGCCTTCTCGAACTTGCGCAGGCGGTAGAGCACGATGCCGCGATCGATATAGGCGGCGGTGAATTTCGGGTCGAGCTGGATGGCGCGGTCGAAATCGGCGATCGCGTTGTCGAGATCGCCGCTGCGATAGGCGAAGATGCCGCGCTCGCGAAACGCCTTGGCATCCGGGGGCGGCGCGATCTCGAGCGGCGGACCGAGCGGGGGCGCCGGCTCGGTCACCGTGACGGAGGCGGGCACGATGTCGGCGCGGGGTACGTCGGCGCTCTCGGCCTTGTCGTTCGCGACGACCTCGGCCTGATCTCGGTCTTGGGCGACGTCACGGGAATCGAGACCGTCGCGACCGCAATGGGCCTGGCGGGCGCGTCGGCCGCAGCCGGCGCGCGCTCGAACGGTTCGCGCACGCTGGCCGTGACATCGCTCACCACGGATGCGACCTGGCCGATCGGCGCGCTCAGCGCCTCCGACATCTGCTGGAACAGGAGATATCCGCCGACCGACGCCGCCGAGATGAAACCGAGCGCCACCACGAAAGAGGTCACCGCGACCAGGCGGTGCATGACGGCCTGCTTGCCGAGCTGCTTCTTCTCGTCCTCGGCGAGGTCGAGCAGATGATCGTAGGTCGCGCGCTGATCCGGATCGGCAAGGATCTCGTTGGCGCGGACGATCTGTCTGAATTTGAATCCCGCGTCGGGGTCGCCGGGATGGAGATCGGGATGGGTTCCCTTGACGGCGCGACGGAAGGCGCCTCTCAGCTCTTCGGCGTCGTCGCGCGGAAGGGCTCCGAGCAAATCGTACAGCGTATCCATCGTCGGACTCACGGCTACTCAACAAAACTATCTCCACCGAATTCCCCGCCGCGAATTCGTTGTGGAGTACCGTGCGCTGATGCTGTGGGGTGTGCCTGTGGACGGCGGCAAAAAGATGACTGAATTGTGCACGTTAACCATTTCGCCGCCTGATTGCCGGGCTGGCGGCGCAGGCGTTAACGAATGGCCGCCTCGGCCTCACAACGGCTGGCGGCCTGCAGCCGGGCGAGATGCTCCCGGACCCGCCGCTCGGCGGCCTGGTAGCATTGCCGCTCATATTCGATCTTCAGCTTGGCCCACAGATCGGGGTCGGCGGTCTTCAGATCGCCGCGGCGGAACACGCAATCGGGTGGGGACTGCGGCGAAAGAAGCGCGGCCTCGGGCCGGCAAAGCTGAGCTTCTGCATGGGCTTGCGGGGTGGTCGCGGCGGGAGCGGGCTCCGGAGGGGAGGCTTGCGCGCATCCTGCCAGCGCAAAAGCGAGCGCGATCGGCAACCATCGCGTCCAGCGCGGCCGCACCTGTCCTGAGTCTGTCGGGCATCGCTCGGCTCTGGCCTCGTTCGCGCACAACTCGCTGCGGATGCAGCAATGGCGCCTGGGCCGCCGACCAAGCATCACGCACCATGACTACAAAGCTTGAAGCAGGTCTTAACAATTAAGGTTAACGCGGACTTAAGTTCCGGCTAGGGTGCATGATCCGGCAAAGTGGGAACCGGTTTTCCGAAAAGATCATGCTCCAATGAAAGGACGTGCGCTCGTCAAGATCGTCAGGTCGATGCAATGAATGACGTGTCCAGGATTGCCGCGCTCGGTCTGCTGATGATCGGCTGCTGTCGGGACCGCGCGTGCCGAGCAGCCGTTTTCCTTCGACACCACGCCGGGCAAGCTGCCGAAGATCGCGGTGCCCACGCACTACGCGATCGAGCTCGCACCCGACCTGCAGGCGCTGACGGCCGAGGGCAGCGAGGTCGTCGATATCGAGGTCCGCGAGACCACCTGGCGGCTGCAGCTCAATGCCGCCAATCTCGCGATCGCCGAGGCCTCGATCGACGACGGCGCGCAGCGCGCCGAGATCGCGCTCGATCCGAAGGCCGAGACCGCGACCTTGACCTTTCCGACGGCGCTGGCGAAGGGGCCGCACAAGCTGCGGCTCGCCTTCACCGCGAAGATCAATCCGTTCGGCCGCGGCCTGTTCTTTGCCGACTATCCGACCGAGGCCGGCAGCAAGCGGATGATCTCGACCCAGCTCGAGCCCGCGGATGCGCGGCGGATCTTTCCGTGCTGGGACGAGCCGGCCTTCAAGGCGACGTTCGCGCTTACCGTGACCGTGCCGCAGAATTTCCTCGCGGTCAGCAATATGCCGATCGCGAAGGAAGAGCCGCTGGCCGACGGCAGGAAGCGCGTCGTCTTCCCGCCGACGCCGAACATGTCGAGCTATCTGTTCGTGCTGTCGGCCGGCGAGCTGGAGCGGATCACGGCGGATGCGAACGGCGTCACCGTCGGCGTCGTCACGACGTCGGGGAAGGCCGAGAAGGGACGCTTCGCGCTGGAGAACGCCGTCAAGTTGCTCGGCTGGTACAACGACTATTTCGGCAGCAAATATCCGCTGCCCAAGCTCGACCTGATCGCGGTGCCCGGCGGCTTCGGCGGCGCGATGGAGAACTGGGGCGGCATCACCTTCTTCGAGAGCCGCCTGCTGTTCGATCCCGCGACCACGCCCGACAGCGCGCGGCGGCGCATCTTCAGCGTGCTCGCGCATGAGATGGCGCATCAATGGTTCGGCGATCTCGTCACCACGGCGTGGTGGGACAATCTCTGGCTCAACGAGGGCTTTGCCAGCTGGATGCAGGAGAAGGCGGCCGAGCAGTTCTATCCGCAATGGAAGAGCTGGCTCAACGGCTACAATCAGAAGCAGCTTGCGCTGTCGCTCGATGCGCGCCGCACCTCGCATCCGATCCAGCAGCCGGTCGCCGACCACAGCGTGGCGATGACCGCGTTCGACCCGATCACCTACAACAAGGGCCAGGCGTTCATCCGCATGCTGGAGAATTATCTCGGCGAGGACGCATTCCGCGACGGCATCCGGCATTTCATGGCAGCGCACGCCTACAGCAACGCGACCACGGCCGATCTCTGGCAGGCGCTGGAGCGCGCGACCGGCAAGCAGGTCAGCGCGATCGCGGCGTCCTTCACCGAGCAGGAAGGCGTGCCGCTGGTGATCGCGGAGACCGTGTGCGATGGCGAAGCGCAGCGGCTGACCTTGAAGCAGGAGCGCTTCACCATCATTCCCTCGCAGGCCAACGCCAGTTTGCCGCCGCTGAAATGGCAGGTGCCGGTGACGATCGGAAAGATCGGCGCGACAGAGCCGCAAAAGCTGCTGCTCGACGGCAGCGCCGAGATCGCGGCGGGCAAATGCGGCGACGCCGTGAAGGTCAATTTCGGCGACATCGGCTATTACCGGGTCGACTATGGCGAGAGGCTGCGCGCCGCGCTGACGAGACAGCTCGCGCAGATGACGCCGCAGGACCGCGTCAATTTCCTCGCCGACGACTGGGCGATGGTGCAGGCCGGCCGCGCCGAGCCGGCCTCTTATCTCGCGCTGGTCGATACGCTCGCAGGCGAACGACGCCCGCGCGGTCTGGGACCAGGTGCTCAACACGCTCAGCGGGCTCGATCGCCTGGCGCGCGAACGACCCGAGCAGCCGGAACTGGAGGCTTACGCGCGAGCAAAACTGCGGCCGGTGCTCGACCGGCTCGGCTGGGACGGCAGCGGCGCCGGCGATGACGACGATACGCTGTTGCGCGCGAGCCTGATCTGGACGCTCGGCGATCTCCGCGATGCCGATACCGTCGCCGAGGCGCGGCGGCGCTTCGCCGCCTTCCTGAACGATCCGAAGTCGCTGTCGCCGGCGCTGCGCGAGGCCGTGACCCATGTCGTCGGCGTCTCCGCGCGCCGCGAGGACTACGACGCGCTGCTGGCGCTGGCGCGCAAGAGCACGGAGACCAATGAGCGCGTGCGCTATTACTATGCCGCGGCGAGCGCGCGCGACGGCGCGCTGGCGCAGGACACGCTGGCGCTGACACTGACAAAGGAGTTGCCGAGCACGCTCGTCAACGGATTGATCAACGAGGTCGCGGCGTCGGGCTGGCACCGCGAGCTGGCGTGGGATTTCGTGCAAAAGAACCTGGCCGCGCTCACCGCGCGGCAGGGACCGGACTTTCCGCACGAGTTCGTTCCGAACTTCATGACCAATTTCTCCGACGAGGCCCATGCCGATGCGCTGCGGCAATTTCGCGCCGGCGCAGGAAACGCTCGGCGGCCGGGTGATGACGTCGCGCGCGCTGGAAGCGATCGCGATCTCCGCCGACCTGAAGGCGCGCGCGCTGCCGGCGATCGACGCCTGGATCAAGGCGCATCCGGCGAAGCCGTGAGAGGAGCTTTAATGAGCTTGTTAAAATTCGAGCGGTTCTTAAATCCGACGCGCGCAGTCATGCTGAAGGGCGGCTTAAATTTTATGGTTAGCCAATCCTCACCGCTCAGTCTTTCTTAAGCTTTTCCGCCGATCTTGGTTAACGGTTCGTACCGGTAACAAGTTCGGGTTGTGTCGTGAAAAAAGTCTCCGTGGCTGCTTTCGCTTTGCTTGTGAGTTCGCCCTTCGCCCACGCGGCCGACATGCCGATGGCGCCGCTGCCGGTCAAGCTGTGGACCTGGACCGGTCTTTACATGGGCGGTCATTTCGGCGGCGGCTGGGGCGATGCGGCCGTCACCGATCCCGCGGGTGCGGCGATCTACGGCAACAACGTGCGCAGCAATGCCGTGTTCGCCGGCGTGCAGGCCGGCTACAACTGGCAGGTCCCCAATACTTTCTTCGTGCTCGGCGTCGACGCCGATGTCAGTGCGATCGGCGCCAATGGCAGCGGCACGTGCCTCGCATCATCGGGCTACTTCATCTCGGCGAATTGCCGCACGCGTCCCGATCTCGGCGGCACGTTCACCGGCCGCGCCGGCTACGCCATCGGTCCCGGGCGGCCACACGCTGATCTACGCCAAGGGCGGTCTCGCCTGGCTCGACGACCGTATCGACGTCACCACGAACGGACTCTATCCGCCGCTAACGACCAGCTTTCAACGGCGTGCGCTGGGGCTGGACCGCCGGCGGCGGGGTCGAGCGTGCGCTGACGCCGGCCTGGTCGTTCAAGGTCGAATACGACTATGCGAGGTTCGGCGATCTCACGATCCCGACGCCGCAAAGCTTCCTGCAGGTGATTCCCGGCTCGCCGTTCGGTTACATTCCGACGCCGGGCGGCACCGCGACCATGAGCCAGAACTCTGCAAACCGTCAAAGTCGGTCTGAACTACAAGATCGGCGAGGGCATGTACTCGCAATGGGCGCCGTCGCCCGCGGACTATCATCTGCGCGGCGCCACCGATGTTGCGGTTGCGCCAGCGGCGCAATTCGAATTCGGCGGGCGCGTCTGGTATTCGTCCGGACGCTTCCAGAAGGATCTCGGCACTTTCTCCGATCAGAGCACTTCGAATCTCCTGGTCTCGCGGCTGACCTACAATTCGACGGCGGCATCAGGCGAATTGTTCGGCCGCATCGACACCCCGATCAACGTCTTCCTCAAGGGTTTTGTCGGCGGCGGCAAGCTCACCTCGGGCAACATGAACGACGAGGATTGGAACATCTTCGGCTCCAGCGTGCCGTACTCGAACACGTCGTCGAACGTGAAGGGCGATCTGGCCTATGCCACCATCGATGCCGGCTATTCGGTGTTCAAGGGGCCGAACGCCAATGTCGGCGGCTTCATCGGCTTCAACTATTATCGCGAGAACAAGCAGGCCTATGGCTGCGCGCAGATCGCCAATCCGTTCTCGGATTGCGTGCCCAGCCTTTCCAATTCCGTGCTCGGCATTGTCGAGGACGACAAATGGTATTCGTTCCGCCTCGGCGTGAACGGCGTGTTCACGGTCTGGGACCGGCTGAAGTTGACGGCCGATGCCGCCTGGCTGCCGTTCGTGTCGTTCAACGGCATCGACAACCATCTGCTGCGCACCGACGTGAGCAACACGGTCTCGACCGAGACCGGCGGCGGGCAGGGCGTGCAGCTCGAGGCGATCCTGTCCTATGCCTTCGCCAACGGTCTCAACCTCGGCGCCGGCGGCCGTTACTGGGCGATGTGGGCGCCTGGCGCCTACACCAACATCTTCGGCACGCCGTGCCCGTGCCAGTCGCTGCCGGTGCGCACCGAGCGCTACGGCGTCTTCGCGCAGGCGTCCTACAAGTTCGACGTGCTGCAGTAGCGATTGCGACCTCGCGCTGGCGATGCCGGGCTCGACCGGCGCCGGCGAATGTGACGTTGCGCACATACCGCCGTGCCGGCCTCGGCCTATTCCTGACCCACACGGACATTCAGCCTCCGTATGGACACTCCACGGTATTTCAGGAAAGGATATCGTCATGAAGAAGCTGCTCTTGACCATTGCGACCGTCTCGGCGCTGGCCGCGCTTGCCTCTGCGCCCGCCGAAGCGCGCAGCATGCGCCCGCATCACGGTATGGGCATCGGCGTTGGCGGCCGTGGCGCCGCGATTGCCGCCGCTGCGACCGCAGCCGCCATCGCCGCCGAGGCCTATGGCTACGGCTACGCGCCCTACGGCTACTACGCCGGCACGCCGGTGTACGGCGCCCCGGGCTACTACGCCTACTGACATCGAAGCGATGGCTCGTGGAGGCCCACGAGCCATCCTCGCCTTGTGAGGCAGGCTTGCGTCGCGCCGCGCCGCCCGCTATATCAGCGGCGGTCATGTCCGACTTCCACGGCGTCTTCCCCTATCTCGTCTCCCCCATCGATGCGGCCGGCCACATCCGCGAGGATGTGCTCGCCAGGCTTTGCGATGATCTGATCAAGTCCGGCGTGCACGGGCTGACGCCGCTCGGCTCGACCGGCGAGTTCGCCTATCTCGATGCCGAGCAGCGCACCGCCGTGGTGCGCACCACGATCGCGGCGGCGAAAGGCCGCGTGCCCGTGATCGCCGGCGTGGTCTCGACCTCGACGGCGGATGCGGTGGCGCAGGCGCGGGCCTATCAGATGCTCGGCGCCGACGGCATCCTCGCGATCCTCGAAGCCTATTTTCCGCTCGCCGACGCGCAGGTCGAATCCTATTTCCGCAGCATTGCGGACGCCGTCGACATTCCCGTGGTGATCTACACCAACCCGCAATTCCAGCGCTCCGATCTGACGCTGGACGTGATCGCGCGGCTCGCGAGCCATCCGCGCATCGGCTACATCAAGGATGCCTCCACCAACACCGGTCGGCTGCTCTCGATCATCAATCGCTGCGGCGACAGCATCAAGGTGTTCTCGGCCTCCGCGCATATTCCCGCCGCGGTGATGCTGATCGGCGGCGTCGGCTGGATGGCGGGCCCCGCCTGCATCATCCCCAGGCAGAGCGTCGCGCTCTACGATCTCTGCAAGGCCAAGCGCTGGGACGAGGCGATGGTGCTGCAGCGAAAGCTCTGGCGCATCAACGAAGCCTTCGCGCGCTTCAACCTCGCCGCCTGCATCAAGGCCGGGCTTGCGATCCAGGGCTATGACGTCGGCGATCCCGTGCCGCCGCAGGCCGCGCTGACGCGCCGACAGCGCAAGGCGGTCGAAGCCGTGCGCTCGACGGGACGTGGCCTGAAACCGCAGAACCCGAAATCGTCGAAGAAACTCGAAGGACAAACTGATGAACATTCTTCCCGGCAATCTGCGTTTCGGTGCGGGCAAGCCCGTCAAGCGTCTGGAAGACCAGCGGCTGCTCACCGGGAAGGGGCAGCTTCATCGACGACAAGCCGGAAGACGGCGCGCTGTGGCTGTACGTGCTGCGCTCGCCGCATGCGCATGCGAAGATCAAGTCGATCGACACCAAGGCGGCTGCCGCGATGGACGGTGTTGCGGCCGTCTTCACCGGCGCCGATCTGATCAAGGACGACATCGGCACCATTCCGACGCTCACGATGTTCAAGCGGCCGGACGGCAAGCCGATGACGGTGCCGCCGCGCCGGCTGCTCGCGCATGAGATCGTGCGCTTTGCCGGCGAGCCGGTCGCGGCCGTGGTGGCGACCTCGCGCGTGCTGGCGCAGAGCGCGGCCGAGGCGATCGAGATCGAGTACGAGGTGCTGCCGTCGGTGGTCGATCCCCTCGAAGCGATGAAGCCCGGCGCGCCGCTGGTCTGGCCCGATGCGCCCGACAACATCGTCGCCGCCATGAGCTATGGCGACGCCGCCAAGGTCGAGGAAGCCTTCGCCAAGGCTGCGCACAAGGTCTCGCTCGATCTGGTCAGCCAGCGGCTGGTGCCGTCGGCGATGGAGCCGCGCTCGACCATCGCCGAGGTCGAGAAGAAGACCGGGCGGCTGTTGCTCCATGTGCAGTCGCAGACGCCGGGCTCGACCCGCGACATCCTCGCGGAGTCGATGCTGAAGCGGCCGAAGGAAAGCGTGCGCGTGCTGGTCGGCGATATCGGCGGCGGCTTCGGCCAGAAGACCAGCCTCTATCCCGAAGACGGCATCGTCGCCTATGCCGCGGTCAAGCTCGGCAAGAAAATCCGCTGGCGCGGCGACCGCACCGACGATTTCGTCGGCGGCACCCATGGCCGCGATCTCACCTCGACCGGCGAATTCGCGCTCGACGAAAAGGGCCGCGTGCTGGCCTATCGCGTGCGCTCGGTCGGCGGCACCGGCGCCTATTCGACCGGCGCCGGCAACGTCATTCCGCTGGTGCTCGGGCCGTTCGTGCAGAGCGGCGTCTACGATCTGCCGCTGGTGCATTACGAGGTGAAGTCGGTGATGACCAACACCGCGCCGGTCGGCGCCTATCGCGGCGCGGGCCGGCCCGAAGGCGTGTTCATCGTCGAGCGGCTGATGGATGCCGCCGCGCGCCAGATCGGCATCGATCCGCGCACGATCCGCAAAGTGAACTACGTCAAGCCGGCGCAGCTGCCCTACACCAATGCGGTCGGCCAGGTCTACGACTCCGGCGCCTTCGCGCACATGCTCGATCGCGCCGTCGAAGCTGTCCGACTGGGACGGCTTCAACGCGCGCAAGCGCGCGGCGAAGAAGAAGGGCCTGCTCTACGGCCGCGGGCTGACCAGCTACATCGAATGGACCGGCGGCCGCGTGCACAATGAAAAGGTGTCGCTGCATGCGACCGCCGAAGGCCGCGTCGTCCTGCATTCCGGCACCATGGCGATGGGGCAGGGGCTGCAGACCACCTACACCCAGATGGTGTCCGACAGCCTCGGCATCCCCATGGACAAGATCGACGTCGTGCAGGGCGACACCGATCTGGCCACCGGCTTCGGCAGCGTCGGCTCGCGCTCGCTGTTCGTCGGCGGCACGGCGGTCGCGGTGTCCACCAACGACCTGATCAACAAGGCGCGCGAGAAGGCGTCCAACCTGCTGGAAACCTCGGTCGAGGACATCGAATATCGCGATGGCTTGCTGACCGTGGTCGGCACCGACAGGCGCATCAGCCTGTTCGAGATCGCGCAAAAGGAGGACGGCGCAAAGCTGTCGGTCGACAGCGAGGGCGAGGTCGACGGCCCGAGCTGGCCGAACGGCACGCATATCTGCGAGGTCGAGATCGATCCGGAGACCGGCGTCACCCGCGTGGTGCGCTACACCACGGTCGACGACGTCGGCGTCGCCGTCAATCCGATGCTGGTGACGGGACAGGTGCATGGCGGCGTCGCGCAGGGCATCGGCCAGGCGCTCTATGAAGGCGTGGCCTATGACGCCGAAGGACAGCTGCTGACCGCGAGCTATCAGGACTATTGCATGCCGCGCGCCGACGACGTTCCGCCGATCGCGGTGACGCTGGACGAGTCCGCGCCCTGCCGCACCAATCCGCTCGGCGCCAAGGGCTGCGGCGAGTCCGGCGCGATCGGCGGGCCGCCCTGCATCGCCAACGGCGTGATGGACGCGCTCGCCGAGTTCGGCATCACGCAGCTGCCGACGCCGCTGACGCCGCAAAAGGTCTGGAAGGCGATCCGGGATGCGAGGGCGGCGCGCGAAGCGGGTTCGACGAGGCTGCTTGACCGTCTGACACCGAGCTCGCCGCTGCGCGTCCGGAATGACGACGATTGAACCCGCGTCACGCGCAGCGCAAATCAGCCGCCGCAGGGCGGCTTTCGCTCGCTTTCCTGACAGGTACCGTTCTGCTACGTTGCCGACGGCACCGCAACGGGAGATTTTCGATGCGCAAGATTTTTGACCGTGCTGGCGACGCTGGCGACGCTGAGCCTGACCAATTGCGGCTACAACGCGATCCAGACCAATGACGAGCAGGTCAAGGCCAACTGGTCGGAGGTCGTCAACCAGTATCAGCGCCGCGCCGATCTGGTGCCGAACCTCGTCAATTCGGTGAAGGGCTTTGCGCAGCAGGAAAAGGACGTGCTGCTCGGCGTCACCAATGCGCGCGCCAAGGTCGGCAGCATCCAGGCGACGCCCGAGGTGCTGAACGATCCCGCCGCGTTCCAGAAATTCCAGCAGGCGCAGGGCGAGCTCTCCAGCGCGCTCTCGAGGCTCCTGGTCGTCACCGAGAACTATCCGCAGCTCAAGTCGGACGCGCTGTTCCACGACCTGATGTCGCAGCTCGAAGGCACCGAGAACCGCATCACGGTGGCGCGCAACCGCTACATCAAGTCGGTGCAGGACTATAACGTCGGCATCCGCACCTTCCCGAACAATCTGACCGCGATGGTGTTCGGCTACAAGGAGAAGCCGAATTTCACGGTCGAGAACGAGAAGGAAATCTCGACCGCGCCGAAGGTCGATTTCGGCACGTCGACACCGCGCCGCGCTCCGGCGAAATAGCGACTGGCGATGAGTGATGACTGTTGCCGCGACGGCGGTGCGCTCCTCTCCCGCGCGGGGGAGTGGGAGGCGAGCGTGCGCGTGGCGCGAGCGACCCTCGCGTTCGCAGTGGCGCTGATTCTCGCGCTCTTCCTGTGCTGGACGCAGGCGGCGTTCGCCGACGTCGCGGTACCGCCGCTCACCGGCCGCGTGGTCGACCTGACCAACACGCTCTCGAGCGAGCGACATCGCGGCGCAGTCGACCGCGGCTGCAGGATCTGCGAGCAGCGCAAGGGCAGCCAGATCGCGGTGCTGATCGTGCCGACCACCGCAGCCCGAGACCATCGAGCAATTCTCGATCCGCGCCGCGGAAGCCTGGAAGATCGGCCGCAAGAAGATCGACGACGGCGCGCTGCTGGTCGTCGCCAAGGACGACCACAAGCTGCGCATCGAGGTCGGCTACGGCCTCGAAGGCGCGCTGACCGACGTCACCGCGCGGCGCATCATCGACGAGACGATCGTGCCGCGCTTCAGGAGCGGCGATTTTGCCGGCGGCATCGCCGCAGGGCTCACGCGCATGATCGGCGTGATCGACGGCGAGCCGCTGCCCGTGCCGGCGCCGCAGGCGTCGCACGGCCCGGACGTCGACTGGATGAACGTCTCTCAGCCCGTTTGTCCGTTCACTCTGTTGGCAGCCTGTTCGTCGGCGGCATCCTGCGCGCGCTGTTCGGGCGGCTTGCTCGGCTCGGCAGGTCGGCCGGCGGCGTGGTCGCCGTGCTCGCCTGGTTCATGCTCGGATCGATCGCTTGCATTGCGCAGGCGCCATCGTGGGCGATCTGGCGTTCCTTGCTCGTGCTGATCGCGGCAACTCGATTTCGAGCGGCAGGCCACCGCGGCGGCGCAGCATGGCGGCTCCGTCCGGCGGCTGGAGCGGCGGCAGCGGCTGGTCGAGCGGCAGTTCGAGCTCAAGCTCGAGCGACAGCGGTTTCAGCGGCGGGGGCGGCAGCTTTGGCGGCGGCGGCGCCTCGGGGAGCTGGTAGGCAATGAGCATCAGGCGCATCGCAAGACATCTGGTCGAGCATCACTGGCGGGCGCGGCGTGTCTTCACGCCGCGCGTGCTGGCCGACATCGAGCAGGCGATCAAGGCCGGCGAGGCCACGCATTGCGGACAGGTGCGCTTCGTCGTCGAAGGCGCGCTCGACGGCCGTCCGCTGTTCCGCAACCAGCCGGCGCGCGCGACGCGCGCTCGACATCTTCTCGCATTTGCGGATCTGGGACACCGCGCACAACAACGGCGTCCTGATCTATCTCCTGCTCGCCGATCGCAAGGTCGAGATCGTCGCCGACCGCGGCATCGATGCGAAGGTCGGCGCAGCGGGCTGGGAGGCGATCTGCCGCGACATGGAAGCCGATTTCCGAAGCGGGCAATTCAAGGCCGGTGTCATCAAGGGCATCGAGGCGGTGTCGCGCGAGCTCGCGAAACATTTCCCGCCCGATGCGCATCCGCGCAACGAGCTGCCGGACAAGCCGATCGTGATCTGAGCCGACGCAGGCCGGACTTTCGATTGACCAGCTCGAGCAGTGCGCGCCGCGCCACACTGTTCAGTTCGGTCAGTGAGCTGCGTCCCTCGCGGGCGCACTCGATCAGGCGCTCGGCGATGAACCTGCGGCTCTCGTGATCGCCGCCATGCGTCATCTCCTGGCAAATCTCTTCCAGCACGACGTCCATGTTCGCCCTGGTGTGGTCGTCGAACTCGTCCATTTCGTTTCCCCGGCAATGCCGCGCCGATGCTGACGCGACACGTGGCGTGCGTGCGACTTTGGTCGTGAATAGCAGGGCGCCGTGCGTGCCTTCTGTCCAGAAGTGCACACAGGCGAGAGAGAATGCCGCGACGAGGTGCTGAGCCGCGTTCGCGCGGTGGGAAATGAGCTGTTCGACATGGCAAGGGCAGGACGTCTTCGAGGAGCGCGGACGCAGGACAATGGATGCGCGGCTAGGGAACTGCCGCCCGCGGCTTCGAAGCACCTATTTGCGAGGCTGATGAACAAAGGGCGCGATCGGTGATCGCGTGACCGACGCAACGGGAAGTTTCGATCGCATCACGTTCAACTGCTTCGGACGTTTGCGCAGGCGTCATCGCGATAGAACGTTCGATTGTTCGATGAGGTTCAGGCCAGGACACGCGATCTCGGAGAGTCGCTGCAGCAGCAGACCGCGACCGCCGATGTGCTAAGGTGATCAGCCGTTCGGCGTTCTATTTGGAAGCTGTCTTGACACGCTGTTACATCCGCCACGCAACTCTGCGCCGCAAATGCGGGATCATCTGGTTGCGCAAGGATGCGTTGTTTCGCGCCAGCGCAGCGGCAGGCTTCTCGCCCGAGGAGATGGCTTCTTCAGAGTCAATCCAGAAGCATGCACGAAAGTCGCTGGCTCGAGACGTGCGTTCCGAGATCGTGAATTAAGGTGAAGGATCCGAATTCGCCTTCCCCGGCATAGTCGGACGTGCCGCAGAGCATGCTTGGCGTTCCGTTGCTGCGGGACGAGGTGGTCGAAGGCGTGTTCACGCTGAGCTCTCGCGCAGGTGGCGCCGTTCACGCCGCGCCAGATCGAACTGGTCGAGACCTTCGCCGATCAGGCGGTGATTGCGATCGAGAACGTCCGCTTGTTCGAGCGAGGTGCAGGCGCGCACGCGCGAGCTGTCGCAGTCGCTCGAGGATTTGCGCGCGGCGCAGGACCGCCTGGTGCAGACCGAGAAGCTGGCGTCGCTCGGCCAGCTCACCGCCGGCATCGCCCACGAGATCAAGAACCCGCTCAACTTCGTCAACAATTTCTCCGCGCTGTCGGCCGAGCTGATCGACGAGCTGAAGAGGCAGCTGAATCAGGCGACGCTCGACCGGCAAGATGCGCGGCGAGGAACTGGACGAACTGACGGCGACTGCTGAAGGACAATCTCGAAAAGGTGGTTCAGCACGGCAAGCGCGCCGATTCCATCGTCAAGAACATGCTGCTGCATTCGCGCGAGGGCTCGGGCGAACGCCGGTCCGCCGACATCAACGCGCTGGTCGAGGAGAGCCTCAATCTCGCCTATCACGGCGCCCGGGCGGAGAAAGCCGGGCTTCAATATCACGCTGCAAGCACGACCTCGACCCCGACGCGGGCGCGCTCGACCTGTATCCGCAGGAGATGACCCGGGCGCTGCTGAATCTGATCTCGAACGGCTTCTATGCCGCGACGAAGCGCAAGGCCGAGGCAGCCGACGGAGCCTTCGAGCCGGTGCTCAGCGCGGCCACAAGAAATCTCGGCAAGACGGTCGAGGTCCGCATTCGCGACAACGGCACCGGCATTCCGCCCGAGGTGAAGGAGAAGATGTTCAATCCCTTTTTCACCACCAAGCCGACCGGCGAAGGAACAGGGCTCGGCCTCTCCATGAACTCACGACATCATCGTCAAGCAGCATGGCGGCCGGATCGATGTCGAAACCGAACCCGGCGTTTTCACCGAGTTCATCATCACGCTGCCGCGCGACAATCGCACGAGCGCGGCGACGCTATGAAACATGATGATTTGATCCGAATCTTTTCCAAACTGTAACAGGACAAACGTTCCGGCCCTGTGAAAGTGTTGCCGTCGCGACACGACGGGCAAAACACTGCAGTTTTACAGAATACGTATGTCAAGCTCCTGAGCAAAAATAAAAATCTTCCGAAAGACAGAATTTATGATTTAAAGAAGTCAGCTCGCCTCGACACGAGGGACGTTCGGCCAATCGTCACGACACGTGAGGCGGGTTGCGATGGACGCGTTGTGCCGCAAGACGTGCGGCACGATGCGTACGGTCAAGCCGTGTGGTCCTGTCCCCTCGACGCTGGGGTCAAGTTGATGGAGATGCGATTCTACTTATGGCTGAAGCGCAGATTGGTCAGCGACGGTGACTAAAAAGCCCGATACACCGGGGAGAGCGCGGAGTAAGCCGTAAAGCCATTGCGCAGGGAGTGCCGGATGTTTCGGCTCTACCTGTGTTGACTTGCGTGCGACCTTTTCGTTTGCACACAAGGCAGCGGGTGCGGCGAGCGCCCGGCATTCCCTGCGCCCTCTGTCTTCAGAGGGACACCGAATTGCAAAGCCCGGACGCGAAATCGCGCCGCGGGAATGCGGAGATGTGTCGTTGACGATGCTAAGCCTTCACGCTCGGCCGCGCTCCGACGCGCGCGAGCCAGGCGACGATGTTGGCATTGGCGGGATCGAGCGGCTGGCCGACCTGATTGCCGAATTCGATCCAGCAATAGAGCAGGATGTCGGCGAGCGTGAAGCGCTTGCCGCAGATGTACTCGCGCTTGTCGTCCATCTGGCCGTTCAGCCATTGCAGGCGGTTGGCCGCGACCTTCTTCAGTCCGGGCGAGGCTTCGGGAACGACGACAATCCGCTTCTCGAAGAATTTCTGTCCCTCGCCGTAGCGGTAGCCGTCGGCGAGCGGCTCGGCGATGTTGAGGTCGAGCCGGCGCGTCCACATCCGGCATTCGGCGCGCTCCTCCGCCGTCGCTCCGATCATCGGCGGGCTCGGATGCTTCTCCTCCAGATATTCGCAGATCGCGGTGATCTCGGAGACGATAGTGGCCGTTGTCGAGCTCCAGCGTCGGCATCTGGCCGTGCGGGTTGCGCTTCAGATGCGCGGCCTGCGCGGTTCTCGCCGCCGCGCAGATCGACGGTCTGCTTCGGCATTTCGATGCCCTTCTCCGCCATGAACATGCGGACGATGCGCGGATTCGGACCGATCGAGTCGTAGAGCTTCATGGCGCGTTCTCCCCCAGGCAGTGTTGTTGCTGCGTTTCAACAGGCCGGCAGGGATGCTTTGTCAAACGGCTCGGCTGACGCCGGAGCGACATTCGCCGGGACTTTGGCCGCCATGCCGCGCCGCGCCGGCCCAAAAGCCGCCCGGGAAAATTCCTAAAATTTCGGTAAGGCCGCCGCCGGATCGGCCGCCGGTAAGGAATTGGCAAGGAATGAAAGTTACCAAATGGTCAATCAATTCTGGAGAATTGCACGTGAGCGAACAGTCTCAAACCCAGGATACGCCGAAGGCCGAGGCGAGCGCCGCGGCGCCGGATGCCGGCAAGATCGAATCCCCGGCGATTGCGCCCGACCATGAGGCGCCGAAGGCCGATGCGCCCAAGGTGGAGGCGCCGAAGGTCGAAGCTCCCAAGATCGAGGCGAGCGCGAGCGCACCCGGCACCGCCGGCAAGATGCTGATCATGGCGCCCGGCGACCGCGCCTGGCGCGGCGAGACCGGCGCGAAGGCCGAGGCCGACCATGCACCTGCCAAGCGCCGCTTTGGCGCGATGGCCGCGGTGGTGGCGCTGGCGACGATTGCAGGCGCGGCCGGTGGCGCGTTCGCGACCATGGGCATGATGCATACGGCGGACGCGGCCGCGACCGCGCCGGCAAGCGGCGCGCTGGAGGCCGCGATCGCACGCATCGATGCCGACGTGCAGCAGTTGAAGTCCGGCCTCGATCACACCTCCAAGACCGCGCTGACCCAGTTCAACAAGACCAGCGATCGCCTCGAAAAAATCGAGAAGGCGCAGGCCGAGCCGACTGCCAGGCTCGCAAAGCTCTCCGAAGCGGTCGAGAAGCTGCGCGCCGCGCCTGCGCCCGCGCCGGTCGTCGCTGCCGCGGCGCCTGCCGCTGTCGCGCCGGCTGCGCCGAAGGAGGTCACGGGCTCGGTGACGCCGCCCGCTGTTGCGACCGCGGCACCGTGCGGCTGCGGCTGCGCCCGCAACGCCGTCCGAAGCCCGAGGTCGGCCGCCTGCCGACGGTCGAAGGCTGGACTCTCGCCGATGTCGGCTATGGCGGCGCGCTGATCCGCAATCGCCGCGGAACCTGGGAGGTCTATGCCGGCGACCACATTCCGGGCCTCGGCCGCATCGACGCCATCCGCAAGCAGGATGGCCACTGGGTGGTCGTCACCGAGAAGGGCCTGATCGTCGCGCGTCAGTAACGAGCGGCGCTCACCGCGTGACGCGCTTTTGGCTTGAATAGCCACGATCTCATGGTGTTAGTCAGGGCATGCGCTCTGGCTTCGCGACTGCTGGCTGTCGTCGTTCTGCTGATCGGAGCGCTGTTCCGCGCAGGCGCGTCCGACGCGCCGCTCGAGCGCGGCACCGCCATCATCGATCCCGGCGCGTTGCGCGAACTCGATCGGCGGCCGCCTTGGCCTGATGCACGTCATGATGCCGTGCGCGCTCGGCCGACAGGCCCGCTGACCAACGCGCAATTGTTCGCGCTGCCGTCGATGGCGCAGGTCGCCAAGGCGCTGGACGCGGATGTCGAGCGCTACGTCGAACGGCACAAGGCCGAGTTGCCCAACGAGAGCATCGGCGTCGGCACCGGCTTCGCGTTCCAGCTGTTCGACCGCGCGCAGCTTTATTCCGCCGACACGCGCTTCGTGCTGTCCGGCATCGTCAACCGCATGGACCGCGCCTATGTCGCGCCGGAGAATTGCGGCGAGATCCGGCTGATCTATCGGCTGACCCAGACCAATGCGGCCGCGATCGGCGAGGCCGCGGTGACGCCGCGGCTGCCGATGACGCTGAACGTGGTGCTGAAGGCGAAGGGCGATGGCGAGCGCGATCACCTGCGCCGAGATCGCGCGGCGCTGGCTTGCCGCCGGCGACCTCAAGTGACGGGCGGGAACTGGCGGCGAAATTGACCGCACCGGATGGCGCGCTCGATCTCGTCCGGCCCGAAAATATCGACCGCATCGAGACCAATCTGCAGATCGCGCATGCGCCGAAATCGGCGGTGCGCGATTTCCGCACCGACTATCTGATGAAGGTGTTCAAATACGATGCCGCCTCCGCCACCTTCGTCGAGTCGCCGCTGGAGGACCAGATCGATCGCGAGCGCCTGCTGAAGGACGACAAGCTCGCGCGCGAGTTCAAGGCGTGGCTGCTTGCGCCCGAACATTTCGCCGAGCTCGACCGCGGCACGGTGCTGATCCCCGACAAATTCCTCGCCAAGAGCGCGATCGCGCCGACGCCGACCGGCTTCGTGCCGTCGGAGCTGATGCCGACCTACGGCCTCGTTGCGGGCGAGGGCGCCAAGCCCGTCTTCACCGAGGACGATGTCGTCGGCGCGCTGGAGAAGGCCGCGAAGCGCGGCATCGCCTTGCAGAACATCCGCTCGGTCGCGGGCTTTGCGCGCCGGCTCAACGACGTCACCTGCGCCGGCTGCCACCAGACCCGCGGCATCGGCGGCTTCCATTTCCCCGGCGTCGACTGGATGGCGGCAAAGCCGTCGAACACGACCGTGGTGCCGGCCTCGCCGCATTTCTTCGGCGATCAGGTGCGCCGCCGCGATATCCTCGCCGCGTTCCGCGACGGCAAGGCGCCGGATTTCTCGAAAGGCTTTGCCAGCCGGCCGCAGCAGCGCGGCAGCACCGAGCTTGCCGGCACCGAATATGAGGACGGCTGGGGCGCGCATTGCTATGTGCAGCGCGCGCGGGCGAGCGAGAACGACAAGAGTTTCCGGTCTGGACCTGCGCCGAAGGGCTCGCCTGCGAGGCGGCCACGCCCGCGACGCGGATGGGCATGTGCTTTGTGAAGACGCGGTAGTGCTACCTTCGTCATTGCGAGGCGAAGCGGAGCAATCCAGACTATCCGCGGAAATGCTGGATTGCTTCGCTTCGCTCGCAATGACGATCATCGATTGACAGTAGGCTTACTAATCGTGTTTCATCGCCGGCAACGACGTCCGGGACGGAAACATGGACGAGGTCATCATCATCGGCGCCGGCATCGGCGGCCTGACGCTCGGACTGAGCCTGCACAAGGCGGGCATTCCCTGCCGCATCTACGAATCCGTTCCCGAGGTGCGCGCGATCGGCGTCGGCATCAATCTGTTGCCGCATGCGACCAAGGAACTCGCCGCGCTCGGGCTTGAAGAGGCGCTGGCCAAGGTCGCGATCGCGACCAAGGACGCGACCTTCTTCAACCGCTTCGGGCAGTTGATCTACCAGGAGCCGCTCGGCCGCGCCGCCGGCTACGACCATCCGCAATTCTCGATCCATCGCGGCGATCTGCAGATGGTGCTGCTCGATGCGTTCCGCGACCGCGCGGGCGCCGATCGCGTCGTCGTCAACCGTCATTGCCTCGGCGTCGCGCAGGATGAGGCCGGTGTCACCGTCACCTTCTCCGACGGTCCCGGCGGCAAGGAGCGCTTCACCGTGCGCGGCCGCGTCGCGATCGCCTGCGACGGCATCAATTCGGCGGTCCGCAAGCAGTTCTTCCCCGACGAAGGCGAGCCGCGCTATTCCGGCGTCAACATGTGGCGCGGCGTGACGCGGTGGAAGCCGATGCTGTCGGGCGCGAGCATGGTGCGCGCGGGCTGGCTGTCGCATGGCAAGATGGTGATCTATCCGATCCGCGAGGCCGGCGCCGACGGCCTGCAGCTGATCAACTGGGTCGCCGAGATCGAGACGCCGAACTATCGCAAGCGCGACTGGAACCGCGCCGGCTCGCTCGACGACTTCATCGGCCCGTTCTCCGACTGGCATTTCGACTGGCTCGACGTGCCCGCCTTCATCCGCGCCGCCGATCAGCGTGCTGGAATTTCCGATGGTCGACCAGGATCCGCTGCCGCGCTGGAGCTTTGGCCGGATCACCCTGCTCGGCGATGCCGCCCATCCGATGGTGCCGCGCGGCTCGAACGGCGCGGGCCAGGCGATCCTCGATGCGAAGGCGCTGACGTCAGCGCTGTCCGGGATCGCCGATCCCGCCGCCGCACTTGCGGCTTACGAGAAGCAGCGGCTGGAGGCGACCACCCGCATCGTGCTGACCAACCGCACCAATCCGCCGGATGCGATCCTGCGCGAGGTGTTCCAGCGCACCCACGACCAGCCGTTCAAGACCATCGACGACGTCATCAGCCGCGAGGAACTGGTCGCGCTGTCCGACGGCTACAAGCGCATCGCGGGTTATTCCAAGGATGCCTTGCGCCAGTACGGCGTGCGTTAGGCTGGCAATCAAACAAAGCGGTCGGGAAGAACCGCGAGCCTCAAGGGGAGGGAGCCATGGCGAATTCCGGCAACGCGGGCAGCGGGCCCGTGATCGATATTGCCGATTTCATCGACCGTCAGCCGATCGGCGGATTCCAGATCAAGCTGCTGTTGATGTGCGCGGCGGTGCTGTTCCTCGACGGCTTCGACACCCAGGCGATCGGCTTTGTCGCGCCCGCGCTTGCCAAGGAGTGGGGCCTGACCACGCGCGCCGCGCTCGGTCCGGTCTTCAGCGCCGGCCTGTTCGGATTGATGATCGGCGCGCTGGTGTTCGGCCCGCTCGCCGACCGCGTCGGCCGCAAGGCGATCATCATCTTCTCCACCGCCGCCTTCGGCCTCGGCGCGCTCGCGACCGTGCTTGCGCATGACATCCCGACGCTGCTCGTCATCCGCTTCCTGACCGGGCTCGGCCTCGGCGGCGCCATGCCGAACACGGTGGCGATGACCGCGGAATACAATCCGCACCGCCGCCGCGCCACCATGGTCATGATCATGTTCTGCGGCTTCTCGATCGGCGCCGCGCTCGGCGGCATGCTCGCGGCCGATCTGATTCCGCGCTTCGGCTGGCGCTCGGTGTTCCTGGTCGGCGGCATCGCGCCGCTGATCATGGTGCCGATCCTCGTGCTGGCGGTTGCCGGAATCCGTCCGCTTCGTCGCGACCACCGGCCAGGCGCCGGAGCGCGTCGCGGGACTGCTGAAGCTGATCAGTCCGAACACCGTCGTTCGCGCCGGGCGCGCAATTCGTCGTGCATGAACCGCGTCTCGACGGCGTGCCGGTGCTGCACCTGTTCCGCGAGGGCCGCACCGCTCGCGACGCTGTTGCTCTGGGTCGTGTTCTTCATGAGCCTGCTCGACATCTATTTCCTCGCGCTCTGGCTGCCGACCGTGCTCAACGATCTCGGCGCCTCGGTGTCGGTCGGCGGTGCTGATCGGCTCGATGCTGCAGATCGGCGGCGTGGTCGGCACCTTCGCGCTCGGCAGCGTGATCGACCGCTTTTCGTTTCGCGCGCTGGCGCTGGTCTATCTCGTTGCGGTGTTCGCGGTCGCCGCGATCGGCCAGCTCGGCCACTCCGCGATCCCGGTCTCGATTGCGATCTTCGCGGCGGGCTTCTGCGTGGTCGGCGGCCAGATCGCCGCCAATGCGCTCACCGCCGGCTATTATCCGACCTCGGTGCGCGCCACCGGCGTCGGCTGGGCGCTCGGCATCGGCCGGGTCGGCTCGATCATCGGCCCCCTGGTCGCCGGCGTCCTGATCGACGCGAAATGGAGCACCGGGGCGCTGTTCATGGCGGCGGCCGCGGCCGCGGCCTGCGCGGCGCTGGCGTCGCTGCTGCTGAGCCGGATTGCCGGCTGCGACCAGCGCACGGCAAACGTCATCGATGGATGCTACATTGAAGCCGGCGACCACAGCCCGGACTTGAACGTCCGGGCGTCACAGGGAGCGGCCGATGAGCTCTTCCGATCAGGAGAACAAGCAGCGCAATCGCGAAGATCGCCGAGAACGAGGCGGAACGCCAGATGATCGGCGATATCCGCGTCAGCGGCTGGGCGATCGCGTTTGCGATCATCATCGGCGTGATCGCGGTCGGGGTCGTCTGGGCCTGGCTGAAGCGCTGAGCCGTAACCTGCGCTGACGCGTATGCTTCAGGCGCTGACCGGGCAACAGGTCGTAGGCCGACTTCCATCCCGGCAGTGCGGCCATGCGGCCGAGCCAGCGCATGGATCGCCGGATGGCTCGCCGCAAGATCGTAGCCGGTCTCGTCCGCGGGAAAATGCAGATAGGCCATCATCGAGATATCGGCGATGGTCGGCCGGTCGCCGATCGCGAAGGCGTTCTGCGCGACATGCCGCTCCAGAATGGACAGGAAGTCGTCGAGCCGCCGGCGGAAATGCTTCAGCACATGCGGGTCGGGCGTCGGCGTGAACGCGCGGTAATAGCGATAGGTCGCCATGTAGCCGGTGAGCTTGTGGTTGTCCCAGAACAGCCAGCGCAGCAGCTCGAACTGCTCCTGCTCGGTCGTTGCACCGAACTTGCCGTAGTCCTTCGCCAGCTTCAGCAGGATCGGCGCGGTCTGGGTCAGGCGTTCGCCGTCGATTTCCAGCACCGGGATTTCGCCCATCGGATTGACGCGCTCGCGCCATTCCGCCGTCCGCGTCACGCCGCCGCCGAAATCGGTCCAGACCGGTTCGAAATGCTGGCCGCACAGGGTCAGCATCAGCGCCAGCTTGTAGCTGTTGCCGGACTCCGGAAAGTAATGCAGCCGGTAGGTCGGCACGGCTTAAATCCTATGCCACCGCGCCGGAGGCCCGGAGCTTCTCGATCGCGGCCTCATCGTACCCGCTGCGCGAAGAATCTCGTCGGAGTGCTCGCCGAGCGCGGGCGGCTTGCGCGGGCGCACCTTCGGCGCGCCGTCGACCCAGATCGGGCTGTTGACGGTCAGCATGGTGTCGTTCTCGAAGGGCACCACGACCTCGTTGTCGATCATCTGCTGGTCGTTCGGGATGTCGTCGAGGATGCCGACCACGCCGAACACCAGGCCGTTGCCGTCGAGCAGCTTGCGCCATTCGGCGAGCGGCTTGGTCGCGAACACCTCGTCGAAGATCTTGATCAGCTCGATCGAGCGCGCGTGACGGTCCGTCTTGGTGGCAAAGCGCGGGTCCGCGATCAGGTCCTCGCGCCCGAGGATGCGGGCGAGCGTCGGCCATTGCCGGTCCTCGTTGAGCAGCGACAGGATCAGCCAGCGGTCGTCCTTGCAGCGATAGTGGTTGGTGACCGCGTTCAGCGCGCGCTCGCGCGGCCGCCGCTCGCCGAACTTGGCGCCGCAGAGTTTGGCCTGCGCCAGCACGGAGGCGGCCCAGACGCCGTTCGCCATCAGGTTCGAGGCCACATGCGCGCCCTTGCCGGTGCGCTCGCGCTGATAGAGCGCGGTGACGATCGCGCCGTAGAACGCCATGGCGCAGGGATGATCGCCCATGCCGGCGATCGAGCGCGCCGGGCGTGGTGTGGATGTCGGCGCGCACGAGGTCCATCAGGCCGGAGCGCGCCCAATAGGCGTTGCTGTCGAAGCCGGGCTTGTTGGCTTCCTCGCCCTTCTCGCCATAGCCGGTGAAGGAGGCGTAGATCAGCCGCTCGTTCTTCGGGGCGAGGTGATCATAGGTGATGCCGAGCTTCGCGCGCACCTGCGGCGGATAGTTGGTGATGAAGACGTCGACCTGCTCGGCGAGCTTGTGCAGCACCGCCTGTCCTTCCGGCTTCGCCAGATCGAGCGCCAGGCCGCGCTTGTTGCGGTTGTCCAGCAGCCACGCAAAATTATGCTCGCTGGCCGGATATCCCGGCAGGTTCGGCAGGTTCCGGTAGGGATCGCCGGCGCCGGGCGGCTCGATCTTGATCACGTCGGCGCCGAAGTCCGACAGCACGGTCGCGGCCGCCGGTGCCGCGATGAAACTCGCGCAGTCCAGAACCTTCAGCCCCTCGAAGATGCCTTTGCCCATAAGGCGTCGCTCCCGTGGATTTGATTTGCGGCCGAGTTGAGCCCATTTGACCGATGTCGGCGGAGGATGCAACCGCTCCGGAACGTGAAGCGGCTCGCCAACCATGCGCGAAGGGAATGTGGCAATGTGCGCGGGTCGGTTGTAAAATTGGCTGATCGTCAGCCGCGCCCCAAACTTCCTCGCCGAAGGGAAAGCTAATGAAGTTGTCCTTTCACGCCCGGCTGCCGGTGCTGCTGCTCGCCGCGTTGTGCGCGACGCAGGCGCCGGCCCGGGCCGGCGACGCCGAGGATTGCGCCGGCCAGGCCGCGGACAAGATCGAGCCGGCCTGCACGGCGATCATCAATGATGCTGCGAAGCCGGCCGACGATCGGCTCAAGGCGCTCGTCAGCCGCTCGCGCCTGTTCATCAGCCGCGCCAAGGTCGACCTTGCACTCGCCGATGCCGAAGCCGCCCTCCTGCTGAATCCGAAATCGGTTCCGGCGCTGTTGTCGCGCGGCTTTGCGCGGCAGCGCAAGGGCGACGCCGAGGGTGCGCTGGCCGATTTCAACCAGGCGATCGAGCTCGAGCCCAACAATGCGGTCGCCTTCTACACGCGGGCAAACCTGAGAACCACCCAGCGCAATTTCACCGATGCGATGACCGACCTCAACCAGGCGATCACGCTGCGGCCGGACTATGCCCAGGCCTATGTCAGCCGCGGCTACGCCCATATCGAGACCGGACAGATCGATCCGGCGCTCGACGACCTCAACAGGGCGATCGCGATCAACGCGAATGTCGCTGAATGCCTTCTATCTGCGCGGCCAGGCCTATCGCCGCAAGGGCGACATGGACCACGCCATCGACGATTTCACGCTGGCGATCGCGCGGGCTGCCGAACGATCGCAACGCGCTGTTCGCCCGCGCCCAGCTCTTCGTCGCCAAGGGCAACTATGCGAGCGCGATTGCCGATTACGACAAGCTGCTCACCCTCGTGCCCGACGACAAGAATGTGCAGCAGCAGCGCCAGTCGGCGGTCACGATGCAGGCGGAGCTGGCCAAGGTTCATGGCCAGCCCGACGGCAAGCAGGCGGCGGCGATTCCGCCGACCGCCGTGTCGCCCGCTGCACCGGCAGCCGCCGCTGCCGCCGTCATCCAGCCAGGCCGTCAAGGAGGCGCAGGTCCTGTTTGCCCAGCGCACGATATGCCGACGCGGTTGCGCAAGCTGTCGCCGATCCTCTCCGCCGATCCGCGCGACGAAGCCGCGCTCAGGCTTCGGGCCGTGGCCTATCTCAGCATGGGCCGCTATGCGGACGGCCGTAACGACGTCGAGGCGTTCCTGACGATCAAGCCGGACGACAGGCCGATGCGCTACGAGCGGGTCATCGCCTTGCTCGGCATGAAGCAGCCCGAGCTGGCGCTGGACGAGGCCAACAAGCTGATCAGCCTCGATCCGAACAATTCGCTCGGCTATTTCGGCCGCGGCATGGTCAGCCGTCTCACCGGCAAATACCAGGACGCGATCTCCAACATGGACCGTGCGATCTCGCTCAATCCGAAGGAAAGCGCGGCCTATGCCGAGCGCGGACAGGCCTATATGGCGCTCGCGCAGCTCGACAAGGCGCTGGTCGATTTCGACCAGGCGATCGCGCTCAACCCTTCGAACGACACGGCGCGCGCGGCACGCGGGCTTGCGCTGCTGTTCAAGGGCAACAATTCGGAAGGCCTGGTCGACATCAAGAACGCGCTCGACCGCAATCCCGCCAACCAGACCGCCGAGCTCGGCCAGGGTCTGGCGATGCTGGTCTCCGGCCAGTATGACCGCTCGATCGTGGCGCTCAATCAGCTGATCGGCAAGAATATCGGGACCGATTCCTTCGCCCGCATGCTGCGCGCACGGGCCTATCTTGCGAAGAAGGATCCGGTCAGCGCGATGGCCGATCTCAATCAGGTGCTCGTGACGCGGCCGAACGATGCCGATGCGTTGCGGCTGCGCGGGATCGTCTACTCGAGCACGAAGGACTATGAGCGGGCGCTGGACGATCTCGGCAGGGCCAACGAGCTGCGCGAGACCGTCGAGGGCTATGTCGCGCGCGCCGCGATCTACGAGGCGCAGGGCAAGATCGACAAGGCGGCGAGCGACTATCGCCGCGCCACCGAGCTGAAACCCCTGAATGTGTTCGAGATGCTGGCCCAGGCGGAGTCGAAGAAGAAGGTCGATCAGCTTTCCAAGCGCGTGCCGTGCGCGAAGGACGGACGGCAGCGCATGATCCTTGCCTGAGTAGCGCATAGTTCATTCGTCGCCCGACAGCAGCGCGGCATTGCCGCCGGCCGCCGCGGTGTTGACGGTCACCGTCTGCTCGGTGGCGAACCGCGCCAGATAATGCGGACCGCCGGCCTTGGGGCCGGTGCCGGACAGGCCAAAGCCGCCGAACGGCTGCACGCCGACGACGGCGCCGATCATGTTGCGGTTGACATAGATGTTGCCGACCTGCAGCCGCGCGATGACGGCATCGACCATGTCGTCGATGCGCGAGTGGATGCCGAGCGTCAGGCCATAGCCGGTGCGCTCGATCGACCGCAGCACGCTCTCGAGCTTGTCGGCGCCGTAGCGCACCACATGCAGGATCGGCCCGAACACTTCCTCGGTGAGTTCGCCGCGTCGCGCAATTCGAAGATATGCGGCGCGACGAAATTGCCTTGCGGCGCGATCGCCTGCGAAATGCACCCGCGCCTGCTTTCTTCATGCGCGCGATATGCGCGTCCAGCCGCGCCTTGGCCTCGGCGTCGATCACGGGGCCGATATGGGTCGCGGGATCGGCGGGGTCGCCGATCTTCAATTCGCGCGCGGCGCCCGCGATCATCTCGATCATGCGGTCGGCGACGTCCTCCTGCACGAACAGGAGCCGCAGCGCCGAGCAGCGCTGGCCCGCGGAACGGAACGCCGAGGTCACGACGTCGTCGGCGACCTGCTCGGGCAGCGCGGTGGCGTCCGCGATCATGGCATTGATGCCGCCGGTTTCTGCAATCAACGGTACAATAGGTCCGTCCTTGGCGGCGAGCGTGCGGTTGATCGCGCGCGCGACCTCGGTCGAGCCGGTGAACACCACGCCGGCGATATCGGGATGCGCCGTCAGCACCGCGCCGATCGCGCCGTCGCCGGGCACGAACTGCAGCGCCGCGGCAGGGATGCCGGCCTCATGCAGCAGCCTGACGGCCTCGGTCGCGATCAGCGGCGTCTGCTCGGCCGGCTTGGCGACCACGGAATTGCCGGCCATCAGCGCCGCCGTGACCTGGCCGAGGAAGATCGCCAGCGGAAAATTCCAGGGCGAGATCGCGACGAAGACGCCGCGGCCGCGCAGGCGAAGCTCGTTGCTCTCGCCGGTCGGGCCCGGCATGGCTTCGCTCGCGCCGAACAGCTTGCGTCCCTCGGCGGCATAGTAGCGGCAGAAGTCGGTGGCTTCGCGCAACTCCGACAGCGCGTCGTCGAGCGTCTTGCCGCCCTCGCGCTGCAGCAGCGCCATGAAATGCGCGGCGCGCGCTTCGAGCAGGTCGGCGGCTTTCTCCAGCATCGCCGCGCGTTCGATTGCGGGCGTCGCGCTCCAGGCGGGGAAACCGGCGCGGGCCGCGGCAACGGCGCGTTCCGCATCGGCAGTGAGACGCATCGGCGATGCTGCCCCTCGCAGGGATTTTTGCACGCGCGATCTCGGCGACAAGTTTGTCCAGCGCCGCGCGCTCGCCGAACTCGATGCCGCGCGAATTGATCCGCTGCGGCAGCAGGTCGCGCGGCAGCGGGATTTTGGGATGCCGCGCCTGCGCCGCGCTGCCGATGATGTCGGCCGGCCGCCGCAGCAGCGTCTTGACGGGGACCGCATCGTCGGCCGCGAGCGCGACAAAGGACGAGTTGGCGCCGTTCTCCAGCAGCCGCCGCACCAGATAGGCCAGCAGGTCGCGATGGCTGCCGACCGGCGCATAGGTGCGCTAGGCGAGCTTCGGATGATCTTCGCCAGGCGCGCGTAGAGCGCTTCGCCCATGCCGTGCAGGCGCTGGAATTCGAATCCGCTCTCGCCGCCGGCCAGCTCCAGCACGGTCGCGACCGTCAGCGCATTGTGGGTGGCGAATTGCGGAAAGATGCGCGGCCGCAGCGCCAGCAGCCGCTGCGCGCAGTCGACATAATTGAGATCGGTCATCGCCTTGCGCGTGAACACGGGATAGTCGTCGAGCCCACGCTCCTGCGCCCGCTTGATCTCGGTGTCCCAGTAGGCGCCCTTGACCAGCCGCACCATCATGCGCCGCGCATGCGCGCGCGCCAGCGCATCGATCCAGGCGATCACCTCGGCGGCGCGCTTCTGATAGGCCTGGATCGCAAGCCCGAAACCGTCCCAGCCTTTCAGCGACGTATCGGCAAACGCCGCGGCGATCACGTCGAGCGACAGCTCCAGCCGGTCGGCTTCCTCGGCATCGACGGTGAAGTTCAGATCGTGGCTCTTCGCGCGGCGTGCGAGCTCGATCAGCCGCGGCACCAGCTCCGTCATCACGCGGGCGTGGCTCACCGCCTCGAAGCGCGGATGCAGCGCGGAGAGTTTGACGGAAATGCCGGGCCGTTCGGGCAGGGGACGGCCGCCCGCGCTGCGGCCGATCGCGTCGATCGCGGTGGCATAGGAATTGAAATAGCGCTGCGCGTCCTCGGCGGTGCGCGCGCCTTCGCCGAGCATGTCGAAGGAATAGCGCGAGGCGGTGGGCGCATGCACGCGCGCCAGCGCCGCCTCGATGGTTTCGCCCAGCACGAAGTGGCTGCCCATCAGCCGCATCGCCTGCCGCGTGGCGGCGCGCACCGCGGGCGCGCCGAGCCGCTTGGCGAGCCGGCCGATCGTGCCTTGCGGCGTCTCGCCGGGCTGGATCACCCGCGCCGACAGGCCGAGCGCCCAGGCCGAGGCATTGACCAGGAAGGCGGAGGATTTGGTCTCGTGATGGATGAAGTCGCCTTCGCCGAGCTTGTCCTCGATGAACTGGTCGGCGGTGCGGGCATCGGGCACGCGCAACAGCGCTTCCGCCAGCACCATCAGCGCCAGCCCCTCCTTGGTCGAGAGCGCGAATTCGCGCAGCATGTCCTCGACGCCGCCGAGCGGATCGTCATTGGTCCTGATCGCCTCGATCAGGCGGGTCGCGATGCGGTCGATCCGCTGCTCCTGCTCGGCGTCGAGCCGTGCGGACGCAAGCAGACGTTCCGCGATGACGCGATCATCCGGGGCGTAAGGTGCAGTGAATGGAGGAGGGGAAGACGTCATGGCGCGACCGTTCATGCCGGTGTCTTATCACGCAACCGGCAGGCCACGAAAAACGTCTGATGCGCAGAAGCGGACATATCCGCTCCTGCTGAAATTGTTTAATCGAAATGCGTTCGGGAGTTCGCGCTTAGCCGGCGCTAAACCTTGATGTTCTCGGCCGAAGTCTTGCCGCGATTGGCGATCTCTTCGTACTCGATCGTCTGCCCCTCATTGAGGGTCGTAAGACCAGCCTTCTGCACTGCCGAGATATGAACGAACACGTCCTTGCCGCCCGATGAGGGTTGGATGAACCCGTACCCCTTGGTCGGGTTGAACCACTTGACCGTACCTTTAGCCATAACGTCGTCTTCTCCGCGGGCAAATAAAATCGTGAACCGCCGGCGCCCGCACCAAACCGGCCTGTTCAATGCACAGAATACGACGGATGGGCCAAGCTGGGTAGCTCAAACCATGGCCTGTTTGGGCGGGAAATGACCGATATCGTGGCGCATTTGCGGCTTTTGCCCGCCTGGCGGGTATTTTGGCGGCCGGTCAGGGTTCCATTTTTGCAACGCTGACCGGCGCGCCCGAAAGGCGCGCTTTTCGGCCTCAATAGGCCGTGGACAGGTACTCGACGAGCTTGGGCACGTCGGCGTCGTCGATCGGCGCGCCATAGACCTTGATCATCTTGGTGACCTCGGCCTGCCAGAAATCCTTCTTCGACTTCATGATCGGCTGGGTCTTGATGTAGTCGGCGGAATGGCAGGCGGTGCAATTGTTCTGCGCCACGTCGAGGTTCGGTCCGGGTTTCAACGTCGCGGTCTCTTCCGGCAGCTTGTAGTCGACCGGCGCGGCGTTCGCCGCCACGACGCCGGCGAAGGCGAGTGGAGCAAGCGCGAGGAGGAACGTCTGTCTTCATGATTTCCTCCCTCAGGCCACGGTGACGCGGGTGGTTTCGATGACGTTGCGCAGGTAGCCGGCCGGATTCCAGCGCGCCTCCGCCGGTTGCACCTCGCCGGCATTGTTGGTGGCGCGCACCTTCAATTCGTAAGCTGCCGGCGGCGAGCTTCACCGGCAGCGTCCATTCGCGGAAGGAATATTTGCCGAGATCCTTGCCGAGCTTCGCCGGCGTCCAGGTCTTGCCGCCGTCGGTGGAGACCGCGACCTCCTTGATGCCCTTGCCGCCGTCGAAGGCGATGCCCTTCAGCGTGGTCCTGCCGGCTTTCAGCTTGGCGCCGTCGGTGACGCTGGTGATGAAGGAGCGCACCGTGAAGCGGTTGATCGGGATCGTCGCCTTCGGCGCCGTGCCCGGCTCGACGCAATTGCAGTCGTTGTCGGGAATGCGATAGGCCGACTTCATCCAGAAGCCGTCATAGACGCCGTCGATCACCGTGATCTCGTTGAGGTGCTTGACCCAGTAGGTGCCGTAATAGCCGGGCACCACGAGCCGCAGCGGAAAGCCGTTGAGCACCGGCAGTTCGTCGCCGTTCATGCCATAGGCCAGCATCACCTCGCCGTCGCGGGCGTGGTCGATATCGAGCGCCTTGACGAAGTCCGGCGTCTTGTCGGAGACCGGACCGTCCATGCCGCCGAACGTGACCTGCTTGGCGCCGGCCTGCACGCCGGCCATGTCGAGCACGGTCTTCAGCGGCACGCCGCGCCAGCGCGCATTGCCCATCGCGCCGTTGGCGAGCTGACCGCCGGCCACGCGCGGAGTGGAGAAGCCGCGGCTGTTGCCGGAGCATTGATTGACGGCGACGATCTCGGTCGCCTTCATCTTGCGGATGTCCTTCAGCGACAGTTTCAGCGGCTTGTCGACCTTGCCCTTGACCTCGAGCGTGAACTTGTCGGGATCGATATTGGTGGGAACGTCGGCGAGGTGATAGCGCACGAAGAACGCGTTGTTCGGCGTGATCGGGCCATCGTTGAACACCGAGAACGGCGTCTCGAGCTGCGGCGGGCGGCTGGTCAGGCCGATCATGGTCCGCTTCTGCGGATATTTCACCAGCGGCCGCTCGCCGTTCTCGAACGGCAAGGTCACGGTCTCCAGCGCGAACGCCTTGGCCGAACCAAAACCCGTCACAAGCGCGGCCATACCGGCGCGCTTCATCAGCTCTCGTCGATCGATCATCGGGCTTCCTCCGAAGCTTCTTTTCGACCCCGGTCGCCACCGGAATCGGAAAAACATTCTTTTGCGGAGCCCCGCACAAGTCAAATCATGCTTTCGGCGCACGCCCGCTGCAGTGCGGAGCACAAATGGAAAATCCCGGCCGCGAGGGCAGCCGGGATTTCCACGTCAAGCGCAGGCTCGATCAGTAGGCGCAGACGTTGATGGTGCGATAGCGCAGGCCGAACGGCGTCTCCACCAGCCGGGTCACGTAGCAGCTTTCGGCAGCGCTGACGGCAGCAACCGCGCCGACAACGCCGAGGCCGAGGCCATAGTGGTGATGATGGAAGCCCCAGCCGCCAGCCCCAGCCGGCCGAACGGCTTGGCGGAAGCAGCGGTCGGCGCCAGCGCGGCGGCGCTGAGAGAGGCTGCGGCAACGAGTCCAAGAGCAAGCTTACGAAACATGGTCATTCTCCAATTGATGCGCCGTCGGCTTTGCCTGGGCGCGGGTTGCGTTGTTACCCACCGCCCCATCAGACGCAGGCACGCGAAGGCCGGTTCGGATGTGCCTGGCGGAGAATTTTCTGAACGGTTGTTCAGATGTGCTGGAAATCACACAGCGATTTCGGCCGGCCGCCGGCCTTGCCGGCGTCAGGCTGCGACCGCAAGCGCATCGACCAGATGCGGCCAGCGCTTTCGCCTCCGCGACCACGCGAACCTTCATCGGCTCGGCGCGCCCGCGAATCTCGACCTCCCGCTGCGGCAGGTCGTCGGCCGCCAGTCCCGCGGTGACGCGGACTTCTTCGGATATCGCCGCTTCGCAGGCGAGCGACTTCGTCATGTCCTGCAGGCGCGCCGCGACATTGACGGGGTCGCCGAGCGCGGTGAACACCATGTGGTCGCGGTAGCCGATGTCGCCGACGATCACCTCGCCGCCGTGAATGCCGATGCCGAAGCGGATCGGCTCGCGCAGATCGTGGCTGAGGAATTGATTCAATTCGTCGATATTGGCCGAGATCATCGCCGCCGCGCGCAACGCCTGGCGGCAGGCGAGCTGCGCCGTGGTGCCGAGCCCGAACAGCGCCAGCATGCCGTCGCCGAGGAATTGATTGGGCCGCCCGCCGCATTCCATCACCGCTTGCGCGACCGCGGCGAGGAAGCGGTTGACGACGAACACGGTGTCGAACGGCAGCCGCTTCTCGGCCAACTGCGTCGAGCCGCGCATGTCGACGAACAGGCTGACCAGATAGCGCTCCTGGCCGATCCGCGCGGGGTTGGAAGCATGCGTGTTGCGCCGTCGTCGTGCTCGGCAGGAACAGCTGGAAGAACGACAGGTCTTCGGTCGGCCTGAGCTGACAGGCGAGGCGGATCGAGGGATCGCTGGTGCCGACCCGCGCCAGCACGAAGGCCTCGCGCTGCGACGGCTCGGGCAGCGCGCTGCAATCGCCGATGATGCGGATGCGGCAGGTCGAGCAGCGCGCGCGGCCGCCGCAGACGCTGGCATGCGGGACATTGTTGCGCAGGCTCGCCTCCAGCACGCTCAATCCCTTCGGCACGCGCACGGTGCGGCCGTTGCCGTAGGACAGCGCGATCATGCCGCCGCGCCGCTCATGCAGCACGCGCACGCCGCGCGCCAGCACGCACGAGGCCGAGCAGGACGAGATATCCGGTCAGGAAATCGTCGGTGATGGTATCGAGCGTGCTTTGCTCGGCCGCCGTTCCGACCTGCTGCCGGCCCAGATTCCTGATCCGCCAGTCCGGATCGTCGGCGTCCGCGATCACCATCTGGCCGCCCTGGTAGAAGCCGAGCAGCGCAAGCGTCGGGACCAGCACGGCGCCCGCGAGCAGGAACGGCGCAAGGCGCTTGTAGAACGGCTTCATGCGCAGCCAGAAATGCAGGCCGATGCAGCCGTGCACCCAGGCGATGACGAGCACCGCCGACATCTCCAGGGTCTTTACCGGGTAGTAAGCGACCCAGAACGCGTAGAGCTCCTGCGGATAGAGCTTCTCGTGTCCGAACATCGTCTGCGCCGAGCCGCACGCCGACGATGTGCGCGGCAACCAGCGCGGGGATGCTCAGGCCAAGCACGAGCTGCAGCGGCTCGACCGTCTTCCAGCTGAATTGCCGGCGTTGGTACATCGCCCAGACGCCGAGCACGAAATGAACCAGCATCGCGGTGTAGAGCACGATCGCCGACCGGCAGGGAATTGCCAGAACTCGGTGTGATAATAGACGCCCTCGGCCAGCGCATTCATCGAGATGTTGCCGAGCGCGTGGTTGAGGAAATGGCTGACCAGATAGGCGAACAGGATCACGCCGCAGACGAGGCGGACCTGGCGCACGCCGATGCCTTCGAGTTTCTTCCTGATCTGCTCGGATGAAAAACTGGCCATTTCCGGACATTATCGGCGATTGGCGGCGTTCATTCCACTTCAAATCTCACATCTTGCACGCGTTTATGTGACGCGGCGGCGGGCCGCGCCTCGCCACGCGTTGACAGCCCTTGTGGCATCGGCAAGAAAGCGCCGTGACATCGACCCCAGCCCCCGGAAAGCCCGATCAGGCCGCGCGCCGCTGGCTGCTGACCGCAGTGGTCGTGATCGTGGCCATGACCGCCTTGCGGATCGCATGGGCGCATCTGATCGAGCTGCGCACCGACGAGGCCTATTACTGGACCTGGTCGAAGGAGCATGTGCTGTCCTATCTCGATCATCCGCCGATGGTCGCCTGGTTCATCCGGATCGGCACCGCGATCTTCGGCGACACCAATTTCGGCGTGCGCTTTGCCGGCATCGCCGCGATGCTCGCCATGCAATTGCTGCTCGCCGACATCGTCCGCCGCGTCACCCATGATTGGCGCGCGGTCGTCTTCGCGTTGCTGATGCCGGAGGCCGCGCTGTATTACGGGCTGTTGATGGCGAAGGTCGCGCCGGACACCGCGCTGATCCCGTTCGCGGTGGCGACGATCTGGTCACTGGTGCGGCTTGCCGAGAGCGGCGACCTGCGCTGGTGGCTCGCGGCCGGCGTGTTCGGCGGACTGTCGCTGCTGTCGAAATTCACCGGCATCCTGCTGGTGCCGGCGGTGCTGGCCTTCATGCTGGTGCCGGACTGGCGCTGGCGCCAGTTGCGCTCGCCATATCCATGGCTCGCGGCGCTGATCGCGATTGCTCATCTTCTCGCCCGTGCTGATCTGGAACTATCAGCATGACTGGGCGACGTTCCGCTTCCAGTCGGTGCGCGCCACGACGTCGTACGGGCTTTCGCTGCGCACCTTCGGCGACTTCATCGGCCTGCAATGGGGGCTGGTCGGCTTCGTGCTGTTCCCGGTGGTGCTGGTCGGCGTGGCGCTGACCGCCTGGCGCGGTTATCGCACGCGCGAGCCGGTCGCGATCCTGCTCTCGACCGCCGTCATCGTTCCCTTCGCCTATTTCCTGGTGAAGTCGCTGACCTTGCGGGTCGGCGACACCTGGCCGATGTTCCTCTGGCCGGCCGGCTTCGCCGCGGCTGCGATCAACGTCGCCGTGCTGCCGCGCGAGAACTGGCGCGCGAGCGATCATCCGGGCGACGCCGTTCTGGGCCAAGACATCGGTGGTCACCGGCATCGGCTTCATCGTGATCGTGTTCTTCTACTATGTCGCGACGCCCTTCAATTTCATCGGCCGCATCGATCCGGTCGGCAGCGAGGCGGGCTTTGACGCGCTGGCGGCGGCGTCGAAGCTGAGTTGCAAAGAGCCGGCGCGACCTGGATCGCGACCACGGACTATCGCACCAATTCGATGCTGCGCTGGTATTTCCGGGGACGCGTGCCGGTCATCGAGGTCACCGAGCGCGGCCGCTTCCAGGGTTTTGCCGATCCCGGCATGGACCGCATCAAGGGCCATCCCGGCCTCTATGTCGCGCGCGCCTACGACTACATGCTGCCGATCTGGGATCTGACCGGCGCCAAACGCGAGCGGCTGGAGCAGGTCGACCGGATCTGGCGCGGCGAGGTGATGGACACCTATACGCTGGAAAAGATCACCGGCTGGACGCCCGAGCTGTCGCCGCCGCCGGATACGCCGTTTTTCCGCTGGCGCGTGCTGGCGCGTAATGCAAAACGAGACGACCCTTGCTCTCTTCAACAACAGTCGCGACAAGCGACGCATTTCGGGAGACGTCCAGTGAAATCTGTTCGGATGGCAGCGTTTCTGCTGTCGCTTTGCGCCCTCGTTCTGCCGGCTAGAGCCGAATATCCCGACCACGCCATCAAGATGATCGTGCCGTTCGCGCCCGGCGGCGGCACCGACGTGCTGGCGCGCATCATCGCGCAGAACCTCAACAGCAAATGGGGCCAGCCGGTCGTGGTCGAGAACCAGCCGGGCGCCTCGGGCGCGATCGGCACCCGCGCGGTGATGAGTGCGGCGCCGGACGGCTACACGCTGCTGATGGCGTCCACCGGCGCGCTGATGGCGGTGTCGGCCAGCGCCGAGGGGAGCGAGCCGTTCGACGTCAACAAATATCTGTCACCGATCGCGATTGGCGCGGCGCCGCCTTATCTGTCTGGTCGCAAGTCCGAATCTTCCGGTGAAGACGACGGATGACCTGATCCGCTACGCCAGGGAGAAGCCGGAAGGATTGACCTTCGGCTCGTCGGGCGTCGGCGCCGCGTCGCATCTGTCGGGCCTGCTGTTCGCAAGCCAGACCGGAATCAAGATGCTGCATGTGCCCTACAAGGGCACGGGACCCGCGGTCACCGATCTCCTCGGCGGCCGGATCGACGTGATGTTTGCGCCGGGGCCGGTGGTGCAGCAATTCGTGCAGTCCGGGCAGTTGAAGGCGCTAGGGGTGACCGACACGCAGCGGTCGAAGTTCTATCCGGACGTGCCTGCCGTCGCCGATGCCGTGCCGGGCTATGAATCCGTCGGCTGGTTCGGCCTGCTGGGACCGGCGAAGATGCCGCCCGACATCGTCAAGACAATCAACGAGGTCATCGTGGCAGCGATGCAGACCCAGGAATTCCGGGATCATCTGGCGACGCTCGGCGCCGAGCCGCGGCCGCAGACGCCGGAAGAGTTCGGCCGCTACATCAACGCCGACGTCGCGAAATGGACCAAGATCGTCAAGGACAACAACGTGCAATTGCCGGGAGGAAAGTAGGTCATGCGTCTTGCAACGTTTACCGATCGAGACGCAGGAGCCGCGCTTCGGCGTCGTTCGCGGCGAAAAAGTCTTCGATGTCGTCAGCATTGCGGCGGTATTCGGTAAATACGTGCCGCCGCGCAGCGTCAAGCAGGCGCTGACAAGTGGACCGGAGCCGCTGGCGCGTCTGAAGAAGCTGGTCGATCTGGCAGAATCGCGCGATGCTGTTCCGGCCCATCTCTGGCGTGAAATTCCTGCCGCCGATCCCGGATCCCTCGAAGTTCTTCTGCGTCGGCAAGAACAACAGGAAGCATCGCGAGGAGCTCGCCGCCAACAAGATGCTGACGGAAGTGCCGAACGAGCCGACCGGCTTCATCAAGCTGATCAGCACCATGTCCGGCGACGGCGACGAGGTGGCGCGGCCCGAGGGCATCGTCAAGCTCGATTACGAGCCGGAGCTTTGCTACGTCGTCGGCAAGCGCGCCCATGGCGTGAAGAAGGCCGAGGCGATGGACTACATCTCCGGCTTCACGCTGACCAACGACGTCAGCGCGCGCGAAATCCAGCAGCGCGAGGTCGCCTCCGGCAGCCGGTTCTGGACCGCCAAGAACATGCCGGGCTTTGCGCCGGTCGGGCCTTACGTGCTCACCATGGACGAGGTGCCGGACACCGAGAATCTGTGGGTGACCTGCGAGGTCAACGGCCAGCCGCGGCTGCGGTCCAACACCGGCGACTATCTCTACAAGATCGCGGATGTGCTGGAGCATTTTTCGCGCTATGTCGTGTTCGAGCCCGGCGACCTCATCGCGATGGGCGCGCCGAGCGGGGTTGCGGTCGGCCAGCCCAATGCGGACGAGCTTTATTTGCGGCCGGGCGACGATATGGTGATTGCCTTCGAAGGGCTGATGCGGCTTCGCACGAAGATCGTGGCGCCGAAACAGAGGTGACGGACATGACAGCAACGGACGATCTCGCTCAGAAATACGATGTCATCGCCGAGGATCTCGAATACGGCCGCGCCGACGACACGCCGCTGATCGCGCGGCTGTATCGCCCGCGCGGCGTCACCGGCTTTGCGTCAATGGTGAACGTCCATGGCGGCGCCTGGGTCGCCAACGACCGCTTGCAGATGGCCGTGATCAATGAGGCCATCGCGGCGTCCGGCACGGCGGTGCTGGCGCTCGATTTCCGCATGCCGCCGGTGGCGACCTATCCGGCCTCGATCGCCGACATCAATCTCGGCATCCGGTGGCTGAAGGCCAATATCGGCAAATGGGGCGGCGACGCGCGCCGCGTCGGCGGGATCGCCGGCTCCAGCGGCGGACATCAGTTGTGGCTGAACGTGATGCGGCCGCGCGATCCCAGATACACGGCGCACAAGCTCGCCGACGCGATGATGTCGATGCCAGCCTCGATTTCGTGGTCGTGTGCTGGCCGATCTCCGATCCCGTGGCGCGCTACAAGATGGCGCGCGAGACCGGCAACGAGCGGCTGGTCAAGAACCATGACGCCTACTTCCTGACCGAAGCCGCGATGGCGGAGGCCAATCCGCAGACCATCCTGGAGCGCGGCGAGGCGAAGAACCTGCCGCCGGCGCTTGATCATCCAGGGCACCGCCGACAACAACGTCACGCCTGACATGCCCGACAGGTTCGTCGCCGCTTACACCAAGGCCGGCGGGAAGATCACGCTGCGGAAGTTCGAGGGCGAGCCGCACACCTTCATCGTGCTGAATCCGACAAGCGCGGCCTCGGTCGAGGCGATCGGCCTGATCGTCGATTTCGTCCGCGCGCAGACGAAGTGATCTTGTAGCCCGGGTGAGCGTAGCGATACCCGGGAAGTCCCGCATGTCGCTTGCGCTCATGCGGGCTACTCTTCTTCTTCGCGCTTCTTCAGCAGGTCCTTCGCAAGATCGGTCAGCGCCGGCCGCGGCAGCGCCGTGAACGGCAGCGGGCGCGTCACGTCGATGGCGGCAAGCCCGAGGCGCGCGGTGAGCAGTCCGTTCAGCATGCCTTCGCCGAGCCGCTGCGAGAGTTTCGCCGCAAGCCCGTGGCCGAGCATCTGCTGCACCAGGCTGTCGCTCGCGGCCATGCCGCCGGTGATGGCGAGATGCGCGATCACATGCCGCAGCAGGCGGATCATGCCGAGCGCGCCGGGCCGGCCGCCATAGAGCCGCGCCAGTTGCCGGATCAGCCGCAGCGCGGCCACGAACACGAAGATGATGTCGATCGCCGCGCGCGGGCTGATCGCGGTCACGATCGAGACGCGCTGCGCGGCCGAGGAGACCAGCCGCCGCGCCTCCTGGTCGAGCGGGCTCATCAGCTCGCGCTCGGCCAGCTTGATCATGTCGGCGCCGTCGATGATGTCCTCGGCGTGCGAGGCCAGCGCGTTGCGGGCGCGCGCGAGCTGCGGATTCTGGTGCGCGATCTTGAGCAGGTCGCGCAGGATGGCGCGGCTTTCCTCGCGGTCGTCGCTGAGCAGCACGGCGCTGGCACGCGCATGCAGCTTCTCGATGGTCGCAAGCCGCACCAGCGCGGTCAGCTCGCGCAGGGTGATGACGCCAAGCGCCAGCGCCGCCGCGGCGGTCAGCGCGATGCCGAGCAGCCCGAGGCTTTCGCTGCGCGCAAACAGATCCTCGATCAGATTGACGGTGCCGAGCCCGAGCCCGAGCAGCACGAGGCCGGCGACCGCGCTCCAGAACAGCGTGCCCCAACCAAAACCGCGCCGCGGCAGGGCAGGGGCCTCGATCGGCGCCGGCAATTGCGGCTCAGGCTCCGGCGTGATCTGCACCGTGCCGCGCGCGGGCCGGCCGGCTTCGTCGCCGTCCACCACGACGACATTCTCGTCGTCGAGCCGGAAGGTCGCGGGCTTGCGGGGCTTCGATCGGTCGGTCATTGCAATCGGTCTCCGATCAGGAACTGCAGCGCCCGGTCAAGGCGGATGTGAGGCAGCGCCGGCTCGCCCGCGCCGCTCACGCTCCAGCGCCGGCGGGCGGAAGCGCAGGAAGCGGAAGTCGCTCGTCTCGGCCGATGCGCTGGACAGGCCGCGAAACGCGCCATTGAACAGCGCCTCGGGATCGGCCGGCAGGTCGCCCGGAAAGGTCGCGACCTCGGTATTGCCGTCGAAAATCTCGCCGCCGGCGCTCTCGCCGGAAATCGGCATGCCCGTGATCGCCGGCAGCTTGTCGCGGCCGCGTGTGACGATCGCCTCTTGGTTGCCCGCACGGCCGCGAGCGCCACCACATCGATCTCGGCGCCCGTCGCTTCCGCCCGCGCCACCGCGCCGGCTCACCGCGCGCCGCAGCACGGCCTCCAGCCGGTCATGGCTCAGATGATGCAGATGATCGGCCTTGGTCGCCGCAAACAGGATGCGGTCGATCCGCGGCCGGAACAGGTTGGACAGGATGGTGCTGCGGCCGACCCGGAAGCAATCGAGAATGCCGGCCAGCGCGGCCTCGAGATCGTGCAGCGCTTCGGGGCCGGAGTTGAACGCGGCCAGCGCATCGACCAGCACGATCTGGCGGTCGAGCCGCGCGAAATGATCGCGGAAGAACGGCCGCACCACCACGTCCTTGTAGGCCTCGTAGCGCCGCGCCATCATCGCCCACAGCGAGCCTTCGGGCGCCACGCCGTCGGCGGGCACGTCGAGCGGCGCGAAGGTCAGCGCGGGCGAGGTCGCGAGATTGCCCGGCATCAGGAAGCGGCCGGGCGGCAGCAGGCTCATGGCGAAGCGCTCGTCGCGGCAGGCGCGCAGATAGTCCGTGAACAGCTTTGCCGAGGTGCGCGTCGCCTGCTCGTCCTCTCTGGCCTTGCGGATCGAGCGTCGCAAGCTGCTTGTGCCATTCCGCCGCAAGATGCGCGCGCGGCGCCTCGCGCGACAGCGCAAGACTCTCGCTCGCCCATTGCTCATAGCTCTTGTTCGAGCAGCGGCAGGTCGAGCAGCCACTCGCCGGGATAGTCGACGATGTCGAGCGTCAGCGTGCGGTCGGCGCCATTCTGGCGCTGGTAGTCGATGACCAGCCGCAACTCGCTGATGTCGACGGTCGAGTTCGGCCAGCGCCGCTCCTCGACGAGCGTTCGCAGATGGTTCTCATAGTCGAAGCGCGGCACGGCATCGTCGGGCTGCGGCGCAAGTGCGGCGCGCGCGATGCGGCCGGAGTTCAGCGCCTCGAACACCGGAAAACGGCCGCCGCGGGTCAGCCCATGGATCAGCGCGGTGATGAACACGGTCTTGCCGGCGCGCGACAGGCCGGTGACGCCGAGCCGCACCGTCGGGTTGAAAAAGCTCTCGCCGTAGTCGAGCAGCGCCCGCGCCGACAGGCGCGCTTCCTCGACGATGTCGGTAAAACTCGGGGGCATGCGGGGAGGGCTCAAAAGGGGCGTTGACGCAAGTCAAAAGGTGGCGATTTGAAGCACGAAATCAAGCTTCACAGATTGGTCGCGATTGGCCCATAAACGGAACGAAAACCTCGCTTGAACGCTTCATTGACTGTTACGACCTATCGATCCCATCCAGGGTTAGTTGAAGTTCGCGTGTCATGACCGTCTTCCGCCTGAAACAGCTTGCCTCGACCTCGGTCCATGCCGCCGCCGGCATGATCGGCTGGCATTACGACCGCGCCGAGCTGATCGCCGATGGCATCGTGCATGCCATCGGTATCGTGTTCGGGCTGATCGCCGCGACCGTGCTGATCGTGCTCGCCGCGGTCTATGCCCACGCCATCGACATCGTCGCCGCCTCGATCTATGTCGCGGGCCTGCTGTCGATGCTGGTGCTGTCGGCGACCTATAATCTCTGGCCGGTGTCGCGCGCCAAATGGGTGCTGCGCCGGTTCGACCATTCCGCGATCTATCTCCTGATCGCGGCGACCTACACGCCGTTCATCCTGGAGCTCCGGGAAAGCGTGTTCGCGCTGGCGCTGCTCGCCGGCGTCTGGTGCCTCGCCATTTTCGGCATCGTGCTGAAGCTCGGCTGGCCCGGCCGGTTCGACCGCCTCTCGGTCGGGCTTTATCTCGCGCTCGGCTGGAGCGGCCTGATGCTCTACGACCGCGTGGTTTCGGCGCTGCCGCGGCGGCGCTCTGGCTCGTGCTCGCCGGCGGTGCGCTCTATAGCCTCGGGGTCATCTTTCATGCCTGGCAGCGGTTGCGCTTCCAGAACGTGATCTGGCATTGTTTCGTCCTGCTCGGGGCGGCCTGCCATTACACCGCGGTGCTGGCCCTGGTTCTGGCCTGACGGCCAACGAGGGAGGGCGGCGATGCAGGTGACCGGCAAGGTCGTGGTTGTCACCGGCGGCGCCAACGGCATCGGCAAGGCGCTGTGCGAGGCCTTTCATGGCGCAGGCGCGGCCAGGGTCATCGTCACCGATATCGATGGCGCGGGCGCGCGGGCCACTGCGGCCGCCGTCAACGGCGCGGCCTTCCAGTGCGACGTCGCCAGGGAAAAGGACATCCTGCACGTCATCGACGAGACCGAGCGGCAGTTCGGCCCGATCGCGCTGTTCTGCTCCAATGCCGGCATCGGCGGCGGCTTCGATCCGCTCTCGGTCAATGCCGGCGGCACCTCGGACGAGCCGTTCGCGCGGAGCTGGGCGATCCATGTGATGGCGCATGTCTATGCCGCGCGGCACCTGATCCCGCGCTACAAGGCGCGCGGCGGCGGCTATTTCCTCAACACGATTTCCGCGGCCGGCCTGCTGTCGCAGGTCGGCAGCCCCGCCTATTCCACCACCAAGCACGCCGCGGTCGGCTTTGCCGAGAATCTGGCGATCTCGCACCGCGCCGACGGCATCAAGGTCTCGATCCTCTGTCCGCAGGGCGTCGACACCAACATGCTGCGCTCGATCCCGAAGGGCCCGCAGTCCGGCGACGGCGATTTGTCGCCTGAGCAGGTGGCGCAGGATGTCCTAAAAGGCCTGGAGCAGGAGACCTTCGTGATTCTGCCGCATCCGCAGGTGCTCGGCTATATGCGCAAGAAGACGGAGAATTACGACCGCTGGATCGCGGGCATGGCGAAGATCCAGGCGAAGCTGCGCGAGACATACGGGAAGTGATTCAAGAACCTTAATCACTGGTGTCGCATGAACTGGTGGCCATTCGGGGGAAGTTCGACGACGCAAGACGGCCAGCTTTCGTTTCTCGATGAGATCGAGAAGCGCGCGAAGCAATATCTCGACGACGTCGACAACGGAAAGTTCGTCTATCCCGCCTGCAAGCGCGCGGCATCCGATCCGGCCGGCGACGAGGCGTCGATCTGCGATCATACGCGGCTGGAAGCGTTCCGCTATCTCCTGAGCGTGCCGCGCCGCGAGTTCGCGCTACTTGCGGATCCCGACCAGCAGGCCGCGCTGCTGGATGCCTATCTGCGTCAACTGCCGCACGACCAGACGGTGGTCGAGTTCACCGGCAATACCGCCGCCGATCTCGCCATCGCCATTCTCGCCGGCTTCAACTGGCTGGTTCAATGCGCGGTGCAAGCCGGCGCCGACCCGAGGGAATTTCTCGGCGCGCTCCGCAACTTCCGCAAAGTGGCGTCATCGGCGCAGAAATGGTGGGCGATGGACGGCGCCAAGGAGCGCTACGCCGAGATGCTCGCGGCCAAGCAGGAGCCGCCGCTGTTCCTCAATCTGGTCTGGACCGACTATACGCGGATGGCGAACGAGATCGCGGCGGCGCGCGTGGCGAAGCGCTGAAGCGCGGCTCGGTCGGCTTCAGGCGCTGGCGGCGATGACGTGCGCCCTGATCAGGCCCTCGATCGCGCCGCTGCCAAAACGCTTCGCCAGAGCGGCTTCCGCCACGTTCGTTGCCTCTTCAAGGCGCGATGCGTCGCGCGCGACGATTTCGTTGCGGAGCGGCGTCCCCTGGCAATAGGCGATTGCAACGTCTCGTGCGGATCTGGCCTTGCTGGTGTGGTCGACCGTCTCGATCGAGATATTCTTGAAGCCGCCGGCGGACAGTTCTTCGCGAATGCGCGCGACATCGTGATAACCGTGCGGGGTGCGCGCCATGAACAGGGGCGGGTCTTCCGGGAAGAGCGCGGCAAGGGCGCCCGTTACGACATCGGCAAAATGATTGTCGGAGATGCGGTCCCAGACATTGAAGAGGAAATGGCCGCGCGGCCTCAGCACGCGAAGCGCCTCGCTGTAGCCTTTGACCTTGTCCGGCAGGAACATCATGCCGAATTGGCAGGTGACGACGTCGAATGTCGCGTTCTCGAACGGCAACGCCAGCGCGTCCGCCTGCTGCCACGTGACCCGGCCCTGAAGCGACGGTTTCGCCGCGGCGTAGTCCAGCATCGGCTGATTGAGGTCGGTTGCGACGATCCGAGTTGCCGCGGGCAGGCGGGATACCATCGCAGTCGTCAGCACGCCGGTTCCGGCGGCGGTTTCCAGTACGTCCCGTGGCGCCGCTCTCGCGATCCGCGTCGCGAGGTCGGATGCGTAGGGCTCGAAGATCAGGGGAACGAGAAGCCGGTCGTAGAGTTCGGGAATCGATCCTGAGAAAACCTTGTCAGTCGCGACCATTGTCGTGCTCCGCTGATCGATACCTCAATGCTTCTGCGTGTAGAGCAGCGGCACGGCGGAATCGACGATCACCTCGACGAGGCTGGTGCCCTTGTGCGCCAGCGCGCGCTTCAGGGCCGGTGCGAGCTCGGACGATTTGGCGACGCGCACGGCGTCGCAGCCATGGCCTTCGGCGATCTTGACGAAATCGATGCCGGGCAGGTCGAGGCCCGGCACATTGCGCACCTGCATCACCTGGCTGAACGAGCGCATCGCGCCGTAGCCCGCATTGTTCACGACCACGACGGTGAGCGGCACGCTTCCGCTGCGCCGCCGTCCACAGCGCCTGGATCGAATACATCGCCGAGCCGTCGCCGATCAGGCAGACGGTGCGGCCCTTGGCGCGTCCAAGCGCCACGCCGACCGCGGCCGGCAGGCCATAGCCGAGCCCGCCGCTCGCCATGGTGTAGAAACTGTCCTGGCCGGGCATCGGCATGAAATTCTGCATCGCCGGCCGGTGCGAGGGCACTTCCTCGACCAGCGCCATGTCGTCGGACATCGCCTGTGACAGCGCGTGCATGAGGTATTCGACCGGGATCGGATCGGCTGCGGCCGGCGCCGGCGCGAGCTTGCGGCCCGCGGGAGCCGCGCGCTTGCTCTCGGGCAACGCCGCCAGCAGCGCCGACAGCGCCGGCTTCATGGTGGCGATGATGCTGGTGCCGGCGGGCGTGTAGGCGGCGGCATTGGCGTCGTCGGTGATCTGGAAGATCGTGGCTCCACCGTCGAAGATCGCGGCATGGCCTTCGACATGGAAAGTAAAGACCGGCGCGCCGACCACGACCACCAGATCGTGGCCGCGCAAAGCGTCCGACAATTGCGACGGCGAGGCGTGCAGGAAGCCCGCGAATTGCGGATGCCGTTCCGGAAAGGAGCAGCGCGCCGAGAACGGACTGACCCAGACCGCGGCTCTTGCTTTCTCCGCAACCTTCACCATCAGATCGACGGCCTCGGCGCGATCGACGGCAGGGCCGACCACGAAGGCCGGATGCTTGCTGGCCGACAGCGCGGCCACCAGCGCCTTCATGGCCTCGGCATCGGGACCGATCTCGCGGCTCACGTTGCCGCGCGGCCAACGGCTGTGCCGGATGCATCCAGTCGTCGCTCGGGACCGACACGAAGGTCGGCCCGCAGGGCGGCTGCATCGCGGTGTAGTAGGCGCGCGCGATCGCGGCCGGCACGTCCTCGGGCCGCGCCGGCTCGACGCTGTATTTCACATAGGGCCGCGGAAATTCGGAGGCGCGCTCGGAATAGAGGAACGGTTCGAGCGGCAGGATCGAACGCGCCTGCTGGCCCGCGATGATCACCAGCGGCGTCTGGTTGCGATAGGAGGTGAAGATGTTGCCGAGCGCGTTGCCGAGGCCGGCCGCCGAATGCAGATTGACGAAGCCGGCGTTGCGCGTGGCCTGCGCATAGCCGTCGGCCATGCCGACCACGCTCGCTTCCTGCAGGCCGAGCACATAGTCGATGTCGTCGGGCCAGTCGGCGAGGAACGGCAGTTCGGTCGAGCCGGGATTGCCGAAGACCTTCTTGATGCCGAAGGCGCGCAGCAGGTCGAAGGTCGCCTGCTTGACGGTGACCGTTTTCGTTGTGTCTTTGGTTTGCCTGCGAGACACGAGATGTTACCTCAGCATTCGTCATTGCGAGGAGCGAAGCGACCGAAGCAATCCAGACTGTTCACCGTGGAGGCAGTCTGGATTGCTTCGCTTCGCTCGCAATGACGGATTTCACCACGTCGCCGTCCCCTTCATGGTCGGCTGGCCCTCGGCGTTCGCGGTCCAGAGCTCCAGGCCGCCGCCATTGTCGTTGGCGTTGACGGAGAACTCGGCTGCCCTCGAACAGCGGCTGCACGCCGCGATAGCTGAGCTTCTTCGGCGGCGTGCCGCCATGCAGCTTCGCCGCCAGCTCGACGATGAACGCCGCCTGCAGCGGGCCGTGGAAGATCAGGCCGGGATAGCCCTCGACCTTGGTGACGTAGTCGCGGTCGTAGTGGATGCGGTGGCCGTTGAAGGTCAGCGCCGAGTAACGAAACAGCAGCACCGGATCGGCCATGTGCGTCTCGCGGTGCTTCGCGACCGGCGGCGGAGGCGGCGCCTTGGCGGGCGCGGCCTGCGCGCCTCCCATCTCGCGATAGACGATGTCCTGCCGCTCGCGGATCGCGATGCCGCGCGGCGTGGTGACGACGTGCTCGACCGCGACGAAGCACAGCGTGCCGGTCGAGCCGGTCTTCACGGTCACATCCGAAATCCGCGCGGTGCGCTTCGGCGTCATCGCCGACGCGCAGCGCGTCGAAGAACTCCAGCTCGCCGCCGGCCCACATCCGCCGCGGCAGCGGCACCGGCGGCAGGAAGCCGCCGCGGGTCGGGTGACCGTCGGGTCCGAGCATCGACATCGGAAACACCGGCTGGCCCAGGCACCAATGCACCGTGAACGGCGCGGCGTCGCCGTCTTTGGGCTCGCCGACGTCCTGAAACAGTGTCGCGCGTAAACCCATCACCAGATGCGCGGTGACGATGTCGGTCGCCTCGGCGCGAGCGGCCGATCCATTGCCTGCAGATGATCGAGATCGAGCGTCTCGCTCATGACGATTTCCGCACGCGCGGTGCCTCCGTCGCGGCATGCTCGTCGATCGCGGGCACCGGGCCATATGTGCGCGGCTCGCCGACAAAGATCGCAGCCGGCGCGGAATAGGTCACGACGCCCTTCGGCGTGCCGACCTCGATGCGGCGCAGATGCGGATGCACGGTGAGGTCGGCCATGGTGTTGACCTCGCCAAAGGCGATGTCGGCGTCGTCGAGCCGCTGCGATCAGCTCGTCGCGGTTCAGCGATCCAAAGACGTCGGCGACGATCTTGTCGGTGAGCGGCCGGTTGCGAACGCGTTCGGAAATGTTGGCGAGCCGCGGATCATTGGGCAGATCGGGTTGCTTCAGGACCTCGGCGCAGAGCTTCTTCCATTCGCGCTCGCTCTGGATCGAGATCAGAATGTCCTTGCCGTCCTTTGACTGGAACACGCCATAGGGCGCGATCGAGGGATGGGCCAAGCCCGATGCGCGTCGGCGGGTTGCCGGCTTCCGAATTGATCAGGGGCACCGCGAGCCAGTCGGCCATCACGTCGAACATCGAGATGCGGATGTCGGCGCCCTTGCCGGTGCGGGTGCGCGCGAACAGCGCTTCCAGGATCGCGGCATGCGCGGTGGCGCCGGTCGAGATATCGACGACGGAGATGCCGACCCGCGAGGCGCCCTCGGGGCCGCCGGTGATCGAGGCAAGCCCGCTCTCGGCCTGGATCAGGAGATCGTAGGCCTTGCGATCCTTGTACGGGCCCTCGTCGCCATAGCCGGTGATGGTGCAGCAGATCAGCGCCGGATAATCCTTGCGCAGCCGCTCGCGCGAGAAGCCGAGCTTGTCCATCGAGCCGGGCTTGAGATTTTGCAGCAGCACGTCGGCGCCCGATATCAGCGCCTCGAGCTGCTCGCGCCCGCCCTTGGTGGAGAGATCGATCGCGACCGACTGCTTGCCGCGGTTGAGCCAGACGAAATAGCTGCTCTGGCCCTTGGCGGCCTTGTCATAGCCGCGGGCGAAATCGCCCTCGGGCCGTTCGATCTTGATGACGGTGGCGCCGGCATCCGCCAGGCGCGACGAGCAGAACGGCGCGGCGACCGCCTGTTCCACGGCGATGACGGTAATTCCCTCGAGCGGCAGCATGATCGTTTCTCTTTGTCGGCGCATGTCCTTAATCGGCGAACCGGTTTCCACTTCGCCGGGACATGCGTTAGTAGGAACGGGGCATGCCGAGCACGTGCTCGGCGATGAACGACAACACCAGATTGGTCGAGATCGGCGCGACCTGGTAGAGCCGCGTCTCGCGGAATTTGCGCTCGACGTCATATTCCTCGGCAAAGGCGAAGCCGCCAAAGGTCTGCACGCAGGCGTTCGCCGCGTCCCAGGCCGCATCGGCCGCCAGCATCTTGGCCATGTTGGCCTCGGCGCCGCAGTCCTCGCCCGCCTCGTATTTGCGGGTCGCTTCCTTCACCATCAATTCGGCGGCGCGCATCGCGGCATAGGCCTTCGCGATCGGAAACTGGATGCCCTGATTCTGGCCGATCGGCCGGCCGAACACCGCGCGCTCCTTGGCGTAGTTGGTGGCCTTGTCGATGAACCATTTGGCGTCGCCGATGGATTCCGACGAGATCAGGATGCGTTCCGCATTCATGCCGGAGAGGATGTAGCGAAAGCCCTTGCCTTCCTCGCCGATCAGATTTTCCGCCGGCACCTTCATGTCGGTGAAGAACACTTCCGTGGTGGAGTGGTTCATCATGGTGCGGATCGGACGGATGGTGAGCCCGGCCTTTTTCGCCTCGCGCATGTCGACGAGGAACACGGAGAGGCCGTCGGTGCGCTTCTTCGCCTGCTCCTTCGTCGTGGTGCGCGCGAGCAGGATCATCAGGTCGGAATATTCGGCGCGGCTGGTCCAGATCTTCTGGCCGTTGACGATGTAGCTGCTGTTGCCCTGCTTCTTGGCGAAGGTCTTCAGCGACGACGTGTCGGTGCCGCTGGTCGGCTCGGTGACGCCGAAGGCCTGCAGGCGCAGCTTGCCGTCGGCGATCTGCGGCAGCCATTTCGCCTTCTGCTCGTCGCTGCCGTGCCGCAGCACCGTGCCCATGGTGTACATCTGGGCGTGGCAGGCGCCGGCATTGCAGCCGGCGCGATGAATCTCTTCCAGGATCGCGGTCGCGGCCGACAGTTTCAGCCCGGCGCCGCCATATTCCTCGGGGATCAGCACCGAGAGGTAGCCGGCTTCCGTCAGCGCGTTGACGAAGTCGGACGGGTAGGCCATCTCGCGGTCGAGCTTGCGCCAGTATTCGCCGGGGAACTGGGCGCAGAGTTTTGCGACCGCGTCGCGGATGTCGGCGTGTTCGTCTTGCTGGTGTTCTTGAGCGCTCATCTGAACTCGGTGGGTAAATCAAGCGCGCGCATCGTGGCAGTGCAGAATGCGCATAGGCGCTCGGACTTTTCATCGCGGGTGAAGATCTCGACGGTGGCAACGCCGATCGAGCCCGACATTTGCAGGGTTTTGGCCCGCGCCACAAGCTCGCCCTTGTCGGCGGGGGTGAGGAAATTGACCTTCAGCTCGACGGTGACTCCAATCCGTCCCTTCGGCAGCCCTGAGGTGACGGCGACGCCGGCCGCTGGTCGGCGAGCGCGGTGATGACGCCGCCGTGGAAATGGCCGAAGAACTGCACGAGGTCGTCGCGCTTGGTGACCGCGAGTTCCGCGAACACCCGGCTCGACCTTGACGATGCGAAAGCCGGCGGCGCCGCTGAAGCCCTTGGCGTTGACGGCCTCCGCCAGACTCGGTGGGTTGCAGCTCGGCGCTCACGCCGGGATGCGTACCGGCAGCGATTCGATGCCGCGCACGAAACTGGAATAGACCCGCTTCGGCTCGCCGACCACCTCGATGCGGTCGAAGCGCTTGAGCATCTCTTCCCAGACGATGCGAAGCTGCAGCTCGGCGAGCCGCATGCCGACGCAGCGATGGATGCCGAAGCCGAACGACAGATGCGTGCGCGGCCGGGCGCGGTCGATGATGAACTCGTTCGGCCGCTCGATCGCTTCCTCGTCGCGGTTGCCGGAGACGTACCACATCACCACGCGGTCGCCCTTCTTGATCGTCTTGCCGCCGATCTCGGTGTCGTGCAAGCGCGGTGCGCCGCATATGCGCCAGCGGCGTCTGCCAGCGGATCACCTCGGGCACCATGGAATCGATCAGCTTGGGATTTTCGCGCAGCTTCTTGTACTGGTCGGGATGCTCGTTCAGCGCCAGCACCGAGCCGCTCATGGTGTTGCGGGTGGTGTCGTTGCCGCCGACGATGAGCAGGATGATGTTGCCCATCAGATTGTCGGGGTCCATGTGGCGGGTGGCTTCGCTGTGCGCCATCATCGAGATCAGGTCGTTGCGCGGCTCGGCATTGACGCGCTCGTTCCACAGCTTCGACATGTAGGCGTAGCACTCGTCCATCTCCTTGCGGCGCTGCTCCGGCGATTCCACGATGCCGCTCTTGGGCAGCGCGGTCGAGACGTCCGACCAGCGCGTCAGCTTGCGCCGCTCCTCGAACGGGAAGTCGAACAGGGTCGCCAGCATCTGCGTGGTCAGCTCGATCGACACGCGCTCGACGAAATTGAAGGTTTCGTTGCGCGGCAGATTGTCCAGCACCTTGATCGAGCGTGCGCGGATCAGCTTGGCGAGTTCGTCGAGATGCGTCGGCGTGAACATCGGCGACACGGTCTTGCGCTGGGACGCATGACGCGGCTGGTCCATCGCGATGAAGCTCGGCCAGTCATAGCCGACCGGTACGTCGCGGATCGAGATGCCGCCCAGCGTGGAGTCCGACGAGAAGATGCCGTGATTGGTGTCGACATGCATGATGTCGTTGTATTTGACCACCGACCAATAGGGCTCGATCGGCGCGTTGGTGCAGTAATGCACCGGCTCTTCCTTGCGCAGCCGCTCGAACCACGGCCACAGCGTGTCGTTCTGGAACAGCCGCGGCGCGCCGACATGAAAATCCTTCAGCGGCGTGGAATAGGCCTCTTCGCGCGCCTGGCGCATGAGTTCGGCCTTGTCGGCGCGGATCGCGGTCTGGACGTTCATCGTACTGCATCCCTTGACAGGAGACTGGCGCTCGCACCTCACGCGGCGATGCGCACCGGCAGGGTTTCGTAGCCCTTGATGAAGCTGGAATACACCCGCTTGGGCTCGTCGACCACCTCAATCTTGTCGAAGCGCTTGAAGATTTCTTCCCAGATGATCTTCAGTTGCAGCTCGGCAAGCCGCATGCCGATGCAGCGGTGGATGCCGAAGCCGAACGACAGATGCGTGCGCGGCCGCGCGCGATCGATCAGGAACTCGTAGGGACGCTCGATCGCTTCCTCGTCGCGATTGCCCGAGACGTACCACATCACGACCTTGTCGCCCTTCTTGATCTTTCGGCCGTGCAGATCGAAATCTTCCAGCGCGGTGCGGCGCATGTGGGCGAGCGGCGTCTGCCAGCGGATCACCTCGGGAACGAAGGTGTCGAGCAGCGCCGGATTCTCGCGCAGCTTCTTGTACTGGTCGGGATGCTTGTGCAGCGCATAGACGCTGCCCGACATGGTGTTGCGCGTGGTGTCGTTGCCGCCGACGATCAAGCAGGATCAGGTTGCCGAGGAAGTTCTTCGGGTCCATGTCGCGCGTGGCGTCGTTATGCGCCATCATCGACAGCAGGTCGGCCTTCGGCTCCTGATTCATACGCTCCTTCCAGAGCCGCGAGAAATAGCCCGCGCATTCCAGCAGTTCCTTCTGGCGCTCCTCCTCGGTGGCGACGACGCCGTCCGGTCCCGGCAACGTCGTCGCGACGTCGGACCAGCGCGTCAGCTTGCGGCGGTCCTCCCAGGGGAAGTCGAACAGCACCGCCAGCATCTGCGTGGTCAGCTCGATCGAGATCGTATCGACGAAATCGAACACCTCGTTGACCGGCAGATTGTCGAGACAGCTCGCCGCGCGCTTGCGGATGTTGATCGCAAGCTCGTCGAGATTGGTCGGCGTGAACATCGGCGCCACGGTCTTGCGCTGCGCGGAGTGGCGCGGCTGGTCCATGGCGATGAAACTCTCGCGTCGGAAGTCCGACGGAACGTCGCGGATGGTGATGCCGCCGAGCGACGCCGCCGACGAGAACACCTGATGGTTGGTGTCGATCGCCATGATGTCGTTGTAGCGCGTCACCGACCAGTACGGGCCGAACATCGAGTCCTTGCAGTAGTGGACCGGGTCTTCCTTGCGCAGGCGGTCGAAATACGGCCAGTGCGTGTCGGAGCGGAACAGCTCGGGATGGCCGGGATCGAACTCGGCAAGCGGCAGCGAATAAGCGCGCTCGCGCGCGGCGTCCTGGCTGGACCTGGTGTCCAGATCGATCGTTCCGTCCATGAGCGGCTCCCGTCTTGCCCTTCCAGAATTGGGTCCGGAGGGCGACCTTGTTGGCGGGAATTACAGCCCGTCGGGAACGCGCCCGCAAGGGCGAGTTTGGCGCTTTTGGCCGCACTGCACAGGGGCTGCTTTCGGACGCGATACGGTACCGTATCATTTCTCGTGACAAGCGCGTCGCCACGGGTTATGGCTTGTCTCGAACTTGCGTTAAGTCGCCGGAGGCCACGACCATGATCCCCAACGCGCAGCGGATGCTCAATTTCGATCTCGGCGAGACCGCGGATGCGATCCGCGACACGGTGCAGGACTTCGCCGGCAACGAGATCGCGCCGCGCGCCGCCGAGATCGACAGGAGCAACCAGTTTCCGCGCGATCTCTGGCCCAAGATCGGCGCGCTCGGACTGCACGGGATTACCGTCGAGGAGGAATATGGCGGCGCGGGCCTCGGCTATCTCGAGCATTGCGTGGCGATGGAAGAGATTTCGCGCGCGTCAGCGTCAGTCGGCCTGTCCTATGGCGCGCATTCCAATCTCTGCGTCAACCAGCTCCGCCGCAACGGCAACGAGGCGCAGAAGCGCAAATATCTGCCGAAGCTGATCTCGGGCGATCATGTCGGCTCGCTCGCGATGTCGGAGCCTGGCGCGGGCAGCGACGTGGTGTCGATGAAGACGCGCGCCGAGAAGAAGGGCGACCGCTACGTGCTCAACGGCAGCAAGATGTGGATCACCAACGGGCCGGTCGCCGAGACGCTGGTGGTCTACGCCAAGACCGATCCGACCGCCGGCCCGCGCGGCATCACCGCCTTCATCATCGAGAAGGGCATGAAGGGATTCTCCACCGCGCAAAAGCTCGACAAGCTCGGCATGCGCGGCTCCGACACCTGCGAGCTGGTGTTCGAGGATTGCGAGGTGCCGGAAGAGAACGTGCTCGAGCGAGGTCGGCCGCGGCGTCAACGTGCTGATGTCCGGCCTCGACTATGAGCGCGCGGTGCTGGCGGCGGGACCGCTCGGCATCATGCAGGCCTGCATGGACGTGGTGCTGCCTTACGTGCACGAGCGCAAGCAGTTCGGCGAGCCGATCGGCAGCTTCCAGCTGGTGCAGGGCAAGATCGCCGACATGTACACCACGATGAACGCCTCGCGCGCCTACGTCTATGCGGTGGCGAAGGCCTGCGACCGCGGCGAGACCACGCGCGAGGATGCGGCCGGCGCGATCCTCTATGCCGCCGAGAAGGCGACGCAATGCGCGCTGGATGCGATCCAGCTGCTCGGCGGCAACGGCTATATCAACGACTATCCGACCGGCCGTCTGTTGCGCGACGCAAAACTCTACGAGATCGGCGCCGGCACCAGCGAAATCCGCCGCATGCTGATCGGGCGGGAACTGTTCGAGAAATCGGTTTAAAGCCGATCGAACCGGATCGCATCAGGGTTGACGCGTGTGCGAATTGCAATTCCACTGCGGGAATCTCTGATGCCTGGGGGTTGATCAGTGAACGAGATGGGTTCCGTGCCGCAGCATCCGCCGCCGGCACCGCCACTGCCCGTGTCATTTTACGGCGACCGCGGCGAGTTCCGCCGGCTGGTGATGCGCGGTACGGGCCTCGAGGTTCTCACCGTCGGGTTCTACCGGTTTTGGCTCGCCACCGACATCCGCCGCCATCTGTGGTGGAACATCGATATCGCCGGCGACGGGCCGGAATATACCGGCCGGGCCAAGGAGCTGCTGCTCGGCTTCCTGTTCGCGCTCGCGATTCTCGTGCCGATCTACCTGGCCTACTTCCTCGTCGGTCTCGAGGTGGAGCGCGCCAAGGCATTCGCGGGCGTGCCGCTGTTCCTGTTCTTCTATGTGTTCGGACAATTCGCCATCTACCGCGCGCGCCGTTATCGCCTGACCCGCACGGTGTGGTGGGGAGTGCGGTTCTGGATGAGCGGCTCGGGGTGGTCCTATGCGGCGCGATCGTCGCTGTGGGCGATCGGGGTGATCCTCACCCTCGGCCTGTTGCTGCCATGGCGTGAAGCCGCGCTCGAGCGCTACAAGATGCGGAATTCCTATTACGGCGATCTGCCGGGCGACTTCGATCAGCGCGGCTGGGAGTTTTTCAAGGAAGCCTGGTGGATATGGCTGCTCGCGCTCGTCGCTTTCGCGGTGTTTTTCCTCATCGTTCCGCTGGCACAATGGTTTCCCGCACTTCGGCCAGCTGCCAGAATTGCTCCTCGCGCGGGGCTGATCGTGCCGCTGGCGGCGCCGTTCCTTTACGGCACATTCAAAGCCATCGAGTGGCGCTGGTGGCTGTCCGGCGTCCGGTTCGGCGACGTCTACTTTGAATCGGCATTGTCGCGAACGGCGCTGATCGGTCTCTACTGGAAGGTGGTCGGCTGGGGGCTGCTGCTGGTGATACTTTTCTCGGCCTACATCGCCGGTGCGATGTATTTGATATCGAGCGTGAACCACGTGCCGATCGCAAAGCTTTTTGTGCCGGGTCAGGCAAACATCCCGCTGGTCGCGCTCATGGCGGTGGGGTATCTGGCGCTGATCCTGGCGATGAACGTCGTCATGCGGATGTATCTGTTGCGCGATGTCTGGGCGCGGGTCGTGACATCGGCGACCGTGTATAATCTCGAGGCGGCGGCGAATGTTTCCGCGAAGGGCGAACTGGCGAATGCGCTCGGTGAAGGCTTTGCCGACGGACTCGATGTCGCCGGGTTTTAGCGCATGAGCGTGGCTCGACATGGATAGCAATCCCGCGCCCGATGCAGCGCCTTCGATGCCGGGCAGTTCCGCGATTTATTTCGACGGGACGTCGAGCCGCAGGCATGCAGTCACGCTCGTCTTCGACGGCGAACTCGGGATCAGCGAGGATCGAGCAGCTGCTGGCGGCGTGGTCCTATGCCGATATCCGCCGTGCCGACAGTCAACCCGGCACCCTTCGCCTCACCTGCCTGACGGCGCCCTCGCTGGCGCGGCTGCAAATCCGCGACCCCGCGCTTGCGGCGGAATTGATCGCGCGCTGCAGCCGGCTCGACGAGGATGTCGCCGGCCAGCGCGGTGTCGGGAAGATCGTAGGCTGGTCGATCGCGGCGGTGGTTTCGATCGTCGGGGTCATCTGGTTCGGTGTCCCGCTCGCGGCGGACCGCCTGACGCCGCTGGTGCCGCAGGCGCTCGAGCGCCGTCTCGGCAGCGTGGCCGACCGGCAGATCACGACGCTGTTCGGCGGGAAAACCTGTACCGATGCCGCGGGCCAGGCCGCCTTCAACAAGCTGATCACGGCACTGCGCGAGGCCGCTTCTATGGATACCTCGGTCGAGGCCGCCGTGCTGGCGACGCCCGTGCCCAACGCGCTCGCGTTGCCCGGCGGCAAGCTCTATTTGTTCGAAGGGTTATTGGCGAGAGGCCCAAAGTCCGGACGAGGTCGCGGGCATCCTCGCGCATGAGTTGGGACATCTCAGGCATCGCGACAGCACGCGCAATCTGATTTACAATGGCGGCACATCGTTTCTGATCGGATTGTTGTTCGGCGACATCACCGGATCGAGCACGTTGATCTTCGCCTCGCGCTCGGTCTTGACGGCGTCCTATACGCGCGAAGCCGAGCAGAACGCGGATCTGTTTTCGATCGACCTGATGCAGAAGCTCGGCCGGCCGACCAAGCCGATGGGTGAACTGCTGTTTCGCGTGACCGGAAAGCAGGGCGAGAATCCCCTGTCGATCCTGGCGAGCCATCCCTTGACCGAAGACCGGTTGAAGCGGATGAGCGAGGTGCAACAGACCTCCGACGGACCGCCGCTGTTGACGCCGCAGGAATGGACCGCGCTCAAGGCGATCTGCGCCTCAAAGGGCTGATCGCTATTCCGGCAGCTTGTTGATCTGCCTCACCCAGGCGCGGACATCGGCGAGCGCGGCCGGCAGCACCGCCTTGACCTCGTCGACCGTCATGCCCGGCCTGATGCGGGGATCGTAGAGCAGGTTGAGGATGTACTGGTCGTAGACGTCGAAGAAGCCCATCGAAACCTTGTCGTTGAACATGGTCCAGGGCACCGAGCTCGTGTCGTTGATCGGTCCGAGCGACTGCAACAGCTCCTCATAGGCGCAATCGAGGAAGACGAAGTCGCCGTTGTCGACGGTGAGGATGACGTTGGATCGCTCGATCTCGTAGGCGTCGTTCTTGCGGAATCCCGACAGGCATTGCGGATCGAGCGAGGTCTTGATCTCGTGTGCGCGTTCGTTGCCGTAGTCCTTGGCGATGGTGCGGGTGAGATCGCGGTCGCGCACCAGCTTGACCGTGACGTTGGCGTCCTCGGCGCGCGCGACAATCGCGATGTCGAGATGCTGCACGCGCTTTGCAATGTCGGCGACGACCTGCGCGAGCTGCGCCTTGCGATCGGCGCGATTGCCGTCGGCGAACACGCGCACCGGCGTGACATATTTGCGGATGCGGTCGACCCGGCCGGCGAGCTGGAATTCCGCGCCGAAGGCGGTCTTGAGGAAGCCCTCGACGATTTCGGCGTCGGTGAAGGTCTTCTTTTCCGCGCGCTGACGCGCGGCGATGGCGGGGATTTCCGCTGATGTCGGCCACGGACAAGCGATCGTGCCGAGCACGATCGCACACATCACCCAGGACGCGGCGGCCTTCAGTTCTTCACCACCACGGTCGCGCCGACATGGACGCGATCGTAGAGATCGCTGACGTCCTCGTTGGTCATGCGGAAGCAGCCGGACGACACCGCCTGTCCGATCGTCTCCGGCTCGTTGGAGCCGTGGATGCGGTACAGCGTCGAGCCGAGATAGATGGCGCGCGCGCCGAGCGGATTGTCGATGCCGCCGGCCATGTGGCCCGGCAGGTCCGGCCGTCGCCGGCGCATCTCGACGGGCGGCGTCCAGCCCGGCCATTCCCTTTTCGCGGACACGCGATGCACGCCGCTCCAGCGGAAGCCGTCGCGGCCGACGCCGATGCCGTATTGCAGCGCCGTGCCGTTGCCCTGCACCAGGTAAAGCCGGCGCTCGGCGGTGTTCACGATGATGGTGCCCGGCGCATAGTTGGCGGGATAGCTGACGGTCTGGCGCGGGATCGGGCCGCCGCCTCCGCCATAATAGCCGCCGCCCTGATAGTAGCGGCCGCCACCGGTGCCGCCCTGCTGGTAGCCGCCGCCTTGATTGCCATAGCGGTAGAACGACGGACCGCCGCCGCCCATCAACTCGCGCATGTCGACGCCCTGGGCGCGCGACGCGGCGCTGCCGCCCACCAGAGCCACAAACGCCACCAGCAATGTCAATACTCGGGTCATTTTCTTTCCCCCGAAAATTCCGTCTCCGGTCAAACTGGCCATATCGACCGTCCCTGTGCAAGCAAACCGTGTGTGATCGCGACCTTTAGCCGTCACTGCGGTTAAAAAACGGCTCTGCTTTACAATGATGGCTGGTTTGCCATGCCGTCCCTTTGACTGCGGACCCGAACAATGGTTGATCTGCCCACGAGCCAAAGAAACACCAACGGGGTTGGAACGATGAACGGTGCGGAAAGCCTGGTACGGACGCTGGTCGCGGGCGGCGTTAACGTCTGTTTCACCAACCCCGGCACCTCGGAAATGCATTTCGTCGCCGCGCTCGACCGGGTCGAGGGCATGCGCTGCGTGCTCGGCCTGTTCGAGGGCGTGGTGACGGGCGCCGCCGACGGCTATTACCGCATGAAGGGCACGCCGGCCTCGACGCTGCTGCATCTCGGTCCCGGCCTCGCCAATGGCCTCGCCAATCTGCACAACGCCAAGAAGGCGCGCTCCGGCATCGTCAACGTCGTCGGCCAGCACGCGACCTATCACATCGGCCTCAACGCGCCCTTGACCTCGGATATCGAGGGACTGGCGCGGCCGATGTCGGATTGGGTGCAAGACGTCGCCGGACGCCAAGTCGGTCTCCGCCGATGGCATGGCTGCGATCGAAGCCGCCAGCAACTCGCCGCCTGTGATCGCGACCCTGATCCTGCCCGCCGACACCGCCTGGAACGAGGCCGACGGCATCGCCAAAGTTCCCGCGCCGAAGCAGCAGCCGGGCTTTTCGGCGGAGGCGGTCGAGAAGGCCGCCAAGGTGCTGCACTCCGGCGGCGACACCAATCTGTTGCTCGTCACCGGCGGCGCGCTGACCGAGAAGGGTCTGGCGCTGGCGCAGCAGATCGCCGGCAAGACCGGCTGCAAGGTGATGGGCCAGACCTATCACCCGCGCATGGCGCGCGGGAGAGGCCGCTTCTCGATCGATCGCATTCCCTATGTGATCGAATCCGCGCTGCCGATCCTGAAGAACTTCAAGAACATCGTGCTGGTCGAGGCCCGCGACCCCGTCGCCTTCTTCGCCTATCCGAACAAGCCGAGCATGCTCAAGCCCGAAGGCTGCGAGGTGCACCAGATGACGTCGTGGGGCGAGAACTCGGTCGCGGCGCTGGAAGCGCTCGCGGACGCGCTCGGCGCCAAGCCCGCCGACGTCAAGCCGCAGAAGCTCGCCGAGCTCACCAAGCCGACCGGCGCGCTGACCCACGCCTCGATCGCGCAGGCGCTTGCGCTGGCGATCCCCGAGAATGCGATCGTCGTCGACGAATCCATCACCACCGGCCGCGGCTTCTTCCCGCCGACGGCCGCAAGCGCGCCGCATGACTGGCTGCAGAACATGGGCGGCTCGATCGGCTTCTCCACGCCGGTTGCGACCGGTGCGGCCGTCGCCTGTCCCGACCGCAAGGTGATCTGCATGGTCGGCGACGGCAGCGCGATGTACACCATCCAGTCCCTGTGGACGCAGGCGCGCGAAAATCTCAACGTCGTCACAATTGTGTTCGCCAATCGCATCTATCAGATCCTGCGCGGCGAGTTCGACGGCGTCGGCGCCGGGGAACCCGGCCAGCGCGCGCAGGACATGCTCAAGCTCGACCGGCCGACCATCGACTTCGTCGCGCTCGCAAAGGGCATGGGCGTGGAGGGGCGCGCGGTCGCCAATGTCGACGATTTCAACAAGGCGCTGGCGGAGTACGTCGCCGCACAAGGCCCGCGACTGATCGAAGTGCAGATGGCATAGTAGCGAGTTAGCGGGCGCGGGGGCGCCAGGCGACAGGGGAGGCGACATGCAGAACGAACTGGGCAAGGTCGTCGCCGCGCTCCAGGAGTTTTTCGCGCGCGAAGGCTTCCTGATGGAGCGCGATCTCGGCGAGCGCGCGCTGACCCATCGCCTTGCCGTCTACATCGAGAAGCAGTTTTCCGGCTGGGAGGTCGATTGCGACTATGACCGGCTCGGCGATCGCACCATGCGGCTGCCGCACGGTTCGATCGTCTCGACCGACGACCATTACGGCAAGTCGGTCTATCCCGATATCGTCGTGCACCAGCGCGACATCCCGAACAATCTGCTGGCGATCGAGGTCAGGAAGGCCTCGAACCATCAGCCGATCGAGCACGACCAGCACAAGCTGAAGGCGCTGACCGATCCGCATCTGTGGTTCGCCTATTCCATCGGCGTCATGGTGACGCTTGCGCGCCAAGCACGTCACCCATGCGGAAGTCTATGCCGGCGGCGTGATCGAACCTCACGGCTCGGTCTGGTTCGGCCACGCGCTGAAGGAAGCGGGCTTGAGCGCGTAGCCCAACGAAAAGGCCGCCCGAGCCCGCATGATCCCGGAAAAAGCCTGCCCCGCACTTGATGCGGGGTGTGCAGCGGTTTTCCGTAAGGATCATGCGCAAAAATCAAGCGCGATGGCATTTGAGCCATCGCGCTCGGCGGCCTGATGGTGATCGCGGATGCGCCTACTGCTTGGGCATCGCGGCGTCGTCGCTCTTCTTCTTTGCCGTTTTCTTGGCCTTCTTCGGCGCCTTCTTCATGGTGTCGGAGCCCGTATCGGCGCCGCTGCGGCGGGTGCGGCGCCCTTGTCGGGGGCGGCGTCTGGGCAAGGGCGGGGGACGCGATAAAGGCGAGAGCCGTGGCCGCGATGATCAGTTTGCGCATGCGAAAACCTCCATTGTTCTTCTTGTTCCGGCGCGCGCACCATAACGGAGCGCCGTCGATTCCGGCCCAGCGCGGCGATCAGTTGTTCGTGAGTTTGGCTGCCATGCAATCGGCGCTTTCGGCGCGGCGGCCGGGATGCGGGAACCGGCGGCACGATGCCGGCGTTGTCACGGCAAGGCAGGCCTTCCCGGAGATGAGGCCATGGACTGGAAGCAGCGCGATGGTGCGAACCGAGATGCCGCACGCGACCCCTGAAGACGACGCCGCCTACGCGGCCGGCTGGACCATCTCGGGCCTGGCGACGCTCGGCACCATCATCGCGGTCTGGATGTTCGCGATCTGAGGCTCGATTGCCGTCGGCACGACAATTGGGATGGTGACCCGCCACTCGCTGCGCTGCTATGCATGACTTTGCAGCGAGGGGGAAGACTTGCATTACCAATTCACGCGCCGGGCAGCGATCTTTGGCTCGTTGAGCCTCGTCGGTTTGGCTCATGCCCAGTCGTCGAAAATCTGGCGCGTCGCGTTGTTGACCTCCGGCAAGAGCACCGAGGTCCTGGAAGATATCCGCGGCTCATTCAAGAGCCTCGGCTACGAGGAGGGCAAGAACCTCGTCATCGATCTCCGCGACGCAGGTGGACGGTATGGCGATTTGCCGAAGCTCGTTGCGGAGCTGATTGATCTTAAACCCGATATTATCATTGCAGAGGCGACGCCGGCCATTGCCGCGGCACAAAAGGCAACATCGACGATCCCTATCATCATGGCGCCTGCCAGCGATCCCGTCGGCTCCGGATTCGTCAAGAGCTTCACGCATCCGGGCGGAAACATCACCGGCGTCGCAAACATGTTCGGCGATGCGACCACGAAGACACTCGACATCATCCGTCAGGTTTTTCCCTCCGCGAAGAAGATCGGCATTCTCATTTCCAACAATCCGACTCATCCGGCTTTCGCCGAAGTGGCGGAGCGCGCCGCTACGGCTGCAGGACTTTCCGCCAGCCGCTTCGTCGCCCCCAATCCGGAAGACCTGGAGCGTGCTTTCTCGGAAATGAAGGCGGCCGGCTGCCAGGCTGTCTACGTTCTCGCCGACCCGCCGCGGCCGGCGCTGCCTGCAATTGCGCTGCGAGCAGGCTTGCCCACGATTTTCCAGGTGAGCAGCTACGCGCTGCTCTACGATGGCCTGATGAGCTACGGCCCGAACGTTCGGTCGTTTTTTACGATGGCGGTCGGATTCGCCGACAAGATCATCAAGGGCGCCGATCCGAGGGACTTGCCCGTCGAACAGCCGACGACTTTCGAGTTCATCATCAACCTGAGAATGGCGCGATCGCTCGGCGTAACAATCCCCGACCAGGTTCTGTCGTTGGCCGATCGCGTGATCGAGTAGACGGTGGGTGGCAGCGCCATGCGTAGCCCGCCTTCGCCGAAGGCTTCGGCGTGGCAGCCTTCGCTCGTCCGTCTTCGCTTTCGCTGCGCTCAAGCTACGCCGGACATGCTTCGCCTTGTGAATTGGCTGGCAGCGCCATGCGTAGCCCGAAGGGCGAAGCATGGTGGACGCACAAGGGATCGAACCTTGGACCTCTCCCGTGTGAAGGGAACGCTCTCCCGCTGAGCTATGCGTCCGGGATACCAATCGAACACGACTTCGGGTCATGCCTCGAAGCCCGCGATTTACGAAGCGCGGGCTAGTGGTGTCAACCTCAAAAGCCCTGATTTACGCGCCCTGCTGGCGGGCGCGGGAGGCGTGCGACTGCAGCGCCCGGATGCGCTCGGCGAGCGTGCCGCCCGATGACGGCGCGCCGGCTGAGCCCAGATCATTGGCCGGCGTGGTGGCGCCATTGGCGACCTTGACCGGCTTTGCGGTTGCGGAATCGCCGGCGAGCAGCGCCTCGATCGGCGAGTTCGGCCCTTCGAGCTGCATCGCGAGCTTGGCGACTTCGGCCGCGATGTCGTTGATGCGCTCGCGCAGCAGCGCATTCTCCATGCGCTCGGTCGCCCAGTTGCTTTCGGCCTGCTGCTGGATCGCGTTGATGTCGCGCTGCAGCTTGGAGCGCTCGTCGCGGGTGACGCGAAGCTGCTCCTCGAGCGCGGCCTTCTCGGTCTTCAGCTTCTCCAGCGCCGGGAGCTTGCCGCTGTCGCCCTGGGCGATCTGCTCGCGCAATTGCTGCATGGTGCGCTCGGCCGCCGCGCCGGCCTGGCGCAGCTGATTGTTCTCGAACTCGCGCTCGGCGAGCAGCTTGCCCTGCGTCGCAAGCCGCGCCTCCAGATCGTTGACGCGGTTGCCGAGCATCTCGGCTTCCTTGACCTGCACGATCAGCTGGCGGTCGAGATCGGTGACGCGCTGGCTCAGATTCTCCACCCGCGCGCGCGCATCGCCAAGCTCGCGCGTCGCATTCTCGGAGTCGCGCGTCTCCTGCGTCAGCCGCGCCTGCGTGGCGGCAAATTCCTTCTCGGCGTCGCCGACGCGATTTTTCAACTCCGCGATCTGGGCATGCACGGCGACCAGCTCGACCTGGCGGCTGTCGGCCATCATCGAGCGGTCGCTCAGCTCGGCATTGATCTTGGCGAGCTCGCCCTGCTTGTCGGTCAGCGCCTGCTCGGCGCCGCGCAGCGCCTCGGTCTTGGCCGCGAATTCCTCTTCGGTGGCGCGCAGCTGCTCCTTCACCGCCTTCTCGCGCGCTTCCAGCGCGAAGATGGTGGCGTTCTTCTCGCCAAGCTCGACCTTCATGCGGTTGATCGCATCGGCTCTTCTTGCCGAGCTCGGCCAGCTGGCTGGTGGTCTTGTTCTTGAGCTGCTCGACATTCATCTCGAGCCGGCGCGCCGACATGGCGAATTCCGCGCGGAGCTGGTCCTTGTCGGCCTGGATTTCCGCCATCGACAGCGGGGTCGCGGCCTCGAGCCGGCGCGTGGTCAGCCGCACGGCGCGGTTATGCACCAGCGGCACGATCATCAGCCCGCACAGCATCGAGACCAGGAAACCGATCGCCAGATACATGATCGGTTCGATCATTGGGTACTCCGCACAATTCAGAAATCGTTAACGAACAATGCCACGGAGCGCGGGCAAAAGGCCAGCCCATTGCCGCGTTAACGTGAATCCCGCACAGCCTGCCGCGAAAGACGCCCGGATCAGAACGGGTTCCAGGTCGCGCGCGGGGTGTATTTCAGGTAGCCGATATTGGCGCCCAGCCGAAGTCCAATGCCGGAGCGGATCGGCACCAGCACGATGTTGTTGGCGGTCAGCGCGGTCATGCCGAAGCCGCCGACAATATAGGCAGAGCCGTCGATGCCGACGAAGCGCTGGTAGATCGCATTGGTCGACGGCAGGTTGTAGACCAGCGTCATGGTGCGCGCGCCGTCGCCGCCCCAGTCGAAGCCGACCGACGGCCCCTGCCAGTAGACCCGCAAGTCCCCGGCGTTCTTGGTGTAGAGCGTGCCTTCGCCGTAGCGCAGCCCCGCGACGAAGGCGCCGGAGCCTTCCTCGCCCAGCACATAGCCGTTCGGCAGGCCCCACTGGCTGACCGCGCGCTCGATGATCGAGGCGAGCCCGCGCGAGACATTGCCGAAGAAGCGATGGCCGGCATTCGACCAGTTCGTCCGGGCCGTAAGTGTTCGGACCCGGTTGGCGCTGCGGCGGCGGCAGGTTCTGCGGCGGGGGCGGCGCCTGCTGCGCCGAGGCGGGAAGCGACCAGCACAAGAGTGCCGCGACCGTCACCGCGGCAAGGCGCGAAACGAGTTTCATGAAACTACCCCTGATATCGAATTCCCGGCCGCCGCCTTTAACCTGACGCCAACATGCAGGGCAGTAGGTTGCAGCCGAGTGTCCCCTCAACTCGAATGTTATCGGCACCAACTATGACGGCACAACGGCAGACGGCACAATGGCTGACGGCACTTTGGCAAGAAAGTTACCGCCGGGCCCCCCAAATGGTCTTATTGGCCTTTTTGGCCGGCATTTGCGCGGTTTGGACCGGTTTTGCCGCCCGCGCCGCCACCACCGAACGGGTGGTGGTCAACCGCTTCTCGGGGCTCGCGATCGAAGGTTTCGATCCCGTGGCCTATTTCGTCGACCGTCATCCCGTGTTGGGGCTGCCCGAGTACGAGGCGGCGGAAGCCGGCGCGATCTGGCGTTTCCGCAATGAGGGCAACCGCGCCTCCTTTGTCGCCCATCCGGACATCTATGGCCCGCAATTCGGCGGCTACGACCCGACCGACGTGGCCCGTGGCGTCACCTTTGCCGGCAATCCCCGGTTCTGGGTGATATCAGGCGAGCGGCTCTATCTGTTCGGGCTGGAAGCCAGCCGCGACGCCTTTGCCGCCGATCCCGAACGGTACCTGCAGCAGGCAGTCGCGCGCTGGCCGAGCTGGAGCAGGGGCTGGCGCAGTAGGCGCTAACGTCGCGCTGACGGATCGCCCCAGGCAATGAACGCCGGAATGATGAAGCTGTCGGACCGTTCGCCAAATCGTAATGGCCGCCCGTCGGCATCCGTCACCTTGCCGCCGGCAGCAGTGACGACCGCGCAACCGGCCGCGACGTCCCATTCCGAGGTCGGCCCGAGCCGCGGATAGATGTCGGCGCCGCCTTCGGCGAGCCGGCCGAACTTGACCGCCGAGCCGAGTTTCGTCCGCACCGCGCCGGGCCGCGCATCGATGAAGGCTTCGGTTTTGGCATCGCCATGCGAGCGGCTGACGGCCGCGATCCAGGGCTCGCCGCGTTTGGGAAAGGGACGGGTGTGGATCGGCTCGGGCGCGCCCAGGCCCGTCTCCGACAGTGATAGCCGTTCGGCGCCGCGGCCGACCACGCCGCGCCACAGCCAGCCGAAGGCGGGTGCGCCGATGATGCCGAGCAACGGCGTTCCCTCCGTCACCAGCGCAACGTTGACGGTGTACTCGGCGCGCCCCGCGACGAACTCCTTGGTGCCGTCGAGCGGATCGACCAGGAAGAAGCTGCCGCGAAACGGCGGTTGTGCGGCCTGCACGCGCTCTTCCGACAGCGACGGCACGCCGGGCGCGATCTGCGCGAGCCCGTCCGCGATGATGCGGTCGGCGGCGAGATCGGCCTCCGTCACCGGCGAACCGTCGTCCTTGCCGTGAACCTTCATGGCGCGGCGGTTGACGCCAAGGATGGCTTCTCCCGCCTTCACCACGAGATCGGTCAGCGGATCCATCAATGCGGCGGCTTCGTCGCGACCGATGATGCGTGGCTTTGGAGCAGTCTCATTCATTGTCGCATCTCATCAGGCGCGCCAATTCCCGCAGCAGCAAGGCCTATTTTCCCGCTGTTCGCAAATCATTCTCGGCAATGGCCCTCCGGCCAGCGCCAGTGTATCAAGCGTGCAACGCAAAATGTGATTCGCCTCGCTCCGCGGATTCCTGGGAAATCGCTCATGTCCGGCACTTCGTCCGCTCCCGATCAACTCGAACTCGCGGCGCTGCTGTGCTCGCGGGTCTGCCACGATCTGATCAGCCCGGTGGGCGCCATCGTCAACGGCCTCGAGGTTCTCGACGACAATCCGAAGCCCGAAGACCGCGACTTTGCGCTCGATCTGATCCGCAAGAGTGCGAAGACCGCCTCCGCCCGGCTGCAGTTCTGCCGGCTTGCCTTCGGCGCCGCCGGTTCCGCCGGCGCCCAGATCGATCTCGGTGACGCCCAGACCATGGCGCGCGGCCACATTGAGGACGCCAAGACCACCATCGCCTGGAACCTGCCGCGCCTGCTGTTGCCGAAGAACCGGGTCAAGCTCTTGCTCAACATGCTGGTGATCGCGCAGCAGACCATTCCGCGCGGCGGCGTGCTGACGGTCGATCCGATCGGCGACGGCGAGACCATGAGCTTCCGCGTCACTGCGACGGGACTGAATGCGCGGGTGCCGCAGAACATCGCCGACATGCTCGCAGGTTCCGCGCATGCCGCCGATGCGCATGCGGTGCAGCCCTATTATACGCGGCTGCTTGCGGAAGCCTGTGGCCTGAAGGTGAAGCTCGCCGCCGAAGGCGAGGCCGTGGTCGCCACCGCTTCGTAAACGCGCGCTTAAGAAACAGGCTTAACAAAAGGTTGAGACGGCTCGCAGCGTAATTCCACGGGGCGCGTTATCTCCTTGTTCAGACCGTTCATTTCCGTTTCCGCAACTAAACTTAAACGCTTTGCAGGGAAGCTGGCCGGACTTCGAGAGGCGCGTTCTCGCGCGCCCAGTGCTGAAGGCCGGTTTTATGGACGATCTGTTGCGGGAGTTTCTGACGGAGACGAGCGAAAGCCTCGACACCGTCGACAATCAGCTCGTGCGGTTCGAGCAGGAGCCGAACAACGCCAAGATTCTCGACAACATCTTTCGCCTCGTTCACACCATCAAGGGCACCTGCGGCTTCCTCGGCCTGCCGCGGCTGGAAGCTCTCGCCCATGCCGGCGAAACGCTGATGGGCAAATTCCGCGACGGCATGCCGGTGACGGCCGATGCGGTGACGCTGATCCTGTCCTCGATCGACCGCATCAAGGAGATCCTTGGCGGGCTCGAGGCGACCGAGGCCGAGCCGGAAGGCAATGATCGCGACCTGATCGATCAACTGCACGCGATGGTCGAACGTGGCATGGCCGCGATGTCAGGCTCGACGCAGTCGATGCCGGCAGCCGCCGCGCGCCGGAAGCCGCCGCGCCTGCGCCCGTGGCGAAGGTCGAGGAGCCCAAGGTCACGCAAGGCAGTCTCATCGCGCAGACGCTGGAGCGGCCGCTGCGCCCGGGCGAAGTATCGCTGGACGAACTGGAGCGTGCTTTCCGCGAGACGGCGATCGAGGTCGCGCCGGCGCCTGCGCCGCGCCCGTCGCCGAGAAGCCGGACGTGAAAGAGGCCAAGGCGAAGCCTGCGAAGGCGCCGGTCAGCAAGGCTGCCGAGGAAACGCAGGAGGCCGACAAGGTCGCCAACCAGTCGATCCGCGTCAATGTCGACACGCTCGAGCACCTGATGACCATGGTCTCTGAGCTGGTGCTGACGCGCAACCAGCTGCTCGAGATCAGCCGCCGCAACGAGGACACCGAATTCAAGGTGCCGCTGCAGCGCCTGTCCAACGTCACCGCCGAGCTGCAGGAAGGCGTCATGAAGACGCGCATGCAGCCGATCGGCAATGCCTGGCAGAAGCTGCCGCGCATCGTGCGCGATCTCTCGGGCGAACTCGGCAAGCAGATCGAACTGGAGATGCATGGCGCCGACACCGAGCTCGACCGCCAGGTGCTCGACCTGATCAAGGACCCGCTCACCCACATGGTGCGCAACTCCGCCGATCATGGCCTCGAGACTCCGGCCGAGCGCGCTGCCGCCGGCAAGGGCGAGCAGGGCACCATCCGCCTGTCCGCCTATCATGAGGGCGGCCACATCATCATCTGCATCGCCGACAACGGCCGCGGCCTCAACACCGAGCGGATCAAGGCCAAGGCGCTCTCCAACGGTCTCGTCAGCGAGGCCGACCTGGAGAAGATGTCGGAAGCCCAGATCCACAAGTTCATCTTCGCGCCGGGCTTCTCCACCGCCGCACAGGTCACCAGCGTGTCCGGCCGCGGCGTCGGCATGGACGTGGTGCGCACCAATATCGACCAGATCGGCGGCGCCATCGACATCAAGTCGGTGGCCGGCGAGGGCTCCTCGGTCACCATCAAGATCCCGTTGACGCTCGCCATCGTCTCGGCGCTGATCGTCGAGGCCGCCGGCGACCGCTTCGCCATTCCGCAGCTCTCGGTGGTCGAGCTGGTGCGTGCGCGCGCCAATTCCGAGCATCGTATCGAGCGCATCAAGGACACCGCGGTGCTGCGCCTGCGCAACAAGCTGCTGCCGCTGATCCACCTGAAGAAGCTGCTCAAGATCGACGACGGCTCGACCTCCGATCCCGAGAACGGCTTCATCGTGGTGACGCAAGTCGGCAGCCAGACCTTCGGCATCGTGGTCGACGGCGTGTTCCACACCGAGGAAATCGTCGTCAAGCCGATGTCGACCAAGCTGCGCCATATCGACATGTTCTCCGGCAATACCATTCTCGGTGACGGCGCTGTCATCATGATCATCGATCCGAACGGCATCGCGAAGGCGCTCGGCGCCTCCGGCTCGGACGCGCATGCGATGGCGGAAGACACCGCGCATCAAGTCAGCTCCGGCGAACAGCTGACCTCGCTGCTGGTGTTCCGCGCCGGCACCAGCCAGCCCAAGGCGGTGCCGCTCGGCCTCGTCACCCGGCTGGAAGAGATCGCGGTCGAGAAGATCGAGCTCTCCAACGGCCGTCACATGGTGCAGTACCGCGAGCAGCTGATGCCGCTGGTGCAGATGAACAGCGTCGAGATCCGCGCCTCCGGCTCCCAGCCGATCCTGGTGTTCGCCGACGACGGCCGCTCGATGGGTCTCGTGGTCGACGAGATCGTCGACATCGTCGAGGAGCGCCTCAATATCGAGGTCGCGGGCGCGCAGGACGGCATTCTCGGCTCCGCCGTGATCAAGGGCCACGCCACCGAGGTGATCGACGTCGGCCACTTCCTGCCGATGGCGTTCGCCGACTGGTTCAGCCGCAGGGAGATGCGGCCCTCGGCCGCCGCGCAGTCGGTGCTGCTGGTCGACGACTCCGCCTTCTTCCGCAACATGCTGGCGCCGGTGCTGAAGGCGGCCGGTTACCGCGTGCGGGTCGCGCCCAACGCGCAGGAAGGCCTTGCCGTGCTGCGTTCGGGCCAGGCCTTCGACGTGGTGCTGACCGACATCGAAATGCCCGACATGGACGGCTTCGAGTTCGCCGAGAGCATCCGCTCCGATGCGCATCTGAAGGGGATGCCGATCATCGGCCTGTCCGCTCTGGTGTCGCCGGCGGCGATCGAGCGCGGTCGTCAGGCCGGCTTTCACGATTATGTCGCCAAGTTCGATCGTCCCGGCCTGATCGCGGCGCTCAAGGAGCAGACCGCCGAGATGGCGCGGGCGGCCTAGCGCATGATCCGGAAAAGTGTGCAGCGGTTTTCCGAAAAGATCATGCGCAAAACGGTAGAGAGAGTTTGATGACCAGCAAGACCCAGAGCAGCGAAGGCATGGTGGCCGAATACGTCACCGCCGTGATCGGCGGGCAATTGTTCGGCCTGCCGATTTCCCGCGTGCAGGATGTGTTCATGCCGGAACGGTTGACCCGCGTGCCGCTGTCCTCCCGTGAGATCGCCGGCGTGCTCAATTTGCGCGGCCGCATCGTCACCGTGGTCGACATGCGCGCGCGTCTCGGCCTGCCGAAGGAAGAGGACGGCAAGCCGCCGATGGCGGTCGGCGTCGACCTGCGCGGCGAGTCCTATGGCCTGCTGATCGACCAGATCGGCGAGGTGCTGCGGCTGGCGGAAGACAGCCGCGAGGAAAATCCGGTCAATCTCGATCCGCGCATGGCCAAGCTCGCCGGGGGCGTCCATCGCCTCGACGGCCAGCTCATGGTCGTGCTCGACGTCGATCGCGTGCTTGAAATCGCGCCCGAACTGAAGGCGGCGTAGACGGGCGGCCGCGTCAAGAAGAGTCGAAACGAGAATCTCCCGGGACGGGAACTGTTGTTGAGGTGCTAAAATGAGAACATGTCTTGTCGTCGATGACTCCAGCGTCATCCGCAAAGTCGCACGCCGTATCCTGGAAGGGCTGGATTTCCAGATCATCGAGGCCGAGGACGGCGAGAAGGCGCTCGACGCCTGCAAGCGCGGCCTGCCCGATGCGATCCTGCTCGACTGGAACATGCCTGTCATGGACGGCTACGAGTTCCTCGGCAATCTGCGCCGCATGCCCGGCGGCGACGTGCCGAAAGTGGTGTTCTGCACCACCGAGAACGACGTCGCGCACATCGCCCGCGCACTGCACGCCGGCGCCAACGAATACATCATGAAGCCGTTCGACAAGGACATCGTCACGGCCAAGTTCCAGGAAGTCGGCCTGATCTGAGCCGTCGCGGTTGCGGCGGTCTGTCAGCCATCTGGGTTGTTGTGTTCTGCGTCATGCCGCTCGGCGGCAGCTGGTGATGTATGAGTGTTGCGTTGGCGAGTTCTTCGGCCATGTCCGCCCGGGAGGCAAAGCTCCGGGTCATGGTGGTCGACGATTCCGTTGTGATCCGTGGGCTGATCTCGCGCTGGGTGAACGCGGAAGCAGACATGGAAGTCGTGGCCTCGCTGCGCACCGGGCTTGACGCCGTCAATCAACTCGACCGCATCAAGCCCGACGTCGCCGTGCTCGACATCGAAATGCCGGAGCTCGACGGCATCTCTGCGTTGCCGCAGCTGCTCGCCAAGAAGCGCGACCTCATCGTCATCATGGCGTCCACGCTGACCTTGCGAAACGCGGAGATCAGCTTCAAGGCGCTGTCGCTCGGCGCCTCCGACTACATTCCGAAGCCCGAGAGCACGCGCGAGGCGTCCGCCGCCGAGACCTTCCATCACGACCTGATCCAGAAAATCCGCGCCTTCGGCGCCAAGGTCCGCCGCGCCCGGCCTGCGATTGCCAGCCCCTCGCTCGCGCCCGCGCTGCCTGCCGACAGGCATGCGCCGGCGGCGCGCCCGGCCGCGGCGCAGCCGGCGCTGATGAAGCGCGCCTTCGGCTTGCAGGCGCCGCGCGTGCTCGTCATCGGCTCGTCCACCGGCGGGCCGCAGGCCCTGATGTCGCTCGTGACAGAGCTCGGGCCCGTGATCGACCGCTGCCCGGTGCTGATCACGCAGCATATGCCGCCGACCTTCACCACGATCCTTGCCGAGCATCTGGCGCGCTCGAGCCGCCGTCCGGCGCATGAGGGGATCGACGGCGAGCCGGTCAAGGCCGGGCACGATCTATCTCGCGCCCGGCGGACGCCATATGCGCGTCGCGCGCCACGGCCTCGATGCCGTGATCGCGCTCGATGACGGTCCGGCCGTGAATTTCTGCAAGCCCGCGGTCGATCCGCTGTTCACTTCCGCGATCGACGTGTGGCAGGCCGGCGTGCTCGCCGTGATCCTGACCGGCATGGGCTCCGACGGCATGCGCGGCGGCAAGGAGATCGTCGCCGCCGGCGGCAGCGTGATCGCCCAGGATGAGGCGTCCAGCGTCGTCTGGGGCATGCCGGGCGCGGCGGCCAATGCCGGCATCTGCGCCGCCATCCTGCCGCTCAACCAGATTGGACAGAAAGTCGTTCGCGTGTTCGCAGGAGATCGTTCGTGACCCCCCTGGACTATGAGTACCTGCGCAAGATCCTGAAGGATCGTTCGGGTCTCGATCTCTCCGCCGACAAGCAATATCTGGTGGAAAGCCGGCTGGTGCCGCTGGCCCGCAAGGCCGGGCTTGCCGGCATCCCCGAGCTCGTCGCGAAGATGAAGAGCGGCGCCGAGGCGCTCGCCTCGGACGTGGTGGAAGCAATGACCACCAACGAGACGTTCTTCTTCCGCGACAAGATTCCCTTCGATCATCTGCGAGATACCATTCTGCCGGCGCTGATGCAGACGCGCGCGAACCGCAAACTGGTCCGGATCTGGTCGGCGGCGTCCTCGACCGGCCAGGAGCCGTATTCGATCGCGATGTGCCTGAAGGAAAAGGCGGCGCAGCTGGCCGGCTGGCGTTTCGAGATCGTCGCCACCGACCTGTCGCAGGAGGTGCTGGAGAAGTCGAAAGCCGGCATCTACAGCCAGTTCGAGGTGCAGCGCGGCCTGCCGATTCAGCTGCTGGTGAAGTATTTCACCCAGACCGGCGAGCTCTGGCAGATCAATGCCGACATTCGCGGCATGGTGCAGCATCGCCCGCTCAACTTGCTCGGGGATTTCTCCCATCTCGGCAAGTTCGACGTGATCTTCTGCCGCAACGTCCTGATCTATTTCGACCAGGAGACCAAGGTCAACATCTTCGAGCGCATGAGCAGGATCGTCGAGCCCGACGGCATGCTGATGCTCGGCGCGGCCGAATCCGTGGTCGGCATCACCGATGCGTTCCGGCCCTATGCGGACAAGCGCGGGCTGTATCAGCCGAACCCGTCGCGCGGCGCGCGCCCCGGTGGCGGCGCCATGCTGCAAGGCTTGAAGGTCGTCGCCGCGCGCTAGCGCGATCTCAGATGATCGCGTGCGGCAGGAAGCGCGAATTGTTGCCGGTGATGGGGCCTTCATCCTCGCGGATCGACAGCCCGCATGGCGTGTGATCGACCAGCCAGCTTCCGAGCACCGGGTATTGCCCGGAAAAATTGCGCAACGGCGCGAACGCCTGCCGGATGAATCCCTCAGCCCCATACGGCCCTTGCTGCTCCGCCAGCGGCACGCCCTGGCTGATCAGCGCGACATTGGCGCCCTCGCGCGAATAAAGCGGTTTGCGCACATAGGATGCGCCGAGTTCGGCACAGCGCGGGTCGTCCTCGAAAAAAGCGGGCAGCAGATTGGGATGGCCGGGAAACATCTCCCATAACAGCGGCAGGATGCCCTTGTTGGACAGCACGGCTTTCCACGGCGGCTCGATCCAGCGCGTCGGCGCCTCGGCAAGCCTGGCGCCGAAGGCGTCGCGGAACATCCACTCCCAGGGATAAAGCTTGAAGGCGAACGCGATGTCGCGATTGTCGAGATCGACGAAGCCGCTCGCCATCGCGCCAGCCGATCTCCTCGATGTCGATCAGCGTCGTCGATAGTCCCGCTTGCGTTGCGGTGTCCTCGAGATAGGCGAGCGTGCCGAGGTCTTCGCTGTTGCTGGTGGTGCCGGTCAGATGCAAATGCCGGCCCGCTCCAAGCTTCTTCCAGCCTTCGATCAAGCGTTCGTGGATCGAATTGAACTGGTCGGCGTCCTTCGGAATGATGCGGCGCTCGATCGACTGCTCCAGCCAGCCCCATTGGAACACCGCGGCCTCGAAGATCGAGGTCGGCGTGTCGGCGTTGTATTCGAGCAGTTTCGCCGGCCCTGCGCCGTCGAAGGACAGATCGAGCCGGCCATAGAGGCTGCCTTCGTCGCGCTCCCAGCTGTCCGCGATCAGCGGCCAGAAGGTTTCCGGGATTTTCAGCCGCTTCAGATATTCCTCGTCGCTGATCGCCTTTGCGACCAGCGCGAGGCACATCTCGTCGATCTCGCCGGTCGGCGCCTCGATGCGGCGCTCGATCTCATCCAGCGTGAAGGCGTAGTAGCCGCGCTCGTCCCAGTAACGCTCGTCGTCGATGGTGTGGAAGTCGAAGCCGCAAGCCTCCGCGCTCTCGCGCCAGTCGTCGCGCTCGGGGCAGACGATGCGCTGCATGGTGGAAGTTATCCGCCGCCGCCATGCATGTCCATGGCCGCCGCCGCCATGGCCATGCCCGTGGACATGATGCAGCGTGCCGCCGAAGCCGCCGTACCAGGTCGCGCCGCGGCAATAGAGGCGGCCGTCGCCGCCGGGCACCGCGGTCTCGCCGGGACCGCAGCCGCGCCGCGGCGCAAATCCCATCGAAACGGCGCCGACCGCCGCCGTTCCCATCATCGTCAGCACGACCCGGCGTGAGCGTTTCATGAGTGTCCCCTCCCAAGGATGCGCGATTCTTGCTCAGGCCCCCGCGGCGCGCAAGCCAAACGCTATCATCTCACGGCAACTTGCTTGTCCATAGCGTTTTCAAGCGAAGTGGGCACCGGTTCGCGTGAAGAAAACGCGTCAAAACAAAAAGTCATCCGCCGCTGAAGCCGAACGCGCGCGCGAACGAGCCGAAGCCGCCGCGGGTGACGCCGCCGGATGTTTCCGATGCAGACGGCGACGATCCGGAACTGCCGAAGAAGCCAAAGCGCGAGGAGCGGCTGTATCCGCCACTCCCGCCGCCCGAGCCGCCGCGCGATGTGCAGCCTGCATTGGCCTGCGGCATGCCCGGCGCGGTCGCGCCCGGCGGCGTCGGCTGGCAACTCGCGCCTGGCATCAGCGCATAGGCGCCGCCGCCGACCGCAAGCGAGCCCATCACAAGTAGCGCCACGTGATTGCTGCGCTTCGGCCCGGGCGCGGGCGGAAGTGGCGCGGGCGCGCGCTTGCCGAATTCGGCGAGTGAGGCGATTCCCGGTCGTCATCAGATGATCATGCAGGCGGCGTTCAGCGCGCCGGCTGCGAGCGAGGCGAGCCCGAGCCAGATCGCCGGCGCAAGCTGGCCCTCGGCGATCCGCTGCGACAGGTCCGGCACCGGAATCTTCACGAGAAAATAGACCACGATCTGGACGATCAGCGCGATCAGGCTCCAGACCAGGCAGTCCACCACATTGGCTGAATGCGCGATCGCGCTGACGACGGGGAGCACGAAGCCGAGCAGGCTCAGGCCCAGCGCTATCGCCGCCGCCGGATCGTTGTCGCGGATCAGCTGAAACTCGTTGTGCGGCGTGATCCGGGTGTAGACGAGCAGATACGCCACCACCGCGATGATCGCGGTGCAGAAATAGACCAGGAAGGCCGGCAGCCCGGCGAGCGATTGCAGGATCATGGTTCGCGTCCCCAACTCAAAGCTCGCACGAGCTTGGCACGATCCTTTGGTCGGTCCACCGCGAAGAGCGGTTCACCACAAACAAAAACCCCGCCATTTGCGGCGGGGTCCAGTCTGGGAGGAGCGAGCGTACGGCTCGCGGGTAAACCCGGTTCAGGCGGGGATGCGCTCTTCGATGTCGTGCGGCTCGCGCAGCACATAGCCGCGGCCCCAGACGGTCTCGATGAAGTTGCGGCCTTCGGAGGCGTTGGCGAGCTTCTTGCGCAGCTTGCAGATGAAGACGTCGATGATCTTCAGCTCCGGCTCGTCCATGCCGCCATAGAGATGGTTGAGGAACATCTCCTTGGTGAGCGTGGTGCCCTTGCGGAGCGAGAGCAGCTCCAGCATCTGATATTCCTTGCCGGTCAGGTGCACGCGCTGACCGCCGACCTCGACCGTCTTGGTGTCGAGATTGACCACGAGATCGCCGGTCTGGATCACCGACTGGGCGTGGCCCTTGGAGCGGCGCACGATCGCGTGGATGCGGGCGACCAGTTCGTCCTTGTGGAAGGGTTTGGTCATGTAGTCGTCGGCGCCGACGCCGAGACCCTTGACCTTGTCCTCGATGCCGGCAAGGCCGGAGAGGATCAGGATCGGTGTCTTGATCTTGGAGACCCGGAGCTGCTTCAGCACGTCGTAGCCGGACATGTCGGGCAGGTTCAGGTCGAGAAGGATGATGTCGTAGTCGTAGAGCTTGCCGAGATCGACGCCTTCTTCGCCCAGGTCGGTCGTGTAGACGTTGAAGCTCTCGGATTTGAGCATCAATTCGATCGACTGCGCGACGGCGCTGTCATCTTCAATCAGCAAAACGCGCATGCCAGTTCCCCATCGTCGCCGTTCCGGGCGTCAGGTCGGCCGCACCTGCGGCACACAACAAACGCCTTTGACAACTGATTCGGACCCTGACGAGATATCGTTAACAAAATCTGATTCTGTTCCGCAAGGTCTCTCGGTGCAATTTTTGTCGAATCGCCCTAAGATATTGCGTCAAAGCAGCTTTTCGTACCCGTATCCGCTCAAGTTCCACATTAAGAGTCTGAACTAACCGACTCTCGCGACTCACGGTTCTCTACCGAACAGCAAGGCGCCCAGCCATCAAAGACAGTGACGCAATGATTAACGATGCGGGTAAACACGAAGTTAAGCGGACGGCGGAAATGCGTGAAAACTTAAGGTTTTCGCAATGAAGGATTCGACGTGAAGGCGCTGGCCGAACAAATCGGCGATATCGACGGGGTCAACATCTATGGCCGCGTCGTCGGCGTGCGCGGCCTGATGGTCGAGGTCGCGGGTCCCATCCATGCGATGTCGGTCGGCGCGCGCATCGTGATCGAGACCGGTGGGCCGCGCGTCCGATCCCCTGCGAGGTGATCGGCTTCTCCGGCAGCAATGCGGTGGTGATGCCGTTCGCCGGCCTCGAAGGCGTGCGGCGCGGCTGCCGCGCGGTGATCGCCAATGCATCGAACCAGGTGCGCCCGTCGCAGGCCTGGCTCGGGCGCGTGCTCAACGCGATGGGGGAACCGATCGACGGCAAGGGGCCGCTGGAGCAGGGCGCCTCGCCGATGCCGTTCCGCAACACGCCGCCGCCGGCGCATGCGCGCAAGCGCGTCGGCGATCCGCTCGATCTCGGCGTGCGCGCGCTCAACACCTTCCTCACCTGCTGCCGCGGCCAGCGGCTCGGCATCTTCTCCGGCTCCGGCGTCGGCAAGTCGGTGCTGCTGTCGATGCTGGCGCGCAATGTCGACGCGGCGATCTCGGTGATCGGCCTGGTCGGCGAGCGCGGCCGCGAGGTGCAGGAATTTCTGCAGGACGATCTCGGCGAGGAAGGTCTCGCGCGTTCGGTCGTGGTGGTCGCGACATCGGACGAGCCGGCCCTGATGCGGCGGCAGGCCGCGTATCTGACGCTCGCGATCGCCGAATATTTCCGCGACGAGGGCAAGGACGTGCTGTGCCTGATGGACTCGGTGACGCGCTTTGCCATGGCGCAGCGCGAGATCGGCCTGTCCGCGGGCGAGCCGCCGACCGCCAAGGGCTACACGCCGACCGTGTTCACCGAACTGCCGAAGCTGCTGGAGCGCGCCGGCCCCGGCATCAACAACGGCACCATCACCGGCATCTTCACGGTGCTGGTCGACGGCGACGACCATAATGAGCCGATCGCGGACGCCGTGCGCGGCATCCTCGACGGCCATGTGGTGATGGAGCGCGCGATCGCCGAGCGCGGCCGCTATCCCGCGATCAACGTCCTCAAGTCGGTCTCCCGCACCATGCCGAAATCGGCCGACCCGGCCTATCTGCCCGTCATCACCGAGGCCAGGCGGGTGATGGCGACCTATGCCGACATGGAGGAGTTGATCCGGCTCGGCGCCTACCGGCCGGGTTCCAGCGAGGAGGTCGACGCCGCCATCAAGCTGCATGAGCCGCTGGAGGCCTTCCTGCGCCAGGAAAAGGACGAGGTCACCCAACTTGGCGAGGGTTACGAGCGACTTGCACGAATCCTCAAGGGTTTGGAAACGGAACGCTAACTTTGTCAGGCCATGATCCCCGAACGATTTAGTGCCGCCGGCGGGACCCCGCGGGGAGCCGGCCTTGTCCCGCGTCTGCAGGGACTTCTGGGGAGTATGAGTCGATGAAGTCACGCGAAACGCTAATCCGCCTGAAGAAGTTTCAGGTCGATGAGAAGCGCCGAAGGGTCGCCCAGATCGAGGGCATGATCGCCGACTTCCAGCGCATGTCGGTCGATCTCGAGCGCGAGATCCTCGCCGAGCAGGAGCGCGCCGGGATCAACGATCCCTCGCATTTCGCCTATCCGACCTATGCCAAGGCCGCGATCCAGCGCCGGGAAAACCTGACGCGCTCGGCCGACGAGCTGCGCATCCAGCTCGAGGACGCCAAGAGCCTGCTGGCCGAGGCCTATGAGGAGCTCAAGAAGGTCGAACTGCTCGACGAGCGCGACCAGGCCCGCGAGCGCGCCGAAGAGAGCGCCCGCGAGCAGGCCGACCTCGACAGCATCGGTCTGATGCGCGCCCGCCTCGGCGTCGCCTGAAGCCTTTCAACCCATCTCAGCACCGTCGGAAGCCCGGGCCCGCAAGGGTCCGGGCTTTTGGTCGTCGGGGGCGGTTTCCGCCCTAAAGTGCCGTGGCATGCGACTTTTGACGGCTGAGGGGGTGGACCGAGGGGCTGCAAAATATGCTACGAAAGGTCCTGGACTACTCCCGGCAGGAGCATGATCGCGAAGGTCATGCTCGGAAAGAGCGATGGGGGATCGCGATTTTGGGGAAGGTGAATGCTGACGCCGGCTGAGCTGGTCTGGCTGATTGCCGCGGTTGCGAAGGGCGATGAGGCCGCTTTCGAGCGCCTCTATGCCGCCACGCGCGCGAAACTCTACGGCGTCGTGCTGCGTATCTTGCGCAGACAGGATCTCGCCGAGGAGGTTATTCAGGAAACTTACGTCAAGATCTGGAACAGCGCCGGCCAGTTCAATCCCGGCCTGTCGTCGCCGATCACGTGGATGGCGTCGATCGCCCGCAACCGCGCCATCGATCTCGTGCGCAAGCGGACCGAAGTCCTCGATCGAGGAGGAGCCGGCAGCGATGGAAGTCGCGGCCGACAGCCCGGATCCGCTGGCTCGCCGGGAAATGACGGAGGAATTGAAGCGCTTGCTGGAGTGCGTGGGACGGCTCGAGCCGGACCGCCAGAAGCTCGTGCTGCTCGCTTACTACAACGGCTGGAGCAGGGAGCAGTTGGCGGCGAAGTTCGAGGCGCCGGTGAATACGGTGAAGACGTGGCTGCGGCGGAGCATGATGGATATCAGGGAGTGCCTTGGTCTGTAAGGACCGGATTTGAGAGCGATGGAATACAGCGAAGACCAAATCGCGATCGCGGCGGAATATGCGCTCGGCACGCTCGATGCCGACGAGCGCGCGCAGGTCGAGACCATGATGGCGGCGGACCCGGAGTTCACCGCGATGGTGCAGTCCTGGGAATTCCGTCTCGGCGTGCTGAACCAGATGGTCGGCTCGGTCGAACCGCGGCCGGAGCTGTGGGAGCGCGTGCGCGCCGCGGTCGGTCATTCCTCGCAGCAGGCGCCGCTGGTGTTGCCGGAGGCGCCCCCGCCGCCTTCGCAAACCCAGGCCTTTGAGCCGATCGCGCCGGCGCCGACATTCGACCCGATCGCCCCGAGCGGGCCGATCGCGCCAGTCGCCGACAATTCCAACGTGATCCGCCTGTCGTCGCAGGCGCGGCGCTGCGCGCGGCGTCGCCTCGGTCATGACCGCGCTCGCAGCCGCGCTGGTTGCCGTCATCGGCGTGCAGCTGTTCTCGCCGGACATGCTGCCGGCAGGCTTGCGCCCGAAGCCGCGCACGCAAGTGGTCGAGGTCAAGACGCCGGCGCCGCCGGCTGCACCTTCCGCGCAATATGTCGCGCTGCTGCAGGGCTCGGCGGGCGGCCCCGCCTTCATCCTCACCGTCGACGGCGCCACCAGGAATTTCACCGTGCGCAAGGTCGGCGCGCCGCCGGTCGAGGTCGGCAAGAGCTACGAACTCTGGCTGATCTCCGACAAGCTCGGTGGCCGCCCGCGCTCGCTCGGCGTGATCGGGGCCAACGACTTCACCGCGCGCACGGTGCTGACGAGCTTCGATTCCGACGTGATCAATGGCGGCGTCTACGCGGTCACCGTGGAGCAGGCCGGCGGCTCGCCCGACGGCGCGCCGCACTCGACGCCGGTGTTCGCCGGCAAGCTGATCGAGACCGTGCCGGCGAAGTAGGCGTCCCGGTCGGCGACAGCGAAGACTTCGTAGGGCGGATTAGCCGAAGGCGTAATCCGCCATCCTTCTATTGTTTCTTGGTCGGAGCCTTTGGGCCGCGGCTCTTGCGCAGGCCACGGAAAACTTTCCTGAACGGTTTGGCTCTCGCAAAGTCGACCTCGGTCCATTCCGGATTGTCGCTCACCACGCGCATGTCTTTTGCGGTGTAGCCCTTCGTCTTGGTGGTGGTTTGCTTCACAGGATAAATGCCTAGGATGATGCAACGGCGGATTACGCCTTCGGCTAGACTAATCCGCCCTACGTTCTACCGTCCGATCAAACACTCCACAAAAAGAAAACGCCCGTGGGGAGCGGGCGTTTTCCATAGTCAACTTGGGGTAGTTGGGGTCTTCTACTATCCACGTGGCGACTTTGGGGGGCTGGTAAAGAGCCGCGTGAATTCCTTAAATTCCTCTGTTAGCGCACCAGCGCTCCGTTGCTGCTGGTGACGGTCACCGGCTTGCCGGCCTTGATCACATGCGCGGTCTGCGCGTAGCCGTCGTCCGACGTTGCGCGCGCGGAGATGCCGAGGCCGGCCACCACGATGCCCGCAACGAGCGCCACGACCACGATCTTGAGATGGGTCGAGCGATCTGCGCTGTAGATCGAGTGGTTCATCGAAGTCTCCTGCCGCCTTCCGTGAACTCTGCCGGTATTTGTCTGTCGCGTCCGGCGACGGGTTCAACGTCTCGCTTTGCAAACGTGGATATCCGGGGTTTGGTCCGTAAGGGGCGATCACAAGGCGGTGATAAGACTTGAAAGCCCGCGATTGGCGGACGCGCGGATGCGCCGAATACCGTTGGTCGTACAGTTGGTTACGCCATACCGGCTCGCCGCGGCGCAACAAGCCGCCTGGATGAATGGAAATTAAGAAATCGGTTGCCTGTGGCGGAAAAGCACAGCCGGAACCGACCTTCCTTGGCGCATCATCTGTTCGGAAAACCGGTGCCCACTTCCGGATGATGCGCTCTACACGCTGCCGACCGTCTTCAGCCGGGCGCGCGGATGGATTTCCGCCTGCGACAATACCGTCGTTTGCGAGCGGAACCGCTCCACCAGCGAGCGCACGAAGGGCCGGATGCCGGCCGAGGTCACCAGCACCGGCGCCTCGCCCTCGCGCGCGGCGCGCTCGAAGGCGTCGCGCACCGCCGCCATGAACTCCGACAGCTTTGACGGCTGCATCGCGAGGCTGCGCTCCTCGCCGCTGCCGACCAGCGACTCCGCGAAGGCCTGCTCCCATTTCGCCGACAGCGCGATCAGCGGCAGGTAGCCGCTGTGCGAGGTGTTTTGCGCGCAGATCTGCCGCGCCAGCCGGGCGCGGACGTGCTCGACCATGGTGGCGGGATTGCGGGAGAAGGCGAGCGCGTCGGCGATGCCTTCGAGGATGGTGGAGAGATCGCGGATTGAAATACGCTCGGCGAGCAGCAGCTGCAGCACGCGCTGGATGCCCGAGATCGTGACCTGGGTCGGCACGATGTCCTTGACCAGCTCGCTCTGTTCCTTCGGCAGCTCCTTCAGCAGCTTCTGCACCTCGCCATAGGAGAGCAGGTCGCTCATGTTGTTCTTGAGCAGTTCGGTCAGGTGGGTCGACAGCACGGTCGCGGCATCGACCACGGTGTAGCCCTTCAGCGAGGCCTCTTCCTTCAGCGAGGCGTCGACCCAGGTCGCGGGCAGGCCGAAGGTCGGCTCTGTCGTGTGAATGCCGGGCACGCCGACCTGGTTGCCGGCGGGGTCCATCACCATGAACTGGTTCGGCCAGATCTTGCCCGAGCCGGCGTCGACCTCCTTGATCTTGATGACATAGGTGTTGGCCTCGAGCTGGACGTTGTCGAGGATGCGCACCGCCGGCATCACGAAGCCCATCTCGATCGCAAGCTGGCGGCGCAGCGCCTTGATCTGGTCGGTGAGGCGGTCCTGGCCGTCGGGGCCGTTGACCAGCGGCAGCAGCGCGTAGCCGAGCTCGATCTTGAGATCGTCGATCTTCAGCGCGGAGGCGATCGGCTCTTCCGCCGCGCGGCGCGCCCGGTGCACTGCAGGCGCCGCCGCGGCGCGCGCATCGGCAACCGCCTTCTGCCGCTTTTGCTTGTGCGCCTGCCAGGCGAGTGCCCGCCGCGCCGCCCGACAGCGCGAGGAACGGGAGCATGGGAATGCCGGGCAGCAGCGCCAGCACGAACATCACGGCGGACGCCATGCCGAGCGCCTGCGGATAGCCGGAGAATTGCTTCATCAGCGCCTTGTCGGCGGCGCCGGAGACGCCGGCCTTCGACACCAGCAGGCCCGCGGCGGTCGAGACGATCAGCGCCGGCACCTGCGTGACGAGGCCGTCGCCGACGGTCAGCACCGTGTAGGTGCGCGCGGCCTCGCCGAACGACAGGCTCTGCTGCGCGACGCCGATGATGATGCCGCCGATGATGTTGATGAAGACGACGAGCAGGCCCGCGATGGCGTCGCCGCGCACGAATTTCGAGGCGCCGTCCATCGCGCCGAAGAAGCCGCTTTCGTCCTCCAGCGCCTTGCGGCGCTCGCGCGCCGCCTTCTCGTCGATCAGGCCGGCGTTGAGATCGGCGTCGATCGCCATCTGCTTGCCGGGCATCGCGTCGAGGTGAAAGCGCGCCGCGACTTCGGCGATGCGGCCCGAACCCTTGGTGATGACCACGAAGTTCACGATGCACCAGGATCGCGAACACGATGATGCCGATCACGAAATTGCCGCTCATCACGAAGTTGCCGAAGGCCTCGATGACGTGGCCGGCCGCATCGGTGCCCTCGTGGCCGTGGGCGAGGATCAACCGCGTCGAGGCGAGGTTGAGCGACAGCCGCAGCATGGTCGAGATCAGCAGGATGGTCGGGAACGACGAGAACTCCAGCGGCGCCTGGATGAACAGCGACGTCATCAGGATCAGGATCGACAGCGTGATCGAGATCGCCAGAAACAGGTCCAGCACCAGCGCGGGCAGGGGCAGGATCAGGACGACGAGGATGGTGAGGATGCCGAGCGCGAGCGCGATGTCGCCGCGCTTGAGGATGTTGCCGATCTCGCTGAGCGTCAGGGCGTTGCCGGTTGAGGCGCCCTGACCCGCCGTGACGTCGACCATGGTAGCTGCGTCCCCCCGCGTATGCCGTTCACGCGCCCCAAGCGTCTGCGCGGCGGCTGTTGGGCCACCGGTTCGAAAGTGAGGCACCGCACTGGCGTCCACGGAGGTCTCCCCCGTTTTACGCGATCGACGACACTCGACTTCAACCCGGCAATTTTTGCCCGGTGTATGGTTAGGAAAGGGTTAAGAGGCGCCGAAAAGGCCGGCTTTGGCGCGAACTCGTCGCGATTTCCGGATTCGCACGTTTCATTGGCGTCCGGGAATGACGGGCATGCAACGGCGGCCGTGGTGAAGGCGGCCGCGGAACTCTATAAATCGACAGCTTCTTCAACCACTCGAAGAGGCCGATATGAACGACCTGCATTCCTGGCTTTCGCAGCAGCATCACGGCCTGCGAACCTTCCGCAACTTCCAGCAAAAGCTCGATCTGTTGAGCGCGCGCGAACCGGCGCAACGTGGCTTGTATGCGCTGTTGAACCGTCTCGCCGGCAGCTATGTCGAGGCCTTCGACGAAGAGCCGCTGCCGGTTGCGGTCGCAGACCGCGCCTACGGCCGCCTGCTCGATCTCGTCGCGAGCCTCGATCTGAAAGCCGATGCCGAGCGCCGCCTTGCGGACATCAATCGCGTCGCGGCCTGCGATCTCCTGCATTGATGCTTCGAGGACCGGCGCACTGCTGACGGCTGCTGCCATTCGGCGCACGCATGCCTAATATCGCGGCAATGTGGGTTGACCGCGACCGCTCCAGCGACGAAGTTGCGCGCCGTGCACGCCCCCGCCAAATCCCCCGATTCCCACGCCTTCGTCCCTGACTCCGGTCAGGCCTGGGTGCGGCTCGTCGTGGCCGTGCTGATCGCCTCGATCGGCGCGGTCGGCATGTGGTCGGTCGTGGTCGTGATGCCGACGGTGCAGGCGGAGTTCGCCACAACCCGCGGTGCGATTTCGTTCTCCGTCACCATGATCTTCCTGGGCTTCGGCCTTGGCGGCGTGATCATGGGCAGGATCACCGACAAGCTCGGCATCGTCGCGGCGATGGCGGTCAGCATCATCCTGTTGACGATGGCCTATGTGCTGGCGGGTCTTTCGACCGCGCTGTGGCAATTCATCGCGGCGTCGTTCCTGATCGGGCTCGGCGCGTCGGCGACCTTCGCGCCCTTGATGGCGGAAGCGTCGCACTGGTTCGAGCGCTATCGCGGCCTTGCGGTGACGATCGTCGCCAGCGGCAATTACGTCGCCGGCACGGTCTGGCCGCCGATCGTCAACTGGGGCACGCAGACCCATGGCTGGCGCGCCACCCATATCGGCATCGGCATTTTCTGCGGCGTGTCGATGATGATCCTGCTGATGGTGCTGCGCGCCATCATCGGCGGCGGCGCGCGCGCGCGATCATGCCAATGCGCCGCCGCCGCGGGTCGATCTCAATCTCTCCACCAACACGCTGACCGTGCTGCTCTGCATCGCCAGCATCTCCTGCTGCGTGGCGATGGCGATGCCGCAGGTCCATCTCGTCGCCTATTGCGGCGATCTCGGCTACGGCGTGGCGCGCGGCGCCGAGATGCTGTCGATGATGATGGCGTTCGGCATCGTCAGCCGCATCGGCTCGGGCTTCATCGCCGACCGGTTCGGCGGGCTGGTCACGCTGATGATCGGCGCATCCGCGCAGGCTTTTGCGCTGCTGTTCTATCTGTTCTTCGACAGCCTGACCTCGCTCTATCTGATCTCCGCGATGTTCGGCCTGTTCCAGGGCGGCATCGTGCCGAGCTACGCCATCATCGTGCGCGAGGCGATGCCGGCGCGCGAGGCCGCGACCCGGGTCGGCATCGTGATCTTCGCTTCCGTGTTCGGCATGTCGTTCGGCGGCTGGATTTCCGGCGTGATCTTCGACGCCACCGGCTCCTATGCCGCCGCTTTCGCCAACGGCTTCGCCTGGAACGTGGTCAACATGGCGATCGTGCTGAGCCTGCTGTTGCGCGCGCGAGGCCGCGGCCGGCTCGCGGTGGCGTGAGACGTGTCCACCGCGACGCTGGATTATCGCGACGGCGCCGCAGCCCTCAAGGGCATCCTCATCTGTGACGAGAAGCATACTGGTCAACGTCCCGGCATTGTCCTGTTTCCGGACGCGCGGGGCATCAGCGATCACGCCATCGCATGCGCAAAGCGTCTCGCGGCGCTCGGCTTTGTGGTGCTGGTCGCCGACCTCTATGGAGATGGCATGACGGCGCGCGACATATCGCATGCGCGCGAGCTGATGGGACAGTTGCGCTCGGACCTCTCTCGCTGGCGCGCACGGGCAGAGGCGGCGCGCCTCGCGTTGGTGCAGCAAGGCAATGTCGACGCCGCAAGGATCGCCGCGATCGGCTACTGCTTCGGCGGCACCACTGCACTCGAACTGGCGCGAACCGGCGCGGCTCTGGGCGCCGTCGTCAGCTTTCACGGCGGACTTGCCAGCACTCGGCCCGAGGACGCGCGCAACATCAAGGCGAAGGTTCTGGTTTGTCACGGCGCGGCCGACACGCTCGTGCCGATGTCGCAGCTTGCCGCCTTCGAAGAACAGATGAGCCGCACCAGCGTCGACTGGCAGACGCATGTTTATGCCGGCGCGAAGCACGGCTTCACCAACCCGGACGCCGACAATGCGGGCGTGCCGGAGCTGGGCTATGACGCAGCCGCGGATCGGCGGTCTTGGGCTGCCATGCTCGGTCTTTTCGAGGAAGTCTTCGGCAAGGTCGTCTAGAAAACACGCACCCGCCCATTTCCACTTGAGATTGTTGTCCTGCCGCGCCACTCTGCGCCCACCGACATCCGTGACGTGGAGGCGCGAGCCATGGCGACAGTCAAGCCGGCACAATCCTGCGACATCGTGATGAAGGGCGGCATCACCAGCGGCGTGGTCTACCCGCTGGCGCTGGTCGCGCTGTCCGGTAAATACCGGTTCGCGAATATCGGCGGCACCTCCGCCGGCGCGATGGCGGCCGCGGCGGCCGCCGCCGCCGAATATGGCAGGGGGATTCCGAATGCGGGCTTCGATCGGTTGGCGAAGGTGCCCAAGGACGTCGGGTCGCGCCTGCTGTCCTTTTTTCAGGCAACGCCGAAGTTGCGGCCGCTGTTCAATATCTTCGTCGCGGCGTTGAGCGCCGGCAGCGGGCTCGGCCGCTTCGTCGCGATCGCCGTGGCTGCGATCTGCGGCTATTGGCTGAGTTCACTGCTGGGCTTGCTGCCCGGGCTAGTGGTCGCAGTCGTTGCGTTCTATTTCGGCGCTGGCGGCGGCTGGATCGCCGTCGGCGTGCTGCTCGCGCTCGCAGGCCTCGTCCTCGCGCTGCTCCTGCGCCTGCTCAAGGCCGTCAACACCGACCTCGTCGAAAACGACTACGGGCTTTGTCCCGGCATCCATCAGCCTCATGGCAAGCCGCAAGGCGTCACCGACTGGCTTGCGCAACTGATCCAGGAAGCAGCCGGGCGCAAGGTGGACGACGATCCGCTTGAGCTTCGGCGATCTGGACGCGCCGCCGGACAACGCGCCGCAGATCCGGCTGACGATGATCACGACCAGCCTGATGGACGAGCGGCCCTATACGCTGCCGCTCGACACCGAGCGCTTCTTTTTCAAGCGCGCGGAATGGCAGAGGATCTTTCCCGCCCGCGTCATGACGTTTCTGCTCGCGAATTGCAAGCCGTTCACGCCGCCGTCCGGAGAGGAGGGGGAGTTCTATTATTTTCCGGAACGGGCGCATTTGCCGGTGATCGTGGCCGCGCGCATGAGCCTGAGCTTTCCCGGCCTGATTTCGGCCGTCCCGCTCTGGACGCGCGATTTCACGCTGATCGAGCCGGCCGACAGGGAGAAGCTGAGGCGCTGCCTGTTCAGCGATGGCGGCGTCACCAACAATTTCCCGATCCAGTTTTTCGACCATCTGTTTCCGAACAGCCCGACCTTCGCGATATCGCTCGACGAGTACGACCCGAAGCGCAACTACGATAACGTCTGGCTGCCGGCGTTGGCCGTGAGCGGAATCCAGTTGCCGATCGTGCCGTTCAGGGGAATCGGCGATTTCCTGTTGCGGCTGCTCTATACCGCCAAGGATTGGCAGGACAATCTGCAAAGCACGCTTCCCGGTTACCGCGAGCGTATCGTTCACGTCGTGCTCAAGCCCGACGAAGGCGGCCTCAACCTGAACATGAGCGAGAAGACGGTCGAGAAGCTTGCCGGCTACGGCGAACAGGCGGGCATCATGCTGTGCCAGAAATTCGACATGGACGAGCACCGCTGGCGCCGCTTCCTGGTTTCAATGGCGCGGATGGAGCAAACGCTGGACGAGGTTGCGCTGGCCTATGAGCAGGTGCCCGGCCAATTCGGCGAGTTTCTCGACGACTATGTGCAGCAAGAGGCGCCCTACCGCGATCCGGTCGTTCCCGGCAAACGGCCGCCCTACTCGCAGGATACCAAAGCGCGGGTGGAGGAGATGCTGAAGCGGGCCGGGCAGCTCGTCGAACTCGGCAAGGACTGGCGCGCGCCGCCGACCGTTCGCGGCGGCGAGATTCCCAAGCCCGCGACCGATTTGCGGATCACGCCGAAATATTGAGGCGCTAGTGGTCCGATTCCAACATTCGCATCCCTTCTCAGCAGGCACCTTTGCGAATGTTGGAATCAAAGGACCACTAGGAAAATATTGATTCTAGTGGAGCTTTGGATTTGACGTTCGCTTACGAGTGCCGACCTGCAGGGTAGCGAACGTCAAATCCGCTCCACTAGGCCGCCGACTGCTTGGCCTTGCGGTTCGCCTCGAGGCGCCGGTCCACGCGTGCCACGATCAGGTCCAGCGTGGGATGCCTCATGCCGTTCTGGCTTGCGACAAGCTGCACCAGCTTGTCCGCCCGCTCGATGTTGAGCGCGCCGTTGCTGAGCGCGCGCGCAGCGGAGGCCGGCCGCGACAGGTCGTTGGCCGCCGCGGCATATTTCTCGAACGGCACCAGATCGTCCCGCGACGCGCCGATCTTGGTGCACACCTCGATCACGAAATCGTAGATCGAGCGCGAGGCCTCCAGGTCCGTATGGACGGCTTCCTTGGCCGTGCGCATCCCGTCGTCGGTGATGCAGCGGTAGTTGCCCGCGAGCAGCATCGGCCACTTCGCGAGCGGCACGAAAACCGAATCGTAGAATCGCAGCTTGACCGGCAGTTCGACTTTGCCTTCCGCCGCCTCGAACCTGATGGCGTCGATCTCCTTCTCCAGCTGCCGAACGATCTCGTTGCCGCGCTCGACGTCGAAGCGGGCGACCTTGAAATTCGTGGGCAACGTCACCTGCAACACGTTCAGCTTCTCGCCGGGCGGCCGGATCGCTTGCGGGTCGGGACTGCAGAGCGTGATCGCGCCGGGCTCGAAGTGATCCCAGACTTCCGGCGCGGTGTAGGCCGGCTTGAGCAGGTCCGAATTGAGACCCTGGAATCCGTCTCATATAGGCCAGCGGCGGCATGTTCATGATGGACATGCAGGGGACCCGCGATTTTGCGACCGCGTCGAGCAGGCCGCGAACGCCGGGCGAGCCGTATTGCGGCTCCTGCATGGCGAGCCCGATCAGGTCGTAGTCGCGCGGATCGACCTCGTTCGCCCCTGCCGCCGATACCTTGCCGGGCAATTTGCGAGAATCGATCTCGACCTGCTCGGCGCGGCCGCGAACCGGCAAGCGAACGCGAAAGCCTTCGGAATTGATGAGGTTCGCTTCCTCGGGCAGGCAGACGAGCTTCACGGAATGCCCGCCAAACAGGATTTTCGACGCGAGCAGCGAACCGTAGGAAGCGCCAAGAATGAGAATGTTGAATTTCGACATCGGATGTTTCCCCATTTTTGTCATTCTTGTTGCATTGCGCCGTCTGACTTGATCGGCGCGAGCTACGCTGCAGCGCGCAAGACGGCGCAGTTGTAAAAATTGTAGGCGCAATTGTAAAAATTGTAAAAGAGAATACGGACGGTCAATCCGACAGCACCGTCATTGCGACTGCGAAGCGCGGTCGATCAATTCGTTCGCAAGCGCGAACGATAGTTGCCGGAGACTTAGACGTTAGACGGATTGCCCGGCCTTCAGCAGCGAGCAGCCGGTGATCTTGAAGCTGCCGTCGGCGTCCTGCTCCAGCGTGTACATCGCTTCCCAGGCTTCGCCGTCCTGCATCGACGATGTGCACGCGCTGCGCCACCCATTTGCCTTCGATGCGCGCCTCGCCGAACTCGAAACTCTTGTGGCGCCAGACCGGCGCGTAGGAGTTCTGCACCATGTACATGAAGATGTCGGCTTGCGGGAACAGCTTCTTGATCGCGGGCGAGGCGTAGGAATAGGCCGCGGCCGCATCGCCGCGCACGAACGCCTGCTCCTGCGCGCGGATCGCGGCTTGCGCATTGGCGACATCGTCCGCGCACGCGGGAGCGGCGAAGGAGAGGAAGGCGAGGAAGAGCAGGGCGACGAAGCGCATGCGGACATCGGCGGCTGTGGCACGTTCTGAAGCTACGATGCTACATCGCCGCGGTTTCAGCGACAACTGCGATCGATCGCGCCGATCCCGGCTATTTGAGGTTCTGCTTCGCCTCGCGGTTGCCGAGCGCGGCCGCTTTCTCGAAATACTGCCGTCCGAGCACCCGGTTGCGCGGCAGGTGATGCGGCCGGACATGACGGCTTGCCTTTGCGCGAAACTCTTCTCCGCGTTGGCCTCACGGGGGCGGCGGCAGGTTCGAAACTTCCTGCCGCCGCCCGGGTCTTGTTTTGCGCATGATCTTATCGGAAAACCGCTACACACTTTTCCGGATCATGACCCGCCGAAATCGTTGATGTCCGCCGACGGCTTGGCCGGAAACAGCCGCGCGGTCGAGGACTTCTGAAAGCTGCGCTTGCATTTCGGCTCGTCCTCGCCGTCGGCGCCGTGGCGCTTTTTGGCGAAGGCGTCGTCCATGCGGTTGACGATCAGCATGGCGTGATCGCGCTCGAGCGTATCCGGATTCTTGCGCTCCTCGTCGGAGCGGAAAGCGCCCTTCACCAGCTTGCCGGACATGTCGTAGTCGCAGCCGGCCTTCCAGTCGCCTTGCTCCCACTTCCAGCCCTCGGCCTTCAGGCCGCCGCTGTCGGTCTTGGTGACGTTGAGGATCGCGGTCGCGCTCAGCCAGACGCCGGCGAGCGCCGGTGCGCGTCTCGTCGAATCCTTCGAGCAGGGCGATGCGCTCGCGCTGCATCTTGTTCAGGCGGTCGCGCGCGTCCGAGGTGAAGTGCATGAAATAGGTGGTCTTGTTCCAGCCCGGATGCAGGAACTCGGGATATTCCTCGCCTTGCGCATGCACCCAGTCGCGCTGGTCCTCGGTGAGCGCGCGCCGCGTCGCCTCGTCGAGCCGCGGCAGCAGCGCTTTCCAGGCGCGATTGAGCCGCTGGTCGTTGTCGGCGAGATCGGGATCGCCGCAGATTTCTTCCTCACTCGCGGTCGCCGGCTTCGTGCAGTCGAAAGTCGGCGTCACGAAAGCCGTATCGGCCTTGTCGTTCGCCGGCGTCGTCCTTGCCGCTGGCGAAATAATTCGCCGTCACCGTGCGGATGGTCTTGCAGTCGGGGCGGGCCTCATTGCTCCAGTCGGTCTCGTCAGCGACGACGCGCAGCGTCTCGCCCTGGCGGCGGATCTTGATCGTGGCTGGTTTGGGAGGATCGCCGGCCGGCGGTTGCCCCTGCTGGATCGGTGCCCGCGAGCCAGCCGCCCGGCGACGGCTTCACCAGCGCGATGGCGCGGCATTGCGCGCGCCGCTCGTCATCGCCGCCATAGACCGCGTTGGTATCGATCGCGATCCGGTAAGCGCCATCGTCGGCCGGCAGCACCGTGACGGTGCCGAACGCATCCTGCCATTTGCCCGATACGCCCGCACGGCCGAAGGCGATCTTCTCCAGCACGGCAACGCGCTGGCGCAGCAGGTCGGCGAATTCAGTTTTGGTGTCTTCGTTGTCGGACCCAGGCATCTCCTCGGCGGCCGTGATCATCATCTCGTAGAAGAAGCCCTGGTCGCGCTTGAGCAACGGCTTGACGTTGGCGGGCGCCTTGGCGAGCGCGGCCTGCACCGCGCGATCGAGCTGAGTTGCGAGCTTGTCGTAACCGGCCTCCTTGCAGGCGTCGGCTGCAATCGGATTGTTGGGGCCGCACAGATTGATCAGGGTCGAGGCGCTGGAATAGGCGGCCGCATAGTTGTCGTCGGTCGCTGACGCAGCGACGGGCGCAAGGAGGCTGGTTGCGAGCGCAAGCGCCGCGAGGCGATGGCGGACGGGCATGGAGGTCCGAACGGGCAAAAGGGGCTGTCGGGCTGTTGGTCGCGCGCCGCCGGCTTCGGTTCAAGCGGTGATCAACCCTCCGCCACCGCGTCGGACCAGGGCTGGAAGGTGTCGGTCGCGCCGTGGTTGGTCGCGCCGTCGCGCAGCACCACGCTCGGGTAGGCATATTTGCCCGGAAAGGTCTGGATGCGCGCATCCTCATAGTCGAAGCGCGAACGCAAGCCGTCGCGAACGCCCTTGTCCATGCGCACGTCGCCGATCACGATCGGGCCTTCGCTGGCATCCAGCCGCGGCTGATGCATCGCGGTGTCGAGATCCATGCCGTAGTCCATCACGAAGGACAGCAGCTGCATCACCGCCGGCATGATGCGGCGGCCGCCGGAGGCGCCGACCGCGAGCCGCTGGCCGTTGGCGGTCTTCGCCACCACGGGCGTGTAGTTGCACAGGCAGCGCTTGCCGGGCGCCAGCGAGTTCGACACGCCCTGGGTCGGGTCGAACCACATGATGCCGTTGTTCATGGTGATGCCGCTTTGCGGCGTGACGAAGCGCGAGCCGAAGCCCGACAGCAGCGTCTGCGTCACCGCCGCCATGTTGCCGTCGCGGTCGACCACGGAATAATGCGTGGTGCAGGCCGGCGCGAGATGCTCGGCGCCGAGCGAGCGCCGCCCGTCGGCGTCGCCCATGTCCTTCAGCCGTTCGCGATAGGCGGTCTGCACGGCATTGGCGTAGCTCGCATAGGCCGCCGCGTCGGGCGCGCCGCGCGACGGCTTCAAATCCTGCTGCAGCAGCCGCAGCGCATTGGCGAGCGTGGGACCTGCCGTCAGCTCCGGCGTCGCATAGACCGTGCCGCCGCGATAGGGAATCTTCAGCGGCTCGCGCAGATGCGCGCGATAGGCCGCGAGGTCGCTGGCCGACAGCGCGCCGCCCGCGCCCTGGATGTCGGCCGCGATGCTTTTGGCGAGATCGCCCCGATAGAAATCGTCCGCGCCTTGCTCGGCGAGATAGGACAGCGACGCCTTGAACTTGTCCTGCGGCAGGCGGACCTGCGCGCGGATCGCCCATTGCGGCGCCGGCGGCAGGCCGTCGACCAGATAGGCCGCCGCGCTCGACGGGTAACGCCGCAAGTCGATCGCGCAGCTTGCGATCATCAAGGTCGTCCACCAGTCGACCAGCAGGCCTTCGCCGGCGAATTTGACGGCTGGCGCCAGCAACTCCTTCCACGCCATCCGGCCGTGGCGGCGATGGCACTCGGCTCATCCCTGCGACCATGCCGGGCACCGCGATCGAGCCGGGCCCGTGAATGTTGCGGTCGTCCTTGACCCGCGGCCAGGGGAAGATGTCGGAGGCAGCACCCCCGGTCAGCGGATAATCCTCGACCCGCAGACTGTTCGGCGCGCGCATGCCGTAGTCGATCACCTCAGTGCGGTCCTCGCGCGCGCGATAGAGCACCATCGCGCCGCCGCCGCCGGGACCATTCATCCAGGGCTCGACCACGCCCAGCGCAAAGCCGGTTGCGACCACCGCGTCCATGCAATCGCCGCCGGCGGCGAGCACGGCCGCGCCGACTTCGGCGGCTTTGCGCGATTGCGCCGCAACAATGCCGCCCTTGCTGGCAACGGCGGGTTTGCGGATGATCTGGCTGTTGGAGAACTGGTCGTGCATGGCTCCCGTCACTTTTCTGTTCTTTCGTGCTCTTCCTACTGAAGGCATATTTGCCGAAAACATCAAGGGAGCGCGACAAATCAAAAGCCGGCTTCAAACACCGGCGTTCACAAAGGGAGGCAACCATGGACATTTCACGTCGAGATATTCTTGCCGGCGCCGGCGCGCTGGCGGCGACGGCCGCAAGCGGAAGCGCGATGGCGCAATCCTTCGCGTTCCAGCCGAACCAGCGCTATCCGGAGCCTTCGCTCGAAATCCTCGATCCGGGCTTCCTGAAATACCGCATCTACAGCAGCACGGTCGAGCAGATCGCCAGCGGCATGCGCTGGGCGGAAGGGCCGGCCTATTTCCCGGACGGCGGATATCTGTTGTGGAGCGACATCCCCAACAACCGCATCATGAAATACAACGAAGTCGACGGCAGCGTCTCGGTGTTCCGCAGCCCGTCCAATTTCGCCAACGGCAACACCCGCGACCGGCAGGGACGCCTCGTCACCTGCGAGCACTCGGTGACGCGCCGCATCACGCGCACCGAGAAGGACGGCAAGATCACCGTGCTGGCCGACAGTTTCGAGGGCAAGCGCCTCAATGCGCCGAACGACATCGTGGTGAAGTCGGACGACACGGTCTGGTTCAGCGATCCGCCGTTCGGCATCCTCGGCGACTGGGAAGGTTTCAAGGCCAAGCCCGAGCAGGCCAACACCAACGTCTTCAGGATCGGCACCGACGGCAAGCTGACCGCCGTCATCACCGACATCGGCAATCCGAACGGGCTCGCCTTCTCGCCGGACGAGAAGAAGTTCTATGTCGTCGAGGCCAAGGCGCAGCCGTATCGCTGCATCTGGAGCTACGACGTCAATGCGGACGGCAGCCTCGGCGCGCAGGACCAAGCTGATCGAGGCCTCCGATGAGGGCGCGCCCGACGGCTTCCGGGTCGACCAGGACGGCAATCTCTGGTGCGGCTGGGGCAGCAACGGCCTGCTTGCAATCCGAGCCGACCGACGTCAACGGCCGCAAGGTCTATCGGCTTCGCGGCAAGTCGGAGGATCTCGACGGCGTGAAAGTGTTCAGCCCGGAAGGCAAGCCGCTCGCCCACATTCATCTGCCCGAGCGCTGCGCCAACGTGACCTTCGGCGGACCGAAGCGGAACCGGCTCTACATGACGGCGTCACATTCGGTCTACGCCTATTATGTGGAGTCGCACGGCGCGCTGTGAGGCGAGGTGGCGGCGTGCTCAATGGCCTCTTGAACACGCCGCCACAATTTCCTCGACGCGTTCCATCGAAATGCCGTCACGCTGCTCGATGGCGAGCGGATGGTCGTCGGACAGAAGCTCGATCGCCGGGCGCAGTTTGCCGGGCCGCAGGTGCGCATAGGCAGTCAGGTTGTACGTGTCCGGATAGGAGCAAATGTTGTTGCCGATCCGCCCGCCCAGCGGCGGCTCGTCCTCAATGACTTCGGCGGTCCACAAATCGAGCGCGCGCTTGAACCCTTCCTCGGTGACCGCCACCCAGACACCCCAGCGGAAGTGATCGTTCCAGGCCGACGATCGGAATCTCGATCACGCCGCGAAGATAGATGTCCATTACATCGCTATGATGCAGGAAACAGACATCCTGGTCGATCTTGCCCCGGCGGTCGGCTTCGGGAATGGCGACCCAGTGATCCGGTGCGTGGTACGCGATATCGAGCAGAATCGTGTTGAACTGCTTTCCGCAACAGCCGCAGGTCCAGGCGTGGTCCATGTTGCCGTCCCGCTTCAGGTGACCTTGACCTCGACCGAACCCAATCCCGGCATGTCGAACCTGAAATGCGCGGGCTCGGTCGGAAACACCGTCTTCATCACGCTGCCGGTCATGACGATGTCGCCCTTGCGCAAGGCCGCCGCCGCGCGAGGCGAGCTGCGCGTTGAGCCAGGCCACCGAATTGAAGGGATGGCCGAGGATGTCGCGGCCATAACCTTCGCCGACGGACGCGCCGTTCTGCGTGGCCTTGCCGAGCAGCGGCTCCAGCTCCGGCCAGTTCGCCACGAACGGCGCCGAGCACGATGCCGGCATTCCAGGAATTGTCGGCGACCAGCGACTTCACGTCGAGATTGCCGTAATCGGCGGCGCGGTCGTCGACGATCTCGATCGCCGCTGCGACGCCGTCGACATAGGGCTGCGACGGCCGCGGGCGTGTTCGCGCTCGCCGGCATGTCCGACTTCATGCGCACCGCGATCTCGAATTCGAGGCCGATCCGGCCATAGTCGGCGCGGCGCACGCTGGCGCCGGACTGATGCACGCGGCTTCGCCAGCACCACGCCCGCGATCGGATGATCGACGCCGCAGAAGGTCTGCATCGCCTTCGACGTCAGCCCGACCTTGTAGCCGACCGGTTCGCCATGGGCGGCGCGCAGCAGCGGCACATATTTGTCCTGGATGTCGTAGGCATCGCCCATCGAGGCGAGGCCGGCAAGCGCCTTGAACTGCGTGCCGGCCTTGTGCTCGGCAACCAGCGCCTCGGCGGCGCGGCGCGCTGCGGTTTCCTCCATGATGATCTCCCCTTTTTGGGGATCATAACGCGCGATCAAGGGTGGTCAAATCCGCTTGAACGGCGGTTTCGCGGGCCCTTGTGTGAACTGCCACACATTCGGCGCGGGCGACTCACCCTATCTTAGTGGGTGCCGTCTCATGGCGGCGTTTCCTCCCTAGACACTTGAGCCCGCCGTCAACGGCGGGCTTTCTTTATGCGGGCGCAGGATATTGCCTGCCGCGACCTTCCGGATAGTCTGTCATCACACCGGCGATAACGACCGGATCAGGGCAGGCAAGACCGATGGGCGCAAGCTACCAACCGAACCTCTTTTCTCCGCTTCAATTCCATACTCACCTTGCGGCATTCGAAGCCGGCAGCGACACGCCGCGCGCCTATCTCGAGCGTTGTCTCGAGACCATTGCCGCGCGCGAGAGCGTGGTGCAGGCCTGGGTGGCGCTGAACGAGAGCGGGGCGCGCGCGCAGGCTGACGCGAGCACGCGCGCTGGCGCAGCGGGCGTCCGCTTGTCGCAGATCGACGGCATGCCCATCGGCATCAAGGACCTGCTGGAAACAAAGGACATGCCGACGCAGCTCGGCTGCGCGGCGTTCGCGGGAAATTTTCCGAAGCGCGACAATGCCGCGGTCTGGGCGCTGCGCGAGGCTGGCAGCGTGATCCTCGGCAAGACCGTGACGTCGGAGCTCGGCGGCGCGCATCCGGGACCGACCACCAATCCGTTCGATCCTGCGCACACGCCGGGCGGCTCGTCGTCGGGATCGGCCGCCGCGGTCGGCGCCTGCATGGTGCCGGCGGCGATCGGCACGCAGGTCGGCGGATCGATCATCCGCCCGGCGAGCTATTGCGGCAATTACGCGCTAAAGCCGTCGCAGGGCGCGATCAACCGCGGCGAGCGCCAGGCGACCAGCATGAGCACGCACGGGCCGCATGCCGGATCGCTGGAGGACATGTGGGCGGTCGCGATCGAGATCGCGATGCGCGCCGGCGGCGATCCCGGCCGCGAGGCGCTGACGGGACCGATCGCGCTGCCGGCTGCGCACAAGCCGCTGGTTCTTGCCGTGATGGAAACCGAAGGATGGTCCGCGCTCGATGACGGCTCGCGCGCGGCCTTCGAGCAGGTCGTCGCGCAGATCGCGGGCGCGGGCGTGCAGATCGTCCGGCGCACGGACGATCCCGATCTCGAAAGTTTCGAGAGCGCGCTGGTCGGCGCGGGCCGGCTCGCCGCCGACATCACGGCCTGGGAAAATCACTGGCTGACGCGCAATCTGGTCGCGCAGAATCCCGACGGCGTCAGCGCGCGGGGCAAGCTGGTGCTCGATGTCGCGGCGCGCGTCGGCGTCGACGGCTATCGCGAGCGGCTTGCACAAGCGCGCATTGCTCCGCGACTGCTATGGCGCCCTCGCCGGTCGCGTCGACGCCATGATCGCGCCGGCCTCGCCGGGACCGGCGCCGCTGTGGCCGGGCGACACGCCCGGTCAGCCACTGCTGCCGCGGCCGACCGGCGATCCCGTGTTCAACTATCCGAGCTCGCTGCTCGGCGCGCCCGTGGTCACCTCGCCGCTGACCGCGGTGCGCGGATTGCCGATGGGCATCCAGCTGATGGGGCAGCCGGGCGCGGATGCGCGGATCGTCGCGATCGCGCGCTGGCTGCGCGATGCGGTGCGGCCGGTGGCGGTGTGAACTCGCCTCTCGTGCCCCGGATGCAGCGCAGCGCCAAAAGCGCGTTCACGCGCGTCTTCGACGCGCTATGCGGTGCGCTGCTGATCCGGGGCGCCAACTTGAAGTAGCATCTGTTCGGCGTCCCGGTTCTGCGATCGCAGCGTTTCACGCTGCGCCGCGTCCCGGGACAGGAGGGCGGAGTGTTGCCGCGCGACACGACGGGCAGCCGAAAACCCGCCACCTGTTTTGCCCGACGTGTCAAGCGTGTCGCGCAAAAATATTCTTCTTTCCGAAAGGCAGAAGTTATGATTTAACGAAGCCAGCCCGCCTCGACACGGGGGACGTGATGGCCATTCGTCACCAGACGTGAGGCGGGTTGCGATGGACGCGGTGGTGCCGCAAGACGTGCGGCACGATCGCGTACGGTCAAGCCGTGTGGTCCTGGCTCCCCCGACGCTGGGATCAAGTCTGCGCGAGAGCCATTTGCGCAGCGATGGTGGCTAACAAGCCCGGCACACCAGGGAGAGCACGGAGCAGCCGTAAAGCCATTGCGCAGGGAGTGCCGGAGTGATTTCGGCGTACCTGTGTTGAGCCTGCGCGCGTTCTTTTTTTCTGCGCGCAAGGCAGTGGGTGCGGCGTGCACCCGGCATTCCCTGCGCCCTCTGTTTTGAGAGGGGGCTTTGCAAGACTTCGGACGCAAATCGCGCCGCGGGAATGCGACCTGCTGTTTGACAAGTTATCTGGAACGGAACGCCGGAGCTTGGCGGCGTTGCGGAGCATTGCCGGAACGCGCTTGCCCTGTAAACGGTGGCGGCGCCGCAAAGCTGCTGCGGGGCCTGTAGCTCAATGGTTAGAGCCGGCCGCTCATAACGGTCTGGTTGCAGGTTCGAGTCCTGCCGGGCCCACCAGCCTTCGCTTGCGTTAAGTTGGATTATTTCGCTCGCATCCAGAAGACCTCGACGGTCCCCCCGTCGGGAAGCCGAACGATCAATGTGAGCCGATCGCCATCGATCTCGACGAACCGCTTCTGATCCGTCTCGTTCCAATTCGGAAAGGAACTGCCCTCGATGTGAATCGCAATCGCCTGCTCCTCTTTGCCGACGGAGTAGGTTCCGAAATACGTGATGGTGCCTCGCGCGGTCGCCCTGTTGTCGTCGGCGGTATGACTCGGCGATCTGGCCGAAATTGTTGATCGCATATTTGGCTCGGTCCGACCGCATGACAGTGATGACGAACCGGCTGCCCGCATCGAAGAAGGCGATGCCCTTCGGATTTGGGCCAAATTGCTCGACCGTGGTTCCGTCCGGTATCCTTTGTTGCCATGAGACCAGCGTCCACGTTCCGACGAGTTGCTCCTTCAGTTGGGCTTGGCTCATCGGGACGCTCGTTCGGTCACGCCAGTCAGCTCAATCCACCGACACCCCCGCAAACTCCACCACCTTGCGCCACTTCTCGGTCTCGGCGGCGATGTACTTGCCGTATGCCTCCGGCGTCATCGGCGTCGGCACGCCGCCGATCTCGGCAAAGCGCGCGACCAGCTTGGGATCCGCGAGCACGTCGTTGATCGCCTTGTTCAGGGTCGCGACGATCTCGGGCGGCGTGTCCTTGGGCGCGGACATGCCGTAGAACACGGTCGCCTCATAGCCGGGCACGGTCTCGGCGATCGCCGGAATGTCGGGCACGCTCGGCCAGCGCTTGGCCGAGGTGACGCCGAGCCCGCGCACGCTGCCGCCCTTCGCCTGCTGCGCCGCCGTCGGCAGATTGTCGAAGATCACCTGCACCTTGTTGGAGATCACGTCGGGCATCGCCAGCGCCGAGCCGCGATAGGGCACGTGCAGCATGTCGCATTTGGTCATCGCCTTGAACAGCTCGGCCGACATGTGCACCGTGGTGCCGTTGCCGGCCGAGGCAAAGGAGACCTTGCCCGGATTGGCCTTGCAGTAGTCGATGAACTCCTGGACGGTCTTCACCGGCAGCGCGTTCGAGATCACCATCAGGTTCGGCACTTCCGTGAACATTCCGACCGGCACGGTGTCGCGCATGAAGTCGAAGGCGAGGTGCTTGTAGAGCGAGGCCGAGATCGCGTTGTTGGCGCCGGAGAACAGCACGGTGTAGCCGTCGGGCGGCGAGGCGATCGCCGCCTGCGTTGCGATGTTGCCGCCGGAGCCGGCGCGGTTCTCGACCACGAATTGCTGGCCGAAATGGTCGGACAGCGCCTGCGCCATGATGCGCGCCACGGTGTCGACCGGGCCGCCCGGCGCAAAGCCGTTGATGAAGCGCACCGGATGGTCGGGATAGCCGCCGGCCTGCGAGGGGCCGGCGAGGAGGGAAGCGAAGGTCAGGCCAAGCAGGGCGGCGCGCCAGCGTCCGGTCATGGTCTCTCCCGTCAATTTGTGTGTTGCGCTGAGATGCTTTCACAAAAGCGCGGACTTGCCTACAAGGGCGGCCAGCCGGAACGGGCATGTTGACGCGGAGCGCTGCAACAATGAATGCTACCAAAGTGATATCAGCTACTCTCGTTTGCGCCGGCGCCTTGCTGCTGGGCGCAGACGCGATGGCGCAGGACGGAGGCAAGGCCATTTCGAAGACCACGATCAGCCTGGGCACGGCGACGCCGGGCGGCGGCTTTCCGCTTTACGGCAACGCCTTCGCCGACGTCATGAACGCGGCCGATCCCTCGCTTGCGATCGAGCCGCGCAACACCAAGGGCAGCAACGAGAACATTCCGCTGCTGGAAGAAGGCAAGCTCGACATCGCGCTGGTCGCGGGCGAGCCGTCCTATGAGGCCTTCATGGGGCTCGGCGGCCGGCCGAAGACCAGCGCAAAGATCCTCACCGCGATGTATTCCTCGCCCGGGATGTTCGTGGTGCGCGCCGACAGTCCCTACAAGACCATTCGAGGACCTGGTCGGCCAGCCCGTGGCGTTCGGCGCCAAGGGCTCGGGCCTGCCGATCCTGTCGCGCTACATGCTCGACGGACTCGGGTTGAAGCAGGACGAGGATTTCAAGTCGATCTATCTCGATCGCGCCGGCGACGGCCCCGACATGGTGAAGGACGGCCGCGCCGCGGCGCTGTGGGGCGCAGGCATCGGCTGGCCCGGCTTCACCACGATGGCGCAGAGTGGCGCGCGCTTCATCGCGCCAAGCGCGGACGAGATCGCGCGCATCCGCGCCAAGCATTCGTTCCTGAAGCCGCTGACGGTGCCGGCGAACAGCTATCCCGGCCAGACCGCGCCGATCAATTCGATGGGCTCATGGAGTTTCATCCTGGCGCGGGCGGACCTGCCCGACGATGTCGCCTATCGCCTGGCGCGCACGCTGCACGGCGTGGAGAAGACGTTCTGCGAGAAACTGGCGCAGGCCTGCGAGACCACGGCCGCCAACACGCTCGCCGCCGCGCCCGATGCGGCGCTGATCCATCCCGGCGTGATGAAGTATTTGAAGGAGATCGGGGTGGCGAAATAAACCTGTCGTCCCGGACAAGCGAGGCGAGCGAGCGCCGATCCGGACCCATAGCCACAGACATCGATGATGCGAAGATCGTCGACCGTTGTGCTTCATCGAGATCCGCGGTATGGGTCCCCGCGTTCGCGGGGACGACATTGTTGTTGTGTCGCTAAGCCGTCACTTCTTCACCAGCGAGCACTCCGGGTTCGGCGGACCGAACGCATCGTCGCCGGAGATGGTCGCGAGCACCTTGTAATAATCCCACGGATACTTGCTCTCCTCCGGAGTCTTGACCTGCACCAGCCAGAGATCATGCACCATCAGATTGTCCTCGCGCAGCTTGCCGTGGCGGGCGAAGAAATCCTCGATCGGCTTTTCCCGCATCTTCGCCGCGACCTTCAGCGGATCGTCGGTGCCGGCGTCCTTGATCGCCTGCAGATAGTGCGTCACCGAGGAATAGACGCCGGCCTGCCACATCGTCGGCATCCGGTTCATCTTGGCGAAGTAGCGCTTGGCCCATTCGCGGGTCTTGTCGTCCATGTCCCAGTAGAACGAGGTGGTGAGCAACAGTCCCTGCGCGGCCTTGAGCCCGAGCCCGTGGATGTCGGTGATCAGCACCAGCAGGCCCGCCATCTGCTGGCCGCCCTTGAAGACGCCGAACTCGCCGGCGGTCTTGATCTCGTTGGTGTTGTTGGGCGGACCGGCGGCAATGCCGATGATCTTGGCCTTGGAGGCCTGCGCCTGCAGGATGAAGGACGACAGGTCCGGCGTCGCAAAGGGCGGACGCACCGCGCCGACCACCTTGCCGCCGTTCTTGGTGATGACGGCGGAGGCGTCGCGCTCCAGCGAATGGCCGAAGGCGTAGTCGTCGGTGATGAAGAACCAGCTGTCGCCGCCGCGCTTGACGACTTCCTGCGCGGTGCCGACCGCGAGCGCGTGGGTGTCGAACACCCACTGGATCGCGTAGGGCGAGCAGAACTTGCCGTGGAAATCGGCCGACCCGGTCGAATGGGTGATGAACAGCTTCTTCTTGTCGTTGGCGATGGTCTGCACCGCAAGACCGACCGCCGAGACCGGCACGTCGACGATCAGATCGACCTGCTCGGTGTCGTACCAGCGCCGCGCGATCGCGCTGCCGATGTCGGGCTTGAGCTGGTGGTCGCCGACGATCGACGCTGATCGGCTTGTCCAGCACCTTGCCGCCGAAATCGTCGACCGCCATCTGCGCCGCCGTCACCGAGCCCTGGCCGGTCGGCGTCGAGGCCGGGCCGTTCATGTCGGTCAGCACGCCGATCTTGACGACGTCGTCCGAAACCTGCGCCTGCGCACACGTCGATGCCAGCATCGCGAGAGCGAACGCGCCGAGCATCGGGTATTGTCTTGCGAACATTCTGTCTTCCTCCCGTTACCTCCGGCTCAATGGCCGTCGTTGCTTTAAATGTCAAACATTCGGGCTCTCGCGTCAACGCAGCCATAGGGCTAAGGGGCGGTGTCATCGACTTGATGAGTATGCACGCCATGACCAGCCCCAGCGCTTGCCGGCCCGCTTACGCCACTTGACGTGGCGCTCGCGCGCGCTTGCTGCGCGATGTGAAGCCGGTTGCGGCGCGCGGGCGCAGCGGATGGAGCGAGTGCGCTGCGATCGAGATGCCCGAGCTGAAGTCATGGCCGCCGCATGACATCGCGGCAGTCGACGGTTGGGCGTTGCGCGCATCCGATCTTGTCGGCGCCTCCAGCTACACGCCGCTGCCGCTGGCGAAACCGCCGGTCTGGGTCGAGGCGGGCGATCAGAATTCCCGAGGCTTGCGACTGCGTGCTCGATGAAGATTCCGTCGATCTGACCGGACCGATCGCGCAGGCGCTCGCGGAAGCGATCCCGGGGCAGGGCGTCCGGCGCAAGGGCGGCGCGATCGCCGATGCCAGCCGGATCGCCGACGCCTGGCGGCCGGGAGATTTGTCGCGCATCGGCCGCGCGTGCGCCTCGTGAATGTTCCCGGCGGCAGCATCACGGCGAAACTGATCGCGAATGGTTTGCGTACGAGCCGGCGCCGATGTCACGTGCGTCGAAGCCGCGGCGCGCGATGCGGCGTCGATCGGCAAGCAGCTCGACGGCAGCGATTGCGATCTGCTCATCATCGTCGGCGGCAGCGGCGTCGGCCGCACCGATGCGAGCGTGATCGCGCTGGCCGAGCGCGGCGAGGTGATCGCGCATGGACTTGCTCTGCAGCCCGGACGCACGGCTGCGGTCGGCAGGATCGGGCAAACGCCGGTCATCGTGTCCCCGGCGCGCCGGATCAGGCGCTGGCGGTGTGGTGGACGATTGTGCTGCCGGTGCTCGATCGGCTGGCCAACCGGCAACGGGGAACCCTGACCCTGCCGCTGGCACGCAAGATCGCCTCCAGCGTGGGCCTCGCCGAAATCGTGCTGCTCGAACGCCAGCGACGACGCGTGGATGCCGCTTGCGATCGGCGATCTCCCGCTGGAAACCGTCGCGCGCGCCGATGCATGGCTGTTGGTCTCAGGCGGCAGCGAAGGCTATGCTGCGGGAACGCCCGTCGAGTGCCTATCTGTTGCGGGATGACGATGACTCAGAAGCCCGTATCGAAAACGCCCGACAGCCTCGATCAGGACCAGTTCCTGACCATCCTGTCGCGCGAGGACGCGCTGGCGCGCTTCGAGGCCGCGCTGTTTCCGCGCGCGCTGCCGAGCGAGACGCGCAAGCTCGCCGATGCGCTCGGCTGCGCGCTCGCCGAAGACGTGACGGCGCCGATCGACGTGCCGCCGTTCGACCGCTCCAATGTCGACGGCTTTGCGGTGCGCTCGGCCGATCTTGCCTCCGCGAGCGAGACCGCGCCGGTGCGCCTGCGATCTGAACGACGAGGTGATCGCCTGCGGCGTTGCGCCGGCGCGGCCGGTGCTGTCGGGGACGGCGACCAACATCGCGACCGGCGGTCCGCTGCCGCGCGGCGCCGACGCCATCGTCATGGTCGAGCACACCCAGCCGGCGGGCGCCCGCGCGATCGAAATCCGCCGCGCCGCCTCGCCCGGACAATTCGTCTCCTATGCCGGCTCCGACATCGCGCGCGGCGAAGCGCTGCTGCGCGCCGGCACCATCATCGGCTCGCGCGAGATCGGCATGCTCGCGGCCTGCGGCATTGCCGAGGTTCCGGTCGTGCGCAAGCCGCGCGTCGCCGTCATCTCGACCGGCGACGAGCTGGTGCAGCCCGGCGAGGCGCTGCGGCCGGCCGCGATCTACGACACCAATGGCGCGATCGTCACCGCCGCGATCAACGAGAACGGCGGCGACGCGCATTTCCTCGGCGCGATCGCCGACGATGAAGCCGCGCTCGAAGCCGCCATGCGCAAGGCGCTCGCCGACAGCGACATGCTGGTGCTGTCGGGCGGCACCTCGAAGGGCGCGGGCGACGTCTCCCATCGCATCATCGCTCGCCTCGGCAAGCCCGGCATCATCGCGCATGGCGTTGCGCTGAAACCCGGCAAGCCGCTGTGCCTTGCGGTCTGCGACGGCAAGCCGGTGATCATCCTGCCGGGCTTTCCGACCTCGGCGATGTTCACCTTCCACGACATGATCGTGCCGGTGCTGCGGCGGATGGCCGGCCTGCCGCCGCGCGCCGATGCGAAGGTGAGCGCGAAAATTCCGGTGCGCATCGCCTCCGAGCTCGGCCGCACCGAATTCGTGATGGTGTCGCTGGTCGAGGGCGCCGACGGCCTGATCGCCTATCCCACCGGCAAGGGTTCGGGCGCGATCACGTCGTTCTCGCAGTCCGACGGCTTCCTGAAGATCGACGCGCTCGCCGACCAGATGCCGGCGGGCACGCAGGCCGAGGTCACGCTGTTCACGCCGCATGTGCGCGTGCCCGATCTCGTGATCGTCGGCAGTCACTGCACCGGGCTCGATCTGGTGACGGCGCAGCTCGCGCGCGACGGCCTGTTCGTGCGCTCGATCGCGGTCGGCAGCCTCGGCGGACTCGCGGCGGCCAAGCGCGGCGAATGCGATCTCGCGCCGATCCATCTGTTCGACGACAAGAGCGAGACCTACAACACGCCGTTCCTCTCCGACGGCCTCGAACTGGTGCCGGGCTGGCGGCGCATGCAGGGCATCGTGTTCCGCAAGGGCGATGCGCGCTTCGAGGGCAAGAGCGTGCAGGAGGCGGTGCAGGCCGCGCTCGCCGATCCCGCCTGCATCATGGTCAACCGCAACCAGGGCGCGGGCACGCGCATCCTGATCGATCGGCTGCTCGGCGACAACAGGCCGGACGGCTACTGGAATCAGCCGCGCTCGCACAATGCGGTCGCCGCCGCCGTCGCCCAGCATCGCGCCGACTGGGGCATGACGATTGCGCCGGTCGCGCATGCGTCCGGACTGGGTTTCATTCCGCTCGCCGAAGAGCACTATGATTTCGCGCTGGTCGCGGCGCGCAAGGATCGGCCCGCGGTGCGGGCGTTTCTCGATGCGCTGAAATCGGAAGAAGCGCGAGCTGCGCTGACGCGCGCCGGATTCAGGCCGGCATAAAGAAACTTGGGGCAGGGGACGATGGCAAAACCTCTCGACATCGCGATCATCGGCGCCGGCATGGGCGGGCTCGCGACCGCCGCCGCGCTGCGCCGGGTCGGCATCATCGGTCACCGTCTACGAGCAGGCGCAGCAGTTCACGCGCCTCGGCGCCGGCATCCAGATCGGCTGCAACGCCATGAAGGTGCTGCGCAAGCTCGGGCCTCGAGCAGCGCATGCGCAGCGGGTCGTTCTATCCGCGCTCCTGGAACAACCGCGACTGGAAGAGCGGCGACGTCAAGTTCGACATGATCTTCGGCGAGAGCGCGGAAGCGAAATTCGGCGCGCCGTATCTGCTCGCGCATCGCGGCGATCTGCATGCGGCGCTCGCCAGCGCCGTGCCCGACGAGTGCGTGAGGCTGAGCCACAAGCTCACCGGACTGGATGAGACCGCCGACGGCGTCCGGCTGACCTTCGCCAACGGCGCGACCGCGGTCGCCGATGCCGTGGTCGGCGCCGACGGCGTGCATTCGATCGTGCGCGACATCCTGTTCGGCCAGTCGCCGGTGAATTTCACCGGGCGCATCGCCTATCGCACGACCTATCCGGCGTCGCTGCTCAACGGCGAGCGGATCGACGACTGCACCAAATGGTGGGGCGAGGACCGCCACATCGTCATCTATTACGTCAAGCCGGATCGCAGCGAAGTCTATTTCGTCACCAGCCAGCCCGAGCCGGAATTCCGGATCGAATCCTGGTCGGCGAAGGGCGACGTGCGCGACTTGCGCAAGGCCTATGCAGGATTTCATCCGCAGGTCGAGAAGGTGCTCGCCGCCTGTCCCGACGTGCACAAATGGGCGATCGTCGATCGCAATTCGCTGGAGCGCTGGGCCGACGGCAAGGTGACGCTGCTCGGCGATGCCTGCCATCCGATGACGCCCTATATGGCGCAGGGCGCGGCGATGGCGATCGAGGATGCGGCCGTGCTGTCGCGCTGTCTCGAGGGCATCGAGCGCGATCAGAGTCGCCGATGCCTTCCGCCGCTTCGAGACGACGCGGCGCGAGCGCACCTCGCGCGTGCAGGACACCTCGCGCAAGAACACCTGGCTCAGGGAGAAGACCGATACCGACTGGGTCTATGGCTACGACGCCTGGACCGCGCCACTCGCCGCTTGAGGCGTTGTCGCGGAAAACCGCTGCACACTTTTCCGGATCATGCGCTAAATAAAGTTCATGCCGCCGTTGAGCATGATGGTCTGGCCGGTCATGTAGTCGTTGCCGAGCACCATCAGCACCGCCTGCGCGACCTCCTCGGAATGGCCGAGCCGGCCGAGCGGGATGCGCGCGGCGAGATCGCTGCGGCCGCGCATCATGTCGGTGTCGATCAGCGACGGCGCGACCGCATTGACGGTGATGCCGTCCTTGACCAGCCGCGCCGCGTAGCCGCGCGTCAGGCCCTCCATGCCGGCCTTGGAGGCGTTGTAGTGCGGGCCGATCGCGCCGGCGCCGCGCGCCGCGCCCGAGGAGATGTTGACGATGCGGCCCCATTTCTTCGCGCGCATCGCCGGTATCACGGCCTGCGTGCAGAGAAAGGCCGATTTGAGATTGACCGATGATGGTCTGGTCGAAATCGCTCTCGGTGAGATCGTCGACGCCGCGCACGATCGCAAGGCCCGCATTGTTGACGAGGATGTCGATCGGCGCCGAGCGCGCGAGGTGACGCGATCGACCATCCGGTGACGGCATCCGCCTGCGACACGTCGGCGGCGATCGCGATGGCGCGATGACCGGCCTTGCCGAGATCGGCGACCAGCGCATCGGCGGCGTCGGCGCGCTCGCGATAGTTCACCGCGACCGCGGCGCCGGCTTGCGCGAGCGCCACGGCGATCGCCGCGCCGATGCCGCGCGAGGCGCCGGTCACCAGCGCGACCTTGTCCTTCAGATCCGGCGTGATGATCATGGCGTGCTCCTTGTCACCCGCCGTCGAGCGCGGCGAGCCGCTCGGCCTCGGCGATGTCGTCGACGGTGTTGGCGTTGAAGAAGGGATCGAGCGGCGTCGACCGGCCAGGTCACGGTCGCGAGCGGATAGCGCGCGGTCCAGCGGTCGATCTTGCGGATGTCCTCCTTGACCAGCGCGTGGCGCAGCTCGTCGCGCAACGCCACGCTCCACAGCCCGATCACCGGATGCGTCTGTCCGTCGGAGGCGGCGACCGCGAGCTCGGCATTCTCGGCGGCGCGCGCCTGCTTCAAGCCGCGCCACGAGATCGCGCGGCAGGAACGGACAGTCGGCGGCGGCGCTGAGCACGCGCTTCACCTCGGGGCGATTGGCGGCCATCCAGTCGAGCGCGGCCAGAATGCCGGCGAGCGGTCCGGGAAAATCGGCGACATCGTCGGCGATCACGGGCAGGCCGAACGCCGCAAAGCGCGCGGGATCGCCATTGGCGTTGAGAATGAGCCCGTCGCATTGCGGCTTCAGCCGCGCGATCACGCGCTCGCAGGATGGTCTTGCCGCCGATGGTGCGCATCGGCTTGTCGCCGCCGCCCATGCGGCGCGCCAGCCCGCCGGCGAGCAGCACGCCGGGTATGCCCGCGCGCTTGACGTGCCTCAGTCATCACTGCTCTCGCCCTTGCGCTTGTGCCGCGCCGATTCCTCCTCGACGTAGTCGAGGTTCTGGTCGTAGACGATGCGCTCCTCGCCCGACAGCGCGATGAAGCGCTTGCCGCGGGTGCGGCCGACCAGCGTCAGCCCGACCTGCCGCGCGAGATCGACGCCCCACGCGGTGAAGCCGGAGCGCGAGACCAGGATCGGAATCCCCATCCGCACCGTCTTGATCACCATCTCCGAGGTGAGCCGTCCCGGTCGTGTACATGATCTTGTCGGCGGGATCGACGCCGTGCCGGAACATCCAGCCCGCGATCTTGTCGACGGCGTTGTGGCGGCCGACATCCTCGGTGTAGCAGACCGGCGTGCCTTCCTTGCACAGCACGCAGCCATGGATCGCGCCGGCCTCGAGATAGAGCGAGGGCATGGTGTTGATCGCATGCGTCATCTGGTAGAGCCAGGAGGTGCGCAGCTCGGCCTTCGGCAGCGCCACGCTTTCGATCGCCTCCATCAGATCGCCGAACGCGGTGCCCTGCGCGCAGCCCGAGGTCTGCGTGCGCTTCTTCAGCTTCGCCTCGAAATTGGTGTGATGCTCGGTGCGCACGACCACCACCTGCAGGTCGTCGTGATATTCGACCTCGGTGACGACGTCGTCGTATTTGAGCATGTTCTGGTTGAGCAGATAGCCGAGCGCCAGATATTCCGGATAGTCGCCGATCGTCATCATGGTGACGATCTCCTGCGCGTTCAGATACAGCGTCAGCGGCCGCTCGACCGGCACCTTGATTTCGATCCTGGCGCCGGTCTGGTCGATCCCGACGACGCGCTCGGTCAGGCGCGGATCGTCCGGATTGGGGACGATCAGGGGCACCGGGGCTTTCTCGATCTTCATCATAGCTGGCGACAGGCTAGCATGACATTAGGCCTGCACAGCCGATATAAAGCATCCGAGTTTGAGCGAATGCCTAGCCCCGTCGTTCGCTGCGGACGAGGCGGGTTCGGAGAACGGGATGAAAGTGATCGGGCTCGCAGGCTGGAGCGGCGCCGGCAAGACCACCTTGCTGACGCGCGTGATCCCGCATTTGCGCGAGCAGGGCCTGCGCGTCTCCGTGATCAAGCACGCCCACCACACCTTCGATGTCGACGTGCCCGGCAAGGATTCCTGGCGGCACCGCGAGGCGGGCGCCGAGGAGGTGCTGGTGTCCTCCGGCCATCGCTGGGCGCTGATGCATGAGCTGCGCGGCGCGCGCGAGCCGCGTCTGCCGGAATTGCTGAAGAAGATGTCGCGGGTCGATCTGGTCGTGGTCGAAGGCTACAAGACCGAGCCGCATCGCAAGATCGAGGTGTATCGCGCCGCCAACGGCAAGCCGTTGCTGTTTCCCGGACGATGCCGGCATCGTCGGCATCGTCAGCGACGTCGCGGTTGAAACCACGCTGCCGACCGCCCATCTCGACGATATTCCGGCGGTCGCCGCCATGCTGCGGCGATCGGCGATTTCGCTCGACGATCTGCTGGCGATGGCCACAGCGGAAAGCTGAGACATGGCGCAACTCTCCGACGATTGCTTTGCCTTCGGCGGGCCGATGCTGTCGGTCGACGAGGCCGTCGGCATCATCGCCGCCAAGGTCACGGCGGTGCAGGAGATCGAAAGCGTCCCGCTGGTCGCGGCCGACGGACGCATTCTCGCGCGCGATGTCGCCGCGCCCCTGCCGCTGCCGCCTTTCACCAATTCCGCCGTCGACGGCTATGCCGTGCATGGCAGCGATCTGCCGCGCGAGACGGAGAAGGCGTTTCCGGTGAAAGGCCGCGTGGCGGCCGGCGTCGCGGCGCAGGCGGCAAAGCCGGGCGAAGCCGTGCGGATCTTCACGGGCGCGCCGATGCCCGAGGGCACCGACACCGTCTTCATGCAGGAGGATGTGCGCCTCGATGACAAAGGCGATGTCGTGCTGCCTGCCGGGCTGAAGCCGGCGCCAATGTGCGCCCCGCCGGCGAGGACATTCCGCAAGGCCATGTCGCGCTGAAAGCCGGCCAGCGCCTGCGGCCGCAGGATGTCGCGCTCGCCGCCGCCTTCGGCCTGACCGAGCTCGATGTCGCCAGGCGCATCCGCGTCGCGGTGTTTTCGACCGGCGACGAGCTGGCCTCGCCCGGCACGCCGCGCGCGGCCGCGCAGCTGTTCGATTCCAACCGCTTCATGCTGATCGCGATGCTGCGCCGGCTCGGCTGCGAGGTCAGCGATCTCGGCATCCTGCGCGACGAACGCGGGCCGCTCGCGACCGCGCTGAAGCAGGTCGCCGGCGAGCACGATCTGATCCTCACCACCGGCGGCGTCTCGACCGGCGAGGAGGATCACGTCAAGGCCGGCGTCGAGAGCGTCGGCACGCTGGTGCTGTGGCGGATGGCGATCAAGCCCGGACGTCCCGTCGCGATGGGCATCATCTCGGGCACGCCGTTCATCGGCTTGCCGGGCAATCCCGTGGCGAGCTTCGTCACCTTCGTCCATGTCGTGCGTCCGATCGTGCTGGCGCTGTCGGGCGCAACGCCCGCGCCGCTGCTGCCGATGCCGGTGCGCGCAGCCTTCACCTACAAGAAGAAGAGCGGCCGCCGCGAATATGTCCGCGTCACCTTGCGCCGGGCCGCGGACGGCGCGCTCGAAGCGCTGAAATTTCCGCGCGAGGGCGCGGGCCTGCTGTCGTCGCTGGTCGACACCGACGGCCTGGTCGAACTGCCCGAGTCCGTCACCACGGTCGAGCCGGGCGAGACCGTCGGCTTCCTCGGCTATGCCAACCTGATGTAGAAGCGGCAACCATGACCACGACCAAGCTCGATCTCACCGGGCTGAAATGTCCGCTGCCGGCGCTGAAGACGCGCAAGGCGCTGAAGCCGTTGAAGCCGGGCGATCGGCTGGAAGTGCACTGTACCGATCCCTTGTCGGTCATCGACATTCCCAATCTGATCCGGGAAACCGGCGACAAGGTCGAGATCACCGAGCGCGCCGAGCAGCGCATCGTGTTCCTGATCGAAAAAGCCAATCAATTGCCGCCGGCCGGCCCGGGCTAGCTCCGGAAAACGACACAAAGCCACGCTCTGGGGTTGCATGGTCAATCCCGGGGGCTCTACCATTTGCCTATCGACATGGCCTGCGGCTTCTGCCTCAATTCGCTTCTCCGCAGGGGTGCGGAGGCTGAGTCGTGCTCACGTGCACGCACGCATCGGGTGGGGCACTTCTCGGATACGCACCGCACAATGGCGTCCGGGCATAACGGGCTGAAGCAGGTGTTAAAATCTCGAATGCGCTTGGCGATCCCGGCGCATCTGGAGGATTTGCTGCGGAGCAGCAAGTTGTTGATCCGCAGACAATGGGACAACGGGATCGATCACGGCGGACCGCTCGGGAATGAGCGGCTGCAGGGAGGGATGGAATGACGACAATCAGCAGCGCCGGCACGTATGAGCTGGCGCCGGAGGCGGGAATTCTCGATCGGGAGCACACGATTGCGAAGGCCGGCTTCAATCGCTGGCTGGTGCCGCCTGCGGCGCTCTGCATCCATCTTTGCATCGGCATGGCCTACGGCTTCTCGGTGTTCTGGCTGCCGCTGTCGCGCGCGATCGGACTGACCGCGCCGAAGGCCTGTCCCGGACATCTCGCTGTTCCAGGAACTGTTCACCACCACTTGCGACTGGAAGGTCGCGAGCATGGGCTGGATGTACACGCTGTTCTTCGTCGTGCTCGGCGTCTCCGCCGCGATCTGGGGCGGCTGGCTCGAGCGCGTCGGTCCGCGCAAGGCCGGCGTCGTCGCGGCGCTGTGCTGGGGCGGCGGCCTGATCATCGGCGCCTTCGGCGTCTACGTGCACCAGCTCTGGCTGATGTGGCTCGGCGCCGGCGTGATCGGCGGCATCGGTCTCGGCCTCGGCTACATCTCGCCGGTGTCGACGCTGATCAAATGGTTCCCCGACCGCCGCGGCATGGCGACCGGCATGGCCATCATGGGCTTCGGCGGCGGCGCCATGATCGGCGCGCCGCTGGCCGACATCTCTGATCAACTACTTCAAGACCCCGACCTCGGTCGGTGTCTGGCAGACCTTCGTCACCATGGGCGTGATCTATTTCGTGTTCATGATGATCGGCGCCTTCGCCTATCGCGTCACGCCGGCCGGCTGGCGTCCTGACGGCTGGACGCCGCCGAGCGAGAACAAGACGATGATCTCGCAGCATCACGTGCATCTCGACGACGCGCACAAGACGCCGCAGTTCTGGCTGATCTGGTGGGTGCTGACTGCTTGAACGTGTCGGCCGGCATCGGCGTGATCGGCATGGCCTCGCCGATGCTGCAGGAAATCTTCGCGGGCAAGCTGATCGGGCTGCCCGATGTCGAGCTTCAACGCGCTCGACGGCTGACCAGAAGGCGCAGATCGCGGCGATCGCCGCGGGCTTCGCCGGCCTGCTGTCGCTGTTCAACATCGGCGGCCGCTTCTTCTGGGCGTCGCTGTCGGACTATATCGGCCGCAAGAACACCTACTACTACGTTCTTCATCCTCGGCATCGTGCTCTACGCGCTGGCGCCGACCTTCGCCAACATGGGCTCGAAGGCGCTGTTCGTGCTCGGCTTCGGCATCATCCTGTCGATGTATGGCGGCGGCTTCGCCACGGTGCCGGCCTATCTCGCCGACATGTTCGGCACGCAGTTCGTCGGCGCCATCCACGGCCGGCTGCTGACGGCGTGGTCGACCGCCGGCATCATCGGCCCGGTGGTGGTGAACTACATCCGCGAATTCCAGCTCGCGGCCGGCGTTCCCCGCGACAAGCTCTACGACACCACCATGTACATCCTGTGCGCCATGCTGGTCGCCGGCCTGATCTGCAACTACCTGATCAAGCCGGTGAATCCGAAGTGGTACATGAGCGAGGCGGAAGTCGCCAAGCTGCAGGCGGCAACGGCAACCGCCGGCGCTGCGCAGTCCGGCTCGTTCGGCATCGGCAAGGGCGGCCTCGACGCCAGGGCCGCGCTGTTCTGGGCCTTCGTCGGCATCCCGCTGGCCTGGGGCGTCTACAAGACGCTGGAAAGCGCCGCCAAGATCTTCTGATCGCGGCATCAGCGCCGCGGGACGCTTGACGTGTCCCGCGGCGTTCGCCTTTCTCGAACAATCAAGAACCGGACTTCAAAGGGGGATTCCAATGCTTCGCATCACCGTTTGCCTTGCCGCCGCGCTGCTCGTGGCAGGCAGCCTGCACACCGCCTCGGCCCAGTCCACGACCGCGCCCGCTGCGGCTCCAGCCGCACCGACGCCAAGCCGTCGAAGATGAAGCTGACGGCGCAAAAGCTGAAGGACATGAAGGCCAAGTGGAGCGCCAACAAGCCCAAGCTCAAGGCCTGCCGCGCCGAAGTGAAGGCCAAGGGCCTGGCCGGCGACGACCGCTGGTTCTACATCGCGGACTGCATGGACAAGACCTGAGCGACCTCGGTCGCAATCGGCATTGAAAAGGGGGCATGACAGCGGCGGCTGCCTGCCCCTTAAATGCTTATAGCAGGCACTCTAATTTCGCTTGGCATCTGGCATGCCACGCCTTAGATTGGGTCTGACCAGGGAGAACGAGACGTCATTCATGGCTCACGACGTGCATCAGGTCCGCAAATTCGAGCATCCGGGGGTGGGACGGAAGCGGGCCAAGGCGACCCCGAAGGGCCGCCAGGTCGATCCCACGGCCGCGCACGAGATCGAGCAATTGCTCGGCGACCGGCCGCGCCGGCGCGACCTGCTGATCGAGCACCTGCACCTGATCCAGGACAAGTATCACCAGATTTCGGCGGCGCATCTCGCGGCCCTCGCCGACGAGATGAAGCTGTCGTTCGCCGAGGTGTTCGAGACCGCGACCTTCTATGCGCATTTCGACATCGTGAAGGAAGGCGAGCCGGATATCGCGCCGCTCACCATCCGCGTCTGCGATTCCCTGACCTGCGCGATGCTGGGCGGCGAGAAGCTGCTGCACGAGTTGCAGAACCAAGGCCGGGCCCGGCATCCGCGTCGTGCGCGCGCCCTGCGTCGGCCGCTGCGACACCGCGCCCGCCGCCGAGGTCGGCCACAACTTCGTCGACCACGCGACCGTCGCGAACGTGCTCGCCACCGCAAAGGCCGGCGACACCCATGCGCATCTGCCCGACTATATCGGCTACGACAAATACGTCGCAGACGGCGGCTACAAGCTCCTGAAGCGCCTGCGCTCGGGCGAGCTGTCGAAAGAGGATTTGCTGAAAGCGCTCGACGATTCCAGCCTGCGCGGGCTCGGCGGCGCGGGCTTTCCCGACGGGACGCAAATGGCGCGCGGTGCTGGGCGAGCCCGGACCGCGGCTGATGGCGGTCAATGGCGACGAGGGCGAGCCCGGCACGTTCAAGGACCGCTATTATCTCGAAACCGATCCGCATCGCTTCATCGAGGGCACGCTGATCGGCGCGCATGTCGTCGAAGCGCCCGAGGTCTACATCTATCTGCGCGACGAATATCCGGCCTGCCGCGAGATCCTCGAGCGCGAGATCGCGAAGCTGCCGCCGGGCGGTCCGGTGCTGCATATGCGGCGCGGCGCAGGCGCCTATATCTGCGGCGAGGAGTCCTCGCTGCTCGAAAGCATCGAGGGCAAGCGCGGCCTGCCGCGGCACAAGCCGCCTTATCCGTTCCAGGTCGGCCTGTTCGGCCTGCCGACCCTGATCAACAATATCGAGACGCTGTGGTGGGTGCGCGACATCGTCGAGAAGGGCGCCGACTGGTGGAAGAGCCATGGCCGCAACGAGCGCCATGGCCTGCGCAGCTTCTCGGTGTCGGGCCGGGTCAAGAACCCCGGCATGAAGCTCGCGCCCGCAGGCATCACCGTGCGCGAACTGATCGACGAATATTGCGGCGGCATGGCCGACGGCCACACCTTCCACGCCTACCTGCCGGGCGGCGCATCCGGCGGCATCCTGCCGGCATCGATGGACAACATCCCGCTCGATTTCGGCACGCTGGAGAAATACGGCTGCTTCATCGGCTCGGCGGCGATCGTGATCCTGTCGCAAGCCGACAGCGTGAAGGCGGCCGCGCTCAATCTGATGCGCTTCTTCGAGGACGAGAGCTGCGGCCAGTGCACGCCATGCCGCGCCGGAACCGAGAAGGCGGCGATCCTGATGGAACGCCCGATCTGGAACCGCGCTCTGCTCGACGAATTGAGCCAGGCGATGCGCGATGCGTCGATTTGCGGTCTTGGACAGGCCGCCTCGAATCCGCTGACCTCGGTGATTAAATACTTCCCTGACGAGTTCAAGGACGCAGCCGAATGACCAAAATCCAGTTCGAGCTCGACGGCAAGCAGGTCGAGGCGAAAGCGGGCGAGACCATCTGGCAGGTGGCGAAGCGCCAGGGCACGGAGATCCCGCATCTCTGCTACTCGCCCGAGCCGGACTATCGCCCCGACGGCAATTGCCGCGCCTGCATGGTCGAGATCGAGGGCGAGCGCGTGCTCGCCGCCTCCTGCAAGCGCACGCCGACCGTCGGCATGAAGGTCAAGAGCGCGAGCGATCGCGCCGTCGCCGCGCAGAAGATGGTGATGGAGCTCCTGGTCGCCGACCAGCCCGCGCGCGCGACCTCGCACGATCCGGACTCGAAGTTCTGGCACTGGGCCGAGAAGACCGGCGTCACCGAGAGCCGCTTCCCGGCGGCCGAGCGCTGGCAGGCCGATGCCAGCCATCCGGCGATGCGGGTCAATCTCGATGCCTGCATCCAGTGCGGGCTGTGCGTGCGCGCCTGCCGCGAGGTGCAGGTCAATGACGTCATCGGCATGGCTTATCGCAGTCACGGTTCGAAGATCGTGTTCGACTTCGACGATCCCATGGGCGAGTCCACCTGCGTCGCCTGCGGCGAATGCGTGCAGGCCTGTCCGACCGGCGCGCTGATGCCCTCGGTGATGCTCGACGAGAAGCAGACGCGCGTGACCTATGCCGACCGCAAGGTCGACTCGCTGTGTCCCTATTGCGGCGTCGGCTGCCAGGTCACCTATCAGGTCAAGGACGAGAAGGTGATCTATGCCGAGGGCCGCGACGGCCCGGCCAATCACAACCGGCTCTGCGTCAAGGGCCGCTTCGGCTTCGACTACATCCATCATCCCAACCGCCTGACCAAGCCGCTGGTGCGGCTGCCCGGCGTCAAGAAGGACCCCAACGACCAGGTCGATCCCGCCAATCCCTGGACGCATTTCCGCGAGGCGACGTGGGAGGAGGCGCTCGATCTCGCGGCCAATGGCCTGAAGAAAATCCGCGACGAGAAGGGCGTGAAGGCGCTGGCCGGCTTCGGCTCGGCCAAGGGCTCCAACGAAGAGGCCTATCTGTTCCAGAAGCTGGTGCGCACCGGCTTCGGCTCCAACAATGTCGATCACTGCACGCGGCTGTGCCACGCCTCGTCGGTCGCGGCGCTGTTCGAAGGCCTGAGCTCGGGCGCGGTGTCGGCGCCGTTTGCGGCCGCGGCGGACGCGGAAGTGATCTGGGTGATCGGCGCCAACCCGACCGTGAACCATCCGGTCGCCGCCACCTTCATCAAGAACGCCGCCAAGCGCGGCGCCAAGCTCTACGTGATGGATCCGCGCGGACAGGGGCTGTCGCGCCACGCCACCAAACATCTCGCCTTCAAGCCCGGCAGCGACGTCGCGATGCTGAACGCGATGATCAACACCATCATCACCGAAGGCCTGACCGACGAGCAATACATCGCCGGCTATACCGAGGGCTATGACGAGCTGAAGGCCAAGATCAAGGAGTTCACGCCGGAGAAGATGGCGCCGGTCTGCGGCATCCCGGCCGAGACCCTGCGCGAGGTCGCGCGCACCTATGCGCGCGCCAAATCCTCGATCATCTTCTGGGGCATGGGCATCAGCCAGCACGTCCATGGCACCGACAATGCGCGCTGCCTGATTGCGCTGTCGCTGATCACCGGCCAGATCGGCCGTCCCGGCACCGGCCTGCATCCGCTGCGCGGCCAGAACAACGTGCAGGGCGCTTCCGACGCCGGCCTGATCCCGATGTTCTTGCCGGACTACCAGCCGGTCGGCCGCGACGACATGCGCGGTGCGTTCGAGAAGCTGTGGGGCCAGAAGCTCGATCCGGTGCGCGGGCTCACCGTGGTCGAGATCATGAACGCGATCCATGCCGGCGAGATTCACGGCATGTATGTCGAGGGCGAAAACCCCGCGATGTCCGATCCGGACCTGCAGCATGCGCGCGAGGCGCTGGCCAAGCTCGACCATCTCGTGGTGCAGGACCTGTTCGTCACCGAGACCGCGTTCCACGCCGACGTCATCCTGCCGGCCTCGGCCTTTGCGGAGAAGTCCGGCTCCTTCACCAACACCGACCGCCGCGTGCAGCTGGCGCGCGAGGTGATCAAGCCGCCCGGCGATGCGCGGCAGGATCTCTGGATCATCCAGGAGATCGGCAAGCGCATGGGCCTGCCGTGGAATTATTCCGGGCCCGGCGACGTCTACACCGAGATGGCGCAGCTGATGCCGTCGCTTGAACAACATCAGCTGGGAGCGGCTGGTGCGCGAGGGCGCGGTGACCTATCCGGCCGACGATCCCAACAAGCCCGGCAACGAGATCATCTTCACCACGGGATTCCCGACCGCGAGCGGCCGCGGCAAGATCGTGCCGGCCAAGGTCATCCCGCCGGACGAATTGCCCGACGCCGAATATCCGATGGTGCTGTCGACCGGACGCGTGCTCGAGCACTGGCACACCGGCTCGATGACGCGCCGCTCCGCCGTGCTCGACCAGATCGAGCCCGAGGCGGTCGCCTTCATGTCGCCCAAGGACATGCGGCGCAAGAAGCTGCAGCCCGGCGATTTCATCCGGCTGGAGACGCGGCGCGGCGCGGTCGAGGTCAAGGTGCGCTCCGACCGCGACGTGCCGGAGAACATGGTGTTCATGCCGTTCTGCTACGCGGAGGCGGCGGCCAACCTGCTGACCAACCCGGCGCTCGATCCGTTCGGCAAGATTCCGGAGTTCAAGTTCTGCGCGGTCAGGGCCGAGCCGGCCGAGATCCGCAGCGCGGCGGAGTAGAAGCCGGCAGTCACCGGCGCGCCGTCAGCGGGCGCCGGTCGCCTGCGCCGCGGCCTTGTACTGCGCGGCGGTGGCTTCGGCCCGCGCGAGATTTTCCAGCAGGCGCTGGCTGGTCAGGACCAGGAAGTAATAGCCGAACTGCGGGTTCTGGAAGTAGATCTCCAGCAGCTTTTCGTAGGTGATGGTCAGGCGTGACCGTCCTCGATGCATTCGATGGTCGCGGTGCGGCGGTTGTCGGGCGTGAGGAAGCCGAGCTCGCCCATCAGCTGTCCCGGCGGAAGCTCGACGTTGATCTCGACGACCCGGAATCGGCCGGTGACGGTCAGCAGCATTTCGTTGGCGGCGTCGCCTTTCTTCATCAGGATATCGCCCTTGCGATAGTTGCGCTGGGTCATGAACGGCCTGAGCCACTCCATCGACGAGTCGCCCTGCGTGGCGCTGCGCGCCTTCTTGATCAGCGCGAGCATTTGGCGCAGACGCCAGGCGTTGACGGGACATCAGGAGCAGATACATCAGGAAGGTCGTGATAACGCCGGTCAGCACACCGAAGATGGCGAAGAAGACGCAGCCGATCATGTTCGCGACCCGGAGCGGCACCATGGTCTGGGTCAGCAGGGTGGCGACGAAGAAGATCGCGCCGACCACCGCGAACATGTTGGCGAGCGTGATGTTGTGCAGGAAGATTTCCAGCAGGCGGTTGAAGATGGCGTCCCAGGTGACGTTGTCGGGGTCGAGCCCCATCTGGATCAGGATCTTCGCGATCCTGAGGTTGTCGGTCGCCGCATCGAGGATGCGGTTCAGCGTGTCGGACATGTCTGCGCTGAGATAGTACATTCGGTTTTCGCCAAAGTGCTGGTGGTGGATTTCGAGGCCGGCAACAGGTCGATTCAGGCAGGAGACTGGCGCGGGCGTCAAGTCAAACAAAGGATTCGGCAGGCCGGCATAAAGCAACCCTGCGGGCCGCCGGCGACGTTTATGCGGTCCCTATGTCCCGGCAGGGCCGGACATCTCGATTTCCTATGGCATTTGCGCGCATTTTCCGGACATCCGGCGCTGCCTTGACGCGCCGGATTTCGGATGAAGAGCAATGACCTTGTTTCACCTGCATGATGATTTCGCCGCACCGGCCGGCGAAAGCCGCTTCACGCTGGCGCGCGCCTCGGCCTGGCTTGCCGCCGCCCTGAAGACGATCCACGAAGCGATCGTGGCCGCCAAGACGCGCCGGCTGCAGCGCGAGCTGATGTTTCACGCTGATTTCGGCGACGAGTCGCTTGACGAGACCGTCGGCGAGCACGGATGATCGGGAAGACTTCCGCAGCGGCCGATGATCCTCGGCGACAAGTGGGATTTCTTGACGGCGCCAGTCACGCGGCCTGTTCGATCTGGGAACCCTGCCGATAGGGGATAGCACGAGGCGATTTAGACGGGGGAACGAGTAGTTCCTAGACGTAGTTGTCGATCGGCAGCGTCTCGTAGAAGTCGCGCGTGGTGCCTCTCACGTCGGGAACGCTGGTCCGGCTTTCCGGCGCGCTGACGCGCCGCGCTTCGACGAAGGCGCTCAGGATCGCGAGCGCAAGGTCGGCATGGCGCGCCTCGATCGATTGATCGAGCCAGTCGGGCAGTTCGCGCTCGCGCGACAGCGCGCAATACCATTCGCCGTCGTCATAGGCGAGGCGGCGCACCTGCCAGAACGGCAGCTCGAGATCGATCAGGGCCAGCGCGGCGTCGGTCCAGGCGCCGGACTGGATCAGTTGCTCGAGGCGCGCGGTCTTCTCGGTCTGGCCGAGCGAGGGATAGCGCCGGCAGGCCGCACCGATCACCTCGCCGACGAGCGCGGCGTCCGCCGCTCCAGCGTCGCGCAGGCGCGCGTTGAGCTCGCCGAGATCGTTGAATTTCCTGACGTGCAGCATGGCGTTTTCTCGTCTTCAGGCTGCGGCCGAAGGCTTTGGCCGCCCGCCCAAAGTGGTCAAAACGCCATTTGAAAACGAGAGGAGCTGCGATGCGCGATATAGGAATTTCATAAGCGCCGGCAGCGCAATCGGCGCACGCGGTCGTGCGTTTATGAAATTCCTATAATTTTGGCAGCAGTTGCCTCCTCGAAAACCTATGCGGCTGGTGCCACCTGTGCGCCCGACAAGACGCGGAACAGCCGCCATTGCGGCGGCTCCCGCACCTGACGCACAGGAGCACTCCCATGCTTGATGTCCTTATGCTGGCGCTGGCCTTCGGCCTCTTCGCCGCCGCGATCGGCTACACCTACGCCTGCGAACGGCTGTGAGAGGAGCGAAGCCATGATCTTCGATTATTCGCTCGCCGCCGCCGTCTCGCTCGGCCTTCTCGTTTACCTCACCTACGCGCTGCTGCGCCCCGAGCGGTTCTGAGCTCGCGCTCTCAAGAGGCAATTCCCATGACCGTCATCGGCTGGACTTCAAATCATCCTCTATTGCGCGATCGTCGTCGCGCTGGTCAAACCGCTCGGCTGGTACATGACGCGCGTCTTCAACGGCGAGCGCACGTTCCTCTCGCCGGTGCTGCGGCCGGTCGAGGCCGGCGCTCTACTGGATCAGCGGCGTCGACGAGAAGCGCGAGCAGCATTGGCTGACCTACACGGTCGCGATGCTGCTGTTCCATGTCGGCGGCGTTCTCATCATCTACGGCCTGATGCGGCTGCAGGCGTTGCTGCCGTTCAATCCGGCCGGACAGTCGGCCGTGGCGGAGGATCTCTCCTTCAACACGGCGATCTCCTTCATCACCAACACCAACTGGCAGAACTACGGCGGCGAAAGCACGCTGTCCTATCTGGTCCAGATGCTCGGCCTGACGCACCAGAACTTCCTGTCGGCCGCGACCGGCATCGCGCTCGCGGTGGCGCTGATCCGCGGCTTCGCGCGCGCCTCGATGCGCACCATCGGCAATTTCTGGGTCGATGTGACGCGCTGCACGCTCTACGTCCTGCTGCCGATCTGCATCGTCTATGCGCTGTTCCTGGTCTGGCAGGGCATGCCGCAGACGCTCGGCGACTATGTCGAGGCAACCACGCTGGAAGGCGCCAAGCAGACCATCGCGGTCGGCCCGGTCGCCTCGCAGGTCGCGATCAAGATGCTCGGCACCAATGGCGGCGGCTTCTTCAACGCCAATGCCGCGCATCCCTTCGAGAACCCGACCGCGCTGTCGAACTTCGTGCAGATGATCTCGATCTTCGCGATCGGCGCCGCGCTCACCAACGTGTTCGGCCGCATGGTCGGCAACCAGCGCCAGGGCTGGGCGATCCTCGCCGTGATGGGCGTGCTGTTCATCGCCGGCGTCACCGTCACCTATTGGGCCGAAGCCAACGGCACCACCGCGCTCGACGCGCTGGGCCTCACCGGCGGCAACATGGAAGGCAAGGAAGTCCGCTTCGGCATCGTCGCCTCCTCGCTGTTCGCCGTCATCACCACCGCCGCCTCCTGCGGCGCGGTCAATGCCATGCATGACAGCTTCACCGCGCTCGGCGGCATGATCCCGCTGATCAACATGCAGCTCGGCGAGATCATCGTCGGCGGCGTCGGCGCCGGCCTCTACGGCATGCTGCTGTTCGTCGTGCTCGCGATCTTCGTCGCCGGCCTGATGGTCGGCCGCACGCCGGAATATGTCGGCAAGAAGATCGAGGCGCGCGAGGTCAAGATGGCGATGCTCGCGATCCTGGTGCTGCCGCTGATGTATCTCGGCTGGACCGCGGTCGCCGTGGTGCTGCCGTCGGCGGTGGCCTCGATGGCCAATGCCGGGCCGCACGGCTTCACCGAGGTGCTCTACGCCTACACCTCGGCGACCGGCAACAACGGCTCGGCCTTCGCGGGCCTCACCGGCAACACCTTCTTCTACAACCTGACGCTGGCCAGTCGCGATGTTCGTCGGCCGCTTCTTCATGATCGTGCCGGCGATGGCGATCGCGGGCTCGCTGGCCGGCAAGAAGTCGATCCCGGCCTCGGCCGGCACGTTCCCGACCACCGGCGGCCTGTTCGTCGGCCTCGTCGTCGGCGTCATCCTGATCATCGGCGGTCTCACCTTCTTCCCGGCGCTGGCGCTCGGCCCGATCGTCGAGCACCTCGCGATGACCGCCAACACCCTGTTCTGATCGCTTTCGGAGTGACCTCCATGGAAACCGTCGAAACTGCAGAAAGCGCACGCCGATGTCGACGATGCTCGATCCGAAGATCGTGATGCCCGCGATCGGCGTCGTCGTTCGCCAAGCTCGATCCGCGGCTGATGATGAAGAACCCCGTGATGTTCGTGGTCGAGATCGTGGCCGCGCTGACCACGGTGATCTTCGTCCGCGATCTCGTCACCGGCGGCGAGCAATCTCGGCTTCACCTTCCAGATCATCCTCTGGCTGTGGTTCACGGTGCTGTTCGCCAATTTCGCCGAAGCCGTCGCCGAAGGCCGCGGCAAGGCGCAGGCCGAATCGCTGCGGAAGACCCGCACCGAGAGCCAGGCCAAGCTGCTGACCGGCGTCCGACAGGACCTATCGCCTGGTGCCCGGCACCAGCCTGAAGGTCGGCGATGTCGTGCTGGTCGAGGCCGGCGACAACATCCCCTCCGACGGCGAGGTGATCGAGGGCGTCGCCTCCGTCAACGAGGCGGCGATCACCGGCGAATCCGCGCCCGTGATCCGCGAATCCGGCGGCGACCGCTCGGCGGTGACCGGCGGCACGCAGGTGCTGTCGGACTGGATCAAGGTCCGCATCACCGCGGCGCAGGGCTCGACCTTCATCGACCGCATGATCAAGCTGGTCGAGGGCGCCGAGCGGCAGAAGACGCCGAACGAGATCGCGCTCAACATCCTGCTCGCCGGCCTCACCATCATCTTCGTGTTCGCGACCGTGACGATCCCGAGCTACGCGGCCTATGCCGGCGGCTCGATCTCGGTCGTGGTGCTGGTGGCGCTGTTCGTGACGCTGATCCCGACCACGATCGGCGCGCTGCTGTCGGCGATCGGCATCGCCGGCATGGACCGCCTGGTGCGCTTCAACGTGCTGGCGATGTCCGGCCGCGCGGTCGAGGCCGCCGGCGACGTCGACACGCTGCTGCTCGACAAGACCGGCACCATCACGCTCGGCAACCGGCAGGCGACCGCGTTCCGCCCGGTGCGCGGCGTCACCGAGCAGGAGCTGGCCGATGCGGCGCAGCTTGCCTCGCTCGCCGACGAGACGCCGGAAGGCCGCTCCATCGTCGTGCTGGCCAAGGAGAAATACGGCATCCGCGGCCGCGACATGGCCGAGCTCGGCGCGACCTTCATTCCGTTCACGGCGCAGACCCGCATGAGCGGCGTCGACACCGGCGGCTCGTCGGTGCGCAAGGGCGCGGTCGATGCCATCCTCAACTATGTCACGCGGCGGCGCCGCAGGCGGTCGCGAGCGGCAACACGCGTCCGCTCGATCCAGCCGCTGCTCGAACTCCGACGTCGGCCGCGAGATTGCAGGCGATCTCCGACGAGATCGCCAAAGCCGGCGGCACGCCGCTGGCGGTCGCCAAGGACGGCCGGCTGCTCGGCGTCATCCAGCTCAAGGACATCGTCAAGGGCGGCATCCGCGAGCGCTTCGCCGAGCTGCGCCGCATGGGCATCCGCACCGTGATGATCACCGGCGACAACCCGATGACGGCGGCGGCGATCGCCGCCGAAGCCGGCGTCGACGACTTCCTGGCGCAGGCGACGCCCGAGGACAAGCTGAAGCTGATCCGCGACGAGCAGGCCAAGGGCAAGCTGGTGGCGATGTGCGGCGACGGCACCAACGACGCGCCGGCGCTGGCGCAGGCCGATGTCGGCGTCGCCATGAACACCGGCACGCAGGCGGCGCGCGAGGCCGGCAACATGGTCGACCTCGACTCCAACCCGACCAAGCTGATCGAGGTGGTCGAGATCGGCAAGCAGCTGCTGATGACCCGCGGCGCGCTGACGACGTTCTCGATCGCCAACGACGTGGCGAAATATTTCGCCATCATCCCGGCGATGTTCCTGGCCTTCTATCCGCAGCTCAACGTGCTCAACATCATGCATCTGGCGAGCCCGCAGAGCGCGATCCTGTCGGCGATCATCTTCAACGCGCTGATCATCATCGCGCTGATTCCGCTGGCGCTGAAAGGCGTCGCCTATCGCGCGATCGGCGCCGGCGCGCTGCTGCGCCGCAACCTGATGATCTACGGCCTCGGCGGCATCATCATTCCCTTCATCGGCATCAAGGCGATCGACCTCGTCGTCACCGCCTTGCACCTGCTGCGTCATTGCGAGCGAGCGAAGCAATCCAGTTGCCCGGACTGGATTGCTTCGTCGCTTCGCTCCTCGCAATGACGAAATTCGGAGACCACATGCTCGAGAAATTCGTCCCGCCATCGTCTGCTCTCGCGCTCACGCTGATCACCGGCCTCGCCTATCCGCTCGCCATGACCGGCATCGCCGGCGCGATCTTCCCGAAACAGGCGCAAGGCAGCCTGATCGAGACGGACGGCAAGGTGGTCGGCTCCGCCCTGATCGGGCAGGAGTTCAAGGGCGACAAATATTTCCACGGCCGCCCGTCGGCGACCACGGCGCCCGACCCGCACGATTCCACCAAGACGGTGCCGGCGCCCTACAACGCCGCCAATTCCGGCGGCTCCAATCTCGGCCCGACCAGCAAGGCGCTGAACGACCGCGTCAAGGAGGACGTCGACAAGCTGAAGGCGGAGAACCCGTCGCATGCCGGTGCCGGTCGATCTCGTCACCACCTCGGCCAGCGGCCTCGATCCCGACATCTCGCCGGAAGGCGCGCTGTTCCAGGTGCCGCGCGTCGCCAAGGCGCGCAACCTGCCGGAAGACCGCGTCCGCGCAGCTGGTGACCGACAACACGCGAAGGCCGCCTCGCCGGCCTGCTCGGCGAGCCGCGCGTCAACGTTCTGGCGCTGAATCTGGCGCTGGACGCTGCCGTCGAAATGAGGCGCAGCTAGGCTCGACCGCGGCTGCCGAGCCTATATTGGCCGCATGGCAAACCAGCGCCGCGACCCCGAACAACGACCCTCGCCGGAGGCGCTGCTGGAAGCCGCCCGGCGCGAGGACCGCGCGGCCGGCCGGCTGAAGATCTTCGTCGGCGCCGCCCCCGGCGTCGGCAAGACCTACGAGATGCTGCAGAGCGCGCACGCCAGGCGGAAGGCCGGCGTCGACGTCGTCGTCGGCGTCGTCGAGACCCACGGCCGCGCCGAGACCGAGGCGCTGCTGCGACGGCCTCGAGGTCATCCCGCGCAAGCGCATCGACTACAAGGACCAGATCCTCGAGGAGATGGACCTCGACGCGCTGATCGCGCGCCAGCCCGCAGATCGCGCTGGTCGACGAACTCGCCCACACCAACGCGCCCGGCAGCCGCCATCCCAAGCGCTATCTCGACGTCGAGGAACTGCTGTCGCACGGCATCGACGTCTATACCGCCGTCAACATCCAGCACATCGAAAGCCTCAACGACGTCGTCGCGCAGATCACCCATGTGCGGGTGCGCGAGACCGTGCCGGATTCGGTGTTCGACCGCGCCGACGCGATCGAGCTGATCGACCTCACGCCGGACGATCTGATCCAGCGCCTGAAGGAGGGCAAGGTCTATGTGCCCAAGCAGGCCGAGCGCGCGCTGGAGCATTACTTCTCGCCGGGCAATCTGACCGCGTTGCGCGAGCTGGCGCTGCGCCGCACCGCCGAGCGCGTCGACGAGCAGTTGCTCACCCACATGCAGGCCAATGCCATCGCCGGCCCCTGGGCGGCCGGCGAGCGCATCCTGGTCTGCGTCAGCGAGGATCCGCGCGCCGCCGGCCTGGTGCGCTACACCAAGCGGCTGGCCGACCGCCTGCATGCGCCGTGGACCGCGATCTCGCATCGAGACGCGGCGCAGCCTGCAACTCGACCGACGAGCAGCGCGACCGGCTCGCCGATACGCTGCGGCTTGCCGAAGCGCTCGGCGGCGAGGCCCTCACCATTCCCGGCGGCGCAGCGCCGCATCGCCGACGACGTCATCGAGCTTCGCCCACGCCAACAACGTCACCCAGATCATCATCGGCAAGTCGACGCGCTCGCGCTGGTTCGAGATCCTGCGCGGCTCGGTGGTGCACGATCTGGTGCGCCGCGCCGGCAATATCAGCGTCCACGTGATCGCCGGCGACGAGCTGCCGGCGGAGCCGGCCGCCAAAGACCGTGCAGACCGCGGCGCGCGCCGAGCCGTTCGATCCGCGGCCCTATCTGATGGCGCTGCTGATCGTCGGCGGTCGGCCTCGGCGCCGCCGCAGCTGATCCAGCCGCTCTTCGGCATCGAGAATGTCGATCTGGTGTTCCTGACCGCCGTGGTCGGCGTCGCCGTGCGCTACGGCCTGTGGCCGTCGCTGCTGGCCAGCGTCGTCGGCCTCGCTGTGCTACAATTTCTTCTTCCTGCCGCCGGTCTACACCTTCACCATCACCGACCCGACCAACGTCGCGGCCTTCTTCTTCTTCATGCTGATCGCGATCCTGGTCTCCAATGTCGCCGCGCGCGTGCGCACCCAGGCCGATCACCGCGATCGGCCGCATCCGCACCACCGAGTCGCTCTACGCCTTCAGCCGCAAGCTCGCCGGCACCGCGACGCTCGACGACGTGCTGTGGGCGACCGCCTATCAGATCGCGCTGATGCTGAAGGTGCGCGTCGTGCTGCTGCTGCCGGAGGACGGCGTGCTCGACCGTCAAGGCCGGCTATCCGCCGGAGGACCAGCTCGACAAGGCCGATCTCGCCGCCGCGAACTGGGCCTGGAGCAACGACCGCCCCGCCGGCCGCGGCTCCGATACGCTGCCCGGCGCCAAGCGGCTGTTCCTGCCGATGCGCACCGGCCGCGGCCCGATCGGCGTCATCGGCATCGACGACGACCGCACCGGGCCGCTGCTGACGCCGGACCAGCGCCGCCTGCTCGATGCGCTGGTCGACCAGGGCGCGCTCGCGATCGAGCGCGTGCAGCTGGTCGAGGACATGGACCGGGTCAAGCGCACGGTCGAGTCGGACCGGCTGCGCTCGGCGCTGCTGACCTCGATCTCGCACGATCTGAAGACGCCGCTGGCCTCGGTGCTCGGCGCCGCCTCGCACGCTGCGCGATCTCGGCGCCGAGCCTGACCGACGCGCGAGAAGCACGATCTGCTCGCGACCGTGATCGACGAATCCGAGCGGCTCAACCGCTTCATCGCCAATCTGCTCGACATGACCAAGCTGGAATCCGGCGCCGTCGTGCCGAACGCGGCGCTGCACGATGTCGGCGAGATCGTCGGCAGCGCGCTGCGGCGCGCCGGCAAGATCCTGGCGCAGCACCAGGTCGCGCTCGAGCTCGCCGCCGACCTGCCGATGCTGCGAGCTCGATGCCGTGCTGTTCGAGCAGGTGCTGTTCAACCTGCTCGACAACGCCGCCAAATATGCGCCCGCCGACACCACGATCTCGATCCGCAGCTCGCGCGACCGCGACTCCGTCGTCGCTGCAGATCGCTCGACGAGGGCGACGGCATTCCGCCCGACGAGCTCGAGCAGCGTGTTCGACAAGTTCTATCGCGCGCAGAAGGGCGATCATGTCCGCCCCGGCACCGGCCTTGGGCTCGCGATCTCGCGCGGCTTCGTCGAGGCGATGCACGGCACGCATCTCCGCCGCCAACCGCACCGATCGCAGCGGCGCCGTGCTTCACCATCCGCCTGCCGATCCCGGCGGCAGCCAAGACACTGGACACCGCCGCATGAGCGCCGCCGCCGATCAAGGTTCTGGTCATCGACGACGAGCCGCCGATCCGCAAACTGCTGCGGATGGGGCTCGAGCACGCAGGGCTACGAGATCCTGGAAGCGCAGCAACGGCAAGGTCGCGCTGGAGCTGCTCGGCGCAAAATCCGGCGCTGATCATTCTCGATCTCGGCCTGCCGGACATCCAGGGCCACGAGCTGCTGCGCACGATCCGCGGCCGCAACGACAGCGTGCCGATCGTGGTGCTGTCGAGCCGCGGCGACGAGGCCGGCAAGGTGCAGGCGCTCGATCTCGGCGCCGACGACTACCTGACCAAGCCGTTCGGCATGGACGAGCTGCTGGCGCGCATGCGCGCGGCGCTGCGGCACCAGTTGCAGGTCCAGGGCGAGCGGCCGGTGTTCCGCTCCGGCGATCTCTCGGTCGATCTGGTGCGCCGCATCGTCAAGGTCGGCGACAAGGAGATAAAGCTGTCGCCGAAGGAATATGACCTGCTGCGCGTGCTGGTGCAGCACGCCGGCAAGGTGCTGACCCACCGCTTCCTGCTGAAGGAGCTGTGGGACGAACTGACCGACGCGCAATATCTGCGCGTCTATGTGCGCCAGCTCCGGCAGAAGATCGAGGCCGATCCGGAGCGCCCGCAATACGTGCTGACCGAGACCGGCATCGGCTATCGGCTGCGCGCGGCGGATTAGCGCATGCACGGTCATCGGATCCAGTCGCCGCGGCCTCGAAGGATCACTGTCGCGTCGAACCGGGGGAAATGGTTTCGCAGAGATATTCGAAGAAGGCATTCCAAGGCACAGCGTCGAGCGCGCGATGAAGAGCGCAAGGCAGGCACGCTGAAGAGCGGCCGCTCCGGCAGAAGGTCACGAGCCGCAAGCAGGCGATCGCGATCGGCTGTCGGAAGCGCGGGCCGAAGGCACGAAGGTGCCGAAGAAGAAGCGGCAAGCAAGCGGCCAAGAAGCGGAAGGTCGTGAAGCGATAGGCGCAGCGTACGTCATTGCGAGCGGGCAGCAGGATCCTGACTCGGGTGCGCGACGCCTGTGCCGCGACTTCGGCGTCGACTTCGTCGCTATCGCGCCTCGCGATGACGGTGCAGGCGTTTCCCCGCCTTGCGCTGCCGCGCGCCGAGCGTGCGCCTTCTTGGCGGCGGCGATGCGGCCGGCGTTGCGCGGCGGAGCCTGCCGCCGCGCCGAACCCTTGGTCCTTCAGGCTCTGCTTCAGCGCGTCCATCAGGCTGATGACGTTGCTCGGCTTCTCCTCGCGCTCGGGCGCCTCGATCGTCTTGCCGGACGGCCTTGCGCTGCACCAGCGTCTTCAGCGCGTTCTCGTATTCGTCCTTGAATTTCTGACGGATCGAAATGCGCGGCCTTGGTGTCGAGGATGTGGCCGGCGAGCTCGACCATGTCCTTGGAGATCTTCGGGCTCTTGATGTCGTCGAAATAGTCGTCCTCGTCGCGCAGCTCGTAGGGGTAGCGCAGCGTGGTGCCGAGCAGGCCCTTGCCGAGCGGCTCGATGGCGATGATGTGCTCGCGGTTGGTCAGCACGATGCGCGCCAGCGCCACGCGGTCCTTGTCCTTCATGGCGTCGCGGATCACGGCGAAGGCGTCGACGCCGGCCTTGCCGTCCGGCGCGATGTAATAGGGATGGTTGAGATAGCGCTGGTCGATCTCGTCCTTCGGGCACGAAACTGTCGATGTCGATGGTGTGGTTGCTCTCGATCTGGACCGCCTCGAGCTCTTCCTTCTCGATCTCGACATACTTGCCCTTGCTGAGCTCGTAGCCGCGGCCCTTCTGGTCGCTCTCGACGACGTCGCCGGTCTCGGCATCCACCATCTGCTGCTTCAGCCGGTTGCCGGTCTCCTTGTTGATCATGTGGAAGCGGGTCTTCTCGACCGAGGTCGAGGCCGGATAGAGCACCACCGGGCAGGACACCAGCGACAGTTTGAGGGAGCCTTTCCAGTAGGCGCGGGGCGAGGCCATCGATCTCCTGCAATTCCAGGTACGCTTGGAACTCTCAACCGCGCTCGCGGGTTTTGGTTCCGAGCGGGATTGCCGGTTGCGTGCTAGGCTTGCGCCGGTTATGGTTGTGTGAGATCGATTGTGCCGTCGCGAAAGCTATCGACCTACCGCAAGAAGCGCGATTTCGAGAAGACCGCCGAGCCGTCCGGCGAGGTCGCAGGTCGCGCCGTCGAAGCAGCGGCGCTTCGTGATCCAGAAGCACGACGCGACCCGGCTGCATTACGATTTCCGGCTGGAATTCGACGGCGTGTTCAAGTCCTGGGCGGTGACGCGCGGGCCCTCGCTCGATCCCGCCGACAAGCGGCTGGCGGTCGAGGTCGAGGACCATCCGCTCGACTATGGCGATTTCGAAGGCACCATTCCCAAGGGCCAGTATGGCGGCGGCACGGTGCAGCTGTGGGACCGCGGCTACTGGGACTCCGGAGCGATCCCGAGCGCAGGCTTCAAGAAGGGCGATCTGAAATTCACCCTGGACGGCGAGAAGCTGCATGGCAGCTGGGTGCTGGTGCGGATGCAGGACGACCGCAATCGGCGGCAAGCGCACCAACTGGCTGCTGATCAAGCATCGCGACGAGTACGCCAAGGAGGGCAAGGCGAACGCCGTCCTGGAGGAGGATCACTCCGTCGCGTCCGGCCGCACCATGGAGCAGATCGCCGCGGGCAAGGGCAAGGCGCCGAAGCCGTTCATGGCCGGCGAAGCACGGCAAGGCGCAAGGCCGATGCGGTCTGGCATTCCAACCGCGGCGACGCCGCCGAGCGCGCGCGCGAAGACCAAGGCGGCAGCGCCGGCAAAGCGAAGCGCCGCGAAGCCGCAGCGACGAAAGCGCAGCCGCAAGTCGCGAGTCGCGCATGCCCGACTTCGTCGCGCCGCAGCTCTGCACCTCGGTCGAGCGGCCGCCGTCCGGCGCCGGCTGGGTGCACGAGATCAAGTTCGACGGCTATCGCATGCAGCTGCGCGTCGAGGACGGCAAGGCCACGCTGAAGACCCGCAAGGGGCTGGACTGGACCGACAAGTTCCCGGCCATCGCCAAGGAGGCGCAGCGCGCTGCCGGACGCGCATCATCGACGGCGAGATCGTCGCGCTCGACGCACAACGGCGCGCCGGACTTCGCGGCGCTGCAGGCGGCGTTGTCGGACGGCAAGACCGACGAGCTGATCTTCTTCGCCTTCGACCTGCTGTTCGCCGACGGCGAGGACCTGCGCACGCTGCCGCTGCGCGAGCGCAAGGCGCGGCTGAAGGCGCTGCTCGCCGAGCGCAGCAAGCCGGCAAGTCTGATCCGCTATGTCGAGCATTTCGAGACCGGCGGCGACGCCGTGCTGCAATCGGCCTGCCAGCTGTCTCTGGAAGGCATCGTCTCCAAGAAGCTGACGCGCCCTATCGCTCCGGCCGCAGCGACAGCTGGACCAAGGCCAAGTGCCGCGCCGGCCATGAGGTGGTGATCGGCGGCTGGACGACCACCAACGGCAAATTCCGCTCCCTGCTGGTGGGCGTCCATCGCGGCGATCATCTGGTCTATGTCGGCAGGGTCGGCACCGGCTATCGGCCAGGACACGGTCAAGCGCCTCCTGCCGGCGCTGAAGGCGGCGGCGGCCAGGACAAGCCCGTTCAGCGGCAAGGACGCGCCGCGCGAAGGCCCGCGACGTGCACTGGCTGAAGCCCGAGCTGGTGGCCGAGATCGAATTCGCCGGCTGGACCGGCGACGGCATGGTGCGGCAGGCCGCCTTCAAGGGCCTGCGCGCAGGACAAGCCGGCGGACGAGGTGGAGGCGGAGACGCCGGTCACGACCAAGGTCGGCAAAGCCGTTGCCAGGCTGCGGCAAAGCCGCGCGCGAAGCCGCACCGAGGCAAATCGTCCGCGCGTGGTGATGGGCGTCGCCATCTCCAATCCCGACAAGGCGCTGTGGCCCGATGCCGGCGACGGCAAGCCGGTCACCAAGCTCGATCTGGCGCACTATTTCGAAGCGGTCGGCGACTGGATGCTGCCGCACATCAAGGGCCGGCCCTGCTCGATCGTGCGCGCGCCCGACGGCATCAAGCGGCGAGCAGTTCTTCCAGCGCCACGCCATGCCGGGCACGTCCAACCTGCTGAACGCTGGTCAAGGTCTCCGGCGACCGCAAGCCCTATCTGCAGATCGACCGGGTCGAAGGCGCTGGCCGCGGTGGCGCAGGTCGGCGGGCTCGAACTGCATCCCTGGAATTGCGCGCCCGACCATCCCGACGTGCCGGGCCGGCTGGTGTTCGATCTCGATCCCGCGCCGGACGTCGATTTCGCCGACGTGATCGACGGCGCGCCAGGGAGATGCGCGAGCGGCTGGAAGCGCTCGGGCTGGTCAGCTTCTGCAAGACCACCGGCGGCAAGGGCCTGCATGTGGTGACGCCGCTGCTCGACGGCGCGAAAGATCGCGTCGACTGGAAGGAGGCCAAGGCCTTCGCGCAGGACGTCTGCCAGCAGATGGCGGCCGACAGCCCGACCGCTATCTGGTCAACATGTCCAAGGCCAAGCGCAAGGGAAAGATCTTCCTCGACTATCTGCGCAACGACCGCATGTCGACCGCGGTGGCGCCGCTGTCGCCGCGCGCGCGCGACGGCGCCACCGTCTCGATGCCGCTGACCTGGACGCAGGTGAAGGCCGGTCTCGATCCGAAGCGCTTCACGGTGCGCACCGCGCCGGCGCTGCTCGCCAAGAGCAAGGCGTGGAAGGGCTATGACGATGCCGCGTCGTCGATCAAGGCGGCGATGAAGAAGCTGCGGCGAGTAGCACTCTACGCAAGCGTCATTCCGGGCTGCGCCGCGATAGCGACGCAGGCCCGGAATCCGCAACCTGCTGGGATATGGATCGGCTCCGGTTCGCGCAATTGCGCGCGGACCGTGCAAATCGACGCGGTTAGAGCCGCCCCATCAGCAGCAGGATCAGCAGGATGACGATGATCAGCCCGAGGCCGCCGCCGCCGTAATAGCCGGTGCCGTAGAACGGCCCGCCGCCGATGCCGCTGAAGCCGCCAAGCAGCGCAATAACGAGAATGATCAGGATGATCGTGCCGATAGACATTTAACCTCCTCAGCCCTGCTCAGGGCATTTTGTCGCCTGGTCCGCCGAGGAAACCTGCGGGAACTCGTAAAGTTCCATTTTCGCAACGCCATAAATTACGCGCTCACTTCCATTCATGCGCGGACTGCCTAAATGATTTGAAACGAAAAGGATTTTGCGAATGTCTGCACCGTTGGTCGTCTCGATTCCGCACCGGCTTGGCCGTGAAGAAGCTGCGCGGCGACTGAAGGGCGGCTTGTCACGCGCCGCAGCGAGCGTACCCGTGCTCAGCGTCGACGAGGAGCGCTGGGAGGGCGACCGCATGTTCTTCCGCGTGCGCGCCATCGGTCAGGCGGCCTCGGGACAGATCGACGTCGCCGACGACCATGTGCGGCTGGAGGTGGCGCTGCCCTGGTTGCTGCAACGCTTTGCGCAGATGGCGCAGGCCGCGATCCGCCAGCGCGGCCAGTTGCTGCTGACCAAGAAGAGCTGACGCGCGTTGCGGCGCAGCATTCGGCTTGAAGAATTCAAAAATCCCATCGGCCCTGTCGCGTCAGGATGTTCTTAAGCAATAGCGCGGACACTTGAGCGGCGCGGAGGAAGGGAACCGGTCTTCGAATCGGCACGACATCCGCAAGGCCGCTCGGCCGTCGATCCCGAGCGGCCTTCCGCGTTTCAGGCGATCGCTTTTTTGCGGGCTGGCCGCGCGGCCCTGACAACACTGGCCTTGAAGACCGCGACTGGCAGTGGCTGAAACGACGACGATACCCGGATGTCCGTGCCGGCGTCGGTATCGCTCTCGACCGCAAATCCCCGCACATCGATACTGGCATCGAACGCATCGGCTTTCGGCCATGTCCGGCCGCCTTGCGTAAAGGGCGCGAACCATCGCGCTGCGACCACGATCGCGGCATTCCTGCCGCGCCGACGCGCGAAGGCGACGATGTGGTCGCGATGCGGCCCGCTCACCTCCAGCGGCTGGTAGTCGCCATCCGTGAAGACCTCCGCAAGATCGGTCCGCATCTTCAGCAAATGTGCGGTCCAGGCCAGCTTCAGACGCCCGTCCGGCCAGGTCTGCGCGAGCTTTTCCCAGTTCGGCGTGTGCAGCGCCGCCAGCGCATCCGCGCGCGCGGCAAAATCCACCGGCCGGCGATTATCGGGATCGACCAGCGACAAATCCCAGAACTCGGTGCCCTGATAGAAATCGGGCAGGCCGGGCAGCGTCGCCTTCAGCGTCAGCTGGCTGAGCGAGTTCAGTGCGCCCAACAGCGCCACGCGTTGCGCCAGTGCCGCAAGCGACTGCAGGAATTCCCCGATACGGAAGGATCGAGAATGCGCGCGATGAAGGTCTTGAGGCCGTCCTCGTATGGGGCTTGCGGATTGAGCCAGCTGGTCTCCTGCTTGGCTTCGCGCGCGGCCTTCAACGCGTAGGCCTGGATGCGTTCGACGAAGTTTTCTTCAGGTCCCTGCACCGGCCACGCGCCGAGCAGCGTCTGGTACAGCATGTATTCGCGTGCCGCCGTCGGCGCGCGCTTGGCGCCATTGAGGATCAGGTGCGGTGCATTCAACATCTTCCATTGCGATACCGTGCTGGTCCATTCGTCCGGAATTTCCGTCAGCGCCGCCAGCCGGGCGCGTGCGTCCTCACCGCGCTTGGTGTCGTGCGTCGCGGTCGCCGTCATGCCATGCGGCCAGTCTTTCGCGCGTGTCTGCATCAAGGCGTGGAAAGCCGGAACTGCCAGCGCCTTGGCGGCGGGATCGCCGCCGACTTCGTTGAGCGCAAGCAGGCGGTGATAGCGATAGAACGCGGTGTCCTCCAGCGACTTCGCCATCAAGGGACCGGTGAATTGCTGCAGCTTGAGCGCGAAGCGGCGCACCCGCGGCGCGCCGTGCGGCGGCCGGCCGGGCTTGAGCAGATCGAGGGTCATAACGTCGCGCAGGAAGTCGAAAATGCCATCATCGGCGGCGAACCACTCGGCGCGGGCGCGCGCAATCGTCTGCTCGATCAGCGCGCGGTCATGCGCCGTCGGACCGCCGCCTGCGATGTAGGTCCGGTACACCGGGAAATGTATGACGTAGAGTTCGAGCGCCTGCCGCAGGCTGTCGGCGGAATAGTCCCGCGTCGAGTAATGACCGTTGGCGATGCGCGCGAGCAGCCGCGTCAGCACCGTGAACTCGCTGGTCAGCAGCGTCTCCAGCACGCGGCGCTTGGCCGCCTCCAGCACCGGGTCCAGCTGCGGCGGCTGGTTGCTGATCTGTCGCCAGACTTCGTCGAACGAATCGAGCCCCTTGGGATCGATGAGAAGATGCGTGAGCACGTTCATCCACTCATAGCCGGTGGTGCCGGAAACGCCGGGAAAGCGCTGCAGCGCCTCACCTTCGCCGAGGATCTTCTCGATCACGATGTAGAAGGGTCTGGCGTCGCCGCCTTGCGCCTGCCGGATCAGCCGGCGCAGGCGCTGGAAATACTGCATGGGATCGCGCAACCCGTCGATATGGTCGAGCCGCAGGCCCTGCAGCTTGCCTTCGGCGATCAGCTTGCGGACAAGACGATGCGCTGCCTCGAAGGTCTCGGCGTCTTCGACACGCAGGCCCGCCAGCGAATTGACGTCGAAGAAGCGGCGATAATTGATGTCGCTCGAGGCGAGCCGCCAATGGCCGAGCTTGTAGTGCTGGCGCTCCAGCAGATGATGCAGCGAAAGCGTCTGCGCCGGGCGGTCCGCGCCTGCGCGATACGCAGCGAGCCCGCGCGTAATGATGTCGGCGGCGCCGGTGATGCCCTTCAGTTTGGCCTTGAAGTCGGGGGCCTCGTCGCGATTGGGATGCCGCAAGCCGCGATAGCGCGAGGCCAGGGCAAGCATTTGCTTTCCGGCCTCCGTGCTCTCGGCGCCGGCTTCCTTCACCAGCACGCCGCAGCACCTCGGCGTAGCGTTCCGGCGCAATCGGCAGGCGATGCTCGAAATACCAGCAGGAGAAGTTGCCCTCGTTTGCGTCGTAGCGCAGCTCGATTTCCCCGCGCTCCAGCGCCTCGCCATAGGCGCTACCGAGGATCGGCAGCAGCACACCGCCGCGCTTGCGATAGGGCAGCAGCTCCCAATCGACGTCGAACGACGGCTGCGTGGGGCGAGGCCGGCCCCCATTCCAGCATGTCGAGCCACCATGGATTGTCGGCGTAGTGCACGCCGACATGATTGGGCACGAAGTCGAGGATCAAGCCGAGATCGTGTCTCTTCAGCGTGGCGCTGAAACGCTCGAAGCCGGCTTCACCGCCGAGCTCCGGATTGAGTCGGGTGTGATCGACGACGTCGTAGCCGTGGGTCGACCCCTTGCGCGCCTTTGTGAACGGCGAGGCATAGACATGGCTGATGCCGAGTGCCTTGAGATAAGGCACGACCGCGGCGGCCGTGCTCGAAATTGAAGTCGGCGGTCAGTTGCAGGCGATAGGTTGCAAGCGGGATGGCGGGCGGCATGTCACGCTCCGATCCGCCAGAACACCGACCACGGCGGAAGCCGGTTGCCGGGATCGCCGCCCCAGATGGCGGTGCCGGCTTGCGCGGGCGCATCCGCGATCTCGTGTGCGGAGAGATTGGCAATCAGCCGCAGCGTCGCGCCGTCGCCCATGCGCCAATGCGCGGTCAGCAGGCCGTTGTCGCCTGCATGGGCTTCGCCGAACGTCGCGCCTTTCAGTCGCGGTACGATCTCGCGCGCGCGGACCGCGAGCAGTTCGCGCACCAGCGTGAGCCGCCGCGCGCCTTCGGGACTGTCGCGCGTGCCCCAATCGAGCTTCGCCGATTTGAAAGTCGTCGACATCAGGGGATCGGGGACCTCGTCGCCATATTTCTCGTAGGCCCATTTGTATTCCTCGCGGCGTCCCTTGCGCACGGCTTCGGCGAGTCCGCCCTTGAAGTCGCAGAAGAACGGGAAGGGCGCTTTCGAGCCCCATTCTTCGCCCATGAACAGCATGGGAATGGCAGGGGCGAGCAACGTCACCGCGAGCGCGGCTTCGATGCCCTCGTGCGGGGCTGTGGCCTCCAGCCGGTCGCCGAACGGGCGGTTGCCGACCTGGTCGTGGTTCTGCAGGAAATTGACGAAGCTGGTCGGCGGCAATGCGCCACTCGGCTCACCGCGATTCGCGTTGCCCCAGAACGGCGCCGGCTCACCCTGATAGACGAAGCCGGACGCCAGCGCGCGCGCCAGTCCGCCGAGCGGCGAGGCCTGGTAGTCACCGTAATAGCCCTGCGCTTCCTTGGTCAGCAGCACGTGCCAGACATGGTGATAGTCGTCGTTCCATTGCGCGCGATATTTGCCGTGCGGCGGCTCTTCGGACGAATCGATCAGGCTTGCGATGTTGTCGCCGTTCTCCAGCACGAGATGAATGTGCCGTCCGGTCTCGCTCACGAGCTTGCCGACGGCGGTGCTCAATTCGTGCAGCATCGAAACCATGCCCGGCTCGCTGCGGATGTGATTGACCGCATCGAAGCGCAACCCGTCGAAGCGATAGTCGGAGAGCCAATACAGCGCATTCTCGATCGCGAAAGCGCGGACCTCGGGCACGCGATAGTCGATGGCGCTGCCCCATGGCGTATGGGTATCGGTGAAAAAGTTGGACGCATAGCGGCCGAGGTAATTTCCTTCGGGGCCGAAGTGGTTGTAGACCACGTCGAGAAACACCATCAGCCCGCGCAGATGCGCTTCGTCGATCAGTGCCTTCAGGTCTTCGGGCCGGCCATAGGCGCTGTCGGGCGCGTACCACAGCACGCCGTCATAGCCCCAGCCGCGGCTGCCTGCGAAGTCCGCAAGCGGCATCAGCTCCAGTGCGGTGATCCCGGTTTTGACGAGATGGTCGAGCTTCTCGATCATCTCGCGATAGGTCCCGCCTTGCGTGAAGGTGCCGGCGTGGGTCTCGATCAGCACCGTCTCTTCCCAGGGACGTCCACGCCAATCCCGCGCGCGCCATGGATAGGCGTGATCGATCACCTCGCTCGGGCCGGACACGTCTTCAGGCTGGAAGTGCGAGGCAGGATCGGGCACGTCGATCTCGCCGTCGATGCGAAACTTGTAGCGCGTGCCGGCCTCGGCGGTTGCGACATCGAGGGAGAACCAGCCATCGTCGCCGCGCACCATCGGCCGCAAGCTGTCGAGCAGGAGATCGACGCGTTTGGCTGACGGCGCCCACAGCCGAAAGGTGACGCCATCAGCCGTCAGCTTCGGACCGAACCGACGCGCATTCATGCCGCGCCCGCAAAGGCCAGCACCGAGCGCGGCGGCGCCTTGATCTGGGCGCCTGCGGCGAGGTTGGCACCGGTCTGCTCGATCTCGGTCGTGTTCAGAACCTGCTGCCAGCTCTTGTATTTCGGCATCCTGGGCATAGTGAAACCGATCTCTTCGGGGGCTGCATTCAGCACGATAAAGATCGGTGCCTGCCCTTGTTCCATCGGTCCCAGCACATAGGCGAGGAAACGGCCGTCCGGGAATTTCCAGTCCGCTTCCGTCATCTCGGCGGCGGCCGGCGTCAGCCACAGCACACCATAGGTGCCGTCCGCGCGCCGCCCATCCAACCAGCGCTGGCAGCGGAGTTGGCCGAAGCGTCGCCTGAGCTCGGTGAGGTGGCCGATGAAACCCGTGAGATCGTCGTCCTTGTCGAGATGCTCCCAGCCGATCCAGCCGATCTCGTTGTCCTGGCAGTAGGCATTATTGTTGCCGGACTGCGAGTTGGCGACCTCGTCGCCGGCAAGGATCAAGCGGCAGGCCTTGCGCCAGCAGGAGCGTGGCGAGCGCGTTCTTGCGAAGCTGGCGCCGCAGCAGGACGATGGTGGGATCGTCGGTCGGTCCTTCATGGCCACAATTGTTGCTGTGATTGTCGTTGGAACCGTCGCGATTGTCCTCGCCGTTGGCCTCGTTGTGCTTCTCGTTGTAGCTGAAGAGATCGGCCAGCGTGAAACCATCGTGCACGGTGATGTGGTTGACGCCGGCGCGCGTCGCGCGGCCGTCATGATGGAACAGGTCGGAAGACGCAGTCATGCGGCTCGAAACCTCGCCGATCAGGCTGCCTTCGCCGGCCCAGTAGCGCCGCATCACGCTGCGGTAACGGTCATTCCATTCCGACCATTGCGAGGGAAAGCCGCCGACCTGATAGCCGCCAAGGCCGAGGTCCCAGGGTTCGGCGACGAGCTTGACCGATGCCAGCACCGGATCTTGCCGGATCGCAGTGAGGAAGGCGGCATTTCGATCGAAGCCATTCGGTCCGCGCGCCAGCGTGGTGGCGAGATCGAAGCGGAAGCCGTCGACATGGCAGACCTCGACCCAGTAGCGCAGCGAATCGATCACCATCTGCAACACGCGGGGATGGCTGAGGTTGACCGAGGAGCCGCAGCCGGTGAAATCGTCGTAGTAGCGCTTGTTGTCGGGCTTCAGCCAGTAATAGGACGCATTGTCGATGCCGCGATAGCACAGCGTCGGGCCCATCTGGTTGCCCTCGGCGGTGTGATTATAGACGACGTCGAGCATCACCTCGATGCCGGCGTCGTGCAGCCGCGCCACCGTGGTGCGGAAGGCATCGAGTGGATTATCCTGGGCGTAACGCGCCTCCGGCGCGAAGAAGGAAATGGTGTTGTAGCCCCAGTAATTGGCGAGCTTCTTCTCGACCAGGATGCGGTCGTCGATCAGCGCATGAATTGGCAGCAGCTCGACAGTCGTGACGCCCAACCGCTTGAAATGCGCGATCATCGCCGGTGAAGCGAGGCCGCCATAGGTGCCGCGCAAACCCGGCGGCACGTCCTCGCGCGTCTGGGTCAGTCCCTTGACGTGCGCCTCATAGATGATGGTCTCGTCCCAGGGGATGCTCGGCCGGACCTCGCGCCGGCCCCAGTTGAAGGTCTCGTCGACCACGACCGCCTTGGGCATGCCGCGCGCATTGTCGCGGCGATCGAACGACAGATCCTCGCGCGCGCTGCCGGTGCGGTAACCGAAATGCGCGTCGCTCCAGACCAGCCGGCCGGCGAGCCGCTTGGCGTAGGGATCGAGCAGCAGCTTGTTGGCATTGAAGCGGTGGCCTTGCTCGGGCGCGTAGGGACCGTAGACGCGATAGCCGTAGAGCTGGCCGGGCGAAACGTCGTTGAGATAGCCGTGCCAGACGTCTTCGGTGCGCTCCGGCAGCGCGATGCGCTCGAGCTCGCGGCGGCCCTGGCCGTCGAACAGGCACAGCTCGACTTTCTCGGCATTGGCCGAGAACAGCGCGAAGTTAGTCCCGCGTCCGTCCCAGCTGGCGCCGAGGCGCGAATGCGTTCCGGCGGTCAGACGCATGCGCTAACCTTCGGGAACCAGGAAGATCGCGGCGAGCGGCGGGATGGTGAGTCTGAGTTCGGGCGAAGCGCCGTCGCTGGCCTGAACCTCGCCGACATTGCCGACATTGCTGCCGCCATAATGCGCGGAGTCGGAGTTGAAGATCTCGCGCCACTTGCCGCCGAAGGGAACACGAATGCGATAGCGCTGATAGACGTTCGGCGAGAAGTTGATCACGACCACGCAGCGCGAGCGCTCGTCGAATCCCTTGCGCAGCCAGGCGAACAGGTTGTGATTGGCGTCGTCGGTGACCAGCCATTCGAAGCCGGCAGCCTCGCAATCGAGCTGATGCAGCGCGCGGAACGTCGCGATAGAGACGGTTGAGATCGCGGATCAGCGACTGCACGCCGGAATGGTTCTTGTATTGCAGCAGGTGCCAGTCCAGCGAATGATCGTGGTCCCATTCACTCGGATTGCGCGAACTCGCAGCCCATGAACATCAGCTTCTTGCCGGGATGGGCGAACATGAAGCTGTAATAGGCGCGCAGATTCGCAAAGCGCTGCCATTCATCGCCCGGCATGCGGCCGAGGATGGAGCGCTTGCCGTGCACGACCTCGTCATGCGACAGCGGCAGGATGAAGTTTTCCGAGAAGGCGTAGTGCAGGCCGAACAGGATGTCGCCGTGGTGGTATTTGCGATGCACCGGATCCTTGGCCGATTAATTCAGGGTGTCGTGCATCCAGCCCATGTTCCACTTGTAGCCGAAGCCGAGCCCGCCATGGTCGACCGGCCGCGACACCATCGGCCAGGCGGTCGAATCTCCTCGGCGATCGGTCGTCGCCTCCGGGATAATCGCGCGAACAGCTCGTGTTGAAGCGGCGCAGGAAGGCGATGGCGTCGATCTTTTCGCGGCCGCCGAAGCGGTTCGGTATCCAGCCGCCGGCCGGGCGGCTGTAGTCGAGATAGAGCATGGAGGCGACCGCATCGACGCGCAGCCCGTCGATGGCGTAGCGCTCCAGCCAGAACAGCGCGTTCGACACCAGGAAGTTCGTCACCTCGCGTGCGGCCGTAGTTGTAGATCAGCGTGCCCCAGTCGAGATGGCGGCCCTGCTGCGGATTGGCATGCTCGTAGAGCGCCGGTGCCGTCGAAACGGCCGAGGCCGTGCGGATCGTCGGGGAAGTGCCCGGGCACCCAGTCGAGGATCACGCCGAGGCCTGTTGCGTGGCAGGCGTCGACCAGTGCGGCGAAATCGGCGGGCGAGCCGAAACCGGCTGGTCGGCGCAAACAGCCCGGTCGGCTGATAGCCCCACGAGCCGTCGAACGGATGTTCGCTGACGGGGAGCAATTCGACATGGGTGAAACCGAGGTCGCGCACGTAAGCCGGTAACTGTTCGGCAAGTTCGCGATAGGTCAGCCATTCATTGTGGCCCTTGCGCCGCCATGAGCCGAGATGCACCTCGTAGATCGACATCGGCGCGCTGCGGGCGTTGATGCCGGAAGGCGCAGCCGCGCGGCCGCGGCAACGTCGCCTCGTCGACCACGATCGATGCGGTCTTGGGCCGCACCTCCGCAGCGAAGGCGAGCGGATCGGACTTCAGGGGCAGGTGTTCGCCTCTTCGGCCGACAATGTCGAACTTGTAGTTGTCGCCGGCGCGGGCGCGGGGAATGAACATCTCCCAATAGCCGTTGCCGCGCACCCGCATCGCATGCCGCCGGGCGTCCCAATAATTGAAATCGCCGACCACGCTGACCCGCCGCGCGTTCGGCGCGAACACCACGAAGGCGACGCCGTCGACCCCGTCGAGCGTGCGCGGATGTGCGCCGAGCTTGTCGTAGAGCCGCTGGTCGGTGCCTTCGCCGAGCAGATAGAGATCGAGGTCGGACAGCACGGGCGGAAAGCGATAGGGATCCTCGAGCTCGACGACATTGTCGCCGAATTTGGCGCGAAGCTGATAACGTTGCGAGCCGTTCGGCATCGTGCCCGCGAACAGGCCGGCGTCATGGATGCGCGCGAGTTTGGCTGACGCGCCATGCTCGTCGATCGCCTCGACGTTGCTGGCCTCGGGCAGGAATGCGCGCACCACCGTCTTGCCGCCCTCGTGATGCAGGCCGAGATAGTGGAAGGGATCGGAATGGCGTCCCTCGACGATGGCATAGGCTTCGGCGGACAGTTTCGGCATCAGGTCTCGCTTGCAGTTTCGGACAGCGTTCGGAGCAAGGCGTTCAGGGGAATGCGCAGCCAATCGGGCCGGTTGATAAGAGCATCTTCGATCTCGCCCAGCATCCTTTCCAGCAAAAAGAAGTTAACGAGGGCGTCGGTTGCATGCGGATCGGCAGGCCAGAGCCGAGCGTTAATCATAGCCTCCTGGTAGGAGGCGAGGAACGTGCCCGCCGCGCGGGCGCCCCAGACGGTCAACGCCTCGGCCAATCTGGCCGTGTTCGTCCGGCGACAGCGGCAATACGCGTTCGTAGGCGGCCGCAACCGAATGTTCGATGGAGCGGATCAGGCCGGCGAGATCGCGCGCGGGCGGCGCCTTGCGCCGCCGCTCCTCCAGTGGACGGCTCTCGGTCGCCGTCGAAGCCGGCGATGAAGATGTCGTCCTTGACGATCAAAAGCCGGCGGAGATGGAAATCACCGTGCAGCCGGATGTTCGACCCGCCGATATCCGGTGGCAACAGCGAGGCGAGGCGCTGATGCAGGCGGTCGCGCAAGCCCAGCACGCGGTCGGCCAGCGCGCGATCGGACTCTCTCAACGCGTCGCGGCGCTGGCTCAAGCTGTCGAACGCGCGATCCGCCTGCGCGGTGACTTCGGCGGTCCAGCGCGCGACGTCGGCGGCTTGCGTCGGCTCCGGCGCGAAATCGGCAAGCTCGGTATTCGACGCCAGCGCCAGATGCAGTTCCGCGGTGCGCTTGCCCGCCTGCGCCATATAGCGCAGATAGGGCGCCTGTTCCTCGCTTGCGGCGGCCTTCTCCCGGGCGAGCAGGCGCTGCTTGTCGAGGAAACGGCCCAGGTAGGCCGCGCTCACCGTCCAGCCATCGCCCTGGTTCAGCACGAAGGCGTGCACGGTTGCGATCGCGCCGCGCTTGTCACCCTCTTCCACGAGTTCGGCGCTGCCGAGCAAAGCCGGCGTGTTGGCGAAGCCGGCGACCTCGGTCAGGAAGCGTCCGATCTCGATTGCGGGATGGATGCCGGTTTCCAGCTTGCGATAGAGGCGCACGACATATTCGCCGTCGACCAGCGAGGTGGTGGCGCAGCGATTGGATTCGACCGGCTCGACCCGTTGCGGCTCGCGCACCATGCGGTCGCCAAACTTGCTGGTCGGCCAGAATTCGAGCCGCAGCCCGCTCTCCTCGACGATCAGCGATTCCCGCAAGTTGCGCAGGAACAGGCCGATGAAGATCGGGCTGGAGGCGACGTCGAGCAGCGTTCCCTCGCGTGCGCCCTGGCGGATCGCGGCGAAGGCGTTGGGATTATAGTGCTCGCGATCGAAGCGCACCCATTCGATCTGCATCGGCAGCGCGTAGCGCATTTTCCTGTCGTTTTGCGTGACCTCGAAGAAGGCGATCCACGGCTTGTTGTCGCCGATGTCGCAGAACGGAACGGCCGAGACCAGGATCGGCTGGATCGCCGCCGGCCTGTGCTCCGGGTACCAGCGGGTGCGTGAGAGATGGCCGGGCAGCACGTCGTGTTCGAAGATGCCGCGGGTGCGCGCCAGCGAGACCCAGGTCGAACCAAGAGGAACGACGAGCGTCTCGAACTCCTGCATGGTCCGCGGCGCCGGCGCCACGGACTTGTCGCGCTCCTGCAGGTCGAACCAGTAGAAGCCGTAGGGTGCCAGCGTGATCATGTAGGGCAACTCGCCGATCGCGGGGAAACGCGTGCGGCCGAGCATCTCCAGCGGGACGCGTTCCTTGAAGGCGGAGAGGTCGAGTTCGGTCGCCTGTGCCGAGCGCGACAGGTTGGCGACGCAGAGGATGACCTCGTCCTTGTATTGCCGGACATAGGCCAGCACCGCGCGGTTGGCCGGGCGGATGAAGGTCATGGTGCCGCGGCCGAAGGCCAACGTCGACTTGCGCACCGAAATCAGTTTCCTGGTGGCGCTGAGCAGCGACGACAGGCTGCGCGACTGCGCCTCGACATTGACGGCCTCGTAGCCATAGACCGGATCGATGATCATCGGCACATAGAGCCTCGCCGGATCGGCGCGCGAGAAGCCGGCGTTGCGGTCCGCGGTCCATTGCATCGGCGTGCGGACGCCGTTGCGGTCGCCGAGATAGATGTTGTCGCCCATGCCGATCTCGTCGCCGTAGTAAATGACCGGCGTTCCCGGAAGCGAGAACAGCAGCGAGTTCATCAACTCGATCTTGCGGCGATCGTTGTCCGAGCAGCGGCGCGAGCCGCCGGCGAATCCCGAGGTTGATCCGCGCGCGCGGATCGTTGGCATAAGTCGATACATGTAGTCGCGCTCGTCGTCCGTCACCATTTCCAGCGTCAGCTCGTCGTGGTTGCGCAGGAACAGCGCCCACTGGCATTCGTCCGGAATCTCCGGCGTCTGCTGCAGAATCTCGATGATCGGAAAGCGGTCCTCCTGCGCGATCGCCATGAACAGGCGCGGCATCAGCGGGAAATGAAACGCCATGTGGCATTCATCGCCGTTGCCGAAATATGCCGGCACGTCCTCCGGCCATTGATTGGCCTCCGCGAGCAGCATGCTGGCCCTTGGACTTGGCGTCGACATGCGGCGCCGCAGCTTGCGGATAATCGCGTGCGTTTCCGGCAGATTCTCGCAGTTGGTGCCCTCGCGCTCGTAGAGATAGGGCACGGCGTCCAGCCGGAAGCCGTCGACGCCCGGATCGAGCCAAAGATTCATCACCTGGCATCGCTTCGCGGACCACGCGCGGATTGTCGAAGTTCAGATCCGGCTGATGCGAGAAGAAGCGATGCCAGTAGAACGCCTTCGCAATCGGATCCCAGGTCCAGTTCGACGTTTCGAAATCGTTGAAAATGATTCGCGCGTCCGGATATTTCTCGGCGCGTGTCGCTCCAGACGTAGAAATGCGCGCTCGAGCCCGTTCCGGGCCGCGCGCGCACGCTGAAACCAGGGATGCTGATCCGAGGTGTGATTGAGCACCAGTTCGGTGATGACGCGCAAGCCCGCGCTGTGCGCTTCGCTGAGAAACGCCTTGAAATCGTGCAGCGTGCCGAAAGCGGGATTGATCCCGCCGTAGTCGGCGATGTCGTAGCCGTCGTCGCGCCAGGGCGAGGGATAGAACGGCAGCAGCCAGATCGCGGTGACGCCGAGCTCCTGGAGGTAGTCGAGCTTCTCGCTCAGCCCCGCGAAGTCGCCGATGCCGTCGCCGTTGCTGTCGGCGAAGGCCTTGACGTGCAGCTCATAGATGATCGCGTCCTTGTACCAGAGCACGTCGCGGTCGAGTTCGGTGACCGGCAGATCGGCGGTATCGATGGAGGACAGAACGTTCATGGTGCGCCTCACGGCATCCGGTTCGGTGCCGAGCTCCACGCAAAACATGGATGACGCCGCAACCAGCGCTCCCGATAGTTTAAATCTTTTTGTTCATGGTGATGCCATTGACATGGAACCGGCGTGCCTCTTCCCTAGCCCGCGTGGGCACTCCGGAGTCTTATAGAATGCCGCTCACGCGCCAAATGTTCCCCGGGGAACGGCGGCGGGGTGGGGCGTTGACACGCCTATCCTCTTCCCGTATCTATCCAGTTCCCCATACCCACCTTCCGCCCCGTGCAAACCGCGTGCCGAATGGACCTTTACAGCCAAGCCCAGACCCTCGGAATCTCACCCAATTCGTCGACGGTCAGGGTCAAACCCGTGTCACCGACGAAGCCGCGCTGAAGATCATCATCGATGCGCTGCCGGCGCGCAGGGAGCGCCACTTCGTCGAGGCGCCGGTGGTGATCCGGCCCGGTGAGCCCTCGCAGACGGAATTGTCGCAATCGGCCGCGCTGCCCGTCCGTTGGGCCATCACCGCCGGCAGCCGGGTGATCGGCGAGGGCGAGGCCGATGGTCGCACCATCCGTTGGCCGCAAGCCTTGCCATCCGGCGTGTACCGCCTTCGGCTCACCGATGCAGGTGCCGCGAGCGAAGACCTGCCGCTGCTTGTCGCGGCGAAGGCTCATGGCGGCGATTTCGACCGCGCCTGGCTGGTCGCGGTTCAGCTCTATGGCGTCCGCTCCGCGCGCAACTGGGGATGGGCGATTTCACCGATCTGAAAGGCCTGATCGAGCTGGCGAGCAAGCTTCGGCGCCGATGGCGTCGGCCTCAATCCGCTCCATGCCTTGTTTGACGACCGGCCGACCGATTGCAGCCCGTATTCGCCGAACAGCCGGCTGTTCCTGAACGCGCTTTACATCGACGTCGAAGCGATTCCCGAACATCGCGCAGACACCGACCGCGAAGCGCTCTGCGCGGCTGCGGCAATCCGCTCAGGTCGATTATGCCGGCGTGGCCGAATTGAAATGGCGCGCATTGCGATCCGCCTTCGAGAATTTCAAGGCGAACGCCAGCATCGAGCGGCGTCAGCGTTTCGAGCAATTCCGCAACGAACGCGGCGCGCTGCTTTCGCACTTCGCCTGCTTCGAGGCGCTCCGCCACCGTTTCAAAGGGCCGTGGTGGGAATGGCCGGCGGAATGGCGGCGGCCGGATGAAGGCAAATGCGCCGAGCTTCGCAACGGGCCCGATCGCGGCGAGATCGAATTCGTCGAGTTCGTGCAATGGACCGCCGATCGGCAGCTCGCCGCGTGCAAGGCGCTGGCCGACAAGCGCGGCATGAGGGTCGGGCTCTATCTCGACGTCGCCGTCGGCGTGCAGTCCGACGGCTTCGATGCCTGGAACGAGCAGGAGGCGATCTCGCGCCATCTCGCGGTCGGCGCTCCCCCGATCCGCTCGACACGCTCGGCCAGAACTGGGGCCTTGCCGGATTCAGATGCCGCCGGCCTCGAGATCAAGTCGTTCGAGCCGTTTCGCGCGATGCTGCGGGCCTCGATGCGCCATGCCGGCGCGATCCGGCTCGATCACGTCCTCGGCCTCAAGCGGCTTTATCTGGTGCCGCACGGTTTCCCGGCAAAGAACGGCGCCTATGTGCAGATGCCGCTGGAGGCGCTGTTCGCCGTCACCGCGCTCGAAAGCGTCGCGCATCGAGTGCGTCGTGATCGGCGAGGATCTCGGCACGGTGCCGGAAGGTTCCGCGAGCAGATGATCGAATGGGGCATCTGGTCCTATCTGGTGGTGCTGTTCGAACGCGACGACACCGGGCGCTTCCGCGAGGCGGATTTTTATCTGCGCAATGCGCTCGTCACGTTCAACACGCATGACCTCTCGACCTATGCCGGCTGGCGCTCGTTCGGCGACCTCAAGACCAAGCGTTGATCGATATCGACCCCGGCGAGAGCGACGAGGCGCGCTGGCACGCGCTTCATATGCTGGACGAAATTCTTCGTCAGAACGACATCGATCGGAACGACTTCTATTCGCTCGCGCGCTTCATCGCGCGCACGCCGTCGCGGCTGATGGCGATCTCCATGGAGGATTTGCTTGGCGTGGTCGATCAGCCGAACATTCCCGGCACCGTCAACGAGCATCCGAACTGGCGGCAGAAGCTCGCCGGTTGCGGTGGAGGACATCGCAAAGACCATCGACGTCGACGCGCTGCGAGGCCGCGACGCAAGGCGAGGGCGAAAGTTGCGAGAGTAACGTTGTCCGCCAGGATCCGCTTCACCTCTCCCCGTGGGGGAGAGGTCGGATTGCCGGCAGCGACACGCGCAGAGCGATCCGGGTGAGGGGGTCTGTATCAGATAGCCTCATAACCCCTCACCCGGATCGCAGTATCGATGCGATCCGACCTCTCCCGAAGGGAGAAGTGAAGACCACCGGAAAGCATCCCTTCGAATCGAAGACTACGCCCTGATCGGAGACTGCGAGACCGCCGCGCTGGTCGGCCGCGACGGCTCGATCGACTGGCTGTGCTGGCCGCGCTTCGATTCCGACGCCTGCTTCGCCGCGCTGCTCGGCACGCGCAGAACGGCCGCTGGCTGATCGCGCCGGTCGACGAACGTCAGACATCCACGCGCCGCTATCGGGACAACACGCTGATCCTGGAGACGCGCTTCGAGACCGACGACGGCGCGGTCACGCTGATCGATTTCATGCCGCCGCGCGGCGATGCGTCCGACGTGGTGCGGCTGGTGCGCGGCATCACGGGCCAGGTCAAGATGCGGATGGAGCTGGTGATCCGCTTCGGCTTCGGCGCCGACATGCCCTGGGTGAAGCGCACCGAGGACGCTCGGCGCTGCTCGCCATCGCCGGCCCGGACATGACCGTGCTGCGCACGCCGGTCGAGACCGCGCGGCGAGGATCTGCACCACGGTCGCCGATTTCGAGGTGGAGGAGGGCAAGACCGTTCCCTTCGTGCTGACCTACGGGCCGTCGCATCTCGACCCGCCGCAAGCCGATCAATCCCGCGCAGGCGTTCGCAGGACACCGAGGAAGTTCTGGACCGAATGGTGCAGCCGCTGCAGCTATGAGGGCCAGCACCACGATCTGGTGATGCGCTCGCTGATCACGCTGAAGGCGCTGACCTTCGGTCCGACCGGCGGCATCGTCGGCCGCGCCGACCACCTCGCTGCCGGAGAAATTCGGCGGCTGGCGCAACTGGGATTATCGCTTCTGCTGGCTGCGCGACGCCACCTTCACGCTGCTGGCGCTGATGAACTCCGGCTACACCGAGGAGGCCTCGGCCTGGCATGGCTGGCTGCTGCGCGCGGCCGCGGGCTCGCCCGAGCACATGCAGATCATGTACGGCATCGGGGGCCAGCGACGCCTGCTGGAATGGGAAGCGGGATGGCTGGAGGGATATGAGGGCGCGCAGCCGGTGCGGATCGGCAATGCCGCGCATGCGCAGCTGCAGCTCGACGTCTATGGCGAGCTGATCGACGCCTTCCACCAGGCGCGGGTCGCCAAGCTGGAGCTGGACGAGGAGTCGTGGGACCTCGAATGCGCGGTGCTGAAGCATCTCGCCGAGGTCTGGGATCAGCCCGATCACGGCATCTGGGAGCGGCGCGGCGACGGCAAGCACTATGTGTTTCTCGAAGGTGCAGACCTGGGTCGCTTTCGATCGCGGCATCAAGAGCGCGGAGACGTTCGGTTTCGAGGCGCCGCTGGATGAGTGGCGGCGCCTGCGCGACACCATCTGCCGCGATGTCTGCGACAAGGGTTTCGACAAGGAATTGAATTCCTTTTGTCGAGAGCTACGGCTCGAAAATGCTCGATGCCAGCCTTCTGTTGTTGCCGTCAGTGGGCTTCCTGCCGCCGGACGATCCGCGCGTGCGCGGCACCATCGAGGCGATCGAACGGCACATGATGCGCGACGGCTTCGTGCTGCGCCACGATCCGCGCGAGGGGATCGAGCCGCAACCGGCCGAGGGCGCGTTCCTCGCCTGCAGCCTGTGGCTCGCCGACGCTCACGTGCTGGCGGGGAACGTGCAAAAGGCGCAAGTGCTGTTCGATCGCGTGGTCGCGATCGCCAACGATCTCGGCCTGCTGGCGGAAGAATATGATTCAGGGCGAAGCGGCAGGCCGGTAATTTCCCGCAGGCGCTGACGCATATTGCGCTGATCAACACCGCGCATAATCTCGACGAGGCGCGCAAGCACGCCGAGAAGCCGGCCGTGCAGAGGTCGAAGTGATCTTACCCTCCCCCTTGCGGGGAGGCGTAGCGAGCGCGAAGAAGCGAAGCGCATGAGTGACCGGGTGGGGGTCCTACCCGAAGAGCTTCGTCGATGACCCCCACCCGGCGCTCGTGCGCTTCGCTTCCTCGCGCCACCCTCCCCGCAAGGGAGAGGGTGGGTACCTGCGTCAAGCGGAGGGCGAAACGCTACCTTCCCTCATTCTCCCACAGGATGATCTGCATCGCCCGCGCGAACCCATCCTCCTCGTTCGAATAGGTCACGCGCTTGGCGTGTTTCTTGACCTCGTCGGAGGCATTGCCCATCGCAAACGACAGCCCGCTGACCTCGAACATCGCGACGTCGTTGTGCATGTCGCCGATGGTCGCGACCGCGTCGGTCGAGATCGCGAGCCGCCGGGCCATGGTCTGCACGAAGGTGCCCTTGTTCACCCCGGGCGGGGTGATGTCGAGATAATAGTCCTGCGAACGCACTGCGGTGGCCTGCGTGCCCAACGCCTGCTGCATCGCAGCCTCGCAACGCTTCAGCTTCTCGAAATCGGACGACGATCCGACCACCTTGCAGGCCTTCGACAGATACGGCGTGAAGTCGGCGATCACGGTCGGATCGGCCTTGATCGCCCGCTTCTCGTTCGGAACATATTCGCCGTCGCCGTTTTTGGTCAGCCATTGGTCGTGGGTGAACAGCCAGATGTCGGCGCCGAACTCGCGCAGCACCTCGAGGCCGCGTGCGACGGCGGAGGCCGGGATCAGATGCTGCTCGACCGGGTTCATGGCGGCATCGACGATCGAGCTGCCGTTGAAGGCGCCGACGGGGAGCGTGATCGCGAGCTGCTCGATCAGGAAGCCCATGCCGATCGAGGGCCGGCTCGAGGTGATGGTGAAGGCGATTCCGGCCGCCTGGAGCTTTTTCACCGCGGCCTTCGCGGCTTCGGTCAAGATCTTGTCATGGGTGAGCAGGGTGCCATCCACGTCGGAGACGACAAGCGCAATGCGGGTCATGTCAATTCCAGTTTTCCCAAAATATCGTTCACGATGGTCTCGACCGGCGCGTCGATCGACACGGTCACCGCATGCTCGTCCGGCGTCGGCGGCTCCAATGTCCCGAACTGGCTGGTCAGCAGTCCCGGCGGCATGAAGTGCCCCTTGCGCTGGCCGAGCCGGTCGGCGATCAGCGCCTGCGTGCCGTCGAGATAGACGATTCGGATGTCGCTCCGCCCGTGCACCAGCACGTCGCGGTAGGCCCGCCGCAGCGCCGAGCAGCCGATCACGACGCGCTCGCCGGCCGCGTTCGCGCGGTCGATCTCATCAGCGATGGCGCGCAGCCAGGGCCAGCGGTCCTCGTCGGTCAAGGGTTGGCCCGCGCTCATCTTGGCGACGTTGGCTGCCGGATGAAAGGTATCGGCGTCCTCGTAACGCCAGCCGATCCTTGCGGCGAGCTCTCCCCAATCGTCGTCTTGCCCGAGCCGGACACGCCCATCACGATCAGCGCGTGCGGCGCGGCTCAGGCGGCACGGGAATCCCCTGTGAGCGCCGCCTTGTCGACCAGCCACACGCGTCTCTCGTTGGAGCGCGCACGATTGGCGGGCAGCGGCTCGCCCGCCAGCACGCGGGCTAAGGATCGGGCGTTTGCCGGCGCCCGACACCTCGAACAGCATCTCCCGGCAGGAGGCGAGCGCGGGCAAGGTCAGCGTCACGCCGCGGGCACAAACGGTTCGACATGCGCCTGGGGCACGCCGACCACCCAGCGCTCGGTTTCCTGCAGCGCCGGATAATCCGGAAACAGCGAGGCGGTGTGGCCGTCCGGCCCGACGCCCATCAACACCAGATCGAACAGCGGCCAGGCCGGATCGAGCCGGTCGACGCCGTTGAAGGCTTTCAGCTCGCGCTCGTAGCGCGCGGCCGCTTCATCGGGACTTGCGGCATCGGTCGGGATCGGATGGATGTTGGCTGCTGGCGCGCAGCGGTCGAGGAAGGCGCGGCGCGCCATCGCCATGTTGTTGCGCTCGTCGCTGTCGGGCACGAAGCGCTCGTCGCCGATGAACCAGTGCACGCGCTCCCACGGGATTTTGCCGCGATAGTCCTCGGTCGCCAGCAGTTCATAGAGCTGCTTCGGGCTCGATCCGCCGGTGAGACAAATCGCGATGCGGCCGGGATTGGCGGCCATGCGTGCCAGCAGGCGCACCGCGGCAACCTCCGCCAGCGCCAGCGGCGTCGGCGACCTCGATCAGCCTGCGCTCGTTCTCCGCCATGGTCAGGTCATCTTGCGCCAGCTGCGGCCGTCGCGGGCGAGCAGATCGTCTGCTTCCTCGGGGCCTTCGCTGCCGGCATCGTAGATCTTCAATCCCCTCGCGCCGGACTTGTGCCAGGCGTCGAGGAAAGGCTGCACCGCGCGCCAGCCGGCCTCCACGCTGTCGGCGCGCTGGAACAGGATGTTGTCGCCGATCATGCAGTCGTAGATCAGCGTCTCGTAACCGGTCGACGGTTCGGCCTTGAAGTAGTCCTTGTAGCGAAACTTCATCTCGACGCCGTCGATGTCGATTGCCGGGCCCGGCACCTTGGTGTTGAACTGCAACTCGATGCCTTCGACCGGCTCGGTCGAGATCACCAGATAATTCTGCGACAGCTTGTCGACCGGCGTGTCGCGGAACATCGCGAACGGCGCCTGCTTGAACTTGATCGCGATCTCGGTGCGCTTGACGCCGAGCGCCTTGCCGGTGCGCAGATAGAAGGGAACGCCGGCCCAGCGCCAGTTGTCGATGGTGAGCTTTCAGCGCGGCATAGGTTTCCGTGGTGCTGCCGGGCTTGACGTCCTCGGTCTTGCGGTAGTCCTCGATCTCGGTGTCGCCGACCTTGCCGCCGCGGTATTGGCCGCGCACCGAATTCCGCGCCGCCTCTTCCGGGGTCTGCTGCTGGATCGAGGACAGCACCTCGGCCTTTTCCGAACGCACCGCCTGCGCATCGAAGCGCGACGGCGGCTCCATCGTCACCAGCGACAACAGCTGGAACAGATGGTTCGGCACCATGTCGCGCAGCGCGCCGGTCTGGTCGTAGAAGCTGCCGCGGTGGCCGACGCCGAGCTTCTCGTCGACGGTGATCTGGATGTGGTCGATGTGGTTGCGATTCCAGATCGGCTCGAACATGCCGTTGGCGAAGCGCAGCACCAGGATGTTCTGCACCGTCTCCTTGCCGAGATAATGATCGATCCGGTAGATCTGATGCTCGTCCATCAGCTTGAGCAGTTCGGCGTTGAGGTGCTTGGCCGATTCGAGATCGGTGCCGAACGGCTTCTCCACCACCAGCCGCCGCCACGCGCCGTCTTCCTTCAGCATGCCGGTGCGGCCGAGCTGCTGGGCGACCGGCAGGAACGCGCTCGGCGGCGTCGCCAGATAGAACAGCCGGTTGCCGCCGGTCTTGCGCTCGGCTTCGATTTTCTCGAGCTGGCCGCGCATGGCGTCGAACGAGGCAGGATCCTTGTTGTCGGCCTCGATGCAGGTGACGCAGGAGAACAGTTGCTTGGCCACCGCGTCGTCGATCTTGCGGGTCGCGTACTGCCGCAAGCCCTTCATCAGGCTGTCGGTCAGTTGCGCGGTGGTCATGCCCTTGCGTGCGACCCCGACGAGGCAGAAATTCTCGGGCAGCAAATTGCCGGCGGCGAGATTATAGAGCGCCGGGATCACCAGCCGATGCGTGAGGTCGCCGGTGACGCCGAACAGGACGAAGCTGCAATTGTCGGCTTCTTCTGAACATGGTCATCGTCGGCCTTAACCGGGCTTCTTCGGCTCGCGATGGCCGCCGAAGCCGGCGCGCATCGCCGAGAGGATTTTTTCGGCGAAGGTGTGGTCCTTGCGCGAGCGGAAGCGCGCGAACAGCGCGGCCGTCAGCACCTCGGCCGGCACGGCCTCGTCGATCGCGGCGTTGACGGTCCAGCGGCCTTCGCCGGAATCCTCGACGAAGCCGGAGTAGTTGTCGAGCGTGTGGTTCTCGGCGAGCGCGATTGCGGTGAGATCGAGCAGCCAGGACGGGATCACGCTGCCGCGCCGCCACACTTCGGCGATGTCGGCGATGTCGAGATCGAAGCGATGCTCCGGCGGCAGCGCCGTCGATATTGGCGTTCTTGCAGGATGTCGAAGCCCTCGGCATAGGCCTGCATCAGGCCGTATTCGATGCCGTTGTGGATCATCTTGACGAAGTGCCCGGCGCCCGACGGGCCCGGCATGGATATAGCCTTGCTCGACTCGCGGATCGCGGCCCTCGCGATGCTCGCGTGCGCGGAATGTCGCCGGCGCCCGGCGCCAGCGCCTTGAAGATCGGATCGAGCCGGTCGACCACGCGTCTTGTCGCCGCCGATCATCATGCAATAGCCGCGCTCGATGCCCCAGACGCCGCCGGAGGTGCCGACGTCGAGATAGTGGATGCCGCGCGGCTTCAGCGCCTTGCCGCGGCGGACGTCGTCCTGCCAGAAGGTGTTGCCGCCGTCGATGATGACGTCGCCTTGCTCCATCAGCTTGGCCAGCGCCTCGATGGTCTCTTCGGTGATCTTGCCGGCCGGCAGCATCACCCAGGCGGTGCGCGGCTTCTCGAGCTTCTTGACGAAATCCTCCAGCGCCTTCGCGCCGGCCGCGCCGTCGGCGGCGAGATCGGCAACAGCTTTCTCGCTCTTGTCGTAGACGACGGTCGTGTGTCCGTGCTTCATCAGGCGGCGGACGATGTTGCCGCCCATCCGCCCCAAACCGATCATGCCGAGCTGCATTGTGTAACCTCTAATTCAGGGCGTCCGTGATCGCGGCGTCCAGCATCTTCAGCCCCGACGCAAGGTCGCCCTTCAGATGCACCCGCAGCGCGCGCCGGCCGCGCTCGGTCAGCACGTCGAAATCGCCGCGCGCCTGCGCCGCCTTGATGACGCCGAAACGACGCCTTCTGGCCGGGCACCGGCAGATCCTTGGCATCGTCGGCGGTGATCTGCAGGAACACGCCGCTGTCGGGGCCGCCCTTGTAGGCCTGTCCGGTCGAATGCAGGAAGCGCGGTCCGAACTCGGCGCAGGTCGCGACGCGACGCCGTTCGCCGACTTTCAGCCGCATGTCCTGCAGCAAGTCGATGTGGTCGGCATCGCGCTCGATATAGGCGAGCAGCGCGACGTAATCGTTGGCATCGATGCGGGAGAGATGCGCCTTCAGCCAGGAGCCGAGCGTGCCGTCGGCGCCGGCCTTGCGCAGGGCTTCGACATTGGCCTCGTCGGTGTAGAGATCGGCCTCGTTCGACGACATCGCCGGCTTCTCGGCCGGCAGCTTGCCGGTCTTCTCGAAGGCCGCGGTCAGTTCGCGGGTCTTGATCTTGGCCGACTCGACGTCCGGCTGGTTGAACGGATTGATGCCGAGCACCGCGCCGGCGACCGCGGTCGCCATCTCGAAGCGGAAGAACTCCTGCCCGAGATGGTCGATCGACTTCATCACGATGCGGACGACGGGATGGCCGGCGTGCTCGAGCGCGGCCAGCTTCGTCGTCATGCGCGGCGTCGTCCTCGCCCTCGGTGCGGATGTCGATGAAGAAGCGGTCGTTGCCGTACAGCGAGACATCGCCCAGCGGTTCGCCGTCGATCGGGATCAGGCCCTTGCCGTCCTTGCCGGTGGATTCGGCGATCAGCTGCTCGGCCCAGGCGCCGAAATCGGCGATCTTGTTCCGACGACAGGATCGTCACCTTGTCGCGGCCTTCGAGGCCGGCGAGTCCCATGGCGAGGCCAAGCTGCACGCCGGGATTTTCGTGCGGCGGCACGTCGGCGCCGCAGGAGCGCACCATGTGCAGGGCGTTGTCGATCAGCTTGCGCACATCGATGCCGGCAGCCGCGGCCGGCACCAGGCCGAACGGGGAGAGCACCGAATAGCGTCCGCCGATGGTCGGCTCGCCATGGAAGATGCGGGCAAAGCCCTGCTTGTTCGCGACCTTCTCCAGCGACGAGCCGGGATCGGTCACGGCGATGAAGCGATGGCCGGCCTTGTCCTTGCCGATCGCCTTGGCGACGCGGTCGTAGAAATAATCCTTCATCACGTTCGGCTCGGTGGTGCCGCCGGATTTCGAGGAGACGATGAACAGCGTCTTGCCGATATCGACCGCCTTCTCCAGCGCGCGCACCTGCGCGGGATCGGTGGAGTCGAGCACATGCAGCTTCGGGAAGCCGCTCTTCGGCGCGAAAGTTTCGGCGAGCACTTCGGGCCCGAGGCTCGAGCCGCCCATGCCGAGCACCACGGCATCGGTGAATTTCTGGCCCTTCACGCGTCGTGCGAAATCCTCGTAGTCGGCGATATCGGCGTCAGCGGCGCTGGTGAGCCAGCCCAGCCATTTGTTCTCGTCGTCGCCGGTCCAGACCGACTTGTCCTTGCTCCACAGCCGGCGGATCTTGGCCGAGGCGCGCCATTCTTCGCTGTGCTTCTCGACCGCCTTCTCGATGCCGGCGCCGAGCGCGAGCTTCTGCGAGTCGATGCCCGCCGCCGAGCACGGTGGCGCGCTTGTGCGCGACCGCGCCATAGAGCTTGTCGGCGGCATCCGCGAACAGCTTGACGCCGTCCTTCACCAGATCGGCCGTGATCTGGTCGAGCGAGATGCCGGACTTCTGCGAGTTCAGCGAGCACGCGCCTGGCGTCGTCGATATTTTCCTCCAGGCTGTTGCGCAGCTTGCCGTGATCGCGGAACGCATCCAGCGTCGCCGGCGGCACCGTGTTGACGGTGTTCGGGCCGATCAGCTCCTCGACATAGAGCACGTCGCTGTAGTCCTTGTTCTTGGTGCCGGTCGAGGCCCACAGCAGCCGCTGCGGCTTGGCGCCCTTGGCGGCCAGCTTCTCCCAGCGCGCGCCCGCGAACAGCCGCTTGTAATCCTGATAGGCCATCTTGGCGTTGGCGATCGCGACCTTGCCCTTCAGCGCGGCGAGCCGCTCCTTCTCGCTGGGGATCGTTGGCCTTGGCGATCTTGTCGTCGAGCTGCTTGTCGGCCACGCTGTCGATGCGGCTGACGAAGAAGCTCGCGACGCTCGCGACATGCGAGGGATCGCCGCCCTTGGCGACGTATTTTTCCAGGCCCTTCAGATAGGCTTCCGCGACCTGCAGATAGACCTTCTGCGAGAACAACAGCGTGATGTTGATGCTGATGCCTTCGCCGATCAGCTGCTCGATCGCGGGCAGGCCTTCCGGCGTCGCCGGCACCTTGACCATCAGATTCTTGCGGTGGACGTCCTTCCAGAGCTTCCGCGCTTCCGCGACCGTGCCCTTGGTGTCCGTCGCCGAGATAGGGCGACACTTCGAGGCTGACGAAACCGTCATGGCCGTCGAGCCGGTCATAGACCGGGCGCAGCACGTCGGCGGCGTTCTGGATGTCCTCGACCGCGAGCCGCTCGAACAGATCGGCCACGGCGCGGTCGCCGCTTTTGAGCGCCTTGCCGATCGGCGCGTCATATTCATCGGACGAGCCGATCGCCTTCTCGAAGATCGAGGGATTGGAGGTGACGCCTTTCACCCCGTCGCTGTCGATCAGCTTTTTCAGGTCGCCCTTGGCGACGAAGCCGCGAGCCAGAAAATCCAGCCAGACCGCCTGGCCATGGCTTTCGAGTGCTTTGACGGGATTCATGGTGTGCTTCCGTTCGAACTGATCGATGGCGGGCCAGCTTTGTGACCGCTCCGGGTGATGTCAATACGTGGGCGGGACGGCTGGCTGGGCGATGATCTTGCCCCCGAAACATAACGCCATTGGGACCATAACGATCCTGCAAATTGGCGGTTCAGCGGCCTTTTCCGGCGCAATTTTTCGTCACATGCGCCTTGCGCATATCAGCGTCATGCGCATGCTGGATTCGGACTAATGCTTTTGGGGAAGGGCGCATGCGTTGGATCCTGTTTGGGGCGGCGTTGCTGGCCGTCGTGCCGCTCCAGCGCGCACAGGCCGAGGGCATCAGGCAGGAGCCCTTGCAGATTCCGGCCGTGATCGGCGGGCGCACATACCGGCTCGAAGGGCTGGTGGTACGGCCGGATGACGGCCAGCCGCATCCGCTCGCCCTGATCAACCATGGCTCGCCGCGCGACGCCGCCGACCGCCCCGGCATGTCGCCCAACCGGCTGTGGCTGCAGGCGGCGGCATTCGCGCGGCGCGGCTGGACGGCCGTGACGTTCCTGCGCCGCGGCTACGGCCATTCGGGAGGCGGCTGGGTCGAGAATTACGGCTCCTGCGGCAGCCCCGACTACACCAGCGGAGGACGAACGGCGGCCGCCGATCTCGCCGCGGTCGCCAGATATATGCTCGGCCAGCCCTATGTCACAAAAGACAAATGGATCAGCGTCGGCGTCTCCGCGGGCGGCTTTGCGACCATCGCGCTGACCGCCGACGCGCCGCCCGGGCTGTCGCGGCGATCGCGTTTGCGCCGGGCCGGGGGTCGCGCAATGCCGATGAGGTCTGCGGCGAGAGGCAGCTGGTCGCGGCCTTTGCCGCCTTCGGCAAGACCTCGCGTACGCCGCTGTTGTGGGTGTCGGCGCCGAACGATCATTTCTTCGGCCCGAGGCTGGTGTCGGATATGACCGCGGCGTTTTCGAAGGCGGGCGGGCAGCTGAGCTTTGTCGCGGCGCCGCCGTTCGGCGACGACGGCCATCAGTTGTTCTCGTCCGCGAGCGGCATGCCGATCTGGACGCCGATGGTCGATCGCTTTCTGGCCGACAACAAGCTGACCTTGCGCGACGTCGACGAGCGCGCAGCGCAGTGACCATGCCGAACCTGCCTGACATCATCGAGATCGGCTATTCGCGGAAGCGGCTGCTGGTTCTGCTCGCGGGAGGGATCGTCCTCACCGCAGGCTCCGCCGCGATGGCCTTTCATTTGTTTCCCGACATGCAGGTGGATGCTTTCTACACGGCTGTCGGTTATTTCGGCGTGGTCTTCTTCGGCTTCGCGATTTTGAAGATCGGCTGGCTGCTCCTGCACCGCCAGGGGACCGGTGCTGTTCATCGACCGCAACGGCATCCGCGACCTCAGGGTGTCGCCGAACGTGATCCCCTGGGACGCGGTCGAGCAAATCGGGATCGGCGAGGTCAAGAAGCAGGCTTTCGTGACGCTGAAGGTGACGCCTGCACTGGAAAAGCAACTCGTCGCGAGCGCGGGCAAGAAACTGATGAGGGCGGCGAACCACGCGCTCGGCGTCGACGGCATCGTCATCAATCCGAGCGGCCTTCAGGTCGACCCGCCGACGCTGTTCGAGGTCTGCAACGCCTATCGCGCGGCCTACGGCCGCAAATAGAGATAGCCCTGCGACTGCAGCTCGGCGATGCGCACCACGCCGCCTTTGTCGGCGGCCACGAAGCCCGGCAGGAGATCGCCGAGCGTGATCTTTTGCGACTTCATGGTGTTGCCGCAGGCGGCAAATCCGACGCCGGCTTTCGACAGCTTGCCGACATGCTGGGTCATATCGGGATTGGCTTGCTTGGTCTGGAACGCCCGCAGCGCCGGGCCGTGCACGACGAGCGCGATGGTGACGCGGTCGGGGCCGCCGGCGCCGTCGAGATGGTTCTGGATGTTGCCGAGCACGAAATGAACCTTGTCGAGATCGCTGAGGTGATAGACCACCTTCAGCTTGTCCTGCGCCGGGCTTTCGGTGGCGGCGCTGGCGCGCGACGCTGCGAAGACGGCGCCGAGCGCGGCGGCTGCGCGCAGCAGCATATTGCGTCGATCCATGCTGTCTTCCCCGATTACTTGCGCTGAAGCGACGCCACTTCCTTGTGGTCGTTCGATCAGCTCGGCGCATTCGCTGATGTCGACGCGATCGAGCGCGGAACACCTTGTCGTCGGCGCCGCTTTCCAGCGTGATGGCGTCGCGCATCGGGATGCGTCGCGATCCCAGACTCCGATCACGTCGAGATGCACGATCGCGGATTTGTTGTCCTTCGACATCGCGATCTCTATCCCGCGGCCGTCGCAATCGGCGTCGCAGGCGAAGCGGATGTCCGTCTTGCCGTCCTCGTCGACCATATGGCCGCAAGAGCTGCCGCCGTCGAAATTGCCCGGCTTGTTGCGGAACTGGACGCCGACCTTGTAGGCATAGGCGGTCTGCTTCGCTTCGGATGGTTCTCCGCGGTCACCAGCAGCTTCATCGCGCCGACCTTCTGCTTCGGATGCTGCGCCAGATGGCTCGCATCGTAGCGGCGCACGAAGCAGGCGGAGGCCTTCTCGCCGACCGGGCCGCCGAACACTTTTGCGTCGAAGGCCTTGGCCTTGGCGGCGGGAACGCCGTCGTCGGGCATGGGCGGCGAGAGGCAACGGCAAGCACTGCGGCCAGCGGCAGGGCGGCAAGGAATTTCATGGCATCCACTCGAAATGATCGATTTCGAGGGGTTAGTCGCGGCCGAGCCGCCAGAGCCGTTCAAGGGACTGCTGGCGGAGCGCTCCGATCAACGCAAGCTTGCGTTGATCTTGTCCAGCGCGGACGTGCCGGGGCAGAGATCGGCCGCCTCCAGCGCATTGAGCGGCCGCTCCACCGTGTTGAGGTGGCTGTGCAGGTCTTCCGAATCCGGATCGACAAAGAGCAGCCCGGTGACGATCTGGCCTTTCGCGGCGTGCTTGGCGAGGAAGGCCATGGCGCCGACCCGGTCATGCGCGTCGTAATCGGCGTCGAGCTTGCGCAGCGCCAGCCGCGAGCCGTCATGCTGCTCGACCACCTGCACCGAACCCGGCGCGTAATCGACCGTGATCGGATCGCGGCCGGTGATGACGTCGAGGCGATTGACGGCATCGTTGTGCTCGCGGACGTAATCGAAACTCTTGGTCGAGCCGGCGTGGTTGTTGAAGGCGACGCAGGGGCTGATCACGTCGATGAAGGCGGCGCCCTTGTGCTGGATCGCGCCCTTGATGATCGGCACCAGCTGGCTCTTGTCGCCCGAGAAGCTGCGCGCGACGTAGGTCGCCCCGAGCTGCAGCGCGATCGCGATCAGATCGATGGCGTTGTCGGTGTTGAGCACGCCCTTCTTCGATTTCGAGCCGCGGTCGGCGGTGGCCGAGAACTGGCCCTTGGTCAGGCCGTACACGCCGTTGTTCTCGACGATGTAGGTCATGTTGACGCCGCGCCGGATCGAATGCGCGAACTGGCCGAAACCGATCGAAGCGGAATCGCCGTCGCCGGAGACGCCGAGATAGATCAGCTCGCGGTTGGCGAGGTTGGCGCCGGTCAGGACCGACGGCATGCGGCCGTGCACCGAGTTGAAGCCGTGCGAATTGCCGAGGAAATAGTCCGGCGTCTTCGACGAGCAGCCGATGCCGGAGATCTTGGCGACCCGGTGCGGCTCGATCGACAGCTCGAAGCAAGCCTCGATGATCGAGGCGGTGATGGAGTCGTGGCCGCAGCCGGCGCAGAGCGTCGAGATCTTGCCTTCGTAGTCGCGGTGGGTGAAGCCGAGATCGTTCTTCGGCAGGCCGGGATGATGGAATTTCGGCTTGGCAATATAGGTCATGACACGGCCTTGCGGAGAGGAGTGACCTTGAGGTGATCCTGGTGGTCACCGATGGATTTGGCGATGAAGCGCGCGGTGATCGGCGTGCCGTCGTAATGCACAATCGGGATCAGCCGCACCGGATCGATGCCGTTCTCGTTGACGATCAGCTGGCGCAGCTGGCTGTCGCGGTTCTGCTCGACCACATAGACGAAATCGTGATCGGCGATGAAGCTCGCGACGCTGGAGTGGAACGGGAAGGCGCGGATGCGCAGGCGGTCGAGCTGATGGCCGCGCGCTTCCAGCAGTCCGATTGCCTCATCCATCGCCGGCGAGGTCGAGCCGAAATAGATCACGCCGTATTTGGTGGGCTTGGCCGCATTGGCCTGCAACGGGCGCGGCACCATGTCCTGCGCGGTCTCGAACTTGCGCACCAGCCGCTGCATGTTGTCGGCGTAAACCGGGCCTTCCTCGGAATAGCGCGCATAGCGATCGCGGGACGTGCCGCGGGTGAAGTAAGCGCCCTTGGTCGCGTGCGTGCCGGGATAGGTGCGGTAGGGAATGCCGTCGCCGTCGACGTCGAGATAGCGTCCGAAGTCGCGGCCCTCGTCCATCATCTCCGCGGTCATGATCTTGCCGCGGTCATATTGCTTGCCCTCGTCCCATTTCAGCGGACGGCACAGGCGATGGTTCATGCCGATGTCGAGATCGAGCATCAGGAAGATCGTGGTCTGCAGCCGCTCGGCGAGATCGAACGCGGCGGCGGCGAACTCGAAGGCTTCCGCCGGATCCTCGGGGAACAGCAGCACATGCTTGGTGTCGCCGTGCGAGGCATAGGCGCAGGCGATGATGTCGCACTGCTGCGTGCGGGTCGGCATGCCGGTGGAGGGGCCGGCGCGCTGCACGTTCATGATCACGGCCGGAATTTCGGCGAAGTATGACAGGCCGATGAACTCGGTCATCAGCGAGATGCCGGGGCCGGAGGTCGCAGTGAAGGCGCGCGCGCCGTTCCAGGACGCGCCGATCACGATGCCGATCGAGGCCAGCTCGTCCTCGCCCTGCACGATGGCGTATTTGGCCTTGCCGGTCTTGGGGTCGTGGCGCAGCCGCTTGCAGTGGCTGGTGAAAGCATCCGCCAGCGAGGAGGACGGCGTGATCGGATACCAGGCGCAGACGGTCGCGCCGCCATAGACCGCGCCGAGCGCGGCGGCGCTGTTGCCTTCGATGAAGATGCGGTCGCCGACCTTGTCGGCTTTCTTGACGCGCAAGCCGACCGGGCATTTCAGATTCTTCAGCGCATAGTCGCGGCCGAGATGCAGCGCATGGACGTTGGAGGAGAGCAGCTTCTCCTTGCCCTTGTACTGCTCGCCGATCAGCTGCTCGATCAGCTTCGGGTCCATGTCGAGCAGCGCCGACAGCGCGCCGAGATAGATGATGTTCTTGAACAGCTGGCGCTGGCGCGGATCGGTATAGGTCGAATTGGTGATCGCGGTCAGCGGCACGCCGATCACGGTGATGTCGTCGCGGAACTTCGACGTCGGCATCGGCTTGGTCGAATCGTAGAACAGATAACCGCCCGGCTCGATCGAGGCGACGTCCTTGTCCCAGGTCTGCGGGTTCATCGCCACCATCAGGTCGACGCCGCCGCGCGCGCCGAGATGGCCGTCCTCGGTGACGCGCACCTCGTACCAGGTCGGCAGGCCCTGGATGTTGGACGGGAAGATGTTGCGCGGAGAGACCGGCACGCCGTGGCGCAGGATCGCGCGCGCGAACATCTCGTTCGCGGAAGCCGAGCCCGAGCCGTTGACGTTGGCGAAACGAACGACGAAGTCGTTTACGCTGCTGATCGGCTTTTGCTCGGGCATGATGTTCCTGCGTAAGTCATATCGATGAGGTATTTCTGCATGTCCCAGGCGCCAGTCGGGCAACGCTCGGCGCACAGCCCGCAATGCAGGCAGACGTCCTCGTCCTTGATCATGACGCGGCCGGTCTTGAGATCGGTCGAGACATAGAGGTCCTGGTCGGGACGCGGCGAGGGCGCCTTCAGCCGCGTGCGCAAATCGGCTTCGTCGCCGTTCTCGGTGAAGGTGATGCAATCCATCGGGCAGATGTCGACGCAGGCGTCGCATTCGATGCAGAGCGAGGTCGAGAACACCGTCTGCACGTCGCAGTTCAGGCAGCGCTGGGTCTCGCCGAGCGCGAGCTTGACGTCATAGCCGAGCTCGACCTCGGCGCGGATGTCCTTCAGCGCGATCACCTTGTCGCGGTGCGGCACCTTGAAGCGCTTGTCGATCGAGATGTCGTTGTCGTAGCTCCACTCATGAATGCCCATCTTCTGCGACGATATCTGCACTTCCGGCAGCGGGCGTTCGGTGATGTTCTCGCCGGAGATCATCTTGTGGATCGAGAGTGCGGCATCATGGCCGTGCGCCACCGCCCAGATGATGTTCTTCGGGCCAAAGGCGGCGTCGCCGCCGAAGAACACCTTCGGATTGGTCGAGCCGAACGTCTTCGGATCGACCTTCGGCATGTTCCACTTGTCGAACTCGATGCCGCAATCGCGCTCGATCCAGGGAAACGCGTTCTCCTGGCCGACCGCGACCAGCACGTCGTCGGCTTCGATGGTCTGGTCCGGTTCGCCGGATGGCACCAGGCTGCGCCTGCCCTTGGCGTCGTACTCGGCCTTCACCTTCTGGAAGGTGACGCCGGTGAGCTTGCCGCTCTCGTGGGTGAAGGCGACCGGCACCATGAAATTGAGGATCGGAATGTCCTCATGCATGGCGTCTTCTTTTTCCCAAGGGCTCGCCTTCATCTCCTCGAAGCCGGAGCGCACGATCACCTTGACCTCGTCGCCGCCGAGCCGGCGCGCGGTGCGGCAGCAATCCATCGCGGTGTTGCCGCCGCCGAGCACGATCACGCGCTTGCCGATCTTCTCGGTGTGGCCGAACGAGACGTTGGAGAGCCAGTCGATGCCGATATGGATGTTGGCGGCGGCTTCCTTGCGACCGGGAATGTCGAGCTCGCGGCCGCGCGGCGCGCCCGAGCCGACGAAGATCGCATCGTAATTGTCCGCGAGCAGCTTCTTCAGGCTCTCGATGCGGTGACCGCCCTTGAACTCGATGCCGAGGCCCAGGATGTAGTCGGTCTCCTCGTCGATCACGGAGTCGGGCAGGCGGAATTTCGGAATCTGGCGACCGCATCATGCCGCCGGCCTTCGGATCGGAATCGAACACCGTGCAGTGATAGCCGAGCGGGGCGAGATCGCGCGCCACCGCAAGCGAGGCGGGACCGCCACCGACCAGCGCGATGCGCTTGCCGTTCTTCGGTCCCGGCTTGGGCAGGAGATGCCTGATGTCGTCCTTGAAGTCGGCGGCGACGCGCTTCAGGCGGCAGATCGCGACCGGCGTTTCCTCGACGCGGCCGCGGCGGCACGCCGGCTCGCACGGACGGTCGCAGGTGCGTCCGAGAATTCCCGGAAACACGTTCGACTTCCAATTGATCATGTAGGCGTCGCTGTAGCGGCCTTCGGCGATCAAGCGGATATATTCGGGAACGGGGGTGTGCGCGGGACAGGCCCACTGGCAATCGACCACTTTGTGAAAGTAGTCGGGTGCCGAAATATCAGTCGGTTTCATTCCTACCTTGTTCCCGCGCGGACGCCCTGACAGCGCGGCCTTTATCGCTTGCGAACGCTTATCGAGCGTTCTTGTTTTTGAATGGGATCATGGGGTTACCTATTAGAGCCATTCAACTTGATGCACAAAGGCAAATTTGCGTGATCGCCAGTTTTCATCGGTGCAATGCCATAACGTTAACGTCAGGGGTGTTCATGCGGCAGTGCAGCAAGCGTCATATCTCCGTGAAACCACGGAGTGATTTGACAAAATTCCGAGCTGTTCAGCTCGCGATGTCGCTCTTCGCGAGATCCCACATCAAAGTCGTAAATGCCTGACATAACCAGCTCGCAATTGCCGGGTGCCGACGTACCGGTGAATCGCGCCGCAAGCGCAGCGGTGATGGCGTTCAGATTCGTCCCATCGATCAGCACGAACCAGTCGCCATAACCGGCCTTCCCGGCAGACGGAATTTCCGGCGTCGGGCCGGACAGTTTTGCATCGCTTTCGAGCAGATGCATCGAGATGATTCCGTCGCTATCCGGCTTGAGCCGATCTTTCAGTTGATTCCGCAGCGCATCTTCCTCGCCCGCGTGTGGACGATAGCGGACGATGCCGAGCACCGCGCCGCGGCCGGTGCCGCGGCTGATCGTGATGCGGGCCACCGCGCGAATCATGTTCTTGAACTGCGCCATGGTCTTTTTCGACCAGTCGGTCGGATTGTCGAGCTTCGCGCGATAGGCGGCGCTGGCGAGCACATCGATGGCCGTGGTCGAATAGAGGCAGAGATATTTCGGGCTACCGGCGTGGGCGACATAGCGCCGCGCTTCGAGGAAGCCGTCGATCGCGACACGCTCCTCCAGATGCTCGTAGTCGTACCAGCGGTTGAAGTTGGCTTCGTCCGCGGGATCGATGTCCATCGAGGTCAGCAGCATTCCCTTTCCGGCGAGCGGCATGGCAATCAAATCCCTTCGTCGGATGTTGCGGTTGGGCCGCACGATCCGTGTTGAGCTGGGGCGTTGTTCAGATACCACGACGCCTTCTGCCACCTCTGATCTTCTTCGATGCGCCAGTCAAATTCGCGCGGGTGGTCCTTCGCACGGACAATATTCTGAATCACTGAGTTCGCGGCTTCAGGATCGTGAACCCGCCATATCAACTCCCTATGGGCATCGTGTGTAACCCGAGCAAGAAACAGGGCGTTGTCGTTGGCTCTGATCAAACCATTCAGCTTGTCTTCAAATCCGTAGAGAGCCTTCTGCTCGTCCGGAGACGGGAGACGATTTTCGATCAGATCGACACACTGGAGCATTACAGACAGATGCCAAGAAAATGCGAGCTTGGGTTCAAATTCCCTGAGGGCGGTGTTGATCGTAGCGAAGCCGGGCAGATCACGCTGACGAAACTCGCGAAGCGTGTAGGTCTCCTTGGGAACGACTATGTTTGTCGTGTTCATGGCGAGGCGTGTCCCCAGAATCCCTTTTATCCTTATTTTGCAATCCGCGACGCCACATCCGCGATCGCCTTCATGACCGCGTTGCGCACGCCGGGATCGTACAGCGTATGCCCGGCGCCTTCGACCACGCGCACCTCCGCGTCCGTCCAGCGCGCGGCGAGCTCATGCGCCACCGACGGCGGACACAACAAATCGTAGCGGCCCTGCACGATGATGCCGGGAATGCCTGACAGCTTGCCGGCTTCGTTCATCAGCTGGTCCGGCGTCATGAAGCAGTCGTTGACGAAGTAATGCGCTTCCATGAAGGGCGTGGCAGGCAGGGTGCCGTTCGACGTCAACGATGCGAGGTCGAGGCGCGTGCGTGTCGGCGTATGCTCGGAGAGGATGCGTTCGGTGTCGTGCCAGGCGCGCGCGGCCGGGCCGTGCACGGCAGGATCGGGATCGAGAATGCGCCGCCAATAGGCGTCGAGCGGCCGCGCGCGTTCCGCTTCGGGCAGCAAGCTCAGGAAATCCTCGAACAGGCCTGGATAGAAATGCGGCATCCGCTCGCAGAATCCGGATTCGATTTCCGCATAGGTGCCGAGAAAGGTCGCGCGCAGCACGAGACCCGAGACGTGCTGCGGATGCTTCTCGGCATAGGCCAGCGCCAGGGTCGCGCCCCAGGAGCCGCCGACCACGATCCAGCGCTCGAAGCCGAATTTCTTGCGGATCGTTTCCAGGTCCGCGATCAGATGCGGCAGCGTGTTGGCCTCGCGCGAGCGTTTCGGCGTGCTGCGGCCGCAGCCGCGCTGGTCGAACAGCACGGCCTGGAATTGTTCTGGGATCGAACAGCCGGCGATGATCCGGCTGGCAGCCGGAGCCCGGGCCGCCATGCAGATAAACGGCGCCGATGCCGCCTTCGCGGCCGACGCTTTCGACATACAGCTCGTGGCCGTCGCCGACCGCGAGCTGTTCCGATGTCAATGGAGAGAAAGGATCGGCGCGCGATCTACGCGCGTCCACATCAGGCGCCATGTGTCCAGTGTCCAGGTTTTGACACTCGTATCATGTTTCAGCGGATAGCGACCAGCCGACAATACGGGCGTGATCGCTGAAAAACGACCCGAAGTCGACCTTCGCGTTTGCTCTTATCCCGGTCCGTCGATCCGCTGACCTGTGATCTGCGAGGGCCCGGGATTGAGCACCAGGCCCGTTCACCTTGCCGGCCTCGTCGTGCAGGAACGCAAGGCGCGTGTGATCGCCGCCATCGACGAAGAACGCGTCGCGCGACATCGGGACGACCGCGATCGGCGTACCTTTCTCGAAGTCGAGAACGGGCAGCGCTCCGATGTTCTCGATCTGGAGCTTGCCATCCCTGGCGACGACCTGAAGATCGGCCCCTGTCCCCGTCCTGCGGATCGGAGCGCGGACGATCTCGATCTCGATCGGCGTATCCTGCCCCTTGCGCGCGATCCTGAGACGAATCGTCGTGTTGACGAGCCCGCGCATTTTCTCGATCGCCTGGTTCAGATCCATGCCTTGCGTCGGCTCGCCATTGAGATGCGTGATCACGTCACCGCTCAAGACTCCGGCCTTGGCGGCAGGCGTGTCGCGGAATCGGAGACACCACGTTGAGGACACCATTCTTCATCGCGACATCGATGCCGAGGCCGCCGAATTCAGGGGCCTCTTGCCTGTCGCGCGCGCTGGACGATGCAAACCTGTATGTTCCCTCGATGGTCGCCAGCGCAGCCTGGTCGATTGCCGCGGGTGCGGATGCCGGAATGCCCTGATCGGGAACGCGCAAGGCCCCGTAGGCGAGATTGCGAAGCGTGCGCTGGAAAGGCACGCCCCCGCCGGACACATGGATCATCTGCACGACGATCAGTTGCTCTGCCGGGTCGACCCAGAAATAGGTGACCCGACGCGCCCATCCAGCTGAAGCTGCCGACCGATCCCGGCACCAAGCTCCATGCTGCATCGCTGCGCACGGCAACCCCTAGTCCCTGGGTCGAGCCTGCGGGCGGTCCCATGCGACCGTTGGCATAGCCGGCGAAACGGATGCCGGATGGCAGCGCGTTCGTCGTCATTCGCCGGACGGTCGCCGGCGAGAGGATGTGGACGCCGTCGAGTTCGCCGCCGTTGAGCAACATCTGGCAGAACCGCAGATAATCTGATGTCGTCGATGCCAGTCCACCGCCACCCGAGAACAGTTTGGTGGGCGTGGTGACATCCCCCATCACGCTGTCCGGCGGGCCGATCCAGTTATCTGCGGGCGGATCGACCAGGCGGGATCGCTTGGCTTCAGGCACGTAAAAGCCGGTATCGATCATGCCCAGCGGCTTGAACAGACGCGCCTCGAGAAATTGATCGAGCGGTTGACCGGAGACAACTTCGATCACACGCCCGAGCACATCGAGCGAGTGACCGTAGTCCCAGACCTCACCCGGTTGATGCGCAAGCGGAAGCCTGCGCCAGTTCGGAAACCACCTCGGCCAGCGTCCTGTCGCGGTGAAAGACGCCGGCTTTGGCGTAGAGCTGCTTGACGGTACAGCTGATCCACCTTCGCCTTGCCGACGCCATGGATGAACCCGGCGGTATGGCGCAGCAGATCCTCGACGATCATCGGACGCTTCTGCGGTTCGTATGTGATGTCGGTCTTGCCGGTCGCCGCGTCCCTGGTCTCGACGGCAACCGTCGTTGTCTTGAACTCTGGAAGATACTGCGCGACCGGGGCAGCGAGATCGAGCTTGCCCTCCTCGACCAGCATCATGGCGGCGACGCTGGTGACGGGCTTGGTCATCGAAGCGATCCAGAAGATCGCATCGCTCTGCAGCGGGCTGGTCTTTGCATGGTCGCGAAAGCCGATGGCGCGCAGATAGGCGACCTTGCCGTTGCGGGCGATCGCTGCGACCGCGCCCGAGAAGGCGCCGGCATCGACCTGCGTTCGCTGCCAGGCGGCGATTCGCGCCAGCCGCGACGCCGAGAAGCCGAGCGTTTCGGGATCGCTCGCCGGCGTGACGTCGTAGGCTTGGGCGACGCCGACAAGGCTGAAAGTCGCAAGCGAGAGGATCGACAAGGACGCGAGAAGGCGATGCAGGCGCTTCATCCGGATGCCCCTTTCAGTTCGGCGAACGATGCGCGCAAAGCGTCATCGGCCGTTCGGAGCGCCGATACGGTGGCAGCATCGGGTCAAATTTGTGGCTAGCGCGCATGATCCGGAAAAAGCCTGCCCCGCACTCGATGCGGGGTGTGCAACGGTTTTCCGAAGAGATCATGCGCAAACACGAATTTAGGCCTCCGGCGTGCCGCCGGCGAAATTGCGGTAGAGGAAACGGGTCTGGTCGGACGCCGCTTCCTGCTCCGCTTGCTTGAAAATCTGTTCATGCACCGGCGACAGCGTGCAGGCCGGATCGGTGGCTGCGGCATCGCCGGTCAGCGCAAAGGCCTGGCAGCGGCAGCCGCCGAGATCGATCTCGCGGAATTCGCAAGACTTGCACGGCTCCTTCATCCACCCCGTGCCGCGATAGCGGTTGAAGGCGTCCGAGTTTTGCCAGATCCAGGCAATCGAATGGTTGGAGCGCACCGATTCGAATTCGAGCCCGGTGATGCTCTCGGCGGCGTGGCAGGGCAGCACCTTGCCGGCGGGCGAGATGTTGAAGAACTGCCGGCCCCAGCCGCCCATGCACTTCTTCGGCCGCAGCGCGTAATAATCGGGCATGACAAAGTCGATGGTGAGCGTGCCCTTGAGCCGCGCCTGCGCTTCCTCGACGAGGCGGCTGGTCTCTTCCAGCTGCGCCACGGTGGGCATCAGCGCCGCGCGGTTCTTCAGTGCCCAGCCGTAATATTGCACGTTTGCCACTTCGAGCCGGTCGGCGTCGAGATCGACCGCCATCTGGATGATGTCGCCAAGCTGGTGCAGGTTCTGCCGGTGCATCACCGCGTTCACGGTGAGCGGCATATCAAGCTCGCGCGTCCATTTCGCGACTTCGAGCTTCTTGCGATGCGAGTCCTTCAGGCCCGCGACGCGGTCGGCGATAACCGGCTCGTTGCCCTGAAAACTGATCTGCACATGGCACAGCCCGGCATCGGCAAGCGCGGCGAGTTTTTCGCGGCTCAGCAGCACCGCTGATGTGATGAGATTGGTGTACAGCCCGGCATCGGTGGCGTGCTTGACCAGCTCGACCAGATCCTTGCGCGCCGTCGGCTCGCCGCCCGAGAAATGCACCTGCAGCACGCCGATTTCGGCGAGCTCTGACAGCACCTTCTTCCATTCGTCCGTCGTGAGCTCAGTCGAGCCGCGGTCGAGCTCGATCGGGTTCGAACAATAAGGGCATTGCAGCGGACAGCGATGCGTCAGCTCCAGCAGGACCGCGACCGGGATGCCATGGGTTTCCGCGACCGACTTCTGCCGCTCCAGCACGGAGAAACTGTTGTCGGCTTCGGTTGCCTTATGGTCCGCGAGGCTGGTCATGTCGTCTTCTCGCGCGCCTCCGTCAAAAAGCCCTTGTCGGCAAGGTCCTGCAGCATTGTAACCACATCGGTCACGATCGCCTCGCGCGGTGCGGCATATTTCTGCGCCAGCGCGTCGGCCATGTCGGCAACACTGCGCACGCCGTCGCAGAGTTTTAGCACCTCGACTGCGATCTCGTCAGGGGCCAGCACCCGTTCCGGCGCCAGGATCACCCAGACTTGCCGCGTCTCGTCGAATTTCAGCTTGGCATGGCGCGGCAGCACCGGCTTGCTCGTCTCGCTCACACTGATATGGCGCGGGCTTGCCATCCTTCAACCCTTCGGAACGAACGCGCCGGGCGGAATATGGCCGTCGACATAGGCGTGTGAGAGCGCGTCGAGCTGCACCCACAGCACGCTGGTCTTGAAGATCAACGCGTTGGCGACCAGCTTGCGCTCGTCCGGCGTCTTCGCGTGCTCTTTCACATACTCCAGCGCGAAGCCGGCATCGCGCGGCGCCTGCTGCAAGCGGCGGCTGAAATAGCTCATGATGTCGGGGTTGACGAAATCATAGTGCTGCAACATGCCGCTGATGCGCTCTTCATGCAGATTCGGCGCGAACAGCTCGGTCAGCGAGGAGGCGATCGCCTCCAGCGGCGAGCGCTCGCGGCAGAAATGCACGTAGGCCTCCACCGCGAAACGCGTCGCGGGCAGGATGCCTTCTGTGGACTCGACGTAAGCCGAGTCGAGGCCGAGCCCTTCGGTCAGCTTCAGCCAACGCTCGATGCCGCCTTCCGCGCCGGCATCGCCGTCGTGATCCTCGATACGATGCCGCCATTCCATCCTGATCTTGCGGTCGCGGAAGCGCGAAATCACCACCGCGTCCTTCAGCGGAATGGTCGACTGATAGTAGTAGCGGTTGAGCGCCCAGGCCTGCACCTGGCCCTTGTTGAGCTTGCCGCCGTGCAGCAGCCGATGGAACGGATGCAGGCTGTGATAGCGCGTGGCGCCGATCTGGCGCAGCGTCGCCTCGAGCTCCGCGGCGCTGTCGAGCGCGATGCCCTTGCCGATCGAGAGCGCCGTCATCCCTGTCGTTGGCACCACGTTCACAGCACGATCTCCGTTCCGTCGGCGCCGATCTGCCAGCCCGCGCTTTCTGCGATCTTGCGCTCGGCCGAACCCTTCAGCAGCGCCGGATTCGAATTGTTGATATGCAGGAATATCTTCCTGTCGATATCGAGGCCGGCAAGACTTTCGATGGCGCCCGCCTGTCCTGACATCGAGATGTGGCCCATGCCTTTGCCGGTCTTGGTTCCCAGACCTGCCACCACCATTTCGTCGTCGCGCCACACCGTGCCGTCGAAGAACAGCAGAGGGGCGCCGGCAAGCCGCGACTTCAGCTCGTCGGTGACATCGGCGCAGGCCGCGATGAAATAGAAGTATTTGCCACTCGCCTTGTCGCGGATGCGCAGGCCCAGCGTATCGCCGGCGCCATCGCTGCCGCCGGGATGGGATTTGCCTTCGAGATACCAGGCGCCTTTGCCTGCTACGGTGAAGGGCAGGATCTCCAGCCCGGACGGCTTGCCATCGGGCAGCGCCGGCTCGAAGGCGCGATCGATCGCAGATCGCCACGCGCTTCACGTTCTTTTCGCTGAGCACGTTGAAGATGCTGTTGTCGCGCAGGATCGCCAGCACCTTCTCATGCGCGTAGATCGCAAACGGCGAGCCCTCGCGCATCGACAGCAGCCCCGCGACCGCATCGATCTCGCCGTTGGTCAAAATCACGCCCGCGATCGGCGAATGGCGCAGCGCGCCGTTCTTCGGGTGAAGCTGCTTGGTTGCGATCAGTTGCTGGCGCAGGTCGGGAGAGGCGTTGACGAGGAACCAGTGCTCGCCGTCGGCGCTGACCGCGATCGAGGCCTGCGTGCTTCGGAGCTCAGGATGTTCGCCACGCGCCTTCCGGCACACCTCGCAACCGCAATTCCATTGCGGTACGCCGCCGCCGGCGGCTGCGCCCAGGACGACGACGCGAAGCATGATCCGTCCCCGGAAAACGAAAACTGGACGCCCAAATACCACGAAGGTGGACACCGGTCCCGACATGCCCCTGTCAGGGCATGTCGCCGGAGGTCCACCTGCGTCGAAATACGTGAAACTGTCGCCGCCGATTACTTGCGGGTCGCGCTCACATACATGTTGATTTCCATGCCGCACGGCACTTCGACGATCTTCGGTGTTTTCCAGGCCATTTTGGCTCTCCTTGCAAACCGGACGAACTTTCCGCCCTCCCTGTTAAACTATCGTGTGATGAAAAGTTCGCCAGCGAAATCTTTTGTCATGAAACCCACACGCGCTTGCTGCGGCGCAACAGCAGCTGGCGGGTGGGCATGCTAAAACTCAATGCAGATCAAGGGCTTCTCACCACAAGTCTGCGTTCGACCGCGTGTGGGCAGCTGTCGCCAGGCGGAAACATCGAATAAAGAACTTGTGAGTGTTCCCCGGCTTCCATTTCGGCCGCGGCGGCCCCATGGAATCCGCCATGCCCAGATATTTCTTCAACACCAGGATCGGTGACGAGCTGATCGTCGATCCCGACGGTGAGGAATTGCGCGATCCCGATCGCGCCTGGGAGATCGCGCGGGCCATGGTCCTGGAACTGCTCCGCAGCGAAGGCGCGAGCCCGACGCTGCTCAGCGCGGTCATCGAGGTGATGGACGACGACGGCGAGATCGTCCTCGAATTTCCCTTCAATGAAGCTATCGTCGAACTGCCGGACGAGCACGTCACCCGGCATTGAATTGATGCGCGGCACGGCGAGCATGGTCAGTCCGCGACCGAGAACACGCCCTCGCCCGGCGGCCAGAACGCGCCTTACGCGCTGATCCAGCTCTTCATGTTCCGCGAGAAGCTACGCACCTTCTCCGATTTCATCGCGACCCAGCCGAAGCTGAAACCGCCGGATGATTTCGGCGATGCCGCGCGTATCCAGCGCGCGCAGGCCGCTGTCACCAGGCATCATTGCAACGCCTGCCACAAGGCGGATTTCTCCGGCGCAAAGAACGTGCCGCGCATCGCCAACCAGCGCAAGGATATCTCGCCACAACGCTCACCGGGTAAAAGAACAACAGCCGCGATGGCTATGACGGCCATGGCCGATGTGATGGGCGCGGTGACGCCGGAGCGGATCCGATCTCGGCCTATTACATCAAGGGTGCGGTAGCCTCCGCTGGCCATGCTCCCCGCCTACCTACAACGCCAGCGTACACACGGAGCATCCCATGCAAGACCTCTGGCGCCTGTCGGCCGCCGACCTCGCTGCCCTCGTCAAATCGAAGAAGATTTCCGCCAAGGAGGCCGCGACCGACGCGCTGGCGCGGCTCGATGCGGTCAACCCGAAGATCAACGCCGTGGTCGATCACCGGCCCGACGACGTGCTGAAGCAGGCCGCCGAGGTCGATGCGAAGATCGCGCGGGGCGAGGATGCCGGCATTCTCGCCGGCGTGCCGGTCACCGTGAAGGTCAATATCGACCAGCAGGGCTTTGCCACCACCAACGGGCTGAAGCTGCAGCGCGACGCGATCGCGCCCGCGAACTCGCCCGGTCATCGACAATCTGAAGAAAGCCGGCGCCGTCATTCTCGGCCGCACCAATTGCCCGGCCTTCTCCTATCGCTGGTTCACCAGCAATCTCATTCACGGCGACACCAAAAATCCGCGCGACCCGTCGATCACGCCCGGCGGCTCGTCGGGCGGCGCGGGCGCGGCGGTCGCGGCCGGCATCGGCCAGATCGCGCATGGCACCGATATCGCGGGCTCGATCCGCTACCCCGCCTATGCCTGCGGCGTGCACGGCTTGCGGCCGACGCTCGGCCGTGTCGCCGGCTTTCAATCCGGGCCTGCCGGAGCGCGCCATCGGGGCGCAGATCGAGGCGGTGTCCGGCCCGCTCGCGCGCACCATCAAGGATTTGCGGCTCTCGCTCGCCGCGATGTCGGCGCGCGATCCGCGCGATCCCTGGTGGGTGCCGGCGCCGCTGGAGGGTCCGGCAATGCCGAAGCGCGCCGCGCTCTGTCTCAACCCGGACGGACTCGATCCCGTGCCCGAAGTGAAAGCCGCGGTCGCTGACGCCGGCGAGCGGCTGAGGCGCGCCGGCTGGACGGTGGAGGAAATTGCCGACACGCCGCCGCTGCGTGAGCCGCGGACTGGAACAGAAAACTCTGGCTCGGCGACATCTACGAGGCGCAGCTTGCGACCGCCGAGAAGGAAGGCGATCCCGGCGCGCTCGCGTGTCTGCGCGGCAACCGCAGCAAGGTGACGCCGTTCGACCAGGCCGATTTCTCCAAGGCGCTGACCCGCCGCGCGACGCTGTCGCGCGAATGGATCATGTTGCTGGAGAAATACGCGGTGCTGCTGATGCCGGTCTCCGGCGAATTGCCGTTTCCCGACCATCTCGATCGCAAGGACGATGCGTCCTTTGCGCGGGTCTGGCACGCGCAGCTGACCGCAGATCGCTATTCCCTTCCTGGGCCTGCCTGGGCTAACCGTCTCCACCGGATTGGTCGGCAAGGTTCCGGTCGGCGTGCAGGTCATTGCGGGACGTTTCCGCGAGGACCTTTGCCTTGCCGCGGGCGAGGCGATCGAGGCGGGCGGCGTGCCGGTCTCGCCGATCGATCCGGTGAGCTAGCGAGAGAACGATGTCCGGCGATTTACGACTTCACCGCCAAATCGCTCGCCGGCGAGGACGTGCCGCTGCGGCAATACGAAGGCAAGGTGCTGCTGATCGTCAACACCGCGAGCAAATGCGGCTTCACCCCGCAATATGAGGGGCTCGAGGCGCTGCATCGCGAGCTCGCGCCGCGCGGCTTTGCCGTGCTCGGCTTTCCCTGCAACCAGTTCGGCGCGCAGGAGCCGGGCGACGCCGAACCAGATCGCGCGAGTTCTGCGAAAGCAAATATGACGTGACCTTCCCGATGTTCGAGAAGATCGAGGTCAACGGCTTCCACGTCGCATCCGCTGTTCGACCATCTGAAGAAGGCGAAGTCGGGCCTGCTCGGCCCGTCGATCAAATGGAATTTCACCAAATTCCTGGTCGACCGTCACGGCAAGGTGGTGGCGCGGCACGCGCCGACCACGCACGCCGCAAGCATTGAGGAAAGAGATCGAGGCCCTGCTGTGAACGAGAAGACCGAAACGAGACGTCGACCAGTTGCCGGACCGGCTCTGCGTCGATCCGCGCAGCCCGTATTACAACGAGGCGGTTCTCGCGCGCGACGTCGGCATCCGCTTCAAGGGCGTCGAGAAGACCAATGTCGAGGAATATTGCGTCAGCGAAGGCTGGGTGCGCGTCACCGCCGGCAATGCCAAGGATCGCCACGGCAATCCGCTGACGATCAAGGTGCACGGCCCGGTCGAGCCGTATTTTCGGGATAAGAAGTGACGCGCAGCCGTCATTCCGGCACGGCCGAGGCTTATCCGGCATCACGTCTTGGTCCCGGCGAAGGCAGACGTGGATGTCCGGGTCAAGCCCGGCAATGACGAACGAACAATCGAGCGAAGCTCCAATGTCCGTCCGCATCGTCGACGTCCGCGAAGTCACCAAGCCGATCGCCTCGCCGATCCGCAACGCCTATATCGACTTCACCAAGATGACGACGAGCCTCGTCGCGGTCGTCACCGACGTCGTGCGCGACGGCAAGCGCGTGGTCGGCTACGGCTTCAACTCCAACGGCCGCTACGGCCAGGGCGGGCTGATCCGCGAGCGCTTCGCGCCGCGGCTGCTGGAGGCCGACCCGAAATCGCTGCTGAACGACGCCGGCGACAATCTCGATCCCGACACGCATCTGGGCCACGATGATGACGAACGAGAAGCCGGGCGGCCATGGCGAGCGCTCGGTCGCGGTCGGCACCATCGACATGGCGGTGTGGGACGCGGTCGCGAAGATCGCCGGCAAGCCGCTGTTCCGGCTGCTCGCCGAGCGCCACAAGCGCGAGGCCAATCCGCGCGTCTTCGTCTATGCGGCCGGCGGCTACTACTATCCCGGCAAGGACATTCGAGCGCTGCGCGCCGAGATGCGCGGCTATCTCGACCGCGGCTACACCGTGGTGAAGATGAAGATCGGCGGCGCGCCGATCGACGAGGACCGCGGCGCATCGAGGCCGTGCTGACGGAGATCGGCGACGAGGCGCAGCTCGCGGTCGACGCCAACGGCCGCTTCGATCTGGAGACCGGCGATCGCCTACGCCAAGATGCTGCGCGACTATCCGCTGTTCTGGTACGAGGAGGCCGGCGATCCGCTCGACTATCGCGCTGCAGGCCGCGCTCGCCGAGTTCTATCCGGGCCCGATGGCGACCGGCGAGAACCTGTTCAGCCATCAGGATGCGCGCAATCTGCTGCGCTACGGCGGCATGCGGCCGGACCGCGACTGGCTGCAGTTCGACTGCGCGCTGTCCTACGGGCTGTGCGAGTATCAGCGCACGCTGCGAGTGCTGCAGACGCACGGCTGGTCGCCGCGCCGCTGCATCCCGCATGGCGGGCACCAGATGTCGCTGAACATCGCGGCCGGCCTCGGCCTCGGCGGCAACGAGAGCTATCCGGACCTGTTCCAGCCCTATGGCGGCTTCCCCGACGGCGTGCGCGTCGAGGACGGCCACATCGTGATGCCGGAGCTGCCGGGCATCGGCTTCGAGGGCAAGTCGGATCTCTACAAGGAGATGAAGGCGCTGGCGGCGTGATCGAAAAAAAAGCCCGCCGGTGAACGGCGGGCAAGAAGTTTAGGGAGGAAGCGCTATCGATGAAGCGCTGAAGGGAATCTCGCCGATTCGGGCGTCATTAGCGATAGATCGTAAAACTACTGTCATGGCGGCATCGAATGCTCGCCACGGTGCATTTGAAGGGGTCGGGTTCCATGGATTTCTCCGGCGTGTTTGCAAAAGTCGTCGCGCTGATCGGCGGCGCCGCGCTCAGGTGCGCAAGATGCAGGGCGTGCCGCAGGTGCCGGCCTGGGGCACCGCGCCGGCGATTCCCGAGGCGAAGCCGCAGGGCGCGATCCCGACGCTCAAGATGCCGACGGCGCGAGGGCTGGAGCGACGGGCAGACGCCGGTCGCGGCGCCCGGCCTCAAGGTCAACGCGTTCGCGACCGGCCTCAATCATCCGCGCTGGATCGAGGTGCTGCCCAACGGCGACGTGCTGGTCGCCGAGGCGACGCAGGTCGCCGGCCCGCCGCGCAGCGTGTTCGACTACGCGATGCAGGCCACGATGCGGCGCGCCGCCGCGCTCGGCGTCAGCGCCAACCGCATCACGCTGCTGCGCGACGGCGACGGCGACGGCGTCGCCGAGACGCAGCGCGTTTCCTGGAAGGACTGAACCAGCCCTTCGGCATGGCGCTGGTCGGCGACACCTTCTACGTCGGCAACACCGACGGCGTGGTGGCCTTCCCCTACACCGCGGGCGCCGACCGCATCGACGGCGCCGGGCAAGAGCTCGTCGACCTTCAAGCCGGCGGGCCACTGGACGCGCAGCCTGCTGCCGAGCCCCGACGGCAAGAAGCTCTATGCCGGCGTCGGCTCGCTCACCAACATCGCCGAGAAGGGCATGGAGGTCGAGGAAGGCCGCGCCGCGATCTACGAGCTCGATCTCGCCAGCGGCAAGCAGCCGCATCTTCGCCTCCGGCCTGCGCAACGCGGTCGGCCTGGCCTGGGAGCCGACGACCGGCGCGCTGTGGACCGTGGTCAACGAGCGCGACGGCCTCGGCGACGAGACGCCGCCCGACTATCTGACCTCGGTGCGCGACGGCGGCTTCTACGGCTGGCCCTATTGCTACTGGGGCCAGACGGTCGACGACCGCGTGCCGCAGGACGCGGCGCATGGTCGCGCAAGGCGCATCACGCCGGACTACGCGCTCGGCGGCCACACCGCCTCGCTCGGCCTGTGCTGGCTGCCGGCCGGCACGCTGCCCGGCTTTCCCGACGGCATGGCGATCGGCCAGCACGGCTCGTGGAACCGCAGCACGCTCAGCGGCTACAAGGTGGTGTTCGTGCCGTTCGAGAACGGCCGCCCGTCCGGGCCCGCCGCGCGACATCCTGTCGGGCTTCCTCGCGCCCGACGAGAAGCGAGTCCTACGGCCGGCCGGTCGGCGTGACGCTCGGGCCCGACGGCTCGCTGCTGGTGGCCGACGACGTCGGCGACGTGATCTGGCGCGTGACGGGGGCGTGAGTATTTCGAGCCTCGGATCCAGCGCAGCGCTACTTCAGCGGTGCGCTGCTGATCCGGGGTCTGTTCGTGAATGCATGATGATTGTGGGTCCCGGATTGCGCCGCGCCGCGAAGTGCGCGCTTCGCCGCGTCGGGGACACGAGAGGCGCGCGAGCGATCGACGAATTTACTTCTTATCCGCGCCTGAGCTGACGAATTTCCGCCAGAGCGTGCGCACGTCGTCGTGGTAGCCGGCGCTCATCGCGTCCGCAAAGGTGCGGCCGTCGGGAAGAGCGTGTTCATCATGCGATCGAAAGCCGGCCGGTCCTGTTCGTGGAGGTAGTTCACGAACATGCCGGCTTGTCGATAGGCCAGCACGACCGGATACCAGGAGGGGTTTTGCTTCTGCGGCACCTTGGCAAAGGCGATGTCAATCATCGTTTGCGGGCTGCCTGGGTCATGGATGGCAATCTGCTCGCCGCGTTGAATTGCAGCCCATGCCTCGTCTTCCTTCACCAACTCGGCGCCGCCACCCTCCGAGATCATCATCGGCGAGGCCTTCCTTGAACCACGGCGGCAGCCGGAAATAACTGGTGCCCCCGATGTAGCCGACAAGATGCGCGTGCGACATTTCATGGGTAAGGATGGCCCGCAGCCGCCAATGTTGCGGCCGGTACAGTTTCGGGCGACAGATCGACTCGCCCGGCAAAGGTGACGCCTACGGGAACGTTGGAGCCGAGGCCGTTTGCCGCCGCAAAGGCCTCCGGCGTTGCATAAGCGCCGACGGTGACGGGATGCGCGAAGGGACGGCCGTGCACGGCTTCGCACCCGCGCGATCGCCTCCGGCAGCAGCGCTGCGACGTCGTGTGCGAAGGGTTCGGCGCCCGGTTCGTAGTGCACCAGCGGGTTATCGGCGAGAGCGGGCAATCGATCAGGGAGATTCCAGAGGCCCGAGATCAAGTGGCGCACCGCCGGCATCGACAGCGCTGTCCCCGCGCCGGCGACGATCAACGCCAGCGTCACACCGACGATCACCCACACGATCCGACGACGCATACGGCACGATCCTTCCCAATTGGCTCCGTCGCCTCGACCTTACCATACCCGATTTTGCCCGGCGCCGGCTTTGGACGGCAAGCTCGGTTGTTGCCTTTTCGACACGACGGGCAAAACACCTTCCGGTTTACAGAAACGTCATGTCAAGCGCGCTGCGCAAAAATATTTTTCTTTCCGTAAATCGGACAGAAGTTATGATCAGCGAAGCCAGTCCCGCCCCGACACGGGGGACGTTCGGCCATTCGTCACGAGACGTGGGGCGGGATGCGATGGACGCGTTGGCGCGCAGACGATGCGCGTCGATGCGGACGGCCAAGCCGTGTGGTCCTGACGCCCCGACGCTGGCGTCAAGTTCGCGGAGACGATTCGCGCGGGCGACGGTGGCAAAAAAGCCCGGTCACCGGGGAGAGCACGAAGTAAGCCGTAAAACCATTGCGCAGGGAAGTGCCGGAGTGTTTCGGCGAACCTGTGGTGACTCTGCGTGCGTGCTTTTTCATTTTGCACGCGAGGCTGCGGGTGCAGCGCGCACCCGGCATTCCCTGCGCCCTTGTGTCCTGGAAATCTGTCAGAATGTGCGAACGGGCGGTTGCTCAGAACCGCCCGTTGCTGGAACTGAGCCCGTTGCGCCCAAAGGCGACGAGAGCCTGTGACAGAGCGAGGGACAGCTCCGGTGTCTTCCTCAACCCGAACAGTTGCAAGGGCTTCGAGCCCGAACCGAGCAAGGAAGGGAGTGGATGATGGCACAAAATGATCTGGTTGTCGTGGGTATCGATGTCGCCAAGGACAAGGTGGATGCGTGCATTCGCGCGCTGTCATTGCGGCAGACGTTCCCGAGCACCGCACAGGGCCACCGCAAGCTGGTTGGCTGGCTTCGCAAGCACCAGGTGAGCAAGGCGGTGATGGAGGCGAGCGGCGGCTATGAGCGTGACTGGGCCAAGGTGCTGCGCGAGGCCGGCATCGAGGTGCGGATTGTCGACCCCAAGCGGGTCCGCAGCTTCGCGCTGTCGGCCGGGCGGCTGGCCAAGAACGATGCGATCGACGCGGAGATGATCGCCTGGTTCGCCGAGACATTCAGCGAGGCGCCGAGCCAGACACACGATGCGGCACATGAGGAACTGCAGGCACTGGTGAAGGCGCGCCTAAGTCTGATTGATCTTAGGATGCGCCTGGTAAGCCAAAGCGAACATGCTGCGCCGGGATTGGTTCAGAAAGCGCATGCCCACATCTTGAAGAGCCTGGCCAGCGAGATTGCCAAGCTCGAGGCCGCCATCTGCCGCCAAAATCAAGTCCACGCCGGATTTTGCCGAGCGCGCCGAGATCATCGAGAGTGTGCCGGGCTTCGCCGAGACGAGCTCCGCAAACCTCGTTGCAGGGATGCCGGAGCTCGGCCAGGTGAGCGACGAGATCGCCGCGGCCTTGATCGGCGTCGCCCCCTATGACGACGACAGCGGAAAGCGCCGCGGCGAACGCCACATCAAGGGTGGCCGCCGCTGGGTCCGTAACGCCATCTACATGCCCTGTGTTGGTGCAGCCACGCTGAACAATCCCGTGCTGAAGGCCTACTATCAGCGCCTGATTGCCAAGGGAAAGGAGCCGAAGGTTGCCCTCATCGCCTGCATGCGCAAGCTGATCGTCATCCTCAACACCATGATCGCACGACGGCAGAAATGGGATCCCAGCCGTTACGCGCTGAGCTGAGCGAGCGCCCTGATCGCGCTCGGTCCTCGACCGAGCGCTTGCAAAGCCAACAGACCGGTGAGCGGACGGGGTCAAGGCCGTCAGCCGCCGCAGGCGGGGGCGCGCCAGCGCCAGCCTTGAGGCCGGCCGATCACCGGTCTACTTCGCCACAGTTGCTCTGTTTTCGAGGGACGATGATTTGCAAAACTCGGGCGCATCGCGCCGCGGGAATGCGGAGTCATGTTGTGGATGAACGCGAGCGTGCCACATTCTCAGCTGTTCATCACCCGCGGAGAAGGCGGGTGATTCCAGTACTTCGAGATTCCATTAGAGATCAATTCGAGAGGCCACGGCGTACTGGATGCCCCGCTTTCGCGGGGCATGACACCGAATGGTGTATTGAGCGAAGGCCCGCCCCGGAATGACGAAGCGGCTGTTGCGCCAACGGTC
>CAVOLR010000007.1:0-109945 GCA_963696845.1 uncultured Alphaproteobacteria bacterium
CCATTCTTGTGCGGGGCGAGCCGCCGCAGCGCGTCGCCCACGCCGGGCATCTCCACTTTCAAGACTTCCGCGCCGAGATCGGCCAGCAGGGTCGAGGCAAAGGGACCGGCGACCACGGTCGAGACGTCGAGCACGCGAAGGCCCGCGGAGCGGGCGCGGATGTTTTTATCCGTCATGGCGCCGATGCTATCCGGCGTGTCCGTTATGCGATATCGTCAATCCAGATAATTCAGAATTGCGAGGTTAGCATAGCGTGGATATCAGGCAGCTCAGGACTTTCGTCGACGTCGCCGGCAATGGCAGCTACGCGCGCACCGCGGGGATCGTCGGCATCGCGCAGTCGGCGTTGAGCCGGCAGATGTCGGCGCTGGAGCGCGGCATCGGCGGGCGGCTGTTTCACCGCACCGGCCGCGGCGTGGTGCTGACCGAACTCGGCGAGCGCATGCTGCCCCGCGCCCGCGCGCTGGTCGCCGATGCCGAGGCGTGGCAGTCCGCCGCACGCGAGGAGCGCACCGCGCCGCATGGCGAGGTCACGTTAGGGGTGGTGCCGGTCGCCTCGCGCGGACTGATCGCTTCGCTCGTCGCCGAGCTGCGCGCGCATTATCCGGGCATCCGGCTGCGCGCACTGGAAGCCTATAGCGGCCAGGTCGAGGAATGGCTTGCCGCCGGCCGCGTCGAGATCGGCATCTACAACCGCTATCGCCGCGGGCGTGTCGCCAAATCCGACGTCCTGGCCCGTGCCGATGTTCACCTCATCGCGCGGCGCGACCACCCGATGGCGCGGCGGCGCGAATTGTCGATACGTTCCTTCGCCGAAATCCCGCTGGCGATGCCGGTGCGGCCGAACAGCCTGACCAGCCTGCTGACCGGGCTCGCGGCCTCGCAACATTTCGAACTGGATATTCGCCTGGAGGCCGGCTCGACGCCGCTGATCCGCGAGGTGATGCTGGCCTCCGACCTCGCGACCGTCTCGCCGCGGCAGGTTTTGCGCGCGAGATCGCTTCCGGCGAACTGGTCGCGATCCCGATCGTGCGGCCGAAAATCCTGCAGACCACCTGGATGTCGCTGAGTTTATCGCATTCCGCGTCCAGCGCAGCCGAGATCGTCGCGCGGCTCGTCCGCCAGCTGGCTGCACGCCGGCGCGCGGCGAAGTAGAAGCGGGGCACGCGGTACTCGCGCGTGAGGCGGCGGCAGAACTCCGACTTTCGGCCAAGGTCCTCATTTCCACATATGTGGAATTTTTTTGCGCGGCTTGGCGCAGCCGGCCGCTCGCGCCGTAACCTCCCGCACAACGACAAGTCACCGGGAAACGCGCCATGAAAGTCTTCGTCTTCGACCTGCTCGCCTATGGCGAACAGCTCGACCATCTCAAGGTCGGCAGCGAGCTGCCCTACCCGCTCTCCAGCCGCTACTTCAAGGCCGACGTCGCGGTGCGCACCTATGCCGAGCATCTCGAAGCCTGGGAGGAGATGGACCGGCTCGGCTATGACGGCGTCGGCTTCAACGAGCATCATTGCTCGCCTTACGGGCTGATGAACTCGCCGAACCTGATGGCGTCGGCGGCGGCGCAGCGCACCAAGAAGCTCAAGCTCCTGATCTACGGCAATCTGCTGCCGCTGCACGAGCCGCTGCGGCTCGCCGAAGAGCTCGCGATGCTCGACTGCCTGTCCAACGGCCGGCTGATCTCGGGCTTTGCCCGCGGCATTCCGCGCGAATACCAGGTGCACAATGTGCCGCTGAAGGAGTTCGCGCGAGCGCTTCGAGGAGGCCTTCGAGATCGTCACCCGCGCCTGGACCGAGGACATCTTCTCCTATGCAGGGCAAATTCTGGTCCTACAAGGACGTCGCGCTGTGGCCGCGGCCGGTGCAGAAGCCGCGGACCGGAAATCTGGATTCCGATCGTCGGCAGCAAGGAATCGATCGAGTTCGCGGCGAAGAAGAACACCGTGATCACGCCGGGGCTGGCGCGCGGCGGCTTGCAGGAAGACATCATCCGCTATTTCGCCAAGTGCCTCGCCAAGAACGGCCACAAGATCACGCCGCATCATCTCTCGATCGCGCTGCCGGTCTATGTCGCCGACAGCAAGGCGGAGGCGGTGCGCGAGTTCGGCCCCTATCACCTCTATTTCAACCGCACGCTGTTCAGCCACGGCAACTTCACCGAGACCGCCAAGCAGCGCGACGCCGGCTATGTCTCGCAATCCTCGAACGACTATGTGCGGCCGGAGAACATGCGCGCCGCGCAAGGCCTGCGCGAGGACTATCGCAACATGACCATGGCCGATTTCGAGCGGCAGGCCGAGCACATGGCGTTCGGCACGCCGAAGGAAGTCACCGAGCGCATCATCGCGTCCGCGGAAGCCGCCGGCGCCAACCAGGTGCAGATCAGCCTCAATCGCGGCGCGCTGCCGCAGGAGATGTTCATGAAGCAGATCAGGCGCTTCGCGCGCGAGGTGCTGCCGGCGCTGCAGGCCCATGAGGTGCGCCGCGTGCCGCTCGGCGAGGACGTTGCGGCCTGACATCGAAGTCACGTAACATAACAACAAGAGTGCCGGCCCAAGGCACCTTCTCTTAACTCCGAGGGGAGGCATTGATGAGCGGGGAATTGAAGTCGCCGGTCGAGGAGGCGCTGGAGCACCAGCCGTTCGGCGCGTTGCAATTGCGGGTCGTGCTGCTCTGCGCGTTCGTGCAGGCGTTCGACGGGTTCGATCTCGGCACCATCGGCATGGCGGCGCCGTCGCTGATCAAAGCCTGGGGCGTGCTGCCGAAGGACTTCACCATCGCCTTCGTGATGTCGAGCGTCGGCATCCTGATCGGCGCGCTGGCCTCCGGCCCGCTCGGCGACCGCTTCGGGCGCAAGCCGCTGCTGATCATCTCGACCGCCTTCATCGGCCTGTTCTCGGTGGCGTCGGCCTTCACCTGGTCGGTGGACTCGATCACCGCGATGCGCTTCCTCACCGGCATCGGCATCGGCGGCGCGATGCCCGCCACCGTCGCGCTGACCGCCGACTACAGCCCGATCAGCCGGCGCGGCACGCTCTTGATGCTGATGTTCTGCGGCAACACGATCGGCGGCTTCCTCGGCGGCCAGCTGGTCGCGCAAATCCTCCCGATCTTCGGCTGGCAGAGCATCTTCCTCGCCGGCGGCATCCCGCCGCTGCTGCTGCTCCCGATCCTGATCGTGTGGCTGCCGGAATCGCCGCGCTTCCTGATCGCGCATCGCGCCGACACGCCGGCGACGCAGGCGATCCTGCGCCAGGTCGGCGTCAGCGCGCAGGCCGCCGCCACGAAGCTCGTCGACGTCGCCAAGGGCAATCCGGTGCAGCAGCTCTTCACCGGCGGGCTGGCGCTGACCACGATGCTGGTCTGGGTGGTGTTCTTCGCCAACCTGCTGAACATGTATCTGTTCAGCTACTGGATGCCGACGGTGCTCAACCTGTCGGGCCTGACGCCCGCGGTCGCGGTGTTCTACGCCAGCATGTTCCAGCTCGGCGGCATCCTGTCCTGCCTCGTGCTCGGCCCGGCGATCGACCGCTTCGGCGCGCCGAAGGTGCTGGCCTGCAGCTTCGCGTCCGGCGTGATCTTCATCCTCGCCATCGGTCTCTACAATCTGCCGGCGCCTTTCATCGGCATTCCGATCTTCGGCGCGGGCGCGGCGATGATCGGCAGCCAGCTCGGCGCCAATGCGATGGTGGCCGCGCTCTATCCGGCGCGCATCCGCTCGACCGGGATCGGCTGGGCGCTCGGCATCGGCCGGTTCGGCGGCATCGCGGGACCGGCGATCGGCGGAACGCTGCTCGGCTTCGGCCTGCCGCCGAAGCAGATCTTCCTGTGCGCCTGCGTGCCGGCGCTGATCGCGGCGACCTGCACCTTCATGCTGACGCATGAAGGCCGCGCGCAATCGCGAGGCGGTCGCGGCCGCGCCGCAGCCGCGCACGGCGTGACGGCCTTGCCGGTGAACCGATGAAGGATTTCGCCGGCAAGACCGCATTCGTCACGGGAGGCGCCGGCGGCATCGGCTTTGCGATGGCGCGCGCCTTCGGCCGGCGCGGCATGAAGGTCGCGATCGCCGATGTCGAGGCGGACACCTGCGCCAAGGCGGTCGAGACGCTTGCGTGCCGAAGGCATCACGGCGATCGGAATGACCTGCGATGTCTCCGACCGCGATCAATATGCCGAAGCCGCCGAGCGCACTTTCGCCGAATTCGGCAAGGTGCACGTCCTCTGCAACAATGCCGGGGTCTCGCGCGCCGGCCCGATCGAGACCATCGCGTCGTCGGACTGGGACTGGGTGATCGGCGTCAATCTGAAGGGTCTCGTCCACGGCCTGCAGCTGTTCCTGCCGCAGATGAAGGCGCATGGCGAGGAAGGCCACATCGTCAACACGGCCTCGGTCAACGGCGTGGTCGGCTCGGCGCTCGCCGGTCCCTACAGCGCGACCAAGTTCGCGGTGGTCGGCATCTCCGAGGTGCTGGCGGCGGAACTGAAGGACACGCCGATCGGCGTCAGCGTGCTCTGCCCGAGCTGGGTCAAGACCCGCATGCTCGACAATGGCCGCAACCGCCCGGCGCGCTATGGCGGTCCGATCAGGATCGCGACCGACAGCGCCAATGCCGAGCGCAATGCGCGCTATGCCAGGGCGCTGGAGACCGGGCTCGATCCGGCTGACGTCGCGCAGCTCGTGCTGTCAGCCGATCGAGACGCGCCGGCTGTTCGTGTTCACCCACCCGGACACGAGCGCCGCGGTCGAATATTGTCACGAGCTGATGATGCAGGGCTTTGCGGCGCTCGAAGAAGTGCCGCAGCAATAGGAGCAAGCAATGGAATTCTCCGGCAAGACAGCGTTCGTCACCGGCGCCGCCAACGGGATCGGGCTCGGCATCTGCCGCGCGCTGGCGCGCAACGGCGTCAATCTCGTGCTTGCCGATATCGAGAAGGCGCGGCTCGAAGCCGCACGCGAAGAGCTTGCCAAATTCAACGTGCGCACGCGCGCGATCGAGGTCGACGTGTCCGATGCCGCCGCCTACGAGCGCGCCGCCGACGAGGCGGAGGCCGAGTTCGGCAACATCCATTTCCTGTTCAACAATGCCGGCATTCGTCATGGGACCGAAGCCGCTGTGGGAGGTGACGCCGGCAGCAATGGGACTGGATTTTCGGCGTCAATATTTTCGGCGTCATCAACGGCATCCGCACGCTGGTGCCGCGCATGAAGAAACACGGCGAGGCCGGCCATATCGTCAACACCGCCTCGATCGCCGGGCTGCAGGTCAATCCGAAGCTCCGCAACGGCTCCTATGCCATGACCAAATATGCCGTTGTCGCAGCCTCCGAAGCGCTGGCGTTCAATCTCGAAGGTTCAGCAACCTCGGCGTCTCCGTGTTGTGCCCGGCGCTGGTCGCAACCACGCTCTATGCATCCGCGCAACGCCGGCCGGAGCGGCTCGGCGGCCCGCTTGCGCAGCCGGACACCGAAGCGGCCAGGGCCGCACTGTTCGCAACAGGCCTGCCGCCCGACGACGTCGGCCGTCGCGTGCTCGACGCGATCGCGGCAAAGCGAGTTCTTCATCTTCACCCATGAGGAGCCGCGCGCCTGGATCGAGGCGCGGCACCAGCGGCTGATGGACGGGTTCGATTCGATCGAGCGGTACAACGCGAGGGAGCGCGGGAGCGTAGCTGACGCGAGCACGCTCTATCCTCTCCCTCTCCCGCGAGCGTTGCGGGGACGAGGCGCTGGCGGTGAGGGGCGTTCATTCGCAGCGTGCTCGGCTGGAGACTCCCACCCGCGCTCGTTCGCGCGCTACGCGCGCGACCTCTCCCCGCACGCGGGGAGAGGTGAAGAACCCTCGCGGCTTGAGCGAGCGCCTAACTCCCCCACTCGCAAACTGCATCAGCCGCGCATTCTCGGCGCGGATCGCCGCAAGAATCTTCGTCAAATTCTTCTCGATCCGCTCCTGCGGACCGGCGACACCGATCGCGAGCCGCCGGTGGCCCGGCGGCGTCGGCACCATCAGCCCGACCACGCCGACGCCGCGCGTCACCATGCCGCGCGACAGGCAATAGCCGTTGTCGCGCACCTGTTCGATGCTCGCTGCGCAAGCGATTGAGCGACGACACGCCGCGCTCGATCCTGTTCTGCCGCACGCGTGCGGCGATAGATGCGCGCGATCTCGTCGTCGGCGAGTTCGCTGAGCAGCGGCCAGCCGAGGCCGGAATGCACCAGCAGCACGCGGGTGCCGACATGGGTGTAATATTGCAGCGGCTGGCGCGCGCGCAGGATGTCGACGATCTCGACATAGATGTCGGTCGAGGTGCCGAGCAGGATGGTTTCGCCGAGCTTGCGGCCGATGCGGCGCACCGCCTCCTGGATCGGCCCGCCCTCGTAATTCGCCGAGGTCACCCAGCTGCCGAGCTGCAACAGCCGCAAGGTCGGCAAATAGGCGCGCGAGGTGCTCTCGAAGGAGAGGTAATTCATCTGCGCCATGGTTTTCAGCAGCGCCGCGGCGCTCGAGGTCGGCATCCCCAGCGAGTCGACCACGTCCTTCAGCCGCAGCGGACATTGCCGCTCGCGGAACAGTTCGAGGATGTCGAACACCCGGCGCGCCGATTTGGTCAGGCCGTCGGACATGACGCATCTAGACCGCCTGCGCCACGCGCTCGCGGGCCGCCGGCATCATCTCGCGCGCGAAGATGTCGACGGAATGCAGCACCTCCTCCTGGGTGAGATCGCCGAAGGAGAACTGGCTGATGAAATAGCTGGCGCCGGCCTCGTCGGTCATGGCGTGGATCTTGTCGGCAATCGTGCCGGGCGAACCCGCGATCGCGCCGCCGTTTTGAACCAGCGTGTCGAAATCCTCCGGCAGGCGCGCAAAGCGCGGCTGGGTGCCGTGCAGCTTCCACAGCTTCATGAAGCTCGTGTGGAACGACGGCCAGGCGCGGCGGCCGAGCGCCATCGCCTCGCGGTCGCTGTCGGCCGCGATCACGAAGCGGTTGATGCCCATCAGCGGCAGCCGCTCCGGCGGATTGCCCGCCGCCGCCCATTCGGCGCGAAAGCGATCGGTGATCTCGCGCACCCGCGGCAGCGGCCCGCCGCAGACGATGTTGATCGCATTCTGCGCCGGCCACGCCGCGCCCTCCGGCACGGGCACCGCATACCACAGCGGCGGATGCGGCAGCTGCGCCGGCTTCATGTCGATCGGCACCTTTGCGAATTGATAATGCTTGCCGGCGAAATTCACCTCGTCGCGCGTCAGCGCCTGCATGATGACCTGATAGGCCTCGACATAGATCGCCGGCGCCAGATCGGCGTCGACGCCGAAATAGTTCAGCTCATGCGGCGAGGCGCCGCGGCCGATGCCGACCTCGAGCCGGCCATGGCTCAGATGATCGAGCATGCAGATTTCTTCGGCGAGCCGCAGCGGATGATGCGCCGGCAGCACATAGACCAGCGCGCCGAAGCGGATGCGCCTGGTGCGCTGCGCGACGGCGGCGAGGAACACGCTCGGCGACGGCGTCAGGTTGAGCGGCGTCGAGTGATGCTCGCTCATGTGATAGGTGCGGAAACCCGCGCGGTCATAGGCCTCGATCAGCGCGAGGCGCTTGTCGTACTGCTCGGTGAGCGGATAGCGCCCGTGGTCGTTCTGATCGAAGATGCCGAACTGCAACGCGGCCATGGCTTCCCCCGGAATTTTGTCGTTGGCGGCGTGAGAGTGCCCTCAAGGCGAGCGGTGGCGCAAGGCCTCCGGCGGCATGCCGCTTCGGATGCATCGCCCGTAAACATTTGGGCAGCCGATGAAATCGGGCGAACCGGAAAGACATCGTCGATCCCTTGCGCCATGGCTTGCCGGAACTAGCTGATAGGGCGGACCGAGCGGCCCGGCGTCTGCCCAGAAGTCGCCGCATCGCGGATCGAAGCTCGTCCGGCCGTCCGGGATGCGTTCAAATGATAAAAATCCTCGCAGTCTCGCTTGCTCTCGCGCTCACCGCGGCCTCCGCGCAAATCATGCGGCCGGGCGCGCTTCCGGCGACTTCAAATCTTGTCAGGGTCGGCCTCGACGACGCGCCGAACCAGCCGGTCTCGCTGGAGGAGACCTGCAAGGACGTCGCGTTCACGCGCGATGTGAAATACGGCGACAGCGACCAGAACATGCTCGACGTCGCAACCACCGAGAACGCGACGGGGGAATTGCGGCCGGTGCTGATCTTCGTCGCCGGCCAGAGCTTCGCCAGCGATGGCGATCCGCCTGCCGCAAATCCCATCGACGACGAGGCGCTGTGCCTTGCCGCGCGTCACGGCATGGTCGGCGTGAAGGTCAATTATCGGCTCGCGCCCGCCGACCCGTGGCCGGCCGGCGCCAAGGATGTCGCGGCCGCCATCTCCTGGGTGCATCAGAACGCCGACCTGTTCAAAGGCGACGCCCAGGCGATCATCGCGGTGGGCTGGTCGGTCGGCGCGTTCCATCTGGCGAGCTATCTCGCGCACAAGGAATTCCAGGAGGGCGACAATTACATCGCCGGCACGGTGCTGGTGTCGGGCATCTACCGCGCCGATGCCGAGATCGGCGACGGCGCCAAATCCTATTTCGGCGCTGACGCCAGCAAATATGACGAGCGCTCCGCCTTCCCCGGCATTCTGAAGATCGAGGATCCGATCGTGCTGGCATGGTCGACCGACGATCCGCCGCATCTGGTGGCGCAGGCCGCGGCACTGAAGGACAAGCTCTGCGGCGCCGGACATTGTCCGCGCATCGCGGTGCTGAAGGATCGCGACAGCCCGGCCTCGCTGTTCGGGCTCGACGGCACCGGCGACAGCCTCGCCGAGCGGACGCAGCAGCTGCTCAGCCAGATCCAGGCAAGGGGATTGCCGTAGGCGCTCAGCGCGCACCCGCGAGCTGCGCGATCGTGATTGATCACGAACTCGGCCGGCTTGAGCGGCGCAAAGCCGACCACGATGTTGACGACGCCGCGATCGATATCGGCCTGCGTCGTCGTGGTGGCGTCGCATTTCAGCGAAGAAGGCGTCTGCGACGGGCGTGGCTGCCCTGAGAAGCGCTCCGTCGCTGAACTAGAGCCCAGGCATGAAGGCTCGATGCTCGCGCGCAGCTTCGCCCACAGCGGCTCGCCATTGGGCTCGACAGAGCCGCCCATTTCGTGCCGGCGATACAAGGCTGTCTCTCGATGAACAGTGCCGATGCGGCGCACCGGACGTACATCCAGTCGGACACGCCGCCGTTTCCGCCGGCGAGCGTGCGCGCGCCCCGACACGAAGACGCTGTCGTCGGCAACTGGCGCAGGCAATCGACGCCGAGCTTGATCGAGCCGAATTCGCTGCTCGCGTCGTCGACATGAGCAACGCACTGTCTGCCCGTCACACCGGCAGATTGGCCTCGGTGCCGGCCGGTTCCTTTCCAGACGCCGCGCGTGGCATCGATCCGGCATAGATGCCGGCGACGGCGCCGCATCGGCGGAACGCACGCGGCACATTCGCCCGGCAGCGGGTCCGGCGCCATCACCCAGGGAAAGTACAACGCGGAGTTGGCGGCGTTCACGCCGGCGATGCTCTGGCAAAGGCGGAGACGCTGGCGACCGTCGCGGTCTCCGCGCAATCGGCGATCAGGAACGCGCGGCGCGTCGCCGCCAGCGCTTGCAGCATCGCGATCGCTGCAGCGTCGGCGAGGCCGGGAACGCAGACGAGATTGAATGACGTCGACGTTCGCGATCGCGCACCGGCGGCGAAGGCAGCGTTGAGCGCTGCCACGAAGGCCGATCGGTCGGCGCGATGAATCCGCCATCGGCGCCGACGATGCGCACGACAGACGCGTGCTGCCCGCCATTGTCGAAGAAGTGGCCGAACCGCGTAGCCGACCAACGCTGCGCGCGCTGTTCGCCGAAGGCCGATCGTAATCGAGCAAAGCTGGCTTGCCGACCGGAGTGCCCAGCCTGGCCGGATGCGACGTTCGCGCGATCAACTCGCAGATCGACGGTCCAAGGCTCATGAGCGTGCTGCGAGGCGATCGATGAGCGCATCGATCCGCGGCATCGCCATGCGCGCGACAGCGTGCCTTCGCCAAGGCTGCGGCATCGCAGCCTTCGCTGCGTTCGCTACGATGGAGGCGATGCTGGCTTGCCAAGCCGTAGCTCGCGCAGCGCGCGAAGGATGGTGGGCACGACAGGGATCGAACCTGTGACCCCTACCATGTCAAGGTAGTGCTCTCCCGCTGAGCTACGTGCCCTAAAGTCTTGATGGGTCGGGGGTCCGTATATCGGCTCAAAGCCGGGCAGGCAAGGACGCCAAACCCCGAACCTGCGGCCAAATCAGGCCGCCAGCATCTTGTTCACTTCGCTGACCAATTCGCGAAGATGGACCGGTTTCGACAGCACCTTGGCGTTCTTCGGCGCTTCCGAGTCCGCGTTCAGCGCGACCGCGGCAAAGCCGGTGATGAACATGATCTTGATGTCGGGGTCGAGTTCCGAGGCGCGGCGGGCGAGCTCGATGCCGTCCATCTCCGGCATCACGATGTCGGTGAGCAGCATCTCGAACGGCTCCTCACGCAGCCGCTTATAGGCCGACATGCCGTTGTCGTGGGACGAGACCACAAAGCCGGCGTTTTCCAGCGCCTTCACCAGGAAGCGGCGCATGTCGTTGTCGTCTTCGGCGAGCAGGATTTTCGGCATGGCTGGAAACGTCGATTCCCCGGGCGGCGTTCAATGCATTCACTAAGCCCGACAGACGGTAAAGATCGGGTGAAGGTCGCGGGCGACCATGGACCGCCGCCGGGGTTATTTCTGGACCGGAATGCGGCCCAAATCAACGCGAGGAGCGCCGTTTGCGCGCTCCGAGAGCCGTTCCAAGGCACTTTAAGTCTTTTTCCCTTGGCAGATGGGTTGTGAAAACAGACAATCGGCCCCTAATAAAGGCTCCATCGTCCGGCAGAATCGCATCACAGTCGGCACGGAGTGGTTTTGAGGGACGGCGCCTGACAATGACCCGCATGGAAGGCGAACGGCAGCCTCCGTTCGAGATCGTCGAGCCGGCGGAATGGCGGGCGCCGATCATCTTCAACTCCCCGCATTCCGGCGCGGCCTACCCCGATGCGTTCCTCAACGCGTCGCGGATCGACCTCGCGACGCTGCGCCGCTCCGAAGATTCCTTCATGGACGAGCTGATCGGCGATCTCGGCGCGGCCGGCTTCGCCGTGGTCCGCGTCCACTTCCCGCGCTCCTATGTCGACGTCAACCGCGAGCCCTACGAGCTCGATCCGCGGATGTTCGCAGGGCGGCTGCCGAGCTTCGCCAATACACGCTCGATGCGGGTCGCCGGCGGCCTCGGCACCATCCCGCGCGTGGTCGGCGACGGCCAGGAAATCTATCGCGAGCGGCTTGCGGTCGACGACGCGCTGTCGCGCATCGAGACGCTGTACAAGCCCTATCACCGCGCGCTGCGAAGGCTGATCAACCGCGTGCACCAGAGTTTCGGCACCGTGGTGGTGGTGGATTGCCATTCGATGCCGTCGATCGGCGTCTCCCGCGACGAGCCGCGCCGGCCTGACCTCGTGATCGGCGACCGCTACGGCACCAGTTGCTCGCCGCTGTTGCCCGACCGCGTCGAGGAGACCATGGGCCGGCTCGGCTATTCGGTCGGCCGCAACAAGCCCTATGCAGGCGGCTTCATCACCGAGCATTACGGCAATCCGGCCTCCGGGCTGCACGTGGTGCAGCTCGAGTTGAACCGCGCGGTCTATATGGACGAGCGGCGACGGGAAAAGGGTCCGCGCTTCGCGCAGGTCGCCGTCGACTTCGCCAAGCTGGCCGAGGCGCTTGCGACCGTGCCGCTCGACAATCTCGGACCATTCCAGGCCGCCGCGGAATAAAGCGCCGCCACGACCGCTCTTGTAAGAGTCATCGGGATCGGCTCCCCTGCTCTCTCCCGATTCCGCGTGGCGTCTTTCCGAATCTGTTACGGGAAGAAAAAAGGGCCGCTTGCGAAAGCAAGCGGCCCAAGTCTAGGGAGGAAACGCCCAAGGAGGGCAGCGATAGCGCAAGGCGCTACCGCACCGCAACAATATGCGACCGCGCTGCACAAAGTGCAAGCCTTTTGAAAGCAATTCCCCCGTAAAGTTCCGGGTTATTGCAAGCCCGCAACACCTCCAGCGGCTGCAACTTTTTACAAGTTATTTCAATAGTTTATCTGGATGAGCGAGCTCGGCCGCGCATTAACCGCGAAATGAAAGCCAAACGAAGCTGGTGATATCTCGATTTCGTGATCTTCCCGTCATCGGAAAATCAACGGAAGCAACGGGCCGATTCGATATCCAAAATACCACCGGAAAATGCGGGATGATCGTGCGCAGCTTGCTCAATTGAGTTACGCAGGACGACCGTTTGCGTAACCGGCGCGCGCCCCAGGGAATCCCAAGTGACGGTCATCGATTTTTCCGCCTTCGTCGGGCGGCTCGCCACCGCTTCCGGCGAGACCATCCTGCCGTCCTTCCGGACGTCGCTTTCGATCGACAACAAGAGCGCCGCCCAGGACTTCGATCCCGTCACCGAGGCCGACCGCGCCGCGGAGGCGGTGATGCGGCGGCTGATCAAGTCGCAGTTTCCCCAGCATGGTATCGTCGGCGAGGAGTTCGGCAACGAGCGCACCGACGCCGATTACGTCTGGGTGCTGGATCCGATCGACGGCACCAAATCCTTCATCGCGGGCTTTCCGATCTGGGGCACGCTGATCGCGCTGTTGCACAAGGGCGTGCCGGTGTTCGGCATGATGCATCAGCCCTTCATCGGCGAACGCTTTTCCGGCGACAACAAGACCGCCAATTATCAGGGACCGTCCGGCGAGCGGCGGCTCGCCGTGCGGCGCTGCGCCGATCTGAAGGACGCAACGTCCTACACCACGAGCCCGCTGCTGATGAACGAGCGCGACCGCGCCACCTTCGGCCGCATCGAGCGCGCGGTGAAGATGTCGCGCTATGGCGGCGACTGCTACTCCTATTGCATGCTCGCGGCCGGCCATCTCGATCTCGTGGTCGAGACCGAGCTCAAGCCCTACGATATCGCCGCCCTGATCCCGATCGTCACCGGGGCCGGCGGCGTCATCACCAATTGGGAAGGCAAGGGCGCGCAGGATGGCGGCCGCATCGTCGCGGCCGGCGATCCCCGCATCCACGACGCGGCGCTGAAGCTGCTCAACGGCTAGACGAAACGAGAAGGCACTTGCATGAGGATGTTCGGCAGGCTGCTTGTGATCGTCGCGTTGCTGGCCTCGCCTGCGATGGCAGACGAGTTTCCGACCAAACCGATCAGGCTGATCGTGCCGTTCCCGCCGGGCGGACCCAACGACCTGATCGCGCGCGTGGTCGGCCAGCGCATGTCCGACATTTTCAAGCAGCCTGTCATCATCGACAATCGCGGCGGACAGGCCGGCGTGCTCGGCACCGATGCGGTCGCGAAGGCGGCCGCGGACGGCTACACCATCGGCATCGTCAGCGCGAGCGCGATCGTGATCAGCCCGAGCATGGAGAAGATCGCCTACGATCCGCAAAAGGATTTGCAGCCGATCACGCTGGTGGCGACCGTGCCGGAAATGCTGGTGGTCGCGAAAGACGTGCCGGCGACGAACATGGCCGAGCTGGTGGCGCTGGCGAAGGCGCAGCCCGGCAAGCTGAATTTCGCCTCCGCCGGCGTCGGCGGCCTGCCGCATCTGGCCGGCGAATTGTTCAAGCTCACCGCCAGGATCGACATCGTGCATGTGCCCTATCGGGGCGCTGCGCCCGCGATCAACGATCTGCTCGGCCAGCAGGTGCAGATGACCTTCCTCGACCTGCCGGTGATCCTGCCGCAGATCAAGGCCGGCAACCTCAAGCCGATCGCGCTCGGCGCGCGCGAACGCGCCAAACAGGCGCCCGACGTGCCGACCACGGCTGAGGTCGGCATGCCTGATCTGTTGATCGAGAACTGGTACGGCATGGTCGGCCCGGCCGGCATGCCGCGCGAGGTGCTCGACAAGATCAATCGCGTCGCGGTCGAGGCGATGTCCGATCCCAATGTGAAGGACAAGCTCGCCGATCAGGGCCTGACCCTGGTGCCGCAGACGCCGGAGCAATTTCGCGCGTTCATCGCCCTGGAAGCGGTCAAGTGGGCGAAGGTGATCAAGGACGCCGGTCTCGAAACGACGAAATAGTTGCGCCGCCGTCGCTGCTCTCGCGACGGCGACGCCGCCGGTGCTCAGGCGTGATGCCACATCAGTTCAAAATGGTTGTGACCGCGTTCGAGAACGACGTCGTTGCCGTGCCCGTTCGCCGCAAAGCTCCAGGCGCTGTCACGGCCGCCGTGTTCATTAACGGACGGACCGGAGTGACCACAGCCATTCGCGTCGCCATTGCCGGCGACAGGTCCGCCGTTGCCTCCTCCGGCCTGACCTCCCTGGTTGCCTTGTCCGCCGAGGCCGCCGCCGGCCGGAGTCCCCGACGCGGTAGGACCAACCGGAATCGTGCCGTGCGCCACGCCGGCAACCGATGTCGCGCCCGCAACCGTCGTCGCGGTGTCAACATAAGTGCCGCCGCCCAGCGGAATATTATTGCCGGAGACGTCGGCGGCGTCGGCGACAAAACCCTGGCCCGCGGCCTGGATTTGCGCCTGGTCGGCGGCAAGCGCACGCGCCGGTGTCGCCGTTCAGAATGCCTTGCAGGCCGTGGACGGCGTTCGCGGTGTCGGCATTGAGCGTGCCGCCAAGCAGCTCATTGTCAAAGCGCGCACCAAAAATCCCGCCCTGGCTGTGATCGAACGCCGCACCGAATTTTTGATAGTTCTGGATCTCGGTGATAAGAGCCTGCAGCTCGCCGGGCGTGGTGTTGTTGCCGGCGGCAACGTTGTCGAGCTGGTTGTTGATGACATTGCCCTCGGCAAGGAACTTGGCCCAGAAGTCGGTCTGCGGCTGGTTGTCCTGGAAACGCGTGATCGTTCCTTGCGAGATAGGCCGGCATCTCGGAAAAGCCGCCGGTATTTCCCGGATTGCCGTTACCGCCCGCGGCGGTGTTGAGGGCTGCGTCACCCTGTACGATATCGATCATGTCGAGCAGGTTGTCATTGGTCGATCTGGCGGCGACGTTGGGGTTGGTCGCATATTCCTCGTCGAAGTTGTTGATCTGCGAGTTGACCTGCTCAAGAACCGTGTCGAGGTGAACGGTCGTCAGCGCCGCATCGACGCCTGCCTCGCCATTGTTCAATCGCGGCAAGCGCGGTCGGGTTGTTGACGAGATTGGTCAGGCCCGTCGCGATCGGCCTTCATGTCGGCGTCGAACTGACCGAGATTGGTATGATTGAGGCCGCCGACGGCGAGGTCGGCCGCGGCGTTGAAAACCGAGCCGATCTGCGCAAGCGTCGCGTTGGCGCCGGAGGCTGCGGCAAGCGCCGCGGCATTGTCGGAGCCGGTGGGAAGCGCCTGGAAGCCGACATTGTCGGCGCCTGTCCCGCCCGGAAAAGCGACTGGCGGCAAGCGCATTGGCGAGCGCGGTATCGCCGTTGATCTCGTTCAGGATCGAGGTCTGCGTCGTGTGGAGCAGTTCCTGATTCGTCGCCGCATTGGCGCCGGTACCGACCGAATGATTGGCTTCCGTCATCAGCGTCTGCAACTGGCCCTGCACCTGCGCGAGCACCGCCGTATCGGCGATCGTTCAGTGCGAGTGTGGTGCCGCCGACGGTGACGCCGCCCGGATTGGCAAGCATCGCCGTTGACGTCGTTGAGCACGGCCTGGATATCGGTCGTGTACATGCCGAGATAGGCGATCTGGTTATTGCTGTCGGCAGGATTGTTCCACAATCCGCCGTCAAGCAGACGCGTCGCGTCGTTGAATACGGCGCCGGCTTGCGCGAGATCGGTCGAAAGCGCGAGCGCGTCGTTGCGTACGGTTGTTGGCAAGGTGGCCATCTGCATATCCTCCAACTCGGGAACGTACCGCGCTCATGCGACGAACCGTCGGTTGTGAGGATGTCGCAACTATGTCTGCAGTTTGGCCCGGCCATTATATCAATGCGGCAACTCTCTGGATGCGAGGCGGAAGTCGCTCACTGTTCGACGAACGCGCGCCGCATCTGGTCGGCGATCGGCTTGAACAGATAGCTCATCATCGTTCTGCTGCCGGTTTGCATGAACACTTCCGCGGGCATGCCCGGGAACGAGCTGCTGGCCGCGCAAGCCGTCGGCGCTCCTCGTCGGGCAAGACGACGCGAACGGTGAAGTATGGCGCGTTGGTCTGCTGATCATGGCTGGTGTCGGCCGACACATAGGACACCGAGCCGGTGAGTTGCGGCGTCGTACGCTGGTTGAAGGCGGAGAAGCGGACGAAGGCCGCCTGGCCCGGGTGCACATGGTCGATATCCTGCGGCTGCAGTCGCGCCTCGATCTGCAGATCGTCGGTGTCCGGCACGATTTCCATGATCGGGTCGCCGGCGCGGATCACGCCGCCGATCGTGTGCGCGGCCAGTTGATGGATGACGCCGGAGGTCGGCGCGCGGATCTCGATGCGGTCGAGCAGGTCGCGCGCCGCGACGGCGCGCTCGACGAGCTCGGCTTCCTTGCCCTGCGCGTCGCCGAGCTCCTTGACGACGTCGGCGCGAAAGTCCTGATCAAGGCGAACGATCTGAAGCTCGGCCTCGCCGATCTTGGATTTGGTCTCGGCGATCGAGGACGGCAAGCTGCCCGCGTTCGCCGTCGATCCGCGCGGCCTCGCGCTGCAGCGTGGTCAGCCGGGTCAGCGGCACCAGCCGCTTGTCGTAGAGGTCCTGAACGCCGGCGAGCTCGCCCTGGATCAGCTCCAGTTGCTTCGCCCTGGAATCCACTTGGGTGTCAAGGCCGGAAATCTCCTCGGTGAGCTGCGCGATCCTGCTTTGCAGCAGGTCGTGCTGGCTTTGCCGCGCGCTCGCGCGCGCCTTGAACAGGGCATGTTCCGACGCCAGCAGCGTTCGTACGGTCTCCGTCGTCCTGACGCGTGCCGCGAGTTCGCCGGGAAATCGAGTCCTGCGCAAGGCCGTCGCGCTCGGCGGTGAGGCGCGCGATCCGCGCCCGCAGCTCGTCGAGCTGCTTGCTGACCATCTGCAGGCTGGCCTGCGCCTGCGTCGGCGTCGAGCCGGACCAGCAGGTCGCCGGCATCGACTCGCGTGCCGTTGGCGACCTTGATTTCGGCGACGACGCCGCCGGTCGGATGCTGGATGGTCTTGACGTTGGATTGCACGACGAGATTGCCGGGCACCACGACGGCGCCGGCGAGCGGCATGAAGAAGAACCAGCCGCCTCCAAGCACGCCGGCGATGATGAGCACGCGCAGCCCGGTGCGAAGTTCGCGGTCGAACGCCCAGCGTGTCCGCAACGCCAGGCTCGATCGCCAGTTGGCGGGCCGGCGTCGTTGCCGTGAAGGACAAAGGCGACGCCCGCCGTCACATGAAAACGGCAGGCTTCGATGACCTTGCCGACCCGCGTCTCGGACTCCGCCGCGGCAGCGACGGCGCGAGATCGGGAGCGCGCAGATTGATCTGCGGCTCTGGCGGGCGCCGGCATTTCGAGTGCGGGCGCCGTCAAATCCATTGTAAGGGGATCCCGCGGCGCAAGCGCCGGGCTGGGACGACATGGCGGCGCGGTGTGGCTCGCACGGCGCTTGCGCGTGGCTGCTCGATTTTCGCGACGGGCTTGAACCTGAATTGCTGAAGGCAGACCTCGATCGCCTGTCCCATCCGGCTCTTTCGCGCATTGCTTCGACGGAGCTCCTTCGCCGAAGGCGCGAGGCTTCGGCGCTCCGGCGTCGGCGCCCGCCAGGGTTCTCGGCATCGAGGGCGCGCCGGAGCCGCTGCAGTTCAAGGATCAGGGCTGCGCCCTGCGGGCCCCATTCCTCCGGCCGCGCGCCGTCGTTCAGGCGCGGCGCGTCGAAATGTTCGGTCGTGTTCCGATGGGCTCATGGGCAAGCGCTCTCCGCAACCGCAACACGACGCGCCGCCTTGGCGGCTCGGCGTCTTCGGCCGGCGGCTTTGCGGCACCGACACGCGCAAAAATTTCCCTGCTCGGGCCGAACGCGATGGCTCTGCCGTCATAGAGCACCATTGCCATATCGAGCAGGGCGAGCGCGTTCGGTCGGTGCGAGACGACGATGACGATACAGTTGTTGTGACGCAAGATCTGGATCGCGCGGCCAAGCGCATTCTCGCCGTCGGCGTCGAGATTGGCATTCGGCTCGTCGAGCACGACGAGGAAAGGATCGCCGTAAACGGCACGCGCGAGCCCGATGCGCTGGCGCTGGCCGGCAGACAGCGACGTGCCTCCCTGGCCGATTCGGGTCGAATATCCTTCCGGCAGCCGCAGGATGATGTCGTGCACGCCCGCGATCTGCGCGGCCTTGAGGATCGCATCGGACGATGCGGTCTCGTCGAAGCGGCAGATGTTTTCGGCGACGGTCCCGTCGAACAACGCGACGTCCTGGGGCAGGTAGCCGATATGGCGCCCGAGATCCTCGTTGCGCCATTGATCGATCGCAGCACCGTCGAGCCGCACGACGCCGTGTCGTGCTGGCCAGATACCAACCAGCGCCTTCGAGAGCGAGGTCTTTCCGGACGCGCTGGCGCCGAGCAGCGCCAGTCCCATGCCGGCCTTGAGCGAGAAGGAGACGCCGGAAACGATCGACCTCTCGGTACCTGGTGCGGCGACGCGAAAGATCCTGCACGGAGAGCTCGCGACAGGGTCGCGGCAGCTTGACCGGCGGCGCCGATGGTCTCGCCGTCATCTTGCAGATGTCGCGCAGACGCGTGATCCCCTGCCGCGCGGCGACAAGCTGCTTCCAGCTGCCGAGCGCAACTTCGACCGGCGCGAGCGCGCGGCCCATCATGATCGAAGAGGCGATCATGACACCGCCCGAAGCCTTGTCGGCGACAACGAGATAGGCGCCGATCCCGAGCATGCCCGACTGCAGCACATAGCGAAGCACCTTCGCACCCGAGCCCAGATTGGCGTAAACGTCGGTCGTGCGGATATTTTCGCGCAGGTAACGTTCATTGACCTGCGCCCAGCGCGCGCCGAAAGCGCTCCGTCATGCCGAACGCGCGAATGACCTCGGCGTTGCGCTGCGTCGCGTCCGCGAGCACCTGCCGCTGCGCGCTGCTGTCCATCGCGGCGCGGGCAGCGCCGCGCGACATCCGTTCGGTGAGCATCGTCATGGCCACGATCGCGAAGGTCCCGAGCAGCGCAGTCATGCCGATCGCCGGGTGAAACAGGAACAGCGCGATCAGGAATATCGGAATCCAGGGCATGTCCAGAAAGGCGGTCGGCCCCATGCTGGCCATGAAGGCGCGCACCTGGTCGAGGTCTCGTAGCGGCTGCTGCATCAGCATCGGCTTTACGCCATGCAGCGGCAACGTCGCGAGCGCGGTCTGGATCGAATCCTGCAGGCCGGCGTCGAACAGCGTCGCGACCCGGCACAGCATGCGCGCACGCAGTGCATCGAGATACCCCTGCATCAGATAGGCAAACAGCACCATCAACGACAGGCCGAGCAGGGTCGCAAGGTTGCGGCTTGGAATGACCCGGTCGTAGACCTGCAGCATATAGAGAGAGCCGGAGAGCATCAGCAGATTGATAACGCCGCTGAAGAGCGCGATGCCGACCATTCGGCGCGCGCTGTCGCGCAAGCCGCGCGCTACGGGATCATCGGCTGCGGGCGCCTGCGGATCCGACCTGGCAGACTGCGAAGACGTCTGCGTACGCTCATGAGCGACACTCATTCCATGTCTCTCCGAAGAGATGATGCCGCCGGTCGAGCCGCAAACTGGCAGCCGATGCCGACCATTTTTCGGCGAGAATGGGACGATGACGCTCTCTCTTCGTGGCATGTTGCTCCGGACGCAAGCGGAACTGCGCGTCATAGAATCGTCCGGCTATGACCTTGCTTGGGCGTGCGTTGGTCGCGGTCACGCCACGAAGCTAAATGAACTTTCATTTGCCTGGTCGACTGCGCCGATCAGTTCTCGGAGAGCGGCAGGAGGAAGAAAATGAACAACCTCGCAAACGACGCGCACCACTGGCTCGATCTTCCGGTCGTCCAGTAACCTTTCAATCAAGCGAACAGATCGGCGGATCGTTCAAACCAGCCGGGGGGCTGCTTTGAACCATTGGCGCGGTTAGGACGGCGTGCTCGCACAGAGAAGACTTCCGTTCGCCTCTGGCGGACCGATATCCGGGGAACAGAGTTGGGTAAGAGTAAAGGCTGCTTGCAGAGCGTCACGGGCTTTGCCGTCCGCCCTCCTCAATTTGGAGGGCGGCGGTGAAGCAGCGCAAGACGGATTACGGGACGATCGTCCTGCACTGGCTGCTTGTCGGCGCCATTGGCGTTGCGTTTCTCAGCGGGCTGCGTATCGCGACGGAAGCGCCGGATCGAACCTGGCTCAACGCATTCGATGCCATTCTCCCGAGCGCTAATGTCTGGATGTCGCACATCGAGGCGGCCATGGTTCTGGTCGCCGTGTCGATCGCGCATGCCATTTACCTGGTACGATCCGGGCTCAGTCGCCGTGTTCGGTTGGACAAAGCTCGCTTGCGCGGGATGTTCGGCCCGAAACAGGCGCGCCTGGGTGCAACCAGCGCGCTGCTGACCTGGGCCTTCTTTGTCGCCATGCTGACGCTGATCGTCAGCGGCGCGCTGCTCTATTTCGGTGTATTCGCCGGCTACGACTGTGGCGACGGTGCACTGGTATGCCGCCTGGGTGATTCCGGCCTTCGCAATCCTCCATATTCTGGTTCACTTCCGGATCGGTGGCGTATCCCAACTGTTTCGCATTTTCCGGCCGGAGCGCCTGCCGCCGCCGCCGGCGCGGCTCGATGCGATTGAACTCCTGACACTGCTGGTCGACAAATCCTACTCGGAATCGCATGAGGCTTCCGGAGCGCCGTTGCAGCCGGAACGGCCGCACCCCAATCTGGCGCGTGACCGACGTGAAGCAGCCACGGCCACGATAAGCCCGGCATCGCCCCCCGCCTCAAAACGGACCAACGCCACACTCCAGTCGAATCCGTTGGTCGTGGCGGCTGCAATTGCAATCACCGGCGCCTCGGCCGTCGTAGCCACCGATTGGTTTACCGTCGACAATCTGCGGGTTCATCGCATCACCGTCGCCGAAGCCCCGACGCTGGACGGGGATACGTCCGATCCTGTCTGGCGAAATATCCAGCCGTTTTCGGTGATGACGAACCAGGGCGGAAATTTCGACGGTCGGGGCGAATTCAGGGTCGACATCCGCGCGGCGCACGACGGTACCTGGGCCTATTTCCTGTTCGTCTGGGAAGACCCGACGCGCTCATTGAAGCAGTTGCCGCTGGTCAAGGAAATCGATGGATGGCACCTGCTGCACGACGGTTATGAACGCGGCGATGAGCACGCCTTCAACGAAGACAAGTTCTCCGTGCTGTTGACCACGCTCGATGTCGATCTGGCAGGCGACCGGACGTTTCACGCCAGTCCTCATCCGATTCCCGGCGCGCCTTCCACCATGACCGGCCGTGGCCTGCATTTCACCGCATCCGGGAGCCTGGCTGACGTTTGGCAGTGGAAGGCGACCAGTGGCGGTCCCACGGGGTGGATGGACGATGACTATTTCGGTCCGCCACTCGAGCCGACGCCCATGCAAGTGAACAACGCTGCACCCTACCGTGGTGGGTTCGCGCCCGATCCGGGTGCCGCCAACTACAGCGACAATTTCGTCATGCAGCTGGATCCGACTGGCGAGGGGACTGTGTTCAGGCCGCGGCGGCTGCCTCGCGATCTCGCGGCGACCGAGGCGACGATGGGCCATATTGCGCGCGATCCCGAAATTGGCGAGAGCGACGGCACACGCTGGTTCATGACGCAGGCGGAGTCCGTGCCATATGCACCGGAGCTCGACCGCCTGATTCCGATCGGCACGGTCGTGCCCGGCGTCATCGTTTCCGGCGATTTCTCCGGCGACCGCGCCGATGTGCGCTGCGCCGCTCGCTGGGCATCCGGTCACTGGTCGCTGGAAGTGGCGCGCCGCCTCGATACCCATAGCGACCATGACCTGCCGCTGAAGACCGGAATTTTCATGCGCGTGGCCGCGTTCGATCACAGCCAGATCAGACACACCCGGCACGTCCGTCCCATTCGTCTCGAGGTGGAATGATGCCGAAGCTCTGCAAGGTGACCCTGAACGGCGACACCTTTTATGCGAACTATGGCGATCTCGTCCTCGACGCCGCCCTCGTGAATAGCGTCGAACTGCATCACGACTGCCGCAGCGGCATTTGCGGCAGTTGCCGCGTTCGCCTCGTCCACGGCAAGGTCTTTGGCGGTATCGAGGACGGTGGCGACACCATTTATGCCTGCCAGGCAAGGGTCGTCTCGGACATTGCGCTGGTGGCCGAACCCGTCCCCGAGCCGCTTTCAACGGCGGCGCGCGTCGCCAGAATAGATCGTCTTGCACCCCACGTGATCGGGGTGACACTCAAGCTTCAGAAGCCGTTGCAGCATCTTCCCGGCCAATATTGCAAGCTGCAGTTTCGCGGCTTTCCCGAGCGTTACTACAGTCCAACCTATCCGCTCGAACGAGCCCCGCAGAAAAGCCGGCTGTACTTCCATATCAGGCAGTTTCCGGACGGCACGGTCTCTTCAGCGCTCGGCACGCGAATCCAGGTTGACCACCGCATCAGGGTGTCGGGACCATTCGGCAGCTCTTTTCTGAGAGCGGATCGCACCGGCCGCATCGTTCTTGTCGCAAGCGGAACCGGATTTGCGCCCATGTGGTCGATCGCGGCCGCGGCGATCACGGAGCAACCCAGGCGCGAGATGATATTCGTGGTGGCGGCCCGAAACCTGCAGTCGTTTTACATGCATCCGGCGCTGTGCCGGCTCGCGTTGTTTCCAAACGTAAAGATCGTTCCGGTCGTCTCCGAACCGCAGGACGTGACGCCCGCCATCCGTTGCGGCCGGCCAATCGATTGCTTGCCGAAGTTATCGCGACACGACGTCGTCTATGCCGCCGGTGCGCCGGTCATGACCGAAAGCGTCGCGCGTCTGGCGTCTGCGGCCGGCGCCGTTTGCTACACCGATCCCTTCATTCCGAACAATAGACCGGGAGAAAACCCCGGTGTGGCCTCGCATCTCGCCGGGTGGTTCGACGGCTCACGGAGGAGCCGTCAGGTCGCGTGAGTTGGCAAGCCTGTTGAGAGGAGACCGACCGATGACCAGGATAACGTTCATTCATCCCAAAAATCGGGTCGAGAGTATCGAGGCTGACAACGATACAAGCGTGATGCTCGAGGCACGGCGACATGGTGTGCGGGGAATTGTCGCCGAGTGCGGAGGAAACGCGATTTGCGCCACCTGTCACGTCTATGTGGAGGCGGACTGGCTGGCGAAACTTGAGCCCGTTCAGGAAGACGAAGACCTTTCTCTGGACGAGGCTGCCGCCAGACGTCTGCCAAACAGCCGCTTGTGCTGCCAGATCAGGATTACGCCACACCTCAATGGTTTGACGCTGAGGCTTCCCGACCGACAGACTTGATCGCGGGCATCCCGGCGTCCTTCTCACACTTCAGCCGCTTCCCGCAGATGATCGACCAGCAGCTTCGCCGGGCGCGGCAGCGCCTTGAAGCTGCGTGAGCAGATCACGAGCTTGCGGTTGGCCCAGCTGTCGCGAATGCGCACCGCCGCGATCGGCATGACGCGCGCACAGCGCTTCGCCGCCGCCTCCGGCACCACGGCGACCCCGACATCGGCTGCGACCATCCGGCAGATCGCATCGAAATCCCTCAAGCGCGCGCGGACATGCAGGCGGATGCCGAGCCGCGCGGCATGCCGGGAAATATGCGCCTGCAGCGCGGTCGCGTTGGTGAGTGCGACGAAATTGCTGGACGCCACCTCCTGGAAATCGATCTGGCGGCGCGCCGCGAACGGTCCCTTCTTCGCGGTCACCAGGGTCAGGCGGTCCTCGCTGAAGGTGAAGCGCTCGAGATTGCCGGGCAACGCGTGCTCGGCCGCAAAGCCGACATCGGCGGCCCCGCTCGCAATCGCGGATGCGATGTCCGTGCTCTCGTGCTCCTCGACATCGACATTGATCTCGGGATGCGCGCGCAGGAAGCTCGCGAGCGCCTTCGGCAGATGCTCCGACAGACCCGAGGTGTTGGCGAGCAGCAGCACGTTGGCGGTGACGCCGGTGGCGAAGCGCGCGAGGTCGCCGCGCATCGCATCGACATTGTGGATCACCAGCCGGGCGTGATCGAGCAGGCTCTCGCCGGCCGCGGTCAGCTCGACGCCACGGCGGCCACGCTTGAACAGGGTGACGCCGAGCGCTTCCTCCAGCCCCTTGATCCGCGCGCTGGCGGAGGCGAGCGCAAGATGCGATCGATCGGCGCCGCGGGTGATGCTGCGGCTGTCGGCGACGGCGATGAAAAGCTGCAGGTCGACGAGGTCGAAGCGCATGATGGCATTCCCTAGCCTTCGTCATGCCGAAGGCTGGCTCCGTAACCTCCACATTGTGCCGAGCTTCGTGGATCGGTCAATCTCGTCCCATGCCCGAGCTTCACCCTTTCCTGCTGTTCATCGCCGCCGTGTTCCTGCTGGCGGGCTTCGTCAAGGGCGTGGTCGGGCTCGGCCTGCCGACGGTGGCGATGGGCCTGCTCGCGGTGACGATGCCGCCAAGCCAGGCGATCGCCATCGTGATCGTCCCGGCCGTCGTCACCAACATCTGGCAGACCTTCGTCGGCTCCTATCTGCGCGGCATCATCCGCCGGCTGTGGCCGCTCCTGATCGGCACCGCGCTCGGCGTCTGGCTGAACCGGGGATCGCTGACCGGGCCCTACGCGCATTATCTGCCGATCGCGCTCGGCATCCTGCTCGTGCTCTACGCCATCATGGGCCTCGGCAAATTCGCCCTCACCGTCGCGAGCCGCAACGAGAAATGGATCGGCGGCATCGTCGGCCTTATCACCGGCCTGATCTCGGCCGCGACCGGCGTGCAGGTGATCCCCTCGATGCCGTTCCTGCAAGCGCTCGGCATGGAGAAGGACGAGCTGGTGCAGGCGCTCGGCGTGTTCTTCACGGTGGCGACGCTGGCGCTATCGGTCAACCTCACCACGTCCGGCCTGCTCAGCGCCGCGACCGCGCTGCCCGGCGGAATCGCGCTGGGCTGCTCCTTTGCCGGCATGTTCATCGGGCAAGGCTTGCGCACGCGGATGCGCCCGGACGCCTTCCGCTACTGGTTCCTGATCGCGATGATCTTCCTCGGGATCTATATCGCCGGCGCCGCGGTCTACAAGATCATCGTTCCCTGATCGTCGATTCGGGACTCGATACCGCCGATCGATGCGCGATCCCCGAGCGGATCGCATTGCCGCATCCTCCGGATCAGGCTTCCGCCAGCAATCATGTGCTTTATAAGGACGGGATCAGCCGCACGAGCGCGAGCGGCTTGTCGGGTTCCCGGAGCACCGAAGGATATGGAAAGACGCCTCGCCGCCATCGTTTGCGCCGATGTCGCCGGCTATTCGCGCATGATGGGGGCCGACGAGGCCGGTACCCACGCCGCGTTCAAGGCCCATCGCAGCGCGATCCATCCGATCATTCTCAATCACGGCGGCCGCATCGTGAAAAATACCGGCGACGGGTTCCTGCTCGAGTTTCCGAGCGTGGTCGGCGCCACCGAGGCCGCGATCGCGATGCAGGGGCTGATGGCGGAACGCAACAATCATCTCCCTGCGGATCGCGCCATGCACTTTCGGCTCGGCATCCACATGGGCGACGTGATGGCTGACGAGGACGAACTGTTCGGAGACGATGTCAACATCGCCGTCCGCCTCGAGGCGGTCGCTGCTCCCGGCGGCGTTGCGGTCTCCGAGAAAGCCTATAGCGAAGCCGGCAAGCATCTCAGCGTGCCCCTGGTCGATGCCGGACATCACCGCTTCAAGAACATCAAGGACCCTGTCCATGTCTGGACCTGGGAGCCGATCGGGACCGAGGGCCGCGGCCCCTTGCCGGACCTGCCGTCTCAATATCGAACCGCGATCGTGGGGGTTCTTCCCTTCGTCAACCTCAGCGACAACGCGGACGAGTATTTTGCGGACGGCCTCACCGAGGACCTGATTCACGCGCTGTCGCTGCAATCATTCTATCGGGTGCTGGGCAGAAGCTCGACCTTCCCGTTCAAGGGCAAGAGCCTCGGCACGCGCCTGATCGCCCGCGAGATCGACGCCACCTACCTGATCCAGGGTTCGGTCCGGCGCTCGGGTTCGAAGATTCGAATTACCGCCGAATTGATCGCCCCGGAGAACGGCGCGCAATTGTGGACTGGCCGCTATGACCGGGACATGGGCGATCTGTTCGCCGTGCAGGACGAAATCACGAGCAACCTGTCCGCGGCCATTGCGCCTGAAATCTATCGCGCGGAGGCGTCGTCGCCGGCACGATCGTCCGACATGACCGCGTGGGACCGCGTCCTGAGAGGCATGTCGCATTACTACCGGGAGACCAAAGCGGACTTCGAAGCCTCGATCGACCTGTTCAAGCAGGCCATTGCGCTCGAGCCGACGCTCTCGATTGCACGCGCCTACCTCGCCACCATCATGGTTCAGGGCGTGCACTACGGGTGGATCGGCAGTACGCGGGACCTGTGGAGTTCGGCGATGACCCTTGCCGAGAGCAGCGTCCGGCTCGATCCGCGCTCGTCATTCGCTTTCTCGATCCTGGCCTATCTGCATGCGATGCAGGGCCGCCACGAGGCGGCACGAGAGGCGATCAGGAAGGCCGTCGCGCTAAATCCCTACGACATGGGCGCCCGCGGCGTTGAAGGCATATGTCACTTCGTTGCCGGCGAGCATCGCGAGGCCATCGAACTGTTGTCGATGGTTGCCCAACGCGGCAATGGCGACCCCCGCTATCAATGGGCGGCCGCGACCGCGTTCAGCCATTATCTCGTCGGACAATACGACGCTGCGCTGTCCTGGGCGCGTGAGGCGCTCTACGTCAATCCCAACCATCTTCAGGTGCTCGCGGTGCGGGCAGCGGCGCTGGGTCAATCGGGACGGAGCGAGGAGGCCGCGCAGGCCTGCGAAACCTTGCTCGGCAACTACCCGCAGTTCACCGTCGAGCGGCATCTCGCAAACTTCCACTGGAAAAATCCCGACGACGTCACCCATTATCGGGACGGGCTGCTGAAGGCGGGCCTGCCGTTCAACAAGGCATTCGCCGAATCAACTCCGAGGGGCACGGCGAACTCCTGACATCGAAGATGTCAGCGCAACCAAGGCATGTCGCGCGGCTCTGGTCCGCGCGCGCACGGGTCGAGCCACCGAGGCGCCTCATTTCCCGCCTTCGGGTTGACACCGGCACGGATTCCGCCAAACTTCGGTACATCCTGAAGTAGTGCAGCGCAGACGCCCGTTTCGGGCCATTCGCCTTTATTTCGCGACCAATCAGTTTCACCATCCGGGTTTCACCATTCGATTGTCGGGGATTGCGATCCATGCCAGCGGAAAACACAGCTACCGGTTCGAACGGCGCCGGGCAAATCCCCGTCTCGCCCGATAATCCCTGCCCATTCCTGCGCGCGCTGGTGGCGGGCGGCTTCGTCGGCGGCCACGTCGTGCCGCTCTCCACGCTTGCCGACATGGTCGAGGCCGCGAGCGGCGAAACGGGATGGACAAAAAAGGTGGTCGGTATCAAGACCCGCATGGTCGCCCTGATCGCCAATGGCCTCGGTCCGCTGCGGCTGTGGCGGAGCTGGCGGTCCGGGGCGGTGCTCGACGAACTGCGCAACGGTCCGCTCGACAAGCATGGCGTCGGTTCGCGCATCCTCGGCGTCGACGGCCAGGTGAACGAGGCTGAAATCGCGCACCTCGCGGGCTTCGGCCAGGACTGCGAGGACCCCTCGGGCGGCACCGAGCGCGGGCTGACCTCGGGCGAAATCGCGACCTTCATGAAAGCGAATTTCGATCGCGCCAAAAACCGGCGCTGGTACGACCCGATGTTGATGCAGGGCGAATGGCCGGTCCTGCTCAACATCCTGGGCAAGGGCGAAGGCGATGCGCGCTATCTCAGCGTGGCCGAAGTCTCAACGCTGTTCAACGAGCGGCGGCTGCCGGCGCGGATCGTGGAACGGCTGGCGTCGGCAAAGGTCGCCGCACCAGGAGGCGTTCTGCGCGTGCTCGGCAAGATCGTGCTCGCGGCGATCGCCGTTGGCGTGCTGCTGATCGTGGCGATTGCCGAGTTTCCCGATCAGTTGCAGAAAATCCTCCCCGCGAAGTTCGCGGCGTTATTGCCGCCGACCACGGCGGAGCCGCCGCCGATCAGGGAGGCGCATTGGCTGGATCAGAACTGGTCGCTGGAGGACCGGCACTGGTTTCATCATGCAAGCCAGGGCACCATGACCTTCCCCGTGCCCTACGACTGGTTCGTCGCGCTGGAGCAGCCGGGAATTCACCTGTTCACCCGACCCGGCCTGTTCAAGGACAGCGCCTATCTGGAACGCTTCGGCTTCCTGCCGAGCCCGAAGACCATCCATACCAGCAAGGCGACCTTGCAGCGCTACGGCTACGATGCTTCCGACGCGAAGACCGAACCGGCGCCGGAGACGGTCACCAGTCTGAATTTGAAACCGACCCCGGTCGAGAATTTCGACGGCCTGCCGGTCGGTTTCGCACGAATGAGCGGCGCCAGAAATCCCGCAACCGGCGAGGCCGAACCCGACATGATCGGGCTGGCCTGCGCGGCCTGTCACACCGGGCATATCGACTACAAGGGCGTGAGCGTGCGCTTCGACGGCGGCCCCGGCATGGTCGATCTGTTCAAGCTCGAGCTCGCGACCGGCCTCGCGATTGCGACGACGCGGTACTTGCCCACGAGGTTCAATCGCTTCGCGGACCGCGTGCTCGGTCCCGACGCGACGTCGGCACAACGCGACGAACTGAAGAAAGGCATGGTGAAGGCCTGGAACGTCGTGTTCGCCCAGGCCAATGCGCTGCAGGGTGCGCTCAAGGACAAGCACCAGCAGGATACCGAGGAAGGCTACGGACGGCTGGACGCGTTGAACCGCATCGGCAACCAGGTTTTCGCCACCGACATGGCGCTGAGCGGCGTTCCCGGTTTCGACAAGAATCTGGTGGCGAGGGACGCGCCGGTCAGTTTCCCGGCGATCTGGACCGTACCCTCGCTGTTGTGGGCGCAATACGACGCCTCGATCGAGCAGCCTTTGATCCGCAACGCCGGTGAAGCGCTCGGGGTTTCGGCGCTGCTGAATTTCTCGCCCGCCGCGCCCCGGGACACGCTGTTCCGCTCGTCGGTCCAGATCGCAAATCTCATTCGCATCGAAGACATGTTGCACGGGTCCAATCCTGCCGGCCCCAATCAGAAGGTTTTGGGCGGGCTGCAATCGCCGAAATGGCCGGCCGCGATATTCCCGAACGATCCGGCGTGGAAGATCGATCCCGCACGGGTCGCGAAGGGCCGCGCGCTCTATGGCGAAATCTGCTTCGAATGCCACCTCGGACCGGTCAACGATGCCGCCTTCGACGCGCAATTCCCGGACAAGAGCATCTGGAAGGCTGAGCACTGGGACGAGACGATGGGGCCGGCGTTGAAAGCCGTGCAGAAATCCGTCGCCGGCATGGGCACCGATCCGGCGCAGGCGGACGTGCTCGGTTCACGCACGGTCGCCGTTCCCGGCTTCCTGGACATCCAGCCGGAGCGCGACCTCGGCAAGGTGTGGGGTTGCAAATCCATGCCCGACCCCTCGAGCTACTCCTCGACGAACATGCCCTATTCGATCGCGCTGATGACGGTCGTCGATCTGGTCTCAAGGAAATGGATGGACGATCTCGCCATGACGAGCGAGGATCAGAAGTCCGTGTGGGGACCGCGCAAGAATTGCCCCAACGACTGGAAGCCATATCCGGCAAAGACCCCGTCAGCGGATGCGAAGAAGCCGCAGGCCGACGAAGGCCTGTCCTACCGCGCGCGCCCGCTGAACGGCGTCTGGGCGACCGCTCCCTACCTTCACAACGGTTCGGTGCCCTCGCTGTGGTGGATGCTGACGCCCCAGGCGGAGCGTCCAAAGCAATTCTGCATGGGATTTCGCGACTTCGATCCGCAGCAGGTCGGCTTCCGCGTCGAGGCCAATGAAACGGCAAAATGCAAATCCGGCGAAAGCCTGTTTTCGACGACCAAGCCGGACGGATCGCCATACCGCGGCAACAGCAATCTCGGCCATTCGCTGGAGGCCAAGCCCGGCGAGGGCGCGCATGAGCATAAGAGCGGGGTGATCGGCCGGCTGCTGAGCGATGAGGAACGGCTCGACCTCATCGAATATCTGAAGACGCTGTGAGCAGCGTGGAGCGGCGCTTTCGGCGCCCTCACCCGAACAGCGGCGTGCCCGGCACGAAGGCGTCGAACGCCGCCCAGAACTGCTGGCGGTAGCGGTCCTGCTCCTGCAGGATCTCGTGCTTGGAGCCGGCGATCACGAGATGCGAGCCGGCCCGCAGGTGATAGGCGAACTCCTCGATCGCGGACGTCGACACGATGGTGTCGTTGGAGGCGGCCAGCATCAGGATCGGCTGGCGGATCTGCAGGGGATAATCGACGCCGCGAAATGTATGCATCGCGCGAAACGCGGTATCGGCCCAGGCGATCGTCGGCGAGGCGATGCCGAGCGAGGGGTCTTCCTCCAGGATCGCGGCGTTGCGCGCATAGCGCACGGGGTCGCTGGTGACGGGATTGTTGATGAAGGGCTCGGTGTTGGTGATCACGTCGGTGCCGCCGATGACATAGCGGCCGCCCTGGCCGGTGAGCCGCATCACCTTGAGCAGCGCGCGCACCGGAAACGAGGTCAGCCGTCCCGGCAGGTCGATCATCGGCGCCGACAGCACCATGCGATCGAACCAGCGTTTGCCCGCATGCGCGACCCGCAGCATGACGGCGCCGCCCATCGAATGGGCCAGCGCAAAATGCGGCGGCGGACAATCCGGCAGCACCACCTGCTGCACGAAGGTTTCGACATCGACCTCGAAATCGCTGAAGTCGCGGACATAGCCCTTGCGCGGATCGCGCAGCCGCCGCGACGAATGCCCCTGCCCGCGCCAGTCGATCATCGCCACCGCAAAACCGCGGTCGCGCAAATCGCGCACCGTCTCGAAATATTTCTCGATCTGCTCGCCGCGGCCGGTGAAGACGCAGACCGTGCCCTTGCGGCCCGCCGGCGGCGCCCAGCGCGCGAAGCGCAATTCCGCGCCGTCGGGCGTGCGGATGGTGCCGGTCACGACGTTTTCGGGGACGGGATTGGCGGGAATCGAGACAAGCGTCATGGGTGGCGTCGGCTAGGTGAAAAGTGCTGGAAAACAAGGGTGGGACGACCAAAAAGCAGGCGATCTCCCGCCCTCTTGAAGGCCGTTTGAACCCCTCCCATATCACTTTCGTGCAGGCCACGACCAGTGTTTCGAAACCGGAACGTTGGGGCTGCACAAGACTAAAGCCCGGCCCGATGGCGGGCGGGACACCTCAACAGTCGCTCAATGGAGGACTCCATGCGTACCTACGATCTCACGCCGTTTTATCGTTCCACCGTCGGCTTCGACCGTCTCTTTTCCCTGCTCGACCAGGCGACCTCCGACGGCAGCCCCGGCTATCCCCCCTACAACATCGAGCGCACCGGCGAGAACGCCTACCGGATTTCGGTCGCGGTGTCCGGCTTCGCCAGGGAAGAGCTTTCCATCGTCGCCAAGGAAAACACGCTGACCATCAAGGGCGAGAAAGTCGCCAATGAGAACAGCAAGGACAAGTCCGAGGTGCTCTATCGCGGCATCGCCGCGCGTGCCTTCGAGCGCGCCTTCCAGCTCGCCGATTTCGTGGTCGTGAAGAACGCTTCGCTCGAGCATGGCCTGCTCCATGTCGATCTCGTCCGCGAGATTCCGGAGGCGAAGAAGCCCCGCAACATTCCGATCGGCTCGGCCACGCCTGCAGCCGCAGGTGGTCGACGGCTCGGCCGAGAAGGCCGCCGCCTGATCGGCGCAGTTGTAGAGTAGCGTTGCAGCTGACGCGTTGAGTTGCGTTATCCGCTTACGCGTTCAGTAGCGTTGCGTAACGAAACGCCCCGGGCAACCGGGGCGTTTTTGTTGTTGTCGTCATTCCGGGATGGCCCGCAACGGCGTCCGCGCGGAGCGCGGCCCGATGACAGGCTCCGGGCCAGGCCCGGAATCCATTCATCCACGTGTTCTTGCGGTCGCGATCGGATTCCGGGCTCGCGCTTCGCGCGCCCCGGGAATGACGAGCAGATCGCTACTCCAGCCCCTGCACCTTCGGCATCGGCTGCGTCGGCGCGATCACCGGCGCGGGCTTCTGCTCCGGCGCGAGCACGGTCGCGGCCTGAGCGGGCGTCAACGGAACGGCGGCCTGAGCCGTAGCTGAAGAAGCGGCGGCCGGCTTCGATAGCCTCCGGCTTCGCCTGCACGGCGGCCGACTTCTCCGGCTTGCCTTGCACGGTTGCCGATTTCTGCGGCGTCACGTCCGGCTGCCTGCCGGCCAGTGCCGGCTTCGGTTGCGGCAGCGGCACGCCGCGGCTCGCCAGATGCGGCGCCGAGACAGTGGGGCGCGCCTCTCCCGAGATCGGCGCTATCGGCGGCAGCACGCCGGGCGGACCGTAAGGCGGCGGCGGGGCGTAACGATCCCCGTAATAGCCGCTGCGTTCTCCGTAGTAGCCGCCGCCCCAGCGTGAGGCCGGCATGAAGCGGATGATCCGCCCGTTGCGCGCGTCGATCACCAGCCGGCCGTCCTCGCCGCCGCGATCCATCACCGCGATCACATAGGTCAAACCGCGCTGGAACGGCGCGCCGAGCGGCGAGAAGCCGTTGTCGCGCAGCACGGCGTAGACTTCCTGCACCGGCAGGATCGACGGGCCCGTATCCCGGCGGCGGCGCGTAAGCCGCAGGCGGCGGGCCATAAGCGGGCGGCGCGCCGTAATAGCCGGGGGCGGGAGCGGCGGCCCGCCGGCATACGGGGCCTCGAAATCGGACGTCGGCTGATAGCGTCCGCCCGGTCCTTGCGCATTCGCGGCCGTGGCCGCGACAACCAACACGGCCGACACGGCCCATCCTGCGGAGTGCCTCATCATCCAAAGCTCCTGTCACGCCCCCGCGTGGTGCGAGCGATTTCGCACTTGTTCGCGCTTGTTCGCTCTTGGGCAAGAAAGTCGGCGGCAATTCCGGCAGAGCTTGGGCGTGATCGCGGCGCCTTTCAGATCGGAGAGGCACGTTTGCGTTGGGGACCGGGGACTTTCTCGCGCTTGTGTGGTACGGGAAAATAAGGCATTGTGGACGTTAGGACAGTATCACTGTCTCAAATTTTGTTGCCGGCCCGGCATGGGGATTGCAACGAAATTCGGCGCTCTGCGCTGCAATGGTGCCAGGCAAAGCCGTTCTCCGGGGACGTTGAACGCCGAGCCTGAACTCTGAAAATGCGGCTCGTTTTTGGACGAGCGGTAACCCCCGATTTGGTTTCTTGGGGGTGCCGCGGACCGCCCAAGGTGCGCCGAAGACTGCGAGGCCTTGACCGGTCGAGAGGACGTGACATGAGCGGGTCGGAATTCGAGCGCGAAAACATCGTGACAGAGATGCTGTCGGCGACCGCGGACTCGAAACCGGCCGACCGCGAGCTGCATACGTGGCGTCCTGCCGCCGAAGGTCTGTACGATCCGTCGCTGGAGAAAGATGCCTGCGGCGTCGGCTTCATTGCCAATATCAAGGGCAGGAAGTCGCACCAGATCGTCGAGGACGCGCTCAGCATCCTCTGCAATCTCGAACATCGCGGCGCGGTCGGCGCCGATCCGCGCTTCGGCGACGGCGCCGGCATCCTGGTGCAGATTCCGCACGCCTTCTTCAAGCGCAAGGCGGCCGAGATCGGCTTCCAGCTGCCCGAGCCCGGTCACTACGCGATCGGCGCGCTGTTCATGCCCAAGGAAACGGCGTGGCGGCGGGTGATCCAGAGCATCATCGCCGAACAGATCAAGGCCGAGGGCATGATGCTGCTCGGCTGGCGCGACGTGCCGTCCGACAACGCCTCGCTCGGCGTCACCGTGAAGCCGACCGAGCCCTATCACATGCAGGTCTTCATCGACCGCAACGGCGCGGCGAAGAGCGACGAGGAGTTCGAGCGCAAGCTCTACATCCTGCGCAAGTCGATCTCGCAGGCGATCTACCAGCGCCGCGACCGCGGCATGGCCGGCTATTACCCGGTGTCGTTCTCCTGCCGCACCGTGATCTACAAGGGCATGTTCCTGGCCGACCAGCTCGGCAAGTACTACGCCGACCTGCACGAGAAGGATTTCGAGAGCGCGCTGGCGCTGGTGCACCAGCGCTTTTCCACGAATACGTTCCCGACGTGGTCGCTGGCGCATCCCTACCGGATGATCGCGCATAACGGCGAGATCAACACGCTGCGCGGCAACGTCAACTGGATGGCGGCGCGCCAGGCCTCGGTGACCTCCGAGCTCTACGGCAAGGACATCACCCGGCTGTGGCCGATCTCCTATGAAGGCCAGAGCGACACCGCGTGTTTCGACAACGCGCTCGAATTTCTGGTGCAGGGCGGCTACTCGCTGCCGCACGCCGTCATGATGATGATTCCGGAAGCCTGGGCCGGCAATCCGCTGATGGATGAGCGCCGCCGCTCGTTCTACGAATATCACGCCGCGCTGATGGAGCCGTGGGACGGCCCCGCCGCGATCGCCTTCACCGACGGCCGCCAGATCGGCGCCACGCTCGACCGCAACGGCTTGCGGCCGGCGCGCTATCTCGTCACCAGCGACGACCGCATCGTGATGGCGTCCGAGATGGGCGTCTTGAAGATTCCGGAGGAGCAGATCGTCACCAAGTGGCGGCTGCAGCCCGGCAAGATGCTGCTGGTCGACCTCGAACAGGGCCGCCTCATTCCCGACGACGAGATCAAGGCGCAGCTGGCCAAGAGCCATCCCTATCGCGAGTGGCTCGACCGCACCCAGATCGCAGCTCGAGGAATTGAAGGACGCGCCGGCCAAGGGCGTGCGCTCCAACCTGCCGCTGCTCGATCGCCAGCAGGCGTTCGGCTACAGCCAGGAAGACATCACCATCCTGATGACGCCGATGGCCTCCACCGGCGAGGAAGCGACCGGCTCGATGGGCAACGACACGCCGATCTCGGCGCTGTCGGACCGGCCGAAGCAGCTCTTCACCTATTTCAAGCAGAATTTCGCGCAGGTCACCAACCCGCCGATCGACCCGATCCGCGAAGAGATCGTGATGAGCCTCGTCTCGATCATCGGGCCGCGGCCGAACCTGTTCGACACGCAGGGCCTCGCCTCGACCAAGCGGCTCGAAGTGCGCCAGCCGATCCTGACCGACGCGGACCTCGAGAAGATCCGCTCGATCGGCGAGATCTCCGACAGCCATTTCAAGTCGCGCACGCTCGACACCACCTTCCATGCGGGGCTCGGCGCCGCCGGCATGGACCAGGTGCTCGACGAGCTCTGCGCGCGCGCCGAAGGCGCGGTGCGCGAGGGCGTCAACATCATCATCCTGTCCGACCGCATGGTCGGCTCCGACCGGATTCCGATTCCCTCGCTGCTCGCCTGCGCCGCCGTGCATCATCATCTGATCCGCACGGGATTGCGCACCTCGGTCGGCCTCGTCGTCGAATCCGGCGAGCCGCGCGAGGTGCATCATTTCGCGTGTCTGGCCGGCTACGGCGCGGAAGCGATCAATCCCGTATCTGGCCTTCGAGACCATCGTCGCGCTGAAGGACAGGCTGCCGGGCTCGCTCAGCGACTACGAGGTCGTCAAGCGCTACATCAAGTCGATCGGCAAGGGCCTGCTCAAGGTGATGTCGAAGATGGGCATCTCGACCTATCAGTCCTATTGCGGCGCGCAGATTTTCGACGCCGTCGGGCTGAAGGCCGATTTCGTCGCCAAATATTTCGCCGGCACCCACACCCGCATCGAGGGCGTCGGTCTCGCCGAGATCGCGGAAGAGACCACGCGGCGCCATGCCGATGCGTTCGGCGATGCGCTGGTCTACAAGACCGCGCTCGACGTCGGCGGCGAATATGCCTACCGCACCCGCGGCGAGGATCACGCCTGGACGGCGGAGTCCGTCACCAACCTGCAGCACGCGGTGCGCGGCAATTCGGTCGAGCGCTATCGCGGCTTTGCAAAAATCCTCAACGAGCAATCCGAGCGGCTCTTGACCTTGCGCGGCCTGTTCCGGATCAAGAGCGCCGAGGACGACAAGCGCAAGCCTGTCGCCCTCGACCAGGTCGAGCCGGCCAAGGACATCGTCAAGCGCTTCGCGACCGGCGCGATGAGCTTCGGCTCGATCTCGCGCGAGGCGCACACGACGCTTGCGATCGCCATGAACCGGATCGGCGGCAAGTCCAACACCGGCGAAGGCGGCGAGGAATCCGACCGCTTCAAGCCGCTGCCGAACGGCGACTCCATGCGCTCGGCGATCAAGCAGGTCGCCTCGGGCCGCTTCGGCGTGACGACGGAATATCTCGTCAACTCCGACATGATGCAGATCAAGATGGCGCAGGGCGCCAAGCCCGGCGAAGGCGGACAGTTGCCCGGCCACAAGGTCGACGCGACGATCGCGCGCGTGCGGCGCTCGACGCCGGGCGTCGGCCTGATCTCGCCGCCGCCGCATCACGACATCTATTCGATCGAGGACCTCGCGCAGCTGATCTACGACCTGAAGAACGTCAATCCCGACGGCCAGGTCTCGGTCAAGCTCGTCTCCGAGGTCGGCGTCGGCACGGTCGCGGCGGGCGTCGCCAAGGCGCGCGCCGACCATGTCACCATCGCGGGCTTCGAGGGCGGCACCGGCGCTTCGCCGCTGACCTCGATCAAGCATGCCGGCTCGCCCTGGGAGATCGGGCTTGCCGAAACCCACCAGACGCTGGTGCGCGAGCGGCTGCGCAGCCGCATCGCGGTGCAGGTCGACGGCGGCTTCCGCACCGGACGCGACGTCGTGATCGGCGCGCTGCTCGGGGCCGACGAGTTCGGCTTCGCCACCGCGCCCTTGATCGCGGCGGGCTGCATCATGATGCGCAAGTGCCATCTCAACACCTGCCCGGTCGGCGTCGCCACGCAGGACCCGGTGCTGCGCAAGCGCTTCACCGGCCAGCCCGAGCACGTCATCAACTACTTCTTCTTCGTCGCCGAGGAAGTCCGCGAGATCATGGCTTCGCTCGGCTACCGCAGCTTCAACGAGATGGTCGGCCAGACCCAGATGCTCGACCAGACGCGGCTCGTCGCGCACTGGAAGGCCAAGGGTCTCGATTTCTCGAAACTGTTCGTGAAGCAGAAGGAGGAGAAGGGTCAGAAGATCTATCACTCCGAGAAGCAGAACCATCATCTGGAACGCGTGCTCGACCAGAAGCTGATCGAGCGCTCGCAGGCTTCGCTCGACCGCGGCGCGCCCGTGAAGATCGAGATGGAGATCAACAACACCGACCGTTCGGCCGGCGCGATGCTGTCCGGCAAGGTCGCCAACATCTACGGCCATGAAGGCCTGCCCGACGACACCATCCAGGTGAGCCTTCAAGGGCACCGCGGGCCAGGCGTTCGGCGCGTGGCTTGCCAAGGGCGTCACCTTCGATCTCGAAGGCGAGGCCAACGACTATGTCGGCAAGGGCATGTCGGGCGGCAAGATCATCGTCAAGCCGCCGCGCAACGGCGGCATCGTGCCGGAAGAGAGCATCATCGTCGGCAACACCGTGATGTACGGCGCGATCGAGGGCGAATGCTATTTCCGCGGCATCGCCGGCGAGCGCTTCGCCGTGCGCAACTCCGGCGCCATCGCGGTGGTCGAGGGCGCGGGCGACCATTGCTGCGAATACATGACCGGCGGCATCGTGGTGGTGCTCGGCAAGACCGGGCGCAATTTCGCGGCCGGCATGTCCGGCGGCGTCGCCTATGTGCTGGACGAGGCGGGCGACTTCGACAAGCTGTGCAACATGTCGATGGTCGAGCTCGAGCCGCTGCTGTCGGAAGAGATGATCAACGCGGACATCTATCACCACGCCGGCGATCTCGAGGCGCACGGCCGGGTCGACGTGTTCAAGAATCTGCTGGAGGCCGATATCGAGCGGCTGCATGTCCTGATCACGCGGCACGCCAAGGCCACCGGCTCGAAGCGCGCCGCCGAGATTCTCGCGAACTGGAAGGCGTGGCTGCCCAAATTCCGCAAGGTGATGCCGGTGGAATATCGGCGCGCGCTGCGGGAGATGAAAGCGAATGCCGACGCCGAACCGAAAATCGCGATCGGGGCGTAGCATGATCCCGAAATGGCACCGTCATTCGGACGATCAGCGCGAAGCGATCGTCATTGCGAGCGAATCGAAGCAATCCATCTTGCGGCCTTCAGCCTGGATTGCTTCGTCGCTTCGCTCCTCGCAATGACGGAAGAAGACAGAGTGATGCAGGGACTTCGGGTTTAATGGGCAAGGTCACGGGTTTTCTGGAAATCGAGCGGCACGACCGCAACTACACGCCGGTCGCCGAGCGCGTGAAGCACTACAACGAGTTCGTCGTTCCGCTCTCGGAGAAAGAGACGCGCGACCAGGCCGCGCGCTGCATGAATTGCGGCATCCCCTATTGCCACGGCACCGGCTCGGTGGCGCCGGGCACGCCGGGCTGCCCGGTCAACAACCAGATCCCCGACTTCAACGACCTCGTCTATCAGGACAACTGGGAAGAGGCCTCGCGCAACCTGCACTCGACCAACAATTTCCCGGAGTTTACCGGGCGCATCTGCCCCGCGCCGTGCGAGGCGTCCTGCACGCTCAACATCGACGACAACCCGGTCACCATCAAGACCATCGAATGCGCCATCGTCGACCGCGCCTGGGAGAACGGCTGGCTCAAGCCGGAGATCGCGCCGGAGAAGACCGGCAAGAAGGTCGCGGTGATCGGCTCCGGTCCCGCGGGCCTCGCCTGCGCGCAGCAGCTCGCGCGCGCCGGCCACGAGGTGCATGTGTTCGAGAAATTCGCCAAGGCCGGCGGCCTGCTGCGTTACGGCATTCCCGACTTCAAGATGGAAAAGAACATCATCGACCGCCGCATCGCGCAGATGCAGGCCGAGGGCGTGGTGTTTCACTATGGCGCGCATGTCGGCGCCGGCGGCGCGCACGATCCGCGCGAGATGGCCAAGCAATATGACGCGCTCGCGCTGACCGGCGGCGCGGAAGCCCCGCGCGACCTGCCGATCCCCGGCCGCGATCTCGCCGGCATTCATTACGCGATGGATTTCCTGCCGCAGCAGAATCGCCGGGTCGGCAAGGAGCCGCTCAACGGCGCGGCCGACATTCTCGCCGGCGGCAAGCATGTCGTCGTGATCGGCGGCGGCGACACCGGAAGCGACTGCATCGGCACCTCGTTCCGGCAGGGCGCCAAGATCGGTGACCCAGCTCGAGATCATGCCGGCGCCGCCCGAGCGCGAGAACAAGGGCCTGACCTGGCCGAACTGGCCGCTGAAGATGCGGACGTCCTCGAGCCAGGCCGAAGGGCGCCGCGCGCGAGTATGCCGTGCTGACGCAGAAGTTTTCCGGCGCCGACGGCAAGGTGAAGAAGCTGCATTGCGTCAAGGTCGACGACAAGTTCAAGCCGCTCGCCGGCACCGAGTTCGATCTCGATGCCGAGCTGGTGCTGCTGGCGATGGGTTTCGTGCATCCCGTGCACGAGGGCCTGTTGAAGACGCTCGGCGTCGAGCTCGACCAGCGCGGCAACGTCCGCGCCAACATGGTCGACTACCAGACCTCGAAGCCGAACGTGTTCTCGGCGGGCGACATGCGCCGCGGGCAATCGCTTGTCGTATGGGCGATCCGCGAGGGCCGGCTCTGCGCGCAATCGATCGACAAGTTCTTGATGGGGACGACGAATTTGCCGCGGTAGTTGACTGTGAGCGCGCCCCGTGGAGGGGGAGCGGTCGTTCCCTGCGAGCTTGACGCTCGCATGCATGACTCGGGGTGGGGTGGCAGTCTCTCGTCGCAGACAGTTTCGCCGTTGCGCGATCACCCCGACCCCGATCTCACATTTCGCTTCGCTCAATGTGAGCCGACCCTCCCCATGCCAGGGGCAGGGTTGGCACTGCGAAGCTACCGCAGCGGGCGCTCAAGCCTGGCAATGAAAAAGCAAAAAGGGAGGAGCAAACGATGAAGATTCTCTATTTCGATGATTTCAAGCTCGGCGTGCTGAAGGGCGACGCCGTGGTCGATGTCAGTGCCGAGGTGAAGGACATCCCGCACACCGGCCCGGGCGATCTGATGAACGGGCTTGATCGAGCGCTGGGGCAGCTACAAGCCGAGGCTCGAGGCAGCGGTCGCGCGCGGCACAGGCATGCCGGTGGCGAACGTTCGCATCCGCCCGCCGGTGCCGGGCCCGCGCACGATCGACTGCATGGCGGTCAACTACATGGAAGACGGCACGCGCAGCGCGCCGGCGCCGATCAACGCCTTCCACAAATCCCCTGGCGCGATCATCGGACATGGCGACACCATGGTGCTGCCCGACGTGCCGGCCACGATCTTCGAGGGCGAGGCCGAGATGGCGGCCGTCATCGGCAAGAAATGCAGCCATGTCAGCGAGCTCGATGCAATGAGCCACGTCTTCGGCTACATGAACTTCATCGACGGTTCGGCGCGCGGCCTGCCGCCGCAGGGCAACGTGTTCTTCCAGATGAAGAGCCGCGACACCTTCGCGCCGATCGGCCCATATCTCGTCACATCGGACGAGATCAAGGACCCGCTGAAGCTGCAGGTCAGGCAGTGGAACAACGGCGTGCTGATGCAGAACTTCAACACCGACGACATGGGCCACAAGATCGCCAAATGCATCGCCTGGCTGTCGTCGATCCATACGCTGCTGCCCGGCGACATCGTCGCCACCGGCACCAATCACCGGGGTCTCAACCCGTACATGGACGGCGACACGATCGAGCAGGAAATCGACGGGCTCGGCCGGTTGAAATTCACCGTGAAGGACGCGCTGAAGCGCAGCTGGGCGCGCAAGACCCGCCTGCAGATGCACGAAGAGGTCAAGGAGAAGACCGCGGGCTCCTACCCGGACATCACCCCGCAGCTTTCGGGCAAATACGCGAAGTAGCTGCTGCGTCCGTCCTTCCCTCGCCTGCAAGGCGGCAGTCTAAAGGCGAGGGATCCAGCCTGGACGGCTCAGCAAATATGCGACCATTCGCGGCGGAATGCTTAAACCGCGCGCGATCTCGCGTTCATCCTTCGGCAGTCCCGCAAGGATCGATGCTTCGCGCTTGCTCCGGACCTTGGACAACCACTCCGGATCGACCACCACGGCGCGTCCGACCGCAACCAGATCGGCTCCCAGTGCGATCGCCCCTTCGGCATCGGCGCACGTCCTGATCCCGCCGCTCGCCATGACCGCAGCGCGGCCCGCGATGACGCGGGCAAATTCCGTGATGGGACTCACTGCCAAATCATAACTCTTCTCGACCGGACCATTATAGACACGGGTCTCTCCGGTCGGCCGGCTCTTGCGATAATCATCGAGCGAAACCGAGATGTAGTCGAGATCCAACCTCGCCAACTCACCACAAAGCAGTTTGGAGTCCTCGAGCGTGTAACCGTCCGCCTCGGCTTCGAACGGCGTCACGCGAAAGCCTGCGATCAGCTTCGGACCGAGCGCGTCGCGAACGGCCTGCGCGACCGCGAGCGGAAAGTTCATGCGCTTGGCAAGCGTGCCGCCCCAACGATCGACGCGACGATTGGCCCGCGGCGAGAAAAACTGATGCACCGCGTAGTGGTTGGCGCCGTGGATCTCGACGCCGTCGAAACCGGCCTTTCGGGCGAGCGAAGCGGCATCGCGGAAGCTTGCAACCAGGTTTTCGACCTCATCTGATGTCATCGCCCTCGGCGTCTTCGCTCCCGGCCGCAACGAAGCCACGGCCGAAGCCGCACGCAGGCTTTGCTCGCCGATCAACTCGGGCTTTGCGATGCGGCCGCCGTCATAGATCTGGAGGATCGCAAGACCGCCTGCGGCACGCATGGCTTCAGCGAGCCGGCGCAGACCGGACAGATGTCCATCATGGGCCGCCCCGATTCCCTGCCAGGAGCGTCCGTCGTCTTCGACGTAAGCGGCGGAGGAAATGGTAGCGCCGAATCCGCTGGCGGCACGCCGCCGGACGAATTCGAGCTCGTGTTCGGTCACCGTCCCGTCTTCATGGGACGCATCGGTCGTCAGCGGCGCCATGACAAATCGGCTTGCCGCCTCTTGCCCGCTGTTGAACCTGAGAGGAGACCAGACAACCATCCGATTCAGCTCGCCGTGATTTTTGTTTTGCGCATGATCTTTCGGAAAACCGCTTCACACTTTTCCGGATCATGCGCTAGTGGAAGATGCGTCCGGCGTCGATGACGACGGTCTGGCCGGTCATGGTCTCGGTGCGGCACATGGTGACCACCATGTCGGCGCAGTCGTCCTTGTCGGCGGCCTTCTTCAGGAGCGAGCCCGAGGCGGAGCGCTCGACCTGCTCGGGCCGCAGATTGGCCGTCGCGCGCGTGCCCTCCAGCAGGCCCGGCGCCACGCAGTTGACCAGCGTCTCGGGCGCCAGCGCCACCGCCATGCAGCGCGTCAGATGAATCAGCCCCGCCTTCGACACCGCATAGGCGATCGACGAGCCGGTCGGGCTGAGCCCCGCGACCGAGGCGATGTTGACGATGCGGCCTCGCCCCTGCGCCTTCATGACGGGAGCCACCGCCTTGGTCAGGCGCATCGGCCCCGTCAGGTTGACGGCCATGATCTTGCTCCACACCTCGCCCGTCAGACTGTCGAGATCGCCGAACGGGATCGAGACGTTGTAGGCGGCGTCGTTGATCAGGATATCGAGGCGGCCGAAGGCCTGCGTGACCTCGCCGACCAGCCGGTCCACGGCCGCGCCGTCGGTGATGTCACAGGCGAAAGCGCGGGCGTTGATCTGATAGCGCGACGCCAGGTCGCGCGCGACGGTTTCCGCCTGGTCGCGGCTCTTCGCGTACATGACGGCGAGATGTGCGCCCTCCTCCGCGAGCGCGTGGCAGATGCGCTGCCCCAGCCCGCCATTGCCGCCCGTCACCAGTGCAACCATGCCCTTCAGATCCATCGTGTCTCTCCCCAAATGCGAATGCGCTGTCGCATTTGTCGGGGAAGCCGGCAGCGAAGGCAAGCTTGATCACGTCAGCAAAATTGCAGACCTCGACGCGCTGGCTGAGGAGATATGTATTACCGCCGCCTGACGTCTACCCGCGCGCCACCGTCACTTCTGATACTGCTCGAACAGCTGCTTGATCCGTTTGGCGGCTTCCTCGGTGGCCTGTTCCGGGGTCATGTTGTTTTGCGTGATATTGGCTTCCGCCTGCGGCCAGACCTGCTCGGACAGCACGCTCGCATAGGCCGGGTTGTAGGAATTCCACCACGGCACCGTCGGCTTGATCAGCCCCATGTCCACCGCGACCGGGCGATGCGGGTCCTTCGGGTCGGTCCAGTACGGATCGTCCTTCACGATGGAAGCCATGACAGGCAAATAGCGCGCGCGGGTTTCCTTCAAATAGGCATTCAGGTTCGCCGGCTGGATGAAATCGCGCAGCAATGCTTTCGCGCCATCCACATTCTTCGCTCCCTTGGGGATGATGGTGGGTGAAATCGCCAGGATGCTGGCCACCGGCTTGCCGTCATTGCCCAGCGGGATGCCGCGGGTCAGGATCTCCTTGTAGTAGAGATCGGGCTTGTCCATTTGCGCGGCGGCAATGGAGATGGTGGCGTTGGGCGTCATCACGATCTGCCGGGCGAAGAACGCGTTGTTGTTGTCGACATCGCCCCAGTTGATCGCACCCGGCGGCACATAGCCTTTCTTGAATGGCGTCGTCAGCCGCTCCAGCGAAATGGTCGCCGCCTTGCGCACGGCGGGATCGTCGATGTTCAGTTTGCCATCCGGCGTGACGATGCCGACGCCGCCATAGCCGACCAGGAATTGGTGGAACAGATTGCCGGCATCCACTTCCTTTGCCGCCATCGAATAGCCGAGGCCGAAGATACGCTTGCCCTTGGCGCGCAGCTTGTCCTGCACGACCTGGAAGAAATCGAAGAATTTGTCCTGCGTGGGCGGTATGTCGGCAGCGGCGAAGCCGGCCTCCTCGACCAACGGGAGCCAGATCTCCATCAGCAGCGAGGAGGCCTTGGTCGGCACGCTGTAATACGAGGTTTTCTTTTGCTTGGCGTTATGGACGCGCGCACTGGCCAACGCGGTTTCCGTGAATGCGGTCTTCTGGGATTCCACGACGTCGGAGACATCCTCCAACTGATCGTTCCATGCCGCGCGCGGCACCAGCAAGCGGTCGCCGGTGACGGTGTGCACCACGTCAGGCACGTCGCCCACCTGCATGGCGGCGATCAGCTTGGTGATCACATCCGGCCCGTTCATGATGGTCAGATTGACCTTGGTGTTGTTGCGCTTCTCCCAGTCCGCCATCCAGGCGATCACGGCATCGTTTTCGGCCTTGTAGAAACCCTGGGTCCACCAGACCGTGAGTTCGCCTGCTGCCTTCGCACGGCGCGGCATCAGGCCAACGCCCGCTGCTGCCGCGGCACCCGCGCCGCCCAGGACGAGCCGCCGTGAAATGAGCTTCATCTTGTTCCTCCCCGGTGCCGTTGGCGCTGCGTTCAACCCTTGATCCCGCCCATGGTCAGGCCGCCGCTCATCTTGCGGCGGAAGCCGTAGTAGATCAGCAAGGGCGGAATGGCGTAGAAGATGGCCGCCGCCATCAGGTAATTCCAGGGCGCCTCGTCTCCCACCAGGAATTTGCCGAGCGTCACCGGCACGGTGACGACCTTGCCGCCCGACAGCAGCAGGAACGCATACAGATATTCGTTCCATGACAGCAGCAGCGCATAGGTGCCGATCGCCACCAGCGCAGGCGCCATCAGCGGCAGATAGATGCGGAAGAAAATCTGCGGCGGCGAGGCGCCATCGATGCGCGCCGCCTCATCCAGTTCGAGCGGGATCGAGGCGCCGTATTGCTGGAAAATGAAAATCGCATAGGGCGTGGCGAAGGTCACTTCGACCGCGATCACCGACAGCGGATTGTTGGTCAGGCCATATTTGCCCATGATGCCGTAGAAAGGGATGGCCAGGAACGACAACGGGATCACATAGGTCAAGAGCGCCGCATTGGTCAGCATCCAGCCGCTGCGGATGCGCATCCGGCTGATGGTGAAACTGGTCAGGGACCCGACGGTCAGGACCACCAGCGCAACGGCGACGCCGATGAAGAAACTGTTGCTCATCTGGTTCCAGAATGTCTCCAGCAGCCAGTAGGCCTGGTGGAACACGACGCTGAACGCATGCAAGGAGGGCGCTATCGGGATAGACGGAGGTCGAGAGCACTTCCTCCTTTTCCTGCATGGAGACGCGGATGATGTTGTAGATCGGCAGCAACGTCCAGACCAGCAGCAGCGCCGACAGCAGCGTGACGCCAATGCGATTGATCGGGCGGATGCGGCGTCGTGCGCTCATATCGTGACCTCGCTGCGCCGCAACTGGCGCATCAGCAGGATCGCCAGCGGGATCAGCAGGGGCAGCGCGGTGAGCACCGTCGCCATGCCCAGTTTGGGATCGCCCAGTTCGAATGCGTTGCGGATCCCCAGGGTCGCGAGCACATGGGTCGACAGCGCCGGCCCGCCGCCGGAGATGAAGCGCACGGCGTTGAAATCGCCCAGCGCCCAGATGGTCGAGAGCATGGTGCAGACCAGGTACATCCCCGCCATCAGCGGCAGGGTCACATGCGTGAATTTCTGGATCAGGCTGGCGCCATCGACATCGGCGGCCTCATACAGTTCGACCGGAACGGCCATGCGCCCGGCGAGGAAGATCAGGGTCCAGAACGGCAGCCATTTCCAGATATGGCCATAAATCACCGAACCCAGCGCGAAGGCGGAATTGTCGAGCCAGGGCGGCCCATCCACCTGCGCCACCTGCCAGATGAAATTGTTGATCAGCCCCCATTGCCCGTTCAGCATCCAGTTGATGGAGAGATAGCTGGACAGCGCCGGCATCGCCCAGGGCAGCATGAAGAGCAGCAGCAAGAACTTCGTCCACCAGCCCTTGCGCATGAAGAAGCCCGACAGCAGCAGCGCCAGCAGCAATTTCAGGTTCACGCCGACCAGCAGATAGATCAGGGTGTTCATCACCGTGCGCGGATAGACGGGATCGCCGAACAGCGCGCGATAGCTCGGCGGGTCGCTGCCCAGCCACAGCCCATAGCCGATCGGGTAGATCACGAAGGCCACGAAGATCGCGACATAGGGGGTGACGAAGGCCAGCGCCCAGAGTTTGTCCGCGCCAAATGCGCCACGCCGCCGCGCACGAGGCGTGGCGCTCGTGGCCGCGGCCGGGCTGTCGATCATGGTCGTGATCGCCATCGTTCGGCTCCTTCGCGCGTTCGCAGCGCGCGGTGGCATTCCCGTCCTTTTGGCGGCCCGGTTCGGCGTGGTCTGCCCCGGCCGGCTCATTTTGGGTGCGAGTGTGGCAATTTGCCCGGTGCGGCACAACTAGTCTTGCGAAGGGGGCGGGGGCGGCATTGTCACGCAGGCGGACGAGGAACGCGAAGAGGTTGCGGGTGGCGTGGAGTGCGGCGGCGCAACAGATGTCCGCGGGTGTCAGGCTTTGCGAGGGAGGCCCACGTGCGCGTCGCGATGTCTGTTTACCCCTCAGATGCGGACGTTGACTTCGTGGAAGTGAATGTCCGCAAAGTGCCAGAACCAGACATGGTTGGTTCTGCCGATCAGCCTGATTTTGTGCGAAGGAACGGATCGGCTAAAAGGAGCAAGTTGCCGCCCGCCGAACAGATGCTGCAGCGAGTGCGGGCATTAAGGGATAACGCCGACCGAACCGCATTCCGTCAGTTGAGACCATCGACTGACGGGCCCAGCCGTTTGTAACCCACGGCTACACACGTGAAGCATAAGCCGAGCATGAAGGCGCCTTCCAGCCGCCGTGAGTATGAGCGGCGGATCAACCGCGTCATCGACTACGTGCAGGCTCACCTCGCCGACGACTTGACGCTCGAACGCCTGGCCCGTCGTCGCGGCCTTTTCGCCCTTCCACTTCCATCGCGTCTTTGCGGCGATCACCGGCGAGACGCTCTCGGATTTCATCAGGCGCGTCCGCCTTGAGCGCGCAGCCGGCGCACTCATCTCGTTGCCCGAGACCAGTATTCTCGACATCGCGTTTCGATACGGCTTCTCCTCGGCCGCGACATTCGCACGCGCATTCAGGGCGCATTTCGGTATGAGCGCGACGCACTGGCGCTCGGGCGGAGCACAGCAATGGCGCGATCTACGTCAGCGCCAAGGCGAGCGCGGCAAGCCGAAACGCAATCCAAGTCAAGCAAAGCGCAAGAATCGCAAAGCGACCGCCAAGCGGATCGGGCATCATGCGTCGGTGGGCCAGGAGGGGTTCGCGATGCAGGTCGAAATAAGGGATATCCCGCCATATCGTATCGCCTATATGCGTCACGTCGGTCCGTACGGTACGAGCGGCGCCATCTCCGCGCTCTGGGCCAGTCTGACGCGCTGGATACGAAGCCGCGACCTGCAGCTTGCCGGGCTGCTCACGGTCGGAATCGGTCACGACGCGCCAGGCATCGTCGCGCCGGAGAAGCTGCGTTACGACGCCGGCGTTGTCGTCGGTCGCGATTTCAAACCCGACCGCGCCGTCAACGTCACCGATCTGCCGGGAGGCAAATACGCCGTCGCTCGCTTTCAAGGGTCGGCGGCCGTCATCACTGATGCCTGGGCAAGGCTATACACAGTGTGGCTTCCGGCCAGCGGCTATCAACCCGATGACAGGCCGCGCCTCGAACTTCGCCGAGATCACGATCTGCAACTTCCGGCCGATCACCTACGCTGCGAGCTCTGTCTGCCGATCGAGCCGCTGTGAAGCCCGCCATAGGTAACCTTAAGCTCATGTCGGAGGCGTTATGCGCAAATTTTTGATTGGCTTGTTTATCGTGCTGCTAGTGGTTGCGGCGTATCCCCGTTGGCGTGATCCTGTTCGATGCCCCTACCGCGCCGCCTGCCATGGCTTCCATGGCGACGACCCCTCAAATTACTCCGGACTTTCCGGTACCCCGGCATTTCGAGGCGCGCGATGGCACAAGCCTGCAATATTACGCCTATCCGGCAGCCCCGGATAAAGTGGCCGTTCTGGTGCACGGCTCGGCGGGCCCCGGAACCAGCATGCATGATCTGGCAACGGCGCTACAGGCCGCCGGCGTGACGGTCTATGCGCCTGATATAAGAGGCCATGGCGGTTCCGGCCGGCGCGGCGACATCGACTATATCGCACAGCTCGACGATGATCTCGCGGACTTTGTCGCCCAGCTTGGGCAACCCAAAAGCGGCGAGACCCGTACGCTGGTCGGGTTCTCCGCAGGCGCAGGCTTCAGCATCCGCTTCGCCGGCGGCCCCTACGGCGCGCTGTTTGACCGTTACGTGCTGCTTTCGCCGACCACGCTCTCGAACGCGCCGACCTTGCGGCCGAACGCCGGCGGCTGGATCAACGTAGCGGTTCCACGGATCGTGGTGATCGCGTGGCTCAATCGCTTTGGCATTCGCTTCTTCGACGGATTGCCCGTCATCAGCTACGCGATAACGCCAGAGATGGCTCAATCAATGACCGCGAGCTATTCCTATAGGCTGTTGAATAATTTCGGCGCCGGACGCCAGTACGAAACCTATCTGAGAAATATACACCGCCCGGCCGCCATCTTCGTCGGCGATGCGGACGAGCAGGTCATCGCAGATCAATACGCGCCGCTGTTACAGCACCTCGGCGTGAACATCCCCGTTACGGTGGTGCCTGGCATGAAACACACCGACATGATCCACAAAGCGCAAGCGTTTCGGGTTATCGTTCCCGCGATTTCCGGGCAGACATAGCGAGCCCCAGCCTATCAGCAGCAGGAAGCGGTCAGCTGACCACTTCCCGGCGGCTATCTCAGCATTTGTCGATTAGTGAGAGGTATCGGCCCGTCCATTGAAACCGGGCGTTAAGTTGCCATGCGCATTGAAAAGGCCCAGCCAGCGTTGGTCCGCAAGGCCGTTCGAGTCCGGGAGTTGAGACGGCGGCGCTATTTTAGGCCCGGCCCCGCGAAGAAGTCCGTGTTGGGTCAATCGCGTCGGTTTGACCTCCCTCCCATGACTTTCGATCTACCTCAATGAACGGACATCGTTCGGGCGGCCCGGCATATCTGAAAGGTGCCATGGACGGAAGTGGGCAGCCCTCACTCGATCACTTTGTCGGCCGCGGCGAGCAGGGTCGAGCGGAACGGTGAGGCCCATTGCCTTGGCGGCTTTGAGGTTGATTGCCATCTGCTCTGGGGCTTGCCGGGATGAAACTTGGCAAGTCGCTGACTTCCGTATGGGTCAACAGCGGCTGTCAGACCAGGCCTACCACTTGTCTGCTCTACCCTCAGAGCTGACGCGGCGATCGGACGGGACGGCATCGCGCCGGCGCATCCTTGTAAATTTTTCTTGCCCAAGACCGAAATTCCTCTTCCATTTTCCAGAAATTCTGCTATTCATAAGCCGTCCCGCGCCCCCAAGAGGGGCGATTCGCGGTCGTCACGATTTCGTTGGCGCGGGATGCAATGGACGCAGCGCGTCGCCAGACTTGCGATGCGGTGCGGACGGCCAAGTCGTGTGGTCCTGATCCCCCGACGCTGGGATCAAGCCTGCGGTCGAGAGCCCGGCAGGCGATGGAGGCTAGCAAGCCCGGTACTCCAGGGAGAGCACGAAGCAGCCGTTAAAACCATTGCGCAGGGAATGCCGATGTTCGGCCTGTTCCTGTGGTGACTATGCTTGTGGGCCGCCTACCCTTTTCTGCCCACGAGGCTGCGGGTGCAGTTCAACACCCGGCATTCCCTGCGCCCTCTTGCTTCTCGAGGACGCGCTTCTCGCAAAACCCGGACGCATCGCGCCGCGGGAATGAGGAAGTGTGTGCAGTCTCTCGTCGTCATTCCGCGAGGCGTCGCGCAGCGGCGAGCCCGTGAATCGCATAACCGCTCGAACTGGGAGAATCGGATTGCCGGGCCCGCGCCTAATCGGCGCGTCGGCCGGACGATGACGCAGAGTGAGATTGCGAAGCTGCTGCGCCTTCGCCGCGCAGATCGACGCGACTCAATTCTGCAACCTCACCCCCAGCATCACCACGGTCGCGTTCGAGCCCGCGAGCGGCACGTTGGAGTCGAGGATGTCGTGGCGCAGCGAGCCCTTGATCCAGAGGTTGCGGTTCATCTTGTAGATCAGATCGCCCTCGACCGAGTAGGTCTTGTCCCGGCGATTGTCGCCCTGGTAGTCGTAGGTGCCGTAGGTGAACTTGCCGATCGCCGGTGAGCCAGCGGCGGAAGTCGTGATCGACCTCGAAGGCGTAGGTGTGCACCAGCACGCCCGAGGTCGCGGGCAGCGTGGTCTCGTTGATCTGGGTGTCGGCGATGAACTTCGCGGTGGTCAGCGGCGTCACCGTCCAGATCAGCGAGCCCGAGGTGAGCAGGCCCTGCAGCCGGTTGAGCCGGGGATCGGCATAGCTGCGCTCGGACCAGCCGACCGCGACCTCGCCGGTCAGGAGCCGCGTGAACTCGAAGGACGAGCCGGCCTTGACATAGCCGCCGTTGGAGTCGCGCTGGAAACCGCTGCGGTCGAACTGCAGATCGTGCACGCGGGTGTCGCCCTCGCCTTCGACGAACGGCTTCAGCCCCGGCAGCACCTCGTAGGAGACGCGCCCGACGCCGCCATACTGGGTGAAGTTGCGGTCGTCGTTGCGAGGCAAACGAGCCGTCGGTCAGCTTCGAGTTCTGGTAGTCGGTGCGGTCGACGGTGCCGCCGGCGGAAACCTGCAGGCGGTTGAAGTGCTGGTCGAAGCCGAAGGTGCCGCCATAGGTGGCGTAGACCGGATAGCGCGCCAGCCCCGCCTGGATGTTCGGGCTGCCGGGATTGTCGGTGGCCACCCGCAGCCGCGTCTGCGCGGTGAGATCGAAATCATGGGTGACGTCGAGGCGGCCGTCGACATGGCCGGTGAAGTCGGGCCGGTTGACATTGGTCGGCGCCGGATTGACCTGGCCGCCGTCGACCAGCGCCGGCAGCGTGCCGCCATAGCCGGTGAACGAGCCGCGCAGATCGGCGACCAGCGCGTGGCGCTCCCAGTTCGAGACCGCGAGAAACTCCGGCGCGATCACGTAGGCCGGCAGGCCGTGCGGCTCGAAGATGCGGCCGGGATTGGTGTCGTAGCCGGCCGGACAGCTCCAGCGCCGACTTGATCAGGAAGCTGCCGGCATAATCGCCGACCGCGCCGAACGGATCGTCGTCGAGCTTCATGCGCCGGCGCACCGGCTGGCCCGGCACGTTGTCGGCCATGCCGGGCGGCAGCGGCTGCTTGTTGGCGCTCTCCGACGGCGGCACCGAGAGCCGCTGCTGGCCGGCGAAGTTCTTCGGCGGCTCCTTCGGCGGCTGCGAGCCGGGACCGGCGGGCTTCTTCGGCTTGGCCTGCGCCGGATAATATTTCTCGCAGCTTGCGCTTGCGATTGAGCGAGTCGTAGCCGGCCTCTTTCGCGCCGCTGGCGGCGGGCAGGCCGTAGCTCGGCACCTTGCCGATGCGCGACTCCGCCGGCGCCTCGCGCTTGCGCGGCTTCGGATCGTTGGGATCGGGCGGCGACGGCGGCGCGGGCGGCGCAGGCGGCGAGTCGATCGCGGCCTGCGCTGAGTCTTGCGCGCGGCAGATCCTGCGGCGAGACGAAACCGCCGATCTTGGGATTGAGCAGGCCGGTGCCGAGTTGCTGCGCGATCGCGGGTTCCGCGAAGAGGATCAGCGACAGGCAGCCGAAAGCGGCGCGCAAGACGAAAGCGCGCTGTCGTCCGGCCCCAGGCTGGACCCGTCCCCACGATCGGAAAAACTCCAACGAAATCATCACTTTCGCCGACCCATTCCGCCGTCGGCCAAAGCTGGCGCGCGGCGGAAAAGGTCGTTAATGGAGTTAAAACAATTATGGTTAATGAGCCGTTGAGGTCGGGCGCCGACGTCGCCTCGCTCTCGCCACCCGTGCTAAGCAGGCGCGCGGGCACCAGGTGCCCTTCTGGAACCTTTCATGGCAAGCCAACAACCGCTGATGACCGCATCATCCGGCAAGGCGCGACGCCGCCGTCGCAGTCGGCGCTGCGCACGCTCGAGACCGGCAGCGCCGGGATCGCGGCGCTCGCGTCCGCGCTGCAGGGCGCGCTCGGCGCGGCGTTCTCCGAGGCCGTCGAGCTGATCCGCCAGGCCAAGGGCCGCGTCATCGTCACCGGGCTCGGCAAGTCGGGCCATGTCGCGCGCAAGTTCGCGGCGACGCTGGCCTCGACCGGCACGCCGGCCTTCTTCGTGCACGCGGCGGAAGCGAGCCATGGCGATCTCGGCATGATCACGCCCGACGACGTGATCGTCGCGCTGTCATGGTCCGGCGAGCAGCCGGAGATGAAGAACCTGGTGAATTATTCCGCGCGCTTTGCGATCCCGATGATCGCGCTGACGTCGAATGCGCAGTCCTCGCTCGGTGCGGCCGCGCGCATCGTGCTGGAGCTGCCGAAGGCGCGCGAGGCCTGCCCGCATAATCTGGCGCCGACCACCTCGACCTTGATGCAGGCCGCGATCGGCGATGCGCTCGCGATTGCGCTGCTGGAAAGCCGCGGCTTCACCGCGCTGGAGTTCGCGAATTTCCATCCCGGCGGCAAGCTCGGCGCGATGCTCAAGCATACCTCCGACCTGATGCACACCGGCGACGAGCTGCCGCTGAAACCGCTCGGCACCGGCATGTCGGACGCGCTGAACGAGATGTCGGCCAAGGGTTTTGGCTGCGTCGCCATCGTCGATGCGCGCGGGCAGCATCGCGGGCATCATCACCGACGGCGATCTGCGCCGGAAGATGCGCCCCGATCTGCAGTCGGCCACCGTCGACGAGATCATGACGCGCAATCCCGAAGACCATCGCGCGCGATTCGCTCGCCAGCGAAGCGCTGGAGCTGCTCAATTCGTCGAAGATCACCACGCTGATCGTCACCGACGCCGGCAAGCCGGTCGGGATCATTCATCTGCACGATCTGCTGCGGGCGGGGGTGGCTGTACGCATCCTTCGTCATTCCGGGAGCGAAGCGCAAGCAATCCATACTCCACGGCGGTTATGGATTCCGGGCTCGCCGCTTCGCGCCTCGCAATGACGACTATTTCGGAAACCGCGCCGCATTTCCTCCAACGGCAATTTCAACCCATTCGCCAGATACGACACCGTGCGATAGAAGCCGCACAGCAGGATGATTTCGAAGATTTTCGCCTCGTCGAAATGCGCCGACAGCGCCGCGAACTCGGCATCGCTCGAGCGTGGCGCGGTGATGCAGCGCGTCGACCGCCGCGATCATGGCCTGCTCGGCCGCCGACCAGCACGGCGCATCGGCGCCGCCATGCACGGTGGCGCGGACTTCTTCGTCGGTGAGATGCGCCGGCTTCGCGAAGATCGCGACATGCACGCCCCATTCATATTCGCATCTGTTCAGCGCGCAGGTGCGGTCGATCACGATCTCGCGCTCCCGCAAGGACAGCGGACCGGGGTCGAGCAGGCTGCCGGCGCGGAATTTGTCCCAGGCGCGCGGTTGGCTCGCCATCACGCGGAACAGCATCAGCGGCGGCGCGCCGCGCATGATGCGGTCGAACACCTCCTTGGTTTCGGGCGCGTAGGGCGGCTGAAGCGGGCGCGATGCGTGACATGGCCAACTCCTGTGCTACAATATCCGTAGCAATATGCTACATATTCCGTAGCAGATCCGCAAGGAGCCGTCAATGCCGAAACGGGCCTCAGCCATGACAAAACGCCGGGTGCGCGGCTCGCGCACCGGGACGGCCGGTGATGGCGCTGCTGGATTTGCTGGGCCGGCGCTGGACGCTGCGCATCGTCTGGGAGCTGCGCGAGAATCGCGCGCTGACCTCGCGCGCGCTGCGCACCGCCTGCGACGAGGCCTCGCCGACGGTGCTGAACGAGCGGCTGAAGGAATTGCGCGAGGCGGGCTTCGTCGATCTCGGCGAGGCCGGCGGCTACGCGCTCACGCCGCTCGGCAAGGAGCTGTCGGCGACAGGTGATGCCGCTGCATCGCTTCGCGGAGAAGTGGAGCGGGCGGTAGCGCATCGTAGCCCGGGTGAGCGCAGCGATCCACTCCGCGGAACGACCCGCATGTCGCTTCGCTCGCAATGACGCGGCTACGCCGCCGCCACCGTCAGGTTGGCGCCGTCGGCGTGCACGATCCTGACCCGGCTGCCGGCCGGCGTATCGGGACCGGCGACGCGCCAGATGGTGTCGTCGATCCGCACCGTGCCGGTGCCGTCGATGATCGGCTTCTCCAGCGTGAACACGCGGCCGACCAGCGCGTCGGCGCGCTGTTGAGGAACGGATTGCTCGCGCTCGCGGTGCTGTTGCTCTTCGCAAGCCGCCGCCAGACCGGCACGGCGATCGCCGCAAACACCGCGAACATCAGAAGCTGCGTCTGCCAGGACGGATGCACGACGAACGACACCAGCCCGACCAGCAGCGCCGCCAATCCCAGCCAGAACAGGAAGACGCCGGGCGCGATCAATTCCAGCGCCATCAGGATGAACCCGAAGATCAGCCAGTTCCAGGTTCCCAGCGTGGTGAACATCTCGGCCATGACACGACCTCTTATTGGCATGATCTGATTCGGAAAACCGGTTCCACTTTCCGGATCATGCCTCCTGATTACGGCGTCACCGGCGGCGGCGTCGGCCCCGTGCTCGGCACCGAACCGGTGCGGCGCGCGGCGGCCTGCGCCGACACGCGCGCTTTCGCCGAACGTCGCCTTCGCGATCTCGCCGATGCCGGCGAGCGAGCCCAGCATGCTGGTGGCTTCCATCGGCAGCATGATGATCTTCTGGTTCGGCGCGTCGGCAAAGCCGCCGAACGCCTTGATGTATTTGTCGGCGATGAAGTAGTTCAGCGCGGCGACGTCGCCCTTGGCGATCGCCTCCGACACCATCTGCGTCGCCTTGGCCTCGGCCTCGGCCGAACGCTCGCGCGCCTCGGCGTCGCGGAAGGCGGCCTCCTGGCGGCCTTCGGCCTGCAGGATCTGGCCCTGCTTGGCGCCCTCGGCGCGCAGGATCTCCGACTGCCGCTGGCCTTCGGCCTGCAGAATGTCGGCGCGCTTGACGCGCTCGGCCTTCATCTGCCGGCCCATCGCCTCGACGAGGTCGGCCGGCGGCACGATGTCCTTGATCTCGATGCGGTTGACCTTCAGCCCCCACGGCGACACCGCGGCGTCGACCACGCGCAGCAGCCGCTCGTTGATCTCGTCGCGATGCGACAGCACCTGGTCGAGGTCCATCGAGCCCATCACCGAACGGATGTTGGTCATGGTCAGCACGATGATCGCCTGCTTGAGATTGGAGACCTCGTAGCTCGCCTTCGCGGCATCGAACACCTGGAAGAAGGCGACGCCGTCGACGGTGACGGTGGCGTTGTCCTTGGTGATCACCTCCTGCTCGGGAATGTTGATCACCTGCTCCATCATGTTCATCTTGCGCCCGACGCGGTCGAAGATACGGCACGATCAGATTGAGGCCCGGCGTCAGCGTGTGGGTGTATTTGCCGAACCGCTCGATGGTCCAGTCCCAGCCTTGCGGCACGGTTTTCACGCCGGCCAGCAGCGTGACGATGACGAGCAGGACGAGCACAATTGCAAAAATGTCAAAGCCGGACATGGTTCCTCCAAGGCGGGCTCGGCGGAGCCCGCGCGAAATTCATCGCCAAACGTGTCTCACGATTGCCGCCTCGTTATGTCGGCAGGGATGGCGCGCCGGTTCATCCGGCATCTCCTTCGCGCAAATAGCTATGTACGCGATTCGCGGCTCGCCAGATGTGTGGCGGCCTTAACCAGGCAAGTGGCTTGCCGATTTGGAGAAACGGCGCGATTCACATCGCCGTGTGGCCTGCGTTTGCGAATGAATAGCGACTGCCGCTGCGCGCATCAGCAGATGGAAGCAGATGCATCTTCATATCCATCCCTGCAGCTCGCGCAGCACGAGCTGGCGGATCACGTCCATGCCTTCATCGCTGTCGTTGAGACAGGGAATCGCGGAAAACTCCTCGCCGCCATTGTGCTTGAAGATCTCGGCATTCTCCTGCGCGATCTCTTCCAGCGTTTCCAGGCAATCGGCGGCAAAGCCCGGCATGACGACCGCGATGCGCTTCACGCCGTCTTTCGCGAGCTTCGCCATGGTCGCGTCGGTGTAGGGCTGCAGCCACTCGTCATAGCCGAAGCGCGACTGGAAGGTGAGCAGCAGCCTCTCGAGCGTCGAGGCCGAGACGCTTGCGCAGCGCCTCCGTCGTCGCGATGCACTGCGCCTGATAGGGATCGCCCTTGTCGACATATGCTTTCGGCATGCCGTGGAAGGAGGCGACGATCAGCTCCGGCTTGAACGGCAGCGAGGCGAGATGCGCTTCGATCGAGACCGCGAGCGCCTCGATGTAATTCGGGATCGTCATAGTAGGGCGGGCTCACGCGCAAGCGTCGGCTGCGCGCGCAGCGAGGCCAGCACGCGAAACACCTCGTCGCAGACGGTCGCCGAGGTCGCCGCCGAATATTGCGGATAGAGCGGCACGACCAGCAGGCGATCGCAGCCGCGCTTGATCAGCGACTCGATCCCGGCGCGGATCGACGGATTGCCGTAGCGCATCGCCCAGCCGACCTCGACATGGTCGTGATCGGCGATGCCGCGCGCGAGCTTCTCGGCCTGCGCGCGCGTGATGGTCTTCAGCGGCGACTCGTTGCGCTCCGTATTCCAGATCTTCAGATAGTCGCGCGCCTTGATGCGCGGGCGGGTGCGCAGGATGAAGCCGTTGAGGATCAGCTGCCAGACCAGGCCCTGGTTCTCGATCACCCGCGGATCGGACAGGAATTCCTTGAGATAGACGCGCACGCCTTTGGCGTCGGCGGTGTCGGGCGTGCCGAGATTGACCAGCAGCACGCCGACATGCGACGGCGGCGCGGCAGCCTTGTCGTCATTGGACGCGGCCATGGTCATGCGGCCAGTGGCTTCGCGCGCCGCACCATCCTTGTCAAGGCGGGCCGGCCTTTCGCTACTGTCCGCGCAGCAGGCGCGGAGAAAAAGAATGACGGTCGCCGAATTCTGCATTTTCGGAGTGGTGGCGATCTATCTGTTGACCATCGTGCCGGTCAAATGGATCAGCTCCCGCCAGTACGACAATTCGAAACCGCGCGATCCCGCCTTCTACGAGGATGCGCTGCGCGCCCGCGCGCTGGGCGCGCATCAGAACGGCATCGAGGCCTTTCCGTTCTTTGCCGCCGCCGTGCTGCTCGCCGAATTCCGCGGCGCGCCGCAGAACCTGATCAACGAGCTCGCCGTGCTGTTCGTGATCGTGCGCGTCGCCTATGTGCTGACTTACGTCGGCAACCGCCCGCGGCTGCGCTCGATCCTCTGGAACATCGGCTTCGTCATCAATGTCGCGATCTTTTTCCTGCCGCTGCTCAAGCTGTGGCTGGCCGTCTGACCGTCAGAGGCAGGTCGTGCGCTCCGCCGCGATGTAGCCGAACAGCAGTCCCGCACCGAACAACAGCACCAGCCCCGCCGCGCCGAATTCGATGCCGCGCATGACAAGCACGCCGCCCCGGTCGCGGCCCTCGCTCAGGCGACGCGCGATGTCCTTGGCGAATACGGCCACGACCGCAATCGTCGCGACCGTGATCGCGGTGCCCAGCCCCATCACGAAGGTCGCGGCGATCCCGGCCCAGAACAGGCCCTGCGCCAGCGCAAACACCAGCACCAGGATCGCGCCCGAGCAGGGCCGGATGCCGACGGTCAGGATCGCGGCCAGCCCGCGCCGCCAGCCGCCGGGTCCGGCCAGTTCGTCCGGCATCGGCCCGTGGGAATGGCCGGAATGGTCGTCATGGACGTGGTCATGGTGATGATGGTGATCGTGACCATGGTGATGGTCGTGATCGTGATGGTGATGCGCGGCGGCCATCGCCGGCTGCGGCCGGTCGGCCTGCAGCGCGCTGATGAAGGCGCCGCCCTTGGTCCAGACCAGCCGCGCGCCGAACAGCGCGATCAGCGCATAGCTTGCGATCTCGATCGTCTTCTCGGCGCCGCACATGGTCTTCGCCGTGACATTCAGCAGCCAGGCGCCGACCGCGACGATAGCGACCGCGACCAGCGCCTGCATCAGCGCCGAGGCAAAGGACAGCACGATGCCGCGCCACGCCGTCTCCTGGTTGGCGACGAGATAGGAGGAGATCACCGCCTTGCCGTGGCCGGGACCGGCGGCATGGAAGATGCCGTAGGCAAAGGAGATCGCGAGCAAGGTCCAGACCGCCGAGCCGTCGGACTTCGCCGCGCGGATGGTCGCGGACATCTCGCGATAGAATTCGGACTGTTTGGCCAGCAGCCATCCCACGAAGCCGCCGACCTGCGGCTCGGGTGCGGGCCGCGGCCCGCCGAACGGCGTCTGCGCCATGACGATATGCACCGCGCTGTCAACGGCAACAAAAAGCGCGAGCATCACGGCACAAGCCGCCAGCAGACGCGCGACCGGCAGAGTACGCGTCACGGGCAATCCACCGTGATCTTGTTGGCGAACATCATGCCGAAATTGGCATTCGCGCCGCCGTCGGCAAAGGTCTGCTCGTTCAGCGCCTGCGCGCTGGCCGAGCCGTCATTCGGCCGCTGCAGCTGCATCTTGCAGCCTTCGGGCGCGCCGACCAGCTTCACCGGGTCCTTGTCCGCCATCTTGAAGTCGATGAAGAAGGAGCGGTCGAACACGTCGAGCACGAGCTGCTTCGCCTTGAACGGCGTCTTCACCGGCAAGGTGAAATGCAGCGTGAGCTGGCCGTTGCTGTAGTCGAGGAAATAGTCGATCGGGTCCTCGAACTTCTCCCGCTTGCCGTCGGCCTTGGCGAAGGTGAAGTAAGCGAACTCCTTCAGCGACTCCGCATTGGTCTGCGCGAGAGGCGCCAGCTCCTCGCGGGTGTAGACGCCCTTCTTTTTGGTCTCGATGCCCTGCAGCGCATAGGTCGAGAACATGTCGTCGAAGGTCCAGGCGTGGCGCACGCCGGTCAGCGTGCCGTCGGGCGCGTAAAGCAGCTCGCTCACCGCGGTGATCCAGACATGCGGATGCGCCTCTGCCGTCGTCGCTCCACAGAGCAGCAGCAACAGCAGGGCCAGGCGACGCGCGATGCTCATTTCAGGCCGCTTTCGGCTCGTCCAGCAGCCCGCGCCGGCGCAGCAGCGCGTCGGGCTCCGGCTCCCGGCCGCGGAAGGCGACATAGGCCGCCTCGGGGTCGACCGAGCCGCCCTGAGGAATAGATGTCGTCATGCAGCCGCTTGGCGGTGGCGGGATCGAAGATGTTGCCGGCCTCCTCGAAGGCGCCGAAGGCGTCGGCGTCCATCACCTCCGACCACATGTAGCTGTAATAGCCGGACGCATAGTGGTCGCCGGAGAAGATGTGCCCGAACTGGGTCGGCCGGTGGCGCAGCGCGATCTCCTCGGGCATGCCGATCCTGGCCAACTCGGCCTTCTCGAAGGCGTCGACGTCGCGGCTGGCCGCGGCCGGCTGGGTGTGGAATTCCAGATCGAGCAGCGCCGAGGAGACGAACTCGACGGTGGCAAAACCCTGGTTGAACTTGCGCGCGGCAAGGAAGCGCCTGAGCAGGTCCTCCGGCAGCGGCTCGCCGGTCTGGTAGTGGCGGGCGAAGCGCTGCAGCACCTCGGGGCGCTCCTGCCAGTGCTCGTAGAGCTGGGACGGCAGCTCGACGAAATCGGTGAACACCGACGGTGCCCGACAGCGAGGGATAGGTCACGTTGGAGAGCATGCCGTGCAGGCCGTGGCCGAATTCGTGGAACAGGGTGCGGGCGTCGTCGGGCGAGAGCAGCGCCGGCTCGCCATCCGCGCCCTTGGCGAAATTGCAGACGTTGATCACCAGCGGCGCGATCGCGCCGTCGAGCTTCTGCTGGTCGCGCAGCGAGGTCATCCAGGCGCCGGAGCGCTTCGAGGGCCGGGCAAAGTAATCGCCATAGAACAGCGCCTTGTGGGCGCCGCTGCTGTCGCGGACCTCCCAGACCCGGACGTCGGGATGCCAGACCGGGATATCCTTGCGCTCGGCGAAGGTGATCCCGAACAGGCGGGTGGCGCAGTCGAAGGCCGCCTCGATCATGTGGTCCAGCGCCAGATAGGGCTTGATCGCGCCGTCGTCGAAATTGGCTTTGCGCTGGCGCAGCTTCTCGGCGTAGTAGCGCCAGTCCCAGGGCGCGAGCGCGAAATTGCCGCCCTCCTCGGCGATCAGCGCCTGCAGCTCGTCGCGGTCGGCGAGCGCCCGCGCCCGGGCCGGCTTCCAGACCCGCTCAAGCAGACCCCGGACGGCCTCCGGCGTCTTCGCCATGGAGTCCTCGAGCCGATAGGCGGCGAAGGTCGCAAAGCCCAGCAGCTTCGCGCTCTCCTCGCGCAGCGCCAGGATCTCGGCGATGACCGCCTTGTTGTCGTTGGCGTTGCCATTGTCGCCGCGGGCGATGAAGGCCTTGTAGACCTTCTCGCGCAGGTCGCGGCGGCCAGCGCTCTTCAGGAACTGGCTCCACGAAGGATCGCGACAGCGTCACGATCATCTTGCCGGCCATGTCGCGCTCCTCGGCGGCGGCCTTGGCGGCGGCGACGAACGAATCGGACAGCCCGGCGCAGTCGGCATCCGAGAGCTCCAGCACCCAGTCCTGCTCGTCGCCGAGCAAATGATGGCTGAAACTTGTGCCAAGATGAGCCAGCCGCTCGTTGATCTCGGCCATCCGCGTCTTGGCGTCCTCGGAGAGGCCGGCTCCGGCGCGGTGGAAGCGGGTATAGGTCCGCTCCAATAGCCGCATCTCCTCGGCGGTGAGCTTCAGGTTGGCGCGGTTGTCGTGCAGCAGCGCGATGCGACCGAACAGCACGGCGTTCATCAGAATCGGATTCCAGTGCCGCGCCATCCGCAGCGACACCTCCTTGTCGATCTCCAGGATCGCCGGGTTGGAGTGCGCCGACACCAGGTCGTAGAACACGGCCGACACCTTGTTCAGCAGCTTGCCGGAGCGCTCCAGCGCCGTGACGGTGTTGGCGAAGTCGGGCGTCGCTGGATCGTGGCTGATGGCGGCGATCTCGGCCGAATGGTCGGCGAAGGCCTGCTCGAAGGCGGGCAGGAAGTGCTCGGGCTTGATCGCGTCAAAGGGCGGGGTCTGGTGCGGCGTCCGCCACGCCATGAGGAGCGGGTTGTCCTGGTCTTGCGGGGCCGTGGTGCTAGCGGTCTCTGACATCGAAAATCCCGTATTTCTGCGGCAAATTTGACCACGAGCTATATCACGCGATCGGGCTTTTTTGGGCCTTTTGCGCTTGATAGCGGCCCGCTTTTCGGAGAGATTGCGGCCCGCGAAACAGGACACGATCGATGAGCTTGCAGCCCTCTCGGACCTCCCGCCAGATCGTCTGGCCCAGCGTCGTCACGGTGATCTCGGCCGCGATCCTGATCGGCGCCGAGGTGTTCGGCGCGGCCTTTGCCGGCGGCTGGGCGCTCGCGATTCTGTTCGACCTCGGCGACCAGGGCGCCCACATCCTGCAGGCGGTGCTGTTTGCGACTCGGCGTGTTCGTGATGATCGGCTTCATCCGCGCCGCCCAGCGCGTCGAGCCCTTCTTCAAGCGCGGCTGAGTCCGCAAGGCACGAGTGATTCGAGAAGTCGCTGTGCTGCAAGGGCTTCCCGCAGCGATCCTGAGGCTTCCTACAACGCTTCACTCGCCGGAAAATCTTAACGCCTGTTCATTTTTGGCGCTCGCGCGGGCGCGCGAGCGCGCGTATCGCAAGCTGATGTTAGGCAAATTTGTCCTCAGCCTAAAAAAAATGTTGCGAAGCAGAGTCAAAACTATTATTTGCGTTCTTGCCCAATTTCGCACGTGCCTGTGGTCGTGTGTCAGTCGGTAGGTATCCGGACAAGAGGCCGGACAGCCGCCAAGGGATGAAGAACCGAGGGTCGCTTGAGACCAGGACTCAGATGAGTCTCCTCAAGAGGCCAGCATCTCTCTCAAGAGATGCCGATGAAGGTCTCTCCACGCCCTTGCAACCGTGACTGGCAGCCGGAGGCGAACCGGCGCACCCCGCTCTCAACGGGGGACGCGACTTAAAGCAACGACGGATCGGGCTTTTTTGGTCTCTACCGGCATTCCACCGCCGGCGCGGGCTACTGAAAAGGCTTGTCCTTCATTGCCAGGTGATCGGGCGGGAACATTCCCAACCCATCCACGGCAGCACAGTTCGGTCTGAGTTCGAGGCTGCGCCGCGTCTCCATCGTGCGGCAACGCCAAAGCACTCACGCACCGAAGAACAATTTGAACGGGCCCCGTCGCTTGGGCCGTTTGGAGAGTGCTATGACCGAACGCATCAGGGAATTCCTGCGTAACCGCCGTAACGACGGCCTCGACACCGAGCCGTGCCTCGTCGTCGACCTCGAAGTCGTGCGTGACAACTATTCAAGCTTTGCCAAGGCGCTGCCCGACAGCCGCGTGTTCTACGCGGTGAAGGCCAATCCCGCGCCGGAAGTGCTGAACCTGCTCGCCTCGATGGGCTCCTGCTTCGACACCGCAACCGTCGCCGAGATCGAAATGGCGCTGGCCGCGGGTGCGACGCCGGACCGCATCTCCTATGGCAATACGATCAAGAAGGAGCGCGACATCGCGCGCGCCTTCGCGCTCGGCATTCGGCTGTTCGCGGTCGACTGCACCGCCGAGGTCGAGAAGATCGCCCGTGCCGCCCCCGGCGCCAAGGTGTTCTGCCGCATCCTGTACGACTGCGCCGGCGCCGAATGGCCGCTGTCGCGGAAGTTCGGCTGCGACCCCGAGATGGCGGTCGAGGTGCTCGACCTCGCCAAGCGCTCGGGCCTTGAGCCGTGCGGCATCTCCTTCCATGTCGGCTCGCAGCAGCCCAAGGTGAAGGCGTGGGACCGCGCGCTGGCGATGACCGCCCAGGTGTTCCGCGACTGCGCCGAGCGGGGGATCAACCTCACCATGGTCAACATGGGCGGCGGCTTCCCGACCCGGTACCTCAAGGACGTTCCTCCGGTCGTGCAGTACGGCCGGTCGATCTTCCGCTCGCTGCGCAAGCATTTCGGCAACCAGATCCCGGAGACCATCATCGAGCCGGGACGCGGCATGGTCGGCAATGCCGGGATCATCGAGTCCGAGGTCGTCCTGATCTCCAGGAAGAGCGACGAGGACGAGGTGCGCTGGGTGTACCTGGATATCGGCAAGTTCGGCGGTCTCGCCGAGACCATGGACGAGTCGATCCGCTACGCCATCCGCACCCCGCATGACGGGGCCGAGATGACGCCGTGCGTGCTCGCGGGGCCCGACCTGCGACAGCGCCGACGTGCTGTACGAGAAGATGCCGTATCCGCTTCCGGTGACGCTCGAGATCGGCGACAAGGTGCTGATCGAGGGGACCGGGGCCTATACGTCGACCTACTCGTCGGTGGCCTTCAACGGCATCCCGCCGCTGAAGACCTACCACATCTGACCTTCCACCTGCGCCGCCAGCCGGGAGCCGCGCGCCGGCTCCCTCCTCCATCACCTGTGAACTGAACGACGCTTGTCCGGAGGCGCTCTTGCGGCCGCACGGCAGAGCGAGGACTGACGTGCCATGACCAAAGTTCCGACCCCGATCGCCCTCACCCCGAAAGCCGCTCCGTTCGCGATCCGTGCGGAGAAGGCCTCGGACGTCGTCGCCCGCGAAGCGCTGCTCGATGCCGCCTTTGGCGAGAACCGCCATCTGCGCACCTGCCAGCGCCTGCGCGACGGACGTGCGCCCGCCGATGGCCTGCGCTGTCCGCGGTGGCGCGCGGCCGGCTCGATGGGGACTGTGCGGTTGTGGCACGTCAGCGCCGGGGGCACGCGAGCGCTCGTGCTCGGCCCGCTGGCTGTCGACAGCGGCTTCCGCAAACTGGGGGTCGGCGCGGCGCTGGTGAACCACGCGCTTGCGGCGGCAAGGGCGCGTGGCCATCGCGCGGTTCTCCTGCTCGGAGACGCCGCCTATTACAGCCGCTTCGGCTTCTCGGCCGCCAAGACCGGCGAGCTGATGCTGCCCGGCGCCTATGAGCAGGAGCGCCTGCTCGGCCTCGAGCTGGTCGACGGCGCGCTCGACGGCGCCTGGGGCATGATCGTGCCGACCGGCGGCTCGCTGCCCAAGCCGAAGGCAGCGCGGACGCGGAGGTCGCTTCGCCCGGCGTCGGCCGTAGCCTAGGACCGCGACCATGCCGAAGACCGCATCATCGCGCGGGTTGAGCCACGCCCGCCGCGCTTCCGCAACACGATCACCACGATCATGCTGGTCCTGATGACCGTCATGATCGTGCGGGACATCTTGGTCAAGCGTTGGGCGCGCCGCGCCCTCGCCGACGTGACACGCGCCTGCCCTGAGCTAGGCAATTCGCAAAACCGCAGGACATTCAACCGAGGCCCGCCATGCCCCGCCGCTTGATCTCGACCGGCTCTCCGCTTGAGAAGACCGTCGGCTACAGCCGCGCCGTGATCGACGGCGATTTCGCCTTCGTGGCCGGCACCACCGGCTACGACTACGCCACCATGACCATGCCCGCCGACGTCACGAGCCAGTCACGGAACTGCTTCAAGACCATCGAGGCCGCCCTGAAAGAGGGTGGCTTCGCGATGGCCGATATCGTCCGCGCGACCTACTACGTCACCGACGCCAAGCACATCGATGCGCATTTTGCCGTCTGTGGCGAAATTCTCGGCGACATCCGCCCGGCGGCGACGCTGCTGGTCGTCACCGCGCTGGCCAAGCCCGAGATGAAGGTCGAGATCGAAGTCACCGCCAAGCGCCGCAGCGCCTGATCCCCGCCCCACAAAATTCCCGAGCACCTTTCCGGAGAACTCAATGAGCCCCGCCTCGCAGATCTACGCGAAGATTTCCGGCCCCATCGTCATGGTCGGCTTCGGCTCCATCGGCAAGGGCACATTGCCGCTGATCGAGCGGCATCTCGATTACGACAAGAACGCGCGTCACCGTGATCGATCCCAAGGACGAGGGCCGCAAGGCGCATTGCGAGAAGCACAATGTACGCTTCATCCAGAAGGGCGTGACCAAGGACAATTATCGGGAATTGCTGACCCCGCTGCTCACTGAAGGCGGCGGCCAGGGTTTTTGCGTCAATCTCTCGGTCGATACCGGCTCTACCGACATCATGGAGCTCTGCAACGAACTTGGCGCTCTCTATATCGACACCGTCAACGAGCCCTGGCTCGGCTTCTATTTCGATGCTTCGAAGGGCCCGGAAGCGCGCTCCAACTACGCCCTTCGCGAAGCGACGCTGGCCGCCAAGAAGGCGCGGCCTAAGGGCTCGACGACGGCCGTGTCCTGCTGCGGCGCCAATCCCGGCATGGTCTCCTTTTTCGTCAAGCAGGCGCTGCTCAATGTCGCCGCCGATCTGAAGCTCAATGCCCCCAAGCCGAAGACCAGAGCCGAATGGGCGGACTTGATGCGGCAGGCCGGCGTCAAGGGCATCCACATCGCCGAGCGCGACACCCAGCGCTCCAAGTCGCCGAAAGAGCCGGATGTCTTCGTCAACACCTGGTCGGTGGAAGGTTTCCTGTCGGAAGGCATGCAGCCGTCCGAACTCGGTTGGGGCACCCATGAAAAATGGATGCCCGAGAATGCGCATACCCACGAAGCCGGCTGCGGCGCAGCCATCTATCTGATGCAGCCCGGCGCCAACACGCGCGTGCGCACCTGGTGCCCGACCCGCGGCGCGCAGTATGGCTTCCTCGTCACCCATAACGAGTCGATCTCGATCGCCGATTACTTCACGGTGCGTGACGCATCGGGCAAGGCGATCTATCGGCCGACCTGCCACTATGCCTATCATCCGGCTGACGACGCGGTGCTGTCGCTGCATGAATTGTTCGGCCGCGCAGGGAAGATGCAGGAAAAGCACCACATCCTCGATGAGAACGAAATCGTCGATGGCATCGACGAACTCGGCGTGCTGCTGTTCGGCCATGACAACAACGCCTATTGGTACGGCTCGCAGCTCTCCATCGAAGAGACCCGCGAACTCGCGCCCTATCAGAACGCCACCGGCCTGCAAGTGACCTCCGCCGTGCTCGGCGGCATGGTGTGGGCGCTGGAAAACCCGAACGAAGGCATCGTCGAAGCCGACGAGATGGATTTCGATCGTCTGCTGGAAATCCAGCTGCCCTATCTCGGGCCGGTGAAAGGTTTTTACACCGACTGGACGCCGCTGACCGATCGCCCCGGCCTGTTCCCGGAGGACATCGACACGAGCGATCCCTGGCAGTTCAGGAACGTGCTGGTGCGGTGAGGCCGCATCACGCGCACCTCTCTCCTCTCGTCATTCCGGGACATCGCCGAAGCGATGGGCCCGGAATCCATATTCCACGAGCCGGTGGTTATGGATTCTCAGATGCGCAATTGCGCATCATAGCTCGCCGCTTGCGCGGCGCCCCGGAATGACGACGTGAGTTATTTCGCCAGATAATCGAACGCCACACTCCCGAGCCCCAGGGTCAGGTCGGCCTTGAAATGCAGCGCCGACACCACCTCGCGCACCGGCAGCCGCGCGACGTCGCACAGCGCATGCGGAAACAGCCCGAGCGCGGCGGGACCGCTCCAGGCTTCCTTCAGCGTGATGTCCTCGAGGTGGTAGCGCACCAGTTCGAGGATGCGCGGGCTGCCGTCGACATGCGGGATGATCTTCAAAATGAAGTTCGGCTTCTTCATGCCCTTCAGCGTGGCGTCATGGTCGACGGCGCGATACTTGTAGCCCATGGTCGCCGAGGCGCAGAGCACCGAGCCGTAATGCAGCGTGCCGACCAGCACGTCGCTTTCGACCTCGAGCTTCGGCTTCGCCAGCTTCTTGGGAAAGCCCCAGAGCTCGCGGCCGCCGGCGATCGGCGCCTCGTCGTCGAGATACATCGAATGCACATAGACGCCGTCCTCGCCCTTGAAGCGCACCGGGATCACCTGCCCGGTCTCGGTGTAGTCGCCGAAACCGGTCGAGTCGGGCATGCGGATGAATTCGTAGTTCACGAGTGAATCGGTCACCTCCAGCGGCTCCGGCACCACGGCCGCGAGCGCGTCGGGATCGGTGCGATAGGTGACGACGAGAAATTCCCGGTTGAAGAAGCGATACGGCCCCATCGGAAAGGCCGGATTGGTCAGCGGCATCGAATAGGCGGTGCGCCTGACGTCGTCGATTTTCATGGGTCTGCCCTCGCGTTGTCGCCGCCATTATGAAGCGGCGGTGTGACGGGAGCGAGACCATAAAAGCGGCAGAGTAAGGCGAATTCGAAATCAGCATGCGAAGACGAAACGCCGGCAGCGCAGTTCATTTGCGATCCTCGGATCGACAGCGCGCTTATTTATCCTTGATCGGAGGCGCGACCTTCTCGGCCGGCGCCGGCGGCAGTGCCGGCTGCGCGCCTTCCTTCTGCGCCTCGGGCTTGGGTGTAGCCGGCTCCGGCGCCGGCGTGGTCGGACGCGTGCCGCCGGGCGTCGATTCCGCGGGCGTATTGCTGGAGACGGGGTCGGCGCCTGCGCGAGATGCATGCGGTCGTTCGCGCGGATTTGCGCGAGCGAAAGTCCGGATATCGCGACACCCGCGACGATCATCATCGCGGCAAGCCACATATCCCGGCCAAGATGCGTCCGCTTGTCAGGCTCTTCGTTCATCGCGGCGTCCTCCGCGATATCAACGGCCGGATACGAGCCTCGAAGTTCCCTCCGGAACTCAGAGCGGGAAGATGCCGGCGTCGCCCTCTTCGTCCGACAAAGCCAGCAGCGTGCCCTTGGCGTTCCAGGCCAGCGCCGTGGTCGGCGACGAGCCCGGACGGCGCACCAGGATTTCCGCGCCGTCATTGAGCCGCACCATCAGCACGGTGCCGTCCTCATAGCCGCAGGCGAGGATGTCCTGCTTGGGATGACAGGCGACGACGGTGACGCGCGATTGCAGCGGCGCCAGCATCGCGGGCTCCTTGCCCATCGGGCCGTCCTTGCTCGCGAACGGCCACATGATCACGGTGTCGGCGCCCGAGGTCGCGAGAAATTTCCCGCCCGCGCTCCATGACATCGACCTGACGCGGCCGGGATAGCCGGACATGCGCATGTGCCGGTTGTCGGCGAGCCGCCAGCCATGCAGCGCCGGCTCGTGCATCGACGTGACCAGGAATTTGTTGTCCGGCGAGAAGACGACGCCGAGATGCGAACCGGCCCATTCCAGAAATTCGGGCTTGGCCGCCATGTTGGGAAACCACAGCGTCACGCCGCCATAATGCGCGACCGCGACGCGCAGACCCTTCGGCGCAAACGCCAGACCGCCGACCGTCGAGGGCATGTCGAAGGTCTTTTCTTCGCTCTTGCCGCTTTTGACGAAGGCGGTCTTGCCCGCCGACCAGGCAAACGCACCGTCGGGATGAACCGCGACATTGTCGATCCAGCGCCGCTTGGCGTCGAGCGCGAGCTGCGTGACCTCGCTCTTGGCATTGAGCGCGACGACCTTGCCGTCATCGCCGCCCGTGATCAGACGCTTGCCATCCGACACCGCGCAAAGAATGCCGCCGCCATGGATGGCGACCTTCGAGATCGCGCCTTCCGCGTCGACCAGCGACACGTGCTCCTCGGCGCCGACAAAGGCGGCACGATCGCCAAGAAAATGCACCGAGGTCACGGCCGAGCCGATCGCGACCGGCTTGACGCGATCGGTCAACGAGACGACGGGGGCGCCCTCGCCCGGATCGAATTCCCTCATCACGTGGTGATGCAGCTTTCGAAGCCGTCGCGGATCATCTGCTCCGGCAATTCGCGGCCGATGAAGACGAGGCGGCTCAGGCGCGGCTCGTCGTCCTTCCATTTCCGCTGATGGTCGCCCTCCAGCATCATGTGCACGCCCTGGAAGACGTAGCGGTCGTCGTCGCCGGTGAAGGCAAGGATGCCCTTGGAGCGCAGGATCTTCTGGCCCTCGGTCGCGACCAGGTTCTGCAGCCACGGCATGAATTTGGTCGGATCGAGCGGCTTGTCGGTCTTGAGCGACAGCGATTGCATGTCCTCGTCGTGATAGTGCTTCAGGCCATGGCGTGGCCGTGATCGTGGTGATGGCCATGATCATGGTCGTGATGGTGATGATCGTGGTCGTCGCCGGCCTCGAGGAATTCCGGCTCGATCTCGAGGATGCGGTCGAGATCGAACGCGCCGCGCTCCAGCACGTCCGATCAGCGCCACCTTGCAGCGCTCGGTGCGATGCAGCTTGGCATAGGGATTGATGCCGCGGATGCGCGCCTCGACCTCGGCAAGCTCGGGCTTGGAGACGAGATCGGTCTTGTTCAGCACGATGACGTCGGCGAACGCGATCTGGTTCTTGGCTTCCGGCGCGTCCTTCAGGCGATCGGACAGCCATTTGGCGTCGGCGACGGTGACGACCGCATCGAGCCGCGCGTTCTTCTGCACGTCCTCGTCGACGAAGAAGGTCTGCGCCACCGGCGCGGGATCGGCGAGCCCCGTGGTCTCGACGATGATGGCGTCGAACTTGCCCTTGCGCCGCATCAAGCCTTCCATGATGCGCACGAGGTCGCCGCGCACGGTGCAGCAGACGCAGCCATTGTTCATCTCGAACACTTCCTCGTCGGCGCCGATGATGAGGTCGTTGTCGATGCCGATCTCGCCGAATTCGTTGACGATGACGGCGTATTTCTTGCCGTGATTTTCCGACAGGATGCGGTTCAGAAGCGTGGTCTTGCCGGCGCCGAGATAGCCGGTCAGCACGGTCACGGGGATTTTGGAAGCTTCAGCCATTTTCGCTCCGAATGGGGTCTTTGGGCGCGGCCGGGGCCAGCGGGGTGGCCCCCGCCTTACTCGCCCAGCGCGCTGGTCAGGGCCTTTATATTGTGCCTGACGAGGTCAATGTAAGTGGGGGCCGGCCCCTTTTCGCCCGTCAGGCTGTCCGAATAGAGCGTGCCGCCGACCTTGGCGCCGGTCTCGGCCGCGATCCGCCGGATCAGCCGGTCGTCGCTGATATTTTCCAGAAAGACCGCCGGGATTTTCTCGGCCTTGATCTGCCGGATGATCGCGGCGATGTCGCGGGCGCTGGGCTCGTTCTCGGTGGAGACGCCGGACGGCGCGATGAATTCGATGCCGTAGGCGCGCGGCGAAATAGCCGAAGGCGTTGTGGGTCGAGATCACCTTGCGCCGCTCGGGCGGGATTTTTGCGACAGCCGCCCTCACCTCCGCGTCGAGCGCATCGAGCTCCGCCAGATAGCGGTCGGCATTGGCGCGAAACGTCGCGGCATCGCCGGGATCGGCCGCGGCGAGCGCGTCGCGGATATTGGCGACATAGATTTTCGCATTGGCGACCGACTGCCAGGCATGCGGATCGGCCTCCGAACCGCGCTGGAGCGGCGCAATGCCATTGCTCGCGGTGACGATCGTGGCCTTGCTGCCGGCGGACTGCACCAGCCGCGGCAACCAGCCTTCGAGGCCGAGGCCGTTGATGATCAGCAGCTTGGCGTCCGCCACCCTCTTCGCATCCGAGGGCGCCGGCGCATAGACATGGACGTCGCTGTTGGGGCCGACCAGCGTCGTGACATCGACCTTGTCGCCGCCGACGTTCTTCACGAAGTCCGCGAGGATCGAGAAACTCGCGACGACATTGAGCCGCTGCTCGGCGCGCAGCGGGCTGGCGGCCAGCGCAAGCGCAAATGCGGTGAGCAGAAGCCGCCGCATCAGGCTTCGAGATGGCGGCCGGGGAACAGCTGGCGCAGCAGCCCGCCGACGCTGCCGAACAGCACGGAGGCGAGATAGAGCACCGGCCGCGACCAGGATGATCGCGGGACCCGACGGCACCTTGGTCTGGAACGACAGCACCAGGCCGGCATAGCCGGAGACGATCGCGCTGATGACCGCGATGCAGATCATGCCGGTGATGTCGCGCGACCAGAACCGCGCGATGCCCGCGGGCAGGATCATCAGCCCGACCGCGAGCAGGGTGCCGAGCGCCTGGAAGCCGCTGACGAGGTTGATCACGACCAGCGCGAGAAAGGCGAGATGCGCCGGGGTGCCGGCGCGGCTCACCGTGCGCAGAAACAGGGGATCGACGCTCTCGATCACCAGCGGGCGATAGATCACCGCGAGCACGACCAGCGTGATCGTCGCGTTGAAGGCGACCATCAGCAGCGTCTCGTTGTCCATCGCGAGGATGTTGCCGAACAGCACGTGCAGGAGGTCGATATTGGTGCCCTTGACGGAGACGATGGAAACACCGAGCGCCAGCGAGGCGAGATAGAAGGTCGCAAGCGAAGCGTCCTCCTTCAGTCCGGTCGAGCGCGCGACCACGCCGGCGAGGATCGCGACCAGGAAACCGGCGGCGAGCCCGCCCATCGTCATCGCCCACAGATTGAGGCCGGACAGCAGGAAGCCGATCGCCGCGCCCGGCAGGATCGCGTGCGCCATGGCGTCCCCAACCAGGCTCATCCGCCGCAGCATCAGGAACACGCCGATCGGCGCGCCACCGAGCGAGAGCGCGGCGATCGCGGCCAGCGCGCGGCGCATGAACTCGAATTCGGTGAAGGGTGCGATCAACGCGGCGTAGAGCGACACGGTCAGGCCGCCTGCGACGGAGGATCGATCACGCAGGCCGACGCGCCATCGTCGAAAGCTTCGCACATCCGCATCGCCACGACGAGATTGTCCGGCGTCAACACCTCTCCGGTTGCGCCCCAGGCAACCGGTCCGCGCGCCAGCAGCAGCGTCTCGGGAAAATGGGCACGCACCGTGTCGAGGTCGTGCAGCGCCGCCAGCACGGTGCGGCCTTCCGCGTGCCAGTGCTTGACCAGCATCAAGAGATCGGCGGCGGTACGCGCGTCGATGGCGTTGAACGGCTCGTCGAGCACGATCAAGCCGCGCGTCCTGCAGCAGCACGCGCGCGAACAACAGCCGCTGCATCTGCCCGCCCGACAGTGTGCCGATGGTGCGGTTCTCGAAGCCGGTGAGACCGACCGCAGCCAGCGCGCGCGCGATCCGCGCGCGCTCGGCCGTGCCGATGCCGCCGAACAGGCCGGTGGCGCGCCACAGCCCGGTGCCGACGAAATCGAACACGGTGATCGGAAAGCTGCGATCGATGTCGGCGGTCTGCGGCAGATAGGCGATGTCGCGCGCATCGAGGCCGCAAAGCGAGATCGCGCCTGCTAGCGGCTTGAGGATGCCGGCGACACCGCGAAACAGCGTCGACTTGCCGGCGCCGTTGGGGCCGATCACCGCGAGCAGCGCGCCTTTGGCGATCTCACCCGTGAGATGATGCACGGCCGGATGCCGGTCATAGCCGAGCGTCACGTTGGAGAATTGCAGCTGCGCCGCCACGGCTCACCTCATCGCAAGCAATACGGCGGCCCACAGCGCCGCGCTGACAGCAAGTGCCGCGCCCACCCGCGCGGCCACAGGCATGCGCAGGATCGACCAGGTCGCGGCCTGCGCCGGATGTGGCGCGGCGGGGCCATGGTCATGGGCGTGCCCGTGGCTGTGGCTGTGGCCATGATGATGGTGGTCGTGCGAAACCATGCCCGAATGTTATATTATAACATTCGGGGTGTCTACTAATGGTTTCAAAGGCTTACGGTTTGCCAATCGCCATCGCGATAGCGGCGGCCAGGAACGGAAACGGTATCGAGACCGCTGCCCGGAACCAGACGAAACGGGCCGGCATGAACGGGATTTCCCAGAGCAGGAGCCGCTGGAAGGCGAACAGCGCCCAGGCGATGACATAGGCCAGCACCTGCGGCGACCCGCCGCCGGATTTGAGCGCCACCGCGCCGATGGAGAAACCGACCACCGGCCCGCCCGGCGTCGCCGCGCCCGCGACCACGGCGGTGGCGACCCCAAGCCAGCCGCTGTTCGGGACCGAGCCAGCCGGTGATGATCTCCTGCGGAATGACGGCGGCGATGTAGCCCGAGCCGACCACGCCGAGCGCGATGCGCGGCACGATGCCGATGAAATCCCATGTGCCTTCGCGCAGCGACGAGGTCAGCACCGCCGGCCCCTTCTGCCAGGCGATGAAGCCGACGGCGATCACCGAGCCCCACAGGATGATGTCGATCAGCAGCGCCGCGCTCATTCGTCGTCGCCTCTCGGATACATCCGCACATAGACGAAGCGGCCGAGCGCGCCGGCAAGGATCGGCAGCGGCAGCGAGATCACGATGCGCCACAGCGTGAAGTCGGTGCCCATGATCGGCAATTCCCACGCGACCGCGCGGCCGTAGCCGATCAGGGTCCAGCTCACGACCATGGCAATCGTCGCGCCGAAATCGGCGCCGACCGCGAGCAGCGCGCTCGCAACCGGATAGGCGGTGAACGGACCGCCGGGCAGGATCGCGCCGAACGCCGCGCCGATCAGCAGGCCCTTCAGCCCGGAGGCTGGCCCGAGCGCGCGCGAGACTTTTTCGTGCGGCAGGATCTCGGCGATGAACGCGCCGAGCAGGCAGCCGGCAAGAACCCGCGGCAGGATGCCGCCGAACAGGGTGACGTCGTGCATGAGGATCTCGAGCACGCCGTCGATGCCGTCGCGCCGGTAGACGAGGACGGCGCTGACCGCGACCAGCACGGCTATCGTGATCATGGACCAGCCGATCGGCTTGCGGCGTTTGCGGCGCGGCGCGCCTTCCGCGGCGTCGTCGGCCGGCTCGATGATCGGTTGGTCCTGCAAGATGGGGCGGCCGGTCGTGAGGTGTGGCCCTGCTTAGGCGGCGCCGAAGCGCGATGCAAATGGAAGCGCGTCCGCACTCATGCGCTCGGCCGAGAGGCCCATGCGCGTTCAGGTCAGAGTGCGGATCAGCCACAGGCCCGCGAACAGCCCGGCGATCGACAGGATCACCGATCCCAGCACGTAGGCTGCGGCCAGCCCGAGCGCGCCGCGCTCATAGAGCAGCGCCGTATCGAGCGAGAATGCGGAAAAGGTGGTGTAGCCGCCGAGAATGCCGGTCATCAAAAACAGCCGCCAGGCCTGCGACGCTTCGCCCCTGAAGGCGAGATAGCCCGCAATCAGGCCCATCACGATCGAGCCCGTGATGTTGATGATGAAGGTGCCCCAGGGAAATTCGACGCCGATGCATTTGGCGCAGGTGACGTTGACCAAATGGCGCAGCGAGGCGCCGATCCCGCCACCGACAAAGACCAGCAGATAGTTCATTTGCCCTTCCCCGAAGTCACCGGCACCGAGTTTTTGCCGCAAGGCCGCGCCGGCTTCAAGGACCGCGCAAACAAAAAGGGCGGCAACTGCCGCTGCCGCCCCTTGTTCGTGGACTTAGGCGAAGATCAGCCCGCCTTGCCGAACAGCTCGTCGACGTAGTCCCAGTTCACGAGATGATCGAGGAACGCCTTGAGATAGTCCGGACGGCGGTTGCGATAGTCGATGTAGTAGGAGTGCTCCCAGACGTCGCAGCCGAGGATCGGCACCGCGCCATGCACCAGCGGGTTCTCGCCGTTCGGGCGTCTTGGAGATCGCGAGCTTGCCGCCCTTGACCTCGAGCCAGCACCAGCCCGAGCCGAACTGGCCGACGCCGGCGGCGGCGAAATCGGTCTTGAACTTCTCGAGCCCGCCGAGGTCCTCGTTGATCTTCTTCTCCAGCCGGCCGGGCAGCTTGTTGCCGCCGCCGTTCGGCTTCATCCATTTCCAGAAATGGTTGTGGTTGTAGTGCTGGCCGGCATTGTTGAACACCGCGGCGTTCTTGCCGTGGGATTTCTTCACGATCTCCTCCAGGGACATATTCTCGAATTCGGTCCCCTTGATCGCGTTGTTTCCGTTGGTCACATAGGCCTGATGGTGCTTGTCGTGGTGATATTCCAGCGTTTCCTTCGACATATGGGACCCAAGGGCGTCATGGGCATACGGCAGGGGGGGAAGCGTAAAGGTCATGGGATGATATCCGAGAACTGTGGGGGACGAGGCTTAACGGGACCCCTTATAGAAGGTTCCATTGGCGTAAGACACCCCCGCAAACGCGTACCCGCATGTCCCCGCCATGGCATAATGTCGGATTGTCGTGCATTCCTGAAACTGCAAATTACCATTGCAATGAATTGCTTAGGGGCTGAATTCAATGATCTTCCGTTCGGTGCTTCTGACTGCGGCCGTCGCGGGCGCGATGCTTGCGACCACTGATTTCCAGCGAGGCCGCAGGCGCCGTCATCCGCGGACGATTCAGCTACGACGGCATCGCCACCTGCCAGCAACCGGCCGTTCGAAACTTCCCGATTCACGCGGAAGGAACGGCCTCGCTTTCCACCGACAGGAACGCCCGTCTCGAGATGTCCTCGAACACCGGAGGGACGACCAACCTGCAAGCAAACCTCGGAAAGAAGATCGAGGCACCCGGCGGCTCGACCACGCTGAATGTCGTCGGCCGGCACACGCTCCGCGCGGTGCGCGACTATCCCAACCACATCACGGTCGCGACCATGACCATCGTCGGAAATTCCTGCAAGATGACGCTGGAAAACCGGCTGAAGCGTGGCAAGCACGTCTATTCGTTCTATAGCAATTCGGGCGTGTCGTACTGCTCGCACGTGCAGATCACACGAACCGAGTGCACGTCATATTAGGGAAGTCGTTTCACGCGCCGAACGGCGTGCCGCTATAACTGCATATCCGCAAAAGCTTGAGGGAAGTCGCGATCCATGAGATTCAAAGGCTTGTATTTGACCGCCGCGCTTGCGTTCTGCGATGCTGTCGCTTCCGCTATCGGCCAACGCCGCCGGGCGGCGAGATCCACGCCAAATTCAGTTTCGACGGTCTCGCGACCTGCCAGCAGCCTCCCATCAGCAACTTCCCGATCCACGGCGAGGGGACGGGCGTACTGTCGACCGACCGCAGCGCATCGCTCGACATGACCAGCACCGTCGAAGGACGCGTGCAGTATCAGGCCAAGCTCGGCGGCAAGCCGACGGAAGCGCCGGCCGGTTCGGCCTCGCTTCACGTGGTTGGACGGCACACCTTGCGCGCGGTCAGGGACTATCCGAACAATCAGGTCATCATCACCATGACCATCAACGGCAGCGCCTGCTCGATGAAGATCGATCAACGGCTGAAGCCGGGCAAGAAGCAATACACCTTCTACAACGGATCCGGCGTTTCCTACTGCTCGCGTCCGACCTTCACGCGCATGGAGTGCAGCGGCTACTACGCGCGGCCGCTCGCCTATTCGCAGAACGAGCTGCCGCCATAGACGAAGCATTTGCGTCCGCCCGACGCCGGCGGCGGGCACGCGTGGCGGCCTTCGCCGTGCGCTCGGGCCTCGGCCGGCAGGCGCCGTTCGGCCCGAGCACCTCGCCGGCATCGCAGGTGATCTTCACGCAAGCGTCGCCGCTGGCGCGGAAGCCGCGCTCGCATTCCAGCGGACACACCCGCCCCGGCTTCGCGCGCACGGCGTCGAGCGCGTCGATGCTCGCAAGCTTGACGTCGAATTTTGTGCCGGCGCGCTCGTTGAACGAGGACAGCGCCTTGCGCGCGGACGCGCTCCAGTCGTCGTCGATCTCGCCGCTCTTGCAGCCGACCCGCTTCAGTTCGGTCTGCAACTGGCGCGGCAGATCGGTTGGCGGCTGGTGGTCGCGCGGCTTGGCGTCGGCTCGGCGATCAGTGCGGCAACGGCAGGCTCTGCCGGCTTTGCGGCTGCAGACCTGATCGGCGGATTTGGGTTGCTCGATGGCGGCGACCTTTGCCTGTTCGAGCCTCTTTGCCTCTTCGGCGGCAAGCCGTTGCTGCTCGGCCTGCTTGACGGCCTCGGCCGCGGCAAGCCTCGCCTCTTCGTCCCGCTTCGTTTTCTCGGCCGCAAGCCGCGCCGCTTCGGCCTCCTTCGCCTGTTGCGCCGCCTTGGCCTGCTCGGCGGCCTTGGCGCCTTCGGCCGCGAGCCGCGCCTGCTCTTCGGCGGCCAGCGCGCGCGCTCCGTCGCCTGCACGCGCGCCGTCTCGGCGGCGAGCTTGTTGCGCTGGGCTTTCGCCAAGTCGGCATAGAATCCGGTCGGATGCGCCGCCACGAAGGAATCCCAGGCCTCCACCGTGCCGACCCGTTCGGCCAGCTCGTAATCGTGGCGCATGTCGGCATTGGCATTGGCGGCAGGCGCTTGCGGCTTCTCCGGCGCCGGCACCAGCGCGACGTCGTTGCCGCCGAGCGAATTGGTCGTATACGGCTCCTGCTGATCGCCGGTCGCGCTCATGACGTCGTCGCGGACGAAGCCGAAGGCCTTGCGGATATCGAGCCCGGGTTGGGTCAAGTGCTTGAGCAGCGCCGTCGTAAACGGGCTGTTGGCGCCGGTGCCGTCGGCCGCGGTCGACCCTTCCTTGGCGGCGAAGGCGATGAAGGTGTTGGGCCGTGAGGCCTCGACGCCGATCAGGCCGCGCACGACCGCGCGCGAGGCGAGCGTGCGCTTCATCTTCTTCGTAAAGGGATTGTCGCGGCAGGCGTCGAGGATCACGAGGCGCAGCCTGGTCGCGGGCTCCGCCGCCATCAGGATGCGGTTCAGCGAAACCGCCTCGTCATCAACGTCGGCGTCGCGCTCCAACACCGCATCGACCGGCACGACATAGTTGGTGCCGTCGACTTCGAGACCATGGCCGGCGAAATAAATCACCGCGATGTCGGCGCCGCGCGCCTTGTCGGTGAACTCGCGGAGCGCCCGGCGCATTTCCTGCGCCTTCAGGTCGCGGCGCGAATCGACCACGTCGAACCCGGCCTTTTTGAACATCTCGGCGATGGCGCCCGCATCGTTGGCGGGGTTGGCAAGGGGGTTGACGTTCTGGTAGGCCGAGTTGCCGACCACGAGCGCGACGCGCTTGCCGGCCAGCGCAGCGTCGCTGGCGCAGCAACACGCCAACACGATCGCAACAAAAGCGGCAAGGCGGCCCATCGAAATATCCAGAATCCAATCGTAAAATCATATCATCTGGCCACCTCACAGCAAGGCGACCTCCGTCGTAATTGTGATCCATCTCACCCAGGGAACAACGCGGCCACCGGCGAAGATCAGGCAAATGACCATCGAAATCGACATCCTCAACGGCGACACCTCCTGGACAAGGACCGAGCCGCTGCACAATGCGGTATTCGGGCCAGACGAGTCGTCGCGACAGCTGCCGTGGGGCCATATCAAATGGGCGCACGCGGAGCTGCGCGTGCTGATCGATGCGCCCGAGGGCGGGCTTGCCTGCCATGTCGGCATCTACTTCCGCACCATCGACTGGAACGGCAACAAGATTCATGTCGGCGGCATCGGCGGCGTCATGACCCGCGAGGATTGCCGCGGCCGCGGCTATGCCAGCCTCGCGCTCGCGGCGGCGATCGACACCATGCGCGCCAATGAGGCGGTGCGCTTTGCGCTGCTGTTCTGCGAGGAGCACAATTTTGCGTTCTATCGCGCACGCGGCTGGGAGCCGTTCGAAGGCGAAATCTGGTGCGAGCAGCCGGATGGACGCATCCGCTTCGATCTGATGGCGCCGTTCGTGTTCGACATCAAGCGCGCGCCGCGGCAGGGGCGGATCGATCTTTGCGGCCTGCCGTGGTGACCATTCCGCTTCGCTACGCCATCGCCTTCAGCGCGGTCGCAGCCGTGGCGTAGCCGCCGCGCGCGCCGTCGATGAAGTGCACGTGGTCGGCGCGCATCACCGACGGGGTGAAGCAGGTCATCATCGCCGCATCCTGCCGGTGCAGCCCGTAGCGCACGATGCCGCTTGCCGCCGCCGCGGCAAGGCGCTTTTCAAGGGCATCCGCCAGCTCCTCGGTGCAGTCGAGGATCATGCGCAGGCCGTCGTCATATTTGCGGAAGTCGGAGTTCTCGACCACCTGCTGCACATATCTCTTCGGTACGAAATTGCCGACCTTGATGCCGAGGCGCATCACGGCATAGGCCCACAGGGTCAGCGCCAGCACGACGGCGCGACGCTTGGCCAGCGAGCCGCCGCGCGCGGCGCGCGCCTCATACTCGATGCCCTGCGGCGGCCATTTCAGCGGCGGCCCTTCCGACGGCACCGGCCGTCCGGCATCGGGGCTTTTCTCGACCAGGCCGATGATGTCCTCGATCACCTTGCGGAAGGCTGCCTGATCGGCGCCCGACGCGGGCACCACCAGCACCGAGAGAATGACGCCGCGCGCGGCCGGGATTTCCTCGAACCGGCACGACAGGCCGGAGAGATCGGGCTGCGTGCCGGGCGAGCGCCGGGCTGACCGCGAACTCGCCGCGCTTCATCGCGGCCTCCGCCCAGCCGAGCCCGCCGCCGGAGAACATCGCATAGGACAGGTTCGCCGACGGCCCGAAGCGCGCCACCCGCACATCCGCGCCCTGGCTGCGGATCGCGCTGACCGGCACCAGCGCAACGCGCATGACGAGATCGAGATCTTCCTTGACCCAGGTCGCGGTCGCCGCCAGCGCCTCGCGGGCTGAAGCGAGATCGGCAGGCGAGACCGCAAAGCTCGCGCCGTCGCCGCCGAACACGAAGGGAAATTCGCGGCCCTCCAGCGCGTTGGTCACCGCCGCGATCACGGCGGCGCCGGCCATGTTGACCGCCTTGTAGCGGTTGGCCGCGATCGCCTTGGTCGATTCGACGATGTCGGAGACGCCGATGATCCAGTCGTCCGGCAGCGGCGAATAGAGGGCTGGGTCCATCAGGCGCTCGAAGCCGCGAAAGACCGGGATGCCGCCATAGAACGTGTCGCTGCCGCTTGCCGTGCTCATCGGTTAAGACCGTGTGCGCTCCAGATGCCCCGAGATACGCGTGAGCTCATGATCGGGTTCATCCGAAACTACCGAAGCCGCCACTCGAATGCAAAAGGCGACCACATGACGCAGTGCCGTTCCGTCATCGAAAAGCCGACGGCCGAATGCTAGCCTCTTGCCATGACCCCTCCGGACCAGGCTCCCAGCCAGATCACGGTGCATGCGCTGCAGATCGGCGACCGCATCAATACGGCCGGCTTCGAGGGCGAGGTGCTGTCGGGCACGCCGCTCGCGGTGCGGGTCGGCCAAGCCGGCCTCGCCGTGGTGTTTCGCTATGGCGCCGTGGTGTTTCTCGGGCTCACCGCCGATCAGGAGGCCGAATTCCTCGAGCGCCTGCATGCGCGCTGCGCCGGCAAGATCAGCCCCTATGAGGAGGAATGGACCAAGGTGCAGATCGCCCGCGAGGGCGGCGAGCCGATCCCGGTCGGCGGCCCGGTCCTGGTGCAGCGACATGTCGCTGGAGCGGCTGCTCGTCGTCGCCGATGCGCTCGCCAAGAGCGTCGTGCTCGCCCATGACGAAAAGGAGGTCGCCAACGTCTTCGACACCATCGAGCCGTTCGCGCGCGAGCTCGCGACCTCGGGCCAGACCTCGAAGAGCCGGACCGACCTGCTCAAGCTGCTCGGCAACTCGCTGCTGGTGCAACAACACGTCGCCGGCCGCGTCGCGGTCGACGAGAAGCCCGACGTGCTCTGGGACCGGCCGGATCTCGAACGGCTCTATGCGCGGCTGGAAGACGAATACGAGCTCAGCGAACGCGTCGAGATTCTCAATCGCAAGCTCGAAGTCATCTCGGACACCGCCACCACGCTTGCCGACATTCTGGAAGCGAAACGCTCGCTGCGGCTGGAGCTGATCGTCATATTCCTGATCGCGTTCGAGATTATCGTGACGGCTTACGAGATATTGTCCCGCAGCGGTCACTGATGCGAATCACGGCCGCTTCAACTCGGTGACGCGGAACGGCTCCAGCGTGTCGATCGTCTCCGGCGACTGCTTGTGATAGCTGAAGCGGAAGTAGCGCACCGTGATGCCGTCCCCGGTGAAGTCGGCGATGATGAAGCCGTTCTCCTCGATCGGCTTCAGATCCTCGACCATGGTCAGATGCGTCGACGGCGTCGCGCCGATGCCGCGGAACGCCGACGGCCAGCCGCGGTCGCCGGTGCCGAGCGGTCCTGAGAGGATCACCACGACGGGATTCTTGCCGAAATCCAGCGCGCCGCTGCGCTGCATGCGCCCCTCCGCGATCGCATGCAGGTCGCCGGAGACGACCAGCGGAATCCGTCCGGGCATCGCTGCGATCTCGGCCATCAGCCGATCGTGCTGCTTGAGCCAGCCGCTCTGCCAATAGGGTTTTGGGATATCGGTGGTCAGCTTACCGTCCTTCAAAATGTCGGGATACCATTCGCCCCATTTGCCTGCGCTCCAGCCCGGCGGATTGGAGGGGATATTGACGACATGGATCATCTCGCGGTCGGTCATCCGCGATTTCAGCCAGGCTTCCACCGTACCGTCGAGGAATACCGCGCTCGGACCGGCGAGCGTCTGCGTGCGGCGGATGTCGTAGAGCAGGATTTCGGCGAGCTTGCCGTAACGCAGCGTCCCGAAGGCTTCGCCGACACCGGGCGGCCGATCGGCAGCCGACGCGCCGGGCAGCCCGAGCGGGCGATTCCGGTCGGGCAGATATTCGGGATAGTAGAGCTGGCGCGTGGCGCGGCCGAGCGCGAGCATGAACGCGTCGGGCGGAAAGGTGATGATGTCGTCGGTCGCCTCGTCATTGTCGAAATAATCGTGGTCGTCCTGCATGAAGAAGACGGGCGTCGAGCGCAACAGCGCGCCATATTGCGGGACGATCTGCGGCGCGGTGGCGCGGCGGAACACAATTTCGTTCGGCGTACCGAAGACCGGCTGCGCCCGATCGAACACACCGGCAAGCTCCTTGCCGAGCGCCGAAGCGCCGCTGCCCTTCGAGGCCTGCGGCGCGCGCAAATCCCAATAGATCTGGTCGCCATTGGCGATCAGCGCATCCGGCTTGAACGACAAGCCGCGCTGCAGCAGGCGGCGGCGCAAGGCCGACGGCAGCCAGTTGATCTTGCCCTCGGGCAGGCCCTGGTTCAGGCCCTCATGGCCGCCGCCGCAGGTGTAGATCATCAGCCGCAGCCGTTCCGGCATCGCGTCGGGAGCGGGGAAGGTCGAGAGCTGCCATGGTTCGCACAGCGGCTTGCCGCCGCCGCTGGCCAGCGAAAGCTTGTAGGTCGTGGCGGGCGATGAGTCCCGTGACGTCGAACTGCCAGAAATCGCCGGCCGCGGCATTCGACTGCCCGCGCAGACGCGTGTTGCCGACTTCCAGCTCAGGCGGCGCGACCTGCGGCTGCGTGAACGACGCCTTGATCAGGAAGCGGTCGTGGCTCGCGGTCGGAATCAGGTGCTGCACCGCGCCCTGGTCCCAATCCTTTTCGCGCGGAGTTTCCGCGGCCGACGCCGGCCCGCCAATGCCCGTGGCGATCAGCCGTGGAAGCGTCGCCGCAACAGTCGCGCCAGCCAGGAATTCCCGTCGCGTCGCCATCTGCGCCTCCCTCGCAAAGTCGCGTGGGATACTGCGCTCAAGAACGTCGCCAAACAAGATTGATGTGACGCGAGGCGTCGATCAGGCCGTGTTGCCGGCATCCACCGTCAGCACGGTGCCGGTGATGTTGCGGCCGCCTTCGCCCAGGAGATAGTCGACCATGCTGGCGACATCGTCGGCTTCGGGCAGGCGCTTCAACGCACTGCGGCCGGCGATCTTCTGCCGGCCCTCGCCGCCGAGGTTTTCGGTCAATTCGGTGTCGATGAAGCCGGGCGCAATCGCATTCACGGTGATGCCGAGCTTGCCGACTTCTCGCGCGAGCGAGCGGGTGAAGCCGGTCGCGGCCGCTTTCGTCGCGCCGTAGACCGACAGCCCGTTATAGCCGGTCGAGGCGATGATCGAGGAGATGTTGACGATGCGGCCTTCGCCATCCGCCATCATGTGCCGCACGATATACTTGGTGAGGATCACCGGCGACAGCACATTGAGACGCACCAGCGCCTCGATCTCGGAATTGTGCATGGTCGCGAGCAGGCCCTCGGTGCCGATGCCGGCATTGTTGACGAGGCCGTAGATCGCGCCGAACTCGTCGCGTACGCTCTTGACGAAGGTTGGGATCGCGTCGATCGCGCTGAGATCGCAGCGCGGAAATGCAGATTGTCCTGCTTCGCCTCCGTTATTGCCGCACGCAATTCGTCACTCTCGCGCCGCGCGACCGCGATGACATTGAAGCCGGAAGCGGCGAGCTTGCGCGAAATCGCAAGGCCAATGCCGCGGCTGCCGCCGGTGACGAGAACGTTACGCATCGGAGCGCGCGAGCTTGCCCGCCGGCGTCACGTCGAGCGCGTCGACGAAGCGGATCACCGCGGGCACCTTGTGCGTGGCCAGCGACGCGCGGCAATCGGACAGGATCTCGTCGCGGATGTCCTTTGCGCGATCGGCGCTGCCGGCAACGAGGATCACGTCGGCGACCACGATCGCGCCGGTGATCGGACTGCGGCGTGATTTGGCGCGCGACATCCTGACCGAAGCGTGACGGTTGATGACGGCCTCGATCTCCTCGGGATGGACCTTCAAGCCGCCGATATTGATGATGCCACCGCGACGGCCGACGAAATAGTAGCGATCGCCGCGCAGTTCGACCATGTCACCGGTATCGACAAAACCGTCCGCGTCGGTCAGCGCGGCCGCAGCCTTGCCGACATAGGCATGCGCCGCGCGCTTCGAGCGAATCCGCAGCGAGCCGTCGACCACCTTCATCTCGACGCCGTCGCGGTTCGCCCCACACAGGCTTGCCGGAAAGCCCTCGCGGCCGTCGTTGACGGCAAAGCCGACGCCGGCCTCGGTCGAGGCATAGGCATGGCCGACGGACGCATTCGGAAACGCCTGCGCCAATCCGTCGAGCACGGCCTGGTCGGCGATCTCGCCGGAGAGACGCACGTAGCGCGGCGTGAAGCTTGCCGCCGAGCCGCTCATCAGAAGCTTGCGCCAATGCGACGGCGTGCCGGAAATATGGGTGACGCCGCGCGCGTGCAGCCGCGCGACATGGTCGGCAAGCACTTCGCGAGAGTCGGACAGCACCATCGAGCCGCCGCCGATGATGGCGCGGAGGAAAATCTGCAAGCCCGCCGTAGCGGCGGATGTCATAGAAGGTCGCCCACACCGGCGGCGTGCCCCGCGCGGGGCCTTCGGCGACGATCGCGCCGGAAAGGCCTTCCAGCGTATGGCCGACGATCTTCGGCACGCCCGAGGTGCCCGAGGTCAGCATCAGCCATTCGGTGGCGCGCTCGGTCTGCGTCGGCCGTGCCGGCGTCACCGGCAGGCCCGCGGTCACGACCAGCGGAATGTTCTTGTCGGCCCATCGCTCCGGCTGGTCGGTGACGACGGTGTCGATCTCGGCATCGGAGATCAGCGCGTTGAGATGATCGGGATTGAGATCGGGCGGGCACAGCAGCATGCGACGGGCGATGCCGTCGATTTCGATCATCGCAAGGCCCGACAGCAACTGTCCCGACATCGACAGCAGCACCGAGCGTCCCGACAGCTTGCTGCGGCAAGCGTCGAGGCAGGTCTGCGACAGGATATCGGTCAGCGAGACGCTGTGCCGCGCATCGCAGATGACGCGGCCCTTCAGCTCCGGGCTCAGATAGTCGCGGAGCGCGAAAACCTCACGCGGGGACATTTTCGTAGGCCCGGACGAAATCGCCGACCGTCAGCGGGAACGCCGCGTCCTCCGAGATGGTAAACGGATCGATACCGAGATCGTCCTCGAGCCGCGCGACCAGGATCGCGAAGGCGAGCGAGTCGAATCCGGTTTCGTGCAGCGAAAGGTCGTCGGTGAGCGGCGGCAGATTGACCTTCTGCTCGGCGGCGATCTCTTTCATCGCCGCAATGATCCTTAATTTCGTCGACATGGGATGGCTCGCTTTTTCCAAAAATCGTCGGGTCGCATCATACGGCGCAAATGTGAAATAACGCAGCAAGGGAACGGAAACTTTGCCGCCGTTGGTAAACACCGCGCTTGCTGGAACATCGAAGATTCGAATGTTCGCGGAAAGATTTCTTAAACTTTTAGATTCTGATCGCGCCGTTCACGATGCGCGCATGATCGGCGGCCTGAAGCGGCCGGTAGGCGCCCGACGCGGGATCGCGGAAATAGAGCGGATCGGTCACGACAGCGGGATCAAATCCCTCGCGCGCGAGCTGTTGCTTCTTCTGCTTGAAGGTCTCGGTGGCATCGAGGCTCGCGCTGATGCGCAGGAACAGCGGTTGCGCATAGGCCGGCAACCGCGCGGCGAGATGATCGGCGAAGGCCGCGAGATCGAAATCATCGCCAATGACGATCGCCGCCATGCCGGCGCGACCGTCATGGCCGGCGACCTCGACGCCATAGGTGGTGGCATCGAGCACGCCCTCGCATTCGCGGATCGCGTCATTGACCTCGCCGGTCGCGACGTTCTCGCCCTTCCAGCGAAAAGTGTCGCCGATCCGGTCGACGAAATGGAAGAAGCCCTGTTCGTCCAGCCGCATCAGGTCGCCGGTGCGGAACCAGGCGTCGCCCCTGGCGAACACGTCGCGCAGGATCTTCTTCTCGGTCTCGGCGGTGTCGGTATAGCCCTCGAAACGGCCGCCGCCCTCGTCCGCCGTGCCGATGCGTCCGATCGCTTCCCCGGCGTCATTGCGCGCGCAGACAATGCAAAGACCGTCGTCGCCGCGTAGGGGCGTGCCGCTATCGGGATCGACCTTGACGATCGCCGCCGGAAAGCGATGCGCGAGCAACGCGGGAATGCGGCCGATCGCGCCGACCTTGCCTTCGACATTGTAGAGCGAGAAATTGCCCTCGGTCGCCGCATAGAATTCGAGAATCTGCGGGATCGCAAACCGCGCCTGGAATTCCTCCCAGATGTCGCCGCGCAGACCGTTGCCGCAGGCGAGCCGCAGCCGATGCTGGCGTTCGAACTCCGATGCCGGCGCTTTCAGCAGATAGCGGCAGAGCTCGCCGATATACTGGAACAGCGTGCAATCGAAGCGCGCGACGTCCTGCCAGAAATTGCGTGGCCGAGAATTTTTCGGCGAGCGCGACGGATGCGCCGGCAAACAGCATGCTGCAGGGCGCGACGACGCCGCCGACGGAATGATGGACCGGCAGGCAGTTGTAGAGGCGATCGTCAGGCGACGCGCCGGTGAGGCCTGCGAACCAGCCGCCCCAGTTGAGAATGCGGCGATGGCTGATGCTCGCGGCCTTGGGCAGGCCCGTGGTGCCCGAGGTATAGATCAGAAGCGCGCGGTCGTTGATGGTGACGTCGCGGCGCTCGGCCGGCGACAACGGATCGCCGTCGAGCTTCGCGAGCGCGGCATCGATATCCTCATCGCTCCAGATCTTCGGCGCGCGCTCGAGCAGCGGCCGCGCGGTCGCGAACACATCGGCAAGCTCGCTCGCCAGGATGATGTGGTCGGCGCGCGCGACATTGACGCAATGCGCCAGCGACTGCCCCACGAGCTTGGTGTTGATCAGCGCCACCACGCCGCCGACCTTGCCGATGCCGAGCCAGGCCGCGACATAGTCGGGACGCGTCGGCATGATCAGGCACACGGTGTCGCCGCGCCTGATTCCAATCGACAGCGCCCAGCGCGCATAGCGATTGATGCGTTCGGCAAGCGCGCGATAGCTCAGCGTCTCGCGCATCGGAGACCAGCGCCGGCCGGTCCGGCTGGCGCGCCGCCCAGTCCTCCACCACATCGGCGAACAGCCGCGACGGCTCGGCCTCGATGCGCGAGGTCAGCTCGATCGCCTTCAGCCAGGTCTTGGCGGCCGAGGGTTTTCGCGGCGGGCTTTCGGTCGGGCGATCGATCAGGCCGGTGGTCATGGCCTCTCTCATAATCGGATTGGCCTGACCGGGGGTTAACCGGCACGGTAAAAGCCGCGGTCGCACCCTCACAGCCGACGGAACAATTTCAGCATCTTCGTTAACGTCGGCCCCATGGTGCGAAGCTCGTGGACGTGAATTTGGTAAAGGCGCCGCAGGCGGCGCTCCCCCTCGGCTGTCAGCTCCAGCAACACACGGCGGCCGTCGGAGGGATCGGTGCGGCGGCTGATGATCTTCAGCTTGACCATGCGGTCCACGAGTTCGACCGCGGTGTGATGCCGAATGAGCATGTACCTTGCCAGATCGCCGATCGACACCGGCTCACGGGTGGAGAAGCCTCTGATGGCCATCAGCGCCTGATATTGCTGGGCCGACAGGCCCGAACGGTTGGCCTCGATCTCGCTGAATGCGAGGAATTGGCGCAGTTCGTAACGAAACCGCGCCAGGGTCTCGTAGTCCACCGCCGCCGCGCCTGGCCGCTGCCGCTTTGCGGGGCCGCTTTTTTCCGCTTCGAGAAGCCATTGTCGATCCGGTACCGCTTGCTGCGTCGACGTTGGCATCAAGCTCCGCAAGCCGCCACAAGCAAGGACGCAATATCTGTGGACCGCTGCCCACGCCATCGCGAGATCAACCACGCCTGAAATCGTCGCCAAGCCGGCTCAGGTACTTCAGCAGGATTTGCTGAACCGCGACGGGTATCTTGGTGCTCTTGCGGCGCACCGATTTTTCCAATGCCCCGGCAAGCTCCGCCTTGGTCAAATCGCCCGCGGCAAATCGCGCGCTCAGGTCTCGCCATGTCTCGGACAGCGACTTGCCGGCGTGAAACAGCGGCTGGATCGTCACCCCGCGCGCCTCGGCCCAGCGGATGATTTCATCGGTGGTTCGCGGCCCGCAATTGCGCGCAATCGACAGCCGCTCCACCGTGATCCTGCGCAGCAGGGCCTCGGACGGCACCCAATCGTCGCGACGGTGGGACCTCGCCCATGATCTCGTCGGCGAGCATTTTGAGGACGTTGATGGCGCGCCCGCTCAGCGGTTCATCCGCGCTTTCGCCCGGGGCAGCCGGCGTCTCGCCCTGGGCCGGCACGATTTGCGCCAGACCGAAGCAGGTATTGACGATCGTTACCGGGACAACGTCCTCGCTCGGCATCGCCATTTCGGGCGCGCCGTCACGGACGGCTCCGTCATCAGCAGGCATCGCTAGTTCCGGGTCGGCGGCATTCCCCATATATATCGTTCTACGATACACCTAGGTGAATTTGCCGCCATCTTCGACCAAAGATCAAATTGACAGCCGGTTATATCGTGAAACGATATGATATATGCAAGCGCGTAACGCACCGGGCCGCCCGCTGACCGGGCGGCGGCGTTCACTGATGCGCTAAATCCGGACTGCTGCAGTCCGGAACCGACACATCACAATATCTTCGGGAGGACGTCGAAATGAAGGATACGAATTTCAATTCCCGCTTCAGGCTGTCCCGTCGCGGTCTGCTGCAGACCGCAGCAGGCCTCGCCGGCAGTTCCATGCTTCCCGGCCTGACGCCGATGGCGTTCGCCGAGGACAAGCCGGCGATCGGCACCTGGCCCGCCGGGTCGTCCGGCTCATCCGTGTTCATCGGCATCGCGGTGCCGCGCACCGGCACCTACGCCGTGCAGGGCGAGGACGAACTGAAGGGCTGGGAGCTCGCGGTCGAGCACATCAACAGCGGCAATGAGCTGATCAAGAAGATCTCGCCCAAGACCAGCAAGGGCGTGCTCGGCAAGGAAGTGAAGATCGGCGTCGCCGACTCCGCCGCCAAGCCGAACGAGGCGGTGCAGGCCGAGCAGCGCTTCATCACCGAGAACAAGGCGGTGCTGATGACCGGATCGACCTCGAGCGCGGTCGCGGTGGCGCTCAACAAGCTCGCGCAGCGCGAGAAGGTGCTCTACGTCGCCGGCATCTCCGGCTCCAACGACACCACCGGCAAGGACTGCGTCCGCTACGGCTTCCGCCAGGATTTCTACGGCCAGACCGCGGCCGCCGCGATCGGCCCGATCGTGGTGAAGAACTTCGGCAAGGGCAAGAAGGCCGCCTACCTGACGCCGGACTACACCTACGGCCACACCGTCACCAAATCGATGCAGGACTATCTTGCGACCGCAGGATGGACCACCGCGACCAACCAGGTCGCGCCGCTCGGCGCGCCCGACTACTCGTCATATCTGCTCAACGTCGCCAACTCCGGCGCCGACGTGCTGATCAACGTCAACTGGGGCCACGACGCCGTGCTGTCGACCCAGCAGGCCAAGCAGTTCGGCGTGCTGGACAAGATGAAGCTGGTCGTCCCCTACCAGATTCCGTTCATCGCGCGCGACACCGGCGGCCTGATGCAGGGCGTCTATCGCCGCCACCGACTACTGGTGGACCATCGAGGACAAGTATCCGCTCGCCAAGATGTTCAACGACGCCTTCAGCAAGAAGTACGGCTACAAGCCGGAATGGGGCGCGGCCAACTGCCTATATCAGCTTCGCGCACTGGGCCCACATGGTCGAGGAAACCGGCAGCTTCTATCCGCCGGACGTCATCAAGACCTGGGAGAAGGGCGAAACCCTGCCCTCGCTGGTCGGCGACGTGCACTATCGCCCCGAGGATCACCAGTGCGTCCGTCCTGTCATCATCGTCAAGGGCAAGATGGAAAAGGACATGAAGAACAAGGAGGACTATTACGACGTCGTCGAGATCGTCCCCGGCGAGGGCTTGATGCAGAAGCCCGACGCGTTCGGCTGCAACCTCGGCGGATACACTTGAGCCAACTCTGAGCCCTGACGCCGCCGGCAGGAACAAACCTGCCGCGGCGTCAGTTTTTTGTCTGGCACAATCCGCGAAGTCAGGACGTGACTGCTTTTCATGATCAGTTGGCCGAATTTCATTTCTCAGCTCTTCAACGGGCTGGCGCTGGGTGCGCTGCTCGCGCTGATCAGCTCCGGCCTGACCATCATCTACGGCACGCTCGGCGTGCTGAACCTCGCGCATGGCGCGATGTTCATGATCGGCGGCTACGCCGGCTACGTCGCCTTCCAGTACACCGGCTCGTTCATCGTGGCGGTCATCGCCGGATCGCTGTTCGTGATGCTGCTCGGCGTGGTGATGGAGCGCGTCATCATCCGCCACTTCTATCACCGCCCGCATGAGGACCAGCTGCTCGTCACCTTCGGGCTCGGCATCTGCTTCGTCGAGATCGTGCGCCTGATCTTCTCCAGCAATTCGCTGATCGTGCCGCCGCCGCCGCTGTTCCAGGGCATCACCAATCTCGGCTTCATGTTCTACCCGACCTATCGCCTCGCCGTGGTCGGCATCGTCGCGGTCGCGCTCGGCGCGCTGTTCCTGATCCTCTACCGCACCCGGCTCGGCATGATCGTGCGCGCCGGCATCGAGGATTCGGTGATGGTGGATTCGCTCGGCATCAACGTCTACCGCGTCTTCATGGTCGTGTTCGGCATCGGCGCGATGGCGGCCGGGTTCGCCGGCATCGTCAACGCGCCGGTGGTGTCGCTGACGCCCGGCATCGGCGACGACATCCTGGTCGAGACCTTCGTGGTGGTGGTGATCGGCGGCGTCGGCTCGTTCCCGGGCGCGATCCTCGGCGGCCTGATCGCGGGCGAGATCATCAGCGTCACCTCGATGGTCAACCCCGGCTACGCCTATGTGATGCTGTTTGCGGCGATGACGCTCGTGCTGGTGCTGCGGCCGCACGGCCTGCTCGGCGTGCAGGGCCGCGAGTAGAGCGATGCTCAAGCAACGCCCTTTCCTGATCGAGACGCTGACCGCCATCGCGCTGATCGCGTCGCCCGTTCATCCTCCCGCATCTCGGCTTCGCGCCGAACACCGTGAACCGCATCCTGGTCTGGGGCCTGTTCGGCCTCGGCTTCGACATCCTGTTCGGCTTCACCGGACTGTTGTCGTTCGGCCAGTCGGCGTTTTACGGCACCGGCGGCTTCGTCGCCGCCTATCTGCTGACCCGCACCGGCTTCAGCAACGTGGGCGGCGCCTGATCATCGGCATGATCGCCGCCGCCGCCACCGGCTATCTGATCGGCCTGATCGCGCTCCGGCGCACCGGCATCTACTTCGCCATGATCACGGTTGCGATCGCCGAAGTGTTCTTCTTCGTCGAGTTCAATCCGCTGTCGGACTACACCGGCGGCGAGAACGGGCTGCCGGGCGTGCCGACGCCGAGCTTCAATCTCGGCTTCACCACGCTGAACTTCACCAATGGCTGGTCGCTCTACCAGTTCATCGCGCTGTGCTATTTCATCGGCATCGTGATCGCGCTGCGCATCGTGCGCTCGCCGGTCGGCGCGATCCTGAGCGCGATCCGCGACAATCCGCTGCGCGCCACCGCGGTCGGCCACAACATCCACGGCTACAAGCTCACCGCCTTCGTGATCGCCGCCGCCTATGCCGGCTTTGCCGGCGGCCTGCTCGGCGTGCTGCAGGCCTTCATGCCGCCGGACGCCTTCATGTTCGACACCTCCGGCCAGCTCGTGATGCAGACCGCGATCGGCGGCCGCGGCACGCTGTTCGGACCGCTGGTCGGCGCCGCCGTCTGGCTGCTGCTGCAGGACTTCCTGCAGGCGACGCTCGGCCTCGGCGCGGCATGGAAGCTCGTGCTCGGCGTCGTCTTCGTGCTGCTGGTCTGCTTCCTGCGCGGCGGCATCGTCGGCGGGCTTGTCGATCTCTACGGCTATCTCACCGGCAAGCGCGCCAAGGCGCCCGTCGAAGAGGCGCCGTCGGGTCTGACCGCGGAAGCGGAGCAGAAGGCGGCCGAAGCCGAACTCGCCAGGCAATCGGCTCCCATCCCGGCGCCGGCTCGCCGCGCCGGCGCGCGGCAACTGCTCCGGACCGATCCTGCGCGCGACCGGCCTGACCAAGCGCTATGGCGGCCTCGTCGCCAACAGCGACATCGATTTCACCGTCAACAAGGGCGAGCTGCGCGGCATCATCGGACCCAACGGCGCCGGCAAGTCGACCTTCTTCAAGATGCTGACCTGCGAGATCGCGCCGACCTCCGGCAGCATCGTGTTCGAGGGGCGCGACATCACCGGCATGAACGTCACCGACGTGTGCCAGCTCGGCCTGACCAAGAGCTACCAGGTCAACCAGCTGTTCAGCGGGCTCACCGTGCGCGAGAACATCGTCATCGCCGCGCTGGCGCAGCTGCGCGGAAAATTCCGGCTCGACATGTTTTCCTCGCTCGGCGGCATCGCGGGCCTCGACGAACAGGTCGAGCACACGCTCAAGCTGGTCAATCTGACCTCGCGGCCGGACACGCCGGTGTCGGAGCTCGCCTATGGCGAGAAGCGCCGGCTCGAGATCGGGCTTGCGCTGGCGACCTCGCCGAGCCTGCTGCTGCTCGACGAGCCGCTGGCCGGCATGAGCCCGCGCGAGCGCGTCGAGACGGTCAGCCTGCTGAAATCGATCAGCCGCGACCGCACCATGATCGTGATCGATCACGACATGGACGCGCTGTTCGAGCTCGCCGAGCGCGTCACCGTGCTGCAGGAAGGCCGCGTGCTCGTCGAAGGCACGCCGGACGAGATCAAGAAGAGCGCCGCCGTGCAGGAAGCCTATCTCGGCGGCGTCCATGGAGTGATCGATCCATGAACCTGCTCGAGATCGAGGGCCTGAATTCCTATTACGGGGATTCCCACATCCTGTTCGACGTCTCGCTGCGCGTCGCGCGCAACGAGGTGGTGGCGCTGCTCGGCCGCAACGGCGCCGGCAAGAGCACGACGCTCAAGAGCCTGATGGGCGTGGTGACGCCGCGCACCGGCGCGGTGCGGCTCGACGGCGTCGATCTTGCCGGCCGCAAGAGCCACACCATCGCGCGGGCCGGCATGCAGCTGGTCCACGAGGACCGGCGGATTTTCGGCAGCCTCAATGTCGAGGAGAACCTCGTCATCGCCGGCCTCACCGCCTCGAAGCGCTGGCCGCTCGGAGCGCATCTACGAGATGTTTCCGCGGCTGAAGGAGCGGCGCGGCAACCGCGGCACCGATCTGTCCGGCGGCGAGCAGCAGATGCTGGCGATCGCGCGCGCGCTGGTGCGCGATCCCAAGATCCTGCTGCTCGACGAGCCGTTCGAGGGACTCGCGCCGATCATCGTGCGCGACCTCATGAAGGTCTGCCGCGATCTCGCCGCCGCCGGCCAGACCATCGTGCTGGTCGAGCAGAATCTGGCCGCGACGCTGGCGCTGGCGCAGCGCATCTACATCATCAACAACGGTCACATCGTGCACGAAGGGCCGGCGCAGGAAATCAAGGCGCAGCCGGAGATTCTGCAGCGCTATCTCGGCGTCTAGCGGCGCCGGATCGGCGCGCCGCCACCGGATGCGGCGTCGATAGGACGAAGGTCGAATGAGCATGCCGCCCTTTCCGTTCGCAACGACTCCGGGAATCGCTATGCTGCGCGCCAACGGGCGGCACGGACTCCGTTCTCCGGACATCCGCCTGACAAATTTGAGGAAACGCACGCCCGCGCTCCGCATGAGCGCGGATCCCGCTCTTCGGGACAAGATGCGCCAAGCCTTCGCCGGTTGTGGGCATGAACGAAAGCATTTCGTCGCCGTTTATCCGATACCCGATCGGCACCTCGCTGTTGATGGCGGGCATCCTGTTCGTCGGCCTCGTCTCCTATCCGCTGCTGCCGGTCGCGCCGCTGCCGCAGGTCGATTTCCCGACCATCCAGGTCAACGCGTCGCTGCCCGGCGCCAGCCCGGAAACCATGGCCTCCTCGGTGGCCCAGCCGCTGGAGCGGCAGCTTGCGCAGATTCCCGGCATCGCGCAGATGACCTCGACCAGTTCGCTCGGCTCGACCGCGGTCACGATCCAGTTCGACCTCAACCGCAACATCGACGGCGCCGCCAACGACATCCAGGGCGCGATCAACGCCGCCAGCGGCCAGTTGCCGAAGAACCTTCCCTCGCCGCCGACCTATCGCAAGGTCAATCCGGCGGACTCGCCGATCCTGCTGCTGTCGGCGACCTCGGACACCGTGCCGCTGATCCGGCTGAGCGACGCGATCGACGTCCAGCTCGGCCAGCAGATCAGCCAGATTGCCGGCGTCGCCCAGGTCTTCATCGGCGGCCAGCAGAAGCCCTCGATCCGGGTTCAGATCGATCCGGCCAAGCTCGTCGCCAAGGGCCTGTCGCTGGAGGACATCCGCAGCCAGATCGCGATCACCACGGTCGACAGCCCGAAGGGCAATATCGACGGGCCGAAGCGCGCCTACACGATCTACGCCAACGACCAGTTGCTCGACGCCGACAAGTGGAACGACGTCATCATCGCCTATCGCAACGGCGGACCGCTGCGCATCAAGGACATCGGCCGGGCCGTCGCGGCGCCGGAGGACATGAAGCAGGCCGCCTGGGCCGACGGCAAGCGCGGCGTCTTCCTCGTCATCTTCAAGCAGCCCGGCGCCAACGTCATCGAGACCGTCAACAAGATCAAGGCGCAGTTGCCGCGCCTGATCGCGGCGATTCCGCCCGCCATCAAGATCAAGATCATCAGCGACCGCACGCTGACCATCCGCGCGGCGGTCGAGGACGTGCAGATCACGCTGCTGATCACGATCTTCCTGGTCATCATGGTGATCTTCGTCTTCCTGCGCAGCTTCTGGGCGACCGTCATTCCGGCGGTCACGGTGCCGCTCGCGCTGCTCGGCGCCTGCGCCCTGATGTGGGTGGTCGGCTACACGCTCGACAATCTGTCGCTGATGGCGCTGACGATCGCGGTCGGCTTCGTGGTCGACGACGCCATCGTGATGCTGGAGAACATCACGCGCTATGTCGAGCATGGCGAGCGGCCGCTGGCCGCCGCCTTCAAGGGCGCCAAGCGAAATCGGCTTCACCATCGTCTCGATCAGCATCTCGCTGGTGGCGGTGCTGATCCCGCTGCTGCTGATGGGCGGCGTGATCGGCCGCCTGTTCCGCGAATTCGCGGTCGTGCTGGCGATGACCATCTTCGTCTCGATGATGGTCTCGCTGACGCTGACGCCGATGATGGCCTCGCGCTTCCTGCGCGCGCATCACGAGACCAGGCACGGGCGGTTCTATCAGTGGAGCGAGCGGCTGTTCGACCGGATGCTGCACGCCTATGAGCGCGGGCTCGATCACGCGCTGGACTGGAAGCGAACCACGCTTTTCATCTTCTTCTGCACGGTCGGCGCTCTCCGTCTATCTCTTCACCATCATCCCGAAGGGATTCTTCCCGCAGCAGGACAACGGCTTTCTGACCGCGCGTGTCGGAGGCGTCGCAGGACATCTCCTTCGAGGCCATGAAGAAGCACCAGGAGGAGCTCAGCGCGATCGTCCAGGCCGATCCGGCCGTCGACAGCATCGCCATGTTCATCGGCGGCGGCGGCACCGCGCTCAATTCGGGGCGCATGTACATCACGCTGAAGCCGCACGACGAGCGCGACGCCAACGCGCAGCAGATCATCGCGCGGCTGCGGCCGAAGCTCGAGAAGGTCGAGGGCGCCAAGCTCTACATGCAGGCCTCGCAGGACGTCCGGCTCGGCGGCCGCGCCACCCGCACCCAGTTCGAGTTCACGCTGCAGGACGCCAATCTTGCCGAGCTGAACGAATGGGCGCCGAAGATCCTCGAGAAGATGAAGACGCTGCCGCAGCTGCGCGACGTCGCCACCGACCAGCAGACCGAGGGAACGACGCTGCAGCTCGACCATCGACCGCGACACCGCGTCGCGCTACGGCATCCAGCCGCAGCTGATCGACGACACGCTCTACGACGCCTTCGGCCAGCGCCAGGTCACGCAATATTTCACCCAGCTCAACAGCTATCACGTCGTCATGGAGATCCTGCCCGAGCTGCAGGGCAGCATCGACACGCTGAACAAGATCTATGTCACGTCGCCGACGACCGGCGAGCAGGTGCCGCTCTCGGTGTTCTGCAAGTGGACCAACGTGCCGGTGCGGCCGCTCGCCATCGCCCATCAGGGCCAGTTCCCCGCGGTGACGATCAGCTTCAACCTCGGCCAGGGCGTCGCGCTCGGGCAGGCGACCGGCGCGGTGCAGGCGGCGATGGCGACGATGGGCGCGCCGGCGACGCTGAGCTCGAGCTTCCAGGGCACCGCGCAGGCGTTCCAGCAATCGCTCGGCACCGTGCCGCTGTTGATCCTCGCGGCGCTGGTCGTGGTCTATCTGATCCTCGGCATCCTCTATGAGAGCTACATCCACCCGCTCACCATTCTCTCGACGCTGCCGTCGGCCGGCGTCGGCGCGCTCGCGATCCTGATGGCGTTCGGATTCGATTTCAGCCTGATTGCCTTGATCGGCATCATCCTGCTGATCGGCATCGTCAAGAAGAACGGCATCATGATGGTCGACTTCGCCATCGTCGCCGAGCGCGAGGAGCATCTGACGCCGAAGGAGTCGATCCGCAAGGCCGCGATCCTGCGCTTCCGCCCGATCATGATGACGACGATGGCGGCACTGCTCGGCGGCGTGCCGTTGATGCTCGGCACCGGCACCGGCGCCGAAATCCGCCAGCCGCTCGGCTATTCCATGGTCGGCGGCCTCGTGGTCAGCCAGATGCTGACGCTGTTCACCACGCCGGTGGTCTATCTCTATCTCGACAACCTCTCGAACGCGATCTCGCGCTGGACCAGCAGCAAGAAGCGCGAGGAGACGCAAGCCGATCTCGAGGAGATCAAGCACGCGGCCGAGTAATTCGTTCAGGTCAAGGCTACGTTCCCTGCAGCACCAGCCGGTTCAGCCGCGCGGTGAAGGCCGCGGGATCGTCCGGCAATTCGCCGTCGAGGATCTGCGCCTGCTCGAGCAGCAGCAGCGACAGGTCGTCCGACTTCGCCTTGTCGCTGCCCGCGCCTGCGATCGCCGCCACCAGCGGATGCCGCAGATTGATCTCGAGGATCGGCTTCGAGCGCGCGCCCGCGCGCCCTGCTGCGACAGGATGCGCTCCAGCTCGCGGTCGGGGCCCTGGCTGCCGGCGACGAGGCATGAGGCGCTGGTGGTGAGCCGGGTCGAGGCCTTCACGTCGGTGACGCGGTCGCCGAGGCTGGCCTTGATGACCGCGATCGTCGAGGCCTCGTCGGCGGCGGGCTTCTCGTCCTTGTCCTTCTCCTTGTTGTCCTCGGTGAGCGGGATCAGGTCGAAATTGAGATCGCCCTGGCTCAGCGACTTCAGCGGCTTGCCCTCGAAGTCGAGCCGCGCCGAGGTCCAGAACGCATCGACGGCATCGGTGAGCAGCAACACCTCGATGCCGCGCGCGGCCGCCGCCTCGAGCCGCGGATTGGATTTCAGCCGCTCGATGCTGTCGCCGACCAGGAAATAGATTTCGGTCTGGTTCGGCTTGAGGTCGGCGACATATTGCTTGAGCGAGCGCCGCTCGCCCGATGTCGTGGTGAAGCGCGACAGCGCGAGCAGCTTCTCGCGCCGCTCGAAATCCTCATAGATGCCTTCCTTGATCACGGCGCCGAAGGCATCCCAGATCTTGTTGAAATTCTCCGGCTCCTTCTCGCCGAGCTGCTCCAGCTCGGAGATGACGCGGGTCGCGACCGCCTTCCTGATCTGCGCCAGCTGCGGATTGTTCTGCAGCATCTCGCGCGAGATGTTGAGCGGCAGGTCCTCGCTGTCGATCACGCCGCGGATGAAGCGCAGATAGGCCGGCAGCAGGTCGGCATCGTCGGTGATGAAGACGCGCCGCACATAGAGCTTGACCTTGCCCTTGCGCGCCGGCTCGAACAGGTCGAACGGCTTGGCCGAGGGCGCAAACAGCAGCACGGCGTAGGAGTAGCGTCCCTCGGCGCGGTAGTGCAGCGTCATCGCCGGCTCGTCGAAGGCATTCGCGATCGACTTGTAGGCCTGCGCGTAGTCCTCGCGGCTTGAGCTCGGATTTCGGCCGCTGCCACAGCGCGCTCGCCGAATTGATCTGGCGCGGCTCGCCCTCTTCGGGAACGAGCTCGATCGGAAACTGGATGTTGTCGGAATAGGCGCCGACGATGCGCTCGATCTCGTAAGTCTCGAGATATTTCTTCGCGTCGTCCTTCAGATGCAGCACGATCTCGGTGCCGCGCGCCACCCGCCCGGCGTCCGCCTCGGCGGCCGGCGCGACCTCGAAGCCGGCGCCGCCCGACGACGACCAGGTCCAGACCTCGCTCGAGCCGGCGCGGCGGCTGGTGACGGCGATGCGATCGGCCACCATGAAGGCGGAATAGAAGCCGACGCCGAACTGGCCGATCAGGCCGGTGCCGTCCTTGGCCTCGGCGAGCTTCGCCACGAAGGCCTTGGTGCCGGAGCGCGCGATGGTGCCGAGATTGTCGATCAGCTCCTGCCGGTCCATGCCGATGCCGGTGTCGGCGACCGTCAGCGTGCCCGCCGCCTTGTTCGCGGCGATGCGGATCTTCGGCGCGCTCGCCGTCGCCGAGCAGTTCCGGCTTCGCGATCGCCTCATAGCGCAGCTTGTCGCAGGCATCCGACGCGTTCGAGATCAGTTCGCGCAGGAAGATGTCGGTCTCGGAATAGACCGAATGCACCATCAGGTTCAAAAGCTCGGAAACCTCGGCCTGGAACGGCTGGGTGACGGGGGCGGTATCGACAGTCATCGGTGGTTCGCTCGCGAGAAGTCTGGAAACGGTCAAAAATCCGATATAGCAATGCCATTCGTCAGATCAAGATTTTCCATTCAATTCAAACGTGCATCGCTCCCTGCCGAGGTGATCGCATGAAGCGCATCGTCAGCCTGATCGACGGCACCTGGAACGAAGAGGGCAAGGGCAACGACACCAACATTGCCAAGCTCGATCCGAACTATGCGAAGGCCGGCGCGCCCCTGATCAAGCCCAAGGCCGCCGACGGCACCAGGCAGATCGCCTTCTATCACGAAGGCGTCGGCAGCGACCCCGACTTCCTGAAGCACGCGCTCGGCGGGGCCATCGGCATCGGCCTGCGGAAGATCGTCCAGGAGGCCTATCGGCACATCGCCGAGAACTATGCGCGCGGCGACGAAATCTACATTCTCGGGTTTTCCCGCGGCGCCTATGCCGCGCGTGCGCTCGCCGGCCTGATCGGCGCCTCCGGAATCCAGACCTCCGCCGACCCGGGAAAGCTCGACGCCATTTTCGATGCGATGTGGAGCAATTTTCGCGTCGACCCCGACATTCGCCAGGGCAAGAAGGCCGCCGGCTCGGGCGACCAGAAGACGATCGACGCCTTCAACAAGGTCGCGGCGGAAAGCACCGTCGATCCCAAACCGCGCATCAAATGCGTCGGCGTGTTCGACACCGTCGGGTCCTACGGCGTGCCGGCCGGCATCGGCCTTGCCGCGCTCGGCCGCTATTTCACGCTGGCCTTCCTCGGTTTCCACGACACCGAGATCGGCGGGCATATCGATATCGGCCTGCATGCGGTGGCGGTCGACGAGCGGCGGCGGCCCTTCGTGCCGACGTTCTGGACCGCGCCCAAGGCCAAGCCGCCGACAACCCATGTCGAGCAGACCTGGTTTGCCGGCGTCCATTGCAATATCGGCGGCGGCTATCTCGACGCCGGGCTTTCCGATCAGGCGCTGATCTGGATGATCGCGCGCTTGCAGGCGCTCACCGGCCTGGAGTTCGACGTGGCGCGGGTAAAGGCGGTGACCGAAGCCGAACCCGACGGGCAACATCGAGGATTCCGCCAAGGGCTGGTGGATCGACCAGACCTTCCCGCATGGCCGCGTCATCCTGTCGCCGGACGCGATCGAGCACGGCTTCTTTTTCAACACCGCGAACTCCGACGAGGAGCACGTCAACGAAAAGGTGCACTGGAGCGTGATCGACAGGCGCAACGCAGCATCGTGCCTGATGTTCGGCCAGCCGGCCAAATATGCGCCGGACAATCTTCCCGCGACGATCCCGGCCGACAAGATCGCCGCTATCACGCCGGAGGAGCAGGCACTGCTGGCGCGCCCTTAAGGTCGCGGGTCGCCCTTGCCGAAAATCTCCGCGGCGATCTGATGAGGTTCGATCGCGGCCGGAATGCCGCAATACATCGCAATCAGCAGCAGCACGTCCTGCACCTGCGCTGCCGTGCAGCCGTTCGCCAGCGCGCCCTTGGCATGCACGCGAAACTCCGCCGGGCGATTGCTGGCGGCCGTGATCGCGAGCATCACCAGGCTGCGGGTCGCATCGGTGAGGCCGTCGCGCTCCCAGATGTCGCCATAGACATAGGCGTTGATGATGTTCTGCAGCGGCGCCCCGAACTCGCCGGCGGCCGCCATCCGCTTCTCCACGTCCGCGTCGCCGAACATCTTCTTGCGACGCTTCAGCCCTCGCGCGTAGAGATCCCTGGTATCCGCCATGACAGCCTCGCATTGCAACTTTATCCCGATTTATACGGATAAATCGACACATCCTCAACCGGCAGTGGCACGACAAATACTGCATTGGCTTGCCTTTCGACGGAACTTTGTCCGTATAAATTTCGAACGTCGCTCGGGGGAGAACGCCAATGAGGTCGCTGTCGGGATGGCTGCTTGGCCTGTGCTGGCTGGCGCTCGCGATGCCGCCGGCCCTCGCGGCCGACGACGCCTATCCCACGCGGCAGATCAAGATCATCGTGCCGTTTCCCGGCGGCGCGGGCCCCGACCAGGTCGCCCGCCTGGTCGGCAAGCACCTGCAGGATGCGTTCGGCCAGCCGGTCGTGATCGAGAATCGCGCCGGCGCACTCGGCAGCATCGGCGCCGCCGAAGTCGCCCATGCCCCGCCCGACGGCTACACGCTGTTGATGGGGACCAACACCACGCAGGCGAGCAACGTCGCCACGCTGAAGAACCCCGGCTACGATCCGGCCAAGGATTTCGCGCCGATCATTCGCACCACCACGACCGCGATGGTGCTGCTGGTCAAGCCGGATTTCCCGGCCAAGGACCTGACCCAGTTCCTCGCCTATACCCGCGCGCACAAGAACCTGACCGGCGGCTACGGCTCGGGCGCCTCGCAGATCTCGGTGGCGCAGCTGCAGTCGCGCGGCGGCATATCGCTGGTCGCGGCCTCCTATCGCGGCGTGCCGCTGGCCATGACCGACGTGATGGCAGGCGTCATCGATCTGACCTTCGGCGATTTCTCGGTCGCGATCCCGCAGATGCAGGGCGGCACGCTGCGCGGCATCGGCGTCACCTCGCCCAAACGCAACGAGCTGTTGCCGGATTTGCCGGCGCTTGCGGAAGCCATGCCCGGCTTCGAGTCGACCATCTGGTACGGGCTGCTCGCGCCGGCCGGCACGCCGGAGGCGATCGTCAACAAGATCCACGACGCAGACCGAGAAATTTCTCAACATGCCCGAGACGAAGAAGCGGCTCGCCGATGTCGGCGTCATCGTCGCAACCCAGACGCCTGCGGAGTTCGACAGCTTCATCAAGAGCGAGATCGTGCGCTGGGGCGAGGCGTGCCGGGCAGCCGGCATCGAGCCGCAATAGATCATGGCAACTCACCCTCCCGTCGGAATCATCGGACTCGGCCTGCTGGGCTCGGTGCTTGCGGCACGTTTGATCGGCGCCGGCATTCCCGTCACCGGCTTCGACGTCGATCCCGCGCAGCGAGCAGTGCTGAAGGAAATCGGTGGTGACGTTGCGACGTCCGCTGTTCAGGTGATCGCACGCTGCCAGACCGTCCTGGTCGCGGTCTACAATGCAGGCCAGATCGAACTGCTGTTCGACGAGCTCGGACGGAAGCCGCATCTGGCGGGAGCGGTGATGGTCTGCACCACGACCTGCGCACCCGAGGACATCGCAAGCATCGCGGCGCGCGCGGCCGACGCAGGACTCGGCTTCGTCGAGGCGCCGATTTCCGGCACCAGCGCGGAAACCCGCGACGGATCGGCGCTGGCGCTGATCGCGGGCGAGCCGGAAGCCATCGACGCCGTGCAGCCGGTATTGAATGTGATCTGCCCGCAGCAGATGCGCATGGGAGGGATCGGCAACGCCGCGCGCACCAAGCTCGCGCTCAACCTGATCCTGCAGACCAATCGCGCCGCGCTGGCCGAAGGGCTGGCGTTTGCCGAAAGCATGGGGCTCGACGCGGCGGCGTTCCTCGCCACCGCCCGTCGCTCCGCCGCCTATTCCCGGGTGATGGACTCCAAGGGCGAGAAGATGCTGGCGCGGGATTTCGCGCCGCAATCGCATATCGCGCAGACGCTCAAGGACTCCGAGCTGATCCTCGAGGAGGCGCGGCAGCAGGAACAGCATTTGCCGATGACCTTGATTCAAACCGGACTGCTCCGTTCGGCGATCACGCTGGTCGGGCCTGAGGCCGACAGCTCCGCGGTCATCGAGGCGATCAGGCGGAAGCCGAAGCCCCGAGGCCGCCGATGATCGCCTGCGCGATCGCAGGCCTTGGCCGTTGGGGACGCAGCCTGGTCGAAGCCGCAGGCACAAGCACGCGGTTGAAGATCGCGCGCGCGGTGGACACCGATCTGGTCAACGCGCGGCCGTTTTGCGACGAGCGCGGCATCGACCTGACCGGCGATTTCGATTCCGTGCTCGCCGACCCCGCAATCGACGCGATCCTGCTCGCAACGCCGCATTCGCTGCATCGGACTCAGGTGATCGCGGCAGCCAACGCCGGCAAGCAGGTGTTCTGCGAAAAGCCGCTGGCGCTTCGGCGCAGTGACGCGGCTGCGATGTTCGACGCCTGCCGCCGGGCCAATGTGCTGCTGGCGGTCGGCCATAACCGCCGCTTCTGGCCTGCGATGCGGGCGCTGCGCGAGATCGTCGCCGCAGGCGAGCTCGGCACTATCCTTCATGTCGAGGGTCACAACAGCAACGAGAATGCGCTGGCCGTGCTCGGCGGATGGCGGCTGTCGCCGGAGGAGTCGCCGGGCGGCGGGCTGACCGGCGCGGGTCTCCACGTGCTCGACGGCTTCGTCAGCCTGCTCGGGCCGGTGCGGAAGGTCTATGCACAGCTCGTCTCCCGTGATCCCGGTCCGCCGCCGGTCGACACCGCGCTGCTCGCGCTCGATTTCGCCAGCGGCGCCACCGGCACGCTTGCAACGGTGCGCACGACGCCGTTTTATTGGCGCGTCCACGCCTTCGGCACGCAAGGTTCGGCCGAGGTGCTCGACGAGGTCACCATGATCGTGCGCAAGTCGGGTCATGAGCCGCATCAGATCAAATATCCCGCGATCGATACGCTTGCGGCCGAGCTCGACGCCTTTGCCGACGCCATCGAGCGCAAGCGCGTCTATCCGGTGCCGGAAGCCGATGTGCTCGCCACGCTCGCGGCATTCGAGGCGGCGCTGGCGTCGATGCGATCGGGACAGCCGGTGAGCTGCCATGGCAGTTGAGGCGCGAAAGCGGAAGTCGTCGCGCTACCGCGACATTGCCGCCAAGCTGCAACGGGACATCCGGCTCGGCCGTTACGACATCGGCAAGCTGCTGCCGACCGAGACCGAGTTGATGGCGCAGCATTCGGCCAGCCGCCAGACCGTGCGCGAGGCGTTGCGGATCCTCAATGATCAGGGCCTGATCGTGCGCCGCGCCGGCCTCGGCTCGGTGGTGATCGCCTCCGAGCCGCCGGTGCTGTTCACCCACAGCGTCACCTCGCTCGCCGAATGGCTGCGCTATTCCAACGAGACGTATCGTGACGTGGTGGCCAGCCGCGACATCGTCGCCGACCGCAAGCTCGCGGGCCTGCTGAAATGCGAGCCCGGCAAGCACTGGTTCCTGATCGAGGCGGTGCGACGGTCCGACCAGTTCGCGGCGCCGCTCGGCTGGACCGAGATCTACGTGCTGCGCAAATTCGCCGACGTCGTCAAACGCGCCGATCATGGCCGCACGCCGGTGCACGAGCAGGTCGCAAAGATGTACGGGCAGGTCACCGAACATGCCCAGATGGAGATTTTCGCGCGCGGCATGCCGCGTGAACTGGCGAAGGCGCTTGCAGGTCAAATCCGGCTCGCCGGCGCTGACCGTGGTGCGGCGTTATTACGGCGCGCATGAGGAGCTGTTCGAGGTCACGGTGACCACGCATCCCGAGGGCCGCTACACCTACAGCATGGACATGCAGCGCTCGCTTCGGCCGCGCGTCTGAGGAGCCAAGCGTTCTGTCGCAAACGTGATCGCGCGTGAGCGGAATAGGCGTCGGCCTCCTCATCATTGTTGCATTGCCTTCACAAAAACTCTATTCGGCCCTTCCCCGGGACGCCGTCCTAGAGTCGCAAGCCCGATTCTCAACCAGCCCATTTCGAACCAGCGATCTTCTCCTCGCATGCACGCGCCCGTCAAACCCGACCTCACCACGCGGACGCGCGACCTCCGCATCGACCTCGTGCGCGGGATCGCGAACCTGTCGATCTTCGTCGATCACATCCCGCACAATGCGGTGAACCTGCTGACCCTGCGCAATTTCGGCTTTTCCGGCGCCACCGACCTGTTCGTGTTCGTCGGCGGCTACGCGGCCGCGCTGCTCTACGGCCAGATGGCGCGAGGAGCGCGGCTTCCTCGTCACCGCGACGCGGATCCTGAAGCGGGTCTGGCAACTCTACGCGGCCTATATCGTGCTGTTCGTGATCTATATCGACGTCATCGGCCAGGTCGCCGCACAATACGCGGTGCCCGACATCATCGACGAGTACAACGTCACGGGCATCGTCGATCATCCGGTGCGGGTGCTGGCGCACGGGCTGCTGCTGCAGGCCAAGCCGCTCAACCTCGATACGCTGCAGCTCGTCTTTCCGCTTCTGGCGGCGTTTCCCCTGATCCTCGCCGGCATGCTGCGCTGGCCGAAGCTGACGCTCGCCGCATCGGTTGCGCTCTATATCGCCGCGCGCCAGTTCGATCTCTATCTCGACTCGTTTCCGGACGGCCGCTGGTATTTCAATCCGTTCTGCTGGCAGCTGCTGTTCGTGCTCGGCGCCTGGTTCGCGCTCGACGGCGGCCGCCATGTGCGCGCGTTGCAGGAAGTTGCGCCGCTGCGATGGCTGGCGCTGGCCTGGCTTGTGTTCGCGCTGCTGATCACGACGGCGGGCAAGGATCAGCAATTCGCAAACCTCATTCCGGATGTCCTGCTCAACCCGTTCACGCCGAACGACAAGCAAAACCTCGCGCCCTATCGCGTGCTGCATTTGCTGGCGCTGGCGTTCCTCTTCACGTGGTATGTGCCGCGCGACTGGCAAGGCCTTCGCGCGAAAGTGCTGCAGCCCGTCATCAAATGCGGCGACGAATGGCTCGCCTGCTTCTGTGCCGGCGTGTTCCTTGCCCTTGCCGGGCACATGGTGCTGATCATGAGCACCCAATTCGATTGCCATGCAGGTGCTGGTCAGCGTCGCCGGCGCGGCGGCGATGACGCTGATTGCCTGGTACGTGTCGTGGTCGCGCCGGCAGGACGGCCGCAAGGCCTTCGGCGCGCAGGCGAGACATGCAGTAGCGCCAGGTCGCCGTATAACGGCCGACTGCCAGCCTCAACTTCGACAGGCCGTCGCACGCCGATACTGGCCACTGAACCAGCCGTGCAGCCGCCTTCGAGCTCTGCGGTCCATGACCAGCCTCCCTGTTTGTTATCGCATAGCGGCATGTCCGCAGCAGCACGAGCCCTCGAGCCTCGCTGCAAATGCAGTTCAGCTCGCCAGCTTCATGAAGTCGGGCGGTCGCTTCTCGGCAAAGGCGGTGAAGGCCTCGCGCGCTTCCGGCGTGGTCAGCCGCTCGGCGAAGATCTTGCTTTCCGCACCCATCTGCGCCAGCAGCGTCTCGGCATTGCGCATCAGCCGCTTGGTCGCGGCGAGCGAACCGGCCGGCTGTTTCGCGAGCCGCGCCGCGACCGAGGCCGCCTCGGCATGCAGCTTGTCCAGCGGCACCACGCGGTTGGCGACGCCGAGCGCGAGCGCGGTTTTGGCGTCGAGCGGTCTCGCCGAGCGCGAACATCTCGTAGGCGCGCGCATAGCCGATGCGCAGCGGCAGCAGCAGGCTGGAGGCCGCTTCCGGCACCAGCGCCAGACCGACGAACGGCGTCGACAACAGCGCGTTCTCGGCCAGCACGACGAAGTCGCAATGCAGCAGCATGGTGGTGCCGATGCCGACCGCGCGGCCCTGCACGGCGGCGACCATCGGCTTGGTCGAACGCGCGATCGCATCGATGAAGCGCGAGACGTGGCGCTCGCCGCGGAACTGGCCGGTCGCCATCACGGCGAACTCGCCGACGTCGTTGCCGGCGGTGTACATGTCGCCCTCGCCGCGCAGCACGATCACGCGCACTGCAGGATCGGTCTCGGCGGCGAGGATCGCATCCGCCAGCGCGCCATACATCGCGTTGGTCAGCGCGTTCTTCTTGTCCGGCCGCGCGAAGGTCAGGGTCAGGATATGGTCGCGGTGCTCGCTCTCTGATGTGCTCGGTCATTCGTCGTCTCCTTTGGGAAATTTCGTCTGCACGGCCTTGAGCCAGCGCGAGACGATGTCGATTTCAGCTTCGGTAAATCCATCCATCAGGCGCGCATTGATGTCGGCGGCGCCGGCTTTCGCGCGCGCCAGTTCCTTGCGCCCGGCCGCGGTCAGCCACAGCCGCGAGGCGCGGCCGTCGGCCGGATCGGCGCGCTTGTCGATCGAGTCCGGCTTCCACCATGCGTTCGGCAAGTCCGCTGATGCCGGGCAGGCCGAGGTCGAGCGCGGCGCCGGCCTCGCCCATCGAGAGGCCGTCCTGCCTGCCGAGCACGAACAACAGCCCGCTTTGCGCCGGGGTCGCGCCGCCGCGCTGGCGTGGCGACGAAGCGCTGCACGCGCCGCTGCGCGACGTTGAGCAGGTAGATCAGCCGGCGGTCCGGGGGCGGCGGATTAGTTCGCATGCGAAGTATTTAGGGGATGGGGCAGCGGATGTCAAGGAGGTTCAGTCGTCATTGCGAGGAGCGATAGCGACGAAGCAATCCAGACCGCATCCGCGGCAAAAGTCTGGATTGCTTCGCTTCGGCTACGCGCAAAGGCGCTCGCCGGACTCCTACCCGGCGTAGCTCGCGCAGCGAGCGAGACGGGTCGCTCGCAGATGACGAGGACATGAAGCAGCATTCCCGCGGCGCGATTTCGCGTCCGAGTGATGCATCAATCCGTCGCTCCCTCCGAAAACAGAGGGCGCAGGGAATGCCGGGTGCACGCCGCACCCACTGCCTTGCGTGCAAAACAAAAAGACGCACGCAGGCCAACACAGGTACGCCGAAATCACTCCGGCACTCCCTGCGCAATGGCTTTACGGCTTGCTCCGTGCTCTCCCTGGTGTACCGGGCTTTTTAGCCACCATCGCCTCCCGTGCCGACTCGACTCGGCAGGCTTGATCCCAGCGTCGGGGGATCAGGACCACACGGCTTGACCGTACGCATCGTGCCGCACGTCTTGCGGCGCAACGCGTCCATCGCAACCCGCCTCACGTCTGGTGACGAATGGCCATCACGTCCCCCGTGTCGAGGCGGGCTGGCTTCGTTAAATCATAACTTCTGTCTTTCGGAAAGATAAATATTTTTGCGCGGCGACGCTTGACTCGTCGGGCAAAACAGGCGGCGGGTTTTTTGTGTTTTGCCCGTCGTGGTGGGGCTGACGCTCAGGCCACGGGCGGCGAAGGCGCAGTCGTCACTCGTCTTTACCGTCGCTCGCGAACGCCACACCGATGCGCTTCTCCTTTCGCCACATCACCCGGCACGGCTTCGTGACATGCTCCTGCGCGATAACGAGCGTGAAGCGCTCGGGAATGCCGACAGGGCTGAGACCTCGAGCGCTGCGCCGGTGTCGGAGATGTTCCTCACGACACAGTCGATGCCGCCGCCGCCGAACTCGATGGTGGCGGCTTTCAGGACGCGATGTCGCGGCGCGATGCGATGCTCGTCTTCGTCCATGCGAAGTCCTGCTGTCGCCACCGGACTGCGGTCGCGCGCCGCTGACGAGCTGGCGGAAGCTGAGAACGTCCGCCGGCTCTGACTCCCGTCACAGGAATTGTCCCGAACGAGAGCTGATCGTCTCGGTAACATGCAGATTCTTTCGACGCGATAAATCGACATGGACATCGCGCCTGGAAAATCAGAGATTGCGTGGATTTGTAAGGCTTGTGTAAGCATCCCGGTATCGGCGTAGTCGCATCAAGACCTGAAGAGTGGAAACGAAATAAAGACGTTTGTACCGGTCGCGCTGGCCGCGGCCATGTTGCTCACGACGGCCGCGGCTGAGGATGTCGGAACGCGGCCGCAAGTGCCGATCGTGATCGAGGCAACCGGTCTCGATGCCTGCAGCGGCAACGGCGTGGTGAAGGGTCTCGATCCCCCCGGCGACGGCTTCCTCGCCGTCAAATCGGCGCCGGCGCGGCAGTCGCCGCGCATCGACAAGCTCTACAATGGCGAGCAGGTGTATATCTGCAATCAGCGCGGCGACTGGTACGGCGTGGTCTATAGTTCAAGATGCGAAGCGCCTTTTGTTTGGGCATGATCTTCGGAAAACCGCTTCACACTTTTCCGGATCATGCTCTAGATCTGCGGGCCGGAATGCGTCAGCTCGCGCTCGGCGCGGAACACGTTGCTGTAGAGATTGGCGACCCATTGCCGGCCGCTGGAGGTGACGTTGAGATAGCGGATCGCGGTCGAGATCTGCGGCGCGACGTTGTTCCAGTAGAACTGCGGATATTTGTAGACGACATCGGCCGGCGTCTCGTAGCCGAGCGTCTTGTTCAGCCCGATCTCCTCGAACTCGTAGAACAGCGCGTTGGCCTTGCGCATGTAGTTGGGATCGCCGAGCTGGCCGATCAGGTCGGCGGCGCGCAGCAGCAGGCCCTCCTCGTCGTTGAGGTCGTCGGCCCTCGTTCGAGGGCGACGGATAGGGAAAGCGGGTGTACTCGATCGCGCGCGCGATCCGGTCGGCGTCGACATAATCCACGGTGTCGAAGCGCTCGATCACGAACAGCTTCGAACGATCGACGTGATACGGCGCCAGCGCGGCATCCGACGAGCCGATCGGCAGCTTCACGGTGCGGCCGTTGACGTCGGCGACATAGGCGCCGTCGCCGTCGCCCTGCACCACGCCGCGGACATAGCCGATGTCGTGGGTCAGGCACGCCAGGATGAAATTGGCGTAGTCGCGCGGCGTGGTCGGCCGCAGCAGCGCCGTCCCATCAGGATGTCGTGGCCGACCAGGGCCACCAGCATCGAATGCTCGATGTCGTGATAGAGCGCGTCGCTGTTGCCGATGCATTCCATCGTCAGCCGCGCCGCATAGGGCAGGAAGTCGGCGAGCTGGCCGTGCGACGAGCCGAACCGGCCGCGCGTCTCCGCCGCCAGAAACGCGCCCAGCGACTGCGCCAGGACCTGCGGGATGGTGATCATGGGACGCTCGACCGGGCTGTGAGCTGGCGGGGAGGCTAACATGTCGCCTTGGCGGCCTCTACGAGAAAGTCAGGGTTCTTCGCGGTATGACCCAACTTCCACTAACACCTCTCGTGGAGATCGCTGATCTCCGCGCCCGCGGGCGTGCGCCGCATCAGAGCCAAGGTCGACTAGCACATGGCTCCCAAACGTTCCCCGGACGAAGTCAGGGTTCGAGCTGTCGGGAATCGCCGCGCGTCGATCTTGGCAGGACGAGGCGCACGCTCGTCCCCTTGCCGGGCTCGCTCGTGAGCGCGAGGCGTCCGTCCAGTTGATCGATCACCATGCTGTGCACGATATGCAGGCCGAGACCGGTCGCGCCTTCACGACGCCGGGTTGTGAAGAACGGATCAAATGCCTGCCGTCGCGTGTCCGGGTTCATGCCGCAGCCATCGTCAATGACATTTATCTCAACGCTGTCCGCGCCAAAGACGCCTGCATCGACCGTGATGGTTCCCGTTCTGCCATCGGGAAAGGCATGCACGATCGAATTGTGGACGAGATTGGTCAACACCAACCCGTACGGTCCCGGCAGGCCATCCATGGCAAGACCGGGCTCACATTCCAGTTTCAGCACTATCTTCCGCCTGCGCATCTCCGGCCGCAAACCGACCAGGAGCTGCTCGGTCAGCTCGCCCAGATCGAAACCACGCCGTTCAAGCCGGCTACGGTCGGTCGCCACCTGCTTGAACGACTGGAC
>CAVOLR010000008.1:0-209882 GCA_963696845.1 uncultured Alphaproteobacteria bacterium
GTCTTGCCGACGATGACGCGATAGCGCCGCACCACCTTGTCGTTCTCGACCGCTTCGGCGAAGGTTGCGGGAAGGTTGACCACGACATAGCGCTGGCCGAATTCGAACTTCGTCTGCTCGAGCCGCTCGAGCGAGGCCTCAAGCTGCTTGATCCGCTTCTGCACGGAGACGTTGAGCGCCGCGATAGTGCGCGGCGTCACGGTGCCGGTCGCAGCCAGCCCGTGCCGAACCTGGAAGCGCTTGACGGCTTCCGCGACGTCGTTGTCGTAAGCACCTGAGGTCTCGGTGTCGGCGAGGTCGCCCGAGATGATCAGGCGCTTGCGCCGCAGGTCATCATTGGCGCTGGCCGTGCCGAGCGCGAATTTCGCAGCTGTGGGAAATCGTCGGCCAGCCCCCGCGCACCGCGATATCGGAATAACTGAGCGCGGCGTCCTGGATTCGCTGCGCGGTGCCTTCATCGAAGGTCGGCTCATGCGACAGCGCAAGCGCCTCGGCCGAACGCAATTCGGGAGTGGAGCTTGCCGCCTTCGCCGTCGCCTTGGCTGGAGCAGATGCCGCCGGCTTTACCGGAGCGGTGACCTGCGGCGCGGTTTGCGCCAAGGCGGGGCTCGCAGCGAGCAGGGTGGCAATGGCAGCGATTGCGGTTGTTTTCATTCATCCATGTCCCGGAAAGCGCCGTGATGGCGCCGGATGGAAAAATCAGGAGAGATTTGGATGGCGGAAGCGGGAAGAAGCGCGGTCGATCCGCTTTAGCCCGTGAGAGTTGCGTTCCGATTGAGCGTCCCCATACCCTTTTGCACCGCCGCAAACCGGATAGACCTTTGGCGGCCTTTGATATGTCGCTCGAGCGGCTAGAGTGGTTCGCATCGCGTAACAAAAACCGCAGGCAACCCCATGATTTGGACCCGCCGGCAGGCGATGATCGGGTTTGGCGGAGGGCTGATGAGCATCGTGGCTCCGCAAGCCCGCGCGCAGGCCGCCTATCCCAGCCGCAACATCAAGCTGATCGTGCCATATCCGGCCGGAGGCGCCCGCCGACCTGCTCGGCGCGCCTGGTCGCCGACCAGATCAAGAGCGGGCTGAACGCCGTCGTCGTGGTCGAGAACAAGCCGGGCGCGGCCACCACGCTCGGCGCCGAGCAGATGGCGCGGTCCGAGCCCGACGGCTACACGATCATGGATCGCGACCTCGACCACGCTTGGCGATCAACAAGACGCTGTACAAGAAGCTGCCCTACGATCCCGTCAAGGATTTCGCGCCGATCTCGCTGGTCGCCGCGCGTGCCCATTCTGCCTGATCATCAATCCCGGCATTCCGGCCAAGACGCTGACCGAGTTCATCGCCTACGCCAAGGCCAATCCGGGCCTTGCCTATGGCTCGGCGGGAAATGGCAATCCGCAGCGTTCTCGACGAGGAATGCTGCGCTCGGCGGCCGGCATCGACATTCGTCATGTGCCTTACCGCGGCAGCGTGCCGGCGATGCTCGACGTGATCGCGGGTCATATTCCCTTCATGGTGGTCGACCTGCGCCGGCGCTGCAGCAGATCAGGAGGGCAAGGTGAGGGTGCTCGGCGTCACCACGCCCAACGTGTCGCGGTCGCGCCCGACATCCAACCATCGCCGAAGGCGGGTTGCCGGGATATGAACTCGTCGCCTGGCAGGGCATCGTCGCGCCATCAGGCACGCCGCGCCCAATCGTCGATGCGCTGGCCGCGCAGATCGCCAAACTGCTCTCGACCCCGAGACCAAGGGCAAGCTGACCACGCTGGCGCTGGAGATATTGCCGGGATCGAACCCGGACAGCTTTGGCGCCTTCATCAAGAGCGAAGTCGACCGCTGGGCCGGCATTGTCAAGAAATCCGGCGCCGAGCTCGAATGAGCGATGTCGATGTGCTGATCGTCGGGGCCGGACCGGTCGGGCTGACGCTTGCGATCGATCTCGCCTGGCGCGGAATTGCCGTGACCGTGGTGGAGACGCGCGCTCGCGCTGAACCGCCCGAGCCGAAATGCAATCACGTCGCCGCCCGCACCATGGAAATCTTCCGCCGGCTCGGAATCGCCGACAAGGTCCGCGACGCCGGCTTGCCCGCGGACTATCCGCACGACATCAGCTATCGCACAACGTTTACCGGCAAGGAACTGACCCGGATCAAGATTCCCTGCCGCCGCGATCGCTTCACCGATACCGACTGCGCCGACGGCAACTGGCCGACGCCGGAGCCGCCGCACCGCATCAATCAGATTTTTCTCGAGCCGATCCTGTTCGAGCATGCGGCAAGCCAGCCGCGCATCACCATCATCAATCGCGGCTCGGCCGAAGACGTCGCAATTCACGACGACGGCGCCGATGTCGGTCTGCGCGATCTCGACAGCGGCAGCTTGCGCCGCGTGCGTTGCCGTTTCCTGATCGGCTGCGACGGCGGGCGCTCGATCGTGCGCAAAGCCGTGGGCGCCGAGTTCACCGGCGATGCCGTGATCCAGCGCGTGCAATCGACTTTCATCCGCGCGCCCGATCTGATCGGCCGGCAGCAGCACAAACGCGCCTGGGGCACGGGGTCGATCAACCCGCGCCGCTCCGGCATGGTCTATGCGATCGACGGACGCGAGCGCTGGCTGGTGCACAATTATCTCCGGCCCGACGAAACCGATTTCGAGGCAGTCGATCGCGATCGCTGCATCCGCACCATTCTCGGCGTCGACGCCGATTTCAAATATGACATTCTCTCGAAGGAGGACTGGTACGGCCGCCGCCTGGTTGCGAACAAGTTCCGCGACCGCAGCACCTTCATCGTGGGTGACGCCGCCCATATCTGGGTGCCCTATGCCGGCTATGGCATGAACGCCGGGATTGCGGACGCGATGAACCTGTCATGGCTGCTTGCCGCCCATCTCAACGGCTGGGCGCCGGCAGCCATCCTCGACGCCTATGAGGCCGAGCGATTGCCGATCACCGGCCAGGTCTCGCGCTTTGCGATGTCGCATGCGGAGGCCGAAATCCGCCGCCGCGGCGCGGTGCCCGACGACATCGAGGCGGAGGGGCCGCGTGGTGAGGCCGCGCGGCACGACACCGGCGGCGCTCACCTACGACATCAACGTTCGGCAATATGCCTGCGCCGGCTTGAACTTCGGCGCCTATTACGAAGCCTCTCCCATCATCGCCTATGACGGCAGCGAACAGCCGTCCTGACACCATGGACAGCTACACGCCGTCGACCGTGCCGGGCTGCCGCACGCCGCATCTCTGGCGCGAAGACGGCGGCTCGCTTTACGACGCGATGGGGCCGGAATTCACCCTGCTGCGGTTCGATCGGTCGATCGACGTGAGCGCGCTTGAACGGCGGCGCGCGAAAAAGGCGTGCCGCTCGTGCTGCTCGACCTCGATACTCCGGACAAGGCGACCGGGTATGACGGGAAACTCGTGCTCTCGCGGCCCGACCAGCATGTGGCCTGGCGTGGCGATGGCTTGCGCACCTGATCCTGGCCATCGATCGTGTCCGCGGCGCGGGTTGACGCGGCACGATGATCTCATGTGAATGGCGGCAAAGGCCCCCGGACCTGACGCCTATTCCTCGTTGGCGGCGATCGATTCCATCAAGGAGACGAGCTGACGTTGCACCGTCTGATCCTTGATCTTGCTGTAGGCCCGCAGCAGCCTCAGGCTGAACGCACTGTCCAGGAACAGCAGGCTCTCGACCTCGCGCGACTTGTCGTCGCCGTCGTAGAAGAAGGTGACCGGAACGTCGAGCGCGGTCGCAATCTGCTGCAGGCGCGCGGCGCCGACGCGGTTGACGCCCTTCTCGTACTTCTGGACCTGCTGAAAACTCACGCCCAGCTGGTCGCCAAGCTCGGCCTGCGAGATTTTCTGCTCGACACGCCGAAGCCGGATTCGTTTACCCAGCTCGATGTCGGGCTTGCCGGCACTGCGTTGCTTCATCCTCGTCACCGCTGAGTTTGATTGATTCGAGATATTTTTTTTTGACCTAAGTCCGTCGGCTTGAAGTCCCCGAACTGGTTCAGGGGTTCCCCCATGTACACCGTCTTTAGATCATTCCGGGATGGACAAATTCATCGGCAAACCACGGAAATCGTACGGGATTAAAGGCCTCGACGAGCCAATCGATCATGTTTCGGATCCGCGGTATCCGACCGCTGCCGGATGGTAGGAGAGCCAGATATCAGACGACCAATGGAGTTCGACCTCGAGGGGGATCATCTTTGCGCCGAGCGCGAAGGCATTGCGGGAAGATGCCGATGCCCGCGCCGTTGGCAATCGCCCAGTAATTGGCGCTGCTCACATTGGTATGCATGACCAGAAGATCGTGCTGCGGTATTCCTGGAAACCACCGTTCGAAGATTTCCTTTGCGCCGGTCTCATCGGACTGCATCACCATCCGATGCTTGATGAGGTCAGTTCGCGGAGCTCCAAACCCGTCGAGATATCTTTTGGCTTGCGAACAACATCACATGGAGGCGGCCGAGCTTGACGGTCTTGACGTCGAGCGAGGATAGGCCGCGCAGCTCGATCGCGACCTCGGCCTCATGGCGCGACACGTCGGCGGAATGCATCGCGCATTGCAGATCGACCAGGATGTTCGGGAACGATTGCTGAAATTCGACCAGCCGCGGCGCGAGCCAGAAGGTGCCGAGGTCCTCGCCGACTGCGACCTGAACTCGCCCGACAGCGTCTGAGTCGAATGCGCGCGCAGGAGATCGAACGACGCCGACTCCATCCGTTCGACGGCGGAGACCACCAGCGCCTTCGTCGGTCAGGTGCGCGCCGTGCACGTCGCGCATGAACAGGGTGGACCCGATCTGCGTCTCGAAATCGTCGATCCGCCGCCGGACGGGTTGATCGACTGGCCGAGGCGTTCGGCGGCAGACCGGAAGCTGCCGCAACGGACGACTTCGAGAAGGAAAACGCGGGCAGCGTCCCAGTCGGCGAGGCCGCCGAAGGCTAACCTTTGGCGTTCCTCTGAAGGAACGCCCCTGTCTGTTGGCAGATGCATACAAAGCCTTTCCGGGTGCTAAACTTGGCAAAATCTTGGGCTGACCACAACCTCGACGGGTTGGAGGCACGCGGTTTTGCGCCTCATTCTTGCCGTAGGAACGGTATCAGGGGATGGGCGAGGTGGGGACCGGACCGGATGTCGGGCGGAAAGCCTTTCATTTCAAATCTGCGTGCGTGCCGCGTGTTCGGCGCCATGGCTTGCAAAGAGTGTGCGAGGTTAGGGGCGCTCGAGCTGGCGGCGGCATAAGAGGGCGCTGGTTGTGACCTCGGACGAACGATTGATCTCAATTCTCGAAATGCTCCAGGAATGCCGCGCGGGCCTCGCGGCAGGCGGGAATCGCAATTCCGCGGACCTGGTGTCGATGGCCATTCTCGACGTCCGCATGCGGCTGCATCGCATCGGCGACGCCGAGCTGAGGGCGCTGTGCGATGAGATGCTGGCGGACAACTCCCCGCGACCGCGCGATACCCAGCTCGCACCCGGCCGCAAGCGCTCGCCCCTGCTGCGGCTGGTGAAGTAAACGCGCCCCAACGATCTGCGCCGTAATGCCGCATTTGTGAAGCGGTGATGGCCGTTTCGTTATCGGCGAAGCGACCGGTTCTGTTGCGCATTCCCGACCATCCGTTACATCAGGCCGGCTTGGTGAAGGCGTCCTGGCGATCCGCCGGATGGCAGCGATGATGGCGGCAGTTGAATGATTCAGAATGTCTCGATCCCGGCGGCCCTGATTGCCGGGCTGGTCAGCTTCCTGTCGCCCTGTGTGCTGCCGCTGGTGCCGCCCTATCTCATCTACCTCACCGGCGCGACCATCGAGCATGTCGCCAATGACGAGGCGACGGCGAGCTCGAAACGCGCGGTGATGATCTCCGCACTGCTGTTCGTGCTCGGCTTCTCCACGGTGTTCGTGGCGCTCGGCGCCAGCGCCTCGCTGATCGGCGGCTTGATCCGCGCCTGGTCGGCGCAGCTTTCGATCCTCGCCGGCATCGTGATCATCGTGATGGGCCTGCATTTCCTCGGGCTGACGCGGATCGGCCTGTTGATGCGGGAAGGGCGCCTGCCGATCCCGAAGCCCGTCGGCCTGTGGGGCGCCTACGTGATGGGGCTTGCGTTCGCATTCGGCTGGACGCCCTGCATCGGGCCGATCCTCGCCGCTATCCTGTCGATCGCGGCCGCGGAAGCCACCGTCGCCAAGGGCGCGGGCCTGCTTGCGGTCTATTCCGCCGGTCTCGGCATTCCTTTCCTGATCGCGGCCTTCATGGTCGAGCAGTTCTCCGCGCTGTTCTCGCGGATGAAGGCGCATCTTGCGACGGTGGAGCGGGCGATGGGCGTGCTGCTGGTCGTCACCGGCATCGCCTTTCTCGCCGGCGCGGTCTCCAATGTCAGCGTCTGGCTGCTCGAGACATTCCCAAGCCTGCAGAGTTTCGGCTAAGCGTTTACCTTGGGTGTGCCAGGGGAGGTAACGCTGATGATGCCGGCACGGATCAAGTTGAGCGTGGCGGAGGCGCGCGATCTCGCGGAGGGCGCGCTGCGCGGCATCGGCTACGAGGTCGACGAGGCGCGCATCGTCGCCGATCATGTCGTCGACGCCGCGCTGTGCGGCTATGAATATTCGGGCCTCGCCAAAATCCTCAACATCCCGGAGAGCGGCCGTTTCAAACAGCCGCGCCGGCCGATGAAGGTGCTGCGCGAGACCGATGTCTCGGCGCTCTTCGACGGCGGCAACAATGTCGGGATGCTGTCGCTCTATCATGCGGCGGAAGCCGCGATCGCAAAAGCCGCGGCGCATGGCATCGCGGCGGTCACCGTGACCGACGCCTGGATGAGCGGGCGCAGCGCCTATTTCGTCGAGATGATTGCCAGGGCCGGCCTCGTTGCGTTCCATACGGCGGCGAGTGGACCGAGGGTGGCGCCGTCCGGCGGCGCCAAGGCTGTGCTCGGCACCAATCCGATCGCCATTGCGATTCCCTCGGCGCGCGAGCCGATCGTGCTCGACATCGGCACCTCGGCCACCATGATGACCGATCTGATGCTGCGCGAGCGGCTGGGCGAGTTGCTTCCCGAAGGCGTGGCCATCGGGCCCGGCGGCGAGCCGACAAGGGATCCTGCGCTTGCGCGCCGCGGCGCGTTGCTGCCGTTCGGGGGTTACAAGGGCTTTGGGCTGGCACTGATGATCCAGGCGCTGGGACTGCTCGGCGAAGCAGAGCGGGACGACGACCCCGGCTATCTTTTCATTGCGTTCAGGCCCGGCCTGTTCGGTCCTGAAGATGTTTTCAGGCGGCGGGTGACGCAACTGATCGAAACCATCAAGGCGACGCCACGCCAGGCGGGTGTCGAGGAGATCCGCATCCCGTCCGAGCGGGCCTTTCGCACGCGCGAGCGTTTGCTGCGCGAGGGGCTGACCATCGACGGGCTGGTGTTCGACGCGTTGGTCGCGTTGCGCGGGCGGAATGACTCGAAGTGACGCGCCGCGGCTCTGCTTCTCGGCTTTACATGTCAAACAACCACTCAGTGTCATCGTCCGCCTTGTGCGCACTTGCGCACTGGGGCGGACGATCCAGTTCCAGAGGCATCTCGGCTAAGCACACCGGCCTCTGGAATACTGGGTCGTCCGGTCCCGGCTCCGCCAAGGCTACGCCGGGCCACGAGCTCACTCGGCCGCCGAAGCTTCAGCGAAGGCGGCAAGCCGGACGACGACATCGAAGCAAACATAGTCTCCATTCCCGCGGCGCGAATTCGCGTCCGAGTTCTGTCATTCGATGTCCCTCTCGAAGAGGGAGCAGGGAATGCCGGGTGCTGGCCGCACCCGTTGGCCTTGTGGGCGAAAAAGGAAAGATGCCCACAAGTCAGTACAGGTGAGCCGAGACATCCCGGCATTCCCTGCGCAATGGCTTTACGGCTTACTCCGCGCTCTCCCTGGGGTACCGGGCTTGTTAGCCACCGTCGCTTGCCGATGATCTCGGCAGACTTGATTCCAGCGTCGGGGAATCAGGACCACACGGCTTGACCGTACGCGCCGCGCCGCACGTCTTGCGGCGCACCGCGTCCATCGCATCCCGCACCACGATGTCGTGACGATCGCGAAACGCCCCTCGTGCGGGCGGGATGGCATGGTTACCTGAGTTCCGATTTTCGCAAAGACAAATATTTTTTCGCGAAGGTCTGGACCGGCAATCGGCGCGCGATTTAGGAATTCAGCTCAACGTACGCGCCGCAACATTCAGATGCCCGTCGCAATCGTTACGGCGGAGCACGTCCGCTTTAGGGCCGGAAGCAGACCTCGCGTCCGGCCGACGAAGTCCGCTACGTGCCAATAAGCGACATCGAGCGACCAGCAGGCGTCCCACAAAGCGGAGCGAACAGTTTCAGGAACCTCGCTCGGGAAAGCGTGACATACCTCACAGGGCTCGGTTAAGATATCCAATATTTGCAACGGATCGCTTCATGCATTTGGGGCACTTCCATGTACCATTTTCCCCTGCTGGATCCGCTGCGCTTCGGGGCCGCCTTCGGCGTCGCACTTTTTCACCAGATGTTCTGGTCGTGGGCCTGGGTTTCGATTGGCCACCCGGGGTTCGAGCGCACCGTCGCCGCCGACGTTCTCTATCCGTCCGCCGCGCCCTTCACGTGGTTTGGTTGGGTGGGAGTTGAGATATTCTTTGTTATTTCCGGTTTCGTCATAGCGAATTCCGCGAGCAGGTCTTCGCCGACACAGTTTCTTCTTGGCCGCGCTCTCAGGCTGTATCCGGCGGTCTGGGTTTGCGCCACCGCCACCCTCCTCGTTCTGCTTGTCTTTGGCGGCGGACCGGCATCCAAATTCATCATGCCCTACATCCACGCCATGCTGCTCGTTCCCGAGGGAGTCACGAAGCAATCGCTCGACGTCATTTACTGGACGCTGGCGGCCGAGATGGCGTTTTATGTGTTGGTGTTTTGCGCGATGCTGACGAAGAAAATCACCCTGCGGCACTTCGCCTTCGGCCTCACCGTCTGGAGCGCGGTGTTCAACGCTGTCGCGTTGCTGGTCCTGTTATGCACGACGCCAGTCGACCTGCCCTCTGTGTCGCCGGCCAACGTGCCGTATCTCGTTATTTTGTTGTTTCGGGTGCCGTTCGCGGCATTGCTGTTGAACCACGGCTGCTTCTTTGCGCTGGGCATCTGGCTCTTCATTTCTGCAAACAGACAGCTGACGTCGCTTGAACGGATCGCCGTCGCCGTCACGTGTCTTTCGGGCGCGGCAGAAATCTACTTTTTTGCCTCTTTCTTTTTGACATGCATCCCTGCCATCTCGGGTCAGTCAGCCTTTGTGCCGATCATGGTCTGGGCGGCGGCGGTGGGCCTCATTGCCTATGACGCGAACAGGAACAGGCGTCCTGCAGCCGCCGCTTCGCGTGAAGCGCCGGCCTATCTTGAGGACGCTCGGGCTGATCACCTATCCGCTCTATCTCACCCATAACGTCATTGGCGCAGAGATTATTCATGCCCTGATCAATGCTGGCCTCGACGCCACCGCGGCCGTATGGGTCGCGCTGGCCATGCTCGTCCTGGTCTGCTGGTTCATTTGTGCGACGGTCGAGCCGGCCGTCAGAGGCGCGATGACGAAAGCCATTTCATATTTCGGACTGCTTCCGGAAAAAATGCCGGCATCGAGGCGCACGCTGTTTGCCCGGGGGCTGGGCCTTCCGCCCGTCCCGAAGATGACCACCACGTGCGTCCGCACGTTGCGTAAACGGCAGGTCGCGTATCGGTGAAAGTCACCAGAGACATGGTGGATAAAGACCTGCGCGGCAGATATGCCGCCGGGCGGATGCTCGCAGCCTTTTTCCACACGAGACGGCTCTCTCCGCTCGTGCTCGGTTTCATCGGCAGGGCCGCCCTCGGAAGAAACACCAGAGGACTTGTCTGCCAGCAGCTATATGTTCCGAGCAGAAATGGTGGGGCGCCCATTCGCGTGAGAGTCTATCGGCCGACCGCGGCAGCTGGACCATTGCCGGTCATGCTGTATTTGCACGGCGGCGGTTACTTTCTCGGGGTGCCCGAGCACTTCGGCTCAATCATCAGGGACTTCATCAAAACAGTACCATGCATCATCCTCGCGCCGGACTACAGAAAGGCCGTTCAAGCGCCGTACCCGGCCGCATTCAACGACTGCTACGACACCCTGCTATGGATAAGGGATAATGCGGTCTCCATCGGTGGAAGAGGCGACAGGTTCATCGTGTCGGGCCATAGCGCGGGCGGAGGGCTTGCGGCGGCCGTCTCGCTCAAGGCGACCGATACCGGCGATGCAAAATTGGCTTTTCAAATGCCGATCTATCCAATGATCGATGACCGGCAGAACAGCGCCTCTGCTGTCGGAAACAACGCACCTGTTTGGGATGCAAAGGCCAACAGGCTGGCATGGTCGCGTTATCTCGATGGCGTGACGAACGTGACGCCTTACGCAGCTCCGGCACGCTGTACCGACTATACGAAATTGCCGCCGACGATCACTTACGTCGGCAGCATAGAGCCTTTTCGGGATGAAACGAAAACCTACGTTGAGAACCTTCGCCGGGCCAATATTCCGGTTGAATTCGAGATATTCGATGGCGCGTTTCACGCGTTCGACATGATGGTACCGAACGCTCCAATCAGTAAGCGAGCAAATCGGTTCCTGTTGGAAAACTTCCGAAAGTTTGTTCGGCGGTATTTCCCGTAAGAACCGGACATCGCGAGGGAGGTACAGATGACGAAAATGATTGCTGAACTGATCGAACAACGGTTTGGTCTCCCAAGCGCAGCGGGACACGACAGCCCCGGCGGAAGGTGAGCTGGCGGCTATTCTCAGTCACCGAACCCACCGGCGCTATACCGACATGCCGATCTCCGAAGACTTGATGCAGCAAGTGCTCGCCGCCGGCTTGTCGGCGCCGGCCAAATCCGATCTGCAGCAAGTGGCCGTCCTTCGCGTAGAGAACGCCGGCATCCGCCGGGCGATCGCCGAATTGCTGCCGTCCATGCCGTGGGTCGCCCAGGCGGCGCGGTTCTTGGTGATCTGCGGCGATTCGCGCCGTATTCGCCGCATCTGCGAGCTGCGCGGCATCCCGTTCGCGAACGACCACCTCGATGCCTTCCTGAATGCCGCGAGCGACGCCGCCATGGTGCTGCAAAATCTGATCCGTGCCGCAAGCGCGGCAGGGCTTGGCGCATGCCCCATCAGCGTGATCCGCAATCATGCTGCCCGTATTGCCGAATTGCTGGCGCTCCCCGATCATGTATTTCCATTGGCGGGACTTTGCCTCGGCTGGCCGTCACGCGAGGGGTTTGTCAGCATGCGCTTGCCGACGACGCTCACGGTGCATGTCGACCGCTACGACGATACCAACCTCGAGGCCGAGATCGACGGCTACGACCGCCGCCGCAATGCGCGCCACAGCATCCCCGAGAGCGACTGGCGCCAGGTCGAGCGTTTCGGCAAGCCATCGTTCTATGGCTGGTCGGAGGACAAGGCCCGCCAGGTCTCCGTCCCCGAACGGCAGGATTTTGGCGCCTTCATTCGCCGCCAGGGTTTCAAGCTGGACTAGAGCAATGACCCATGATCAGGTCGCTCAATCCGGATCAAAGGATTGCCCCCGCCCGCCAATCATTTCATAATGCCGGCAAGCCGCAAGCGAAACGCTGCAAACATGACGGAGGGAGCGAATGGCCTATACCCTTGAGCAATTGAGCGCCGACATCCGCAAGACCCTTAAGGCGGATTCGGGGGCGACCGGCAAGCAGCAGGTGTGCAAACTCGTGTCGAAGGCGCTGCTCGACCAGGAATTCATCGCCAGGCACCTGACCGCCGAGCAGTGCCGCCCGCGCAAGGTGTTGTACGAGGATCCGGAACTCGGCTTCTGCGTTTGCGGCCATGTCTACGAGAACGCCGCTCACGGCTCGCCGCACGATCACGGCTCCAGCTGGGCGATCTACGGCCTTGCGGTTGGCGATACCGAGATGACCGACTGGCGCGTCGTCAAGAAAGGCGAGGGTGACGAGCCGACCTTGGTCGAACCGGCCAAAACCTATGTCCTGAAGCCGGGCGACAGCCACTTCTATGACGTCGGTGTCATCCACTCGCCGAAGCGCGACGGACTGACCAAGCTGGTGCGTGTCGAGGGCAGGAACCTGGACCACGTGCAGCGTTCGAATATCAAGGCGGCCTGAAGCTAGGCGGATCGAGAGCATGTCGGGCAGCAAGATCAAGCGCATCGATGCACGGGCACTGAAGGCCCAGCTTCACGATGGCGGCGAGTTGGCCCTGCTCGATGCGCGCGAGGAACTGCCGTTCGGCAAACGCCATCTTCTGATGGCATCTTGCGTTCCGCTCAGCCGGCTGGAGCTGCTGGTCGACGATCTGGTGCCGCGGCGCGGCGCGCGCGTCGTCTGGTGCGACGATGGCGAGGGATTGGCGGCACGCGCCGCGGAACGGATGTCCGCGCTCGGCTATCAGGACGTCGCCTGGCTCGACGGCGGAATCGCTGCGTGGGAGGCGGCGGGCTTCCGCATCTACAGCGGCGTGCACGTGCCGAGCAAGGCATTTGCCGAAGTCGTCGAGCACGAGGCCGGCACGCCCTGGATATCCGTCGAGGATCTTCAGGCGTTGATCGATCGCAAGGCCAACATCGCGATCTACGACAGCCGCTCCTACGAGGAGTATCACAACAACAGCATTCCGACGGCCATCAGCGTTCCCGGTGCCGAGCTGGTCTATCGCTTCGCCGATCTCATGCCGTCGCCCGATACGACGGTGATCGTCAATTGCGGCGGCCGCACGCGCAGCATCATCGGGGCGCAATCGCTGATCAATGCCGGCGTGCGCAACAAGGTCGTGTCGCTGAAGGACGGCACCATGGCCTGGCACCTCGCAGGCCTCGACGTGGTGCATGGGGCGACGCGAAAGCCGCCCGAGGTCAGCACGCACGGACTGAAGTCTGCGAGCTGAGGCCGCCGCACGGGTGGCGGCGCGCTGCGGCATCGCGCGGATCGACAAGCCTACGCTCGAGACATGGCGCGCCGAGGCAGGCGAGCGCAGCCTCTATGTCCTGGACGTGCGCTCGCCCGAGGAATACGAGGCCGGCCATTTGCGCGGCGCACGTTCGGCGCCCGGCGGCCAGCTCGTGCAGGAAACCGACTCGCATATGGCGACCTGGGGCGCCCGCGTCGTGCTGGTCGACGACAACGGCGTCCGCGCCACCATGACTGCGTCGTGGCTGAAACAAATGGGCTGGACGGATATTGCGGTTCTGGCCGCCGGCCCGGCCGATGGCGACTGGGAAACCGGACCCCATGTGCCGGCCGTTCTCGGCCTCGAAGCGGCCTCAGCGCCGCAGATCGATGCAATGGAGTTGCACGATCGATTGGCCGCAGGCAAGGTCACGGTGATCGATCTCGAGCTGAGCAAGCGCTACGCGCTGGGCCATATTCCGGGCGCCTGGTTTGCGGTCCGATCGCGCCTTGCCGCTGCGCTGGCAAAGCTCCCCGCCCATCAGGCGATTGTGCTGACGTCGCCCGATGGCGCGCTTGCAGCCTTGGCGGCGGCCGAGTTGCAGGCCGTCGCGTCCGTACCCGTGATGACACTTGCCGGCGGCACGCTAGGCCTGGGTCCGGGCGGGATTGCCTCTCGAGACCGGCACAACCCGCATGGCCGACCAGGCCGACGATGTGTTCCTCTCGCCACGCGAGCGCGGCCAGAACCGCGAGGACGCGATGCGCGAATACCTGACCTGGGAAATCAATCTGGTCAACGATATGGCGGAGGACGACGACCACCGCTTCCGCATCATCGCATGAGGTTGCGGAGGAATTAGGGAGGGCGAAATGGATTTCACCGGCAAGGTTGCGCTGGTCACCGGCGGCGGTAACGGCATCGGCCGCGCGACGTCCGTGGCGTTCGCGCGGCAAGGTGCGAAGGTGATGGTGGTAGACCGCGACGGCGCCGGAGCCCAAGCGACCGTCGGCATCATCCGTCAGAACAACGGGGACGCCACTGCAGTGACGGCCGATGTCACCAAGGCCGCCGACGTGAAAGCTTACGTGAAGGCGGCTGTCGAGACATACGGGCGCATCGACTGCTTCTTCAACAATGCCGGCATCGAGGGAAAGCTGGCGCCAACCGCGGAATATGACGAGGCCGTGTTCGACGCCGTGATCGGCGTGAACGTGAAAGGCGTATTCCTTGGCCTGCGCCACGTGCTGCCGGAGATGATCCGGCAGGGCGGCGGCGCCGTGGTCAACACCGCCTCGGTCGCCGGCCTGGTAGCGACGCCGGGCATGCCGGCATATGTGGCGTCGAAGCACGCGGTGATCGGGCTCACCAAGACGGCGGCGGGCGAAGTCGCGCATCAGGGCATCCGGGTGAACGCCGTGTGCCCCGGGCCGGTCGACACGCGGATGATTCATTCGCTGGAGGAACAGATTTCGCCCACTGACCCGGCTGCGGTCGGCGCGCGCTATCAGGCCGCGATCCCGAGCGGGCGCTACACGACGGTGGACGAGATTGCCAACATGGTGCTCTTCCTCTGCTCCGACCTCGCCTCCAACACCACCGGCGGACAATTCGTCGTCGACGGCGGGCGCACCGCGACCGGCGGCGCCGTGACCAATCTGGTGAGGCGGTGAAACCAGGAACGATGAGCCACACGGCGCGATAACGCCGAATAAATCCCTGAGTACACGCCCTAATTCGCAAACCGGAAATGCATGACGTCGCCGTCGGCGACGACATAGTCCTTGCCTTCGAGGCGGAGCTTGCCGGCATCGCGCGCGCCGGCTTCGCCATCGAGCGCGACATAGTCGGCATAGGCGATGGTCTCGGCGCGAATGAATCCCTTCTCGAAATCGGTGTGGATCACGCCGGCCGCCGCCGGCGCCCGCGTGCCGCGGTTGATGGTCCAGGCGCGCGCCTCCTTCGGGCCCGCGGTGAAATAGGTGATGAGATCGAGCAGCTGGTAGCCGGCGCGGATCAGCCGGTCGAGACCGGCTTCCTCCAGCCCGAGCGTATCGAGGAATTCCTTGCGTTCCTCGCGCGACAGCGTCGCGATTTCCGACTCGATCTTGGCCGAGATCACGACCGCGACCGCGCCTTCTTCCTTGGCGCGCTTGAACACTTCAGCCGAGAAATTGTTGCCGTCCCTGGCCGAGGCCTCCTCGACATTGCAGACATAGAGCACGGGCTTTGCGGTCATGAGCCCGAGCATGCCGAAGGCGCGCTCCTCCTCCGTCTTGCGCTCGACGAAGCGCGCCGGCTTGCCCTCGCGCAGCAGCACCAGCGCGCGATTGACGAGGTCGAGCTGCTCCTTCGCCTCCTTGTCGTTGCCCTTGGCTTTTTTCGACAGATTGTCGACGCGCTTCTCCAGGCTCTCGAGATCGGCGAGCATCAGCTCGGTCTCGATGGTCTCGATGTCGGAGAGCGGCGCGATCTTGCCCTCGACATGGGTGATGTCGCTATCCTCGAAGCAGCGCACGACATGCGCGATCGCATCGACCTCGCGGATGTTGGCGAGGAACTGGTTGCCGAGCCCCTCGCCCTTGGAGGCGCCGCGCACCAGGCCCGCGATGTCGACGAAGGTCAGCCGGGTCGGAATGATTTGCGCCGACTTCGCGATGCCGGCGAGCGCATCGAGCCGCGGATCGGGCACCGCGACCTCGCCGACATTCGGCTCGATGGTGCAGAACGGATAGTTGGCCGCCTGCGCCGCCGCGGTTTCGGTCAGCGCATTGAACAGCGTCGACTTGCCGACATTGGGCAATCCGACGATACCGCATTTGAATCCCATCTTACATTCCAGCCTTCGCGCTCAGATCGCGCATTGTTTTGAGATCGTCATGCGCGGGCTTGACCCGCGCATCCATCTCTCTTCACAAGAGTGCTTCAGAAGAGGATGGATGGCCGGGTCACTTGCTTGAAGACGCGCTTCGCGCTTATGCCCGGCCATGACGAGTCATTGTTCATTTCCCGCCGCGACGTCCTTCTCCAAAAATCCCTTGGCCTGCAGCGCCAGATGCACCTTGTTCTGGAACGAGGCGTCCTGACCCGCGGCGAGCAGGCCGGCAGCTATCGGCCACCGCCTCGCACAGCGCCGTCACCCACGCGCCGTCGTCCTTGGAAAAATCCGACAGCACGTGGTGATGCACGAACTCCTTGACGCCGGGGTGACCGATGCCGAGCCGCACCCGGCGATACTCGTTGCCGATATGCGCTGATATCGAGCGCAGGCCGTTGTGACCGGCGATGCCGCCGCCGACCTTCACCCGCACTTTCGCCGGCGGCAGTTCGAGCTCGTCCTGGAACACGGTGATCTCGCCGGCCCCGAGCTTGAAGAAGTTCGCGGCTTCCTGCACCGCGCGCCCGGAGTCGTTCATGTAGGTCGCGGGCTTGAGCAGGATCACGCGCTCGCCATCGAGCGCGCCTTCCGAGGTCTCGCCCTGAAAGCGGCGGCGCCATGGTGCGAAACCATGACGCCGCGCAATCTCGTCGACGACCATGAAGCCGATATTGTGCCGGTTACGCGGTATCGCGTACCGGGATTGCCGAGGCCGACAAAGAGCAGCATGACGCGGCATCCCGCGCGACAAGCAGCTTACTTCTTCTTGTCGCCGCCACCGGCAGCGGGCGCCTTCGCACCAGCCGCGGGAGCTGCAGCGCCGGCCGCGGGCGCCGCTGCGCCAGCCGCGGGAGCAGCCGCACCGGGTGCTGCGGGAGCCGCAGCACCTGCCGCGGGGGCCGTAACACCAGCCGCAAGACTTTCCGCCGCAGCAGCCGCGGCAGCCGCAGCCGCCTTCTGCTCTTCGGCGTAGCCCGACGGCGGCACGATGGTGACCAGCGTCAGATCCTTGCGCAGCGGCTTGACGTTTGGCGGCAGCGTCGCGTCGTCGAGATGCAGCGAGTGGCCGATCTCCAGCGAACTGACATCGACCTCGATATATTGCGGGATGTTGTCGACCGAGCATTCGATGTCGATGGTGTGGGTGACGATGTTGACCGTGCCGCCGCGCTTCACGCCCGGCGAGGCTTCCGCGTTCTGCACGTGCAGGGGAACGCTGATGCGGATGGTCGCGCCGTCGCCGAGCCGCATGAAGTCGACATGCAGCGGGAAGTCGCGGATCGGATCGAGATGGAAGTCGCGCGGGATCACGCGGTGCTTCTTGCCCTCGAGCTCGATGTCGTAAAGCGTGGTGAGGAAGCGGCCGGCCAGGATGCGCTGGCGCAAATCGCGGTCATCGACCGAGATCGGCAGCGGGGGCTGGTTGTTGCCATAGATCACTCCGGGAACTCTCCCGGCGCGACGCTCTGCCCGTGCGGCCCCCTTGCCGACTGACGGACGTGCGGTCGCCTTCAATTCCTTGACGGTCGTCGCCATTGTCACAAGTCCTTGTTTTCAAAAGAGAAAGGCCGCTACGCGGCCCGGCTGTCAGTTCGCGGCAAGCCTCCAGGGGTGCGGGGGCCGCGAAACTGCCGGGCTTGTAGCCCCAAAGGCCGCAAATGACAAGGAAATGCAGGGATTTTTTGGTCCCTCCCGGCCCCTCATTTCTTGACCTGCTTTCTCTTCGGCTTGGACGCCTTTTGCGGGTGGATCGTCTCGCCCCTGGCCAGCATCGCGACGAATTTTGCGATCCTGCGCGGCCCGGGTCTCCGCCTTCTTCGCGTTATGGGTGCGGTGAAGGATGGCGTAGCAATTCTTCGCATCGAGCGTCTCGAAGAAGGCCGCAGCTTTCTTGTTCCTGGCGAGCGCGGCGCGCAAATCGTCGGGCACCGTGGCCGTACTCGCCGCCGCATAGGCGCGCTCCCAGCGGCCATCGGCCTTGGCGCGGTCGATCTCGCGCAATCCGGCCGCGCGCATCACGCCCAGCTTCACAAGCTCCAGCGCGCGGGCGCGATTTTTCTCCGACCAGATGCTGGTCGACTTGCCGCGGCGTGAAGCTGATCAGCCAATACTCGTCGTCGAAACTGTCGAGCTGGCCGTCGATCCAGCCATGACAGAGCGCGGTATCGACCGCCTCGTCCCTGCGAAATACTGCAATCCCGGAGGATTTCCTGGCGATTTTCAGCCACAGGCCGCGCGAATCCGCAGGTTGCGATACGCAGCCACGCATCGAACGCCTGCTGCGATTTGAACGCGACGACAGGCAAATCGCGCCTGGCCTTTGCCATTGCCGCAAACGATCCGCGATCAGCTGCCGGTCTGCCGCCGAGCTTCGCCTCCAGCGCCGCGATCCGCGCCTTCAGCGCCTCGTTCTCCTCGCGCGCCAGCCGCGCCATGTCCTTGACCGCCTCGAACTCCTCGCGCTTGACGATGTCGAGGTCGCGCAGGATTTTTTCGGCCTGGTTGCGCACCACCGCATCGACCTCGCGCTTGACGCCCTGCGCGGCGCCCGCGGCGTCGTTCATCAGGCGGCCGATCTCGTCGAAAAACCGGTTGTTGGTCTGGGTCATCCGAGGTCTCCGTGCACGAAACTGTTACCAGACAATGGCGATCCCGGCGGCGGCGTTCAAGGGCCGGCGCGACCTTGTCACACTGCCCTTTCCTTGCAATCGTATTCGAGCACCCAAGGAAATCCCCAGAATCAGAGAGCGAAGAAACGCCCATGATCGACAGCCAGGTTGATATTGCGACCAAGGACGGCAAGACCACCACCTTCATCACCCATCCCGAGCGCGGCGGACCGTTCCCGGTCGTCATCTTCTACATGGATGCGCCGGCAATTCGCGAGGAACTACGTGATATGGCGCGGCGGCTCGGCACGTCAGGCTATTACGTGATGCTGCCGAACATGTATTACCGCGCCGGCGTGATGGAGCTCGGCCCGATCAACCCCGATCCGGAATCGCCGGAACGCAAGAAGATGTTCAGCCTGATGAGCTCGCTCTCCATTCCGCTCGTGATGGAAGACACCAAGGCGCTGCTCGCCTATGCCGAGACGCAGAAGGCGGCGAACACCAAGATCATCGGCACCGTCGGCTATTGCATGAGCGGCCGCTATGCGGTGAACGCCGCCACGCATTTCGCCGATCGCGTCAAGGCGGCGGCCTCGGTCTATGGCGTGCAGCTTGCGACCGACCAGCCCGACAGCCCGCATCTCGCCGCAGGCAAGACCAAGGCCGAGCTCTATTTCGCCTGCGCCGAGACCGACGTCTATGCGCCGCAGGAGGTGATCGACAAGGTGTCCGCGGGCATGAAAGGCACGAAGAACGAGGTCGAGGTCTATCCCGGCACGCATCACGGCTTCGCCTTCCCCAAGCGCCCGGTCTACGACCGCGACGCCGCCGAGCGGCACTGGGAGCGGCTGCTCGCGCTCTACAAGCGCAACCTCGTCTGAAGCCGAGCTAGATGCTGCCGCTGCTGATCGCCTTCCCCGTGTTCGACCCGGTCGCGATCGCGATCGGGCCGATCGTGATCCGCTGGTACGCGCTCGCCTATATCGGCGGCATCGTGCTCGGCTGGATTTACGCGCGCGCGCTGGTCAAGAACGAGAAGCTGTGGGGCGGACCGGCGGCGATCACGCTGCCGCAGCTCGACGACTTCATCCTCTGGGTCACCGTCGGCATCATCCTCGGCGGCCGCACCGGCTATGTGCTGTTCTACAACCTGCCGTTCTTCATCCAGCATCCGGCGGAAATCCTCGAGCTGTGGAAGGGCGGCATGTCCTTCCATGGCGGCTTCATGGGCTGCGTCATCGCGGTGATGTGGTTCGCGCGCAAGAACGGCATTTCCATTCTCTCGCTCGGCGACATCACCACCGCGGTCGGACCGATCGGCCTGTTCCTCGGACGCATCGCCAATTTCATCAACAGCGAGTTGTGGGGCCGGCCGGCCGATCCCGACCTGCCCTGGGCGATGATCTTTCCGAACGGCGGCCCGCTGCCGCGGCATCCGAGCCAGCTCTATGAAGCCGGGCTCGAAGGTATTCTGCTGTTCACGGTGCTGGCGGTGATGATCCGCTTCGGCGCGCTGAAGCGGCCGGGCCTGATCCTCGGCAGTTTCATCGCGCTTTATGGGCTGGCCCGCATCGCCGGCGAGCATTTCCGCGAGCCGGACCCGCAGCTCGGCTTTCTGTGGGGCGGGCTCACCATGGGTATGCTGCTGTCGGTCCCGATGGTAATTGCGGGCGCGATCATTATTGTAGCGGCCTGGCGACGCAAATCGCCGGCGACGAACTGATTTCATCCAAGGCAGGCCGTGACTGAATTTTCGCCGCTGCAGTCCGAGATCAAGAAGCTGATCAAGTCGTCCGGCGCGATGCCGGTCTGGCGCTACATGGAACTGTGCCTGCTGCATCCGCGAGTACGGTTACTACGTGTCGCGCGATCCGCTCGGGCGCGAGGGCGATTTCACCACCTCGCCCGAGGTCAGCCAGATGTTCGGCGAGCTGATCGGCCTGTGGGCGGCCGCGGTGTGGAACTCGATCGGCTCGCCGCCGCTGCTGCGGCTGGTCGAGCTCGGGCCCGGCCGCGGCACCATGATGGCGGACGCGCTGCGCGCGCTTCGCGTGCTGCCGCCGCTCTATCAGACGCTGAGCGTGCACCTGGTCGAGATCAATCCGGTGCTGCGCGAAAAGCAGCAGGTCGACGCTGTCGGGCGTGCGCAACATCTCCTGGCACGACCATATCGACGACGTGCCGGAAGGCCCCGCCATCATCCTCGCCAATGAATATTTCGATGTGCTGCCGATCCACCAGGCGGTGAAGCAGCAAACGGCTGGCACGAGCGCGTGGTCGACATGGACGCGTCAGGCAAGCTGGTGTTCGCTGCCGCGGCCGAACCGATCCCGCGCTTCGAGGTGCTGCTGCCGCCGCTGGTGCGCGCCGCACCGGTCGGCGCGGTGTTCGAATGGCGGCCGGATGCCGAGATCATGAAGATCGCGAGCCGCGTGCGCGACCAGGACGGTGCGGCGCTGATCATCGATTACGGCCATCTGCGCAGCGACGCCGGCGACACCTTCCAGGCGATCGCGCGCCACAGTTTCACCGATCCCCTGAAGGCGCCGGGACAGGCCGACGTGACCGCGCATGTCGACTTCCAGGCGCTGGCGCGCGCGGCGGAAGATCTCGGCGCGCGCGTGCACGGCCCGGTGACGCAGGGCGACTTCCTGCACCGGATCGGCATCGAGCAGCGCGCGGCAACCTTGATGGCCAAGACGCCGTCGCATGAGGTGTCCGCGGAAATCGACGGCGCGCTGAAGCGGCTGACCGGCGGCGGCCGCGGCGGCATGGGCTCGATGTTCAAGGTGCTCGGCGTGTCCGAGCCGCATATCGAGGAACTGCCGGGCCTGAGCGACGCGCCGCAGCCGGACAACAAGTGATGCTCGGCTCTTCTCTTCTCGCCGCGATCCCCGGCATTCGCCACGGCTTCTTCACCCGCGAGGGCGGCGTGTCCGGCGGCGTCTATGCCGGGCTCAATGGCGGCCTCGGCTCGCGCGACGATCCCGCCGACTGTCAGGGAAAACCGCCGCCGCATGGCGGAGCGGCTCGGCGTAGCGCCGGAGAATTTCCTGAGCGTGCACCAGACCCATTCGCCGGATGCGATCGTCGCGACCGGACCGTGGCCGGGCCCTGCGCGGCCGAAGGCGGACGCCATGGTCACGACAAACGAAGGCGTCGCGCTCGGCATCACCACGGCCGATTGCGCGCCGATCCTGTTCGCCGACGCAAGAGCGCGCGTGATCGGCGCCGCGCATGCCGGCTGGAAGGGCGCGCTGACCGGCATCCTGGAATCGACCATCGACGCCATGGAGAAGCTCGGCGCCGAGCGCGAGCGGCATGGTCGCCGCGATCGGCCCGCTGATCCGGCAGCCGAGCTACGAGGTCGGCAGCGAGTTCGTCGAGCGCTTCATCGAGGCCGACGCCGAGAACGCAGCCTTCTTCCTGCCGGGCGAGCGCAATGGACATGCGATGTTCGATCTCGCCGGCTACATCCGCAGGCGGCTGGAAAATGCCGGCGTCCTGATGATCGACGATCTCGGCGTCGACACCTATTCCGACGAGCGCTGCTACAGCTATCGCCGTTCGGTGCATCGCGGGGAGACGGACTACGGCCGGCATGTGCATGCGATCGCGCTGGAGCGGGAGTAGCGGCACGGACTTCACCGTGTTTTTTTGACGCTTGCTTGACAGCAAAATGTTCCTCTAGGGGAACTCGAACCTGTTTTTAAAACAACTTGTGCTTGCCATTCCCTTGCACCAGACTTCCGATGCATCACGGTTCAGCAAGGAGACAATCGATGGCCGGACTTCCGCTACGTCCCGGCGACACCGGACCCATGGTGACGCAAATGCAAACTGCCCTCATTGGCAAAGGCTATAGCGTCGGCTCGACCGGGGCGAACGGCACCTTCGCAGCTGACACGACCGGTGCCCTGGAATCGTTTCAGCAGGACGCAGCACTTCCAACTCAACCGCTCTGCGACCAGCAGTGCTGGACGGCACTTGGCCTGCCCGGGCCATAGTTAGCGGCATTCGGTCCATTTCCTCGCGCGCCTGTGTCCCCGCAGCCCTAGACGGTCCCCTGTTTTGGCGTTAACGCCGGATTAACAATGAGGGACGCGTCAACCTTTGTTCCGCTCCGGACGAGCCGGGCGCTGCTGCGCGCCGGCTGCGTGGCGCTGTTGTGTGCTGCCGCAGGCGCGCTCGGCGGCTGCGCCAGCGGCGGCGCGCCCGGCGCCTCATTCGCGCTTGGCGAGCGACGGACCGACCGTCGCCTTCGAGTCGATCGACGGTCCGCCTCCGGCCGTGTTCGACCGCATGGTCAGCGTGCTCGACAGCGAGACCAAGCTGCGCAATCTCTCGATCGTCTCGCGCGAAGGCTCGGCCGCCTATCGCGTGCGCTCCTATCTCTCGGCGCAGGTGATCCGCGGCAAGACCGTGATCGCCTGGGTGTGGGACGTCTATGACCGCGACCAGCAGCGCGCGCTGCGCCTGTCCGGCCAGGAGGTCGGCGGCAAGGCCGGCCGCGATGCTTTGCGTAATCCCTGGGGCGCCGCCGACGACCTCGTGCTGCGCAAGATCGCGCAAGCGGGCTTGAGCGGCCTGACCGGCATGATCAACGGCACGCCTGAGCCGGCTGCGCCTGCCGCCAGACGCGGACCCGCGGTCGCGAGCACCGAGGAGCCGGCCGCGCCGAGCCGTAGTTTTGCGGCTTTGGGCTACACCGAGCATTAGCCAAATCCCGGCAGCGACTGCCATTTTTGCCCAGGAAATCGCGCCGGCGCGGGTTGCCTTTGGCGTCCCCTCCCTGATATTCCCTCGCTCGTCGAAACCGCCGTTTCCAGGGAAAACCCGATATGCTGAAAAAGGTCGCCAGCAACCAACGGGAAGCCTCCTCGATGTCGGCCAAGAACGGCTCGATCAAGCTGATCGCCGGCAATTCCAACCCGGCGCTCGCGCAGGCCATCGCCGATGGGCTCGGGCTGCCGCTCGACCAAGGCCGTGGTCCGGCGCTTCGCCGACATGGAAATCTTCGTCGAGATCCAGGAGAACGTGCGCGGCTCCGACGCCTTCATCCTGCAGTCGACCTCCTATCCCGGCCAACGACCATCTGATGGAGCTGTTGATCATCACCGACGCGCTGCGCCGCTCGTCGGCGCGCCGCATCACGGCGGTGATCCCCTATTTCGGCTATGCCCGGCAGGACCGCCAATCCGGCTCGCGCACGCCGATCTCGGCCAAGCTGGTCGCCAATCTGATCACGCAGGCCGGCGTCGACCGCGTCATGACGCTCGACCTGCATGCCCTGCAGATCCAGGGCTTCTTCGACATCCCGACCGACAATCTGTTCGCCTCGCCGGTGATGGTGCGCGACATCAAGGAACGGTTCGACCTCTCCAACGTCATGGTGGTGTCGCCCGACGTCGGCGGCGTGGTGCGCGCCCGCGGCCTCGCCAAGCGCATCAACACCCCGCTCGCCATCATCGACAAGCGGCGCGAGCGCGCCGGCGAGTCCGAGGTGATGAACGTGATCGGCGAGTGCGCCGGCTACACCTGCATCCTGGTCGACGACATCGTGGACTCCGGCGGCACGCTGGTGAACGCGGCCGATGCGCTGCTCGCCAACGGCGCCAAGGAAGTCTACGCCTACATCACCCATGGCGTGCTGTCGGGCGGCGCGGTGACGCGCATCACCTCGTCGCGGCTGAAGGAGCTCGTCATCACCAACTCGATCCAGCCGACGGAGGCGGTGCGCAAGGCCACCAACATCCGCTCGCTCTCGATCGCCAGCCTGATCGCGGAAGCGATCAACCGCACCGCCGCCGAAGAGTCGGTGTCGAGCTTGTTCGATTGATGTTCGGTGCTCATTCACCCTCCCCCTTGCGAAGGGGAGGGTCGACGCGCGACAGCGCAAGCCGGGTGAGGGCCGATTCAGATTCGCGTGACACCACCTTCGACCGCTCATCGCCGGCGACGTAGACGCGCCTCGCTGCCGAGCTCCGGCACCCCATTCCCGCAAGGGAGAGGGGCGCAGCGCGTCACGACGATCGTCGCCGGTCACGACGTGCGACCTCAATCATGCCCCGGCCGCGGCACCAGATTCATGATGGTGCGCGTAAAACCGCCGTCGACGACGATCTCGTCGCCGGTGACGTATGACGCGCGGTCGCTGGCGAGGAACATCACGGCGTCCGCGATGTCCTGCGGCATGGCGATGCGGCGCATCGGCGTCACCGCCGAGCGGCGCTCGGTCACCCCCGGCGTGTCGTAGAAGGCCTGGCTCATCGGCGTGATCACCATGCCGGGGCTGACGACATTGCTGCGGATGCCGTCCGGTCCCCATTCGCTGGCGAGCTGCCGCGACAGCATGACCACGCCGGCCTTGCTGACGCTGTAGGCGCCGCTCTTGCCCTGCGCGTTGCTGGCGGCGATCGAGGCGACATGGACCAGGCTGCCGCGCTCTTGCTTTGCGCATCTGCGCGCCGAACGTCTGCGCGCAGAGGAAGTAGCCGGTGAGGTTGATCGACAGCACCAGATTCCATTCGGCGAGCGAGAGCGTATCGAGCGTGCCGGGCCGCAGGATCGCGGCGGCGTTGACCAGCACCTGCGCCGGGCCGAGCGTCTTCTCGACGGTCGCGGCAGCGGCAGCGATGCTGTCGGCGCTGGTGACGTCGCAGGGCGCGATCACATGACGGTTGCTCGGCGAGCTCCGCGCGCGTCTTCTCCAGCCCCTGCTCGTCGCGGTCGAGCGCCGCGACCTGCGCGCCGGCCTTCGCCAGATTGACCGCGACCGAGCGGCCGATGCCGCCGCCCGCGCCCGTCACCACGCAGACGCGGCCGGCAAGACCGAGCCAGTCGGATGAAAGTTGGTCGGTCATGGGCGTCCTCCCGATTTTCTTCTTGTGGTCGGTCAAGAAGACCAACAGCGGATTTGAATCCGGCCAATGACGGCTTTTCAGTCCGCAGCTTCCGCGATTACGCTGCCGCGCAATGGTCCTCCCCCGCAAAGTCCGCGCCGTCGTCTTCGACATGGACGGCCTGCTGTTCGACACCGAGGCGCTCTATCGCGACGTGGTGCTCGCCACCGCGCGCGAGGCCGGCCATGACATGCCGCTCGAGTTCTATCTCTCGACGATCGGGACTCCCCTGCAGGGCACACGCGAGATATTCGAAGCGGCACTATGGCGCCGGTTTCGACTTCGACGCCTTCTGGGGCAAGACCACGCAGCGCTTCGCCGCGCAGGTGGAAACACAGCTCCGTCTCAAGGCCGGCGTGGTCGAGTTGCTCACCCTGCTGGACGAACTTGCGCTGCCCCGCGCGATCGCCACATCGTCGCACCACGAACACGCACGGCATCATCTCGGGGCTTTCGATCTCACGCATCGATTCCACGCGGTCATTGCCCATGGCGACTACGCGCGCGGCAAGCCGCATCCCGAACCGTTTCTGACAGCCGCCGAACGGCTCGGCGTCGCGCCCGCGCACTGTCTCGCGCTGGAAGATTCCTGGCACGGCGTGCGCGCGGCCTCAGCTGCGGGGATGATGACCATCATGGTGCCGGATCTCATGCACGCAACGCCGGAGATGGAAGCGCTGTGCGTTCATATCGCCGCCGATCTGCACGAGGTCCGCGGCCTGATGAAGGCCGTGAGCGTGTCGGCATGAATCCGGACATCCGCTCCGCAATCGATTTCTACGAGCGTCATCCGATTTCCTGCGAGATCATTCTGGCCAAGCTCAAGGCCAGCCGCGGCCATCTCGACGATCTCAAGCCGGAAGAACTGTTCCCGCACGACCAGGATCATTATGGCGGGCTCGCCGCCAACGATGCGCTGGCGGAGCGCGCGCGTATCGGCAAGGGCACGCGCGTCGCCGATTTCTGCGCCGGGCTCGGCGGCCCCGCCCGCTATCTCGCGCATCGTTACGGCGCCGATGTCACCGGCATCGAACTGACACCGGCCCGCGTCAAGGGCGCGCAAGAGCTGACCCGGCGCGTCGGCCTGCAGGACAAGGTGCGCATCATCGAAGGCAATGTGATGCAGGTGCCGCTCACCGATGCCAGCGTCGACGTCGTGGTCAGCCAGGAAGCGTTGTTGCACGTGCCCGACAAGCGGCGCGCGCTGGCCGAAGCCTTTCGCATCCTCAAACCCGGCGGCCGCATCGCCTTCACCGACTGGGTGGCGCATCGCCCGCTGTCGGCGGCCGACCGCGAACTGATGTGGCAGGGCATGGCGGTGACGGAGTTGTTCACCCTGCCCGCCTATGCCGATCTCGTCCGCGACGCCGGCTTCGCCGTCACCTCGGTGGAGGATCTGACCGCCGAATGGGGCGCGATCCTGACGCAGCGGCTCGCGATGTATCGCAGGCTCCGCGAGGAGACGCTCGCCGCCGGCACGCCCGCCGGCCATGACGCCTTCTATGAAAGCTATGTCCGCTTCGTCGACCTGGTGAACGCGGCGCAGCTCGGCGGCGGGCGGTTCGTGGGTGAGAAGCCGGGCTAAGGTGGGATGGTGGACCGGTAAACATGGCTGTTATAGTCAGGGACGCGGGATCGATACTCCGCGGCTCGCAACGAAGAAAATCCAGGGGAGACGCGATTGCTGCAGAGACTGGCGAGCCTCCTGATCGCATGCGCGATCGGCCTTGCATCGATCCTTCCCGCGAGCGCGCAGGCGCCCTATCCCAACCGCCCCATTCGCATCGTGGTGCCATTCGGCCCCGGCGGATTCGCCGACATCACGGTGCGCCTGCTCGGGCAGAAGCTGACCGAGCGCACCGGCGCGCAGGTCGTGATCGAGAACCGGCCCGGCGCCGGCGGCATCGTCGCGGCGAACTCGGTGATATCATCGCCGCCGGACGGCTACACGCTGTTCCTGTTCTCCAGCGGCATTGCGCTGTCGAAGTCGCTGCTCAAGACGATGCCGTTCGATCCCGCCACCGCGTTCGCGCCGATCTCGACCTTGGCGCTGTTCGACCTGCTGCTGCTGGTCAAGGACAACTCGCCGATCCGCACCTTGAAGGACGCGCTGGAAATGGCGCGCCGCGATCCCGCAAAAGTTCAACCTCGGCACCATCAATCCCGGCAGCACCCAGAACGTCACCGGCGAATTGCTGCGCTCGGCGACCGGCATTGCCATGACCATCGTGCCGCACCGTACCTCGGCCGGACGTGCTGACCGCGCTGTTGCGCGGCGACGTCCAGATCGGCATCGATTCCTATGCGGCGCTGAAATCGGCGATCGATGCCAAAAACATCCGCGCCATCGCCTCCTCCGGCAGCAAGCGCTCGGCGCTGCAGCCTGACGTGCCGACCCTGCGCGAGCTCGGACTCGACGCCACGGTCGACGGCTGGAATTCGCTGGTCGCGCCGTCAGGCACGCCGAAGGAGATCATCGCCTTCCTCAACAACGAGCTGCGCGCCATCATCAACGACACCGATTTCAAGACGCGCATGATCGAGCTCGGCGGCGAGCCCGCGACCTGCTCGCCGGAAGAGCTCGACGCGCGGCTGAAATCCGATGTCGCGATGTGGGCCGGCGTGGTCAAGAAGGCCGGCCTCGAACCGAATTGACGAATGAGAGGAAACCATCATGACCGCCACGCCCTCACGCCAAAGGTTTTCGCTTTGCAATTGCGGCCTCACCCACGAGCCGCGCCTCAATCGCCGCAATCTCCTGATCGGCGGCGCGGCAACGCTGGCGTTCGGCGCGGCGGCGACCTCCGGCTTCGTGCCGAAGGCGGCGGCGCAGGCGAGGGCGCATCGCATCGACGTGCATCATCATATCTCGCCGCCGAGCTGGATCGATGCGCTCAAGAGCATGAAGAAGGACAGCCCGCCGCTCGATGAACTGGTCGGTGCAGAAAACGATCGAGGACATGGACGCAGGCGGCGTGGCGGTCGCGATGACGTCGCCGACGACACCGCAGCTTGCGGGCCTGGATGCGCCGACCGCGGCCCGCGTCGCCAAGGAGTCCAACGAATACGCCAAGAAGCTCGAGGCCGATCACCCCGGCCGCTTCGGCACCTGGGCGATGCTGCCGCTGCCGCATATCGACGAGAGCCTCAAGGCGATCGAATATGCCTTCGACACGCTCAAGGTCGACGGCGTCGGCATCATGACGAGCTATGGCGACAAGTGGCTCGGCTACCAGGAATTCGAGCCGGTCTGGCAGGAGCTGAACCGGCGCAAGGCCATCGTCTACACCCACCCGACCGGCGCCAATTGCTGCGTCAACCTGGTTCGCGGCGTGGACGAGGCCTATATCGAATTCGGCACCGACACGACGCGATCGATCTTCTCGATGATCTTCTCGGGCTTCGCCGAGAAATACCCTGACATCAACTGGATCTGGTCGCATGGCGGCGGCTCGATCACCGCGTTCTACGAGCGCTTCACGGTGCAGGCGCTGATGCGGCCGCCCTACAAGGACAAATTCACCCGCGACCGGGTCGAGACCCAGATCCGGCGGTTCTATTACGACACCGCCGCCATTCCGAACGACGTCACGCTGTCGGCGCTCGCGAAGATGGTGCCGGTCTCGCAGATCGTCTATGGCACCGACTTTCCCTATCGCCGGGCCGCCGAATACACCAAACCGCTGGCCGACTTCTTCAAGGCCGACGATCTGAAGGCGGTCGATCGCGACAACGCATTGCGGCTGGTGCCGCGCCTGCGCGCGGCCTGATCGATGCCAAACCGGCTTGTTCCTGCGTGCCGTATGGCGCAAACGCGGGTGCAAGCTGCCTGAATTGGACAAATCCGCACATTGCACGAGAAATCGATGGCTATTTGCCGCGATAGCGCGCACGGTCAACCATGTCCCAAAATGTGTCTCAGCTCGTGCGCGGAAGCGCGGGTCTAGCAATATGACCACGCGCACCCGGCGGGAAACGGTTGATTTCAAGCATCCGTTCAGGCTTGACGGCGTCGACCGGTTGCTGCCGCCCGGCGCCTATCAGGTCGTTACCGACGAGGAAATGATCGAAGGCCTCTCATTTCCGAGCTTTCGCCGCGTCGCCACCATGATCATGCTTCCCGGCGCGGCGCCGCATGTTTCCACGGTGGAGATGATCGCCATCAACCCGGCCGATCTGTCCGACGCACGACGCGACGACGCGAGCGCCTCTCGTGAGTGACGTTCCGATCGAACTTGACAAGCATCGCGGCATGGCCGCGCAAAAAGCCACCGATATCCGTCGCGTGATCCACGACGTAGAGACCAACGCCAAACTGCTGCGCGAGCATCAGGCCGCGGTCGAGCTCCAGCTCCTCGAGGTCCCGTCGGCGTCATGGGCGGAGGCCGTCGCAAAGGCGCGTTACGTCCTGAACCTGTATGCCGCGAGCCTGCCGCCGGCCGATACGCATCACCGCGATCTCGTCACGGTGGTGCTTGGCGACCTGACCCGGCTCGCCGGCGAAGACTGAGCGTGACGAACGCGCGACCGAAACATAACCCCGCAGGTTCGATGCAGCATCGAACCAGCAAACAGAAAGCACCTGATGCAAAATCTCTCGCCTCGTCATGTCAAGACTGAAGAGTCGCTCCGCCTCGGCGTAACGTCCGGCTGGTATTCCACCAAGGTCAGCGGAACATTCGTCTCGGGTCCTCACGACTCCGAAGCCGACTGTCTGCGCAGGATCGCCGAGATCGATCCGCCGCCGGCCAGGAAGAGGTGACGATCGTGCGCGTCTGCAGCACCGCGGCTCGAACCGGCGGGAGATGGCTCGCATGACGCTGATGCGCGGCAATCTCGGCGGCTACGAATTCAATCGCATGGTGATGCTGTTCTCGATGATGGACGGTGCAACGGAGATTCCGTGCGCCGTCAGCGCCACGGCGATGGACCAGATCGAACAGGTCGCGCGGACGGCGCCGGACCAGCGCGAACAACAATTCCAGCGACTACGAGAGCGCATCGAGCAATGCGCCTCGCGGAAATTCCTCGCGCGCGAGTTCGAGGGTAATCCGCCCGGCATCGTTTTGCGCGGCATCGATTTTCGGACGTGAGCAGTTTTGGCCGGCCCGGCGATCCCGTCGTCCGGTACCCGCCGGCAGGCGCCTATTTCTTTTTGCCGGAGCCGATTTCCGGCTGCCATGCAGCGGGCTTCTGACTCGGAGCCGCTGCAATCGTCTTGATCTTTTCCTTCTTGGGCTTCTTGGCTTCCCGATTGCCCTTTTGCTCGCGGCTGGCCATGTCGATCTCCCTGGGCTGGTGACGCAGCAATAAAACGTCTTGAAGCGCGCCAAATCACTGCAAGTAAGAAAGCTGATCCTCGGTCACGACGCGCTCTACGTTGTCGGATTTGCTTTTGATGCGGTATCTGAGACGTCCATCTGCCTCGATGGGCATGCGTCGGACGATGGTGTAAACCATCGGGGCATCGATTGCGGCACGTCCCTGTGGGCCTTGCGGCTGATGGCGAACGTCTTCATTCAGCTTGTAGGCATGAGACATGTGTTAACCTTTTTGGGGTTTGCGCTTGCAGCAGTGTAGATGGTTCTGTGGAATAATGCACCCCTGTCGATCTTCGATGGCGCGCGAAAAGCCACCAAAGTCCGCTGTTGACCCTTGAAAAAGCGGTGGATGCACCTTCTGGCCGAGGAATTACCTATGAAGGGCGAACTCACGATCCTCGGGACTTCTGATGCTGGCGGTCGCGCAATGGTACGCGGGCGACAGCCCGCGCTCGCGCAAGATCGCCTACGGCCTGTTCGGGCTGGCGGCGGCGATCGCGGTGGTCCTTGTGGTGCGCGGGTCGGTGTGAGTCGAAACCAACCTCGGCAAACAAGAGAGGCGAATGTCAAATCCTCCCGACTTCAAGATCGACGCCCATGTGCATGTCTTCACGTCAGACATGCCGCTGATCGACAATCCGCGCCATGCGCCGAAATACAGTTTCACCCATGAGGAGCTGATCGCGACGCTGGACGCCAACGGCGTCGACCGCGCGGTGATCGCGGCGGCAAGCCCGTGGGGCGACTACAACGACTACACCTGGACGGCGCTGCGCGCGCATCGCAAGCGCCTGCGCGGCACCGCGATCTTCAACCGTCCGATGGAGCGCTCGGCGCTGGAGGCGATGAGCCGCGACGGCTTTGTCGGCATCCGCCTGCCCTTCATCGGCCTGCCCAAGCTGCCCGACATCACCGGCTTCGAGCATCGCGCGCTGTTCCGCCGGCTCGCCGATCTCGACTGGCATGTGCATCCGCATGTCGACGGCGAGGATTTGCCGAAGATTTTGCCGACGCTGGAAGCGTCAGGCGTCAAGATCGTGGTCGATCATCTCGGCCGGCCCGACCCGAAGACCGGCATCAACAGCGAGGGCTTCAAGCGGCTGCGCAATCGATCGACAAGGGCCGCACCTGGGTGAAAATGTCCGGCGGCTACCGGCTCGGACCGCAAGCCAAGGATTATGCGCGCGAGCTGGTGCGCGTCGCCGGTCCCGACCGGCTGGTGTGGGCCAGCGACTGCCCGTTCGTCGGCCGCGAGGGCGAGTTTGCCTATTCCACCACGATGGACTGGCTGGTCGACGCGGTGCCGGACGCGGCGGCGCGTGCGAAGATTTTCGGCGAGACGGCGCGGGCGCTGTATTTCAGCGGCGAATGAACAGGTCTCGCTAGCAAAATATTGATCATCCCACCGCAGGCGTTGTGACGCCGCCGATTGCTTTCTCCGGCTTTCATCAAAAGCTGCCGCAGCGGATCGGATGGCGTCGTCCGGCTTCATCAAGGGAGTTCGCGCATGCGCTGGCTCGCCACGTTCCTGACCTTCGCCCTGATGGCCTTCGCGGCGGCCCCGGCCAGCGCCGGCAGCCGTCTTGCGCTTGTGATCGGCAACGCCAAATACGCCAACGCCCCCAGCTCGAAAATCCCGCCAACAACTCGGCCGATCTCGCCGCGGCGAGGTGAGCGTGACCGCGCCGGCCTCCGGTAAAGCCCGCTCCGCAATCGGATCGGCAACGGCCGCCGCCTGCCGGCGCGGGTCAGGTACGAGCGACAGCAGGAAGCCGGCCGCGATCACGAAGCACAGCACGGCAACCACGATGGACAGAATCTGCGGCGAGGCCGCGAGGCCACCGCCCAGACGGTGATGACCGGCAGCCGAAACCGGCATGAAGTGCATGCCATGCATCGCGGTGTAGTGCATGCCGGAGACGGCGATGCCAAAGGCGATCGCGCTTGCGATCAGGCGGACGCCATCCTGCCGCGCCAGGAACGCACGCAAGCCGCCATAGGCTGCGCCGATCGCCACCACGACGGAGAGCAGCACCATCGGCCAGTCATGTTCGATGACGAAGTTGCCGGCGAGGCCATGGATGCCGGCATAATGCATGCTGACGATGCCGAGCCGAGCAGCACCGCGGAGGACGCGGATGTTGTGATAGGGATTGCGGTCGATCACGAGAATCTCGGTGTCATCGGCCTTCGCGCCGATCTCCTCGCGCTTGCGCGCGGCGCCGAGCGCGGCCCACAGGCCCGCAAAGCCGGCTCCGAGAACGAGAATGCGCGGCATCTGATCCTTCCCTTGCTCACGCGTTCGTAGGGTGGGTTAGCCCGAAGGGCGTAACCCACCCCTCTTCTGTTGCCGCGGACAGAGAAGTGGTGGGTTACGCCCTTCGGCTAACCCACCCTACGCTTCCGCGCACTACCTCACGCGCTCTGCACGATGCCCGCGGCGACCTGGCCGCGCAGCCGCTCCAGCGAGAGCAGCGTGTTGGCGCAGGCTTCCGCGACCTCGACGCCCTTCACCGCAAAGTGCCTGCGGAAGAAATCGAGATGCGCCTGGCTCTCGTGGAATTGCTGCGGCGTCAGCACCGCCGAGAACACCGGCACCTCGGTGCGCAGCTGCACGTCCATCAGCGCCTTGATCACGGTGTCGGCGACGAACTCATGGCGGTAGATGCCGCCATCGACCACGAGGCCGGCCGCCACGATCGCGGTGTAGCGCCGCGTCTTGGCGAGGATCTGCGCATGCAGCGGGATTTCGAACGAGCCCGGCACCTCGAAGATGTCGATCGCGGCACGCGGGATGTGCCGCGCCTCGGCTTCGGCGAGGAACGCGGTCTGGCATTCCATCACCACCTCGCGGTGCCACGAGGATTGCACGAAGGCGATCCGTTGCGGCTTGGCGAAGCGCGGATGCGACCGCACGGGCGGATCTGTGGTTTCGGACGTTTGGGGGTCTTGCAGCATCTGATTCATGGCTTTCCTCTTGTCGAGACCAGAATCAGGGCACACGGAACGAGACAGCCCGCGCTTTCCAAGCGAAAGCGCCGGCATCGCGACCGTTCTCTTTCATCCGGACTTTAACCGTCGGCTTCGGAGTTGCACCGAATCTGCTGACCCTTCTTCCCCGAGCTCGCGCTCGAAGAGGAAGGCGCTCGCGGGCTTGGGCTTCTTTCGGAGGCCCTTACCGCCGGTGGGGACTTTCACCCCGCCCTGAGAACATCGGCCGCCCGGAATGGACGACCTGTCCCGAAATATGACGAAGCGTTGACGGCGGGGCAAGCGGCTTTCGGCCCGGAACCGGCATTATGCCCATGCACAAATGCCGCAATCGGCGCGCCTGCTTCGCGCGCAAACCGGCGCGGCGAAAAAGTTAACAAATTCTTAAAGCGAAGCCATTCCGATTCCGGTTTGTTCCGTTTGTTAACAGGCGCGCCGTCGATCTGCTGTGGACGACGCGAAAGTGTCCCCATGGAATGATTGAGGAGGCAGTTGCGCGGATTCCGCAAATCACATCACTTGATCCCCGCAAGGCCCGGCCGCGATCGGGATTGCACCCGGCGGCCACGCGACCAACGCCCGCGCCGGGTGGCCCGCGTGCGTATCAAGAGAGACTGAGAAGTAGAGGTCGAGACGGAATGTCCATGCTCGAAAGCGTCGTCGATTCCCACAACCACCCGCTTGCGGCGGTCGAGGACATCGCTGCCGACAACAACTGGGCGTTCGAGCGCTCCGGCGACGACGAGATCACCATCGTCTCCAAGGGCGAGTGGACCGATTACCAGCTCTCCTTCACCTGGATGGCGCGAGATCGAGGCGCTGCATCTGGCCTGCGCCTTCGACATGAAGATTCCGCAGGCGCGCCGCGCCGAGGTGCAGCGGCTGATCGCCGCGATCAACGAGCAATTATGGGTCGGGCATTTCGATCTGTGGACCCACACCGGCATGATCATGCACCGCCAGGCGCTGGTGCTGCCGGGCAACCTGCGCGCCTCCACCGCGCAATGCGAGAGCATGCTGACCGGCGCGATCCACGCCTGCGAGCGCTATTACCCGGCGTTCCAGTTCGTGGTGTGGGCCGGCAAGACCGCGGCGGAGGCGATGTCGGCGTCGATGTTCGATGTCGAGGGGGAGGCGTAGGCTTCCGCTGTCGTCCCGGCCAAGTGCGCCGCAGCGAACGCGATCCGGGACCCATACCGCGTGATGCTCGATCGTGTCGCACGGTGCTTGTCGCTGATATCCCGATAACATAGAACCGCCTGTGGTTATGGGTCCCCGCTTGCGCGGGGACGACGGTTGCATGTCGTGGTGACGAGCGAGTGACACGAGCACATTGCAAAACATCACCGGCACCATCGCGCTCGCCGGCGCGGGCAAGATGGGCGGCGCGATGCTGACCGGCTGGCTGGCCGGCGGGCTCGATCCCAAACGCGCGGTCGTGATCGAGCCGACGCCCTCGCCCGAGATCAGCCGCGCTCGCCGCCAAGGGCATCCGGCTCAATCCGAAGGACACCGGCCACGTCGACACGCTGGTGATCGCGGTGAAGCCGCAATCGTTCCGCGAGGCCGGCCCGGCGCTGAAAGCGCTGGTCGCGCCGTCGACGCTGGTGGTCTCGATCATGGCCGGCACCACCATGGCCGTGCTGCAGGAGGTCTGCGGCGGCGCCGTGGTGCGCGCGATGCCGAACACGCCGGCCGCGATCGGCCGCGGCATCACGGTCGCGGTGCCCGCGAAGAATGTCAGCGCCGCGCAGCGCGCCACCGCCGACGCGCTGCTGCGCGCCACCGGTTCGGTCGAATGGGTCGAGGACGAAGCGCTGATGGACGCGGTGACCGCGGTGTCCGGCTCCGGCCCCGCCTACATCTTCCTGCTCGCCGAGGAGCTGGCGCGCGCCGGCGTCGCCGCGGGCTTGCCGGAAGCGCTTGCGACAAAGCTGGCGCGCGAAACCGTCGCCGGCTCGGGCGAGCTGCTGCATCGCTCGGAGGTATCCGCCTCGACGCTGCGGCAGAACGTCACCTCGCCCGGCGGCACCACCGCCGCCGCACTCGAAGTGCTGATGGGCAAGGACGGGCTGCAGCAGCTGATGATCCGCGCGATCGCGGCGGCGACGGCACGGTCGAAGGAGTTGGCGAAGTAGTCTACTCGTCGTCATTGCGAGGAGCGAAGCGACGACTCGATCCATGACGCCGCACGCTGCGCATCATTCGATGCGCATCGCTTCGCATCGCTCGCAATGACGAGTGCGAATGCTACAACCCCGTCGCCAGCCGCTTGTTGAACGTCTCGATATTGACCAGCCCGCGGGCGTGACGGCCCTCGCCGATCTTGCGCGCGCCATCGCAGCATTCGACCTCGAAGCGGATCACGCGGCGCTCGACCGAGATCACCTTGGCCGTGGTGCGCACGGTGGCGCCGACGGCGGACGCGCCGAGATGCTTGATGTCGACCTCGGTGCCGACCGTGATCCAGCCGGGCTGCGAGATGATGGCGGATCGACATCGCCCGAGGTCAGCTCCATCTCCAGGATCATCATCGGCGTCGCGAACACCATCGGCATGCCCGCCAGCAGATGCCCGACCGTGCGCTCCACCGGCACCACCAGCGTGCGCTCGGCGCTCATGCCGACCTTGATGACCTCGCGCGCGTCCATCTCAAATCACCTTCAGCCACTTCTCTTGCGGATTGACTTCGACCTCGGCGCCATTGGGAACGGCGGCCGTGATGTCCTCGTCGAAGCCCGCGAGCATCGCGACCTCGCCGAGCGCCGCGCCCTGCGCCAGGATCGGATTGACCGTAGTTGAGCACGATCGCCAGCGGCACGATGCCGCGCGACTTCATCTCATGCAGCATCCAGGCGGTGGCGACGCCGCCCTTGGCGGTGTCGAGCACCAGGATCTTGCCGACATAGGATTGCCCGGCGAGCTTGTGCGCGGGGCGGCTGAAGGTGCCCTTGATGCGGTCGAGATCGTAGCGCGCGGAAAAGCCGTCATTCGCCACCAGCGCCGGCCCGCGCACGACCGGTCCCATCGCGTGGCGCGCCCTGAAACAGCTTGCTCATGTCCGCACCATCTTGCCGCTGACGGCGGCGTCGACGCAGGCTTCCATCGAGGCCAGCATCGGCCGGTAGCCGTAGCCGCCGAGGATGTTGACCAGCTTGGCGCTGTTGGTGGCGAGCCGCTTCCAGCCGCGCGCTTCGGAAATCTCGCGCGCATAGGACTGGTAGAAGCACATGCCCGACAGCACATGGCCGCCGGCGCCTTCGATGCGCGCGGTGTAGCCCATGCGGTCGCAGTCCGGCTTGACCTGCGGGCTGGTCACCGCCAGCAGCGGCACGGAAAATTTGCGGCCGTCGCAGAGCGCGGCGAGATCGCCGAGCTCATAGAGCGAGAGCTGCGGCGCGGAGAACACGACGACGTCGACCTCGTCGTCGGTGTGATAGGATTTCTGCAGCGCCTCGACGTCGGCCTTGGTGACGCGATGCAGCGGCAGGTCGCTGCCGGCGACATCGCGACAGCTTCGCCGCTTCCGGCGTCAGCCCGACGATGTGATAGAGCGCGATCGAGCCGAAGCTCGCCATCGAGGCGCCGAAATGCTTCAGCTGGTCGGATCGCGGCGCGCCCTCGATGCCCTCGATCACGGGCACCGCCCAGTAATTGCCGGCGAGCCGGCCGATCACGCCGCCGAGCGCGCCCCAGCCGTTCGAGCGTCGTCGGCGTGTGATCGACCTGGATGCGCAAGGTGCCGCGGCGCTGCTCCGGCAGATGAAAGCCGTAGCGCGGCGTGCGGCCGGTCAGGCCCGCCGACAGCGCCGACGGGCCGCCCTCGAAATTGGAGCGCGCGCCGCACACCGAGTTGGCATAGATCACGACGCCGGTGTCGCCGAAGGCGCAGTGCTCGTTGCGGGTCGGCGCCTGGATGGTCTGGTAGTTGATGCAGGTGTTGGTCATGGCGACGCCGAGCTTCTCGAAGGCGGCGATGGCGCGCCGTTCGAGATCGAGCATCGTCGTAGGTCTGGCCGAGCAGATGCGCATGCGCGAAATCGGTGCCGCGCGGATCGGTGATGGTCGGAATGCGGACCTTGCGCTGGCCTTCGGTCGTCGCGGCGAGGCCTTCCAGCCATTGCACGCCGGCCTCGCCGAGGCTTTCGGTGTCGGCCATGATGTGGGCCTGCGTGACCGGCACGAAGTCGGCGGCGTCGAAGAACTCGCCGACCTTGATCTGATGCTGTCAGCGCAAGCTGCGGCACCGGGCCGGCCTTGCCGGCGAGAATGTCCTGTTCTTCGTCGTTGAGTTTCATCAGTCGATCTTCACGCCGGCGTCCTTGCACCGCCTTGCCCCATTTGGCGAGCTCGGCCTTCTGAAAGTCGGCGAAGGCGGCTCCGCCGACATTGGCGACCGCGGTGACACCGAGCGGCTCGAGCTTGCCGCGGAAGGCGTCGCTGCCGGCGATGCGCGCGATCTCGGCGACGAGCGACGCCGTCAGCGCATCCGGCAATCTTGCCGGCGCGAACACGCCCCACCACGCCGTGGTCTCGAAGCCGGCATAACCGGACTCGGCAATGGTCGGCACATCAGGCACGACGGGCGAGCGCGCCTTGCTCGAGAGCGCGAGCGCGCGGATCTTGCCGCCCTGCACATTCGACAGCACCGATTGCAGCGGATCGAACATGATCTGGATCTGGCCGCCGATCAGGTCGGTCACGGCCGGCGCGCTGCCTTTGTAGGGCACGTGCTGGATGTCGATGCCGGCGGCGGCGCGGAACATCTCGGCGGTGAGATGACCGGGCGTGCCGACGCCGGCCGAGCCGTAGTTGAGCTTGCCGGGATTCTGTTTGGCGAGCGCGACGAGGTCGGCGAGCGTCTTCACCGGCTGCGACGGATGCACCACGACCGCGACCGGCGCCTGCGCGATCAGCGCCAGCGGCGTGAAATCGCGCACGGCATCGTAGGGCAGCTTGGCGTAGAGCGCGGCATTGATGGCGTTGGTGCCGACCGTGCCGACCAGCAGCGTGGTGCCGTCGGGCGGCGATTTCGCCACCACGTCGGCGCCGATCGAGCCACCGGCGCCGCCGCGATTGTCGACCACGATGGTCGCCTTCAGCGCCTCGCCCAGCATCTGCGCGAACGGCCGCGCCACGATGTCGGTCGGCCCGCCCGCCGGAAACGGCACCACGAGCTTGATCTGCTTGCCCGCGAGCGATTGCGCGCGCAGCGGGCGCGATGCGCGCAGCGGCGAGCGCGGCGGCAAGGCCGAGGAATGTGCGGCGATGCATTGATGCTCCCGAGGCATGACGTTCACCTCCCCCTGAAAGGGGGAGGTCGGCGAGATCGGCAAGCCGATCGAGCCGGGAGGGGGTCATGCAAAAACTCGGGAGGCGAGCCATCGGACCCCCTCCCCAACCCTCCCCCTTTCAGGGGGAGGGAGTCAGCAGCGTCACTTCTTCGCCGCGGCCGCGCGCTCGACGAAGGTCTTGCCGCCCTTCATCTTGTGATGCAGCGGCGCCTCGTTGATCTGGATCACGACCGCGTCGGCGTCGACGCCGAGGTTGGTCACCAGCGCCTTGGTGATGTCGCGCATCATGCCGGCCTTCTGCTCGCTCGGTGCGGCCGGCGGCCATGCTAATGGTGATCTCAGGCATCGCGTTCTCCCTTGTTTGTTGTTCGCCTCATGGCCGGTCCTCGTCCCGGCGCATGCCACGTCTCAATGTCCGTCATCATAATTCGAAGACGTGGATACGCCGGGCACAAGGCCGACCGCGCGTCCTGACGAATGGACTATCCCCACTTCACGTCATGGCGCGCGAGGATTTTGCGCACGGCCTCGACAAGCTGGCCCTGATCGACCTCGGTCTGCGCCTCGGCCTGCCGCTTCAGATATTCCTCGCGGTCCTTGATGTCGGTCAGCCCGGCGCCTGATATCAGATCCTTGATCTGCACCTTGCCCCTCGCCTTCTCGTCCGAGCCCTGCACGATCGCGCAAGGCGAGTTGCGGCGGTCGGCATATTTCATCTGCTGGCCGAGGCTGTGCTTGGGATTGCCGAGATAGAGCTCGGCGCGGATGCCGGCGTTGCGCAGGCTCGCGACCATCTTCTGGTAGTCGGCGATGTCGCCGCCGAACACGGTGACCACGACGGGTCCGAACTCCTTGCCGCTGTCGAGCTTGCCCAGCATGGTGAGCGCGGCCTGCAGCCGCGACACGCCGATGGAGAATCCGGTCGCCGGCACCGGCTCGCCGCGGAAGCGCGAGACGAGGCCGTCATAGCGCCCGCCGCCGCCGACCGAGCCGAAGCGCACGGGCCGGCCCTTCTCGTCCTTGGTCTCGAGCAGCAGTTCAACTTCGTAGACCGCGCCGGTGTAATATTCGAGGCCGCGCACGACGGAGGGATCGATCTGATCCGATCGTCGGCGTAGCCGGCTGCGTCGACAAGCTGCGCTATCTCGACCAGTTCGTCGAACCCTTCCTGCCAACGCATTCGCTTCGACACGCGTGTCGAAGATCATCGAGCGCGATATCGATGCTAGTTTGCCTCTGCGATCGCCGGACTTCAGTTCCGTCGCTCCGCGTCAATCGTCGACATCTGACCGCGTGATCGATGCAAGTATCGAGCTTCGATCTGCGCCTCGCCAGTCCGGCGCCCTTGGTGAAGTCGCCGCTTTCATCCTTGCGGCCCTCGCCGAGCAATTCGCTGAACGCCCTCCACGCCAAGCCGATCGAGCTTGTCGATCGCGCGCAGCACCGTCAGCCTGCGTCCAGCATTCTCCTCGCCGCCAAGCCCGATGCGTCTCCATCACCCCATCCAGCACCTTGCGGTTATTCACCTTCACCACATAGGAGCCGCGGGGAATGCCCAGCGCTTCCATCGTGTCCGCCGCCATCATGCACATCTCGGCGTCGGCCGCCGGCGTCGGCGCGCCGACCGTGTCGGCATCGAACTGCATGAACTGGCGGAAGCGGCCGGGGCCGGGCTTCTCGTTGCGGAACACCCAGCCGAAACGATAGGAGCGATAGGGCTTGGCCAGCGTGTCGAAATTCTCGGCGACATAGCGCGCCAGCGGCGCGGTGAGGTCGTAGCGCAGCGAAATCCACTGCTCGTCGTCGTCCTGGAACGAGAACACGCCCTCGTTCGGCCGGTCCTGGTCCGGCAGGAATTTGCCCAGCGCGTCGGTATATTCGAACGCCGGCGTCTCCACCGGCTCGAAGCCGTAGCGCTCGTAGACGGCGCGGATTTTCTCCACCATCTGCCGCGTGGCATTGATCGCGGCGGGACCGCGATCCTCCAGCCCGCGCGGCAGGCGCGCCTTCAGCTTCTGGGGTTTTTTGGGTTTGTCGGCCATTTCGGTTCGCAATGCTTCGGCCGCGTTGGTATCAGCCGGGGCGCATGGCGGCAACCGGCGTTTGCCTCGTCAGAGCTGAGATTGCGGATGAGAAGATCGCTGCTTCGAATCTGAAACGCCACGACTTTTCCGAGCTGACAATTCGCTCGAACGTCTTCACACCAAGAATGTGATTGAACTGTCAGTTCTTCGCGAGGACGAAGCGTTCAAGAATTTGCATGAACGAACAGCGCTTCGACGAGCGAATCAAAAAGCGAGACCGCGCATTCGCGATCTCGCTTTTGTCTAGAGCACAACGCTTAATTTTTTATCGCGTCGTCGGCCGCGACCGGCTCGCCGCAAGCGGGCCGCTCAAAACACCTTCCTTGATCCAGTTGTGCGGATCGTTGGTGCGGCCGTACTGGATGTCGACCAGCTGCTTGCGCAGGCCCATCGCGACCGGGCCGGCGGCGCCGCCCGAGATGGTGAAGTCGCCATTCACCGAGCACACCTTGCCGATCGGCGAGATCACGGCCGCGGTGCCGCAGGCGAAAGCCTCCTTCAGCTTGCCGCTGGCGGCATCCGCGCGCCACTGCTCGATCGAATAGGGCTCCTCGCGCACGCGCTTGCCGGCATCCTTCGACAGCGCGATGATGGAGTCGCGGGTGATGCCGGGCAGGATGGTGCCGAGCGGCGGCGTCGAGCAGCGAGCCGTCGTCGAAGACGAAGAAGATGTTCATGCCGCCGAGTTCCTCGACATAGCGGCGCTCGACCGCGTCGAGGAACACGACCTGGTCGCAGCCGCGCTCGATGGCTTCGGCCTGCGCGCGCAGGCTCGCGGCGTAATTGCCGCCGCATTTGACGGCGCCGGTGCCGCCGATCGCGGCGCGGGTGTAGTTCTCCGACACCCAGATCGAGACCGGCGCGGGCCCGCCCTTGAAATAGGAGCCGACCGGCGAGGCGATCACCGCGAAGATATATTCCGACGACGGCTTCACGCCGAGGAACACCTCGCTCGCGATCATGAAGGGCCGCAGATAGAGACTGCCCTCGCCGCCCGGGATCCAGGCGCGGTCGATGCGCACGAGCTGCTCGACCGCCTCGATGAAGACGGCTTCGGGCAGCTTGCGCCATCGCCATGCGGTCGGCCGAATTCCGGAAGCGGCGCGCATTGGCGTCGGGGCGGAACAGGTTCACGCCGCCGTCGTCGCGCTTGTAGGCCTTCAGCCCCTCGAAAATCTCCTGCGCGTAGTGCAGCACCGCGAGCGCCGGATCGAGCGGGAAATTGGCGCGCGATTCGACCCGCGCGTCATGCCAGCCCTTGGCCGTGCTGTAGCGGACGATCGCCATGTGATCGGTGAAGACCCGCCCGAAGCCGGGATCCACGAGCTTGGCCGCGCGGTCCTTGTCCGAGGTCGGACTGGCCGTGGGCCGGATATCGAATGTCATGCTTCCCACGCTGTCCGGCGCCGGAGTGATTTTTCGGGCCGCATTGTCTGAAACCGCCAAAGAAACTGCCATGGCTCTCTCCCGGATTGTCGCGCCTGGGCCAGCCACAGCCAAAGGCGCCGTTTACTCCTTTTGGACCGGTCCCGCACCCGGCTTTCTCGGCAGTCCTGACCGGCAGGACATGCTTTTGCCGAATGCGGAAGTCCAGTATGTTTGCCGATGTGCCGCTCGACAATCGCACGGTCATTCGATGCGCGGCTGTCGCCGCAGTCAGGCCCTCTCAAGCCGTTTTGAAACGTCACCGCGTACGAAACGATCTAAAATTTCGTCGCGGTCGATCGTTTTGTAACATTGAACCGAAGATACGTCAATATGGCTGACATAAATTTTTCAAACCCAGCCGCCAACCCCGATTCGCGAGGGTCGGAGGCGCGCGCGCCCTCGCCGCGCGACGCCGATTTGCGCTGGGACATCATCGAGTTGCTGTTCTTCGCCTACCGCGACTTCGTCGGCGACGCCGACAATGAGCTGGAGGCCTTCGGCTTCGGCCGGGCGCATCACCGGGTCATGCATTTCGTCTTCCGCTATCCCGGGCTGAAGGTCGCCGACCTGCTCGACGTCTTGCGCATCACCAAGCAGTCGCTCGGGCGCGTGCTCAAGCAGCTGCTCGACGAAGGCTACATCGTGCAGAAGACCGGCAACAACGATCGCCGGCAGCGCCTGCTCTATGCGACGCCGAAGGGCGAGGCGCTGGTCGGCAAGCTCGCCGGCCTGCAGACCAAGCGCATCAACCGCGCGCTCGAGGAGATCGGGCCGGCGAACGCGGAGACCGTGCGCCGCTTCCTGCGCGCGATGATCGACCGCGACGATCCCGACAAGGTGCTGGAGACGATCTTCCGCGCCGCGCCTGCAAAGGAGTGATCGTGACGCTTGCCGCCACCGCGCAACGGCGCCCGGCGCAGCCGGCCGACGACGCGCCGCATATCCTGCTGGTCGACGACGACCGCCGCATCCGCGATCTGCTGTCGCGCTTCCTCGCCGCCGAAGGCTATCGCGTCACGACCGCGATGAGCGCGAGCGACGCGCGCGCCAAGCTCAGCCGGTTTGCATTTCGATTTGCTGATCCTCGACGTGATGATGCCGGGCGAGACCGGCTTCGATCTCGCCCGCTTCATCCGCCAGTCCTCGTCGAGTGCCGATCGTGATGCTGACCGCGCGGCACGAGGCGGAGGCGCGCATCGAGGGGCTGCAGATCGGCGCCGACGATTATGTGGCGAAGCCGTTCGAGCCGCGCGAGCTGGCGCTGCGCATCAACAACATCCTGCGCCGCGCGGCGCCTGCGCCGGTGACCGAGACGGTCGAGCAGGTCGCGTTCGGGCCTTACGTCTATCACCTCAGCCGCGGCGAACTGCGCCAGGGCGAGGAGGTCATCCATCTCACCGACCGCGAGCGCGACATGCTGCGCGTGCTGGCGGCAGCACCCGGCGAGACCGTGCCGCGCGGCGCGCTGACCGGCAACGGCTCGGTCAACGAGCGCGCGGTCGACGTGCAGATCAACCGGCTGCGGCGCAAGATCGAGCGCGATCCCGCCAATCCCTTGTTCCTGCAGGCGGTGCGCGGCATCGGCTATCGCCTGGTGGCGTCGCCGTAGGTTCGGAGCAGGCTGAACGAGATCGAGCCAGTTGATCGTATTCCACTCGCACCAGAGCGGCGCTCGGCACTCCCCTCCCCCTTGCGGGGAGGGGTTGGGGGTGGGGGTAATCCAGATCGCTGACATCGAACGTGTGGTACCCCCCTCCCCGACCCTCCCCCGCAAGGGGGGAGGGAGCGCACCTGCGCCGCGGCGGATCACGCGACTCGTGATCTCAACTCCGCGAGCGCTCGAGCCATGAGCACGCTCGACACCGGCCTCACCTTGATCCGCAGCGCGGCGGGCCGCGTCTCGGCGGCGAACAGCAGGCTGGGCAGCGCGTTCAAGAGCTGGATGCCGACCGGGCTCTATGCCCGCGCGCTCCTGATCATGATCGTGCCGATGGTGGTGCTGCAATCGGTGGTCGCCTTCGTGTTCATGGAGCGGCACTGGAACACGGTGACGCGGCATCTGTCGGCCGCCGTCGTGCAGGACATCGCCGCCCTGATCGACGTCTACAAGGCCTATGCGCCGCTGGACAAGGATCGCACCGAGATTCGCCGCATCGCGCAGCAGCGCCTCAATCTGGTGGTCGACTTCCTGCCCGTCGGCGACATGCCGCCGCCCGGGCCGAAGCCGTTCTTCTCGCTGCTCGACCAGACGCTGTCGCGGCAGCTCGGCCGCCAGATCGGCCGTCCGTTCTGGATCGACACCGTCGGCAATTCCAACCTGGTCGAGATCCGCATCCAGCTCGATGACGCCGTGATGCGGATATTCGCGCAGCGCAGCGCCGCCTATGCCTCGAACTCGGAAATCTTCCTGTTCTGGATGGTCGGGACGTCATCGATCCTCCTGATCGTCGCGGTGCTGTTCCTGCGCAACCAGATCAAGCCGATCCTGCGGCTGGCGGACGCCGCCGAAAGTTTCGGCAAAGGCCGGGAAGCTCCGAATTTCCGGCCGCGCGGGGCGCGCGAGGTGCGCCGCGCCGCGCAGGCGTTCCTCGAAATGAAATCGCGCATCGAGCGCACGCTCGAACAGCGCACCGCGATGCTGGCCGGCGTGTCCCACGATCTGCGCACCATCCTGACCCGCTTCAAGCTCGAACTGGCGCTGATCGGCGACAGTCCGGAAGTCGACGCCATGCGCAAGGACATCGACGAGATGTCCGGCATGCTGGAGGACTATCTCGCCTTCGCGCGCGGCGATTCCGGCGAGAACGCGCAGCCGACCGACATGGCGAACGCGTTGGAGGAGTTGCGCAGCGATGCCGAGCGCCACGGCCATACCGCGACTGTCGCCTTCCACGGCCTGCCTGTGGTCACGGTGAAACCGGCCTCGTTCAAGCGCTGCCTCGCCAATCTCGTCTCCAATGCGGCGCGCCACGCCAACACCATCGCGATCACCGGCCATCGCGATCATCGCAATCTGACCGTCACGGTCGACGATGACGGCCCGGGCATTCCGCTCGCCATGCGCGAGGAGGTGTTCAAGCCGTTCCTCCGGCTCGACGATGCGCGCAACCAGGATGAAGGCGGCACCGGCCTTGGGCTGGCGATCGCGCGCGACATCGCCCGCTCCCATGGCGGCGACATCTCATTCGGCGACAGCCCGATGGGCGGGTTGCGCGCCACCGTCCGGGTGCCTGTGTAGCGTCAGGGCGTTTTCAGCGATTAGGGAGAAGCTGCATGTCGGAGCTTGCCAGCGTCGGTCAGCATTTCATGTTGGGCTTGCGCCCGACCACCACCCTTGATCCTTTGGACCGTGCGCTGCTGCGCGACCTCAGGCCGGCCGGCGTTGTCTTCTTCAAGAGCAATTTTCCGCACGACCTGTCCTATGCGGACTGGCTCGTGAGCCATGCCGCGCTGATCGCCGATATCCGCGAGGCAACGGGGCGCGAGCGGCTGTTCATCGCCATCGATCACGAGGGCGGGCGGGTCTGCCGCACGCCGCCGCCGATCACACGCTTTGCCTATGCGCGGCACTGGGGCGATCGGGCCGGCGACGTCGGCGCGGCGATGGGCGCGGAGCTCGCCTCGCTCGGCTTCAATCTCAATTTCGCGCCGTCGTTCGACATCGACAGCAACCCGGACAATCCCGTGATCGGCGCGCGCTCGTTTGCGCGCGATGCCGCAACGGTTTCCACGCGGGGCCTTGTCGTTCCTCGAACGCATGGAGGCGAACGGCGTGCGCGGCTGCGCCAAGCATTTTCCCGGCCACGGCGACACCCGCACCGATTCGCACTACGACCTTCCCGTGATCGATGCCCCGCTCGAAGTGCTGCGCGAGCGCGAGCTTGCACCGTTCAAGGCCGCGATCGGCCGCGGCATCGGCATGGTCATGACCTCGCACATCCTGTTCAAGGCGTTCGACGCCTCGCTGCCGGCGACGTTATCGGAGCGGATCGTGACGGGGTTGCTACGCGAAGAACTCGGCTTTGGCGGCGTCGTGGTGTCCGACGACATCGGCATGAATGCGATCAGCACGCTGTTCAACGACCGGGAGGCCGCCGTGCGTTTCCTCGCCGCCGGCAACGACATGCTGACGATCTGCTCCTACTGGACCGACACCGAGCGCGCGCGCGGGCTGGCGCGCGCCATCATCGATAACAGGCGCAGCGGCGCGCTGGACCGCCGCGCGCTGGACGCCTCGCACGCACGGATCGAGGCGCTGCTCGCGCAAACCGCGCAACATGGCGTGCGCGAGCTTCCCGAAAGCGCATTTGCCGCGCATGCCACGGCCGGCCCGTTATTTTCGAGCGAGACCGCGGAGATCGTGTGAGAGCCGCTACTTGTTCTGCGACGGGATCAGGTTCTTCAGCTTCTCGGCGTCCTTGACGTTCATCTTGAAGCCGCCGGGCATCACGATGTCGCCGGGCTTCTGACCGGGCTGGCAATCGCCGATCCACTTCGCCTGGATTTTCGTCGTGGCGTCGAGCGGCTTGCCGCTCACGCCCTTGTCGCTGTGCGACGTCGTGGTCACGGTGTAGCCGGAATTGAAATCGCCGACGATCTCCGCATGCGTGGTCATCGACACGCCGGCAACCGAGCAGACGGAGTTGCTGACATAGCCGGTCGCGGTTTTCACCACATCCTGCTTGGAGCAGATCTGCTTGGCGAGCGGCGAGACCGAGTTGTTCATCTCCTTGTCGGTGGTCGGATCGGTGCAGTGCTGCATCGTCATTTCCGGCACCGAGCCGCCGGTCCTGACGATCTTCATCTCCCAGAGACCGGCCTTGCGGAGCGGCAGGTCCTCCGCGAACGCGGCCGACGACAGCGCCAGCAGGCCGGCGCCCAGGCTCAATGCGAGAAGCCGTCGCATCATGTTGCGCGCTCCCAGGAAGATCGCTTTGAAAGTCTAGTAAGCGGTGCTTACCGGCCGATCGAGGCTGCCATAGGGCACCCAGCGGCAGGAAAAGGAGAGGTAGCCGCCCGGCTGCGGGTCGACCGCGAGGAATTTCGCGACCTTGCCGTATTTGGCGCAATGCGTCACCGCGACCTGGCGCGCGTCGTACTGGCTCGCGAGATCGTAGGCGATGATGCCGCCGGTATCGTTGCCCCTGAACTTCCCGACCCAGTCGGCTTGCGCCGGCACCGCGGCCAGCATTCCCGCCACGGCCAGCGCGGCGGCCATCATCCTTCGCATCGGAAACTCCATGTCACGTGATCTCCATCTTAGGGGGCGCGGCGGCCGTGAAAAGAACGGTGGCGCCTCCCGATGTCGACTTCCCCGGGAGTGTTGCCGCGTTGCACTTGACCCCCCAATGGCTTCGCGGCACGGTCCCCGATGGTCTTCTGACCGCTCCTGCCTTTGCGGATGTGACATGCGCGACCTCGCTACCTCGTTGAAACGCCTTGCCCTTGTCGGTGCAGCGCTGGCGCTGTCGGCGCTCGCCCAACCGGCGCTTGCGGCCAATCCCTTCGAGCTCAATTTCGGCCTGTTCGGCCCGAGCTATGACGGGCGGGTCAAGGTCTGCGAGAAGGCGCTCGGCATGATCACCACGCAATTCCAGGAAAAGGAGCGCATGTACTGGAATTCGCGGCTCAAGATCACCTCCTATGGCGACATCCACGAGATCGCCTTCCGGCCGTGGCAGTCCGACAATATCCCGCGCCGCTATTGCACCGGCAGCGTGATGCTGAGCGACGGCAAGGTCCACGCCATCAACTATTCGATCATCGAGGACGGCGGCTTTGCCGGCTTCGGCCAGGGCGTCGAATGGTGCGTGGTCGGGCTCGACCGCAACTGGGCCTACAACCCCGCCTGCAAGGCCGCCGCGCCCTAGCTGACCGCAGCGGGCTTCAGCGGCCATTTGCCACAACCCCAAATTTTGTTCTTGAAATGTTCTCAGCTGCTGCTTAGGCTGTCCGCCAGTGGCAGTGAGGGAGGCGTCATGTTCAGGCTCGTCCGGATATCCGCTGTTTCTGATTTCGCTGGCGGCATTGGCCGCAACCTCTGGCGCGGCCTCGGCGCAGGACCGGCGCCAGAACACGCCGGGCGAGTTCGACTTCTATGTGCTGTCGCTGTCGTGGTCGCCGTCCTTCTGCGAAGGCGCGGAGGAGCGCGGGAGCGGCGGGCGTTCGCAGCAGGCCCAGTGCGGCGGCCGGCCGTTCTCCTTCGTGGTGCACGGGCTGTGGCCGCAATATGAGAAGGGCTATCCCGAATATTGCCAGCGGCGGATTCCGCTGGCGCGCAACATCATGAGCTCGATGCTCGACCTGATGCCGGCGCCGGGGCTGATCTACAATGAATGGGACAAGCACGGCACCTGCTCGGGGCTCGGCGAGCGCGCCTATTTCGAGACCATCCGCAAAGCGCGCGCCGCGGTGAAGATCCCCGACGACTATCTGCAATTGTCGGAGGAAAAGACCGTTGCGCCGGACGACGTCGAGGCCGCCTTCGTCAAGGTCAATCCGGGATTGACGACCTCCGGCATCGCCGTGACCTGCAACCGCAAGCGGCTCAGCGAAGTGCGCATCTGCATGAGCAAGGACCTGCAGTTCCGCGATTGCCCGGAGATCGACCGTCAGGCCTGCCCGCTCGATCAGGTCACCATGCCGCCGGTGCGCGGGGGTTAGTTCTCGTGCCCCGGACGCAGCGCAGTACGCCGCGGTTTGCACCGTCCTCGTACTCGCTACGCGAGGCGGCGTAGTGCGCTGCTGATCCGGGGCCTATCCATCAGCGAATGACCATGGGTCCCGCATCTGCGGTGCATCGTGCCGGACGATGCTTCGCATCGCCAGGGACACGCTGCACCGCGTGCGGGACACGAGATCGGCTTTGCTCAAACCTGCTCGTTGGCGTAGTGCAGGCGGCATGAACTACCGTCACGCCTTTCATGCCGGCGGCTTTGCCGACGTCATCAAGCACATCGTGCTGGTGCGCATCCTGCTTCATCTGCAGGAGAAGCCGGCCGCCTTCCGCATCATCGACAGCCATGCCGGCGCCGGCCGCTACGATCTCACGGGCGATGAGGCAAAGCGCAGCGGCGAATGGCTGACCGGGATTGCGCGGATCATGCAGGCGCGCTTCTCGGAACAAGCCGCAGCGCTGATCAAGCCCTATCTCGACATTGTCCGCGCGTTCAATCCGACGCCCGCCACGCTCGCCGCCTATCCGGGATCGCCGCTGATCGCCCGCGCGCTGCTGCGGCCGCAGGATCGCCTCACCGCCTGCGAGGTCGAACCGTCGGCGCGCAAGCAGCTGATCGACGCGTTGCGGCGCGACACCCAGGCCCGCGTCGTCGATCTCGACGGCTGGACCGCGCTGCCGGCCTTCGTGCCGCCGAACGAGCGGCGCGGCCTGGTCCTGATCGACCCGTCCTTCGAGGCCAAGGACGAGTTCGAGCGGCTCGCATCAGGCTTCGCGGCGGCCTTCGCCAAATGGCCGACCGGCAGCTACGTGCTGTGGTACCCGGCCAAGAGCCGGCGGGCCACCGACGACCTGGCGCGCCGCGTGGCCGCTGCCGCCGCATCGGTGAAGCCGCCGGGCAAAACGCTGCGGCTGGAGTTCAGCGTGGCGCCGCAGGCAACCGGCTCCGCGCTGGCCTCGACCGGGCTTCTGATCGTCAACCCGCCGTGGACGTTGCAGGGCGAGCTCAAGACCATCCTCCCCGAGTTGGAGAAGCCGCTCGGCCAGGGCGGCGCCGGCCGCTTCCGGCTCGAAGTACCAAAGCCGTAGGCCCGCCGGATTGCTCAAAATCCGTCTTCATTTTACTTGGAACCGTATTATGCTCGCCCTGTTGGGACTGGCTTTACGTTCCGCTTCCGCGAATGGTTGCGGCGGAGTGATGAAGGCCTCGAAGAAATCCAGGCGGACCGGCGGCCAAGCGCCGGCCCGTTAAGGTGGCCAAGCTTTCCGGCAGTGAATGTCCGGTCGGGCCGCGGCGCTGACACGCGCATGGCGGCGGAGCATTGCGGGGGAGGAGACCCGATGGCCATGACTGGGACGGTCAAGTTCTTCAATGGGGAACGGGGCTACGGCTTCATCAAGCCTGACGACGGCGGGCGCGACGTGTTCGTGCACATCACGGCGGTCGAGCGGGCGGGATTGAAGGATCTGACCGAAGGACAACACGTTTCATTCGAGGTCGAGCCGGACAAGAAGGGCAAGGGCCCCAAGGCGGTCAATCTCGTCATTCAATCGTAGCGGTTGTCTTGAAGACAAAAAAATCCCGGCCGCCGCCGCGGCCGGGAGTTACGATTTGAAGACGTCTTCTTGTTGCTATCAGAAATGATAGTTCACGCCGGCGCGGAACGTGCCGAAGCGGTAGCCGTTTTGCGTGCCGGTGACGGTGACGAACTGGCTGGAGGAGAGATCGACATAGAGATATTCGATCTTGGCGCTCCAGTGCGGCGCAAGCCCAACCTCGGCGCCGAGGCCCGCGGTCCAGCCGGCCGTGGTATGCGACTCCGAAAGCCCGAAGGTCTGGCCGGTCAGTTCGCCGAAGGCGAGGCCGCCGGTGCCGTAGAACAGCACGTTGCTGATGGCATAGCCGGCGCGGCCGCGCAGCGTGCCGAACCACGGGTTGGAGAATTTCCAGGGCGCGAAAGTGTCGTCGGCCGCGGTCGCCTGGATGTCGCCTTCGACACCGAACACCCAGGGGCCGCTCTGCCAGTTGTAGCCGGCCTGAACGCCGCCGGCGAAACCGGACGGCTTGGTCGGATTGTTGCTGACGCTGCCCCATTCATAGCCGAGATTGCCGCCGATATAGGGCCCGGCCCAGCTATAGGCGTTGAGCGGCTGGTTGACCGTATAGGGCGCGCGCGGCGCATACATATCGGCGGCTTGCGCGCTCGCCGCAAAGCCAAGCAGCGCCATCCCCATGGCGCCCAAAACGACCCGCTTCATTCCCCACTCCCGACGCAACTGCCGTGACCAGCGGATCGTTCGCGGGCGCTTTGTCAGCGCGGGCGAACCGCTTGGTTACGGAACTCCAGCCTTTTTCGCTAAGATTTATCGGGACTTTCGGGTTAATGGCTTGTTAAGCGGGGTTACCGCGCGCTTAACGTTCTTAACGAAACCTTATCGCGCAGATTTGGCAGCAGGTGGCCTTTGCACCTGTGCGTTACGCCGCCAGGAACTTCAAATCCGCGTCGCTCACTACTAAATTCCACCCATGACGTCAGATACGACCGTTCCTCCGGCCCCGGGACCGCACAAGGCCAAGGGCGGCGCCAGCGCCGATTTGCCCGAGACGCCCCGATATCGATCCTGCGACCTCGTCGGCGGACGAGGACGAGGACGCGCGGCTGCCCGACCTCACCGAGGAGCCGGTCGAGGCGGTGGGCGAAGGTCCGCTCGCGGTCGGCCATGCCGCGATCGAGAATGCGGTGAAGCTGGCGCCGACCTCGCCCGGCGTCTACCGCATGCTCAATGCGGCCGGCGACGTGCTCTATGTCGGCAAGGCCAAGAGCGTCCGCAAACGCCTCGCCTCCTACGCGCGGGTCAACGCGCCGCAGCCGGCGCGCATCCTGCGCATGATCGCGGCGACCGTGACCGTCGAGATCATCTCGACCACGACCGAGACCGAGGCGCTGCTGCTGGAAGCCAATCTGATCAAGCAGCTGCGGCCGCGCTTCAACGTGCAGCTGCGCGACGACAAGTCGTTTCCCTATATCCTGATCACCGGCGACCATTGGGCGCCGCAAATCCTGAAACACCGCGGCGCGCAGAGCCGGCCCGGACGCTACTTCGGCCCGTTCGCCTCCGCCGGCGCGGTCAACCGCACCATCACGGCGCTGCAGCGCGCCTTCCTGATCCGCTCCTGCACCGACGGCTTCTTCGAAAGCCGCACCCGCCCCTGCCTGCTCTACCAGATCCGCCGCTGCGCCGGTCCCTGCACCCGCGAGATCGATTTCGGCGGCTATACCGAGCTGGTGCGCGAGGCGAGCGACTTCCTCTCCGGCCGCAGCGATGCCGTGAAGCAGCTGCTCGCGGCCGAGATGGAGAAGGCCTCGGGCGAGCTCGAATTCGAGACCGCCGCGCGCTACCGCGACCGCCTCGCCGCGCTGTCGGCGATCCAGTCGCAGCAGGGCATCAATCCGCGCACGGTGGAAGAGGCCGACGTGTTCGCGATCTACCAGGAAGGCGGCTATTCCTGCGTCGAAGTGTTCTTCTTCCGCACCGGGCAGAACTGGGGCAACCGCGCCTATTTCCCGCGCGCGGAAAAGACCTTTACGCCGGAGGAGGTGCTGTCCTCTTTCCTGGCGCAGTTCTACGACGACAAGCCGCCGCCGAAACTCGTGCTGCTGTCGCATGAGATCGAGGAGAGCGCGCTGCTGGCGGATGCGCTCTCGGTCAAGGCCGGGCGCAAGGTCGAGGTGTCGGTGCCGCAGCGCGGCGAGAAGAAGGAATTGATCGCGCACGCGCTGACCAATGCCCGCGAGGCGCTCGGCCGCAAGCTCGCGGACACCGCGACGCAGAGCCGGCTGCTGGACGGCCTCGCATCGACGCTGCAGCTGCCGCATCCCCCGAAGCGGATCGAGGTCTACGACAACAGCCACATCCAGGGCACCAACGCGGTCGGCGCGATGATCGTGGCGGGACCGGATGGCTTCGTGAAGAACCAGTACCGCAAGTTCAACATCAGGTCGGAAGGGCTCACGCCCGGCGACGACTACGCCATGATGAAGGAGGTGCTGGAGCGGCGCTTCAAGCGGCTGCTGAAGCCGGCCGAAGGCGATGCCGCCAGGGCCAAGGCGGACGACGATTCCGTGCCGCAATGGCCGGACCTCGTCATCATCGACGGCGGACGCGGCCAGCTCAATGCGGCGCGCGAGATCTTCCAAAGCCTCGGCCTGACCCAGGTCTCGCTGATGGCGGTCGCCAAGGGACCCGAGCGCGACGCCGGCCGCGAGACCCTGTTCATGCCCGACCGCGAGGCGATCAAGCTCGAGCCGCGCGACCCCGTGCTCTACTTCATCCAGCGGCTGCGCGACGAGGCCCATCGCTTCGTGATCGGCTCGCACCGCAAGCTGCGCAAGAAGGACATCCGCGAGGCCGGCCTGCAGGAGATTCCCGGCATCGGCCCGTCACGCAAACGTGCCTTGCTGCACCACTTCGGAACCTTGAAGGAGATCGAGCGGGCGTCGATCGCCGATCTCGGCAAGGTTCCGGGCGTCAGTGCCGAGAGCGCGCGCAAGATCTTCGAGTTTTTCCATGCCCAATCGGGCTGAATTGTCGCAGGTTTCACAGGGCGTCGTCACCGGCAGACGATGGTGCCGGTTGACCTCGAACTTCAACGGGTATTGGTAAGAACGAATGGACGTCGCAACCACCAGAACGCAGCCGAAAAGCCTGTCGCTGCCCAACATCCTGACCTATGCCCGGATCGCCGCGATCCCGGTGGTGATCGGCTGCATCTACGCCCAGTCGATCCTGGACTATCCGCTCTGGCTGCGCTGGGTCGCGGTCGCCGTGTTCATCGCGGCCGGCGTCACCGACTATCTCGACGGCTATTACGCGCGCATCTGGAACCAGCAATCGGCGTTCGGCCGGATGCTCGACCCGATCGCCGACAAGCTGCTGGTCGCCTCCTGCCTGTTGATGCTGGCCGCCGACGGCATCATCCATGGCTGGTCGATCTGGGCCGCGATGGTGATCCTCTGCCGCGAAATCCTGGTGTCCGGCTTGCGCGAATATCTCGCCGCGCTCCGCGTCAGCGTGCCCGTGACCAGGCTCGCGAAATGGAAGACCACGATCCAGCTGGTCGCGATCGGCTTCCTGCTCGCGGGCGAGGCCGGCGACATGGTGGTGCCGGTCGTGACGCAGATCGGCCTGCTCTTGCTGTGGGCCTCCGCCATCTTCACCATCTACACCGGCTACGATTATTTCCGCGCCGGCATCCATCACCTCATCAAGGAGGATGAGGGATGAAGGTGAAATATTTCGCCTGGGTGCGCGAGCGGATCGGCAAGGCCGAAGAGACCATCGAGCCGCCGTCGAGCGTCCGCACCGTCGACGATCTGATCGGATGGCTGTCCGCGCGCGACGAGACCTATGCCTACGCCTTCGAGAAGCCGAAGGTGATCCGCGCCGCGATCGACCACACCCATGTCAAATCCGACGCCGCGATCTCGGGCGCGCGCGAGATCGCCTTCTTTCCGCCGATGACCGGCGGCTGAGACCGACTCAGTGGCTGCTGCCCGTCACCATCCGCATTCAGCAGGCCGATTTCGACGTCGCGCACGAGAGCGCGCTGCTGACGCGCGGCCGCACCGATATCGGCGCGGTCGTGAGCTTCTCTGGGCATCTGCCGCGGCACCGAGGGCGGCGGCGAGATCGCCGCATTGAAGCTCGAACATTATCCCGGCATGGCCGAAGCCGAGATCGAGCGCCACGCCCAGGAGGCGATGTCGCGCTGGCCGCTGCAGGGGCTGACCGTGATCCATCGCTTCGGCCGCATCGAGCCCGGACAGAACATCGTGCTGGTGCTGACCGCCTCGCAGCACCGCCAGGCGGCGTTCGAGGCCGCGGAATTCCTGATGGATTATCTCAAGACCTCGGCGCCGTTCTGGAAGCAGGAGGAAGGCGCGAAGGAATCAAAATGGATCGAGGCGCGCGCGCATGACGATGCCGCCGCCGCGCGCTGGACCAAATCCTGATGGCCAAACGCGTCAAGGCGGCGAAGAAGCCCGCGGCAAGGCTTCCGAAAGTCGCCAGCGGCGAATTGCAGACCTTGCTCGATTTCGTCCGCTATGCGGTCAGCCGCTTTACCGAGGCGAATCTCGCCTTCGCGCACGGCACCACCGATCCCGTCGCGGAAGCGGCGTTCCTGGTCTGCGAGGCGCTGCATCTGCATCCCGACCAGTTCGAGGCCTTTGCCAATGCGCGCGTCACCGCGGCGGAAGGCAAGACCATCCTCGACCTGATCGGCCGCCGCGTCACCACGCGCAAACCCGCCGCCTATCTCGTCAACAAGATCTATCATGCGCGGCCTGCCGTTCTATGTCGACGAGCGCGTGATCGTGCCGCGCTCCTTCATCGGCGAACTGCTGGACTCGCATTTCGGCGGCGAGGACGCCTCGCTGATCGACGAGCCCGCGCAGATCGGCAGCGTGCTCGATCTCTGCACCGGCTCGGGCTGTCTCGCGATCCTGGCCGCGCGGCATTTCCCGAACGCCGAGGTCGATGCCGTCGACATCTCGAAAGACGCGCTCGCCGTCGCCGCGCGCAATGTCGGCGATCATGGCCTGGAAGGCCAGATCGAACTTTATCGCGGCGACCTGTTCGAACCGCTCGGCGACAAGCGTTACGACCTCATCATCTCCAATCCGCCCTATGTCGATGAAGCCGGCATGGCATCGCTGCCGCGGGAGTGCCGCGCCGAGCCGAAGCTCGCCTTCGACGGCGGCGCCGACGGGCTCGATATCGTGAGGCGCATCCTCGATGAGGCCGGCAAGCATCTCACGCCCGGCGGCGGGCTGTTGTGCGAGATCGGCCGCGGCCGCGACAATCTCGAAGCCGCCTATCCGCAACTGCCGCTGCTCTGGCTCGATACCGAGGACAGCGAGGGCGAGGTGTTCTGGATCGCGGCCTCCGACCTTTCTTGATGCTGCGCAACAATCGGCCGAATTGGGCCCAAATAACGCAAGTGAGCTAGCGTTCACCTCGCGCGTTGAAGCTGATAGTTTGCGGCTCAAGCCCCCGCCCCCATCCGCTCCAAGCTCGATAAAGAGGCCCCCATGCTGGACAAGAGCCCCGCCGCCCCCAAGGTCAACGTGCCGAACGATCTCGCCGCGCACTGGATGCCGTTCACCGCCAATCGCGCCTTCAAGAAGGCGCCGCGGCTGCTCGCCGGCGCCAAGGGCATGCACTACATCACGGTCGACGGCCGCAACATCATCGACGCCGCCTCGGGCATGTGGTGCACCAATGCCGGCCACGGCCGCACCGAGATCGCGGACGCCATCGGCAAGATGGCGGCGACGCTGGATTACGCGCCGCCGTTCCAGTTCGGCATTCCGCAGTCCTTCGAGCTTGCGAGCCGCATCGCCGATCTCGCGCCCGACGGGCTCGACCACGTGTTCTTCTGCAACTCGGGCTCGGAAGCGGCCGACACCGCGCTGAAGATGGCGCTCGCCTATCACCAGCTCAACGGCCAGGGCGCCCGCACCCGCCTGATCGGCCGCGTCCGCGGCTATCACGGCGTCGGCTTCGGCGGCACCGCGGTCGGCGGCATCGTCGGCAACCGCAAGATCTTCGGCTCGCTGCTGTCGGGCGTCGATCATATCCCGGCGACCTACGACCGCGAGAAGCAGGCCTTCTCCAAGGGCGAGCCGGAGTATGGCGCGCATTTCGCCGACGAGCTGGAAAACCTCGTCAACCTGCACGGCGCCAACACCATTGCCGCCGTGATCGTCGAGCCGATGGCGGGCTCGACCGGCGTGATTCCGGCGCCGAAGGGCTATCTCAAGAAGCTGCGCGAGATCACCCAGAAGCACGGCATCCTCCTGATCTTCGACGAGGTCATCACCGGCTACGGCCGGCTTGGACATGCCTTCGCCGCCGAGCGCTATGGCGTGCTGCCCGACCTGCTCACCTTCGCCAAGGGCGTCACCAATGGCGCAGCTCCGATGGGCGGCGTGCTGGTGCGCGACACCATCCATGACGCCTTCATGAACGGCCCCGAGCATGTGGTGGAGCTGACCCACGGCTACACCTATTCGGCGCATCCGCTCGCCTGCGCGGCGGGCCTTGCCACGCTCGACATCTATCGCGACGAGAAGCTGTTCGAGCGCGCCAAGGCGATCGAGCCGAAATTCGCCGACGCCGTGATGACGCTGAAGGGTGCTGCCCAATGTGGTCGACATCCGCACGGTGGGCCTCACCGCCGGCATCGACCTCGCGCCGAAGGCGGATGCGCCGGGCAAGCGCGGCTATGACGCGATGGTCTCGGCCTTCCACGACAACGATCTGATGCTGCGCATCGCCGGCGACACGCTGGCGCTGACCCCGCCGCTGATCATCAGCGAGGACCAGATCGGCGAGGTCATCGAGAAGGTCGGCAAGGTCATCAAGGCCGTGGCTTGATATCTCGCGTGTCCCGGACGCAGCGCAGCGCCGTCAGCGGTTGCGCTGCTGATCCGGGACCCGCGACGCGAAGTACGATGCGATCCCGGATCAGCGCTCAGATAGCGCGCCGAAGACGTCGCGTCGCACGCGCTTCACGCTGCACCGCGCCCGGGACACGAGGCCGGTACGGCTGCCACCTGTTCCCGCGTTGCCAAAAGAACACTAGCCCCTCGAATCAACATTAGTGCTAAGCTGCGCAGGCCTTGAGGGGGCGTTGCGCGCATATGATTCGTATCTCGACGATTTTCATCGCCATCTGCATGCTGCTGGTCGCGGCATCGCTCGGCCTGATCCTGTATTCGGTCGCCGGCATCTCCGGCTCGGAATCGGCGATCGTGGCGCTGGCCGCGCTGACCTTCCTGGTGCTCTACAACGCCGTGTCGATGCGGATGCGCGACCGCAGCGACGTCGGCCATCAGATCGCCGACCTTTCCCGCGGCACCGCCGACCTTGCCCGCCAGGTCGCCGAATTCGGCCGCAGGCTCGCCGCCGTCGAGGGCCGCATGGTCTCGGCCAACTCCACCGGCGCCGACCGCATCCAGGGCGTGGCCAACGAGATCGGCGAACTCGGCGGACTGGTGCGACAGCTCGCGGCCTCCGTCGCCAATCATGACGATATGATCGCCGATGCTGCGCGCCAGTCGGCGTCGCCGCGGCCGAGCCCGCCAAATCGGAAACCGATGCGCCGAAGGCGGCGTCCGCGCCCGACGAGAAGCACATCCTGTCGCCGCCCCCGCCACCGCCAGGCACCGAGCCTTCGCGCAGCCACGCCGCGGTGCTGGGCGCGATCCGCAGCGCGATCGACGAAAACCGCATCGACATCTACCTGCAGCCGATGGTGACGCTGCCGCAGCGCAAGGTGCGCTTCTACGAGGCGGTGACGCGGCTGCGCGACGACAAGGACCAGGTGCTCGTGGCCGAGGATTTCATCGGCGTTGCCGAATCCTGCAGGCATGATCGGACGCATCGACCACATGGTGATGCTCCGCTGCGTGCAGGTGCTGCGGCGGCTGATGGTGCGCAACAAGGAAGTCGGCGTGTTCTGCAACGTCGCGGCCGCCACGCTCGCCAACAGCGCGACCTTCTCGCAATGCCTGGATTTCCTCGAGGCCAACCGCGCGCTCGCGCCCTCCTTCGTGCTGGAGTTCAAGCAATCGACCTTCCGCCGTCTCGGCCAGACCGAGACCGAGCATCTGGCGAGCCTCGCCCAGCGCGGCTACCGTTTCTCGATCGACCATGTCACCGATCTGCGCTTCGAGCCGCGCGAGCTTGCCGATCGCGGCGTGCGCTTCATCAAGGTGCCGGCCTCGCTGCTGCTCGATCCGAAGCAGACCTCGTCGTCCGACATTCATCCCTCCGACCTGTCCGACCTGCTCGGCCGTTTCGGCATCGACCTGATTGCCGAGCGGATCGAGGGCGAGCGCGCCGTGGTCGACCTGCTCGACTATGACGTGCGGTTCGGCCAGGGCTTTCTGTTTGCCCCTCCCCGTCCCTTGAGGCCCGAAGGCGCCAATGGCGGCGCGCCGCGTCAATGGCGTCGATCCCGGCGCGGCCAAACCGGCGCCATCAGAGGCGCCGACCGCCGATCCGACCATGCGCGCCACCGGCAATGCCGCGCTGGCCCGCCGCGCCGCCGGTCCCGGCTAGGCGTACCCTGCATATGACAAGTCTGCGTTTTGTCGAGCGGCTGCGCGACCTCGTGGAGCAAACCGACGTCGTGCTGTCGGATATCTGGGGCGTGGTGCATAACGGGCTCGAATCCTTCGCCGAGGCCTGCGCGGCGCTGCACACCTATCGCACGCGCGGCGGCACCGTCATCCTGATCACCAACGCGCCGCGACCCGCGGACTCCGTGCAGCGGCAGTTGCAGAAGCTCGGCGTCGCCGACGACACCTATGACGCGATCGTCTCCTCCGGCGACCTGACACGGCATTACGTCGCCGATCATCCCGGGCGGAAAATGTTCTGGCTCGGCCCCGAGCGCGACAGCTCGATCTATCGCGGCCTCGATCCGGTGCTGTCGCCGCTGGATGAGGCCGACTACATCGTCTGCACCGGGTTTTTCGACGACGAGACCGAGACGCCCGAAGACTACCGGCCGATGCTGCTGCAGGCGCTGAGGCGCAAGCTGCCGCTGATCTGCGCCAACCCCGATATCGTGGTGGAACGCGGCGACCGCCTGATCTATTGCGCCGGCGCGATCGCCGAGCTCTATCGCGAGCTCGGCGGCGCAGGTCATCTTCTACGGCAAGCCGCACCGGCCGATCTATGAGCGCGCGATCGAGCTCGCCGCGCAACGGCGCGGCGGCGCCCCGCCGCTCGATCGCGTGCTGGCGATCGGGGATTCCGTGCGCACCGATCTCACCGGCGCGCACGGCTTCGGCATCGACTGCCTTTTTGTGACTCGCGGTATCCACTCGGAGGAGTTCGAAGGCGTCGACCAGCTCGATCCGGCGTCGGTCAAGGAGCTGTTCGGCCATCCGCCTCGCGCGCTGATGCGGGAGTTGCGGTGGTGACCATGCGAAGCATGGTCATTCCGCGGGCGCGAGTGACACGAGCGATACCCGGATCCGGAGTCCACGGTGCGCAATTGCGCACCCGGGTCTGCGTCGCTTCGGACCATGCCGCGCCGCATGACGCGATAAGCGCTTACGCGCTCGCCATGTCCGGGAAGACCGCCTCGATCTTGGTCTTCAACGTCGCCGCGTTGAACGGCTTGACGATGTAGTTGTTCACGCCGGCCTTCTTGGCCGCGATCACGTTCTCGGTCTTGGATTCCGCCGTGATCATGATGAAGGGCGTGGTGGCGAGGTTGGGATCGGCGCGCACCTCGCGCAAGAGGTCGTAACCGGTCATCGGCTCCATGTTCCAGTCGGAGATCACGAGCCCGTATTTCTTGCCGCGCATCTTGTTCAGCGCCGCGGAGCCGTCATTGGCGTCGTCGATATTCTCGAAGCCAAGCTGCTTCAGCAGATTCCGGATGATACGGATCATGGTGGAATAATCGTCCACCACCAGAACCGGCATCGACAAATCAACCGCCATTCTTGACTCCCCCTCACGCCACCAACAAACCGGGCGCAGGCCGTTCAGGCCCCCGCAATCCACTCCAACGACTAACAAAAGGCCTTAAACAGTGCGTTAACTGACCTTGGATCGCGCAGTTATTCCTCTCCACTTCAAATAGGTATCCGGTCCCGACTTGACTTGACCGCGGCCCTCGCGGCACGGTCCGGCCCGTCATTCGAGCCGAAGATTCAAAGGAAAAATGCCCGCTTTCACCGTGATCCGCGACAGCACGCCGGCGGAGGCGATCCCGAGGGGTGCGGTGGTGGCGATGGGCAATTTCGACGGCGTCCATCTCGGCCACCGCGCGGTGATCGCAGCAGCGCTGGAGATGGGACGCAGCGCATCGGCCGCCCGGCGCTGGCCTTGACCTTCGAGCCGCATCCGCGCCGGTTCTTCTCGCCGACCATCCCGCAATTCCGCCTCAGCGACGAGACCGCCAAGCTTCGCCTGCTGGCCGGCACCGGACTTGCCGGCGCCGTGATCATGACCTTCGACAAGGGCCGCGCCGGCACCTCGGCGCAAGACTTCATTCACCATGATCTGATCAGGCGGCTCGGCATCTCCGGGATCGCGGTCGGCTACGACTTCCATTTCGGCAAGGGCCGCGTCGGCTCGCCGAGCCTGCTGGTCAACGAGGCGCCGCGGCTCGGCATCGAGGTCGACGTGCAGCCGCATATCGACATCGACGAGCGGCCGGTCTCCTCCAGCGCGATCCGCGATGCGCTGAGCGAGGGACAGATCGCGGATGCGACCGCGATGCTCGGCGGTCCCTGGTTCGTCACCGGCGAGGTGGTCCATGGCGAGAAGCGCGGCCGCGAGCTCGGCTATCCCACCGCCAATATCCGCCTCGACAACAATTGCGCGCTCCGCCACGGCATCTATGCGGTGCGGGTCGGGCGCGGCCAGGAAAAGACCAAGCGCGGTTCGACGGCGTCGCGAGCTTCGGCCGCCGCCCGACCTTCGACAATGGCGCGCCGCTGCTCGAAATCTTCCTGTTCGATTTCAACGGCGATCTCTACGGCCAAGCGCTCGACGTCGCCTTCATCGGCTTCATCCGCGAGGAGTTGAAATTTTCCAGCGTGGACGCGCTGGTGAAACAGATGGACGACGATTCCGCCCGCGCCCGCGCGGCGCTGAAGGCCGCGCCGGATGCGTTTCCGAGGTTAGGTGAGATCGGTTGAAGACCGAGAAGCAAAAGATGCTGGCGGGCGAGCTCTATCGCCCCGATGCCGAGCTTGGCGCCGAGCAGGCTGCCGCCAAGGCCTGGATGGTGCGTTACAATGCGGCGCTGGCCTTGCCGGTCTCCGAACGCCACGCGCTGCTGTGCGAGCGTCTCGGTCACGTCGGCAAGGATGCGGTGATCCGTCCGCCGTTCTTCTGCGACTATGGCACCAACATCCATCTCGGCGACGGCGTCTTCCTCAATTTCAATTGCGTCATCCTCGATGTGGTCGAGGTCACCATCGGCGACCGCACCCAGATCGGGCCCGCAGTGCAGATTTATGCCGCCGACCACCCGCGCGACGCCGCAGCGCGCCGCGCCGGGTTCGAATTCGGCCGCCCGGTGCGGATCGGCAGCGACGTCTGGATCGGCGGCGGCGCCATCATCCTGCCCGGCGTCAGCATCGGCGATGGCGCTGTGATCGGCGCCGGCAGCGTGGTGACGCGGGATGTGGCCGCCGGGGCGACCGTCATGGGAAATCCGGCCCGGCCGCGGTTACCCTGAGCGCCCCTCGGGGCTTTGCGATTCGGCCTCCCCCTGCTATGGAGGGCCCATGTTTGCGCGGCGCATCATAGGCATTAGCGGCCCGGCTTCCGCCTGAGCTCAAGGCTCGGCGCAAGACCGGGGTTTTCCGTTCGCCCGCGATCCCATCGCGTTATCAGCGCCATCCAACGCCAAGCAGATTCCATGTCCGAAAAGCCGCAAAAGTCCGACGCCAAAGACTATTCCAAAACCCTGTTCCTGCCGCAGACCGAGTTTCCGATGCGCGCCGGCTTGCCCAAGCGCGAGCCGGAAATCCTCAAGCGCTGGAACGAAATCGGTCTCTACGAGAAGCTGCGCGAAGAAGCCAAAGGCCGCGCCAAATTCGTGCTGCATGACGGGCCGCCCTACGCCAATGGCAACATCCATATCGGCACCGCGCTCAACAAGATCCTCAAGGACCTGGTGACCAAGAGCCAGCAGATGCTGGGCTTCGATTCCAACTACGTGCCGGGCTGGGACTGCCACGGCCTGCCGATCGAGTGGAAGGTCGAAGAGGAGAACTACCGCTCCAAGGGCAAGGTGAAGCCCGACTTCCGCAACTCCGCGGCGATGGTCGAATTCCGCCAGGAGTGCCGCGCCTATGCGACGCACTGGCTCAACGTGCAGCGCGAGGAGTTCAAGCGGCTCGGCGTGGTCGGCGACTGGGATCATCCCTACGCCACCATGACCTATCCGGCCGAAGCGCAGATCGCGCGCGAGCTGATGAAGTTCGTCAAGAACGGCACGCTCTATCGCGGCTCCAAGCCCGTGATGTGGAGCGTGGTCGAGAAGACCGCGCTCGCCGAAGCCGAGGTCGAGTATGAGGACTACACCTCGGATACGGTGTGGGTGAAATTTCCGGTCACCTCGCCGGCGCATGGCGCGCTCGCCAATGCCAGCGTGGTGATCTGGACCACCACGCCATGGACGCTGCCGGGCAACCGCGCCATCTCGTTCTCGCCGAAGATCGGCTACGGCCTTTACAAGGTCACCGATGCGCCTGCCGACAACTGGGCGAAGACCGGCGATCTCCTGATCCTGGCCGATGCGCTGGCCGAGAGCGTGTTCAAGCAGGCGCGCGTGACGGCGTGGGAGAAGGTGCGCGATATCCCGGCCGATACGCTCGATGCGGTCGAATGCGCGCATCCGCTGAAGGGCCGCGGCGGCTACGACTTCACCGTGCCGCTGCTGCCAGGCGATCACGTCACCGACGACACCGGCACCGGCTTCGTGCACACCGCGCCCGGCCATGGCCGCGAGGACTTCGACGTCTGGACGGCGAATGCGCGCGAGCTGGAGTCGCGCGGCATCAATACGGCGATCCCCTACACCGTCGACGAGAACGGCGCCTTCACCGATCACGCGCCGGGCTTTGCCGGAAAACGCGTGATCAACGACAAGGGCGAAAAGGGCGACGCCAACGACGCCGTGATCAAGGCGCTGGTCGATGCCGGCATGCTGCTGGCGCGCGGCCGGCTGAAACATCAATATCCGCATTCCTGGCGCTCGAAGAAGCCGGTGATCTTCCGCAACACGCCGCAATGGTTCGTCGCGATGGACAAGGACATCGCTGGCGAACGGCGCGGCAAAGAAGGGCGACACCCTGCGCGCCCGTGCGCTTCATGCGATCTCGGTGACGCAATGGGTGCCGGCGTCGGGCCAGAACCGCATCAACGGCATGATCGAGGCGCGGCCCGACTGGGTGCTGTCGCGGCAGCGCGCCTGGGGCGTGCCGATCGCGGTGTTCGTGCGCGAGAAGAGCGACGGCTCCGCCGAAATCCTGCAGGACGACGGCGTCAACAAGCGCATCGCGGATGCCTTCGAGAAGGAAGGCGCCGACGCCTGGTATCGCGACGGCGCGCGCGAGCGCTTCCTCGGGCCCAAAGCCAACGAGGACTGGCAGAAGGTCGACGACATCCTCGACGTCTGGTTCGATTCCGGCTCGACGCATGCCTTCGTGCTGGAAGACCCCGTGCATTTCCCGGGGCTCGCCGGCATCAAGCGCAAGGTCGACGGCGGCGCCGACACCGTGATGTATCTCGAAGGCTCGGACCAGCATCGCGGCTGGTTCCACTCCTCGCTGCTGGAGAGCTGCGGCACGCGGGGACGCGCGCCCTACGACGTCGTGCTGACCCACGGCTTCACGCAGGCCGAAGACGGCCGCAAGATGTCGAAGTCGCTCGGCAACACCATCGAACCGCAGGCCGTGATCAAGGAGTCCGGCGCCGATATCCTGCGGCTGTGGGTCGCGGCCTGCGACTACACCGACGACCAGCGCATCGGACCGGAAATCCTCAAGAACACGGTCGAGACCTATCGCAAGCTGCGCAACACCATCCGCTGGATGCTCGGCACCTTGCATCATTTCAAGAAGGCCGACGCGGTCGCGCACAAGGACATGCCGGAGCTCGAGCGGCTGATGCTGCATGAGCTGGCGCAGCGCGCGAAGACCGTGCGCCAGGCCTATGCCGAGTTCGACTACAAGACCGTGGTGGCGGAGCTGTGCGGCGTTCATGAACTCCGAGCTGTCGGCGTTCTATTTCGACATCCGCAAGGACACGCTGTATTGCGATCCGCCGTCGTCGGTGGCGCGCAAGGCGGCGCTGACCACGATCGACATCCTCTGCGACGCGATCGTCAAATGGCTCGCGCCGGTGCTGAGCTTCACCTGCGACGAAGCCTGGGCGATGTACAAGCCGGACGAGAAGGCCTCGGTGCATCTCACGCTGTTCCCGGTGGACTTCGAGAAATTCCGCGACGACAAGCTTGCGAAGAAGTGGGAGACCATCCGCGACGTGCGCCGCGTCGTCACCGGCGCGCTGGAGCTGGAGCGTGCCGCCAAGAACATCGGCTCGTCGCTGGAGGCCTCGCCCGTGATCTACGTGTCGGATCGCAACCTGCTGGCGACGCTGTTCGATGTCGATCTCGCCGAGGTCTGCATCACCTCGAACTACGAGGTGCAGGAGGGCGACGGGCCGGCCAATGCCTTCCGTCTCGACAATGTGCCGGGCGTCGCCGTCGTGGTCGAGAAGGCGCAAGGCATCAAATGCGCGCGGTCGTGGAAGATCCTGCCCACGGTCGGCGAGGACAAGGAGTATCCCGATGTCTCGCCGCGCGACGCCAAGGCGTTGCGCGAATGGAAGGCGCTGGGGGTGGCGGTGTGACCTCCACGCTCCGCCCCGGCATCATCGCCGCCGTCGCGACGGTCCTGGTCGACCAGGCCTCGAAGCTCTGGCTGCTTTATGTGTTCGACCTCGTTCACCGCGTCAGGGTGCCGGTCACGCCGTTCTTCGACCTGGAGCTGGCGATGGAACATCGGCATCAGCTTCGGCTGGCTGCAGAACGACAGCCAGATCGTTCAGTTCGGCCTGATGGCGGTCAAGGCGCTGGCCGTGGTGGCGCTGGCGATCTGGATGGCCCGCTCGCGGACGCTGCTTGCCGTCATTGCCCTCGGATTGATCATTGGCGGGGCGATCGGCAACGCCATCGACCGCTTTGCCTATGGCGCGGTGGTCGATTTTGCCCTGTTCCACCTCGATATCGGCGGAAATACCTACAATTGGTACGTGTTTAACCTCGCCGACACGGCCATTGTTGCCGGGGTTTTTGCCCTATTGTATGATTCATTCTTGGGGGCTCCCGCCGCAAAAGCGCCGTGATCGCGGCCGAACAGAAGTCCTGTCTTTTGAACGGGTTGAAGCGATGCGCAAGACCGGAACCAATGGCTTGATGCTGCCGAGGACGCTGACGCGCGCCGCGCGCTTGTCGGCGATCGCGCTCGGCGTCGGTCTCCTGTTCGCCTCGAACGCGGCCCGCGCCGGCGACGACGAGGACGAGCCCACCTTCGAGGAAAAGATCATCACCGGCATCATGAAGGGCCTCGGTGGTGTCAACATGGACAATTCCGGCATCGACTATCGCGAGCGCTCGCCGCTGGTGGTGCCGCCCAGGCTCGATCTGCCGCCGCCGGCCTCCGACGGCCAAGGAAGTGAAGGTTCCGAACTGGCCGAAGGATCCGGACGAAGCCAGGCGCAAGGCGCAGATCGCCGCGCGCAAGAAGGCCAACAAGGATCCGATGGAACAGAGTCGCATCCTGACGCCTGACGAACTCAACAAGGGACGCGTGGCCGGCAGCAGCGGCGGCACCGCGGTGTCGGACAGCGCCACGCCCGGCGGCGATCCCGGCAAGAACGCGATCCTCAATCCGTCCCAGCTCGGCTATAACGGCGGCTTCTCCGGCATGTTCAAGGGCAACAAGGCCGAGGTGGCGCCGTTCAAGGGCGAGCCCACGCGCGAAACCCTGACGATGCCGCCGCCCGGCTACCAGACGCCGTCGCCGAACTTCGCTTACGGAACCGGGCCGAAGGAATCGCTGAACAAGGAATACAACCCGGCCGCCGGCAAGTACGGCGAGTAGTTTCGCTTTCCGAATTGTCACGTTTTCTCTCGGCTTCGTGACGCGCGCATCGAAGAATCACTCGCGATGTACGATATCGCGGTTTTCAGCCGGGCGCTTTTGCCCGGCTTTTCACATGGGTCATGATGCCGATCACACGCTTTGCTGCTCTCGCTGTCGCGCTTGTGCTGCTTGCAAGCCCCGCCGTCGCCCAGAACACCGTCACGTCAGAGCCGCCGGCGACGTTCACCTTGCCGAACGGGCTGCAGGTGCTGGTGATCGGGGATCATCGCACGCCGGTCGTCACCGAGATGGTCTGGTACAAGGTCGGCTCCGCCGACGAGACGCCCGGCAAGTCCGGCCTCGCCCACTTCCTCGAGCATCTGATGTTCAAGGGCACGGCGAAGCATCCGGCCGGCGAATTCTCGCAGACCGTGCTCAAGGTCGGCGGCAACGAGAACGCATTCACCTCCGTCGACTACACCGGCTATTTCCAGCGCGTGCCCCGCGACCAGCTCGGCCGGATGATGGAGTTCGAAGCCGACCGCATGACCGGCCTCGTGCTGAAGGACGAGAACGTGCTGCCCGAGCGCGACGTGGTGCTCGAGGAGTACAACATGCGGGTCGCCAACAATCCGGATGCACGGCTCAACGAGCAGATCATGGCCGCGCTCTATCTCAATCACCCCTATGGCCGTCCGGTGATCGGCTGGCACCAGGAGATCGAGAAGCTCTCCCGCGAGGACGCGCTGGCCTTCTACCGGCGCTTCTATGCGCCCAACAACGCGATCCTGGTGATCGCGGGTGACGTCACCGTGGAGGACGTGCGCCCGATGGTGGAAGCGAACTTCGGCAAGGTGGCGCCACAGCCTTCGATTCCGGCGCGGCGCATCCGTCCACAGGAGCCGGAGCCGATCGCGCCCCGCACCGTGACGCTCGCCGATCCCAGAGTCGAGCAGCCGGCGGTGAAGCGCTCTTACCTCGTGCCGTCGTCGACCACCGCGGCCGCCGGCGAAAGCCCGGCGCTCGACGTGCTGGCGCAGCTGATGGGCGGCGGCAGCAACTCCTATCTCTACCGCGCGCTGGTGGTGGATCATCCGCTCGCGGTCGGCGCCAGCGCCTCCTATCAGAGCGCCTCGCTGGATGCGACGCAGTTCGAGGTCGCGGCCGCGCCGCAACCCGGCGTCGAATTCGCCGAGATCGAACAGGTATTCGACAAGGTCATCGCCGATGTCGCGCAGCATCCGCCGGCCGCCGAGGATCTCGAGCGGGTCAAGACCCAATTGATCGCGGCAGCGATTTACGCCCAGGACAACCAGGCCACGCTGGCGCGCTGGTACGGCGGCGGCCTGACCACGGGCTCCAGCATCGAGGACATCAGAAGCTGGCCGGATCGTATCCGCGCGGTGACCGCCGAGCAGGTGCGCGCGGTCGCGCAGAAATGGCTGGACAAGAAGCGTTCGGTGACCGGCTATCTGATCAAGGACAACGCGCCGAAGCGCGAGGAGAAGCGCTCGTGACATCTCATTTCGCTCTCGCGCGCTATTTCGCTCTCGTGCGCCGCGCCGCCGGCGCGCTCGCGCTGCTGTTTGTCGTCGCGCTCGCACCCGCGCAGGCCGCGACCAGAATTCAACACCTGATCTCGCCCGGCGGCATCGAGGCCTGGTTCGTGCAGGATGCGACCGTGCCGCTGATCGCGATGGAATATTCCTTCGCGGGCGGCGCGGCGCAGGACCCCAGGGACAAGCCCGGCGTCGCCAACATGGTGGCGAGCCTGATCGATGAAGGCTCCGGCGATCTCGATTCCCGCAGCTACCACGAGCGGCTCGAACGCCGCGCCATCGACCTCTCCTTCAGCGCGACGCGCGATACCTTCCGCGGCTCGCTGCGCATGCTGCGCGACAACAAGGACGAAGCGTTCGAGCTGTTGCATCTGGCGCTGACCTCGCCGCATTTCGACAAGGCCGATGTCGAGCGCATCCGCTCGCAGATCATCTCCGGCCTGCATCGCGACACCTCCAGCCCGAATGCGCTGGCGGGGCGCAAATTCCTCGAGATCGCCTTCGGCGATCATCCCTATGGCCGCACCGCCTCCGGCACGCTGGAGAGCGTGCCTGCGATCACCGTCGACGACATGAAGGATTATGTCCGCCGCGTCATCGCCAGGGACACGCTCAGGGTCGCCGTGGTCGGCGACGTCGATCCGGCAACGCTCGGCAAGCTGCTCGACCAGACTTTCGGCAGCCTGCCGGCAAAGGCGGATCTTGCGCCGGTGCCGGACATCGTCGCGGCGAAGCCGCCGCATCGCGCCTATGTGCCGCTCGACGTGCCGCAGACCACGATCACCTTCGGCGGCCCCGGCGTCACGCGGCACGATCCGAATTTCATGGCGGCCTATGTGGTCAACCACATCATGGGCGGCGGCGGGCTGTCGTCGCGACTGTATCGCGAGGTACGTGAAAAGCGCGGGCTCGCCTATTCGGTGTTCGAATCGCTGCTCTGGATGGATCACTCGGCGCTGTTCATCGGCAACACCGGCACCCGGTTCGATCGCGCCGGCGAGACGCTGGACGCGATCCAGGATGAAATCCATCGCATGGCCGATGAAGGCCCGACCCAGCAGGAGCTGGACGAGGCGAAGTCCTACCTGAAAGGCTCGCAGATGCTGCAGCTCGACACGTCGGCGAAGCTGGCGTCGGCCTTGCTGCAATATCAGCTCGACAAATTGCCGATCGACTATCTCGAAAAGCGCAACGGCATCATCGATGCGGTGACGCTCGACGACGCCAGGGCGGCTGCGAAGCGGCTATGGGGCGAAGGGCTGCTCACGGTCGTCGTGGGCCGCGAACCGCAGGCGGCGGCGCAAGGCGCCGGTCACGACCGCGCCGAAGGCGAATTGAAGCACGCTCTCAGCGTGGCGCGCTGCCCTCTCCCCCTTGCGGGGGAGGAGCTCGGAGAGGGGGGTCCAAGCAAAGCACTGGACATTGAGTGCTTACCCCCACCCCCGACCCCTCCCCGCAAGGGGGAGGGGAGCCGAGCAGCACGGCAAAGAAACCTCAGAGCAAACCCGCTATCCTGCGCGCCGATTCTCCTCCCGGTGACGCCATGCTGCGGATTTCCCGCGACCTCACGATCGACGAAGACGACATCGAGATTTCGTTCGTCCGCGCCTCCGGCCCCGGCGGCCAGAACGTCAACAAGGTCTCGACCGCGGCGCAGCTGCGCTTCGACACCAACAGGATCACCCTGCCCGCCGACGCCGCGATGCGGCTGGCGCGGCTCGCCGGCAGCCGCATGACCAAGGACGGCGTGATCGTGATCCAGGCCTATCGCTTCCGCAGCCAGGAGCGGAACCGCGCCGATGCGATCGATCGGCTGACGGAGCTGCTGCAAAAGGCGATGGAACGCCCGATTCCGCGGCGGCCGACCAAGCCGACTTACGGCTCGAAACAGCGCCGTCTCGAGGGCAAGAAGCGCCGCAGCGACATCAAGTCCCGCCGCGGCGCGCGCGGTTTGAGGATTAGAGCGGCATCTCCGCAGCGGGGATAATCCCGGCTCGAACGCATGCAATTGCCGGCTCGCTGCACTAAATTGCGCCCATGCCCGTCCGCCAGCTCCCCGAACAGGTCGTCAACCGCATCGCCGCCGGCGAGGTGGTGGAACGTCCCGCGAGCGTGGTGAAGGAGCTGGTCGAGAACGCGATCGACGCCGGCGCGAGCCGGATCGACGTGTTCAGCGACGGCGGCGGCCGGCGCAAGATCGTCATCACCGACGACGGCGGCGGCATGAGCGCCGCCGATCTCGCGCTCGCGGTCGATCGCCACGCCACGTCAAAGCTCGACGACGAGGACCTGCTGCAAATCAAAACGCTCGGCTTCCGCGGCGAGGCGCTGCCCTCGATCGGCGCGGTGGCGAAGCTGTCGATCGCGACGCGCCACGCCGGCGAGCCGCATGCCTGGCAGCTCGCGGTCGAGGGCGGGGTGAAATCGCAAGTCGCGCCCGGCGCACTGTCGCAAGGCACGCGCGTCGAGGTCGCCGATCTCTTCTATGCGACGCCGGCGCGGCTGAAATTCCTGAAGACCGACCGCACCGAGGCCGAAGCGATCCGCGAGGTGGTGCGGCGGCTCGCGATGGCGCGGCCCGATATCGCCTTCACGCTCGCCGGCGAGGAGCGCGCGCCGGTGACCTGGGCCGCGGCGCTGCCCGGCGCCGCCGGACGCTTGACGCGGCTCGGCGACATTCTGGGCGCCGACTTTCGCAGCTCCGCGATCGAGGTCCGCGCCGAGCGCGAGGGCGTCGCGGTCGAAGGCTTCGCCGCCTCGCCCGCGCTGACGCGCGCCAACGCGCTCGGGCAATATCTCTTCGTCAACGGCCGCCCGGTGCGCGACAAGCTGATCCTCGGCGCGGTGCGCGCGGCCTATGCCGACTATCTGCCGCGCGACCGCCATCCGGTGGTGGCGCTGTTCGTCTCCTGCGACGCGCGCGAGGTCGACGCCAACGTGCATCCGGCCAAGACCGAGGTGCGCTTCCGCAATGCCGGCCTGGTGCGCGCGCTGATCGTGCATGCGCTGAAGGACGGGCTGGCGCGGGAGGGCAAGCGCACCGCGGCCAACAGCGGCGGTGCGGCGATCTCCGCGTTCCGCCCGGTGGTCACGCCGCGGCCCGGCAATTGGGACTGGCAGCGTTCGCCGTCTTATCCCGTCGGGGGGATGCCGTCCTTTGCCGGCGCCACCGCGCTGGCCGAACAGGACCAGGCGGTCTTCGACGTCGGCACGCCGTCGGCCGACGTGCGCTTCGAGGCGCAGCCTGCGTCTGACATGATCGACCGGCCGCTCGGTGCGGCGCGCACGCAAATCCACGAAACCTATATCGTGTCGCAGACCCGCGACGGCCTCATCGTCGTGGACCAGCACGCCGCGCATGAGCGCATCGTCTATGAGAGGCTGAAGGCGTCGCTGGCGAAGAACGGCGTGCAGCGGCAGATCCTGCTGATCCCCGACATCGTCGAGCTCGATGAAGCGACCGTCGAGCGGCTGCTGGCGCGCGCCGACGAGCTGGCCTCGTTCGGACTCGCGATCGAATCCTTCGGCCCCGGCGCGCTCTGCGTGCGCGAGACGCCGTCGCTGCTCGGCAAGACGGATGCCGCCGCGCTGTTGCGCGATCTCGCCGAGCACATGGAGGAATGGGACGAGGCGCTGCCGCTGGAGCGGCGGCTGATGCATGTCGCGGCCACCATGGCCTGCCATGGCTCGGTGCGCGCCGGGCGCCGCCTCAAGCCGGAAGAGATGAACGCGCTGCTGCGCGAAATGGAAGACACGCCGAATTCCGGCCAGTGCAATCACGGCCGGCCGACCTATGTCGAGCTGAAGCTCGCCGATATCGAGAAGCTGTTCGGGCGGCGGTAGATGCCACAAGAGTGATGTCGTCCCGGACAAGCGAGCGTAGCGAGCGCCGATCCGGGACCCATAACCCACAGGTCAGTGATTTTGCGAACGGCTGGGGCCGCAGCCTGCTCTAACAACATCGAGCTGTGGTTATGGGTCCTCGCTTTCGCGAGGACGACAGCGTCAATTGCGGTTAGCGCGCCCGCAAAAACACGAACTCCGTGTCGTCATAGGCGCGCCGCTCCAGCTCCTCGAAACCCTCCGGCGCGGCAAACGCCCGCCGCCTTCGCTTCCTCCACCACCACGAGCGCGTCCGGCACCAGCCAGCCGCCGTCGCGCAGCGAGGCCAGCGATTTCTCCGCCAGCCCCTTGCCATAGGGCGGATCGAGGAACGCCAGCGAAAACGGCTGCATCGGATGCGCCGGGCCGAGATCGGTGGCGTCGCGGCGATAGACCTTGCTGACGCCGCCGAGCGCGAGCGCCTCGACATTGTTGCGCAACAGCGCACGCGCCTCCGCGCCATTGTCGACGAACAGCGCGAAGGCCGCGCCGCGCGACACCGCCTCGATGCCGAGCGCGCCGGTGCCGGCGAAGAGATCGAGCACGCGCGCGCCGTCGATCGGATTGTCGTAGGCGTGCACGAGGATGTTGAAGACGGATTCGCGCAGACGGTCCGCGGTGGGACGGATGTCGCGCGAGGTGGGCGCAGCGATGTTGCGGCCCTTCAGCCGTCCACCGACCACGCGCATCGATTGCTCTCGCCGCGAAGGCGGTGCGCTCCCCTCCCCCTTGCGGGGAGGGGTTCGGGGGTGGGGGTGCCAAGCATCTGCGAACTCTTCGTGCGGTACCCCCCTCCCCGACCCTCCCCCGCAAGGGGGGAGGGAGAAGAGAGAGCGCGCAAGCGGGAGAGGAGCAGACTGCAGATGCGCGTCGAGCGAGCATCATCAACTACTCATCCCGCGGCCGGAAATCGCGCTTGCCGTGATAGCCGCGCTTCGGACGCCGCGGCGGGCCGTAGCCGGCGGCCTCTTCCTCGTTGCGCGCACGCGCCTCATCGCTGCCGCTCCGCTGCACCAGCACGCGACGGCCCTTGCGGTCGGACACCAGCGCGTTCTTGCCGGACGGCTTGAACGGCTTCTTGCTCACGCGGGGCCTTATCGTCGGCGAGCTCGGCGATCGCTTCGCCGGCATCGGCCGATTAAAGTCGGCGCCGGCCAGCGCGATGCGACCTTCTCGCCGAGCTGCTCGCGCAGCACGCGCGTCTTGACCTCGTCGACCTGCGCCCTCGGCGAGTTCGCCGAGCTGGAACGGCCCGTAGGAGACGCGGATCAGCCGGTTCACCTCGAGCCCGAGATGCGCCATCACATTGCGCACCTCGCGGTTCTTGCCCTCGCGGATCGCGAACACCAGCCAGACATTGCTGCCCTGGTCGCGCTCCAGCGTCGCATCGATCGAACCGTATTTGACGCCGTCGACCTCGATGCCGTTCTTCAGTTCGTCGAGTTGCGCCTGGGTGACCTCGCCATGGGCGCGGACGCGGTAGCGCCGCAGCCAGCCGGTATCGGGCAATTCCAGCACGCGCGCCAGCCCGCCATCATTGGTCAGCAGCAGCAGGCCTTCGGTGTTGAAGTCGAGCCGGCCGATCGAGATCAGCCGCGGCAGACCTTCCGGCAGATTGTCGAACACGGTCGGCCGTCCCTCGGGATCGGCATGCGTCGTCATCAGCCCGCGCGGCTTGTGATACATGAACAGCCGCGTGCGCTCGCGCGGCGGCAACACCGTGCCGTCGACCGCGACCACGTCGTTCGTGGTGACGTCGAGCGCCGGCGAGTTGATGATGCGGCCGTTGACGGTGACGCGGCCCTGCACGACCATCTCCTCGGCGTCGCGGCGCGAGGCGAGGCCCGCGCGCGCCAGCACCTTGGCGATGCGCTCGCCGGCTTTCTTCGGCTTCGGCTCCTCGCGCGGCGCGCGCTTGTCGTCGCGCTTGTCGAAATCGCGCTTGCGCTCGCGATATTCGCCGCGGCCGCCGAACGCCGGACGCTTGGCGAAGATCTTGCTGTCGTCCTCATTGTCGCGGCGCGGCCGGTCGTCGCTGCGCGGATGCTCCTGCCAATCCCGGCGGCCTTCGGGCGCTCGCGGCGCGGCGGTCGAATTTGCGCTCGCCGCGCTCTTCCCTGTCGTCACGACGCGGACGGTCGAACTTCGGCCGGTCTCCGCGATCGAATTTCGGCCGCTCGCGAAACGGTCGGTCACCGCGAGGCCGATCGCCCTGCACGCGCTCCTCGCGCGGGCGCGAGAAGCGCGGGCGCTCGTCGCCGCCACGGTCGTCGCGCGGGCGGTCAAAACGCGGCTTGTCGAAACGCGGCCGTGCGCCGCGATCGTCGCGGTCGCCACCCTCGCGCTTCTGCCACGGCTTCGATTCGCCATGCGGCGGCCGATCGCCGAAATCCTTGCGCGGGCCGCGACTCTCCGCGATCGGCAGCGCCACGGGAGAATTTGCGCTCGCCGCCAAACTTCCGCTCGGGCCTGTCGCCATCGCGTGAGCGGGCGCGGGCTATAGGGGCGATCGCCGCGAGGCCGGTCGCCGTCCTTGCGAAAACCTTCGCCGCGCGGCGTGTAAGGGCGCTTGTCGCCATCACGGTCCCGCGCAGCGTAAGGCTTCTTGTCACCGAACTTCCGATCGGAAAAACGCGAGGCCGGACGGCCCTCGTCCCGATTGCCGCGCGGCGTATAGGGTCGCTTTTCGCCGCCGCGGTCTTCCCGCGGCTTGAACGGACGCTTGCCGCCGTCACGGTCGAATTTCGGCCGATCGCCGCGCGGCTTGAATGCGCGCTTCTCGCCGTCGCCATCGCGCGCGGGACGATCGCGGAACGGCCGATCGCCGCGGGGGCGGTCATCCCGGCTGAACCTGGGCTTGTCGCCGTCGCCATCGAACTTCTTCGGCCCAAAGCCGCGCTTTTCGAATTTCTTGGCGAACTTCTTCTCCGGCCCCCGCGGCTTGCCCGAGCGGCCCTTGCCGCCGAACGGGCGGTCGCGCCTCCCGCGGGAAGCGTTGTCTTTATCGTTGTCGCGGGGCATGAAAGGTCTCGTTCGAAAGTGAGAAGCGCGCGCGGCGCATTACGCAGACTTTGCTGACCAGCGGCATATACGAGGCATGAACGCCCCTTCTTTCATGGATTTGGCGCTGAAAACGGCCAAAAACGCCGGCAAATCCGGCGAGGTGCCGATCGGCTGCGTCATCGTCCGGAACTACGAGGTGATCGCGACCGCCGGCAACCGGACCCTGACCGACCGCGACCCGACCGCGCATGCCGAGGTGCTGGCGATCCGGCAGGCCGCCGAGCGGATCGGCACCGAGCGGCTCACCGATTGCGACCTCTATGTCACGCTGGAGCCCTGCACCATGTGCGCCGGCGCGATCTCGTTCGCGCGCATCCGCCGGCTCTATTACGGCGCGGCCGATCCCAAGGGCGGCGCGGTCGACAGCGGCGTGCGCTTCTTTGCCTCGCCGACCTGCCACCATGTGCCGGAGGTCTATTCCGGCCTCGGCGAGCGCGAGTCGGCGGCGATGCTGAAGGAGTTTTTCCGGGAGCGGAGGTAGAGCACCTCGTCATTGCGAGCGGAGCGAGAGCCAAGTCGCATCCTGATCCGCTATGCGGCAGCGTATGGATTGCTTCGTCGCGTTCGCTCCTCGCAATGACGAGTGACCTCACCCCGCCAGGAAAAACTCCCGCAGCAGCTTCGCCGTCTGCTCGGGCGTCTCCTCCGTCAGAAAATGCCCGGAGTCGACCGGCGACCCCGTCACGTTGGTCGCCCATTGCTTCCAGGTGTCGAGCGGCGTCGCCGCGGCAGACGCAATGCCGGCATCGCCCCACAGCGCCAGCATCGGAATCGTGATCTTCTTGCCGGCCTCGAAATCGGCCTTGTCGATCTCGTAATCGGCATAGGCGCCGGCGCGATAGTCCTCGCACATCGCATGCACGCGCGAGGGATCGCGGAACGGCGCGAGATAATGCTCCAGCGCGCGCGGATCGATTTCGTTCAGCGTCTTCGACTTGGTCTGGCTCGCCATCTTCTTCTTCAGGAAGAAATCCGGCGCGCCCGAGATCAAGGTCTCCGGAAACGGCGCGGGCTGCGCCAGGAACGTCCAGTGATAGATCTTCAGCGCATAGAGCCGGTTCATGCGCTCCCAGTAATTATAGGTCGGCAGGATATCGAGCACCGCGAGCCGCGACAGCCGGCCGGGATGATCGAGCGCGAGCCGATAGGAGACGCGGCCGCCGCGGTCGTGACCGGCGAGCGCGAAATGCACATGACCGAGCTGCTCCATCGCCTCGATCATCGGCTTTGGCCATCGCGCGCTTGGTGTAGGGCGTGTGGTTGTCGTCGCTGTCGGGCATGTCCGACCAGCCATAGCCCGGCAGGTCGGCGATGATCAGCGTGAATTTGTCGGCAAGCTTCGGCGCCACCACGTGCCACATCACATGGGTCGATGAAAATCCGTGCAGCAGCAACAGCGGCGGACCCTTGCCGCCGACGCGGGCGAAAATCCGGCCCGACGAGGTGTTGATCCATTTGGAGTCATAGCCGGGGAAGAGGTCTGCGAGGTCGCTCATCGCTTCAAACTTTGTTTGTCGTTGCCGCTCAGCCGTGGCAGCGTTATGCCATCCGGCAAGCTAGACCAGCAAGAACCGCAACAGAGGAAATGCCATGTCGCTCGATTTCGAAGTCCCGGCGGAAGCCAAGGCGATCCGCGAAAAGGTGCGCAAATGGGTGCATGAGGAATGCATCCCCGCGGAAAAGGAGCTGGACTCCAAGCCGTTCGACGAGGTGCTGGCGGCCTTGCGCAAGAAGGCGCGCGCGCAGGGGCTGTGGTGCCCCTTCGTGCCGAAGGAATATGGCGGCATGGGCCTCGGCCCGCTCGCCAACGCGCTGGTGCAGATGGAGCTCGGCGAGAGCATGCTCGGCGCGCTGTCGATGAACACGCAAGGGCCCGACGACGCCTCGATGCTGACGATCCTCGAGCACGGCACCGACTATCAGAAGGAGAAATTCCTCAAGCCCCTGCTGAACGGCGAGAAGCGCATCTGCTTCTCGATGACGGAAAAAGCCTCCGGCGCCGACGCCACGGGCATGCAGACCCGCGCGGTGAAGGACGGCAACGAGAACTATGTCCTCAACGGCGAGAAGTGGTTCTCCTCCTCCGCCAGCGTCGCCAACATGGCGCTGGTCATGGCCATGACCGATCCCGACGCGCCGCGTCACAAGCGCTACTCGACCTTCATCGTCGAGCTGCCGAACCCCGGCTACAACATCAAGCGCAACGTCAAGAACATGGCGATCGAAGGTCCCTATTACGACCAGATCCATGGCGGCCATTCCGAGATCGAGATCAAGGATCTGAAAATCTCGGCGCAGAACCTGCTCGGCGGCGAGGGCAACGGCTTCAACATGGGCCAGCATCGCCTCGGCTACGGCCGGCTGCGCCACGGCATGCACAACATCGCCAAAGCGCAGCGCGCGCTCGACATGGCGGCGGCCCGCGTCACCAAGCGCTCGACCTTCGGCCAGCTGCTCGCCGACCGCCAGGCGGTGCAGTTCATGCTCGCCGAATGCGCAAGCCAGCTCTATATCGGCCGGCTGATGCTGCTGCACATCGCCTACAAGGCCGAGAAGGGCCTCGACTTCCGCCAGGAAAACTCGATCGCGAAGGTGTTCCTCGCCCACATGGTGCACCATGTGATCGACACCGCGATCCAGCTGCACGGCGCGCTCGGCTTCTCCCAGGATACGCCGCTCGCCGCATGGTACACCCAGGTGCGCTCGCAGCGGCTGGTCGACGGCCCCGACGAGGTGCACAAGTGGAAGGTCGGCCGCAACGTCATCAAGGCGTTCCGCGAGCACGGCACCAGCGCGCTCGCCGCGGGCGGGGATTTGCTGTAATCGCGTCCATTCCGCGAACGTTCGTCAGCGCCGGGCTTGACGCGGCGATCCATCCTGAGATCGCATCGTTGCGATGACGATGGATTCGCGGGTCAAGCTCCGCGCATGACGAGTGGCGATGTGGCAACTTCACCCGCTCGCCGCGAACAGATCCCACTTGCCCGGCAGGCCCTTCAGCTCGAACGAGCCGCGCTCGGCGAATTTGAGCCCGGCGCCGGCGACGAGATCGGTGACGACGCGCGACACCAGCACTTCGTCCGATCCCGAATGCGACATCACGCGCGCGGCCGCATGCACGGCGATGCCGCCGATATCCTTGCCGCGGATCTCGATCTCGCCGGTGTGCAGGCCGGCGCGCACGGGAAGCCCGATCTGCTTCGCCGCCGAGCCGAAGGCGAGCGCGCAGCGCACCGCGCGGCCCGGCCCGTCGAAGGTCGCGACCATCCCGTCGCCGGTGCTCTTCACCAGATTGCCGCGATGCTTGCCGACCAGTTCCTTTGCGATCTGGTCGTGATCGCCGAGCAGCCGCAGCCAGCGCTGGTCGCCCATCGCCGCCGCGCTGCGGGTGGAGTCGACGATGTCGGTGAACAGCACGGTCGCCAGCACGCGCTCCAGCTCGTCCGCGCCGTGGTCGCGATGGCCGGTGACGAACTCCTCGATATCGCCGAGCATCGGCTCGGTGTCGCCGACCCAGAACGCGTGATCGCCAGCCGGATACTCGATGTATTTGACGCCCGGAATTGCTGCGGCGAGCTTGCGGCCGAGCTCGACCGGCACCTGAAGATCGGCCTTGCTGTGCAGCACCAGCGTCGGCACCTGCAACGTCGGCAGGATCGCGGTGACGTCGATCTGGCGGTTGAGCTGCAGGAGCGTCCGCAACGCGCCGGGGCTGCTCGCCAGCCGCTCGAACTTCGCATACTGCGCGATCGCGTCGGATTTGCCGCCTCGCTCGGGAGCGATCGTCTTGATCAGCTCGCCGGAACCCCAGCTCTTGATGATCTGATCGAGGCGCACCTTCCACGCCTCATCCGAGAACCGGTCCGCGGAGCGGCTGAAGCAGCCGATCAGGACGAGATGCGACACGCGCTCGGGATAGGTCGCGGCGAACAGCACGCTCATGCAGCCGCCTTCGGAGAATCCGACCAGGACGGCGCGCTTCGAGCCGACCGCGTCCATGACGGCGCGGACATCGTCCATGCGCACCTCCAGCGACGGCGCGCCCGACATCCGGTCCGACAGCCCCTGTCCTCGCTTGTCGAACGTGACGACGCGGGCAAAGCTCGCGAGCCGCCGCAGGAAGGCGGTGATGCCGGGCAGCTCGTGCGCGAATTCGATGTGCGAGACGAAGCCGGGAACCATGATCAGGTCGATCGGCCCATCGCCCATCACCTGATAGGCGATGCTGACGTCGCCGCTTTGGGCGTAGCGCGTCTCGGGCAGTTGGAAATCGGTCATCGGGAACTTTCGGTCCGCGCCCATTGTCGCCGCTCGGTCCGGCCGCGATCAACCCCGCTCCTGCGCCACCGCCTGCGCGGCGATGTCGCGGCGGCAGAAGCCGTCGGGCCAGCGGATCAGGTCGACCGCCTGATAGGCGCGCGCCTGCGCCTCCGTGACGGTCTTGCCGGTGGCGCAGACATTGAGCACGCGGCCGCCATTGGCGAGGATCGCGCCGTCCTTTGCGACCGTGCCGGCGTGGAAAATCTCGACGCCCTCGATTTTCGCGGCCTCATCGAGCCCGTCGATGCGCGTGCCCTTCTTGTAGTCGCCGGGATAGCCCTTGGCCGCCATCACCACGGTCAGCGCAGGCTCGGGATACCAGCGCAGATTGAAGTTCTTCAGCTGCCCGTCGCAGGCGGCCAGCAACGCCGGCACGATGTCCGACATCATCCGGAGCATATGCACCTGGCATTCGGGATCGCCGAAGCGGACGTTGTATTCGAACAGCTTCGGGCCCTGCTCCGTCAGCATCACGCCGGCATAGAGCACGCCGCGGAACGGCATGCCGCGCTTCTTCATGCCCGCCAGTGTCGGCAGGATGATCCGCGACATGATCTGGTCGTGAACTTCGGGCGTGACGAAGGGCGTCGGCGAATAGGCGCCCATGCCGCCGGTGTTCGGTCCCTCGTCATGGTCGAACACGCGCTTGTGGTCCTGCGCGCTCGCCAGCGGGATCGCGGTCTCGCCGTCGCACAGCGCGAAGAAGCTGATCTCGCGGCCGACGAGGCATTCCTCGATCACGACCTCGGCGCCGGCCGCGCCGAAGCCGCCCTCGAACATCATGGCGATCGCGGCTTCGGCCTCGGGCAGCGTCTTCGCGACCACCACGCCCTTGCCGGCGGCAAGGCCGTCGGCCTTGACCACGATCGGCGCGCCCTGCGCGCGCACATAAGCCAGCGCATCGGCCGCGTTGTCGAAGCGCTCGATAGGCGCCGGTCGGAATGTCGAACTCGCGGCAGAGGTCCTTGGTGAAACCCTTGGAGCCTTCGAGCTGCGCGGCCTGCTTGCTCGGCCCGAACGCCTTGATGCCGGCTTTGGCGAGATCGTCGACGATCCCGGCGACCAGCGGCGTCTCGGGGCCGACCACGACCAGCTCGACCGCGTTCTTCTTGCAGAACTCGATCACCGCGGCGTGGTTGGCAATATCGAGCGCGACGCATTCGGCCTCGCGCGCGATCCCCGCATTGCCCGGCGCGCACCACAGCTTCGTCACCAGCGGCGAGGCCGCGATCTTCCAGGCCAGAGCATGTTCGCGGCCGCCGGAACCGAGCAGGAGGATGTGCATGGGGTGTCGGTTGCACGAATCTCCTGTCCCCTGCAAGGGATTATCCACACCCCGTCACTTCTCCCCCTCGCCGCCCGCGATGATCTCCTGCAAGGTCGCGACATGGCGGGCGAAGGCGCCGCGGCCGGCCGCGCTCGCGGTCACCGTGGTCTGCGGCTTCTTGCCGACAAAGGCCTTGTCGACCCGGACATAGCCGGCCTTGGCCAGGGTCTCGATATGCGCGCCGAGATTGCCGTCGGTGGCGCCGGTGAGCTTCTTCAGTTTCGAGAACTCCAGCCCCACCGAATTGGGCAGCGCGTTCAGCGCCGCCATGATGCGCAGCCGCAGCGGCTGATGGATGACGTCGTCGAGCTCGGCCATCACTCGCCCCAGCGCATCCAGAAGCCGCTCAGGATCAGCCCGCCGCCGTTCACCGCGGCCATCCACAACAGGAACAAGCGCACCGCCGATGAAGAAATAGCCGATCAGCGTCAGCGCGGTGATGCGCAAGTCCGATGGCGAGGAAGGCGCGGCCGAACCACAGGCCCGCGAGGCAGTAGAACAGCATGAAATAGATCGGCCAGAACACGCTCATCTCGCGCCATCCGAAATGGCCGAGCACGAGATGCAGAGGATGCCGAAGCCATAGAACAGCAGAAACGCCGACCAGCACCCGGTAGTCGAAGGCCCGCACGCCGGTGCGGCGATAACTCATCACGCTGATGACGGCCGCAGCGACCACGTTCAGCACGTTGATGCCGGGCCAGATGTAGTAGGCGTAGCGCGGCGCGACATAGGTCGCGATATTGCCGGCCAGCACCATCACGCCGGCAACGATCATGATCTGGCTTGCGATGTCATAGATGCGCGACTGGCGCACCCGCGCGACCATGTCGTTGATGTCGGCGAGCGCCGCCTGGGCTTCCCTGCTGTCGATCATGATCTTCGCTCCTCAGCTCCCCGCCGACTGCCGCGGGTCGCAACATCCGTCGGCGATGGCGTTGACGGCGCTCGGCGTGCAGACGACGCCCATGTGATCGATGCCGTCGAGCAGCTTGACGTCGGCGGACGGCAGCACCGCATGCACCGCATCGGCATATTTGTCCGACAGCATCAATTCGTCGGCGGCGCCGGCGAACAGCGTCAACGGCCTGGTGACGGCGGCAAGGTCGCCGCGATAGCCGCGCGTGGCGAAATTGCGCATCAGGCGATAGGAATAGGTCGGCGCCAGGATGCTTGCCGAATTCGCCGGCACCGCGAAGGCGAGCGTCGGCAGCGACTCGCAGCAATCGATGCCGAGACGGCGCATCGCGGCCAGCGCGAAGAAGCGCGGCAGGTCGGCGCTGGCCCAGCCGCCGGATTGCGGACGGTTGGTCGGCGCGTCGTAGCCGAGATAGGGCGCGAGCAGCACGGTGCGCGCGAACAGGTCCTTGATCGGCGAGCTGGCGAGGCGCAGCGCAAAGCCGCCGCCCGCGGAATGACCGAGCAGCGTGATCGGCGCATCGGGCGCGCTCTTGCGCACCACCGCGACGAAATCGGCCATGTCGTCCTCGAGCTGGCCGAGATAGGCGATGTCGCCGCGGGTGCCGGAGCCGCCATGGCCGCGGATGTCGGGCGCGAAGGTGTCCACGCCATGGGCGGCGAGCGCGTCGGCCAGCGCATGCGCGGCGGCGCTCGATCCCGAGGAGCCATGGACGAGGATCGCGACCCTGCCGGTCGCCTGTCCGCGCGCCGGATAGTGGCGATAGGCCAGCTGCGTGCCGTCGCGGGCGGAGAAGCGCTCCAGCGCCGGCATGTTGCTGCGATCGACGCTGCGCGCCGTCTGCGAGATCGACTTCAGTTCCGGCGGATGCGCCAGCGGCGTCGCGACCATGGCCGCGAGCAAGAGCGCGACGGCGCCGACGATCGCAAGCGCCCAGCGCAGCAGACGAAGCGGGAACCAGACCAGCCATCGCGTCATGATTTTCCTCCGAGATTACCTCAATAACAGAGAACTCTGTATAACAGAGTATATGGAAAAGCAAGCGCAATTCGCAATCCGGATTGGCGAAGCGGCAGCGAAAATCCCTAACTTGGGCGGACCCGTTTTGTTCAGCCGAGATCGACATGCCCGCCGCTGAACCGTCTGATCAACGCGCCCGAATTCACGGTGTCCGAACTGTCCTCCGCGCTGCGGCGGACGGTGGAGGACACTTTCGGCCATGTGCGGGTGCGCGGCGAGATTTCCGGCTTCCGCGGGGCCCACTCCTCCGGCCATTGCTACTTCGCGCTCAAGGACGAGAACGCCAAGATCGACGCGGTGATCTGGAAGAGCGCGCATTACCGGATGCGCTTCAAGCCGCAGGAAGGCCTCGAGGTGATCGCCACCGGGCGGCTGACCACCTTCCCCGGCAAGTCCACCTACCAGATCGTCATCGAACAGCTCGAACCGGCCGGCGTCGGCGCGCTGATGGCGCTGCTCGAAGAGCGCAAGAAGAAGCTCGCGGCCGAAGGCCTGTTCGCGGAAGCGCGCAAGCAGCTGTTGCCCTGGCTGCCCGAGGTGATCGGCGTCGTGACCTCGCCCACCGGCGCCGTGATCCGCGACATCCTGCATCGGCTCGAAGACCGTTTTCCGCGCCATGTGCTGGTGTGGCCGGTGCGGGTGCAGGGCGAAGGCTCGGCCGAGCAGGTCGCGGCCGCGATCCGCGGCTTCAATGCGCTGCCGGAGGGCGGACGGATTCCGCGGCCCGACGTGCTGATCGTGGCGCGCGGCGGCGGCTCGCTGGAGGACCTCTGGTCGTTCAACGAGGAGATCGTGGTGCGCGCCGCCGCCGACAGCATGATCCCGCTGATCTCGGCGGTCGGCCACGAGACCGACATCACGCTGATCGATTTCGCCGCCGACAAGCGCGCGCCGACGCCGACCGCGGCCGCCGAGATGGCGGTGCCGGTGCAGAAGCGAACTGGTCGCGCGGGTCGACAGTCTGGCGCGCCGCAATTTCGTCTGCTGGCAGCGCGGCCAGGAAAGCCGCCGCAACGAGTTTCGTTCCGCAAGCCGCGCGCTGCCGTCGGGCGATCCAGGTGCTTGATATCCCGCGGCAGCGGCTCGATGCGAGCGCGGGCGCTCTGCCCCGCGCGCTGAAGGCCAACACGCATGCGCATTTCCGCCGCTTCGCGGCGTCGAGCTCGAAGCTGACCTTGCGCGTGCTGCGCGGCCAGGTCGCGCAGGCGCGGCATCATCTGACGATTTCGGGCGAACGGCTGAGCCATTGCACGCGCGCGCTGCTGCGCAGCCGGCGCGAGCGCTACGCTGGGACTCGAGGCGCGCCTGAAGGCCTCGAAGCTTGCGAACGCGCAGGCCCACCGCAATGCGATTGCGCGCGAGTTCGAACGGACCGAGCGCCTGGCCGAGCGCGCCGAGCGCGCCATGCTGACCATGCTGGACCGGCTCGAGGCGCGGATGCTTCATAGCGGGCAATTGCTCACCGCGCTGTCCTATCGCAGCGTGCTGGCGCGCGGCTTTGCGCTGGTGCGCAACGACGCCGGCCATCCCTTGCACGCGGCAGCCGATGTCGCGGCCGGCGCACGGCTCGAGCTCGAGTTTTCGGATGGGCGCGTTGCAGCGACCGCCGGCCACGATCAACCTGTGCTCAGCACCACAACAGAGTCCCGTCACCGCTCCGCGCCGGCCGCGAACGCCGAAGCGCGCGGCCAAGTCGTCGGTCGATCAGGGCAGTTTGTTCTAGCGCTCACCGCGCCAGCCACTCCGCGACCAGCTTCTGCGAATCCGCGCGCGCGTCGGGATCGCTGCCGAGATGACCATGCTCGGGCACCGCCGCATCCGCGCTTCCGGCCAGCGCATGCACCGGCAGATTGGCGCGGTCGAATTCGTGATAGGCGCCGGGATAGACCACGATCCGCGTCAGCGCGCTGCGTCCGCGCGCGCCGTCGATCATCGCCCGGCAGGCCGGCGGCGACGACACGTCGTCCTTGGCGCCGATCATGAGCAGCGTCGGCACCCGCGCGCTCCAGCCGAGCCCTGCCGAGATGCGGCAGTCCGGATAGAACGCGATCGCCGCGCGGAAATCCGGTTCAGCGCCGCGCGACGACAATTGCGGACGCACGGCCCAGAGCAGCGTGCTGGCGCCATTGGCCCAGCCGATCAGGCTGATGCGGTCGCGCGCCACCCAGCTCTGCTGCAACAGCCACTGCCGCGCCGCCACCACGTCCTCGACGCGCTCGCGCCGCGCGCGCACCTTGCGCTCCTTGACGCGGCATTGCGGACCGATGCCGCGCGAGCCGTAGCTGTCCGGCAGCAGCACCGCGTGGCCTTCCTTCAGAAGCCGCTCGGCCCAGTCGCGATAGCGCGGCAGCACCGGCTTCGGAATGCCCGCCAAGTCCGCCGCAGCCATGCAGCGCGATCACGGTCGGAAACGGCCCGTTGCCCTCGGGCTTGTAGAGCTCGCGCATGCAGCACGCCCTCGGGGCGGGAATCTCGACCTGTGCGGCGTCGGCAGCGGCGCGGCGTCGCGGCGAGCCCGCGGCAATGAGCGTCATCAATGCAAGGAATGCGAGGAAACGCATCGAGCTCAAGCCGCGGTCACGGGTGAAAGGGAGAACGGCATATCCGTCCGAAACAAAAGGCTAACATGCGCTTTCGCGCGCAAAACATCACAAATCGGTGGTTTCGCGGGCGGACAGCACACCCTATCTATGCTAGACGAATCGCCGACTTACTATTGTCAGAAAGATGAACGGAGCGCACCGTGCTCAATAAATTCGGCCCATCCGGCCATGGCGAAGCGCAGGTGCAGTATCTCGACGGCGATTTCCGCGTGATCTCGCCGGGAACCTATGTGCGCTGCGCGATATCGGATGCGCGGATTCCGCTGGATGAGCTGAAATACTGGAGCGTCGACCTGCAGGAGGCCTATGCGCTGCCGAGCGCGGTGCTGCAGCGGCATTTCCCGAGCGCGTTGAAGAGGTTAGCTGCGCGGCCTGGAATTTCTGTCTCGCGCGCCTTGAACAGCGCGGTCGGCGAGAAATTTCCGCAACGCCGCGGCATCGGCAAATTCCAGCGTCACCGCGAAGGCCGCGATCTCGCTGCCGAACGCCGGCGGCTCGGCCCCGCCGCGCAATCGCGCAAAATCCTTTTCCGTCGTCACCAGCGTCAATTGATCGCCGCGCGCATCCGCCTGCAGCGCGTCGAGATCGCTTTCCGAAAACACATGGTGATCGGCGAAGGCGCGCTCGCGCACGACCTCGAGCCCGCACCCGCGCAACGTGCGGAAAAAACGCGCGGGATCGCCGATGCCGGCAAAGGCGAGCAGCCGCTTGCCCCTCAGCGCGGCAACTGAATTTTCATCCGGCTTGAGCCGCGCAGCAAACACCTGGCCGCCTTTGGCGGTGACGGCGCTGGCCACCTCGGCACTCGCGCCGCCATCGCCGACGACGACCAGCGCGTCGGTGCGCGCGAGCTGCGGCTTCAGCGGCGCGCGCAGCGGACCCGCGGGCAACACACGGCCATTGCCGAGCCCGCGCTCGCTGTCGATCACGATCAGCGAGGCATCCTTGGCGACCGACGGATTCTGGAAGCCGTCATCCATCAGGATCACGCTGGCGCGCTGCGACTTCGCCAGCGCCACGCCGTCGACGCGGTTGCGCGCCACCGCGACCGGCACATCCTGCGACATCATCAGGGGCTCGTCGCCGACGTCGGCGGCCAGATGCCGCGCAGGATCGACCATGACCGGTCCGCGCAGTCGCCCGCCATAGCCGCGGCTGAGCACGACCGGCGTCTCGCCGAGTTCGCGCAAGATCTTCGCAAGCGCCAGCACGGTCGGCGTCTTGCCGGCGCCGCCGACGTGATAATTGCCGACGCAGATCACGGGAATGCCGGCATCGAAGCCTTGCCGGCGCAGGCGGCGCGCGGCGACCGCGCCATAGAGCGCGGCGAGCGGCCGGAGCAGATGCGATTTCCAGGACGACGGGCCGTGCCAGAAGCGCGGCTCACGCATTGGCGGCTCCCATTTCGAGCCGCAGCTGCAGGATGTAGGGCTCGAGCGCGGCGAGCGTCCGCTCCAGCGCGCCGCCGAGTTCGTCGACGACCTCGCGTCGAGGCGGCAACCATCGCCTCGCGCACGGCGGGGTCGGCCAGCAACTGACCGAGCTGCCTGGTCAGCGCTTCCACATCGTAGGCCACGCGCGCGCCGCCGGCGCCATCGAGCGCGTCATAGACATCGGCGAAGTTGAACACATGCGGCCCGTGCACGACGGCCGCGCCGAGCTTGACCGCCTCGATCGGATTTTGTCCGCCGTGCTCGACCAGCGAGCCGCCCATGAACACGATGCCCGACAGCCGATAGAACAGCCCGAGCTCGCCCAAGGTGTCGGCGACGTAGATGTCGGTCGACCCGGTCGGCAATTCCTCGCGCGAGCGCAAGCCGAATTTCAATCCCGCCGCCGCGATCGTGCGCGTGATCGCATTGCCGCGGTCGGGATGACGCGGCACGATCACGGTCAGAAGCCCCGGAAAGAATCCGGCGAGCGTCTTGTGCATCTCGATCACGATCTCCTCCTCGCCCGGATGGGTCGAGGCGGCCACCACGATCGGCCGGCCACGCGTCATCGACATCAGCCGCTCGAGCTTGCCGGGATCGGCGGGCGGCGCGGGAACGTCGAGCTTCAGATTGCCTGTGATGAGCACGTTGGGACAGCCGAGCGCGGAAAAGCGTTCGGCATCGGCCTGCGACTGCGCCAGACAGATGTCGAATTTCTCCAGCAGTGCCGAGATCGTGCCGGCGACGCGGCGCCAGCGCGGAAACGAGCGCTGCGACATCCGCCCGTTGATCAGCACCATCGGCACGCGCCGCGCGGCGCTGGAGAGGATCAGGTTCGGCCACAGATCGGATTCGATGAACAGCGCCAGCGACGGCCGCCAGTGATCGAGGAAGCGCGTCGACATAACGCGGCGAATCGTAGGGCACGTATTGATGGATGATGTCGGCCGGAAAGCGCCGCGCGACGATCGCCGCCGACGTCACCGTGCCCGAGGTCAAGAGGATGCGGATGTTGAGCGCGCGCAGCCGCTCGATCAGCGCGGCGGCCGCCAGCACCTCGCCGACGCTCGCGCCGTGAATCCAGACCAGCGGCCCGTTCGGGCGCGCATCGCGCGTCAGGCCGCGACGTTCCGCGATGCGTGCCGGATCCTCCTTGCCGAGCTTGAGCCGCCGCTTGATCAGCGCCGGCGCCAGCGGCACCATCGCGGTCGAGAGCCGGCGATAGACCCGCAGCGCCATCGGCAGCGAGCTAGCCATGTTTGGCGCCCTCGGGCCGGCCGACCAGCTCATAGGCGCGCTCGGTCGCCTGGTTCAGGAGGTTTTCCAGCTTCTGGCGGCACTGCTCCATGACGGCGGCGTCGGCATCGGCCGGCACGTGCGAGCATCCTCGATGCCGACGATGGCGCCACGCCCGAACGGCAGGTTGATGGTGGTGCGATCCCAATTGTCGAGCTGGATGTAGCGGCTGGTCGCCATCGCAAAGGGCATGATCGGCCGTCCGGATTCTCGCGCCAGCATGATGATGCCAAGCCCCGCGACGCGCGAGCGCTTCGGCACGTCGGCGGTCAGCGCCACATTATAGTTGTCGGCGAGCGCGCGCACCATCTCCTTGAAGGCGCCGACCCCGCCCTTGCGGTGAAACGCGGCGCCATGGTCGCCGGAGCCGCGGATGGTGCCGATGCCCGAGCCGCTCGGCCGCGATCGCGTTGAACTCGCCATCGCGATGCAGCGAGATCAACACCTTGGCGAGATGGGTGTCCTTGGTCTTGATGAACGGGGTGAGGAAATGCTGACCGTGCCAGAACGCGAAGATCGCCGGCATCTGCGCCTCGACGGCCTCGTAGAGCGCGTCCTTGCCCCCGGCTCATAGACGAAGCGGTTGGTGTGAAACACCAGCCGCAGCCACTCGGCCGCGAGAAAGCCCACAGCCCGCTGAAACCAGCCGCTGCGCAGCGTATTGCGAAGCAGCTTTTTCAACGGGGAGGCTTCGGGTCTTGGCTGGGATCGAGCAGGCGATGCAGGTGCACGATGAAATAGCGCATCTGCGCATTGTCGACGGTCGACTGCGCCTTGGCCTTCCACGCCACATAGGCTGACGCGTAGTTGGGAAATACGCCGACGATTTCCACCTGGTCGAGATCCTTGAAGGTGTTGTGTTCGAGATCGGTCAGCTCACCGCCGATCACGAGATGAAGCAGTTGCTTTGGCGCACCGTCTGGCATGATCGATTCCCCTGGAAAGTGCGCCCGGCATGCACGGTTCGGCACAGGAGCGTCACGGCAGCGGACGGCTTCGAAAATGCGAGACGATGCTCGCATGACGATCGCGTCCCGCAGCCACCAGCACCCCGTGCCCGACTTCCCGGCGATTGTAGAGGATCGCGTCCCCGGAAAGCGCGGTCATTTTACCACCCGCTTCCTGCACGATCAAATTCGCCGCCGCAAGGTCCCAGTCGCGGCTGTTGCCGCCTGCAAAAGCGGCATCGAGATGGCCCTGCGCGACCCGGCACAATCTGAGCGCAAGCGAGCCGATACGCGGATGCAGCGAGATTTCGCCCGGCGACGTCTTGAGCCGCTCGACCAGCGGCTTCGGACCCGCAACGCGCGAGAAGTCGAGCGCAGTGCCCGCGGTCGCATGCACCGGCTTGCCATTGTGGGTCGCGCCCTGCCCGCGGCGTGCGAAAAAGAATTCGTCGCTCGCCGGCGCGAACACCGCGGCGAGAACCGGTGCATCATCCTCGACCAGCGCGACACTGACGCACCAGTCCTCGCGGCCGGCGAGATAGCCGCGGGTGCCGTCGATGGGATCGACGATCCAGACGAGAGGCTTGCCGAGCCGCGTCTCGTCGTCGGCGCTCTCTTCCGACAGCCAGCCATAGTCCGGCGTCGCCGCGCGCAGGCGTTGTTCCAGCAGATCGTTGACGGCGATGTCGGCTTCGGAGACCGGCGAGGAGGCGCCCTTGGTCCAGTTCTTCAGGTCGGTGCGGAACAGCGACAGCGCGAGCGCGCCGGCCTCGCGCACGGTCGTCTTCAGAAGTTCGGCGTCGCGCGCCAGATGATCCGCGCGCCGTCAGCGTCCGCCAAGCGTCAGTCCCTCGATGCGCAGCGTCGGCGCGTTGACGCCGTAGCGGAACTCCAGGTCGTTGGCCGGGACGAGCGACTTGAACATCTCGAGCAGATGGCCCGCGATCGTCACCTCGCTGACGGGATAGGTGATCTTGCCGTTCTCGATCCAGAAACCGGAGGCGCCACGGCTGTAGTCGCCGGTGACGCCGTTGACGCCGGAGCCGATCAGGTCGGTGACGTAGAAACCCTGCTTGATGTCGGCGATCAGTTCGTCCCGCGTCACCTCGCCGGCTTCGAGATGCAGATTGTACGGCCCGGGCGACGGCGACGAGGAGACGCCGCGATGGGCATGGCCGGTGGTCTGCAAGCCCCAGCTCGCGCGCGGTCGCGGAATCCAGCAGCCACGTGGTCAGCACGCCCTCGTCGATCAGCGCGCGCCGCTGCACCTTGACGCCTTCGGCGTCGAAGGATTGCGAGCGCAGGCCGCGCTTGCGCAAGGGATCGTCGATGATGCGGATGTTCTTCGCGAACAGTTGCGCGCCGAGCTTGTCCTTCAGGAAGCTGGTCTTGCGCGCGATCGAGGCGCCATTGATGGCGCCGACGAGATGGCCGACCAGCGACCCCGACACGCGCGGATCGTAGACGACCGGCACCTTGCAGGTCTCGACCTTGCGCGGATTGGCGCGCGCCACCGTGCGCTCACCGGCGCTGCGCCCGACCTTGCTCCGGGGATTCCAGATCGGCGGCGTGCGGCGCCGAGGTGTAGTCGTAGTCGCGCTCCATGCCCGGTGCCGTCGCCGGAGATCGCGGTCATCGAGATGCCCTGGCTCGAACGCAGAGTACGAGCCGTGGAAGCCGGCGCTGGTGACCAGCACCATGCCGCCGATGCCGGCCGAGGCCGACGCGCCGCCTGATTTGGTGACGCCCTTCACGGCGAGGCCGGCGGCTTCCGCTTCCTGCGCGCGGCGCTCGAGCTCGGCGACATCGGGAACAACGGGATCGAGCAGATCGAGCTCGGGAAAGTCGCGCGCGAGCAGCGCCGGATCGGCAAGGCCGACATATTTGTCGTCGGGCGCGACCCGCGCCATCGCCACCGCGCGCTCGGCCAGCCGCGCAATGCCGTCGCCATTGACGTCGTTGGTCGAGACCACCGCCTGGCGCCGGCCGACCAGCACCCGCAAGCCGACGTCGTCGCCCTCGGAGCGCTCGGATTCCTCGACACGGCCGTCGCGCACCTCGACACCCTGCGAGACGCCGCGCACGGCGACCGCGTCGGCAGCGTCCGCGCCGGCGCGTTTTGCGGCCTCGACCAGCCGCTCGGCCAGCGCCGAGAGCGCCGATTGATCGAACAGGCCGGGTGGCGGTCTTTGCGGAAAGCGCCGATGCGGCGGATGGTGAAGAGATCACGAACGAAATCCCTGAAGGATTGGGGAAGCTCGAAAGCAAATCGGTCGGCACCTCAGATGTGCCCGATTGGCGCGGACTTCAAGCATTTTCTGCAGGCGAAAAGCCGAAGAATGCGCCGGTCTTTGCAAGGTCTCGTCAATCATGCGAGCCAAGGCCTTGTCAATCATGCCGCGAGCTTCACGCCCGCTCACGGCTCCTTAACCAGCCTTTTTAAGCCCATACGGACATCGCCGTGGCACAGTCTCACGCATCGACCGGGAACATAATCCCGGCGGGGAGACAAAGCCGTGAGGCGTCAAACAGCTAAAAGCGGGATCAATCCCGCCGGGTCGAGCCGCGCTCTGCGGCTCGACCCTCTTTCTCTGCCCGTCAGTTTCAGCGCGCATGACATCCGTGCGGATGGCGGCACGCGCCAGGTCGAGCTTCATCGCGAACGCGTCGTGCTGCGCCGTGCCGTGCACGGCATGCGCATGGCCATCAACGTTCGCGTCAACGATTTCCTCGGCATCGCGCTGCGCGACGCCGACGATGCCAAGATGCTGGTGCTGGCCCATCGCGATCCGTCGCTGACGGTGCCGCTCTGCGTCAGCACGGACGCGGAAGAGATCGAGACCGCCTGGCGGATGTGGAGCGAGATTTTCGCGCTTCCGCAACTTCAGGACAACGCGCGCGAGCCCGCAGCCGCGGCGCCGCCGCCGCAACGCGATCCGCGCAAGGCGGCCGAAATTTCTGGTGCGTCGTCGCGCCGGCGCGCTGCTCAACCCCGCGAATAGCTACCGCGGCGAGCGCGAGATCATCGCGCGGAACTAAGCCGCGCGCATCACCGCATCGACCAGCAATCCCGCAAACAACAACAGCCCCGCGTCGCGGTTGGACTTGAACAGCCGCAGGCACAATGCGGGATCTTGAATCTGCAAGCGGCTGACCTGCCAGGCGAGATGCGCGGCGAATGCCGCAAGCCCGATCCACGCCGCAATGTGCGCGCCCGCAAGCACGAGCGCTACGCCGATCAGGATCACCGCCAGCGCGTAGAAGCCGACCAGCGCCGGCCGCGTGCGCTCGGCGAACAGCCGCGCGGTCGACTTGATGCCGATCAGCGCGTCGTCCTCGGTGTCCTGATGCGCGTAGATGGTGTCGTAGCCGATCACCCAGGAAATCGATCCGGCATAGAGCACGATCGCCGCCGCATCGAGCCTGCCGAAGATCGCGGCAAATCCCATCAGCGCGCCCCAGGAGAAGGCGAGACCCAGCACGATCTGCGGCCACCAGGTGATGCGCTTCATGAAGGGATAGATCGCCACGATCAGAAGCGAGGCGATGCCGGTCCAGACCGCGAAGCGGTTGAACTGCAGCAGCACGGCAAGCCCGATCAGGGCCTGGGCGACCAGGAAGACCAGCGCCTGCGTCACGCTCACCTGGCCCGCCGGAATCGGCCGCGAGCGCGTCCGCTCCACCCTCGCATCGAGATCGCGATCGGTGATGTCGTTCCAGGTGCAGCCGGCGCCGCGCATGGCGAAGGCGCCGATGAAGAACAATGCGATGTCGAGCGGCAGCGATCGAAGTTCGTGCGCGACGCCGGCGGCGAGCGCCACCGACCACCAGCACGGCATCAGGAGCAGCCAGGAGCCGATCGGGCGGTCGAGCCGGGCGAGTCTGAGATACGGCCGCGACCAGCACGGCGCTGTCGTGTCGACCCAGTTGCCGGTCGAGTCCGCAACGCGGGTTGCGGCGCTATCGGTCATGCTTAGCGCTGAAGAACGTTGCCGTTCAGCGTATCGAAGGTGCTGCCGCCCTTCTTCGTCGCTGTCGCCTCGGGCACGGCGTTCGACGTGCCCAGCACGTCGCTCAGCGACGGGCCGGCGGCGCCGCCGCGGTCTTCATCTGCTCGGCGGCGTCGCAAACCTTCTTCAGCAAATTCTCGGTGCCCTTGTGGCCGGTCTTGAGCTGGTCGGCGATCTGCGGCGGAATTCCGCACTTTTCGGAGTTCTTCTCGACATAGCTGATCATCTTGACTTCGGCCGCCGCGTAATTGCCGATCACCTTGCAGGCTTCATCCGGCGGCGCGTGGCGTTCGCTCGCGGCCTTGATCGCCTTGCCCTTCTTTTCCGCATCCTCGCGCAAAGGCAGGAACCCCTTCATGCAGGCTTCCGGCGGACCGCCCTGGGGCGGCCGCGGCGCACCGGGCGGCGGGCCAAATCCACCGGCGCCGCCCATGATCGGCGCAGCCCCGGCGTTCGGGAAAGGCGAGGCGGCGGCCGGCGTGCCGATCGAGGCCGTCGGCGCCGCGCCGTTGACCGGCGGGAATGCCGGGTCATTGGCCGGAGGCGACGCCGCCGGCGCGGCCTGCCCCGGCAGCGGCGCGGGAAACGCGCCCTGCGCCAGCACCGCGCCTGTCGAAACGGACAGCGCTAGGAGCGTCAGCGGCACGATCAGGCGATGCATCATCAAGGTTTAAGTCTCCGGCAGGGCCTCTGGCCCACGAATGTTCCGAAATCCCTCGCAAGGGTCGAAGCGATGGTCCGGTAAGGCTTTTCTACGATTCCTGCCGGCCGTTAACAACCCGCCGATTGGGGCAACAGCGCGGCGCGCAGCCGCACCTTTAGGCGAATATTCGCCCCGGATTTCGAAACCTTTGGGCTAAAAGGCGGCCGCGAACCGGACAGCTACCATGCCTGACTACGACTTTCGCGCGCCCCGGCTTTTCGTCGATGCCGCCCTCGCCTCCGGCGCGACCGTGGCGCTGGAGCGCGACCAGAGCAACTATCTCGGCAATGTGCTGCGGCTGAAGTCCGGCGACGGCGTCCTGGTGTTCAACGGCCGCGACGGCGAATGGCAGGCGTCGCTATCAGGCAGGAAGCGGCCGGATCAGCTCACCATCGGCGCGCGGACGCGGCCGCAGGACCGCCTGCCCGATCTCGCTTACGTCTTCGCACCGCTGAAGCACGCCCGGCTCGACTACATGGTGCAGAAGGCCGTCGAGATGGGCGCTAGCACGCTGCAGCCCGTCCTGACCCGCCACACCCAGGTGGCGCGGGTCAATGGCGAGCGGATGCGGGCCAATGTGATCGAGGCCGCCGAGCAGTGCGGCATCTTGAGTCTGGCCGAGGTCGCCGATCCCGTGCCGCTGGAACGCTTTCTCGGCGAGCGCGATGGGGAGCGGCTGCTGGTGTTCTGCGACGAGGCGGCCGACGTCGCCGATCCCTTTGCCGCGCTGACGGCGGCCAAAACGGCCGGACAAGGCATCGACGTCCTGATCGGCCCTGAAGGCGGATTTGCCGAGGACGAGCGGGCCCTGTTGCTGCGCCAGCCCAGGACATTGCGGCTGTCGCTGGGTCCGCGCATCCTGCGGGCGGATACCGCCGCCGTCGCCGCGCTGGCGCTGGTGCAGGCCGCGCTTGGGCGACTGGACAGGCCCAACGATAGGTAAACGGCCGGGCAAACCGTTAAGGGACTTCCCCAATCCCTGTCGAAACCGTCATCCAGCCGTGCTAAGGGGCTGCGCCATAAAGGCTTTGGGCCAAGAGCTCTGAGCCTTGCCAACCACCGGAATCTGACAATGACCGCAGCCAACACCGTTAACGGTGCCGCAAGCGCTTCCGCCGCATGGGCGGACGCGCTGCTGCTGTCGTTCGCCCAAGCCGGCTATCAGCGCGCGGAACCCGCGATCATCCAGCCGGCCGAGCCGTTCCTCGACCTCTCCGGCGAGGACATCCGCAAGAGCCTCTACCTCACGACGGATGCGACCGGCGAGGAACTCTGCCTGCGCCCCGACCTCACCATTCCCGTGGCGCGCGACTACCTCGCCTCGCCGCGCGCCGGGCAGCCCGCCGGCTTCTCCTATCTCGGACCGGTGTTCCGCTATCGCTGGGGCCGGCCGAGCGAGTTCCTGCAGGCCGGCGTCGAATCCTTCGGGCGCGCCGACCGCGCCGCGGCCGACGCCGAGATGCTGGCGCTGGCGCTGGAGGCGACAGCCGCCTTCGGCGTCACCGACGTCGAAATCCGCACCGGCGACATCGCGCTGTTCAATGCGCTGATCGACGCGCTGCAGCTCTATCCGGTGTGGCGGCGCCGCCTGATCAAGGACTTCAACCGCAAGGTCAGCCTCACCGACGACATCGAGCAGTTGACCTTGAAGACCGCGCCCGGCCGCAACGAATATGAGGGCGTGCTCGCAGCCCTTGCCGGCAGCGACCGCAAGGCGGCGCTGGCGCTGGTCACCGACCTGATGTCGATCGCGGGCACGAGCAATGTCGGCGGCCGCACCGTGGCCGAGATCGCCGACCGCTTCCTCGAGCAATCGACCCTGAAGGCCGGCGCGCTGCCGCGCGACGCCTCCACCATCATCAAGCGTTTCCTCGCGATCGCAGGCGATCCGGACGAGGCGGTCGCGCAACTGCGCGCGCTCGCCTCCGATGCGAAGCTCGACATCACCGGCGCGATCGACCAGCTCGAAAGCCGCGTCGGCTTCATGGCCGCGCGCGGCGTCGACGTGCGCAAGACCCGCTTCTCCACCGCATTCGGGCGCGGGCTCGACTATTACACCGGCTTCGAATTCGAGGTGCACGCCAAAGGCAACGGCGCCGAGCCGCTGGTCGCGGGCGGCCGCTATGACGGGCTGATGACCCAGCTTGGCTCCGCAGCGCCAATTCCCGCCGTCGGCTTCTCGATCTGGGTCGAGGCGCTGACCAAGATCGGCCGCGCGCCGGAGGGCAAGCGATGAGCACGCCCTTTGTCGTCGCCGTTCCCTCCAAGGGACGGCTGCAGGAAAACGCCGAGGCGTTCTTCACCCGCGCCGGTCTCTCGCTCGCGAAACCGCGGGGGCAACGCGAATATCGCGGCACCATGATGGGCTACGACAATGTCGAGATCGCCTATCTGTCGGCGAGCGAGATCGCCTCGCAGCTTGCGAGCGGCGCGGTGCATCTCGGCGTCACCGGCGAGGACCTGGTGCGCGAGACCATCGTCAATGCCGACAAGCGCGTGCTCATGATCGACGCGCTCGGCTTCGGCAACGCCAATGTCGTGGTCGCGGTGCCGCGCGCGTGGATCGACGTCCGCACCATGGCCGATCTCGACGACGTCACCACCGGCTTCCGCGAGCAGCACAACCGGCGCATGCGCGTTGCGACCAAATACATCAATCTGACGCGCGCCTTCTTCGCATCTCACGGCGTGGTCGACTACCGCATCGTCGAGAGCGCGGGCGCGACCGAAGGCGCGCCGGCGACCGGCACCGCCGAGCTGATCGTCGACATCACCACGACCGGCGCGACGCTCGATGCCAACGGGCTGAAGGTGCTCGACGACGGCGTGATCCTGCGCAGCCAGGCCAACCTCGTGGCCTCGCGCAACGCCGACTGGTCGGCGGAGGCGCGCGAGACCGCGCGCATCATCCTCGACCATATCGCCGCCCGCGCCCGTGCCAACAAGTACCGCGAGGTGCGCACCCGCTTCGCCGGCTGCAACGATGCGCTGCTCGCGGAAGCCCACAATCGCTTCGGCGTGGTGTCGCCGTTCGGCGGTCCGACCTCGTCGGGCATGCTGACGCTGCACTGCCCACCGAACCAGCTTTATGCGCTCGGCAGCTTCCTGCGCGCGCATGGCGCCGACACCGTGTCGGTGGCTTCGCTCGACTATGTGCTCGACCGCGAGAACCCGCTGTTTGCGAAGCTCGAGGCGTTCCTGCGGCGTAGGCGTAGTTGCCGTGGCGACAAGTCGCAGCCGTTGCCATATGCTGGTTCAGGAACGGTTCATGGAGTGAATGGGAAAGCTGATCGATGATGCTGGGTAGCGACGTTTCGAGACTGTCCACCACCGCGGCCGATGCCGCGGCGCAGGGGCTGTCGATCGTCGTCCCCGTCTATAACGAGGCGGCCGGGCTCGAGCTGTTGCACCGGCGGCTCGGCGATCTCGCGGCGCGACTGCGCCAGCGTTTCAATCTTGCTTGCGAGGTCGTCTATGTCGACGACGGCTCGACCGATGCGACGCTTGCGATCGCGCGCGGCCTGAAGGCCGACGCGCTCGACGTCCAGGTGGTCTCGCTGTCGCGCAATTTCGGCAAGGAGGCGGCGCTGATGGCCGGCCTCGATCACGCCCGCCGCGGCGCGGTGATGTTCATGGACGGCGACGGCCAGCATCCGCCCGAATCTCGTCGAGCAGCTGGTCTCGCACTGGATCGATGGCGGCTATGACGTGGTCTATACCGCGAAAGCGCATCGCGACAACGAACCGGCGCTGCGGCGCTTCGCCGTGCACGGCTTCTATGCCGTGATCAACTGGGGCGCGCGGCAGAAGATTCCGGAAGACGCCGGCGACTTCCGCCTGCTGTCGCCGCGCGCGGTGGCGGCACTGCGGCAACTGCCCGAGCGCAACCGCTTCTTCAAGGGGCTCGCGAGCTGGATCGGCTTCCGCCAGATCCGCGTCGACTATGAGCCGGCGCCGCGCGCCTATGGCGTCACCACCTTTTCCTTCATGCGCCTGCTTGGCCTGTCGATCGAGGGACTGACCTCGTTCTCGGTGGCGCCGCTGCGCTTTGCCAGCCTGCTCGGCGTGATCCTCGCGTCGGGCGCCTTCCTGTTCGGCCTGTCGATCCTGTGGGAGGTGTTCACCACCGGCAAGCAGGTGCCCGGCTATCCCTCGCTGGTGGTCGGCCTGATGACCATCGGCGGCGTGCAGCTGATCATGATCGGCGTGCTCGGCGAATATATCGGCAAGATCCTCTCCGAGCTGAAGGCGCGGCCGATCTACTTCGTCGCCGAGCATAGCGAGAAGCGTCTCGAGGCCGACAAACCCGGCAGCGCCAACGAGACCGTCGAGCGGACCGCCGCCGAATGAACGGGCGACGCATCTGGCTGTGCGCCGACGATTACGGCATCAGCCCCGGCGTCAACCGCGCCATTCGCGATCTGATCGAACGCGGCCGCCTCAACGCGACATCGGTGATGGTGGTGACGCCTGCGATCGGCCGCGACGAGGTCGCGAGCCTGCAGGCGGCCGCAACGCGCAACGCGCGCTGCGCCATCGGCCTGCATGTCACGCTGACCGCGCCGTTCCGGCCGCTCTCCATGCATTTCCGCCCGCTCGACGGCGGCATGTTCCTGCCCTTCGCAAAACTGTTGCGCGCCGCCCAGTTGCGGCGGCTCGATCCCGAGATCATCCGCGCGGAAGTCGCGATGCAGCTCAACGCCTTCCGCAGCCTGTTCGGCCGCATGCCCGATTTCGTCGACGGCCACCAGCATGTGCAGCTCTATCCGCAGGCGCGCGACGGCTTCCTCGCCGCGGTGAAGGAGAAGGCGCCGAACGCCTGGGTGCGCCAGGCGCGGCGCAACCAGCCGCTCGGCAAAAGGCTCGCCTCGCCCAAGGCGCTGTTGCTCGATTTTCTCTCGACGCAGTTCCGCCGCCGCGCGGCGCGCGCCGGCATCGCCACCAACCCGGCCTTCGCCGGCGCCTATGATTTTACCCGCAAGCCGGATTTCGGCGCGCTGATGCGCGGCTTCCTCGATGGCCTGCCCGAAGGCGGCGTCGTGATGTGCCATCCCGGCTTTGTCGACGACGTGCTGCTTTCGCTCGATCCGATGACCACGGTCCGCGAGATCGAGCATGCCTATCTCGCCAGCGATGCTTTTGCCGAACTTCTGGCAGCGAACAAAGTTACACTGTCCTGACGAGACCTCGCGCAAGGTGCGTGGCGTCCTGTCGCATACCTAAATTTAATCGCCGGGAGCGGCTAGGCGCGACATAAACGGGTCTTACATTCCGCTCGCGATTCGAGGTGAATACGCGAGGAGGACGCCATGACACCGCAAGAACGCCAGTTGATCGACGAGCTTTTCGACCGCCTTGCCAAGGTGGAAAGCGCCCCGCGCGATGCGGAGGCCATGAGCGCGATCATGCAGGGCCTGCGCAACGCCCCGAATGCGATCTATCCGCTGGTGCAGACCGTGCTGCTGCAGGACGAGGCGTTGCGCCGCGCCGCCGAGCGCATCCAGCAGCTGGAACAGGGCCAAGACGCAGGAACAGGGCCAGTCCGGCGGCTTCCTCGATTCCATGCGCGACAAGCTGTTCGGCCAGTCCAACCAGCCGCGCGGCTCGGTTCCCAATGTTCCGCCGCCGGTGCCGGAGAGCCGCCCGGTCTGGAACTCCGGCCAGGTGCTGCAGCAAACCCAGGGCCAAGGTCACTACGATCAAGGCCAGGGTCAGTATGAGCAAGGCTATGGCCAGGGTTACGGTCAGGGCGGTTACGGTCAGGGCGGCTATGGCGGGCCGGGCTACGGACAAGGACCTTATGGTGGCGGTCCGCAATCGCCCTTCGGCGGCGGCGGTTCGTTCCTCGGCACGGCCGCGGCCACCGCAGCCGGCGTCATCGGCGGCTCGCTGTTGATGAACAGCATTCGCGGCATGATGGGCGGCGGCCATCATCGTCAGGCCTTCGGCGACACCACGACGGCCGGCTCGGCAAGCCCGTGGAGCGGCGATCAGTCCAACAGCTCGGCGGCGCGCGACCTCGGCGTCAACGACATCGGCAATGCCTCCGCTTCTGCCGATGACAGCCGGCGCGCCGGATTGTTCGATACCGCATCGAACGACGACAATGACCACGACGACATGGACATGGACTCGGACGACAATGACGGCGGCGACAGCGATTACGCCTGAACCTGATCGTCTTGCTTCCAAAAACAAAACGGCCGCCCTTTCTGGGCGGCCGTTTCTCTTTTGAGACCGATCGTGCTTAGAGCACGACGACCCTGGTGCCGACATTGACGCGGCCATAGAGATCGATCACGTCCTGGTTGCGCATGCGGATGCAGCCCGAGGACACGTTGGTGCCGATGGTCCAGGGCTCGTTGGAGCCGTGGATGCGATACAGCGAAGAGCCGAGATACATCGCGCGCGCGCCCAGCGGATTTTCCGGGCCGCCTTCCATGTGCCGCGGCAGGTCGGGACGGCGCGCCAGCATTTCCGCCGGCGGCGTCCAGTCCGGCCATTCCTTTTTGGCCGAGATGGTCTTGGTGCCCGCCCAGGTGAAGCCGGGACGGCCGACGCCGATGCCGTAGCGCAGCGCCCTTCCGTTGCCCTGCACCAGGTAGAGATACTTGTTCGGCGTATCGACCACGATGGTGCCCGCGCCCTCGTGACCGTCGTAGGAGACTTCCTGCTTTTCATATCGCGGATCGAACTGGCGCGCCGCCGGATCGGCCGCTCCGTAGGATTGCTGCGGCATCGCCTGCGGCCCATAGCCGGGCTGCTGTTGATACATCGGCTCCTGCTGGTAACGCTGGCTGCGCGGCCCGTCGCCGAACAGGAACTGGATGAAGCCGCCGCCCATGTTGTTGGAGGCGACGCGCACCGGCGCCGGCGGCGCTGCGTCGCGGGCGTAGATCACCTTGGGTTCGGGAGGAGCCGCGCCATCGATTGCCGCGGCCTGTTGAATGCCTGCGCACAGGCAGGAGGCGCTGCCGAGCAGCGCAAGCGTGAAGTTTCTGAACATCGACGTACTCTGTACTGTTTCGTCTAGATCGTTCGCCGGCACGCTTCTGGCGCGCCTGCTATGGCTAATTAAGTCCAAAAGCGCCTCGGTTTGGTAAACGGAAGCCGCGTTTCGATTCACCACGTCGCCAATCGCGCGCGGATTTGTCCAACAGCGTTTATTTTCGATGAACGCGAGAGCGTCATGGTTAACCGCTGGTGAGCGGCGCGCGTCGGCGAATTCGAAATCTGCTTGCGCGCGTTCCCGTGTGAACCCGATGTTAAATCGCATCCGGCTAAAAGCTGAGGGGTTGGGGACGGGGAAGAATTCCATGCCGATTCATCGCAAGCGCTTTCGCGCCGAAACAGCCATCAACGGCGAATTGCCGATGCCGGAAATCGTCGAAGGCGACGCCGGGCCGATGCACCATGAGATCATGAGCGAGCTGCGCGCGATCCGCGCCCAGATGGCCGCCGGCCCGAAGGGCGCGGCGCCGGTCGGTGTGGATGCCGTGACCGGCGCGGTCGCGGAAGCCCAGGCGCTGTTGGAGACCTACCGTGCGCAGATCGAGCAGTGCGAGAAGCTGAAGGTCGAACTCGACCTGATCCACGACGCCATCAGCCGCACCAAGCGCGAGATCGCGGTGCTGCACGGCAAGAGTTTCGACGGCCAGGAGATGGCCAAGGTCAATGGCGAGCTCGGCGCGGTGGTCGGCGGCACCGAACAGGCGACGCAGCAGATCCTCGAGGCCGCCGAGTCGATCGATCAGGCCGCCAGTGCGCTGGTGAAGGTCAACTCGCCCGAGCAGCAGAAGCTTCTCAGCGAAGATATCCAGGAGCGGGTGATCTCGATCTTCGAGGCCTGCAACTTCCAGGACCTCACCGGCCAGCGCATCACCAAGGTGATGACCACGATGCGTTTCATCGAGCAGCACATCAACGCGATGATGGAGATCTGGGGCGGCGTCGATGCGATCCGCGCCCATGCGCCTGTCATCGCCGACACCCGCGAGGGCGATGCCAAGCTGCTTGAACGGGCCGAAGCTCGACGGCGATGCCGGCCACGCCTCGCAGGACGACATCGACGCGATGTTCAACTGAGCGGATTGCAAGGGTTCAAATGAAAACGCCGGCCTTCAGGCCGGCGTTTTTGCTTTCCGTCGTCATTGCGAACGAAGCGAAGCAATCCAGATCTTCCACGGAAACAGTCTGGATGCTACGCCTACGCGAAGGCGCTTCGGCGACTCTACCGGGTAGCTCGCGCAGCGAGCGTAGCGGGTCGTCGCTCCAGCGAAATTGCTTCGCAATTTTGTCGCGGGCTCCTCGCAATGACGAATGTTGACCCTTAAGCCCGCGGCCCGCAGCGGACATAGACCATGTTGCCGTAGCGGGTCGCCGCGTCCTTGTCGACGAAGCGGGTGATCAGCACGCGGCCGTCGAAGGAGACGATCTCGCGGTCCTGCTCGCCGGGCGGCGGGCCGGGCGGGCCGATATAGTTCTTGCCGCTTTGGCTGCCCTTGATGCGCAATTCCTGCGGCGTGCGCCTGGTCGGCCAGATGCATGATCACGCCGCCGGAGCCGCCGGCCCCGATCACGTAAGGCTGCTTGCACTGCGCCTGGGCCTGCTTCTCGGTGCGGGCGCGGTCGGCGGGATTCTGATAGGAGGCAAGGCCCCATTTGCCGACAAGTTCGTCGCCGCGGATGGTGGCTGGCATTTCCGGCGCAACCCCCGGCTCCTGCGCCGGCGCCGATGACGACGAGCCGAAGCTCGGCAGGCTCATGCCGCCACCGCAGGCGCCCAGAGTGACCGTCAGCGCCGAGATGATCGCCAGATTGGCGATCGTCCGCGTGGTCCCGAAACTGGCCATGGCATTCCCCCGGATCAAGATCTGGCCGCACCCGTCACGCAGCCAACCGTAAAACCACTGTCGGAGCAACAACTACGCCGCCGAACCCGTCCTGGTTTCAGCCGCCAGCATCCTACAACAGCCTCAAAAAGGGCTTAACCGCTTTGCTTGACAGGACAGCGGCCAGGCCATATTTCGGGCGCTCGATTGGCACTCCGAAGGCATGATTGCCAAAGATGTTGGCCTTTTTAAGCGCGCGTGGGGCGCGCTGGAGGCGGACTCTTCCGATCCAACCAATCCAAAGAAAACCCACCAGGGAGACGTCATGGCCAAGTCCAAGTTCCGTCCGCTGCATGACCGCGTCGTGGTCAAGCGTATCGACGCCGAAGAGAAGACCAAGGGCGGCATCATCATCCCCGACACCGCCAAGGAAAAGCCCTCGCAGGGCGAAATCACGGCGGTGGGCCCGGGCGGCCGCGACGAGAACGGCAAGCTGATCCCGATCGATCTCAAGGTCGGCGACCGCGTGCTGTTCGGCAAATGGTCCGGCACCGAGGTCAAGCTGGACGGCGACGAGCTCCTGATCATGAAGGAGTCCGACATCATGGGCGTGCTGGTCTGAAGCCGCTGCCCTCCCTGAGAGGCAGCGAAGCTGCCGTCTCGAAGGTGATCCCAGAATCCATCCTTCGAGCCGCCGGCTGACGCCCGCATTCTCAGGATGAGGATCATCATTCCAGGAGTAAAGTTCAGATGGCTGCCAAGGACGTGAAATTTGCCGGAGACGCCCGCGACCGCATGCTGCGCGGCGTCGAAATCCTCAACAACGCGGTCAGGGTGACGCTCGGCCCCAAGGGCCGCAACGTCGTCATCGAGAAGAGCTTCGGCGCGCCACGCATCACCAAGGACGGCGTCACCGTCGCCAAGGAGATCGAGCTCGAGGACAAGTTCGAGAACATGGGCGCGCAGATGGTGCGCGAGGTCGCCTCCAAGACCAACGACACCGCCGGCGACGGCACCACCACCGCGACCGTGCTCGCGGCGGCGATCGTGCGCGAAGGCGCCAAGTCGGTCGCAGCCGGCATGAATCCGATGGACCTGAAGCGCGGCATCGAGATTGCGGTCCACGCCGTGGTCAAGGACCTCGAAAAGCGTGCCAAGCCGGTCGCCTCGTCCGCCGAGGTCGCCCAGGTCGGCACCATCTCGTCGAACGGCGACGCCTCGATCGGCAAGATGATCGCGCAGGCGATGCAGAAGGTCGGCAATGAGGGCGTCATCACCGTCGAGGAGAACAAGTCGCTGGAGACCGAGGTCGACATCGTCGAAGGCATGAAGTTCGACCGCGGCTATCTCTCGCCCTATTTCATCACCAATGCCGAGAAGATGACGGCCGAGCTGGAAGACGTCTACGTGCTGCTGCACGAGAAGAAGCTTTCCGGGCTGCAGGCCATGCTGCCGGTGCTGGAGGCCGTGGTGCAGTCGGGCCGTCCGCTGCTGATCATCGCCGAGGACGTCGAGGGCGAGGCGCTGGCGACGCTGGTGGTCAATCGCCTGCGCGGCGGCTTGAAGGTCGCCGCCGTCAAGGCGCCGGGCTTCGGCGACCGCCGCAAGGCCATGCTGGAGGACATCGCGATCCTGACCGGCGGCCAGTTGATCTCCGACGAACTCGGCATGAAGCTCGAGAGCGTCACCGTCAACATGCTCGGCCGCGCGGGCAAGGTGGTGATCGACAAGGAGAACACCACGATCGTCAAGGGCGCCGGCAAGAAAAAGGACATCGAGGCCCGTGTCGGCCAGATCAAGGCGCAGATCGAGGAGACCACCTCGGACTACGACCGTGAGAAGCTGCAGGAGCGGCTCGCCAAGCTCGCGGGCGGCGTCGCGGTGATCCGCGTCGGCGGCGCGACCGAGGTCGAGGTCAAGGAGAAGAAGGACCGCGTCGAGGACGCGCTGAACGCGACCCGCGCCGCGGTGCAGGAAGGCATCGTGCCCGGCGGCGGCGTGGCGCTGCTGCGCGCCAAGAAGGCGGTGGGGCGCATCCACAACGACAATGCCGACGTGCAGGCCGGCATCAACATCGTGCTGAAGGCGCTGGAGGCTCCGGTGCGCCAGATCGCCGAGAACGCCGGCGTCGAAGGCTCGATCGTGGTCGGCAGGATCCTCGAGGACAAGTCGGAGACCTTCGGCTTCGACGCGCAGAACGAGGAATATGTCGACATGGTCGACAAGGGCATCATCGACCCGGCCAAGGTCGTGCGCGCCGCGCTGCAGGATGCCTCATCGGTCGCGGGCCTGCTCGTGACCACGGAGGCCATGGTCGCCGAACTGCCGAAGGAACCGGCAGCGCCCGCCGGCGGCGGCGGCATGGGTGGCGGCATGGGCGGCATGGGGTTCTGAGCCCCAAGCCTGCATCTCAAACATTCGGGAAGGCCGCCCGCCACCGGGCGGCCTTCTTTTTGGCGGATGTCGCACAGGTTTGCTAAGACGCTTCCCCGATTCCCTCACTGTCCAAGGAAATTCGCATGCGCGCGCCCTTGCTTTTCGCCGTCTGTCTCGTGGCAGCCACGCCGGACATCGCCAGCGCCCAGATCAAGCTTTCGACCAAGGCCGATCCGAATGCGATCGAGACGCGCTATTTCACCGCGATCGACGGCCTGATGGACGGCAATGCCGACGTGATCCTGAAAGAGGTGCGGCAGGGCAAGACGCTGAAGGAAGCTTCGCTCGACATCTGCTATCCCGCCGACAAGGGCTCCGACCGCAAGGACCGCTTCGTCGTCAATCTCGCGGTCAACGGGCCGACGCTCAGCGGCACCACGCAAAGCGTCAACGACAAGAAGCCGGTCACGGTCAAGCTGACGCGCAAGCAGACCGGCGACACCTTCGATTTCCGCGGCCAGATCACGGTCGGCACCAACGTCACCGAAGTCGCCTCGTCGGAAAATTCCGACATCAGCGAGAAGGAATTCAAGGACAGCCAGATGGTCGATGACGGCATCAACCCGACGCCCAAGGATTTTTCCGACGTCTCGCCGGAATCGGTCGGCGTGCGGCTGAAGCTCGAGACCGCGCTGGACTTTTTGAAGAGCCTGAAGGGGCAGGACGTCGAGGTCGCCACCAACAGCCTTGGCGTGACCTGCGACGCGCTGCGCTCGGGCGTGCAGACCATCAACCTCGCGGTCGATCCGGATCGCGCGCCCGCCCTGATCGCCAAGGCGAAGGCGATGCCGGGCGTGGTCGCGGTGGGATGGACCACCGGAATTGTCGAGATGGAGCGCACGATCCGCATTGCCGCCGCCGACTACAGCGAGGGCGGCAAGCTCAACCGCGACAAGCTCGCGACCGCCGTCTCCAACGTGCTGGCGAAGACGCTGGCGGCCAAGCCTGCCGGCGCGACCTGGAACAGCGACCACCGGCAAGGTGAAGCTGAGTTTCAAGCGGCCGAGCGCGATCTATCCCGCGCTCGAATTGACCGACACCGTCGAGGTCACCGGGCTGGTCGCGCCCGACAAGCCCGGCGGGTCGGACAGACTGATGCTCTGGATCGGCAATCCCGTCACGTCAACGGCCGACGAGAGCGCGGGCGGCAAGCTCATCCTCTCCAACGAGTCCGCGGGCGAGGAGGAAGGCGACCAGAAGGACGATTCCGGCATGGTCGAGGCGCTGGCAAAGGAATTGAAGGGCCAGCGCTGGGACGCCGACAAGTCGGTGTGGAAGTAGCGTCCGCTATCCCGCGTCATTCGGAACCCTCTGCACCTCTCCGCGAGCGGGGAGAGCGTCGAGCAGACGCTCGCTCAATTCGTATTGATGCGAAACTTCAGCGTCCTGGCTGCCGATGAACGACACGGTAGTCGCCCTGCCGCTTCCAGGTGGAGGCCTCGCTCGAGCGCTGCGACCAGTTCGTCATCGAGCTGCGCCTTGTTCGCCGGACAGGCGCGATCCTCGATCGGGCCGGCGACGAAGATCACGGTGTTGCCGGCGACCGAGAACTGACCCTTGCCGCCCTTGCACCAGAGCTCCAGCACGACCTCGCCATGGTCGCCGATATCGAGATCGGGCACGCGCTTGGAGCCCGGCAGGCGCGCGGCATCGAGCGTCATCTCCATGCCGAACGGAAAGCCGTCGGCGGCTTTGACGCAATCCATCGATGAAAGGCAAACAAGCGGGACCAATGCAAATGCGGCAAGGCGAACGACGGATTTGACCGAAATCATGCAACCCCTCGAAAGACTTTCCGGCGTCCTTCTATTGGACGCCTGCGCCATTGAACAGGTTCGCCCGCGAAAAACTTCGCACAAAAAAATCCCCGCGGCGCCTTGACCGCGGGGATTTCAACTCGATCTCCGTTCCGAAGCGCTATTTGCATGACCATCAGCGTGAACGGATAGACATAGGCCTGCAGCATCACGAGAATGCCGACCAGGCAGGCCAGCGCGATCGAGTGCTTGAACACGAAGCGCAGGATGGTGCCTTCATGTCCGTACCAGTTGGTGGCGGTGGAGGCGACGACGATCGACTGGGCGTCGATCATCTTGCCCATCACGCCGCCGGACGAGTTGGCGGCGCGCCATCAGCACCGAGCGACAGGCCGAGCTGTTCGGAGGTGATCTTCTGCAGATTGCCGAACAGGATGTTCGAGGCGGTGTCCGATCCCGTCAGCGCCACGCCCAACCAGCCGAGCAAGGTGCCGAAGAAGGGATAGAGCACGCCGGTCGCCGCGAAGGCGAGACCCAGCGTCGCGTCGACGCCCGACAGCCGCGTCAGGGTGCCGATCGCGAGCATCGCCGAGATCGTGATCAGCGAGATCGCACACAGCTTGATGGTGCGGCCGTATTCGCTGACCATCTTGGCCGGCGACAGGCCCGCCAGGAAGCCGGAGATGATCGCCGCGATCAGCATGCCCGTTCCGGTGAACGACAGATAGGTGAAGCCGAACACCGCGCCTTGCGGCGTCGGCTTCGCCGCCACCGGCGGCACCACGTTGATCATCTTGTCGAGTTCGGGAACGGCATAGTTCCAGGTGAAGATCGAGTTCGCCCAGGTCTTGAACGCGCCGTTGCCCCAGATCAGCATCACGACGCAGACGATGATCCACGGCAGCAGCGCGGTCGAAAGCTCACGCTGGCGTCAACGGCGTCTTGTCCATGGCCTTCGCCGCGGCCATCGTGCTGTCGAATTCATCCTTGCCGCGCAGCGCCGGCGACAGCCAGAGCTGCTTCGGCTGCCAGACCTTCAGGAACAGGATCAGGCAGCCCATCGAGATCAGCGAAGCGCCGATATCGACGATCCAGGGATTGATGTAGTTCGAGATCACGAATTGCGGGATCGGCGAACGATACGCCGGTGACGAGAATGGCCGGCCAGACTTCCTTCATGCCCTTCCAGCCGGCGAACGCCCACACCACCCAGAACGGCACGATCAGCGAGAACACCGGCAATTGCCGGCCGACCATCGCACCGAGAATGTAGGGATCGAGCCCGGTCACCGAGGCAAGGCCCTGGATCGGCGTGCCGAGCGCGCCGTAGGCGACCGGCGCGGTGTTGGCGATCAGCGACAGGCCGGACGCGGCGAGCGGCGAGAAGCCAAGCCCGATCAGGACCGCGCCGGTGACGCGACCGGCGTGCCGAAGCCCGAGGCGCCTTCGAAGAACGCGCCGAACGAAAACGCGATCAGCAGCAGTTGCAGGCGCCGGTCCTCGGTGACGCCGCCGACCGCGCGCTTCAACAGCTTCGAATTGGCCCGTGGTCACCGTGAGCTGATACAGAAAGATGACGTTCAGCACGATCCAGCCGATCGGGAAGAACCCTGCGACGACGCCGAGCAGCGAGGCGCGGATCGACATGTTGGCCGGCATGGTGAAGACGAAGATCGCGATCAGGTTGGTCAGGATCACGGCGATGATCGCCGCGATATGCGCCTTGACCTTGCCGCTGGCGATCAGGACCAGCAGCGTGACGACCGGTATGGCCGCGAAGATCGTCGACAGCGCCGCGCTGTCCAACGGGTTATAGACTTGATTCCACATTGTGATTCCTCCCCACGCGCTTCCCCGGCGAGCCTGCCAGCGTGGAGGCAGATCGCTTGGCGCTTGGAGGGGTAAACCATCAGATGTGCGAAATAATCCCGCGAATTGGGACGAACCCTTAATTCGCTCAAAAGCTCGCGAAGTCCGAAAGCGCCCCCACCCCTCGCCGTTGTCCCCATGCTAGGGTCGAGTGCGATGCGTCGACAAGCGATGCTCATGTTGCGAAATTTGCGACTTTAGTCTAAGCGCCCGCAATTCCTTCAATTCATCAGGGCTTTGCGCCCGCGCTTCCGGGAGACGTTAATCTGTGAACAACATGCGCGCGACGCTCGCGATCGTATGGCGGATCGCGACTCCTTATTTCAAATCCTCGGACAAATGGGCGGGCCTCGGGCTGCTTGCCGCCGTCATCGCGATCGAGCTGTTGTCGGTCGTGATGGACGTGCTGATCAATCAGTGGCGCAACCGTTTCTACACGGCCTTGCAAAACAAGGACTGGAGCACCTTCAACCGCGAGATGCTGGTGTTCTGCGCGATCGCGGCGGCCTCGGTGGTCCTTGGAGTCTATCAGCTCTATCTGAACCAATGGCTGCAGATCCGCTGGCGCAGCTGGATGACCGGCAAATATCTCGGCGAGTGGATGCATGACGCCAATCACTATCGCATGCAGCTCGCCGGCGACGCGGCCGACAACCCCGACCAGCGCATCACCGACGACGTCAAGCTGTTCGTCAGCCAGACGCTCGCGCTCGGCCTTGGGCTGTTGAACTCGATCGTTTCGCTCGCCTCTTTCCTCGTCATCCTGTGGGGGCTGTCGGAACTACTGCCGCTGCTGATGTTCGGCGTCGATTTTTCGATTCCCGGTTACCTGGTCTGGGGCGCGTTGATCTACGCCATCTTCGGCACCTTGCTGACGCAATGGATCGGTTCGCCGCTGGTCAACCTCGACTTCAACCAGCAGCGCCTGGAAGCGGATTTCCGCTTCAATCTGGTGCGGGTTCGCGAAAACTCGGAGCAGATCGCGCTGCTCAAGGGCGAGGGGGCCGAACGCGAGCGATTGTCGGAGCGCTTCGGCCGCGTCGTCGGCAACTGGTATGGCATCATGAGCCGAACCAAGCGGCTGACCTTCTTCACGCAAAGCTACGCGCAGGCAGCCGTGGTGTTTCCCTTCGCGCTCGCGGGTCCCGCCTATTTCGTCAGCAAGACGGTGCAGCTCGGCTCCTTGATCCAGATCGCCGAGGCCTTCGGCAAGGTGCAAGACGCACTCTCGTTCTTCGTGTCGGCTTATCGCACCATGGCCGAATGGCGCGCGGTGATCGCCCGCCTCGACGGCTTCGAACATGCGATCGGCAGCGCGACCGCGCTGGTCCATGCGCCCTCCTCGATCGCGCTCACGCCGTCCGCCTCCGGCCAGATCGACCTGTCCGAGCTGCTGGTGAAATTGCCGAACGGCACGCCGCTGGTGTCGGCGGGCGACTTCACCATTCGCGCAGGCGAGCACATCCTGGTGACCGGCCCCTCGGGCGCGGGCAAGTCGACGCTGTTCCGGGCGATCGCCGGCATCTGGCCCTATGGGAGCGGCGGAATCGCGGTGCCCGCGAAAGCCACGCTGATGATGCTGCCGCAGCGGCCTTATTTGCCGATCGCCACGCTGAAGGCCGCGATCGCCTACCCCTCGGACGAGAGCGCCTACACGGCGGAGCAGATCGCCGACGTGCTGCAGGATGTCGATCTGCCGAAACTCGCCGCGCGGCTGGACGAGGAAGAGCACTGGAACCGGATGCTGTCGCTCGGCGAGCAGCAGCGGCTGGGACTGGCGCGGGCGCTGTTGCACGCGCCGGATTTCCTGTTTCTCGACGAAGCGACCGCCTCGGTCGACGAGGCCACTGAGGCCCGACTCTATCGCCTGATCGCGGAGAGATTGCCGAACACGACAGTCGTCTCGATCGGCCATCGCTCGACCTTGCGGGCCTTCCATTCACGCGCCGCCGCGCTCGCGCCCGAAGGCGACCACTTCGCGCTCCGCCCCGGCAGCACGCGCGAACCCAAGCCGGCGGAGTGAAGCGGCAGCAAATCGGCCGCAGCGAGTGCGCGGCCGCGGTTGAAGTCCCAAAGCAAAAGGGCGGCAGATCGCTCTGCCGCCCTCACCGCTATCAGCGGAATTTGCGTTACTTCAGGTTGGTCATCGCCGTCAGGTCGGCCGACAGCTTGGCGATACCCGTCGCGCCGCACCAGTTGGAGCCGAACCCGCCCGGATTGATCTTGGTCACGAAGCGACGGGCTGAAGTTGGTGGTCGAGTAGTCGCTGGTGAAGGCGTTGCAATTGCCCTTCGTCAGGTCGGTGTCGGAGTAGCGCAGGTCCAGCGTGAACACCTTGTAGGTGAAGCCGATGCCGATATTCCAGGTGTTGTAGCTCGGCTCCGGAATGCCGCAGCGGGAACGGTCCGCCGAAGGCGGTCGCAGACCGTCGTGCCGTAGAACGCGTCCGAGGTGCCGAGCCACTGCCGGCCGAACTCGCCGGAGACGTACATGCCGACGCCGGAGGAGCCGAAGATGGTGGCGGGCGCGGTGTACTTGGCGGTGATCGAGGCGTAGTTGCCCCAGGCGCCGAGGTTCAGGAAGTTCGGCGAGTAGTATTCGTTGAAGCCGACCGCCCAGTTGTCGTTGATGGTGATGTTCACCTTGCCGTAGCCTTCATAGAAGCTGGCGTTCTTCTTGGCGAAGTTGCCGTTGAACGGCAGGCCGCCGACGCCGAGCTGACCGAAGTCGAGACCCTGGCCGAACGAGGCGCAGTTGTTGGTCGGCGCCGAGCACGGTACCCATGCGCGCCGAAGCACTGGCCGCCCGGATAGAGATAGCCCCAGACACCGAAGTCGAAGGCGAACTTGCCGACCGTCGGGCGGATACCGCCGTAGATGTCGACCTCGGCCGCGGCGCGGTTCGGGAACGAGATGCTCTCCGCCGAGGTGCCGACATAGAGCTGCAGGTGGTCGTTGACGTTGTAGCGCGGCTCGAAATAGGCGGCGACCGAGGGCTTGTGGTCGGACTGGGTGATGCCGCGGAAGATGTAATCGCTCATGATCGCGCTGCCGAACGCGAAATCCCACGGACTGACCACTGCCGGCGGTGGCGCCTTGGCCTTGACCGGCATGTCTGCCGCGAGAGCCGAACCCGAAATCATTGCCAGCGCCGTTGCTGCCAAGACGATTTTTTTCATGACGATCCCCATCACTTTCCAGAAAACCAGTCAGCTTGCCGGATGCCCCCCGGACGGACTGGCTTGTTAACTGGTTGCAATCTGGAACGCGGCGTAACTGTCGTGAAGCAAAAAACGCAAGCATTTGCCGCCTTTTTAGGCGTTTGAAGCATTCCACGAAAGGTTGTTGGAGTGTGTTGCATTCCAACAACAAATTTGCCCGGTTGCGACGATCCATATGCCCGCCAACAAGCGAAAACCGGGCGTGCGGACGGCTCTGACGAATCACTTTTCCCCAACCTCCGCCGTCGCCACACGGGACTCCGACGCAAAAGAAAAGGCCACGGCTCGTTGGAGCCGCGGCCCTTGCAATTGCCGGAGCGTCAGATCCGGCTAGTTGTTGTTCTCGCCGTCTCCCGAGTGTCCCCAGGACGGGGCCGGGCTCGGCGTCGCCCAGCTTGGCGCGGGGGCCGGCTCGGGCGCGGGGGCCGGTGTCAGGAGCCGGCGCGGGCTTGGGAGCGGCTGCCTTCTTCGGCGCTGACTTCCTGGGAGCCGCCTTCTTGGCTGCCTTCTTCGCAGCCTTCTTGGCTGATTTCTTCGGAGCCGCCTTCTTGGCCTTCTTGCGCCTTCTTCGCCGACTTCTTGGCGTACTTCTTCGCGGACTTCTTCGCCGCCATTTTCTTCTTTTTGGCCTTCTTGGCTTTCTTCTTCGCCTTAGCCATCGTGGTCCTCCTGTTGCCGCCGATCCATGTCCATCAGGCGCTCAAATCATCCGCGCCTTCGGGGAAGCGCGCGGAGCCAATCAAGTCGATCCTGGCCGTGGACCGCCCGTCGCCCAATCGAGAAGCTCAATCGTGTGCACGACGGGAACTGACGTACCGCCGGCGATCTGCATCATGCATCCGATGTTGCCCGCAGCAATCATGTCCGGCTTGACGCTTGCGATGTTGGCGAGCTTGCGATCGCGCAACCTCGTCGCAATGTCAGGCTGGAGAAGGTTGTAGGTCCCAGCCGAACCGCAACACAAATGACTCTCGGGCACATCTTTCACCACGAATCCGTTCTTGGAAAGCAAATCTTTCGGGGCCTGCGTGATTTTCTGTCCATGCTGCAGCGAACAGGCCGAGTGATAGGCGACGACGATGTCGTCCTCGCCGCGCGGTTGCCGCTTCAATTCGAGGGGTGCGAGATATTCGGTGATGTCCCTGGCCATCGCCGAGACCTGGGCAGCGGGCCCTGCAAAATCGCGGTCTTCGCGCAGCAGATAGCCGTAGTCCTTGATGACGGTGCCGCAGCCCGAGGTCGTCACCAGGATGGCATCGAGCCCGTTCGCCTGCGCCTCGGCCATCCATGCCGTGACATTGGCGCGGGCGCGCGCCAGCGCGTCGTCGTCGCGGCCCATGTGGTGGGTCAAGGCGCCGCAGCACTGCTCGTCCTTGACCAGCACAACCTCGATGCCATGGCGGGTCAGCACGTTGATGGCGGCCTGGTTGATCCGCGGCGCCAGCACCTGCTGTGCGCAGCCCTGCAGCAGCGCCACTCGGGAGCGGCGCGGGCCGAGCGCGGCAAAGACGCTGCCTGCCGACGGTCCCGCTGCCGGCAAGGCGCCCGGCGCAAGCGCCAGCATCGCCTTGATGCGGCGCAACAGCGACGGCGTGGCTTCAGCTGTCTGCGACGTCGGCAACAGCACGGCGAAGGGACGCGCCAGCCGCGCCATCCACATGCTGACGCGGAACAATTTTGGATCGGGCAGCACGCGCGCCAGCACCCAGCGCAACAACCGCTCGGTCAGCGGCCGGCGGTAATCCCGCTCGATCCGGACGCGGGCCTGATCGACCAGATGCATGTAGTTCACGCCGGACGGACAGGTCGTCATGCAGGCGAGACACGACAGGCAGCGGTCGATGTGCTTGACCACGGCTTCCGTGGGCGGGCGGTCCTTCTCCAGCATCTCCTTGATCAGATAGATGCGCCCGCGCGGGCTATCGAGCTCGTCGCCGAGCAGCACATAGGTCGGACAGGTCGCGGTGCAGAAGCCGCAATGCACGCAGGCGCGCAGGATCTTGTCGGCCTCGGCAATATCGGGATCGGCCAGCTGGGCGAGCGAGAATTCGGTCTTCATGCGGCGCTCCGGCGCACCATGCGGCCGCGATTGAGGATGTCTTTGGGATCGAAGCTGTTGCGGACGCGCTCGGACAGCGCACGCAGCCCCTCGGTCTGCGGCTGGAACACGTCGACCTGCCGCCGCACCGCCTCGGGCGCGCGCAGCAGCATGGCGTGACCGAAGGCGGCCGCCACACGCCCACGCACCAGCCCGGCCAGGCCGTCGCCCTTCGGCGGCAACGCCGCCCAGATCAAGCCGCCGCCCCAATCGTAGATCACGTCGCCGCCGGTTTCCCGTGCCAGCGTCTTGACCGAGCGCGCCGCCGGCGGCGGGTGGGCACACGATGCGCCATACGGGCCAGGCCCCGAGCGAGCCGCCCGCCGCAAACGGCAGCACGTCGCGGATCGCCGACCAGGCCGCGGCGGAGACCGCATCCTCGATGACCTCTGCAGTCCCGAACGGCTTCAGCGCCGCGGCCAGCGAGGCCGCACGGTGGCTCGCTGAAGCCAGAATCCCCTCCAGCCGGATCAGGGTGACGGCCTCGCGGGACAAGCCGATCGCATCAAGGCCCGCGACCTCGGCCCGCAGCGCCGAGCCCGGCACATGCGCCGCACCCGATACGTCGAATGGCGAGCCGAGCGCCGCCGTCATCGCCCTGTTGGCCGCGATGTCGTCGAGGCCGCGCAGCACCAGCGTACGCTCGGCCTCCGGCTTCGGCATCACCTTCAGCGTCACCTCGGTCATGACGGCGAGCGTGCCCCAGGAGCCCGCCAGCAGCTTGCAGAGGTCGTAGCCGGTGACATTCTTCACCACCTTGCCACCGGTCTTGAAGCTGTCGCCGAAGCCCGACACCGCATGCGCGCCGAGCAGATGATCCCGCGCCGCGCCCGCCTTGACCCGGCGCGGCCCGGCGAGGCCGGCGGCGATCATGCCGCCGATGGTGCCGGCGCCGGACGCGCCCAACAGCGGCGCGGTGTCGACCGGCTCGAAGGCGAATTGCTGGTTCCTGGAGTCGATCAGCGACATCACGTCCGCACAGCGGCGCGCCGGCCTGCAGCGTGATGATCAATTCGTTCGGCTCGTAGGCGGTGATGGCGTTGAGCGGCGACAGGTCGAGCACCGCATTGGTCGCCATCGGCTGGCCGATCTGGCGCCTGGTGCCGTGGCCGATGATCTCGAGCGGCTGCTCGGCGGCGATCGCCGCCCGCACCGCCTGCTCGACATCGCCGGCGTCTCGTATTTTCAGGATGTCCAAACCCTTGCGCCCTTCCCATACGATTGTCCGGCCATCCCTATAGCGGCCGATCTTGCTTGATCCATCCTTCTATAGGCACGGCCGGCGGGCACAAGACCGGCGCCGGCGCAGGCAGCGCCGGGAACTGCACTCGCACTTCGACCGCGATCGAACCATTTACGGCATCAGTTCGTCGGCCATCGAATTGTAGACGCTGCGATCGGTGCCATATCGCGTCCATCCAACACGCAAAAGGAGCGACACATGAACGCATATGCCATCGACAAACGGACCATCAACGACGCCGTGCGCGGCGGCGGGCTGCTGGTCGTCGCGCAATGGGAAGCCAAGGACGGCGAAGCCGACAAGGTCGCGGCCATCCTCGACCGTTTCCTCCCCGAAGCGCAGCGCGAGGAAGGCGCGATGATGTTCCTGATCTCGCGCGCCAAGGACAATCCGGCGCAGTTCCTGTTCTACGAGCTGTTCCGCGACGAAGCCGCCTTCAAGGCGCATCAGGAAGCCGCGCATTTCAAGACCTATATCGCGGGCCAGGCGCTGCCGTTGCTCAAGAAGCGTGAGCGCACGCAATACACGCTGATCTGAACGCACGCTGCTCTGAAGGGGCCGCAACGGCCCCTCAACTTTCAGAACCTCGGCAAATCCGGAAACGCCAGCTTGCCGGCATGGACATGGACGCGGCCGAGCTCGGCGCAGCGATGCAGGGTCGGAAACACTTTTCCGGGATTGAGCAGGCCCTGCGCATCGAAGGCGCATTTCAGCCGCTGCTGCTGGTTCAGGTCGATGTCCGAAAACATCACGCCCATCAGATCGCGCTTCTCGATGCCGACGCCATGCTCGCCGGTGAGCACGCCGCCAAGCTCGACGCAGCAGCGCAAGATGTCGGCGCCGAATGCTTCGGCGCGCTCGATCTCGCCGGGCTTGTTGGCATCATACAGGATCAGCGGATGCAGGTTGCCGTCGCCGGCATGGAAGACGTTGGCGCAGCCGAGGCCGTATTTCTCCGACAGCTCGCGGATGCGCGTCAGCGCCTTCGGCAGCGCGCCGCGCGGAATGGTGCCGTCCATGCAGAGATAATCCGGCGAGATGCGCCCGACCGCGGGGAACGCCGCCTTGCGGCCGGCCCAGAACAAATTGCGCTCGGCCTCGCTGGTGGAAATCTGGCAGGTCACCGAGCCGCAACTCAACGCAATCGACTCGACCCGCTTGATCAACTCGTCGACCTCGACACTCGGTCCGTCGAGCTCGATGATCAGGAGCGCCTCGACGTCGAGCGGATAGCCGGCATGCACGAAGGCTTCGGCGGCGTGAATCGCTGGTCTGTCCATCATCTCCATGCCGCCCGGAATGATGCCCGCGCCGATGATTGCGGCCACACATTCGCCGGCGGCCTCGACTTGCGCAAATCCCACCATCAACGCGCGCGCCGTCTCCGGCTTCTGCAGGATGCGCACCGTGATCTCGGTGATGACGCCGAGCAGTCCTTCGGAGCCGGTGATGATGCCCATCAGATCGTAGCCGGCATTCTCGGCGCATTTGCCGCCGATCCGCAGGATCTCGCCGTTGATCAGCACGATCTCGCAGCCGAGCACGTTGTTGGTGGTCATGCCGTATTTCAGGCAATGCACGCCGCCGGAATTTTCCGCGACATTGCCGCCGATCGAGCAGGCGATCTGCGATGAGGGATCGGGTGCGTAATAGAAGCCGGCATGCGCCACCGCCTGGCTGATCGCCAGATTGGTGACGCCGGGCTCGGTGACGACCGCGCGGTTGTCGAAATCGATCTCGCGGATGCGCTTGAACTTGCCGAGCCCCAGCAGCACGCCGTCGGAGAGCGGCAGCGCCCCGCCCGACAGCGAGGTCCCGGAGCCGCGCGGCACCACCTTGATGTTGTTCGCGTGGCAATATTTGAGAACTTTCGACACCTGCTCCGACGTATCGGGCAGCACCGCGACCATCGGCGGTTGGCGGTAGGCGGTGAGGCCGTCGGACTCATAGGCACGCAGCTCGTCGGCGCTGTCGATCACGCCCTCGCCCGGCACGATCGCGCGCAACGCCGCCACGATCTCGGCGCGGCGCGCCAGGATCGCCTGATCGGCCGCGGGCATCATGATGGCCATGTCATCAACTCCGTCGCGCGTGGGCAACCAATTCTCGCGGCAAATCAACCACGTTCGCGCCTGTTTGGATAGCGTATCGGCAGTCGCGCATCATGATCCAAATCGCACGTCGTCGTGAAACCAATGGACTTTTGGCGGCTTGTCCTGTGTTGGGCCGTCGTGCGAAAACACAGGCCCGCCTGCCGCCCTCCCGCGATCAAGCCAAAGAGCATCCCATGAAAAAACTGACCTTGAACCTGTTGGTCGTGCCGTCACCTCGCTTGCCGCCGCCTCGAGCGCGCGCGCGCAGGACGTCGCCGCCGGAGAAGCGTCCTTCAAGAAGTGCCTGGCCTGTCATTCGATCGGCGACGGCGCCAAGAACAAGGTCGGGCCCGTGCTGAATGGTCTCGACGGCCGCAAGTCCGGCACCGCGCCCGATTACAGCTACTCGGATGCCAACAAGAACTCCGGCATCACCTGGAACAAGGATCAATTCCTCGAATACATCACGGACCCCAAGGCGAAGATCCCCGGCACCAAGATGATTTTCCCCGGCATCAAGAACGAGAAGGAACGGGGCGACCTCTGGGCCTACATCTCGCAGTTCGACAAGGACGGCAAGAAGAAGTAGGCGCGCTCGGCCCGCAGAAAAACCCCGGTCTCGCGGCCCGGGTTTTTATTACACCGATGTAGAATATATATTCTAGACTATTTCCTCTAAATGCGGCAAACTGACGGCTTCTGGGAATACCCGGGAGACGCCAGATGCAGACCACGATGCCTCCGGTCCCGAAGGTGACCGACGCGGATATCATTCAGTTTCTCGCCGCGGCACGCGAGACGATCGCGGCGGTGCCGATTTGCTGGCTCGCTACCCGTTCGCTGGAGGGCGGCACGAACGCGCGCGCGGTCAATTCCTCGGCGGGTGCGCCCGGCTCCGATCAATGGACCCGGCGCTTCCTTGTCCGCAGGAGTTCGCGCAAGGTCGCGGAGATGCGCGCCGCTCCGTCCGTGACGCTCGCATTCCAGCATCCTTCCGGCGAACGCTATGTCGCGCTGGGCGGTCGCGCCACCATCATCAAGGATGTCGCTGAAATGCGAACGATGTGGCGGAGCGAGCTGGACGCGCATTTTCCGCCCGGCTTCGCCGACGCCAACATGATCGTCATTCGCGTCGACGTGGATCGGATCGAGGTTCACGTCCGCGGTCTGACGCCGGCACCGTTCGGCCACGGACGAACGCTGCTGGAGCGCCAAGGCGGCGGGGCATGGCGTTTCATCCCGGCTTGGTAGCCCCGTTATGGCCTGCGCGAGCGGGCTTTTCCCGACCGGTAGTCCGCGAGAACAGCGCTGTACGTTGCACGAATGATCCGGTCGACCAGCGGCGGTGGCCGCTCGCCGCGCAGAAGATGTTGGCGCACCACCGCGACAGGAAGCTCGGAGACCAGAAACTGCGCAAGACGGACCTCGTCGTGCCCGTCCTTGCCGAAGATCGCGCGTGCCCAGTGTTTCGACGCTGACTCCATGCGTTGCGTCATCTCGGCAACGCGCTCGCGCAAGTCCCGCGGCCATTCGCCGTGCAGGAAATCCTTGCGATCGTAAAGCAGCAGCAGGCGCGCCTCGTCCGGATGGTTTCGCACCCAGGCAGGCGTGTGGAGCGCGGCCTTCAGGCCGTCGCCGGCCTCTAGCGCCACGCCCACACCGGCCTGGAATTGCAGCACCGTGCGGAGCCAGAGAGAGCCGAGCAATGCATCCCGCGAGGCGAAGCGATGATAGAACGAGCCGGTCGGCGATCCCAGCCGTTCGCTGACGGCCGCAACGGTCACCTCCGACAAGCCACGCTCGGCGACAATTGCCAGAGCCGCGCCGAGGAAATCCTCCTCGCTGTATTTGGGATGACCCATATATCCAGAATTCGTATTCTAGACGCTGGTGTCAACATCGGCATGGCGCCACAGTAGCGAGTTCGCAGTCAGGATTCTTCGAGTTTCACGGCGTGCATCATTCGCGGCTGCGCTGGCCTTGCCGACAATTTGCTGAAGGCCTAACCGCCTGCTGCCGCAGCCGGGCCTTGCCCTGCCCGCCCCGCCATCGCCTCGATCTCATCAACCACGAGATCGGGCGCGGCGTATTGCACGATGTGTCCGACGCCGGGCAAGACGATCAGCTTGGCGCCTTTCACGGTTGCCGCGAACGGACGCGAGTGGATGTTGGTCGAGACCGTCTTGTCGTTTTCATCGCCGGAGATGATCGTCACCGGCAGGTTGATCTCGCCGTAACGCGGCGCCTGTTCGGCGACCGCCGCTTTCAAATCGACGAGATCGCGCGCGTTGGCCAGGAATTCGCGCGGACGCAGCAGCAGCCGCGTCGCGCTGCTCTCCACGAAATCATCGGCCATGACCTGCGGCAGGAAGACGTTGCGCGCGCCGGACTGCGTGACGAGCAGGCCGAGCGGCAGCGTGACGGTGTAAGCGAGCAGCGGGCCGATCACAGGCGTGGTGACGAGCCTGTTGTACCAGCCGACGCCGCCCGGCCAGGGATGGGTGACGGGCGCCAGCATCACGAGACCAGCAACGCGCGACGGATAGTCCAGTGCCATGCGCGCGCCGATCGCTCCTGCCAGCGAATGCACCACGACGATCGCGCGGTCGACGCCGAGCTTGTCGAGGGCTTCGACGATCATCCGCGCCTGCACGTCAGGCGTCGAATCCTCCACGCGCTCGCGCGTGCTTCCGCCGTGTCCCGGCCGATCGATCAGGATCACGCGATGCCTGTCCGCAAGCCGCTCGGCGAGCGGCCGCATCACCTCCAGATTGGAGCTTGCGCCATGCAGCAGCACGATCGGCGGACCGGCTCGCATCGCGCCGCCCCAGATCGACCACATTCAAGCTTGCGCCGGCGACTGCGACCGTTTGACCCCGCGGTGGATAAGTCCGATCAAGGACAAAAACGCCGGCCTGTGTGAGCAGTGCGAGGACAACCAGCACCGCCACGAGGATGATTGATATCATTGATATTTTCCGACCGGTCCGGGGCACGGCCCAAGTTACGTCACTGCCTCGCAGCGGTTTCGCGGCAAACCCAAGGAGTTTTCCCCTCACGAATCCGTGCGCCGTCACACGGCTGTCGTCGGTCATTTTATAGTCACGGTCGGTACTTTGTCTGCCTGCCGGGCGTGCATGAGAAGCACATGCCACCCGGCCTCGTTCACATCCTCTACGGGAATTTTGAATCGGTCGGTTGAGTAAGGACCCGCGAGAGACAATGGGAAGGGGTTTTGGAATGAGTTTCAGATCGAGTGAAGCCGCGATCGACGAGATCGTGGCGCGGTGCGACGGCGATATCCGCGGCGCGCTGAAGGCGCTGCTGATGGTCAACGAGCATCTCGAAGCGGAGATCGCGCAGCTCTATGCCGCGGCCGCGCGCTACGGCATCAGCGAGCGCAGTAGCGGCGCGCTGCACTGAGTTCGGGACTTCGCCACCTTACTTGTGGGCGGAGTCTTTCTCGGGATCTGGCGGCGGACAGGTGTTGATGGTCGAACGCGCCAGCTTGGCGTCATCCTTCGATTTGTAAGGCCCGCTGCCGAAGGAAAAGCCTCCGCCATTGTCATAGGCGGAGCCGCCGCCGATGACCGGGTTCGACGTCACGATATCGCATTTGCCGGTGGCGCGGTTTCCGACCACCCAATAGCGTCCGTCGGCGTAGCTGGCCGAGTTCACCAGAACCAGGGCACCTGCAAGGATCAGGCGTTTCATCGCTGTCGCTCCTGCCTCATGTGAACGCGATCATAGGCGCGTTGACGCAGAACATTCCGTCTTGCAGAGGATGAACTCGGAACGGGGTTAACCGCGATGAACTAGATATCGCGGCCTTCGACCTTTTCGCTGAGCGACTTGACGAGGTCGGGCACCTTCTCGAGGTGCGGATTGATCGCAAGCGCCTTGCGGAAGGCATCGAGCGCGCGCTTGTCGTCGCCGAGATCCTGCATGATCATGCCGAGGCCTGCGAGCGCGCCGAAATGCCGGGGCTCGCGGATCAAGCACCTGCTGGATGTCGGCGAGCGAGCGCGCATAGTCGTTCTTCACGTAGTACAGCGTCGCCCGCCGGTTCCAGGCCTCGACGTAATCCGGCCGCAGCTTGATGGTGGCATCGAGCAGCTTCAGCGCCACGTCCAGCTGCTGGGCGTCCATCGCGGCCTTGGCGCGCACCATCAACAGCGCGGCGGTGTCGCTCGGCGTCTGCATCCAGATCGCCCAGATGCGCGCCTCGACATGCTTGGCGCTGGCCTCATCGGGCGCGGCCTTCAGCGCGCCGAACAGGAAGTCGAGCCCGCGGCCCTTGTCGGCGCGCGGCAGCTTGGCGGGCGCCTCCGGCGGCTTCTTGCGCGGCGCGGCGCGCGGATTGTCCTGCGCCAGCGCGGGCGTCGCAAAAGCCGTGGCGAGCAGGATCGCCAGTCCGAGGCGCCGCGCGGGAATCTCAAAGCCATCGGCAAAGTCTAGACGCAGCAAAACGCTCTTGCAAAGCTGGCAAGAGCGTCAAAAGCGTCAAAGCAGGTGTGATGCCCGATGATTTGCGCTAGGCCGATCAGCCCTGGCGCGCCTTGAAGCGGCGCTGCACCTTGTTGATCACATAGACCCGGCCCTTGCGGCGGACCAGGCGGTTGGCGCGATGCCGGCCGCGCAGCGATTTCAGCGAGTTACGGACTTTCATCTTGGAATCCCGATTGTTTCGAAAGGCCGTGGTCGACAGGCCGAAGGTCACGCAATGAATGGATTGGTCCCGGAACCAGCCGCTGCCGTCGGGACGCGGGCGGTTTCTAGCATCAAAGACCCAAATGTCAATGCAAACAGGGGCTTCCGCTGGCCCTGACGCCCCGCCGCGTCCGGTTGATGTTAAAGGGGAATTTGACCCGAGCGAGTGGGCGGCCGTCGGCTGGCATTCGCATTCGGTCCTGGCTATGATCGGATCATGCAGTTCCCTCCACAGACAAGGCTCGCCGCTGCCGCCGCACTGGCGGCTCTGGTGGCAGCGGCGCCGGGGCGAGCCGGCCAGGACGAACTGGCGATCACGACCGACCGGGGCGGACCGACGCTGCAATTCGACTGGCCGGCCGTGCAGACCGGTGTTGCGACCTATGAGGCCGGCCCGACCGGCGTCACCGTCATTCGCTTTCCAAAGCGGGCTGTCGGCCGCCGTCGACGTGCGCGGCGGCGCGCCGGGAACCTGATGACCGACGCATTGCGGCTCGGTTACGGCAGGGCATTTGTCGACGCGATCGTGCTGTCGGCCGGCTCGGCCTACGGGCTGGAAGCGGTGGCCGGCGTCGACGACCGCGCTGAAGGACGACGGTGTCCGCAGCGGCGCGTGGAACGACATCGCCGGCGTGACCGGTGCGATCGTCTACGATTTCCTCGGCCATCGGCTGAACGAAATCTATCCCGACAAGCGATTGGGTCAGGCTGCGTTACGCGCGGCCAAGCCGGGCGTCTTTCCGCTCGGCGCACAGGGCGCAGGCCGCGCCGTCATGCAGGGCTGGTTCTTCGGCTGCGGCGCGCATTCCGGACAGGGCGGCGCGTTCCGCCAGGTCGGCGACACCAAGATCGCCGCCTTCGTCGTCGTCAACGCCTATGGCAGCGTGACCGATCGCGACGGCAAGCTCGTCAACTGCCATCGCGGCGCCAATTGGGGCGCGCTGACCAAAACCGCCGAGCTGCTCGCGCATGTGCCGGAAAGCCGCGACCGCAACTGGGCGCCGCCGAGCTGACGGCTCTTCCAGCCAGCGCAACACCACGATCAGCGTCATCGTCACCAACCGCAAGATCGGGTGGTTCGCCCTGCAACGTCTCGCGGTTCAGGTGCACACCTCGATGGCGCGCGCGATCCAGCCGTTCTCGACGTTCGACGATGGCGACACGCTGTTTGCGCTGTCGACCGAGGAAATCGAGCAGGACAAGCCGTCGCTTGATCGATCTCGACACCATCGCCGCCGAGACGATGTGGGATGCGATCCTGGCGAGCGTGCCGAAGGAGGACGCCTTCGTGCCGCCAGCGACGGCGCCGGTGGTCGCTTCGGATATCCTTGGCCGCTACGCCGGCCGTTACAATTTCAGCCCGAACGCGCAGCTGACGGTCACCGTCGCCGACGGCCAGCTGTCGGCGCAGCTGAACAAGTTCGGCTTCTTCGATCTCGGCAAGGACGCGCCGGTCAAACTGATCCCGCTGTCGGACAGCGATTTCTACGTCGCCGGCCGTTACATGACGCGGCTGTCTTTTGTCCGCGATCCCTCCGGCAAGGTCACAGGGACAATCGTCAATCCGGGACCGTGGCAACAGGCCGGCACCCGCGACGGCGACTGACGGCGAGTTCCCTTGCAGCGATCGCGTATTGCGCAATTTGTTATATCCTATAATCAATTTCCGACGCGCAAATCACTGCCCGCCCGGAAGCGCCCATGCCCAAGCTGAAACTGCCCGACATCGAGAAGGTCGTCGCCATCGACATCCACACCCATGCCGAGGAACCCTGCGGCATGCATGGCGACGACGGCTATGACGACTTCCAGGCGCAGATGGCGGAGTATTTCAAGTCGCCGCACAAGCATCCGCCGACCGTGCCGGAAACCGCCGCCTACTATCGCGCGAAAAACATCGCCGCGGTGATCTTCCCGGTCGATGCCGAGCGCGAGACCGGCTTCCGCCGCTACAACAATGACGAGATGCTGGAGGCGGCTTCCGAAAATCTCGACGTGCTGATCCCGTTCGTCTCGATCGATCCGCACAAGGGCAAGCTCGGCGTGCGCGAGGCGCGGCGGCTGATCGAGGAGTACGGCGTCCGCGGCTTCAAATTCCATCCGACCATGCAGGGCTTCTACCCGAACGACCGCATGGCCTATCCGCTCTATGAAGCCATCAACGACGGCGGCGCGATCGCGCTGTTCCACACCGGCCAGACCGGCGTCGGCTCGGGCATGCCCGGCGGCATGGGCATGCGGCTGAAATATTCCAACCCGATGTACATGGACGACGTCGCCGCCGACTTCCCGGACCTGAAGATCATCCTCGCCCACCCCTCCTTTCCCTGGCAGGAGGAGGCGCTGTCGGTCGCGACCCACAAGCCGAACGTCTATATCGACCTGTCCGGCTGGTCGCCGAAATACTTCCCGCCGATCCTGGTGCGCTATATCAACTCGATCCTTCAGGATAAGATGCTGTTCGGATCGGACTGGCCGGTGATCACGCCGGACCGGTGGCTCTCGGACTTTTCCAAGCTCGAGATCCGCGACGAGATTCGACCGAAAGTGTTGAAAGCGAACGCACGGAAACTGCTCGGCATCTAACGCGGCGCCACCTCGCGCGCTGCGAAGCGCGAGGGGTGGCCCATGTCGAAGCTCGGCATCGTCGCAGGCTCTCGCCGCATTGCTGCTCACGGGCGGCAGCGCGCGCCGCGCTCGATTCCGGCGCAACCATGGTCGAGCTGGAATCGCCGCTTGTGCACGCGCAACCGCTGCAGGGCCTGCTGAGACGGCCCGCGGGCGCCGGCCCCTTCCCCGCGGTCGTGCTGCTGCACAGCTGCAACGGCAACTGGAAGAAAGCTCGACGAGCGCTGGGGCCGGCAGATCGCGCCCTGGGGCTATGTCACGCTGACCGTCGACAGTTTCGGGCCGCGCGGCATCGACAACACCTGCGGCAACGGCACGCCCACCGACATGGCGTTCGACGCCTATCGCGCGCTGGATTTCCTGGTGCGGCAGCACGCGGTCGATCCCGATCGCGTCGCCGTGCTCGGATTCTCGCAAGGCGGCTGGCTCGCGCTGAGCTCGGTCGAGCAAGGCGTGGTCGAGCATTCCTCGCCCAACAAGTTCCGCGCCGCGGCCGCCTTCTATCCGAACTGCCGGACCATCCAGGGCAATCTGACCGTGCCGGCGCTGATCATGATCGGCGAGCTCGACGACTGGACGTCGGCCGAGGGCTGCCGGCAGGCTCGCCGAGGGCGGCGACGATTACGGCGTGTCGCGGCGGCGCGAGGGCGCGCCGATCAAGCTGATCGTCTATCCCGGCGCCTACCACGCTTTCGACTCGCCGGCGCTGAAGACGCCGAAGGAATTGTTCGGACATCGTCTCGAATATAATCAGGCGGCAGCGGATCAATCGGCCGTCGCGCTGCGCGAATTTCTCGACGCGATGCTTCGCGCCAAGGAGTCCGGGAAATTGACAATCAAAGCCGTCGTGTTCGACGCCTATGGCACGCTCTACGACGTGCAGTCGGTGGCCGACGTCACCGAGGAGGCGTTTCCCGGCTATGGCGAGATCATCACGCAAATCTGGCGCATCAAGCAGCTCGAATACAGCTGGCTGCGCTCGCTGATGCGGCGCTATGCGGATTTCGCCGCGGTGACGCGCGACTCGCTCGCCTACACGCTGCGCTGCCTCGGCCTGCAATATGACAGCGAGACGTTCGACGCGATCATCGCAAAATACCGGCATCTCGACCTCTATCACGATGCGCGGATCGCGCTCGACGCGCTCGAAGGGACGCAAGCTTGCGATCCTCTCCAATGGCAGCCCGGAGATGCTGAACGCGCTGGTGAAGAACAGCGGGCTCGACGACGTGCTCGACGCGACCTTGAGCGTCGATCCGCAAAAGTGTTCAAGCCGAGCCCGGACGCCTACACGCCGATCGAATCCGAGCTCGGCGTCAAGCCGGCCGACGTGCTGTTCGTGTCGTCGAACCCGTGGGACGCCTGCGGCGCCAAATCCTTCGGCCTCAACGTCGCCTGGATCGAGCGGGTGACGCCCGAGGCGATGGCGCTGGCTTGCGTCGAGAGCGATCTCGTGGCACCGCTGACGATGTTCAAGGCGATCCGGACGCAGATGGACGAGCTGGGCATCGCGCCCGACCATCGCATCCGCTCGCTGTCGGAATTGCCCGGGGTTGTTGCCATCTTATGAGTTTTGAATCCGTCCGCGCCTTCTTCGCCGAAAAAGCCCCCGATATATCCGTGATCGAATCGACGCAGAGCTCTGCGACGGTGCCGCTCGCGGCCGCGGCCTACGGCGTCGAGCCGGCGCGCATCGCCAAGACGCTGTCGCTTCGCGTCGGCGAGCGCGTGGTGCTGATCGTCACGTCGGCACCTCGCGGATGGACAACAAGAAGGTGAAGGCGCTGTTCGGCGGCAAGCCGAAGATGCTCTCCCTCGAGGAAGTCGCCGAGATCACCGGCCACGAGGTCGGCGGCGTCTGCCCGTTCGGGCTGAAGGCGCCGCTCGCCGATCTATTGCGACGTCTCGATGAAGGCGTTCGACATCGTGGTGCCGGCCGCGGGCTCGACCCACAGCGCGGTGAAAATCGCGCCGGAGCGGATGGCCGAGCTGGTCGGCGCCGAATGGGTCGACGTCTGCGAGGTCAGGACTTGAGCCGCGCAAGCAGAATCTTGCTCACCGCTCGTGCATATTCGACCGCGTTCGCGGCTTCGTTGCTGATAGGATGCCTCTGCGAGACCTCGGGGCAGCAATGAAGCGGCGCGACTTCATGACGGGGCTGGGAGTTGCGGCTGCCCTGCCCGCAATTGCGCGCGCCCAGCAGCCGATGCCGACCATCGGATTCCTCTCGACGCGTTCGCCCGACGAAGCCGCAGTTCACACCAATGCGTTTCGCAGCGGCCTCGAAGAGATGGGCTATGTCGAGGGCAAGAGCGTCACCATCGAGTATCGCTGGGCGAAGGGCGACTACAGCAAGCTGCCGTCGTTTGCGGCCGAGCTGCTCAGCCAGCCGCTTGCGCTGATGGTCGCGGCAGGCGATCCGGCCGCACTGGCGGCCAAGGCGGCAGCGCCGTCGGTCCCCATCGTCTTTCTCGTCGGCGGAGACCCGGTGCAATCGGGTCTGGTCACGAGCATGAACCGGCCGGGGACCGCCACCGGCGTCAATTTCTTCACCGGCGAACTGGGCGGCAAGCGGCTGGAGCTGCTGTGCGCGATGGTGCCGTCGGCGCATGTCATCGGCTTGCTGGTCAATCCCCGTTTCGGGGGCGAAGCCGCCGAGCGGCAGCGGCAGCTGCAGGCGCTTGCCGCCGCGGCCAAGGAGCTCGGCCGCGAGCTGCGTGGTGCAGGAAGCCGCAACCGATGCCGCGATCGAGGCGGCTTTCGCCGCGTTCGCCAAGGCCGGCGTCGCCGGGTTGATCGTGCAGAACGATCCGTTCTTCGACTTCGCGGCGAAGCCATATCGTGGCGCTCTCGGCCGGCAACCGCCTGCCCGGCATCTTCCACATCCGGGAGTATCCGGCGGACGGCGGCCTGATGAGCTATGGCGCCAGCCTCTCCGATACCTACCGCCAGCTCGGCGTCTATGCCGGCAAGGTTTTGCGCGGCACCAAGCCGGACGATCTTCCGGTGCTGCGGCCGACGAAATTCGAACTGGTCATCAACACCAGGACCGCAAAGACGCTCGGCCTTGACGGTCCCGCAATCCATGCAGATTGCGGCCGATGAGTTGATCGAGTGACGCGTCATTCGCTTCCGGCGGCGATCGCTAAACGCCCTCGCCGCCGGTGAGCTTGGCCGCGATCGCGGCTTCCACCTCGCTCGCGAGCGTTGCCGAGATGCTCCGCCAGCCGCGTGAACAGCGCGCGCTTCTGCGGATCGGTCGCGAGATCGCGGATCAGCGCACATTCGGCTGCGTCGGCGCGCAGCTTCTCCAGATGCGCCTTCATGTCCTGCATCGGATCCCCCTGACGGGCGAACCCTAACAGGCTCTCATCGGCGGACTCTCCAACAAATGTTAGGACCGGCGACCTCCTGGTTCAGCGATCCCTGCAGCTGCTAATCGTCGTCGTCGCTCGTGCGGCGGCGGCGCGATCCGCGTCGGCGGTTGCGGCGCGCCGCGCGTGCCGGGCGCAGGCGCCACGCGGCCGCGCGGCGGCGCCGGCTGCTGCTGATCCATGCTGTTGTTGGATTCGAACACCGCGCGGCAGCCATCCGAGAGGTTCGGCGTGTTCTGCCGCAGGCACGCGACGATGCGGTCGACGTCGGGAATTGCCGCGCCGCACAGCCGCCACACATCGGGCGTGCAGGCCATCTGTTGTTCCCAGGTTCCCTTGTAAGGCTCCGCGCTCGCAGCGCTCGGCATGAGCATGCCGCCGAGCGGCAGCACGAGGCTCAGGACAACCAGCTTTGTCCGCATGAACAGATCCTTCCGTCGGATTTCGGGTAGCCCCATAGGCCACAGCGGCGCCGCGAAACTCTTGAACGAATGCGGCATAGGAAGGTTGTCATCGGACAACAAAATGTGAGGCGGGTTGCCGGGTTCCCTACTCCACCTTGCCGATCTTCTTCACCGCCGCGATCAGCCGCGCGCTGTCGTCGGCTACGAATTTTTGGAATTCCGGCGCGTCGAGATAGGCGACCGGACTGCCCGCGGTCTCGAAGGTCTTGGTGACCTCCGGCGCCTTCACCGCTTGCGCCATCGCTTCGCGCAATCGCGTCATGATCGGCGCCGGTAGCGCACTCTGTGCAAACAGCCCGGCCCAGATGTAGAACTCGACGTCCTTGTAGCCGAGCTCCCGAAAGGTCGGCAGCTCGGGGAAGCTTGCGATCCGCTCGGCGCCCCAGTTGGCGAGCACGCGCATCTTGCCGTCCTCGACCTGCTGCTTCAGCGTGCCCGGCGCCGAGGCCAGCGCCTGCACCGTGCCTGACAGCAGCGCGGTCAGCGCGGGACCGGCGCCGCGGAACGGCACATGCAACAGCTTGATCCCGGCGCTCGCGGCGAACATCTCCATCGCGACATGCAGCGTGCCGTACGGCCCGGACGAGCCGTACGGGATTTGTCCCGGACGCTTCTTCGCGTCGTCGACGAATTCCGCGAGACTCTTCCACGGCGCCGAGGCCGGCACCGCAAGCAAGGTCGGGTCGGCCAGCACGCGCGCGATCGGCGCGAATTGGATGACCTCATAGGCGACCGGACGGTCGAACAGCCGGTCGGCCTCCGGCAGCACCGCCAGCGAGGACAGCGTCATCAGCAGCGTATAGCCGTCCGGCTCGGCGCGTGCGGCCGCCGCGTTGCCGATCGATCCGCCGGCCCCTCCCGCCCGGTTGTCGACGATCACGGACTTGCCGAGGACCCGCTCCAGCGCCAGCGCCACCGGCCGCGCCGCCAGATCGGCCTGACCGCCCGCCGGGAACGGGACGATCATGGTGATGTTGCGGTTGGGATAGCCGCTCTGCGCGAGCGCGCCGCGCGTCAGTGCGGCCTGGGCCAGCGGCAGCGCGGCGGCGGTCTTCAAGAGTTGGCGGCGATTCATCGGCGGTTTCTCCCGGCAGTCTTGTTGTCGTATCTGGGCGCGGCTCCGCGAACCTATCATCCCGATACCGCTGCGCCGCGCGCGCACTGATGCGCCAAAACCGCACTCCCAAGCTGTTATCCACAGGCTGTTGATGATTTTGTTGCGTGTGTCCGGTCGCCATCCTGATACTGCGTTTTTGGCGTCTAGTGGGTGGGGTAGCGTCATGTCTGTTGCGATGAAGTTGATTGTCGATGCGTATGTGTCCCTGAAAAATCGTCAAGCGCTCGAGGCGATGCGCGAGCATCGTCAGCGGCTCAAGCGGGAGCTGCTGCTGAAGCAAACCGACGCTTTCGATTTCAGCAATTCAATTCGGGCTTTCGACGACGAGGTCGTCGTGATCGAAACCGGGCTGCAGAGGCTCGGCGGCGCAGCCGCGCTCTGATCGATTTGGCAACGCTTTCATCACCCGAACGCAAATCGCGTCGCGGGGATGATGAAACGTGTCTCCTTTGTAGGGTGGGCAAAGCGAGTCAAGGCCTACGGTATCTCAACGAGAGACAGCGGAAGCGTGCCCACCTTTCACTCTCCGAACGAGCCGGTGATTTCCTTCATGTCTCCACCCCAATCGACTTCGAGCAGCCCTCGATCGACATAGCGGTGAAAGCTGCTGTGAGGCCAATCCGCAACGCGGGAGACATACCCATGTTTGACCGGATTGAAATGAATGTAATCGACGTGTCGCTCAAGATCGGCTTCATCGCGGATCGCGTGCTCCCAATAGCGACGCTGCCAAATGCCTTTTCTCGCTTGACGATCTTGCTTGGAGATCGTGGCGTTGCCTCGATGCCTCGGGAGAAACCACTCTTGATCAGCGCCCAACGGGTGGAAAAGTCGTCGTCACCCTCAGGCAAGATCCAGATCGCATGGAGGCGGTCCGGCAGAATGCAGATTGCAACGGTCTCAAAGGGGCGACGGCTTTGGACGAGTCGATAGGCTGCTCGCAGACGCTCAATTTCCTCAACAAGCAACGCGCTTGAGCGATCGGCGAGAACGACGGTGAAAAAGAACGTGAAGCCATTGGCCTTTGCGCGTCGATAGTCCGGCATGATCACCTACACCGTGCGTGAAAGGTGGGCACGCTTCGCTTTGCCCACCCTACAAGGATAGAAGCCCCTCACCTCTTCTTCCCCTTCGCGAAATGCTTCAGCAAAAACTCCGCCAGCACCTCGACGCGCGCGGGCCGCGGACCGCCGGGCGGCGTCACCCAGTGCAGCGCGCCTTCCGGCTGCTTCCATCCTTTGAGGATCACCTCGACCGCGCCGGAGGCGATGGCGTCGCCGACGATGAACTCCGGCAGATCGGCGATGCCGAGCCCCGCGACCAGCGACGGCATCACGGCTTCGCCGTTGTTGGCGCGCAAGCGCACCGCCGGGCCGCACGCTCGCCTGCTCGCCGGCGGCATTCGTGTAGTGCCAGATGTTCGGCGTCGACAGATAGGCGTAGCCGAAGCAGCGATGCTGGGCGAGCTGCATCGGATGCGTCGGCCGGCCGTGCGTCTTCAGATAGGACGGCGCGGCCACGGTGTAGCGCGGCATCGCGCACAGCCGCCGCGCGATCAGCGAAGAGTCCGGCAGCCGCGCGATGCGCAGGCCGGCATCGAAGCCCTCGCCGATCAGGTCGACGGTGGCGTCGCTCAGATGCAGATCGACGGTGACTTCCGGATAGGTCTTGAGGAACTCCGGCAGGATCGGCGCGACTTCCTTGACGCCAAAACTCATGGGCACCGCGAGCTTGACCAGGCCGCGCGGCACCGAGGATTGCGCCAGCGCCTCGTTCTCGGCGGCCTCGCCGTCGGCGAGCAGGCGCGTCGCGCGCTCGGCGAGTTTCTGCCCGGCATCGGTCAGCGCCAGCCTGCGCGAGGTGCGGTTGAACAGCCGCGCGCCGAGCCGCTCCTCCAGCCGGCCGACCGCCTTGGAGACGGTCGCCTTCGACAGCGCAAGCTCGCCCGCGGCCCCCGCAAACGACCGCAATTCCACGACTTTTGCGAAAATCGCGAGCGCCTCGAAGTCCGGAAGCTTGGCCATGGCATCACCTAATAATGGAAACAATGTGTTTCGATAGTTTCTATTTATATACCACAGCGGGAGGCATATCCAAGACGTATCGAAATTCAGGAAAGGGAGACATCCCATGACCAGGAAGCTCATCAGGCAAGGTTGCCCTCGTCACCGGCGGCTCGCGCGGCATCGGCGCGGCGAGCGCGCGCGCACTCGCCAATGAAGGCGCCGACGTCGCCATCAGCTACGTCGCTTCTCCCGACAAGGCGGAAGCCGTCGTCGCCGATCTCAAGGCAAAGGGCGTCAAGGCCCGCGCCTATCAGGCCGATCAGGCTTCGCCCGAAGCCGTCGAAGCGCTCGTCAACTCGGTCGCAAAGGATTTTGGCCATCTCGACATTCTCGTCAACAATGCCGGCGTCGCCGTCGGCAGCCCGGTCGACAATCCCGACGTAGCGGCGCTGGCGCGCCAGGATGCGATCAACGTGCACGGCGTGATCGCGGCGATCCGCGCCGCGTCGAAGCTGATGGGCGACGGCGGCCGCATCGTCACCGTCGGCTCGATGCTGGCCGATCGCGCCTCGTTTCCGGGTCTGGCCGACTACACCGCGACCAAGGCCGCGGTGGTCGGCTACACCAAGGGCGCGGCGCGCGACCTCGGACCGCGCGGCATCACCGTGAACGTGGTGCAGCCCGGCTCGATCGACACCGACATGAACCCGAAGGACCAGGGCGATTTCGCCGAGGCGCAACGCACCCTCCACGCGCTGCAGCGCTTCGGCCGGCCGGAGGAAGTCGCGGCCGGCGTCGCCTTCCTCGCCAGCCCCGAAGCCTCGTTCGTGACCGGCACGGTGCTCAATGTCGACGGCGGCTTCGGCGCCTGAACGAACATCACCAGAAATCACGCAAGAGGAACATCACATGATCACACTGAAACCATTCGACACGCTCGGCGGCGCCGACCACGGCTGGCTGAAGGCCAAGCATCACTTCTCCTTCGCCGACTATCACGATCCGAAGAACGTCAGCCACGGCGCGCTTCGCGTCTGGAACGACGACGAGATCGCGCCGAACAGCGGCTTTCCGCCGCATCCCCATGCCAACATGGAGATCATCACCTATGTCCGCGAGGGCGCGATCACGCACCAGGACTCGCTCGGCAACAAGGGCCGCACCGAGGCCGGCGACGTGCAGGTGATGAGCGCGGGAAGCGGCATCCGCCACGCCGAATACAATCTGGAGCCGACGCTGACGCGGATTTTCCAGATCTGGATCCAGCCGAAGACGCAAGGCGGCGCGCCGACCTGGGGCTCGAAGCCGTTTCCGAAGGCCGACCGTTCCGGCAAGCTCGTCACCATCGCCAGCGGATTGCCCGATGATACCGACGCGCTGCCGATCCGCGCCGACGCGCGGGTGCTCGCCACCACGCTGAAGAAAGGCGAGAGCGCGGAGTATGACGCCGGCAAGGCGCGGCATCTCTATCTGGTGCCGGCCGCCGGCAGCGTCGAGGTCAACGGCGTGCGGGTCAACGCCCGCGATGGCGCCGCGATCTCGGACGAAGCCAAGCTGACCATCAAGGCGCTGGAAGATTCCGAGCTGGTGCTGGTCGACGCGGCGTAACCACCGCTCGTCATGCCCGGCCTTGAGCCGGGCATCCACGACTTTCCATCCGCGGCTCAGACGTGGATGGCCGGGCATAGGCGAGCGGAAGCGACGCCGTTCTTCGAACGGCTATGCCCGGCCATGACGGCTGAGTGCGCTTCAAATCTCAGCACCAAAACTCACGGAGACCACCATGACCAAAGTTCTCGTCCTGTATTATTCCGCCTATGGCCATATCGAAGCGATGGCCAATGCCGTCGCCGAAGGCGCGCGCGAAGCCGGCGCCAGCGTCGACGTCAAGCGCGTGCCGGAGCTGGTGCCGGCCGAGGTCGCCAAGGCCTCGCTATTACAAGCTCGACCAGGCCGCGCCGGTCGCCAAGGTCGAGGAGCTCGCCAATTACGATGCGATCGTCGTCGGCACCGGCACCCGCTTCGGCCGCATGTCCTCGCAGATGGCGAACTTCCTCGACCAGGCCGGCGGCCTCTGGATGAAGGGCGCGCTGCACGGCAAGGTCGGCGGCGCCTTCACCTCGACCGCGACCCAGCATGGCGGCCAGGAGACCACGCTGTTCTCGATCATCACCAACCTGCTGCATTTCGGCATGACCATCATCGGCCTGAACTACGGCTTCTCCGGCCAGATGGAGCTCAACGACGTCACCGGCGGCTCGCCCTATGGCGCGACCACCATCACCGGCGGCGACGGCAAACGTCAGCCCACCGCCAACGAGCTCGCCGGCGCGCGCTATCAGGGCCGCGTGATCGCCGAGACCGCGAAGAAGCTGCACGGCTGAGCGTCATTGTGCAGCGCATGGCAGGTAGGAACCGGGCGGCATTCTCTTGAGGGAATGCCGCCCTATCTCTTTTGCCTGGGGACGAAGGATAGGCCATGGTCGAAATTCTCTTTATGGCTCAACTGGTACGCAGCCCGCTCGAGGCCATCGCGCGGCGCTGGTACTGCAAGAGCCTTTTCCGCGCCACGCGCGGCAAGCGGCGCTGCGAGGGCTGCACGGCTTCGTGACCGTGTGTTACCGGCTCGTGATATGCAGCGATGCATCAGCAAGCCGGGAGCGTTGCCATGACCGACAACCGACACGCCTCATGGCCGGAATTGCCGCTCAACTCGTGGCGTGACACTTACGCGACATTGCAGCTTTGGACACAGATCGTCGGCAAGATCCGGCTGACGCTGTCGCCCTGGCTCAATCATTCCTGGCACGTCACGCTCTATGTGACCGCGCGGGGCCTGTCGACGTCGCCGATCCCGTATGGCGCGCGCAACTTCGAAATCGAATTCGACTTCATCGATCACGTGTTGAGGATATCGGTCAGCGACGGCGCAACGCGCCAGTTCGCGCTGGCAGGACATTCGGTCGCGAGCTTTTACGCGCGCATCATGGCCGATCTCGCCGAGCTCGGCATTCACGCTGACGATCGACGAAATGCCGAACGAGCTTCCGGACCCGGTCCGCTTCTCGCTCGACACGGCTCACGCGTCCTACGATGCGGACGCCGTGCGGCCGCTTCTTCGCCATCCTCGTCAACGCCGATCGCGTGTTCAAGCAATTCCGCACCGGCTTCCTCGGCAAGGCCAGTCCCGTGCATTTCTTCTGGGGCAGTTTCGATCTGGCGGTGACGCGCTTTTCCGGCCGCCGCGCGCCGCGCCATCCCGGCGGCGTTCCGTCGCTCCCCGATGCGGTCGCCTGCGAGGCCTATTCGCACGAGGTCAGCAGCGCCGGCTTCTGGCCCGGCAGCGGCGCGATCGACTATCCCGCGTTTTATTCCTACGCCTATCCGGAGCCGGACGGATTTCGTGCTACGCGCGTCAAACCCGACGCCGCCTTCTTCAGCGAAGCGCGTGGGCGAATTCATCCTGCCCTATGACGCCGTGCGCACCGCCGACGATCCCGACAAGGCGCTGCTCGACTTTTTGCAAAGCACCTATGAGGCCGCGGCCAATGCGGCCAAATGGGATCGTGAGGCGCTGGAATGCGATTTCGGACGGCCGGGCGTCGTTCGCGCCGATTTAAAACTCTTCGCGCATCGAGCGCGTGCCGAGCGCGCGGCTGATGCGCGCCGCGAGCCGCGGAAAACGGCGAGCCTCGCGCACGATGCGGTCGCGCAAGGCGAGCGGCTTGCCGCGCCAGCTCAGCGCCCGGGTGATGTTGAGCAGCGGCAATTGCGTCACGCCGAATTTGCGCTTGTAGGCATAGTTGCCGGTGCCGAAATCGAAGCTGCGCACGCCGTCGGCATGCAGCGCCGCCATGGTGCGCTCGATGACGAGCAGGCCCGGCGAGCAGCTCGCCCATTTTTCGCCGGCATTGCTGAAAAGCGCACCATCACATAGCGCGATCCGTTGCGAATGCCGAGCAGGGTCGCGACCACCTCCTCGCCCACCGTCAGCGCCGTGAGCACGGCATAACCGGTGCGGAGATTGGCGGCGACGAGGTCGCGGTAGAACGCGGCATAGGCCTGATCGTTCAGGCTGTAGCTCAAACCAAGCGCCTGCATCCGCGCGCCCTGCTGCGCTTCCATCGCCGCCATCACGCGCGACGCTTCATCCGGATCGGTGATGATCTTGAACTGCTGCCTGGGGTTCGCGGCTGAACACCCGCCAGCTTTTCAAAAATCCCTTGCGGGCGTTGCGTCCGAGCGAATGCCGCCAGGCGTCGAAATCTTCTCCGATCGTGACGAGGTTGCCGTTGACGGCGGAGCGGAAGGTCGCCCTCGAGCAGCGCCAGCGGATTGGGCCGGCCGTCGAGATCGCGCGGCAGCTTGCGCAGACGGATGAGATCGGCGCCGCCTTGCATGCGCTTCAGCGCGGCGAGCAGATCCTGCCACATCGCCTGCGCGCCGGCCGCATCGCGCGGCGCGGCCGGACCGAGCAGCGGCGCGTTGTAGTCGGTCAGATCGAGGTCGGCGAATTCGATGATGCGCAGGCCGCGGCGCGTGCGGCGCACCAGCGGCAGCAGCGCCACCTGCTCCAGCGTCCGCGCATCGGTGATGACGGCGATGACCGGTTCGACCTCGGTGAACGCGCCGTACCACGCGCCAAGCCAGCGAAAATCCTGGAACGGCGTGGTCGCGCGCGTCTCGGTCCAGCGCGCGATGGCCTGCTTCCAGTCGTCAAACAATTCGACGCGGTATCGCGCGGCGCGAGCGATCGCGCCTGCGTCCAGATGTCCCGCTGCTGCCGTCAGCACTGCCATTGCCATTTTGAACCGTCAGGCCGCCCGCGACAGTTCGACGATACCGCCGGGCTCGGCCGCATCCAGCCTGAACTCGGTCGGACGGCGCGCGCTGCGTTCGCGCTTCACCCAGCCGGAGTCGCGCCAGAGTTTCTGCAGCACCCTCTTGGCGAGGAACGACGGACCCTCCAGGCTGCGCGTCTTCGGCGTGTAGCCGAAGCGATGGCGCAACAGGCCGTTGGCGAGATTGACGACGTCGCGGCGGCGAATCTCGTCGGTGGTGTAGGACACCGTCATCGAGACGCTGAAAGCGTCGAGATTTTCCACCCGATGCGGCGCGTTGAGCTCCCAGCTCAGCATCTCGCCGGGCCCGATGTCGAAGACCTCGGCATGGTCGTCGAACCAGGGCTGATAGGGCAGATCGAGCTCGTAGTTGAAGATCGCGATGTCCTCGAGCTGCTCGGGCGTGATGAAGGGCGGCGTGTTCGGATAGACATAGACGCGCTTGCGGCCGACCAGCTGGATCAACGCCTGACCCGGCAGGTCGGCGTGATAGGGAACGACCGCATCGGGCGACGAGATGAGAAGGCTTTCCTGATGGGTGCGCGTCTCGAAGCCGGGAACGTAGGCTCCGACTTCACGCAGCATCCGCTCGATCATGGCGTAGTAGGACGCATCGATGGTGCCGACGTCGCGCAGCATCAGCCACAGCTGGCCGCCCGCGATCGCGCGCATCACCTGCTCGCCGTCAAAACTGCCGATCTCGCCCTCGCGCCAGACGCGCTTGCCACCCTTGGGGCCGGTCTGGATCAGGCTGTAATGCTCGCGCGGATAGCGCTGGATCAGTTCGGCGAGCGCATCGCGCGAGAACAGCGGCGATTTGTGCAACTCGTGGGACAGCTTGAGCGGCTGGTGTCCCCACAGCGCCGAATGCGTCGCATCCCAATTGGTAAACACGGTGGCGAATGTCATGTTCACGCCCTTGCCTTCGTTGCAGTCTTTTTGGGCCGACGGCTTTGCGACCTGTCCCGAAGCGCCGTCAGCCGATCGTCCGCTGTCCTCATGCGGGACGGCGGTGCGATCTCACCGCACAATCTGGCAAGACGAGTGCCGGGGAAAGTGAAAGCGTGCGATGGAACCCAACCTTCGCGGAGTAAGGCTAACGCGACAGAATTATTGTCGCTGCAAAGCTTTCGTTTCCGCGAATCGATACAATCCGCGCCAGCAAAATCATACTTTGGCTGCATGACAACTCCGCCATCAACCACACGCGCGCTCATCCTCGGCGCCGGCCCGCAGATGCAATGCGGCGTCGGGCAATTCACCCTGCGTCTCGCCGAGACGCTGGAGAAGCGCGAGCCCGGCTCGACCGCGGCGTTAACCCTGTCACAAACGCAAGGCTCGCCCGCCGAGATCTGGCGCGCGGTGGGATCGGCGCGCAACGTCGTCTGCAACTTTCCGATCGTGGCCTGGAAGCGCGTCATTGTGTCGCCGCTGCTCGCGCTGCTGTTCGCGCGGCTACGCGGACGGCGCGCGATCCTCGTTCAGCACGAATGGGGCAGCCTGCACTGGCTGCGCCGCTTGACCTACCTGCCGGCGGTCCTGCTCGCGAACCGGATCGTGATGTTCTCGGCCCTGGTGCGGAAGGAGCTTGCGAACGATCCGCTGGTCGGCTGGACCGCGCGAAAATGCACGCTCGCGCCGCTGCCGCCGAACATCGAGGCACCGGCCGGCATCGCCGATTCAAAATTGCGCCAGCGGCTTGCCGAGGCGCGGGCGCAGGGCCGGCTCGTGATCGGCCATTTCGGCTCGATCTATCCGGCCAAGCAGCCGAATGCGTTGCTTTCGATTTGCGCGACATTGAAGGCGCGCGGTGAGAGGCCGCTGGTGGTCTATATCGGCTCCTTCATTCGCGCGATGGACAATGTCGAGGAGGATTTTTACGCCCGCGCGCGCGAGCTCGGCGTCGACGACGACGTCATCGTCACCGGCTATGTCGCTTCGGATGCCGAAGTGTTCGGCCTGTTCAGCGAGCTCGACGTTTTCTGCTATCCGCTCGACGAAGGCATCACCGCGCGCCGCTCCAGCATTCTGGCCGGCGTGCAGTCCGGCAAGCCTCTCGTCGTCACGGGGCCGGCCGAGGCCGACGAGTTCGACCATCATCCGCGCTTCAAGGAGCTGATCGATCGCGGCGCGATCGTGCTCGTGCCGCGCGGCGCCGATGCGGACGCCTATGCCGACAGGATCGTGGCAGCGGCGAAGCGGCCGGCAATCCCGACGCCGTTCGATTTCGACGGCTGGTGGCGCGACGTCGGCGAAGCGATCGCAGCCGAGTTCACGCCCTGAGGCGGAAGCGCGCCAGAAAGTGCAGGCCGAACACCGCGAACAGGAACGTGAACCAGATCGGATCGGCGCGATCGAGAAAGAAGCTTTCCAGCGAGGACAGATAGATTCCGAACAACCAGATCCGCAGCAGCGCCATGGTCAGCGGCCCGCCATTGCCACCCTCGTCGGCGCGCTGGAAGTCGCGCAGCGGCGCGATCACGAACACGACGATCAGCAGCAGCGTGCCGGGCAACCCCATCGACAGCGCGGTGTCGAGATAGCCGTTGTGACTGTGCGAGGCATATTCCGTCCACTCCATGCCCTGCGGCAGGTCGCGGATCGCGCCCGCGCCCCAGAACGCGGCGAAGCCGTAGCCGGTGAGCAATTTCGTCTGCAGCGCCTGGATCGAGAACGCCCAGATGTCGGTGCGGCCGGTGAAGCTGGTGTCGAGCGGCAGCAGTTTTGCGATTTCGGCGAGCTGGTCGCTCATGACCGTGCCGATGCTCAGCAGTGTGAGGATCACGAGCGGCGCAAGCAGCATGATCGCGCGCAGCGCGAACGAGCGGATGATTGTCGTGAGCGAGGTCAGCGCCAGCACGATGAAGATCAGGCCGGACGAGGTCTTGCCGGCGCATTTCATCAGGAACAGCGAGGCCAGCACGATCACCGCCGCGCCGAGCAGTCTGCGCGCCGGCGCGCGCGATATAGATGCCGAGAAACAGCAGCATCGCCATCACGGCGGCCGCGACGTTCTTGTGGCCGAACACGCCGCGCCAGTCGCCGGCGAGATGCGGCTCCTGGGTATCGAACGCGGTATGCATCGACAGGCTTGGGGCGAAGACGATGCCGAGATAGCAGGCCGCGAGCAGGATCAGCGCGGATATGCCGAGCCATCGCGCCAGTTCGGATTGCGACTTCGGCAGCAGCATCAGCATCGCGGCAACCGCAGCGACGCAGCCGGTCAGCGCGAAGCGCTTCAGCGAGGTGGAGGGATCGCTCGACAGCAGCACGCCGACCGCGGCGGTCCAGCCGGCAAACAGGAGATATCCGGGCGCGATCAGCGTTCCCAGCCCGCGCAGGCTGTCGCGCATCGCAAGCAGAATGGTCAGCACCGTCAGTCCGCCGAAGACGAGATAGGTCATCGTCTCGTTGCCGGCAGCCGCGGAATCCTTCAGTTCCTGCTCCCTGAGATCGGCGAACGGCCGCAGCGAAATCCAGGCCACCAGCAGCGCGCCGATGAAGGCTGCCGCACGGACGACATCCATCACCTGCTGCCGCCGGATTTCTCCGACCAGCGCGCGTCCCTGCGAGATGACGGCGAGCTCGCTCATGGCTTGATCTTCGAGGCCTTGTACTGCTGCGGCTCGATGCCGATGACGGCCAGCGCACCGCCGACCGCGACGATGATCGGATGCAGCGCGATCAGCGCCCTGTGTTCGATCGCGGCGAGCCTGATCGGCACGGACCAGCGACAGCGGCATCAAGGCCAGCACCTTGGCGAACAGTTTTGCGCGCGAGCGCAAACGTCCGCGCGACCTTGCGCTGGACATGATAGTTGATGGCGCCGATGCGCAAGGCCGCGCTGCGCAAGCCAGCGCGGCCGGCTGCGGGTTTCCGGCACGGTCTCGGTGATGACGGCTTCCGCGACCCAATGGAACTTCATGCCGGCGCGGCGGCAGCGGGTGAAGAAGTCGACGTCGCCGCCGCCGAGGAAATTGAAACGCAGGTCGAACGCGGGCGCGCCGAGCCGCTCGAAGACGGATCGCGTGATCAGGCAATTGCCGCAGCCATAGATCATCGGCACGCTGCCGCTGGTCTCATAGGCCGGCTTGAACGCCGGATGACGTTCGAGGTTCTGCTTGGCCGCATCGTCGAACACCGGCCAGACCGGGCCGCCCACGACATCGGCGCCCGTGGTCTCTGCGGCGCGAACCATCAGCGCCAGCCAATCGGGCGAGGCGATCTCGTCGTCGTCGATCATCAGGAAATGGCGGGCTTTCGGGAACGTCGCGAGCGCGGTCGCGAACGCGGCATTGATGGCGTGGCAGTTGCCCTGCTGCGGCTCGACGAGGCAGAGGCCTCCGAGCCTGCCGGCATCGAGAAACTCGCGTGCGACCGGAACGCTTTCGCTGGCCATCGCATCGTTGTCGACGATGACAACGGCAAACGGCCGATCGGTGCGTTGCTTCGCCAGCGACTCCAGCGTCGCGCGCAAATGTTTCGGGCGGCGGAAGGCGGGAATGCAGACCACGGTCGCGATCGACCTGTCGAGCGCAGGCGAGACCGCCGCAAGGGCGCGGCCCACATCCGCGAACGGCCTGGTCGGGCATCTGGTTCATGCGAACTTCCGCCTGAAACCTTCGATGACGTCGAACAGCGGCTTTGGCTTGAGATCGGCATCGAGCGGCAGCGGCCGGTTCGGCAGGCCGTCGGTTCGCTTGAACCAGGTCGGCACCCAGGTGTAGCGGTCGCTCAGGCCCCAGGTGAGAAGCGCTTTTGGATGCACGACCTCGCAAACCATCTCGAGATAGTCCCGCGCGGTTGCGGCGACGCGCGCGTCGCGCTCGCCGATATCGGCCGGGAATTCGTAATCGATGACGTCGAGCTCGGTGATCAGCACGTCGAGCTTGAGGGCTGCGATCTCGCGCAGGAAGGCCTGCAAGCCGTCGCGATCGAGCGCGCGGTCGCCGAACAGATGCGACTGCAGGCCGACCGCGTGCAGCGGCACGTCGCGGTCGCGCAACGAGCGCAGCAACTGGATCAGCGCCTTGCGGCGCGCGGCAAAGCGATCGCCCTTGTACTCGACGTCGTATTCGTTCAGCACCAGCCGCGTCGCCGGATCGACCCGCGCGGTGGTCTTGAGTGCAATCGGGATGTAGTCGGGTCCAAGCTGCCTGGTCCAGATCGACGGCCGCAGCGAATTGGCGTCTTCCGGCCAATCGATCAGCGGCTCGTTGACGACGTCCCAGGAGGGAATGTCGCCGCGATAGCGCGCCACGACGGTCTCGATGTGGCCGACCAGTTCCGCTTCGGCCTCGGCGCGGCTCGCGATCTCGTTGGTCCAGTCCGGCATGCCGCCGTACCAGGCGAGCGTGTGGCCGCGGATCTCGATGTTGTGCTGCCGGGCAAAATCCACCAGCGCGTCGGCCTTCTCGAAATCGAACCGGTTGCGCGCGGGATGAACGTCCGGCCATTTCATCTCGCCTTCGGGAACGATGATGTCGCAATTCGCGACAATGGCCTGGCGATAGGCCATGTCGGTCGCAAGCGCGCCGGCGCGCACCGCGGAACCGTATGGAATTAACCTCGCGCTCCCGCTCTGGCCGGCGCAGCTGTCCCTGCTGTCGCAAAAGCGGACATGCCGGACAGCGCGGTCGCGCCGAGCGCGGCCGCACGCCTCAGGAATTCGCGCCTGGTATGGCCTTTAACCGTCATGTCCACGTATCGATCGAAATTTCACGCGCCATCGTCACGCGTCATCTTGCAAGTCGTAGTCCAACGCACGCGCGCGCGCGTGGAGACTCATGAGACACGATGGTTAATCGCCCGCGCGCATTAACCACCGCACAGCACTGCCATTGCGTTAACGGCCCTCCGGCACCGATCTTGCTCTTTATCGCCAAGGGATTCGCTAAAGGGATTCTGCCGTCAGAAATATGAGCAATCCGGAAATGACTTCAGTTGCGTTGTTGACCCCGACCTATGCGCGCGACCTCGCGCTCTGCACGCTCCTGTGCGAGAGCGTGGACCGGCACGTCACCTCGTTCGACAAGCACTATTTGCTGGTTCCCGACAGCGACTACGACCTGTTCTCCCGCTTCGTCAGCGACCGCCGCACCGTCATTCCCGCGTCCGCCTTCCTGCCGGCCTGGTTGCGGCCGATGCCGCGCATGTTCCAGCCGCAAGCGGCGCCAGTTCTGGTGGTCGATGCGCGCCAAGCCGGTGAGCGGCTGGCATGTGCAGCAATTCCTGAAGATCGCCGCGGCGATGGCGTTGCCGCATGAGCGCTACTGCATCCTCAATTCCGACATCGTGTTCTTCCGGGATTTCGACCTCGCGCGCTATCAGGCGCCGAACACGCTGCCCCTGTTCCGCGTCACCAACGAGGTCACCGCCGATCAGGCCAGCCATTCGCGCTGGGTGGCGACCAGCCATCAACTGCTCGGGCTTCCCGTGCCGCCGCTGCCTGCGCCGGACTATATCGGCCACATCATCTTCTGGGATCGCGACACCACGCGCGCGATGGTGTCGCGGATCGAGAGCGTGACCGGCCGCGGCTGGGTCGAGGCACTGTGCCGCACCCGCGACTTCTCCGAATACATGCTCTACGGCTATTTCGCCGAGAGCGACGCCGCCTCCGCTGCGAGCCATTCGCCGGTCGCGAGCACGCCCTGCGTCAGCTACTGGGAAGCGCCGCGGCTCGACAAGGCCGGACTGAGCCGGCTGTTCAGCCGCGCCGGCCGCGACGACGTCGCTTTCTCGGTCGCGTCGTTCTCGCTGACGCCGGTCGACGTGATCCGCGCGGCCATCATGGAAAATGAAGCGACGCTGGCGCCGCTTGTGACCGCCACTGAACCCGCGGGGCTTGCGCCGGCATGCTGATCGGACAAGCCAGCATCAACCTGACCGCCAACGTGCTCTCGGCAGTGCTGGGGCTGTTGAGCGTGTTCGTCTTCACGCGGCTGTTCTCGCCGCATGATTACGGCGTCTATCTGCTCGGCGTCGGCTTTGCCTCGGTGATCTCTGTCTTTCTCGCCGGCTGGTTCCGCAATCTGGTGCTGAGCGGACACGCCCGCAACGACGGCACCGAGGTGCGCGGCGTCATCGCGTCGGGATTTGCTCTCGTTTGCCTCTCGACGCCGCTCGCTTTCGCGCTCGCCCGCCTGATCGGGCTGGATACGACGGCCGCGCTTGCCGCGGTCGCACTCTCGATCGCGATCGGCCTGTTCGATCTCACCCAGGACCTGATCCGGGCGCGGCTGATGGCATTTACGGTCATGCGCGGCACGCTGGTGCGCTCGACCGGCGTGCTGTGCCTTGGCGCGATCGCAGCACTCGTCAAGTCCGACCGGACTGCAGCTGCTGCTGGCGGCGACCGCGGCTTGCCTGCTCGCCATCCTGATCCAGTCGCGCGCGGCCTGGCGCGGCACGAAGTTCGTGTTCGATCGCAGCGAACTCGCCGCCTTGGCGCGGCAAGGACTGCCGCTGACGCTGTCGCTCACCTTGCTTGCGATTTCCAGCGTCACCGACCGCTTCATGATCGCCAATCTGGTCGGCCCGGCCGATGCCGGCAAATATGTCGCCGCCCTCGACCTCGTGCGCCAGACCCTGATGCTGCCGGCGATGAGCACGGCCGCGGCGTTCTTCCCGCTCGCGGTCCAGATCCACGCGCGTCAGGGCGATGCCGCCGTGCGCGCGCATTTCGCCGAATGCGCCGAGCTGCTTGTTCGGCATCACGCTGCCGGCCGCGCTCGGCTTTGCCATGATCTCCTGGCATATCGCCAATGTGGTGCTCGGCGCCGATTTCCGCGAGATCGCCGGTGAGACCATGCCGATCGTCGCCGTGGCCGTGATCTTCCAGATCATGACACAGCAATATCTGCATGCGAGCTTCCTGCTCTCGGGGCGCAATGGCTTCTATCTCATCAACACGGTCGCGATCATCGTCGCCAACGTGATCCTCTCCTACGTGCTGGTGCGAAGCGACGGCGCGGTCGGCGCCGCCTGGGCGCGGCTCGGCGCCGACGCGATCGGCTTCATCTGTGCGCTGGCGCTCACCCGCCTCGCCTTCCCGGTCCCGCTTCCGGTGGGCCGGCTCGGGCTGATCATGCTCGCAGGCCTCATCATGGCGCTCACTGTGGCCACGCTCGACAGGACGCTCCACCTTTCCCATCTGGCCGCCTGCGTCGTGCTCGCGCTCACCGGCGCCGCGACTTACGCGGCGCTGGGCTGGCTGTTCGATATCTCTCATGCGCGCCGGCGCCTCAGGAGCGGCCTTGCGCTGCTCCGCGCCCGCCGCGCCAACATCACCATTGGACCGAGTCAATGACCAAGTCGGCCGCCCTCGATCTCATTCGTACCGCACCTGCCCGCGCCCGAGTCCGCGCCGCGCGCGACGCTGACGGCCGCGGAACTGCAGGCGATGCTCGATCTGCCGCCCGGCGAAGCGCTCGAAAGCCTTCTGACGGTGCATGAAATCCTCAACGTCGAGCTTCCGGAACACGGGCTCAACGTCTACGAGGCCGGCGGCGGCTCGACCAGCTTCCTGCCGCCCGATGTGCTGCGCCGCTCGCATGTCACCGTGGTCGACATCGACGAGGATCAGATCCGCAACAACACCTATGCGCAGAAGACGATCCTCGGCGACATCCAGACCTGGCGCTTCCCGCCCGACAGTTTCGATCTCGATCATCTGCTACAACGTGCTCGAGCATGTTCCCTATGTCGAGGCGGCGCTCGCCGGCTTCTTCCAGTCGCTCAAGCGCGGCGGGCTGATCCTGATCGGCGCGCCGAACCCGCGATCGCTGTCGGGTGTCGTCACCAAATACACGCCGCACTGGTTCCACATCTGGTTCTACCGCCACGTCGTCGGCAGGAAGAATGCCGGCCTGCCGGGCGAGCCGCCGTTTCCGACCTATTTTCATCAAGCTGGTCACGCCGTCGCTGCTGGAAGCCTTTGCGCGCAAGAACGGGCTGCAGGTGATCTATCGCAGGGAATATGAGAGCCCGCGCTATCCGGAGATGCGCGAACGCAAGCCGCTGTTCGCAGCCGCTGATCGATGCGCTCTCGGTGACCCTGAACCTGTTCCTGCCGCGCAAGATCGACGTGCGGCGCGGCGATTATCACGTCATCCTGCGGAAGCCGTGAACCATGAGCAACTCGCGCGACATCACCGGACTGGCAACGCGCGCGACGCGCCGCGATCGCTAACGCTTGGTTAATTTCCGCTTGCAGCGCGGGCGCGGCGCTTAAACGGTTTCTTTGCCTTTTCGGTGAATAGTCCCTCAATGAGTATGGTTAATTTTTCCTGTTGCGTTGATTCCGCGTCCCTTTCGGCGCGTCGCGTGACCCGAAGAGTAACCCCTCAGCCGATGCGTGCGGCAGTTCGAATGGAAGCTGGGGATGCTTGTTTTTGACCAGCCGATAGATCAGGGGAAACCCGGCACGCGGGCGAGCACGCCCGCGTCGTCGGGCTTCGACCTGTTTGCGCTGTTCCGCCTGTTGTGGCGGCGCAAGACCACGATCGTCGCGGCCGCGCTCGGTTGCGCGATTGCCGCCGTCGTGATCGGCAAGAGCCTCTCGCCGAAATTCACCGCCACCGCCCAGCTCTATGTCGACCCGCGCGAATTGCAGCTGGTCGACCGCGAGCTGACGCCGCGCGCCCAGGACGTCTCCGGCCTGTCGATGGTGGTGGAAAGCCAGGCCCGGCTGATCACCTCCAACAGCGTGCTGCTCAAGGTGATCCAGAACACCGGTCTCGACAAGGATCCCGAGTTCGGCGGCGAGTCCAAGGGAGCGCTGACGTCGCTGCTCGGTTTGTTCGGGATCGAGCTGCGCTTCACCGCCGCCCCGAAGGTCGATCACACCATCGCGCTGGATGCGCTCACCCGCCACATCACCATCCGCAAGACCGAACGCAGCTTCGTGGTCGATGTCGAGGTCTGGTCTTACGATCCGGCCAAGGCGGCGATGCTCGCCAATGCCGTTGCCAACGCCTATCTCTCGGAATCGAAGAGCTCGCAGGCGACCGCCGCGCGGCGCGCCACCACCGATCTGTCCGGCCGCCTGAAGGAATTGCAGCAGCGGCTGCGCAACTCCGAGAATGTGCTCGCGATCTACAAGGCGCAGAACAATTTCGTCGGCATCCAGGACACGCTGCTCAGCGACCAGCAGCTTTCGGGCGCCAACCAGCGGCTCGCGGCGGCGCATGCGCTGACGCTGGATGCGCAGGCCAAATACGACCAGATCGAGGCGAGCCGCCGCTCGGCGACCGATCCCGGCGCGACTGCCGAAGCGCTGCAGTCGCCGACCATCGCCAATCTGCGCGCGCAATATGCCGAAGCGAAGAAGAAGCATGCGGAACTCGCCGCCGAGCTCGGCCCGCTGCATCCCGCGATCAAGCAGGCGGAGAAGCAGGTCGAGGATATGCGGCGCACCATCAACGAGGAGGTCGACCGCTTCGCGCAGTCGGCGAAGAACGACCTCACCCGCGCCCGCGACTATGAATCGTCGCTGAACAAGGCGCTGGAAGCGCAGAAGAAGCAGAGCGTCCAGCTCGGCCAGGCCTCGGTACGGCTGCGCGAGCTCGAGCGCGACGTCGAGGCCAACCGCGACGTCTATGCGTCCTTCCTCAAGCGCTCGCGCGAAACCGAGGAGCAGGAAAGCCTCAACACTTCGGCCGCGCGCATCATCGGCGAGGCCACCGTGCCGCAGCGGCGCACCTTCCCGCCGGCGATGAGCATCCTTGCGATTCTCGGCTTCATGCTGGGCGCGCTCGGCGCTGCCGGCTGGATCGTCGCCGTCGACCGTCTGCCGCCCGACAATTCCAGGCCGCGTCCGATCGAGCCGGAAGCCGAGCCGCAAGCCGCGCCCGCGGCAAAAGCCGAGCGGATGGCACCGCGGCCGATGCCGGCCGCCATCTTCGAAAAGCCCGTGATCGCCCGACTGCAGGACTCCGACGTGATCCGCACGCTCGGCGGCATCCTGCAGGGCGGCGCGACCGCCGATGTCACCCGCTTCGGCTGGCCGACGCTGCGGCCGGGCTTCCCGATGACGACCTTCCTCAACGCGCTGCGCGACATCCGCACCGCGATCGGCCGCCGCGCGCCCGCCAACGGGATGCCGGTCATTGCCGTGATCGGCGCCGGCACAGCCATCGAGCGCAGCATCGCAACGCTGAATTTCGCGCTCGCCGCGGCGCGCGACGATGCGAAGGTTTTGATGATCGACGCCGATCGCGACGCGCACGAGCTCTCGAACAAGGTCAACCGCCTCGGCAAGAGCGAGCCGAGCCGGCTCGGCTGGCTCTCGATCGGCAGCAAGGCTGCGCGCGCGACGGTGACGGCGAACGGCATCTCAATTCTGCCGGCCGTCAAGGCGAGCGAAACCAAGGCGGCCGACGCGATCCGCAAATCCATCGCGCAGGCCAGGGCGGCCGGCGGCTACGATCTCGCCATCCTCGACGGTCCGGCGCTGCCGCTCGGCGCAGCCGATCGCAAGCTGGTCGACGAGGCCGATGCCATCGTCGCAGTGCTGCCGGTCAATCTCGACATCAACGATGCGCTGGAAGAGGTCATCGCCGCGCTCGGCCCCGCGCAGCGCAAGCTCGCCGGCGTCATCCTCAACGAACTGACCCCGCCGCCTTCGATGGCGCGGCAGCGAGGCAGCGCCTATGCTTGAGCGCCGCCAGAACCCGCTCGGTCGCGCCGCGACCGCTTCCGTTCCCCGCATCACGCTGGGCGGATTGCGCCTCGCCGTGCTCGATCTCGAGCAGACCGCGAATTTCATGATCGAGATGGCGTTCCCGCATCGCCGGATCGGCCGTCCGCTCTATTGCACCTCGGCCAATGGCGAGGTGCTGGCGCGCTGCTCGACCGAGCCGATGACCGAACGGCTGTTCCGCACGGCCGACCTGATCAATGCCGACGGCCAGCCGCTGGTCACGGTGTCGCGCTTCAAATCCAAGACGCCGCTGCCCGAGCGCGTCGCCACCACCGACCTGTTCCATGTCGTGGCGCGCAAGGCCGCCGCCGCGGGCCTGACCTTCTACATGTTCGGCGCCGATGAGGCGGAAAACGCCGCGGCGGTCGCCAATGTGCAGAAGACGCATCCGACGCTTCGCATCGTCGGCCACTCCCACGGCTATCTGCGCGGCGACGCGCTGCGCGCCAAGGTCGACGAGATCAATGCGCTGGCGCCGGACTATCTCTGGATCGCGCTCGGCGTGCCCTATGAGCAGGCCTTCGTCGAGGAGTTCACGCCGCGGCTGACCAATGTCGGCGTCATCAAGACCTCGGGCGGTCTGTTCAATTTCCTGTCGGGAAGCCGCGCCCGCGCGCCGCAATGGATGCAGGACTTCGGCCTCGAATGGGCGTGGCGCATCTGGCTCGAGCCGCGCCGGCTGTTCTGGCGCTACCTCACCACCAATCCGCGCGCGCTCTATCTGCTGTTCAACCGCAGCCGGCCGTCCGACACCAATCGGACCGACAAGCAATGACCGACAAGCCGGCGATCCTGGTCACCGGAGGCGCCGGCTATATCGGCGCGCATGCCTGCCGCGCGCTCGATGCCGCCGGCTATCAGCCGATCGTCTATGACAATCTCTCCACCGGCCATCGCCGCTTCGTGCGCGGACCGTTGGTGGTCGGCAATCTCATCGACAAGGCAAAGCTTGCGCACGTGTTCGCGCAGCACGAGATCGTCGCGGTGATGCATTTCGCCGCCGCGAGCCTGGTCGGCGAGTCCATGAGCGATCCGCAGAAATATTACATCAACAATGTCGCCGGCACGCTGTCGCTGCTGGAAGCGATGCACAGCGCCGGCTGCCGCCGCATCGTGTTCTCCTCGACCGGCGCGGTCTATGGCAATGCCGACAGCAAGGCGCTGAAAGAGGATTTCCCCTGCGCGCCGATCAACACCTACGGCGCGACCAAGTGGATGATCGAGCGCATGCTCGCCGATTATCGCAGCGCCTACGGCTTCGGCGCGTTCTGCCTGCGCTATTTCAACGCCAGCGGCGCCGATGCGTCAGGCGGCATCGGCGAATTGCGCGACAATGAGACCCATCTGATCCCGCGCGCCATGATGGCGCTGCAGGGCCATCTCGTCGGATTTCGCGGTGTTCGGCGACGATTACGAGACGCCCGACGGCACCGCGATCCGCGACTATATCCATGTCACCGATCTCGCCGCGGCGCATGTCGCCGCGTTGAGGTTGCTGCTGCAGGGCCATGCCGGCGGCGCGTTCAATCTCGGCACCGGCACGGGCTATTCGGTCCGCGAAATCCTCAACGCGATCGCCGACGAAACCGGCCGCACAGTGCCGCATGTCGATCAAGCCGCGGCGGCCGGGCGATCCCGCCTATCTGGTCGCGGATGCCAGCGCGGCGCGCAAGGTGCTGAATTTCACGCCCGCGCATTCCGATCTCAAGACCATCATCCGCACCGCCTGGGCCTGGCATCAGCAGGCTCATCCGCGCAAGGCGGCGTGAGCCTGCTGCTAGCGACCGCAAATCAAAGCGGCTTGATCTGCACCTTGCGGAACTTCACCACGCCCGAGCCGTATTGCAGGGCGAACGGTCCGGCGTTGACATGCTTGGAGTCGTCGACGTCGGCGGTCTTCTGCCCGTTCAGCACGATGGTGAGATGCGGCCCCTTCGCCGTGATCTCGTAGACGTTCCACTTGCCGGCCGCCTTCGGCATCGGATCGACCTTGGCGACATCGACGATCGCGCCGGTGCCGTAGCTCGGATCGGGACGCTTGTCGAAGATGTTGACCTCGTAGCAGACCTTGGAGTCGATCTTGTCGCGCTGCTCGCAGCGGATGAAGATGCCGCTGTTGGCCTCCTCGTCGGTCCAGAACTCGGCGCGGATCTGGAAGTCCTTGTAGGCGTTCTTGCTGACCAGATAGGACAGGTCCTTGCCGTCGAGCTTGTCGGCGGCATAGCGCGCCGTCCTTCATCGCCCAGTTGGCCTTGCCGACCTCGGTCCAGTCGCCCTTGTTGCTGGCATCGAGCAGCGTGATCCAGCCGTCCTCGGCGGAGACCGCATTGGCGTAAGATACGGCGGCGCCGATCACGAGCCCGGCGGCAATCGTCCTCAATCCTGTTCGCATCAAATCCTCCCTGACTGTTGTTTTTGGTGGCGGCACGATAGCAAAGCGCGGCACGAAGCCAACGCGCTTTTCATGCTGCAACTGCGTCCTGCGTCTGGCAGCCACACGTTGTCGTGGCGGCTTGCGCCGCGACGATGTGACCGGATAGCATAACAACCAACAGAGCGGGCGTATTCCAATCGCCGCACATCGGGAGGACGTCATGACATCAACCAACCGCTTCTGGCGCTATCTTGCCCTGCCCGCGGTCTTTGCCGGACTGTTGAGCATCAGCTCGGCGGCGGAACTCAATCCTGCCGCACTGGTCTACAAGCTTCCCGATCAGATTCCATGGAGTCCCGTCAACGCGCGCGGCTCGCAACAGGCGGTGGTGGTCGGCGATCCCTCCAAGCCCGGCTTCTACATGGTCTACAACAAGTGGACCAAGGGCAATCATTTCAGCCATCCGCACTTCCACCCCAACGACCGCTACATCGTGGTGCTGCAGGGAACGTGGTGGGTCGGCACCGGACCGAAATTCGATCCCGAGCACGGCACGGTTCCGATGCCGGCCGGCAGCTTCGTCACGCATTATGGCAAGCAGGTGCACTGGGACGGCGCCAAGGACGAGGACGCCGTGCTCCTGATCATGGGCGAAGGACCGGCGACCTCGACGGAGGTCACCGAAGAGAAGTAGCGGCTTCCAATCCCGCTTGGTGGAAATCGGCCATGCGTAACCGGCACGGCGACCGGCGCCGTTTGGCCGGTTTGCGGGCTTGCTCTCACGCCACCCGTTTGAGACGATAACAACAAGACCCGTGTTCCGCGGGCGGCGTTCAAGAGGAAACCCCATGCCGATCGTTCAGGCCGAGCGTCTCACCCGCATCGGCACCGCGCTGTTGAAGGCGGCCGGCGCGTCGGACGAGGAAGCGAGCGCGGTCGCGGTCGGCTGCGTCAATGCCAACCTCGCCGGCCATGATTCCCACGGCATCATCGCGATCCCGACCTATATCGACCGCATCAAGGCCGGCCACATCGTGCCCGGTGCGCCATGGACCATCGTGCAGGAGTCGCCGACCACGACGGTGATCGACGGCCATTGGGGTTTTGGCTTCCACGTCAACGCCAAGGCGATGGCGCTGACCATCGAGAAGGCGAAGAAGGCCAATGTCGCGGCCTGCACCGTGTTCCGGCAGAGCCATGTCGGGCGGCTCGCCGCCTATCCGATGATGGCGATGCGCGAGGGCATGATCGGGCTTGCCACCGCCAATTCCGGCCGCTCGCCGAAGCTGGTCGCGCCGTTCGGCGGCCGCGAGGCGCGGCTCGGCACCAATCCGATCTCGATCGCGGTGCCGAGCGATCTCGACGCGCCGTTCTATCTGGACATGGCGACCTCGGCGGTGGCCGCCGGCAAGATCATGCTGTCGGTCGCGCGCAAGGAAGAAATTCCGAAGGGCTGGATCATCGATGCCGAGGGGCGGCACACCACCGACCCCACGCAATATCGCAAGGGCGGCGCGCTGCTGCCGCTCGGCGGCAGCGAGGGCTATAAAGGCAGCGGCCTCGCCGCGATGGTCGAGGTGCTGTGCGGCCTGCTCACCGGCCTCGGCTTCGGCGTCGAGCCGACCGGCCGGCACAATGACGGCTGCTTCATGGCGGTGTTCAACGTCGCCGCGTTCCGGCCGCTGGAGCAGTTCAAGAAGGAAGTCGGCGAGTTCGCGCGTTACCTGAAATCGACGCCGCCGTCGGAAGGCTCGACCGGCGTGTTCTATCCCGGCGAAGTCGAGTACATCCGCGAGCAGCAGCGCCGCAAGGACGGCATCGAGATCGAGGACGCGACGTGGGAGAAGCTGCGCGGCCTGGCGGGCGAATACAAGCTCGCCAAAGATCTCGATCTGGCGTGACAGGGAGGACCGCATGACACGGCAAATGGTGATGGTCGGCTTCCTGCAGGCGCAGAACTGCACCAATCTGCCGAGCTCGTGGCGGCATCCGGAATCGCGCGACAATTCCATGTCGTCGGATTACTACCAGGAGATCGCGCGCATCCTCGAAGCCGGCAAGTTCCACATGGCCTTCTTCGACGATCGCCTGGCGATGCCCGACCGCTACGGCAACGATCACGCCCACACCGTCGAATACGGCATCCGCTGCGTGAAGATGGATCCGCTGATCGTGCTGACGACCATGGGCATGGCGACGACGAAGCTCGGACTGGCTTCGACCGCCTCGACCACCTATTTCGAGCCGTTCGACGTGGCGCGCCGCTTTGCGACGCTCGACCTGATGTCGGGCGGCCGCGCCGGATGGAACGTCGTCACCTCGCTCAATGACGGCGAAGCCCACAACATGGGCAAGGATGCGCATCTCGAACATGATCATCGCTACGACCGCGCCGACGAGTTCATGGAAGTCGTGCTCGGCCACTGGGACACCTGGGAAGACGGCTCCGTGATCATGGACAAGAAGAGCGGCCGCTTTGCCGATCCGACCAAGGTGAAGCGGCTCGACCACAAGGGCGAGTACTACAAGTCGCGCGGACCGTTCACGGTGCCGCGCTCGCAGCAGGGACATCCCGTCATCATCCAGGCCGGCGCCTCCGGCCGCGGCCAGCGCTTTGCCGGACGCTGGGGCGAGGTGATCTTCACCGCCTCGCGCAATCTGGCGGCCGCCAAGGAAGGCTACGCCAACGATCCGCAACGAAGCGGCGAAGGCCGGCCGCGATCCCGAGCAGATGCGGCTCTGCAATCTCACGACGCCGGTCTGCGGCGCGACCAAGGCGGAAGCCGAAGACAAGATGGCGCTGATCCAGAAGCTGCCGCTGCAGATCGACGCGCTGTCGCTGCTGGCGGAAGCGCTGAATTTCGACTTCGCCGCCAAGCCGCTCGACGAGCCGCATCACCACCGAAGAGCTCAAGGGCATGCAGGGCATTCTCGGCATCCGCGACGGCGTGCTGAAAACCTCCGGCAAGACCAACCCGAGCGCGCTCGACTTCGTGCACTATCTCCGGCCGCGGCCAGGTGCAGGACGCCATCGTCGGCGGACCGAAGGAGATCGCGGACAGGCTGGAAGAGATGTTCGTCGAGCGCGGCTGCGACGGCTTCGTCATCGCGGCCACCATCGTGCCCGGCTCCTACGCCGATTTCGTCAAGCATATCGTGCCGGAATTGCAGCGCCGCGGCCTCTACCACAAGGACTATGCCGGCAAGACCTTGCGCGAAAATCTCGGCCTCAAGCGCCCGTCGGCCGGCGCCTGGAAAACCCAGCCGCGCGCCGCGGCAGAATAAGGAAACAGATCATGCGTTGGCTGAAATTCACCGCAGGCGGCAACACCTCCTGGGGCATCGTCGAAGGCGACAAGGTCGTGACCGTCAGCCGGCGATCCCTTTGGCGAGCACAAGCGCACGTCGCAGACCCATGCGCTGAAGGACGTCAAGATCGAGCTGCCGGTGATGCCGCGCACCTTCTATTGCGTCGGGCTGAACTACCTCAAGCATCTGAAGGAAGCCGCCGACAAGGCCGGCACCGTGCCGAACGTGCCCGACCGGCCCGAGATCGGCTATCGCGCGCAGAACGCGCTGATCGCGCATGACGAGGACGTGGTGATCCCGGCGACCGCGACCGAGAAGATCCATTACGAGGGCGAGCTCGTCGTCGTGATCGGCAAGAAGGCCAAGCACCTCACCGAAAAGGACGCGATGTCTTGCGTGCTCGGCTACACCATCGGCAACGACGTGTCCGAGCGCACCTGGCAGAAGGCCGACCGCGGGCTGTGGCGCGCCAAGAACGCCGACACCTTCAAGCCGATGGGACCGTGGATCGAGACCGACGTCGATCTCGACAAGATGGAGACCATCATCAAGGTCAACGGCAAGCAGACCGGCCGCTTCCACACCAACGACATGATCTTCGGCATCGTGCCGTTCATCGTCGAGCTGACCAAATATTTCACGCTGTGGCCGGGCGACGTGATCTGGATGGGCACCGACGGCGCCTCGCCCGACATCAAGGCCGGCGACGTCGTCGAGATCGAGATCACCGGCATCGGCACCTTGCGCAACAAGTTCGTCGCCGAGAAGCGCTAGTGGCCAGATACTCCGCTGCGCATTACTTCCTCGAAGGCCTGGTCGATCTCGGCGTCGACTACATCTTCGCCAATCTCGGCACCGACCACGTCTCGATCATCGAGGAGATGGCGCGCTGGGACAAGGAAGGCCGCAAGCATCCGGAAGTCATCCTGTGCCCGCATGAGGTGGTCGCGGTGCACATGGCCGGCGGCTATGCGCTGGCGACCGGCAAGAGCCAGGCCGTGCTGGTGCATGTCGATGCCGGCACCGCGAATGCCTGCATGGCGATCCAGAACCTGTTCCGCTATCGCCTGCCGGTGATGATGTTCGCCGGCCGCGCGCCGCACACGCTGCATGGCGAGCTCACGGGATCGCGCGACACCTATGTGCATTTCGTGCAGGACCCCTTCGATATCGCGAGCATCGTGCGGCCCTATGTGAAGTGGGAATATTCGCTGCCCTCCGGCGTCGTGGTGAAGGAAGCGCTGGCGCGCGCCAGCGCCTTTGCGCACAGCGATCCGCCGGGTCCGGTCTACATGATGCTGCCGCGCGAGACGCTGGCGGAAGAATGGGACGAGGCCGCGATGCCGTCCTATCCGCCGGCGCGTTACGGCCATATCCGCGCGGGCGGCATCGAGCCGGCGCGGGCCGAGGCGATCGCCGCGCAACTGATGGCCGCGGAAAATCCGGTGGCGTTCGCCGCCTATCTCGGCCGCAGGCCGGGCGCGGTCGCAGCACTCGACCGGCTGGCGCGAACCTGCGGCATCCGCGTCGCCGAGTTCAACGCCATCGATCTCAACATCCCGCAGGACTCGCCCTGCCATGTCGGCGGCGATCCCCTGCCCTTGCTGGAGAATGCCGATCTCGGCCTGTTGCTCGACACCGACGTGCCCTTCGTGCCGCAGTCCAAACGTGCGCGCGAGATGAAGTGGATCCAGATCGACGTCGATCCGCTGAAGAGCGATTTCCCGATGTGGGGCTTTGCCACGGACATGCGCATCCAGGGCGACAGCGCCGTCATCCTGCAGCAGGTGCTGGACGCGGTCGAAGCGCGCGCCGATGACGCCTACCGCAAGCGCGTCGCCGCACGGATCGAAAGCTGGAGCGCCGCGCGCGAGGCCTCAGCCAAGCGCCGCGCGACGGCGAGCAGCCAACAAGGGCGTGTCCGGCGCGCTCAATCCGGCCTTCGTCGCCGCGACGCTGAGCAACAAGACTCTCGCAGGACGACGTCGTGCTCAACGAAGCCATCCGCAACGGACCGATCCTGCAGGAGCATCTCAAGCGCACCAAGCCGCAGAGCTATGTGGGCTTGGCCGGCGGCGGGCTCGGCTTTTCCGGCGGCATGGCGCTGGGGCTGAAGCTGGCGCAGCCGAAGCGCCGCGTCGTGCAGGTGATCGGCGACGGCGGCTTCCATTTCTCCTCGCCCGACAGCGTCTATGCGGTCGCGCAGCAATACCAGATTCCGATTTTCACGGTCGTGCTCGACAATGGCGGCTGGCAGGCGGTGAAATCGGCGACGCAGCGCGTCTATCCCAAGGGCATCGCCGCCGAGACCGACCAGTTCCAGTCGCGGCTGATGTCGGGACGCCAGGGCGAGCGGCGGGATTTCTCGGAGGTCGCCAAGGCCTTCGGCGCCTACGGCGAATGCGTGCGCGAGCCGGACGAACTGGCCGCGGCGATCGACCGCTGCCTTGCCGCGCTCGACGACGGCAAGGCCGCGGTGCTGCATGTTCATGTCACGAGGCTTTGAGGAGATGGTGATGTCGCTTCGCGCTCTCTTCGGTCTCTGTGCTCTCGTCCTTGCAACGAACGCGGCGCTCGCGCAGGACGATCCCGCCAAATATCCGACGCGGCCGATCCACATCATCGTCGGCTTCGCGGCCGGCGGCGGCAACGACGTGATCGCGCGCATCTATGCGCAAAAGCTGTCGGAAGATCTCGGCCAGCCCGTGATCGTCGAGAACAAGCCGGGCGCCGGCGCGATCGTCGCGACCGAATATGTGTCGAAGGCCGCGCCCGACGGCTACACGCTTGCTGATCGGCGCCAGCGGCATGGCGATCAACCAGTCGCTCTATGCCAAGCTGCCTTACGACTCCGTCCGCGATTTCGTCGCGATCTCCGAGCTCGCGTCGTTTCCGCTGCTCCTGGTCGTCAACGCGTCGTCGCCGATCAAGTCGGTCGCCGAGTTCGTGGCCTATGCCAAGGCCAATGCCGACAAGATGAACTATGCGACCTCATCCGCCACCTTCCAGCTCGTCACCGAGCTGTTCAAGCAGAAGACCGGCGCGCCGATGCAGGCGATCCCCTACAAGAGCGCCAACGAGATGGTGCTGGCCGTGGTCTCGGGCCAGGTCGCCGCGACGATCGCCGATGCCGGCCCGGTGTCGCCGCAGGTGAAGGCCGGCACGGTGCGCGCGCTCGCGGTCACCTCGCAAGAGCCGGCTGTCGGATTTCCCCGATGTGCCGACCATGAAGGAATCCGGCGCCGACGTCGACGCCATCATCTGGACGGGCATCTTCGCGCCGAAGGCGAACGCCGCCCGAGATCGTGAAGAAGCTCGAGGGCGAGTTCATGAAGATCGCGAAACTGCCGGACGTCGCCTCGCGGCTGAAGGCGATCGGCGTCGATGCGGTCGGCACCTCGACCGCGGAGTTCACCGACATCCTCAAATCCGAGATCGCCCGCTGGGGCGACGTCGTCAAGTCGGCCAATATCAAGATCGAGCAGTAGCGCTCTTCGGCATCACCATCTGCACGATCACGGTCGCAATCGCCGCAACGACGATATTGAGCAGCAGCGCACCGAGCCCGACGAAGAAGGTGTAGTTGGTGCCGCCGAGCGCAAGGCTCGCCAGCGGCTTCAGGCCGTTGCTCCACGCCGTCCAGGTGCCCCAGCCGATGCCCGCGGCCCAGCCGAGCAGCAGCGCCTCGGCGCGGAACCAGCGCGTGAACAGGCCGAACACCAGCGCCGGGAAGGTCTGCAGGATCCACAAGCCGCCGAGCAGTTGCAGGTCGAGCGCAAATTGCGTCGGCAGGAACAGGATGAAGGCGAGCGCGCCGACCTTGACCACCAGCGAGGTGATCTTGGCGACCGCCGCCTCGCCGGCATGGGTGATGTCGGGATTGACGTAGGACTTCCAGACGTTGCGCGTGAACAGGTTCGCCGCGCCGATGCTCATGACCGCGGCCGGCACCAGCGCGCCGATCGCGATCGCGGCAAAGGCGAAGCCCGCGAACCATTCCGGAAACAGCGTCTTGAACAGCATCGGCACCGCGTCGTTCGGCGACGACAGTTTCAGATGCGCGGCATAGGCCATGTAGCCGAGCAGCGCGATCAGGCCGAGCAGCAGGGTATAGGCCGGCAGCAGGATCGCATTCTTGCGGATGGTGTCGGCGGATTTCGACGCGAACACGCCGGTCAGCGTGTGCGGATACATGAAGGCCGCGAGCGCCGATCCGAACGCCAGCGTCGCGTAAGGCGAGATACTGGCTGTCCTTCAGCGTCAGGCCGGTCGCGCCGCCCTTGGCGGTGAAGGCATCGTTGGCGGCCGAGAACACCGCGCCATAGCCGCCGAGCTTCGCCGGCACCACCACGACCGCGACCAGCACCACGATATAGATCATGATGTCCTTGACGAAGGCGATCAGCGCCGGCGCGCGCAGGCCCGAGCTATAGGTGTAGAGCGCGAGCACGATGAAGGCGATGATGATCGGCGCCTCGCCGGTCAGCCCCATCGCCTTGATCACCACGCCCATGCCGATCAGCTGCAGCGCGATATAGGGCATGGTCGCGACCAGGCCGGTCAGCGCCACCGCGAGCTCGAGCGCGCGCGAGCCGTAGATGCCGTGCACGACGTCGGCCGAGGTGACGTAGCCATTGGCATGCGCGACCTTCCACAGGATCGGCATGACCGCGAACACGAAGGGATAGACGATGATGGTGTAGGGCAGCGCGAAGAAGCCGTAGGCGCCGACCGCGTAGACCAGCGCCGGCACCGCGATCACGGTGTAGGCGGTGTAGAAATCGCCGCCGATCAGGAACCAGGTGATCCAGGTGCCGAACTGCCGGCCGCCGAGGCCCCATTCATCGAGATGCTCGCTTGACCTGGCCGGATTTCCAGCGCGCCGCGAAGAAGCCCATCACGGTGACGAGCAGCGAAGAAGAAAATGAAAACCGAAAGCGCAATCCATTCGATCTGTCGGCCATGACGATGTCCCCTATTCGGCTTCGTCATGCGGCTGGCTGCGATAGACCAGCCAGATCAGCACCGAGGTGATCGGCACCCAGGCGAACTGGTACCAGTAGAAGAAGGGAAAGCCGAACAGCGACGGCTCGGTGAAATTGTAGAAGGGGACCCACAACAAGCCGATGAACGGCACCAGCAACAGCACCCACATGGCGTCCTCCAGCTCCAAGCCGGCCATGCGCGGCCGGCCTGCGATGTCGGAGACGATCTAGGAACTGGATGGTTCCGCCGCCAAGCGGATTTAGCGATGCTGCTATGCAATGCCGAAGAAAGCGATCAGAACGCCGGCCCCTCGCCGTTGCGGCCATAGGTGATGCGCGGCGTCAGCAGCGTACCGTCGGGCTGCTTCTTCGCCGCCGCGACGAAGATCTTGGTGCCCGGCTGCACCTCCTCGCGCTTGCCGAACTCGTAGGTGACGACCACGGTCTGCGGCGTCACCACCAGCTTCTTCTCGCCGTCCTTGTATTTGACGCGAAGCACCGGACCGTCGACGCCGGTGACGGCCTGCTCGACACTGCCATTGGTCATCTTGCTCTTGGGCAGCAGGTCCCAGTCGTAATGGCCGTCGCCGGTGCCGCGCATCGATTCCGGGAAGATGTGCACCTCGATGGCCTTCTGCGTGCCGTCCTCCTGCATCATGCCGGCCGAGCCGACATACATGCCCTGCTTGATGTCCTTCATGGTCGCCGGCACGATCGCGACGAACAGCGGCTTGTCCTCGACGGTGACGAGCTTCACCTCGGAGCCGTCGCGGGTCTTGACGATATAGACCGGGCCTTCGATGCGCTCGACCGTGCCGCGAACGCGCACGGTGTCCTGGGCGGATGCGGGAAGAGCAAGGCAAACAAGCGCAAGGCTTGAGGCAGCGAGCACGCGCAGGACCATTCCGACCATGACAACCTCCGGGATGGGACAACAATGCCCCTGCAACCCCCGGGTCGGAAGATTATTCCGCTACCGGCAAGACGAGTCGCTCCCGGCCCGCTAAGATCGACTCGCCGTTGGATCAGGGAGAGCGTCATGCGACATCCGCATCTTGCCTTGCTGTTGAGCGTCACCGTCGCCGGCCTGGCGGCTGCCCGTCCCGTCACGCGCCGCCGGGGCCCTGACCTCGACGCGCTGACCGCGCAACAGGCCGCCGCCGATCTCTGCGCCAGCAAGTACACCAGCACGGCGCTGGTCTCCGCCGCGATCGCGCGCGCCAAGGCCAATCCCAATCTCAACGCCTTCATCACGCTCGATGAGGCGGGCGCCATGAAGGCCGCCGCCGCATTCGACGCCGGCCACAGGAAACGGAGCGCCTGCAAGCCGCTCGGCGGCGTGCCCATCGTCATCAAGGACAATATCGAGGTCGCCGGACTGCCCGCGTCCGCCGGCACGCCGGCCCTGAAGGGATTCGTGCCGAAGCAGGATGCGCCGGTGGCCGAAAAGCTGCGCGCGGCCGGCGCCATCATCATCGGCAAGACCAACATGCACGAGCTCGCCTTCGGCATCTCCGGCTACAACACCGGCTTCAAGACCGGCGCCGAGCCCGGCGTGCGCAACGCCTATGATCCTTCGAAGATCGCGGGCGGCTCCTCCTCCGGCACGGCGGCCGCGATCGGCGCGCGGATCGTCACCGCGGGTCTCGGCACCGACACCGGCGGCTCGGTGCGGATTCCCTGCGCGCTGAACGGCTGCGCCTCGCTGCGCCCGACGGTCGGCCGCTATCCGCAAACCGGCATCGCGCCGATCTCGCATACCCGCGACACCGCGGGTCCGATGGCGTCCACCATGGCAGACGTCGCGCTGCTCGATCGCGTCATCGCCGGCGGCGGCGCGGTCGCGCCCGCCAATTTGAAGGAGGTCCGCATCGGCGTCGAGAAGACGATGCTCGCCAATCTCGACGGCGATACCGAGGCCGCGTTCCGCGCCGGCCTCGACAAGCTCAAATCGGCCGGCGTCACCGTGGTCGACGTCGAGATGCCGAAGCTCGGCGAGCTCAACGGCCAGGTCGGATTTCCCGTCGCGCTCTATGAAGCCTATGACGACATGGTCGCCTATCTGAAGCACACCGGCACCGGCATCACCATCGAGGAGCTGGCGAAGCAGATTTCGAGCCCGGACGTGAAGGGCACCTATGACGGCCTCGTCATTCCGCGCAAGCTTCCCGGCCCCAACAACACCGTGGTCGACGCCAAGCCCGCCTATGACGCCGCCATGACGACGGCGCGCCCGGCGCTGCAGGCGCTCTATCAAGCGACACCTTCGCCAAGAACAAGCTCGACGCCATCGCGTTTCCGACCACGCCGAAGGTCGCGATCGCGTCCAATCGCGGATTCGAGCAGCCTCGCGAATTTCCTGCTGTTCATCCAGAACACCGATCCCGGCAGCAATGCCGGCGTGCCGGGCATCCAGGTCCCGATCGCGCTCGGCGCATCCAGCAAGCTGCCGGTCGGCCTCGAGCTCGACGGTCCCGCGGGAAGCGACCGCAGGCTGCTCGCGATCGGAATGGCGCTGGACAAGCTGTTTGGACGGTTGCCGCCGCCCCCACACTGACTACAGTTACTCGGCCTTGATGCCGGCGTCCTGGATGACCTTGCGCCAGCGCTCCTCTTCCTCACGGAAGTAGCGATCGAGTTCGCTTGGCGGACTCGCGACCATCACGAGGCCCTCGTTGACGCTGAGCTTCTTGAACGCCTCGGCCTGGACGGCAGTGGCCGCGGCCTTGTTGAGGCGGTCGATGATCTCGGATGGCGTCTTGGCGGGAACGAAGAGGCCGTACCAGGCTTCGGCATCGTAACCGGGCACGCCAGCTTCGGCGACGGTCGGCAGATTCGCGAAACGCCGGCGAGCGCTCGGCCGAGGTGACCGCAAGCGCGCGCAACTGCCCGCCTTCGACCAGCGACGCGCAGCTTGCCACCGTGGTGAACATCACCTGGATCTGGCCGCCGATCAGGTCGGTGATGGCCGGCGCCGATCCCTTGTAGGGCACGGTGGTGAGGTTGACCCCGGCCATGTGCTTGAACAGCTCGCCGGCGAGATGCGCCGAGGTGCCGGTGCCATAGGTGCCGTAGGACAATTTATCCGGCGCGGCCTTTGCGGCCGCGATCAGGTCGCCGATCGACTTGATCGGCGAGGCCGGATTGACCACGACAATGCTGAAGGAACGCGCCACCAGCGCGACCGGAGCAAGGTCGCGATGCTGGTCGTAGGGCAGCTTGGCATAAAGGCCCGGATTGACCGCGTTGGCGAAGGTGCCCATCAGCAGCGTGTAGCCGTCACCCTCACTGGCCGCGACCGCCTGCGTGCCGATGATGGTGCCCGCCCCCGGCTTGTTCTCGATGATGACGGAGACGCCGAGGTCTTTGGCCATCTCCTGCGCCAGTGTGCGCGCAACCACGTCGGTGCCGCCGCCCGGCGCGAACGGCACCACGATCTTGATGATGCGCTCGGGATAGGCGGCGCGAGCGACGTTGACTGACAGCGCCAGCGTGCATGCTGCAAGCGCGAATGCAACGAGGATCGATCTGAGTTTCATGCGACCCTTCATAGAGCGAGTTTGCAGCGTGCGCCATGCGCCGAACGACGGACGGCCCCGCGCGTGCATCATTGGACGCCAACGCCGGCGATCGACTAGCATCCGCCGCCCATCAGAAAAGCCAACAAACATCCCGGGAGGACTTCATGAAACGCGCGCTGATCGGATTATTGCTGCTCGCGGCATCGCCCGCGCTGGCGCAGCAGACGGTGCCGAGCATTGCCTTCGACTCCGCGCCCAATCCGCTGCGGCTGCCGCACAACATGTATTTCGGCGAGGCCTCCGGCGTCACCGTCAACTCCAAGGGCCATGTCTTCGTGCTGTCGCGCGGCAACACCTCGGGCCCGGCCTATGCCGCCGCGGCGACGCAGCTGCTCGAGTTCGACGCCAAGGGCAATTTCGTCGGCGAGATGGGCAAGAACCTCTACGCCTGGTCGTTCGGCACACCGTGAAGGTGGATCCGCAGGACAACATCTGGGTCACCGACAAGGGCTCGGACATGGTGATCAAGTTCGATCCTGAAGGCCGCGTGCTGATGGTGTTCGGCCGCAAGCAGGAAGCCTCCGACGAGGACACCGCGCCGCTGAAGCATCCGAAGCCGCCGCTGCCGTCCGAGGATGGCCGCTTCCGCCAGGTCACCGACGTGGCCTTCGACAAGGCCGGCAACACCTTCATCAGCGACGGCTACATCAATTCGCGCGTCGCCAAGGTCGACAAGGACGGCAACTGGCTGAAGTCGTGGGGCGACCGCGGCAAGGAGCCGGGCCAGTTCAACACGCCGCATTCGATCGCGACCGACGCCAACGGCAATGTCTATGTCGCCGACCGCGGCAATCACCGCATCCAGGTGTTCGACGGCGACGGCAAGTTCCTGCGGCAGTTCGTCATCGACGTGCCGGTGCCGCCGGACGCCAGGCCCGCGATCGGCAAGATTCCCGGACGAGGCGATGATGGCGGGCGGCACGCTTCGCGCCGGGCTCGCCGTGGTCGATCTGCATCACGCCGCCGCCGAACCAGGTGCTGTATTCGTCGGACGCCTGGCCCGGCCGCATCTACAAGCTCTCGCTCGACGGCAAGGTGCTGGGCGTGCTCGGCAAGTCCGGCAAGCAGCTGAAGCAGTTCGGCTGGATCCACGCCATGGCGTGCCCGTCGGAGAACACGCTTTACGTGGCGGAGTTGCTGAACTGGCGGGTGCAGAAGCTGACGCTGAAGCCGTAACGTCTCCATCGTCATTGCGAGGAGCCGACGGGTCCGACCTCTTGGCCGGCCCGATGACAGGCTCCGCGACGAGCAATCCATGGCGCCGCAAGCGGACCGGTGGATTGCTTCGCTTCGCTCGCAATGACGAGGAGTTAAATCATCCTTCCAACAACCGGTATCTTCCGCAGCAACACCGTCACCGCCCAACTCCCCGCCAGCGTGCCCACGAACACGATCGCGAATTTGACGAACGGCGACCAGCGCCGGCCCATAGACGGCATATTGCAGCCAGATGATGAAGATGTAGTGCGTGAGGATAGATGCCGTAGGCATTCGGCCGCATCGCATCGAGCAGCCGCAGCGGCGCCTTGGCAAAGCGCAGGAAGAAGCCCGGCTCTGCGAACGCCATCGCGCCGCTGAACAGCGCAAAGGCGAGGCCATAAGCTACGCGCCATGACAGCGGCGGCGCGTTGAAGTCGGCGACCCAATTGTGGTGCGCGTAAACCAGCAGCAGGATCGCGCCATAGAAGACGAGCGCGATGCCGAGCCAGATCTTCCAGCGCGCGGCGAGTTCGCCATTTTCGGCGAAGATACCCGAGCGGAGATCGGTGGCGCCGATGCCGACGCCGACCAGGAAATAGCCGGAATAGAGGAAGATGCGGCTGGTCTGGATCGGCAGCGGATATTTGTTGTCGAGTTCATACCAGGCCGCGTCGCCGAAATAGAGCCGCATCGGCAGATAGACGATCACCGAGAAGATCAGGAACGCAACGAACGCGACGCCGGGGCGGTAACGCAGCGCCTGAATTGCGTTGCCGAGCGCACGAATTGCGCCCGGCGCGACCGACCACAGCAATGCGACCAGCGCATCGAAAGCCAGCAACACCCAGAGAAACCACGCCGGTCCCGACGGCCACGGCCCGACCGTGAAGATGCGTCCCCAGAAATGAAGGAAGCTGAAGTCGGTCGTTCCCGGCAGATGATAGCGCAGGAACGTCGGGTAGTAGGCGATCGGCATCAGCACGAAGATCGAGACCAGGAAGGGAATGCCGAGCCGCCAGGCGCGATTGGCAAGGAAGTTCCGAGGTGCCCCGCGCCGGGTCAGGCTCTCGCAGACGAACAGGCCCGAGATCAGGAACATGCAGGCCATGAAGAAGCTGTCGTTGAACAGCACGATCAGGTCGAAGCCGAGCCAGCGCGCTTTGTCGCCGTTGCCGAAATGGGTGTAGTTGACGACGGAGTGATGCAGCAGCACCAGCAGCGTGATGAAGGTGCGCGCGCGGTCGAGCGGGCCGATGCGCCCGTGCGCCGCCACCGTCTGATCGTTTGTATCGGACTTCAACATCGCTTCACTTCTCGAACGCGTCGTAGATGATCTGCTTGACCGTCCGGTTGACATGCTGTCGCCCCGAGGGCGAATCCTGCATCACCACGAAGAACATGTCCTGCGCGCGATCGACCACGATGTAGACGCCGGTCGCGCCGTCCCATTTGAATTCGCCGAGCGAGCCGGGCGGCGACGGAATTGCAAAGCCGGGATCGGTGCGGACGCCAAAACCATAGCCGAAGCCGAAACCGTCGCCGGGATAATAGAAGTAATTGCGCGCGACGCCGGCGCCCGGGCCGACGTGATCCGTGGTCATGGCCTTGAATGTCGCCGCACCGAGATAGGTCTTGCCGTCGAGCGAACCGCCATTGAGCAGCATTTGCCCGTAGCGGGCGAAATCGGCAATGGTCGAGACCAGGCCGCCGCCGCCGGATTCCCAGCGCGTGACATCGAGCGAGTTACGCTCGACATGGCGATCTTTCGGCAGCGGCTGCGCATAGCGCGCGCGCTCGGCCGGATCGGTCAGGAAGAATTTCGTCGTTGTCATACCGAAGCGGATCAAACAGATTCTGCTTCTCGAACTGATAGAGCGACTGGCCGGAGGCCACTTCCACGACGCGGCCGAGAATGTCGGCCGAATGGCCGTAATCCCACAGCGTGCCCGGCTGCTCGGCGAGCGGCACTTTGGCGATGCGCTCGGCAAAGCCGGCATTGTCGAAATCGCCGAGATAGATGCCGTCATAGGCCGACTTGACCAGGCCCTCGCCGTAGAAGCCGTAGGTGATCCCCGAAGTGTGCAGCAGCAAATCCCTGACCGTCATGGGCCGGCGCGGCGGCACAAGGTCAAGGATGGTCTTGCCGCTGTCGTCCTTGCGCTCGACGCCGACCTTCTGATCCGCGAACGAGGGGATGTATTTGCTGACGGGATCGTCGAGCGCGATCCTGCCGCGATCGACCAGCATCATCGCGGCGACGCTGGTGATGGTCTTGGTGACGGAATGGATCGGAAAGATCGCGTCTTCCGTCATTGGCGTCCCCTTGTCGGGATCGCGCAGGCCGAACCATTTCAGGTAGACCGGCTTGCCGTGCTGCTGCACCAGCACGATCGCGCCGGGAATCCGCTGCGCGGCGATTTCGCCATTGATGAAATCGGCGATGGCGCCGAGCTTTTCGACCGACAGTTTCGCGCCCGGCGGCGGCCCGAACGCCGCCGTCTCTCCTTGCGCAACGGGCGCGAGCGAGAGACGACGTCAACAAGGCAATCAGGGGTGCGGCAGTGCGGGTCATCCGGGCCAATTTATTGCATCGAAACTGTTGCACAGTGCTGATCCAGATGACACCTCACGAATAAGGATTGATCAGCTTCTGCTGCTCGGCGGCGTGGCGGACCAGCAGATCGATGAAGGTCCGCACCTTGGCCGAGAGGTGATGCCGGTGCGGATAGACCGCATTCATGGAAAATTCGACCGTCCGGTATTCCGGCAGCAGCCGAACCAACTGGCCTGATTCAAGATCGTCATGGACCAGAAATCCGGGCGCAAGGAAAATGCCAACGCCGGCAAGCGCGGCGCGGTGCAATGTCTCGCCGCTATTGGAGACGAGATTGCCGGCGACCTTCACCGAGGCCGGCGCTCCCTTGCGGTCGGCAAAATGCCATTCGTCGCCATAAGGATAGCTGGCGTGACGGATGCAGTTGCGCTCGGCGAGTTCGGATAGCGTCGCCGGCCGACCGTGCTTCTCCAGATAATCGTGCGAGCAGCACAGCACATGACGCCAGGTTGCAAGGCTGCGCACGATCAGGCTTGAATCGGGTGGTGGCAGCATGCGCACCGCGATGTCGTAACTCTCCTCGATCATGTCGACATTGCGTTCGCCGATGGTGAGGTCGACCTTCACCTCGGCATGGGCGGCAAGAAATTCGGTGACCACGGGTGAGAGAAACTGCACGATGTGGGTGTTGGTGTAGATGCGCAGCGTGCCGCGCGGCGTCGACTGCAGCGCGCCGGCGATGTCGTCGGCCTGCTCGATATCGGCAAGGATTTGGATGCAACGGTCGTAATAGGCGCGGCCGACTTCGGTGAGACTGACCTTGCGCGTGGTGCGGTTGAGCAGCCGCACGCCGAGCCGCTCCTCCAGCGCCTGAACATGGTTGCTCACCATGGTGGTGGACATGTTGAGCTTGCGGCCGGCGGCGGAAAACCCGCCGTTGTCGACGACCCGGACGAAGGCGGTGAGGCTGGTCAGGCGGTCCATAACCGGTACCTTCTATTATCTACCCTGACTGGATAATCTTTCCATATATTACTAGATTATCACCGCGCGGGAGACAGTGCATCTTGAGACCACGCCAGAAGGACCTTGGCGAGATCGGTGAGGATGCCATGTCGAGCGCTTCGTATGTCACTGAAAAAACTTCAAAAATCGGCCTGAAGCCGTCACGTCAGGCGATCAGGCGCGCCGCGCTCGCGCTGGCGCTGACCCTCGGCGTCGCCGGCGCCGCCGACTTCGGCCACTACTATTTCACGACCGGCCGTTATCTCGAGAGCACCGACGACGCCTATGTGAAGGCGGACTCCACGATCATCGCGCCGAAAGTCTCCGGTTACATCGACCAGGTGCTGGTCGGCGACAACCAGCCGGTCAAGGCCGGGCAGTTGCTGGCGCGGATCGACGACCGCGATTTCCGGACTGCGCTGAACCAGGCCAAGGCCGACGTCGCGGCGTCCGAAGCCGCGGTGAAGAATCTCAACGCGCAGATCGAATTGCAGGAGCCGCTGATCCAGCAGCAGGCCGCCGAGGTCGACGCCGCCGAAGCCAACCTCAAATTCGCGCAGGAAGAGCAGGCCCGCTACGACAATCTGATGAAGTCGGGCTCCGGCACCGTGCAGCGCGCCCAGCAGACCGACGCGACGCTTCGCGCGCAGACCGCGCAATTGCAGCAGGGCAAGTCCGGCCTGCTCGCCGCCAACAAGAAGATCGAGGTGCTTGCCACCGAGCGTGCCAAGGCCGTTGCACAGCTCGACCATGCCCGCGCGGTCGAGCAGCAGGCGGAACTGAATCTGTCCTACACGCAGATCATCAGCGCCCGTCGATGGCACGGTCGGCGCGCGCACGCTGCGGGTCGGCCAGTATGTGCAGGCCGGCACGCAGCTGATGGCGGTGGTGCCGCTGGACCAGGTCTATGTCGTCGCCAATTTCAAGGAGACGCAGCTGACCCATGTGCGCAACGGCCAGCCGGTCGAGCTCAAGGTCGACAGCTTCCACGGCACGATGTTGAAGGGCCATGTCGACAGCCTGTCGCCGGCCAGCGGCCTGGAATTCGCGCTGCTGCCGCCGGACAACGCCACCGGCAATTTCACCAAGATCGTGCAGCGCGTGCCGGTGAAGATCGTGCTCGACGATCACAATCTCAACGGCCTGCTGCGGCCCGGCATGTCGGCGGTGCCGACCGTCGACACCAAGTCGGCCGTCGTTGCCGAGCGCGAGACTGCGAAGCGGATGGCATCCCGCGGGCAGAGCCGCGCAGCTAGGACCGCTCTGGCAAGCATCTTCCAGTTATACTGGATAATCCTTCCACGTTTTCCCTGATTATCGAAACCCGCGACATAATCTACGGTCTGACTGAGGCAGAGGAGACGAACATGACCGCGCTTCAAGCCACCGTCGGAAACGCTCCCGCAGCCGAACCTCTCCGGCCGCGAGCCCGGCGGCGCCTTCGGTCTCCGCCAAAACCTGGATCGCGGTGATCGGCGCCACCCTCGGCGCCTTCATGGCGGTGCTGAACATCCAGATCGTCAACGCCTCGCTCGCCGACATCCAGGGCGCGATCGGCGCCGGGATCGACGACGGCGGCTGGATCTCGACCTCCTATCTGATCGCCGAGATCGTGGTGATCCCGCTGTCCGGCTGGCTCGCGCGGGTGTTCTCGGTCCGCATCTATCTGCTCACCAACGCCGTCCTGTTCCTGCTGTTCTCCGCGGCCTGCGCCTTCGCGCAGGACCTGCCGCAGATGATCGCGCTCCGCGCCGTGCAGGGCTTTACCGGCGGCGTGCTGATCCCGATGGCGTTCACGCTGATCATCACGCTGCTGCCGAAGGCCAAGCAGCCGATCGGGCTTGCGCTGTTCGCGGTGTCCGCGACCTTCGCGCCGGCGATCGGCCCGACCATCGGCGGCTATCTCACCGAGAATTTCGGCTGGGAGTACATCTTCTATGTCAATCTGGTGCCGGGCGCGATCATGATCGGCATGCTGTTCGTCTCGCTGGAAGCCGAGCCGATGAAGCTGTCGCTGCTGCGCGACGGCGACTGGCCGGGCATCGCCACCATGGCGATCGGGCTCTCCGCGCTGCAGACCGTGCTGGAGGAAGGCAACAAGGACGACTGGTTCGGCTCGCCCTTCATCGTCCGCCTCGCGGTCATCGCCGCGGTCGCGCTGACGCTGTTCGTCATCATCGAGCTGACCAGCAACAAGCCGCTGTTGAACCTGCGCCTGCTGGTCCGCCGCAATTTCGGTTTCGGCCTGCTCGCCAACTTCCTGCTCGGCATCGCGCTGTACGGCTCGGTCTTCATCCTGCCGGTCTATCTCGCGCGCATCCAGGGCTACAATTCCGAGCAGATCGGCATGGTGCTGGCCTGGACCGGCCTGCCGCAGCTCGTGCTGATCCCGCTGGTGCCGCGGCTGATGCAGCGGTTCGACGCCCGCATCATCATCGCCGTCGGCTTCGCGCTGTTCGCGGGCTCCAACTTCATGAACATCTTCATGACCAACGACTACGCCACCGACCAGCTGTTCTGGCCCAACGTGGTCCGCGCGGTCGGCCAGGCCCTGTGTTTCGCGCCGCTGTCGGCGGTCGCGACCGCCGGCATCGAGGCCGAGAACGCGGCTTCCGCTTCCGCGCTGTTCAACATGATGCGCAACCTCGGCGGCGCGATCGGCATCGCCGCGCTGCAGACACTGCTCACCAAGCGCGAGCAGTATCACTCCAACGTGCTGTCGCAGTCCGTCATCCTGTTCGAGCAGGCGACGCGGAACCGGCTCGACCAGCTCACGCAATATTTCATGAACCACGGCGTGATCGACCGCGTCGATGCCGCACACCGCGCCTATGTCGCGATCGGCAAGATCGTGCAGAAGCAGGCCTTCATCCTCGCCTTCAGCGATACCTTCTATCTGCTCGGCGTCGCGCTGATCGTCGCCCTGATCGCCGCATTGATGCTGAAGAAGCCCGGCCATCTTGACGCCGGCGGCGCCCATTGACACCTCTCACCCCCAGCAAAGGAGACCGACCATGAAACCCCGCATGAACTTCTACCAGGCCGCCCCCGACACGATGAAGGCGCTGATGGCGCTGGAAAACCAGATCCGTCCAGCGGGCTCGAACAGTCGCTGATGGAACTGGTCAAGACCCGCGCGTCGCAGATCAACGGCTGCGCCTTCTGCATCGACATGCACACCAAGGACGCCCGCAAGCGCGGCGAGACCGAGCAGCGGCTCTATCTGCTCAACGCCTGGCGCGAGGCGCCCTGCTACACCGATCGCGAGCGCGCGGCGCTGGCCTGGACCGAGGCGGTGACGCTGATCTCGGAGACGCATGCGCCCGACGATGTCTACAACGAGGTGCGCGCGCACTTCTCGGAGGCCGAGACCGTCAACCTGACCATGCTGATCGGGGCCATCAACACCTGGAACAGGCTCTCGATCGCCTTCCGCGCGATACCGCCGGTGAAGGTCAGCGCGTCGGCGACCGCGGCCTGATCAGGTCGCGGTGGCGCGGCGCGAAATCGATGTAGATTTCGCGCAAGGCGGCTGGTCATCGGTCCCGGCTTGCCGTTGGCCACCCGCTTGCCGTCGATGGTGACCACCGCCTGCACGAAGGACGACGCGCTGGTGATGAAGGCCTCCTTGGCCTTCAAGGCTTCGTCGACCGAGAACGCCCGCTCCTCGACCCGGAGCTGGCGTTCTTCCGCGAGCTTCACCACCGCCTTGCGGGTGCAGCCCGGCAAGATTTCGCTGCCGTTCCGGCGGGTGACGATGACGTCGTCCTGGGTCAGGATGAAGGCCGAGGACGATCCGCCTTCGGTCACCTTGCCGTCCTCGATCATCCAGGCCTCGCCCGCGCCGGCTTCCGCCGCGGCCTGCTTGGCCAGCACCTGCGCCAGCAGCGCCACGCTCTTGATGTCGCGCCGCGTCCAGCGGATGTCGGGCACGGTGATCACGCCGATGCCGGTCTTCGGCCGACTCCGCGTTCACGATGTCCTTGACCGAGGTGAACATGATCAGCGTCGGCTTGACGTCGCCCTTCGGAAAGGCGAAGTCGCGGCCCTTGTCGGCGCCGCGCGTCACCTCGAGATAGACGAGGCCGGCGTCGAGCTTGTTGCGCGCGATCAGCTCCTTCTGGATTTCGATGATGCGCTCGATGCTCTCCGGCAACGGCAAGCGAAATCTCGCCGACCGAGCGCTCCAGCCGCGCCAGATGCGAGGCGTTGTCGACCAGCTTGCCGTCCAGCACCGCGGAGACCTCGTAGATGCCGTCGGCAAACAGGAAGCCGCGGTCGAGGATCGAGACCTTGGCCTCCGAGAGCGGCACGAAGGAGCCATTGACGTAAGCGATCGAGTCCAAAGTGGAATCTCCTGAACTGAAAGAGCGGATAGCGCGAATTGTCGACGCTGACGCCTCATATAGCCTCGTCATTCCGGGCCGGCCCAATGGCAGAGCCGCGAGAATGCATATCCATGGTGCCACGAGCCGATGTGATTGCTTCGCTGCGCTCGGAATGACGAGGCGTTAGTGCGACAAAATCTTCGACAGGAATTTTTGCGCGCGATCGCTGCGCGGCTTGCCGAAGAAATCGGCCTTGGCCGCGTCCTCCACGATCTCGCCGCGGTCCATGAAGATCACGCGGTCGGCGACCTTGTTGGCGAAACCCATCTCGTGGGTCACCACCATCATGGTCATGCCCTCGCGCGCGAGGTCGACCATGACGTCCAGCACCTCGCTGATCATCTCGGGATCGAGCGCCGAGGTCGGCTCGTCGAACAGCATGGCGATCGGGTCCATGGCGAGCGCGCGCGCAATCGCGACGCGCTGCTGCTGGCCGCCGGAGAGCTCCGCCGGATATTTGTTCGCCTGCTCCTTCAGCCCGACGCGCTCCAGCAGCTTCATGCGCTTTCGCCATCGCCGCGTCGCGATCGCGGCCCAGCACCTTCTCCTGCGCCAGGCAGAGATTGTCGGCGATGCGCAGATGCGGAAACAGCTCGAAATGCTGGAACACCATGCCGATGCGGGCGCGCAGCTTGGGCAGATCGGTCTTGGGATCGTTGACCTTGATGCCGTCGACGGTGATGTCGCCGCTCTGGAACGGCTCCAGCGCATTGACGCATTTGATCAGCGTCGACTTGCCCGAACCCGAGGGACCGCAGACCACCACGACCTCGCCCTTGGCGACCGAGGTGGTGCAATCCTTCAGCGCCTGAAAGGCCGTGCCGTAGAATTTGTTGACGTGGCTGATCTCGATCATGGGGCTCTCGTTAGCGCATCACCGCGATGCGCGACTGCAGCTGGCGCACGCCGAAGGAGGCGACGCAGGAAATCGTGAAGTAGACCAGCGCCGCGAACAGATACATCTCGACCAGCCGGCCGTCGCGCTGCGCGACCTTGCTGGCGGCGCCGAGGAAATCGGTGATCGACAGCACGTAGACCAGCGAGGTGTCCTGGAACAGCACGATGGTCTGGGTCAGCAGCACCGGCAGCATGTTGCGGAACGCCTGCGGCAGCACGACGTAGCGCATGGTCTGCCAATAGTTCAGGCCGAGCGCCTGCGCCGCGGCCGGCTGTCCCTTCGAGATCGACTGGATGCCGGCGCGCATGATCTCGGAGAAATACGCCGCCTCGAACATGATGAAGGTGATCAAGCAGGAGGAGAACGCGCCGACCGTGATCGGGCGCGAGGCGCCGGTCAGCCATTGCCCGATATAGGGAACGAGGAAATAGAACCAGAAGATGACCAGCACCAGCGGCAGCGAGCGGATGAAGTCGACATAGAGCCCGGCGATCCGTCCGAGCAGGCGATAGCCGGACAGCCGCATCAGCGCGATCAGCGTGCCGACGATCAGGCCGCCGGTCGCGGACAGCGCCGTCAGCATGACCGTGAATGTCATGCCCTCATAAAACAGGTAGCCCAGCGAGCGGCGGATGACGTCGAAATCGAAATTGCCGAACATCGCGCTATTTCCCCGTGATGTAGCCGGGGATCGCGACGCGGCGCTCGATCAACCGCATCGCGGTCACGACGATGACGTTCAGCAGCAGGTACATCAGCGTCGCGGCGGTGAACGCCTCGAACACCTGGAACGAAAACTCCTCCATCGAGCGCGCCTCGCCGGTCAATTCGAGCAGGCCGATGGTGATGGCGACCGCGGTGTTCTTGATGGTGTTGAGGAACTCCGAGGTCAGCGGCGGCAGGATGATGCGGAACGCCATCGGCAGCAGCACGTAGCGATAGGTCTGCACCGTGGTGAGCCCGAGCGCGGTGGCGGCCATCTGCTGCCCGCGCGGCAGCGAGCCGATGCCGGCCTGCAATTGCACGGCGACGCGCGCCGACATGAACAGGCCGACGCCGATCGCGGCCGTCCAGAACGGCGCGTTCGGCAATTGCTTCAGCCACAGCCCGGCGGCGCGCGGCAGCAGCTCCGGCAGCACGAAGAACCACAGGAACAGCTGCACCAGGAGCGGCATGTTGCGGAAGAATTCGACGTAGGCAAAGCCGATCACGGACGCGGTCCGCGACGGCAAGGTGCGCAGCACGCCGATCACGAGGCCGAAGGCGAGCGCGATGATCCAGGCCAGCACGCCGGTCTTGATGGTGAGCACCAGCCCCGCCAGCAGCATGTCGAGATAGTTGCCGGTCCCCATCGGGTTCGGCTCGAAGAAGATGTGCCAGTTCCAGTGATAGTTCACGTGGCTCTCGGCGAATGTTCACGGAGCGATCCGCGGGATCGCTCTGCTCCCCTCCCCCCTTGCGGGGAGGGGTTGGGGGTGGGGGTACCGCGCAAGCGGATGCTCGTAGTATACCCCCCTCCCCAACCCTCCCCCGCAAGGGGGGAGGGAACGCACCGCCGATGCGGCACTGAGATCACACTCAATCCTCACATCGCCTTGTAGGAATCCGGATCCGGCGAATCCGACGGCTTGGCGAACTCCGCCTTCAGCTCCGGCCCGATCGGCGTGTTGAGGTTCAGACCCTTCGGCGGAATCTTCGCAGTGAACCATTTGTCGTAGAGCTTCTGCACCCTCGCCGGAGGTGTAGACCGCAGCCGTCGCCGCATCGACCACCTTCTTGAAGGCAGGATCGTCCCTGCGCAGCATGATGCCGTAGGGCTCGGGCTTGGAGAACGCGTCCTTGGAGATGACGTAGTCGCCCGGCGACTTCGAGCCGGCGACCAGGCTCGCGAGCAGGATGTCGTCCATCACGAAGGCGGCGGCACGATCGGTCTCCACCATCAGGAACGCCTCGGCGTGATCCTTGGCCGGAACGATGGTGATGTTGAGATTCTTCGCGGCGTTGGCTTCGGTGAGCTGCTTGATGTTGGTGGTGCCGGCGGTCGAGACCACCGTCTTGCCCTTGAGGTCGTCGATCGAGCTTGATGTTGCTCGCCTTCTTGAACACGTAGCGGCTGGCGGTGAGGAAATGCGTGTTGGTGAAGGCGACCTGTTTCTGCCGCTCGGCATTGTTGGTGGTCGAGCCGCATTCGAGATCGATGGTGCCGTTCGCCATCAGCGGAATGCGCGTCGCCGAGGTCACCGGATTGAGCTTGACCTCGAGCTTGTCGAGCTTGAGCTCCTTCTTCACGGCGTCGACGATCTTGTAGCAAATGTCCATGGCGAAGCCGACCGGCTTCTGGTTGTCGTCGAGATAGGAGAACGGAATTGAGGAATCGCGGAAGCCGAGCGTGATCGCGCCGGTCTCCTTGATGTTCTTCAAGGTCCCGGTCAAGTCCTCGGCGCAGGCCTGGCTCACGCCAAACGAGGCTGCGAGCGCAAGGCCCAAAATCTGCAATCGTTTCATTCGTTAACTCCCCACTTGGATGATCGGCCGGAATGCAAGCACAAACCGGGCCAGAATAGAATGTGACTTTTGGCGGCCAAATGTCCCGTTATCCGTGTCAGGTATAGCGGTCGGCCCCCTGTCTTCGGATGGTGATCAGGGCCCAAAGGCTGAACAGGCACACCGCCGTCAGATAATAGCCCGGCGCGAGGTCGCCGATCAGCGCGAACGAGCCGAGCCAGGTCACGATCGCCGGTCCCGAGCCGCCGAAGGCGGTGACGCCGATATTGTAGCTCAGCCCCAGACCGGTCGCGCGGGTGGAAGCCGGAAACAGCTCGGACATCAGCGCGGCCGACGCGCCGAGATAGAGCGCCTTGAGCGAGCCGAGCAGCAGCACGGCGAGCACGATGACCGCGCCGGACGGCTTGCCGGAAAGCAGCGAGATACACCGGGAAGATCGCAAGCAGCAACACGACGCCCACCGTGATGATGTAACGCGTGCGTCCGACCCGGTCGGAGATGACGCCGGCTACGGGATTGAGCGTGATGCCGGCGATGGCGGCGGCAAAGGCCGCGAGATAACCGATGGTCGGCGGCAGGTGCAGCGTTTTGACCACATAGGTCGGCATGTAGATGATGAGGTAATTGACCGAGGTTGCGGTCGCGATCACGCCGACCGCGAGCAACACGCGAAACTTCTGCTCCATGAAGACATTGCGGACCGGCGTATCGTTCTTGTCGGCCGGCGGCGCGGTGGCGTCGTCGATCTTGCTGCGGATGTAGAGGCCGACCGGACCGATCAGCACGCCGAACAGGAACGGAATGCGCCAGCCCCAGCTCTCCAGACTCGGCCTCGCTCAAGGTCGACGACAGCAGCAGCACCGAATCCGGAGCCGAGCAGCGAGCTGATGCCCTGGCTTGCGAATTGCCAGCTCGCGACAAAGCCGCGCCGGCCCGGCATGTGCTCGACCAGGAACGCGGTCGAGCTGCCGAACTCGCCGCCGGCCGAAAAGCCCTGCACCAGGCGGGCGACGATCACGAGCAGCGGCGCCAGCACGCCGATCTGCGCGAAGGTCGGCATGCACGCCACCGCCAGCGTGCCGCAGGTCATCATCGCGATCGACAGCAGCAGCGACGCCTTGCGGCCGTAGCGGTCGGCATAGGTGCCGAGCAGCACGCCGCCGACCGGCCGCGCCAGGAATGTCAGCGCGAAGGTGCCGAAGGTCAGCAGCAAGGACGTCGTCGGGTCGCCGGTGGGGAAGAACGCCTTGGAGAGATAGACCGCGAAATAGGCATAGACCGAGATGTCGAACCATTCGAGCGCATTGCCGAGCGAGGTCGCGACCACGAGCCTGGTGACGTTCTTGCCGCGCGACGGCGCGATGTCGGTGCTTCCGCGTGTGCCAAAGCCATTGCCGATGTCCCCTCCCCGCTACTTCCTGATCTCGCCGAGATCCCAGAACAGCCCCGCCATGATGCCGAGCGCCTCTTCGGTGACATCGAGCAGGATGTGCTCGTCCGGCGCATGCTGCGAGCAGCCGGGATAGGAATGCGGCACCCAGATCGTCGGTAATCCCAACGTTTCGGAAAACACATCGTTCGGCAGCGAGCCGCCGAAATTCGGCAACACCGCGGGCGCCTTGCCGGTGGTTTGCCTGATCGAGTCCGCCGCCCATTTGATCCAGGGGCTGTCGAAATCGGTGCGGGAGGCAATGAAGCTCTGGGTGGCGCTGACCTCGACCATCGGGAAAGCCGTTGGCGTGCAGATGCGCGCGCACGGCGTCGACGACACTGCTCGTATCTGGTGCCGACCACGAAGCGCAGTTGCAGGATGGCGCGGGCGTGGCCGGGAATCGCGTTCGCGGGATGATCGATATTGCCCGATGACATCGCCAGCACTTCGAGCGTGTTCCAGGCATAGACCCGCTCGGCGGCCGACAAGCCGTCCTCGCCCCAATTCTCCGACAGCGCCGGCTCGTCCGGCGGTCGGCTTGATCTCGACATCGGCGAGCATGCTGCGCGACCTGGTTGGTCAGCCGCGGCGGCTTCAGCGCCTCGAGCTTCATGCGGCCGTGGCCGTCGACCAGGCGTCGCGATCGCGTTCGCGAGGATCGTCGCGGGATTGGCAAGCAGCGCCGCCCCAATTGCCGGAATGATGGCCGCCATCGCGCAGATTCACATCGAGATGGATGCGGATGCCGCCGCGGCAGCCGAGGAAGATGGTCGGCCGGTCGGCGGCGAGCCGCGGGCCGTCGGAGGCGAGCAGCAGATCGGCCTTCAACTCGTCGCGCAAGGACGCGCAGACTTTGTTGAGGTCGGGCGAGCCGATCTCCTCGCCCATCTCGACCAGGAATTTGGCGTTGAAGCCGAGCTTGCCGCCGCGCGCGTCGCGCACCGCGCGAAGTGCGGCGAGATTGATCGAGTGCTGGCCCTTGTTGTCGGCGGTGCCGCGGCCATAGACGCGGTTGCCGATCGTCGTGGTCGCCCAGGGATCGAGCCCGCCGCGCCATTCGCCTTCCATGCCCGGGACCACATCGCCATGGCCGTAGACCAGCACGGTCGGAAGCCGCGCATCCTCGCGATACTCGGCGACGAGGAACGGCGACTTGCCGCTCGGCGATTCCACCAGTCGGCTCTCGAAATCGAGCTCGGCAAAGGACGGGCGCATCTCCATTTCAAGATAGGCACGCAGTTCCTTCTCGCGACCGGTGCTCTGGCTCTCGGTCTTGTAGGCAACGCGGCGCGCCAGCGTTTGCAGAAAGTCGCCCGACGCAAATTGTTGGCGGACATTGGCGATGGCGTCGGCCCTCATGCGGCACGGCCCTTTCGCATCGCGCTGGAGTAACGCGGGCAGATCTGTTCGGCAAAGCGGGTCATCATGTGCTGACGGACGGCGCGCGGCGTGCCCGGCGTCGCCGACGACACCATGAAGTAGTTGAAGCCGAGCCCGATCAGGGCATCGATGCGCTTGCAGATTGTCTCGGGGGTGCCGATCAGGTTGGAATCGAGGAACGGTCCGAGCTCCGCCGGATCTGTCATCTTGCGCAGATTGGCGAACATCCGGCTGAAGTCGGCATATTCCGGAATGTTCGTCCAGGGATCGGCGTCCGCCTCGTAGTGATCGGCCTGCAGCGCGAAATAGGGCGGGTAATAGCGGCGGCCCATCTCGCGCGCCTCCTCGTCGGTGTCGGCGATGAACATTTTCACCGAGATCGGGAGAATGGCGTTGTTCGCTTTTGCGCCGGCACGCGCGCGCCAGCGATCGAGGATTTTCACCAGCAGGCCGTCGGGGAAGGTCGAGAGACAGATCGGCGGAATACCGAGGTCGCCCATCACCTCGGCGCTGGCCGGACTGCCGATCGCGCCATAGAAGGCGACCTTCTTGTCGCCGGGCTCGGGGCGGATGCGGATCGGCTGCTCGATGTTCCAGAACCTGCCGTGATAGCTGAAGGGTTTTCCCGAAAGCCCCTGCTCGACGATTTTGAAGACTTCGGCGAAGCGCGCGCGGCCCTCGTTCATGTCGATGTTGTAGGCGTTGTATTCCATCCGCGCCGTGCCGCGCCCGATGCCGAGATGCAGGGTGCCTCGGGTCAGCATGTTGAGCATCGCGATCTCTTCGGCGAGCCGCAGCGGATGATACCAGGGCAGCACCAGCACCGAGGTCCCGAGCGACAGGTCGGGAAATTTCGCCGCGATATGCGCCATCATCAGGAGCGGGCTCGGCGTCGGGTAATAGTCGCTGAAATGATGCTCCAGCAGCCACGCCGCGTCGTAGCCGAGCCGGTGACCCAGCTCGCAATCCGACATCATGTCGCGATAGAGCTGGGCGTCGGGAACCCCGGCCACATCCGAGGCCGCCGCCTGAAAGCCGAACGATACATCTTGCATGGAATGATCTCCCCAAGCCTGATCCTAGAGGGCTGGCATCGGGACGCAACAGGGCATGAATTTCGGGTGGCGAAACTTTCGTCGATTTGCCTTGCCAAAGCCTGCCGTAGTGCAACAATTCCGCCCATAGCCCGGCGATGAGACCGGGCGCGATCAGGGAGAGAGCCATGAAGACCTTGCTGCGCGCGACTGCCGTTTGCCTGCTGTTTGCGGGCTCCGCCTTGGCCCTGACCGGCGAGCGTTTTCCGGAAATCCCGCTGGACAAGATGACGCCGCAGCAGCGCGCGGTGGCGGACGCCATCATGTCCGGACCTCGCCAGCGCATGAGCGGCCCGTTCAATGCCTGGCTGCGCAGCCCGGAGCTCGCCGACCGCCTGCAGAAGGTCGGCGAATATGTCCGCTTCAACACCTCGCTCGACAAGCGCCTCAACGAGATGGCGATCATCATGACCGCGCAGCATTGGGGCTCGACCTATGAGTGGTTCGCGCATGCGCCGCTTGCGATCAAGGCCGGGCTCGATCCCGATATCGTCGCCGCGATCGGCGCCGGCAAGAAGCCCGACAAGATGAAGGACGACGAGGCCATCGTCTGGGAGTTCGCCACCCAGCTTCGCCGGGATCATCATGTCGACGACGGCATCTATGCCAAGGCGGTGGACAAGTTCGGCGAGAACGGCGTGATGGACCTGATCGCGGTCAGCGGCTATTACGACGTGGTCTCGATGACCCTCAACGTCGCCCATGTCGCGCCGCCTGCGGACGCGCAACTGCCGTTCAAGCAGGCCGGGCGCTAACCGCAAGTCGCGCGCATGACCAAGGAAATCCGGCTCAACGCCTTCGCCATGAATTGCGTGGCGCATCAATCGCCGGGGCTGTGGACCCATCCGCGCGACCGCACGGCCGAATATAACCGCCTGCCCTACTGGCTCGATCTCGCCAGGGCGCTGGAGCGCGGCCGTTTCGACGGGCTGTTCCTGGCCGACGTGCTCGGCGTCTACGACGTGTTCGGCAACAGCCCCGACGCGGCGCTGAAGTATGCGACGCAGACGCCGGCGAACGAGCCGCTGCTGCTGATCTCGGCGATGGCCGCGGTGACCAAGCATCTCGGCTTCGGCGTCACCAGCAATCTCTCGTTCGAGCCGCCCTACCCGTTTGCGCGGCGGATGTCGACGCTCGACCATCTGACCGAAGGGCGGATCGGCTGGAACGTCGTCACCGGCTATCTCGACAGCGCCGCGCGCGGCGCCGGCAAGGACAAGCAGACCGCGCATGACGACCGCTACGACATCGCCGACGAATATATGGAGGTGGTCTACAAGCTCTGGGAAGGAAGCTGGGAAGACGACGCCGCGATCCGCGACCGCGCGCGCGGCATCTTCACCGATCCGTCGAAGGTGCATCGCGTCACCCATGAGGGCGCAAACTATCACGCTCAATGCGATCCATCTCGCCGAACCCTCGCCGCAGCGCACGCCGGTGCTGTACCAGGCCGGCACCTCGCCGCGCGGCCGGCAGTTCGCCGCACAGCACGCCGAATGCGTCTTCATGTCGGGCCCATCGGCCAAGGTGATCGCGCCGCGCGTGGCAGGGATTCGCGAGCTGGCCGCGAAGTGCGGCCGCGATCCGCGCGAGATTTTGATGTTCAGCATGTTCACGGTGATCCTCGGCGAGACCGAGGCCAAGGCGAAGGCGAAATACGAGGACTATCGCCGCCACATCAGCCCCGAGGGCGCGCTGACCCTGATGTCGGGCTGGACCGGCGTCGACTTCTCGACCTATGGCGCTGGACCAGGAAGTGCGTCATGTCAACAACGATGCCGGCCGCAGCGCGATGGACAACATCACCCGCGCCGATCCCGATCGGGTCTGGACCGTGCGCGAGGTCGCCGAACATGTCGGCATCGGCGGCATCGGACCCGTGATCGTCGGCACGCCCGAGCGCGTCGCCGACGAGATCGAGGCGTGGTTCGAAGCGACCGATGTCGACGGCCTCAACATGCCCTTTGCGGTCTCGCCCGGCGACTTCGAGGACATCGCCGACATGCTGGTGCCTGAGTTGACGAGGCGCGGGCGCTACAAGCGCGCGTATGCGGAGGGCACCTTGCGCGAAAAACTGTTCGGCAAGGGCCGCGCGCGTCTCGCTGCGCCGCATCCGGCCGCGCAGTACCGGCCGAGGTTAAGGGCAAGGGCGGCGGAGTAGCGCGTGTCCCGCGCTCGATCGCATTGCGAGCGAAGCGAAGCAATCCGGATCCATCCGCTTGTGGTGCTATGGATTGCCTCGCGGAGCCTGTCATCGGGCCGCCAAGCGGCCGGACCCGCTGGCTCCTCGCAATGACGAACCGTCAATTCACCGAATTGTTCAACACCACCTCGATCAGCTTGGCGCCGGGACGCTTGAACGCGTCCGAAAGTTTCGGCTTCAGCTCGGCGGGATCGGTGATCCTGATCGCCTCGAGCCCGAGCGACTTCGCGAGCCCAGAGAAATCCACCGGCGGATCGACGAAATCCATGCCGATGTAATTGTCGTCGCCATGGAACGAGAGCAGCCGCTGCTTGATGATGCGGTAGCCGCCATTGTTGCAGATCACGACATTGAGCGGCAGCTTGTGATGTGCGGCGGTCCATAGCGACTGGATCGAATACATCGCGCTGCCGTCGCCGGAGTAGCACACCACCGGCCGGTCGGGATTGGCGAGGCTGACGCCGACAGACGCAGGAAGTCCCCAGCCGATGCCGCCGGAGGCCAGCGCGTGATAGCCGTAGCGGTCGCGATGCGGCCGCAGCGACAGCAGCTGGCGGCCGGAGGTCAGGCCTTCGTCGACCAGGATCGCGTTGTCGGGCATCGCCTCGACGACCTGCAGCGAGAGATAATCCGGTTCGATCGGCGACTTGCGCGGCTGACTTCGCGATCTGCTCCATCAGCGGCTTGCGCCGCGCGCTCCAGTTCTTCGCTGCGAGATCGGCGACGCCCTTCTTGGCGCGGCTCTCGAGCGCGCTGCCGCCGGCCGCCTTCAGCGCGGGAACGAGCGCGCGCAGCGTCTCCTTGACGTCGGCCTTCAGCGCGATCTCGGCGCCGTAATTCTTGGCGAGGTCCCAGTCGACCAGGCCGACCTGCACGATTCCCATGCCGTCCGGCATCGGATCGACCTCGCTGTAGACACTCATGCGCAAGGGATCGGCGCCGAGCACGATCATGAGATCGTAGGGCGACAGCACCTCGCGCACCTGCTTCTGCAGGCGCGACAGCGCGCCCATGAAGCACGGGCTTTCGGACAGGAAATGCGCGCCATAGGGCGTCGAGCATTGATAGGCCGGCGCGCCCAGCGTCTCGGCGAACTGCGCTGCTTCCTGCAGCGCGTCGCTTTTGACGATCTCGTCGCCGGCGATGATCACCGGCCGCTGCGCTTTCAGGATCCGCGCGACCAGCGCCTGCAGGCTTTCATCGGACGGCTTGACGCGGGTGTCGACGCGGGTGGAGCGGCCGAGCTCGATGCCGGCCTCCGAATTGAGGATGTCGCCCGGCAGCGAGATGAAGACGGGACCGGTCGGCGGCGTGGTCGCGATCTTGGCGGCGCGGCGCACGATGCGCGGCAGGTCCTCCAGACGCGTCACCTCGACCGCCCATTTCACCAGCGGCTCGGCCATCTGCACCAGCGGGCCGTACAGCACCGGCTCCATCAGGCCGTGGCCCTGCTCCTGCTGGCCGGCGGTCAGGATCATCGGCGTGCCGGTGAATGCGCGCGTTGAACAGCGAGCCCAGCGCGTTGCCGAGGCCGGGCGCGACATGGACGTTGCAGGCGACCAGCTTGCCGGAGGCGCGCGAGTAGCCGTCGGCGATCGCGACCACCAGGCTCTCCTGCATCGCCATCACATAGGTGAGGTCGGGATGATCCTTCAGCGCGTGCATGATCGGCAGTTCGGTGGTGCCGGGATTGCCGAACAGATGGGTGATGCCCTCGTCCTTGAGCAGCGCCAGGAAGGCCGAGCGGCCGGTAATGCGGTTCTTCATGTCTCCTCCTCGCCGTCGCTCTCTGGCGCGCGGTCGAGGCAATCAAGCTGATCCCGACAGCGAGATCAATGGAGGCCCGTCATGGCTGCCTTGCGCTGGCGGGCGCGAATTGCTGCGGTATAAGGCGGCAAACGATCGGGAGGAGATCATGACGCACGCCTGTCTCGCCGGCATCGGCCTTGTGCTGGCGATCAGCCTCGCGAGCCCTTCGCTCGCAGCACCGCGCGACCGCTTCTTCTGGATGTCGGAGATCAACAAGGCGTCCGCGGTGATGGTGGTCGAGCGCGGCATCGTGCCAAAACCGCTCGGCGCGAAAATCTTCGACGCCATCAACCGCGTCGATGCAGCGGGCGAGGCGCCCGGCGCGGCACGCTCCGGCGACTATCTCGTGGTCGAGAAGGATCTGATGGCGGCGGGCGGGCCGGACATCAGCCGGCTGCATTCGGGGCGCAGCCGGCAGGACATCGGCGCGACCACGCAGCGGCTGATCACGCGCGACGACTTCCTCACCGCGTTCGAGAAGCTGAACGGCATGCGCGACGCGCTGCTGGCGCTGGCGCGCAGGCGCCGAACGCGATCCTGCCGGCCTACACATGGGGCGTGCAGGCGCAACCGATCACGCTCGGGCATTACGTCTCGGCCTATGCCAATGCGCTCGACCGCCAGGCGACGCGGATGCGCGAGGCTTACGCGCGGCTCAATCAGTCGCCGCTCGGCGCGGCTGCGTTGGGCACATCGAGCTTCCCGGTCGACCGCCCTCGTCTCGCCGAGCTGCTCGGCTTCGATGCGCCGGTCGAGAACTCGCTCGACGCCAACCAGATTTCGCCGATCGACGGCGGCGCCGAGCTTGCGGGGCTTTCGACCTCGGCCGCGCTGACGCTCGGCACCTTCATCGCCGACGTCACCGCGCAATATGCCCAGACCGAGCCGTGGATCATCCTGACCGAAGGCAACGAGACCGGCGTGTCCTCGATCATGCCGCAGAAGCGCAATCCCAGCGGGCTGGTGCGGCTGCGCGCGGAAGCGAGCACGCTGATCGGCGAAGCCACGACCTTTGCGGTGATCGCGCACAATGTCGAAGCCGGCATGAGCGACTACAAGGATTTCGGCAACCCGAAGGAATTTCCGAACGTGATGCTGCGCGACATGGCGGCGCTGTTCGCGCACGCCGAGAGCGTGATCCGCACCATGCGCTTCCGTCCCGAACGCGCGCTGGACGAGGTCAACAGCGACTATTCCACCACGACCGAACTCGCCGACACCTTGCAGCGCGAGGCCGACGTGCCGTTCCGGATCGGGCATCATTTTGCGTCGGAGCTGGTCAATTACGGCCGGGGCAACCGCCTGCGCGCGAGCCAGATTCCCTACAGCGAGGCGCAGCGGATTTATGCCGAGATCGCGACCGCGGCCAAGATGGATGCCAAGCTGCCGCTGTCGGAAGAGGCGTTCCGCCGCTCGCTGTCGGCGGAGAACATGGTGACTGCGAGCAAGGGGCTGGGCGGCCCGCAGCCCGCCGAAGTCGCGCGCATGCTTGCCGGCGCAAAGGATCGCCTCGCCGCCGACCGCGCGTGGCTGGAGGCGACGCGGAAGAAGCTGGCCGATGCATCGGAGAGACTTAGACGAAGCGTTCAACCGTCTTCGCGGCGAGCTCGAACGGGTCCTCCCCGCCGCGCGGCGCTTCTTCTTCGAGCGCTGCCAGACCACGCCGGGAAAGCCTTTCAGCGGCACCAGCGGCTCGCCGGTATAGGCCCATTCCTGCAGCTCTTCGATGGCGATGTGATAGAGCGGTTGCCGCCCGGTGCGGCCCGAGAACAGCGCGCGCGGAATGTTGACCATGTGCGGCGAGCGACGCGCGTTCGTAAAACAGCGGCGTGCCGCAGCTCGAGCAGAAGCTGCGCGCGGTCTTCGTCGCCGCGTCCTCGTAGCGCGTGACCAGCCTCTCTCCCTTGACGATGCGGAAACGCTTGCGCCAGCTGCCGACATAGGTCGCGTAGGCCGCGCCATGCGCGCGGCGGCTCGCTGCGGAATGATCGTGCCAGGCCCAGCGCGCCGGCACGTCGATCTCGAAGTGCGACCTTGCCGCACAGGCATTGGCCGGATGCGATGCCGGCTGCTGCCGCTGCTTTGGCCAAATTGATCTCCATCAACTCGTCATAGCGAGGAGCGACATCGCGCAGGACCGGATGTGCTTCGCATACATATCTGAGGAGGGAAGCGGTCTCGAGATGAGGCCGCGATCGGGCCTCATGGTTCGCGACAGTCCAGACCATTTCCGCGGACGCGATGCCGGCCAGCTACAGCGTCTCCTGCTTGTGGCCGCAATGCTTGCAGGCATACTTGACGCGGGTCGTGCCCTTCTCCGCCGTCAGCCGGTTCGGGCCGCCGCACTTGCCGCAGACCGCCTCGATCCGGGTGTTGCCCTGCTTGACGACGAGGTTGCGCTTTTCCATGGTTTCGCGGATCAGGCGTTCGGCCTCTTCCCGCATCGACTGCTTGGACATCGTCTCTCCGTCCCCGGAAATGCTCGGCAATTCTATCCGGCGCTGATGACAGTTTGCGCCTCACAGCGCAAGCAACAACGACGTGCCGATCGGCGTTCCCCAACCGGAGGCCGCATCGAAGCCGTGGCCGGCCGCGTAGCCCGTGCCGGGATGCGGGATCGACGCGTTGTGGCCGATGATGATGTCGTGACAGACGTGCTTGCCGAGCGGCTCGCCGAACGCGGACATCTTGTAGAGCTGCGGCGTCAGGAAACGCTGGCGCTTCTTCTTCGGCAACAGCGCGTTGATGCGCGCGAGCAGCGCCGCCCAGAGCGGCGCCGAGGCGCTGGTGCCGCCGCCGGTGGTCCACTTGCCGTTCAGCACCATCGCATACCAGGGCGGGCCCGACAGCGCGGTGACGTCGGGCACCACGCGGCCGTCGATGCTGCCCTTGTTGAGCGACTTGACCTTGACGTCCTGCCATTTCGGACGCGTGAACCGCGTGCTGACGCCGCCGCCGGTGGCGCCGCTTCTTCGCTTGCGGTTCGGCGTGCGCCGGCCCGGCTTCTTGTGCCAGACCCGTTCGATCAGCTGGCCTTCCATGTGCTCCATCTGGGTGCCGCCGACCGCGAGCACGAACGGGCTCGACGCCGGAAAGGCGCAATGGGCACGGCCGTCGTCCTGCTCGTCGCTGCTGCCGTCGTCGCCTGCGCTCGCGCAGATGGTGATGCCGAGCGCGGCCGCCACATGCAGCCGCTCGTTGATGGCATCGATGGCGGCCGGCGCCCAGTCGCGCCCGTCCTCGGTCGCGCCCCAGCTCATCGAGAACACCACCGGGCGATCCTTGATGACGCGATCGAGCATGTCGACCCAGCCCTTCTGGGTGTCATGCGCGAAATAGACCGAGATCGCGGCTTTCGGACAAAGGCCCGCGATGATCTCGGTGTCCATCATCACTTCCTTGGCGTCGCTGATCGCATCATTGCGCTCGGCGCGCGGCAGCTTCGCGACCTGCTTGCGGTTGCGCAGGCGCATGTGCATCGGAACGGTCGTGATCTTCGGCACCGGCCGCTTGTAGAACCGGCAATAGGCCGCGACATCGTCCGGAAACCATTCGTCCACGAACTCCGCGATCGCGATCTTCTGGCCGGCGGCGTCGCCATGCGGGAAGTGGTAGTGCCGCTCGAAATCGGCAGGCCCGAACGGCTTGAGCGCGACCTCGCCCCGGCCGGCGGCAAGCCGCTTCTTGCCGACGCGGCGCTGGCCGAGGCCGAGGATCGCGGTGATGATGCCGTCGAGACCGGGCGGCACCTTGTAATCGTCCTCGCGATCCCGGTAGCGGCCCTGGCGCTTGCTCTCGTAGATGCCGAGGCGCGCGTGAAAGGCGGCTTCGACGGCGGCAATCGTGCCGCTGACCCGCATGCTGCGGGTTTCCAGCGTGGTGCTTTCGATCTTGAGGCCGAACCTCTTCAGCACCTTCGCGACCTTGTCCGCGTCGCGCGGCGAGGCGCAATATTTCTTCCTGAACTGCGGCGGGCGTCAGCGGACCGTCGGCGAGCTCATCGGCGGACGGAAGTTCCGGTCCACGCAGCGACAGCGTGAGCTCGAGCGTCTCGCGTCGGATCGACGTCGCCGACGCGCCTCGCGCCCTTGCCGCGCTCTGCGGTGGCTGCCGTCCACCACGGCGTGATGCTTGTACGGATCATCGGCGGCCTTGCCGCTTGCCTTGCGTGTCGCTCTTTCGTTTTCCTGGTTTCATCCGAGCCTGCCCCCACTCGCGTGAAAGTTGATTTAGCGCAGAGTGAGGGATGGCGGCAAGCGAGCTCTAAGGAGGCAAAGCGCTAGTGCGGTGGATTTGACATTCGCTACAGTATGTCCGCGAGTCGCCATAGCGAATGTCAAATCCAAAACCGCACTAAAATCATATTGTTGCTAGTGTCCCTTTGGTTCTGACATTCGTAAGCGAGTTCGCCGCGACATGATACGAATGTCAGAACCGGGACACTAGGTCTCCACGATGACGTAGCTGTCCTCGACATGGACCGGGAAGGTCTCGGCGACGTAGGGCCCCTTCTTCATCTCCTCGGCCAGTTCCTCGCCGCGCTCGACCGCGACCGGGAAGGAGCGGATCTTGAAGCGCTTCGCATCGCCCCAGGACTGGCCGGTGCGCATGTCGAACTCCCAGCCGTGCCAGGCGCAGCGCAGGAATTCGCCGACGCGCGAGCGCTGGTAGACGCCGGGCTCCGGCGAGGTCAGCCGCGCGATGCAGGCGGCTTTTTCGAGTGGCGCACCCTCATGCGGACAGCGATTGAGCAGCGCGAAGAACTCGCCGTTGACATGGAACACGACGATGTCGCGGCCGTCGATGTCGACCACCTTGTTGCCGCCGGGCGGGATGTCCGTGGTGCGCGCGACGATGTGACGTGTCATGGCATCAGCCCGGTGTAGCTGCTAAATGCAGTGATCGCGCAGAAGTGTAGCGCGATGGCGCGGCACGATGCAATCGGCCGCAGGACGATTGGTTCCGCTGGCGGAAAACCGAGCGGTGATGGGCAGGAAAATGGAGATCCGTGTAGACGACCTGTCGAGCTCCGCCACGCAGGAATTGCTGCGCCTGCATCTGGCGGGCATGCATGCCAATTCGCCGCCCGGCCATGTCTTCGCGCTCGATCTGTCGGGCCTGCGGGCGCCCGGCGTGACGGTCTGGAGCGCCTGGAAGGGCGAAACGGTTTGTGGAATTGGCGCGCTGAAACAGCTCGATGCCACCTCCGGCGAGGTCAAGTCGATGCGCACCCATCCGGATCATCTCCGCCAGGGCGTCGGCGCTGCGATATTGGAGCACATCATCGAGCGAAGCCCGCGCGCGCGGCCTTCGCCGGCTGAGCCTGGAGACCGGCCAGGGACCCGCCTTCGAGCCGGCGCTTGCGCTCTATCGCCGGCGCGGCTTCGTCGACGGCGAAGCCTTTGCGGATTATGTCCGCAGCCCGTTCAACCAGTTCCTGCACCTGGACGCTCAGCTAGAATTTGTAGACCGCGCGCGCGTTGGTGTTGAAGATCTTCTTGCGCTCGGCATCCGACAGCGGCGTCTTGAACGCGAAGCGCGCGTCGTCATAGTCCCAGTGCGGATAGTCCGACGAGAACAGCAGGCGGTCGATGCCGACCCATTCGATCAGCTGACGCAGATGCTTGGCCTCATCCGGCTCGTCGATCGGCTGGGTCGTGAACCAGAAATGGTCGCGGACATATTCGGATGGCTTGCGCTTGAGATGCGGCACCTCGCTGCGGAAGCGCTCGAAATGCTGGTCCATCCGCCAGATCGTCGCCGGCACCCAGCCGAAACCGCCCTCGATGAAGACGAACTTCAGCTTCGGGAAGCGCTCGGGCACACCCTCGATCACCATGCTCGAGAGCATCGCGGACATGGTGTGCGCGTTGGAATGATGCTCCTCGCAATAATAGGACGGCCAGCCGCCGCCGGTCGGCGCATGCCCGCCATAGCCGCCGGTATGGATGCCGATCGGCAGGCCCAATTCCTCGGCGCGCGCGTAGATCGGCCAGTAGCGGCGGCGGCCGAGCGGCTCGTTGGCGCGCGGCGAGATGTTGATCTGGATGTACTCGCCGATCTTGGCGCAGCGATCGATCTCGTCGATCGCGGCCACGGTGTCGTCCTGGCTGACCAGGATCGAGGCCTTCAGGCGGGGATCGCGATGCGTCCAGTGCGCCAGCTGCCATTCGTTGATGGCGCGCTGGATCGCCGCGCCGCATTCCAGATTCTGCTGCGAGAAGATGAAGAGGTCGAGCACCTGCAGGATGCCGAACTCGACGTCGTAGGGATCGAGATGCTGCTTCTGCATGAAGGCGAGATCGGAGCCGGGCACGTCGCCGCTCGGCGGCCAGGCGTCGCGGCGGCAGATCAGCGGCGATGAGCGCGGATACGGCGTGGTGCCGATATAGGGCGTGCGCAGATGATCGCCGTAGGTCTTCAGATGCTCCTGCCAGCGTTTCGGCAGGAACTCGTTGAGGTCGGCGCGCGAGCGCAGGCTCGGATGGATGTCGCAATCGATGATGCGCAGCCGGCTCTGGGCGGTCTGCTCTTCCTTCGACAGCGGGCGGTCGATGACTTCACTCATGCGATCCTCCTGAAATCTCAATTCAGCTTCAACCGCGGAAAGGTTTCCAGCGGATTGTCCGCGCACATGCGCGACACGATGTGGGGCGGCAGATGCGGCGGCAGCGGATCGTCGCCGTCGAACTGCCAGTGCGGATAGTCGGACGCGAACAGGAACATCTTTTCCGAGCCGATCTGGTCGATGACGTCGGCGACGCCCTCGCGCATCGGGCGGGCCGTCGAACGGCTGCATGGTGACGCGGACATGGTCGCGGATGATCGAGGCCGGCTCGCGCTCGACCCAGGGCACCTCGACGCGCACGCCGCGCCAGGTCTTGTTGGCGCGCCACATGAAGGCGGGCAGCCAGCTCACGCCGGACTCCATCAGCACGACCTTCAATCCCGGAAATTTGCCGAACACGCCTTCATAGACCAGGCTCAGGATCTGCGCCTGGAAGGCATGCGCCTCGACCAGATAATATTCGTAGCGATGCGACGGCCAGCCGACCGAGCTCGGCGCCTGCCGGTAGGAACTGCCGGCATGGATCGCGAGCGGCAGCTTGTACTTCTCGGCGAGCTGATAGATCGGCCAGAACTGCCGGCGGCCGAGCAGCATCTCGCCCTGCGCCAGCACCAGGATGGAGACGAAGCGGTTGTCGCCGGCGTGGCGCTCGATCTCTTCGAGCGCGAGATCCGGCGCCTGCATCGGCACCAGGATCGAGGCGCGCAGGCGAGAATCCTGCGACAGCCATTCGGCCGCGATCCAGTCGTTGATCGCCTTGCAGAAGGCCAGCGCCATATAGGGATCGTACACGGCGGAGGCGCCATAGAGCACGTTGCAGATCGCGTGGCTGGCGCCGAGCTGATCGAACGCGCCGCGCTGGACCATCTTGAGATCGCTGCCCGGCTTGCTGCCCTTGGTGCGCCAGTCGGGCCGGCCGCGACAGCGGCATGTTCGGCGGATAGGAGGTGAGATCGAGGCCGTCGATGGCGCGGCTCACCACCTGCTCTTTCCAGTGATCGTCGAGATAGGGCAGCAGCGTCGTGCGCGTTCCCCCGACCGCCGGGTGGATGTCGCAGTCGATCCGCGTCGCCATGGGTTTCCCTCGAGATATTGCTGTTGGCGGCGATTTGCGCCGCGCTCAAATATGCCGCCGATACCCCTCAGGCGCAAGGGCGATTCCGGCGGGTCCGCCGGGCGATTTTGACTGTTCCGTCCCGATCTTCATTCGAACACTTCGTCGGCGCGCGAGAGCATCGCCGGCGGCACGTCTCTGCCAAGCGCCCTGGCGGCGCGCAGGCTGATCAGGAACTCGAACTTGGTCGGCTGCTCTACCGGCAAGGTCTCCCGGTTTCGCGCCCTTCAGCAGCTTGTCGACATAAACAGCGACACGACGGCAAATGAAATCATGATCGACGCCATAGGACATGAAGGCGCCGGCATCGAAGGTCTGCCGCGACCAGCTGGACAGGATGATTCCATTGGCGAGCGCGAGCTTCGCGATCGCCGCACGATAGGTAAACGCCCAGCCGTCGGGATTGATCATCATGGCCTGGACGCCGGCCGCCTTCATCGCGGCGAGAACCGATTCCAGATCTTCGGGCTTGAGCCATCTGAACGGTCGAGCCCGACAGCCCCAGATTGGACGCGGCCGCCTCGAAGCCTTCGCTGTAGGACGTTGCCAGTTTGGAATTGGAATTGACCAGCAAGGCGACGCGCGACAATCCGGGAACGAGCTCCTTGAGAAGCTCGAGCCGCTTGCCCACGAGATCGCTCGCGGAATTGGAGAAACCGGTGACGTTGGCTTCCGGCCGCGCCAGGCTCTTCACCAGATTGCTGCCGAGCGGGTCGGGCACGATGGCGAAGATCACCGGGAATGGTCGATCGTCGCCGCCTTGGCATAGGGCGCAGCATTGGCGCCGACCGCGACCAGCACATCGACGCCGGACGCGACAAGCTCGGCGGCCATGCGCTCGAACTGGGCCGGGACTTCGTTCGGAAACCGGTGTTCCAGCACGATGGTGCGGCCTTCGACATAACCGAGATCGGTGAATCCCTTCACCAGCAGCGGGAAATTCGATCCTTCCTCCTGCGCGCTGCCGGCGTGCCAGAGCACGCCGATCCGTCGGGATTTTCTGGGATTGCTGAGCCAGCGCGGCGAGCGGCGAAACGGCCGCAAAAGCAAGGCCGGCCTTGATGAACACCCGTCGCCGCATGACGCCTCCCGGGCCGAACGCTCCGCTGGAATCTACTTCAATCCGGCCTGGCCGCGACAGATCAAAGGCAACGCCGATGTCCGCGATCAGACTTCCAGCCATTCCTTGCGCACCGCGGAATTGGCGCCGAAATCGTCCGGCTTGCCCTGGAACACGATGCGGCCGTGGCCCATGACATAGAGGCGGCTGGAGATCTTCAGCGCGATGCCGAGCTTCTGCTCGATCAGCAGGATCGACACGCCGCGCCGGGAGATTTCGGCGAGCAGTTCGCCGACCTGCTCGACCAGCTTCGGCGCGAGCCCCTCGGTCGGCTCGTCGATCAGGATCAGATCGGGATCGCCCATCAAGGTGCGGCACATCGTCAGCATCTGCTGCTCGCCGCCGGAGAGCACGCCGGCGGCGACGTCCTGCCGCTCATCGAGATTGGGAAACAGCCGAAAGACGTCGTTGAAATTCCAGCGGCCGAACTTGCCGGCGCGCTTCAGGCCGAGTTCGAGATTCTGCCGCACCGTCAGCGTCGGAAAGATCTCGCGGTTCTCCGGCACGTAGCCGATGCCGCAATGCGCGACCTGGTCGGGGCGCAGGCCGGCGATGTCCTTGTCGCGAAACCTGATCGTGCCCTGCGCCGCCACCAGGCCCATGATCGCCTTGCAGGTGGTGGAGCGGCCGACGCCGTTGCGGCCGAGCAGGCTGACGATCTCGCCGTCGCCGACGTCGAGATCGACGCCGTGCAGGATGTGGCTCTGCCCGTAATAGGCATGGAGATTGGCGACTTCGAGCATCATGCCGCCAGCGCCCCCAGATAGGCTTCCTGCACCGCCTCGTTGGCGCGCACCGTCCTGCGGCGGTCCCGAGGCGATCACCTGGCCGTAGACCAGGACCGTGATGATGTCGGCCAGGTCGAACACCACCTTCATGTCGTGCTCGACCATCACCAGCGTCTTGCCCGCGGAGACGCGGCGGATCAGCGCCACCGCATTGTCGGTCTCGGTGTTGCTCATGCCGGCGGTCGGCTCGTCCAGCAGGATCACGGAGGCGCCGCCCGCAATGGTCATGCCGATCTCGAGCGCGCGCTGGTCGGCGTAGGACAACAGGCCCGCCGGCGTGTCGCGGCGCGAGCCGAGGTTCAGATCCTCCAGCATCATGGCCGTCTTCTCGTTCAGCTCGCGCTGCCGCCACAGCGGCGTCCAGAACGAGTAGCGATAGCCCATGCTCCAGAGCAGCGCGCAGCGCAGGTTCTCGAACACCGACAGGCGGTGGAAGATCGAGGTGATCTGGAAGCTGCGCGACAGCCCCATGCGGGTGATCCGGTGCGGCGGCATGCCGTCGACGCGCGTGCCATTCAGCAGGATCTCGCCGGAGGAGATCGGAAAGCGGCCGCTGATCAGGTTGAACAGCGTGGTCTTGCCGGCGCCGTTCGGGCCGATGATGGCGTGACGCTCGCCCGGCCTGATGTCGAGATTGACGTCGCGGATGATCTGGGTCGGGCCGAACGCCTTGTTGACGTTGCGAAGCGACAGCGCTGTGTCGGTCATGCGACGCTCCGCTCCGGCTTGAGCTCGGCCATGAGCTTGTCCCAGACCTGGCGGAAGGCGCGCGCCTCGACGCTGAACCAGAGCGTGCCGCCGATCAGGCAGGCAAACGCGATGAGCCAGGGCAGCACTCGTGCTCGTCGATCTTGTGGCCGAACAGCACCAGCATCTTGCCTTGCGCCGCGCCGATGGTGAGGAACGAGGCCAGCTCGACGATGCCGACAAAGCCGAGCACCATGCAGCAGGCCCGGCAGGATCACGCGCAGCATAAGGCACCAGCAACCGCGAGAAGCGGCCCGGCGCCGAGGATCGGGCCGTGCGCCTCGATCAGCCCCATGATGCCCTGCGGCGCGAAGATCACCATGGTGATGAAGAGCACGCCGACATAGACCAGCCAGGAGTTCGACATCAGGCTGACGCCGCTCTGCAGCAGCGTGATCAGCACCGCGCCGAGGATCGGGCCGCCGAAGGCGGCGGAGCCGCCGATATAGGCCATCAGCAGCGCGTTGGCCGACAAGGGCGCGGCCAGCGCGTCGAAGGTGACGATCTCGTAGGTGATGGCGTAGAGCCCGCCGCCGATGCCGGCGAAGAAGCCGGACAGCGCGAACTGCAGGAAGCGCACCATGCGCGGGTCGTAGCCGATGAACTGCACGCGCTCGAAATTGTCGCGCGAGGCGTTCGCCATCCGCCCGAGCGGCGTCCGCGTCAGGATACAGCATCAGCAGCGCTGAGATCACGGTCCAGCCGAGGATCAGGTAATAGACCTGGATGCCGGGCCGTATTTGAAGCCGAACAGGCTGTGGCCGATCATGCGGTTGGAGTTGACGCCGCCCTCGCCGCCGAAGAAATGGTGAAACATCAGCGCCGCCGTGGTCATCAGCTCGCCGATGCCGAGCGTGATCATGGCAAAGGCGGTGGCGCGCTGCTTGGTCGCCATGTAGCCGAACACGATCGCGAGGCCGAGGCCGGCGAGCCCCGACAGGATCGGGATCAGCTCCAGCGGCAGCGGCAGCGAGCCGCCGCCGGCGAGATTGAGGAAGTGGATCGTCGCGTAGCCGCCGATGCCGAAGAACACCGCATGGCAGAACGAGAACAGCCCGGCCTGCCCGAGCAGCATGTTGTAGGACAGCGCCAGGATGCTCATCATGCCCATCTGGCTCAGCATCGAGATGACGAAGCCGGACTGCCGGCCGGTGTGATAGTTGAAGAACACCCAGGGCATCGCGATCGCGGCGATCAACGCCGCGACCCAGACCCAGCCTGTGCGCCGACCTGCCCTGCTTCATGTGTCGCGCGTCCCCATCAGGCCGCGCGGCCGGAACAGCAGGATCAGGATCATCAGCACGAACGGCAGCAGCGCGCCGATCCGCGCCACCGGCACGGTCAGGAACTCCGTGAACAGATTGTCGCCCGGCAGCGTGACGCCGAGCGGCTTGAGCAGGTCGAGCAAGCGAGTCGTTGATCACGACCGCAAAGGTCTGGATCATGCCCATCAGGATCGAGGCGATGAAGCAGCCCATCAGCGAGCCGAGCCCGCCGAACACCACGACGACGAAGACGATCGGCCCCATGCCGTCGGCCATGCCGGGCTCGGTGGTCTGGTAGTTGCCGCCGATCACGCCGGCGAGGCCCGCCAGCAGGCAGCCGCCGGCGAACACCATGGTGAACACCCTGGGCACGTTATGGCCGAGCGCGCTCACCATCTGCGGATGGGTCAGCGAGGCCTGGATGATCAGGCCGACGCGGGTCTTCTTCAGCAGCACCCAGGTCGCCAGCAGCATGCCGGCCGAGACCAGCAGCATGAAGCCGCGATAGGCCGGGAAATACTGGCCGTAGAAGGTGAACAGCGGGAAGTCGAGCAGCGGCGGCACGCGATAGGCCATCGGCAGCATGCCCCAGATCATCTGCACGCGCGCGCTGGATGATGAAGACGAGGCCGAAGGTGAACAGCAGCTCGGCGATGTGGCCGTTGGAGTGGACGCGCCGCAGCCCGAACACCTCGATCGCCGCGCCGATCAGGCCGCACAGGATCGGCGCGATGATCAGCGCCGGGAAGAAGCCGACAAACTGGCTGACGGTGAAGGCGAGATAGGCGCCGATCATGTAGATGGAGGCATGCGCGAAATTCAGCACGCCCATCATGCTGAAGATCAGCGTCAGCCCGCTCGCCAGCATGAACAGCAGCATGCCGTAGACGAGGCCGTTGAGCAGGGAAACGAGGACGATTTCCATGAGTCGCACAGTCCCCGCTTCCCGTTGCTCACCTCTGTCCGGTCATTCCGGCCGCTTCATCTTGCAGATGGTCGGCAGGGTCAGGTCGGCGGCGGTCGCGGTCATGTAGGTCTTCCAGCCGAAGCCGGTATGCTCGGAATCGTATTTCACGTCCTTGCTGAAGACGCCGGCATAATAGGGCATCAGCAATTGGTGGTCGTCCTTGCGCATGATGTTTTCCTGGCCGTCCAGGTCCTTGACATGCATGTCCTCGAGCGCCAGCGCGACCTTGAGCGGATCGGTCGAGCCGGCCTTGTTGATCGCGTCGGTCAGCATGTCGATCATGGTGAGGAAGTTGAGCGCCGAGAAATCGGTCTCGTGGTTGGCGCGCCAGTCGATCGGCGATCTTCTCCGCTTCCGGGCTCTTCAGATCGACCGCGACGTTGCCGTTGAACTCCATGACCGAGGTCAGCCGGTTTTCGCCGGCAGCGCCGATCGCGGTCGGGCCGCCGATCAGATGCGACAGGAAGGTGTCGAAGCGCACGTCGAGACCGGCATCGTTGGCGGCCTTGATCAGCAGATTGAGGTCGCGGTTATAGTTGCCGGTGACCACGCTCTGCGCGCCGGACGCCTTGATCTTCGCGACATAGGGCGCGAAATCCTGCACCTTGCCGAACGGCATCAACTCGTCGCCGACGATCTCGATGTCGGGCCGCAGCTTCGCCAGCCATTTCTTGGTGTCGTGCTGGATCGACTGGCCGAACAGATAATCCTGATTGAGCAGGTAGACCTTCTTCAGGTCGGCCGGCAGCGACTTGATCCGGGCGGCGGCGCGCATGTCGACGCTGCCCGCGAAGCGGAAATGCCAGAAGTCGCATTGCTCGTTGGTCAGCTCGGTCGCGAGCGCCCCGCAGTTCAGATAGAGGATGCGGTTGTCGGGATTGCGCGCATTGTGCTTCGACACCGCGTCGATCAGCGCCGAGCCGACATTGGATCCGGTGCAATGCATCACGAACGGAATGTTCTGGTCGGTCATGCTCTTCAGCGCGATCAGCGCTTCGGCCGGCTGCAGCTTGTCGTCGAACGGCACCAGCTCGAACTTCCGGCCGAGCGCGCCACCGGCGGCGTTCTTTCGCGCGATGATGAATTGGAAGACCTTCAGGAACTCGTCGCCGCCCGAGGCGAACGGCCCCGAGAACGGATCGGTATAGGCGAGCTTGATGGTTTCTTCGGCCACAACCGGCCGGCCGGCGAACAACAATCCCAGGATCGCAAACGAATAGCAAAGCAGCCGCAGACCGCGCATGACGTCCTCCCCTATGCCCTATCCTTTTGCGGATAGATGTTCTTCTAATGCTGGCGAGAGTACATTGCGTTGAGGTCGAGTCAATTGCAGCTGGCATCGCCGGACGCTGCGGCGGCCCTTGCCTTGGCGATTTCACAATCAGGGCTTGCAAATCCCGGGTATTCTGCGCCACGCAATATGGCCGTGCATGGCAGGTCGGCGCCAATGAGGAGGCTAGGGATGAAACTCGTCGAAGCTCGTGATCGCAATCGTCGCTGTCGCTCGGCGACGGTCTCGGCCGCATCCGCCGCCTCGATCACCGGACAGGCGGCGCTGGCGCTTGCCGGCGTGGTGGCGCTGTATGCGCCGATGCCGGCCGCCAACAAGAAGGCGGTCGCCGCGCTGTTCAAGGGCGACACCAACTTCCCCTACACCGACGAAGATCACGGTCACGGCCGACAAGATCGTCTGCCGGACCAGCAATGTCGACCTCACCGCGCGCTCCTGCGAGCTGACCTTCAAGACGTCGAACAAGACGCTGAAAGGACGCGAGGCCAACGAGCTCTATGCGACCGAAGCGATGGCCGGCATCGCCCCCGGACGGCGCCGCCGGATCGAACTTCGAAAGCCTGTCGAAGCTGAGCTGCACGCTCGATCCGAAGGTGCTGAAGCAGAAGGGCGGCGGCGGCGCGGAGTGTTCGTACGAGGCGGCGAACTAGCCACGCAAGGCCGAGATCGCTGAGTGCAGCGACCATCGAGACCTGATAGGCTGTTGTCGTTTCCTCAGGCTGCGATGAGGATCGAATGAAGCGCCGGGACTTCATAGCGGCTAGCGCGGCGTTGCTGGTTTCGCCGCGGCGTTTGCGGGCAGAAGGACCGCCCCGCCGGGTCGGCTATCTCGATGGCGCGTTGCTGAACTTGCCAATCTTCAAAGTGTGGCAGGACAGCTTGCGCGATCACGGCTGGATCGAAGGCAAGAACCTGATCGTCGATTACCGATCGGCCGAGGGGCATGCCGAGCGCATATCGGCTCTGGCGGCCGAGCTCATCGCCCTCAAGCCCGATCTGCTCGTTGGCCCCAGTCCGCAGGTAGCCCTGGTTCTGAAATCGGCAACGGCGACCATTCCGATCGTATTCGTGGCGGTGTTCGATCCCGTGGGGATCGGCCTCGTGCAAAGCCTGTCGCGTCCCGGCGGCAACGTGACGGGACTTGCGACCTACGCGCCCGGAGATTTCATCGCAAAACGAATAGAAATCTTCCGCGAACTGATTCCCGGCGCCTCAAAAATCGCGATCCTGGCCAATCCGACAAATCAGACACACAGGATGGTATTGGCCGAGGAGGCATCCCGCACGGCAAGCAGCTTCGGCGTGGCTCTGCCGGTCGTTGAGGCGACCACGGCCGAGGAACTCGATACCGCCTTTGCGTCGGCCGTCGCCCAGCACGCCGACGCAATGATTGTTTTTGGCGACAATCTCATCAATCAAGAGGCCCCACGCGTGATCGCGCTCGCGGCAAACCATCATCTGCCCGCGATCCATCTTTTCCGGCAATTCGCCAACGGCGGATTGATCGTCTATGGCCCCGATATAGCCGATCTGTTCCGCCGCGCAGGCGGCTACGTCGACAAGATCCTCAAAGGCACCAAACCCGCCGATCTGCCGGTTGAGCAGCCGACGAAATTCGAACTTGTGATCAACATGAAGATCGCCAAGACGCTCGGCCTCACCGTGCCGCCATCGTTACTCGTCCGCGCCGACGAGGTGATCGAATGAAAGGACATTCGGCCCGCTCGCCGCGCCTCAGAGAAACACCTCGGGCACGCCGCCGAGCAGGATGTGCCCGACCGCCTCGAAATGCGCGCCGCGCGACTGGATCTGCTGCGACAGCGTGTGCATGTCGCGGAAGCGGCGCTCGAACGGGCTGCCCGGGAAGATGGCGTCGACGCCGGCGGCCTTGTAGGTCAAGTCCGCGACCTCGATCGCGCCATGGATCGCGTTGGTGCAGGCAAGCCGCACGCGGGCGCGATCGGCGAGTTCGATCGCCACCACCTCGCCGGCCTGCGCGTAGATCGTGGTCAGCGTGTCGTGCAGATAGGCGCGCGCCGAGCCGAGCCGCGCCTCCATGCGCGCGACATCGGCCTGCACCAGCGCGCTGTCGGCGAGCCGCGACAGCCCGCGCGGCGCCTTGCGCGAGGCGAGATCGACGAACTCGGTCAGCATCGCGCGCGCAATGCCGAGCGCGACGGCGGCGACGCCGGCCGCGTAAAGGCCCTGCATGGTGAAGGCATAGAGCGGGCCCTTCTCGCGGCGCAAGGTCGGGTCCTCGCGCGTGGTGCTGAAGGCTTCAGGCACGAACAGATCGTCGACGCTGTAAGAGTCGGACGCCGTGCCGCGCAGCCCGATGGTGTGCCAGGTGTCGATCAGCGTCGCCTGCTCGGCCGGAAACAACAGCGTGCGCACGGTCGGCCGGCCGAAACGATTGAGCCGCAGCGAGCCGTCGGCTTCGACCACATGGCCGTGCGCGCCCATCCAGTTGGCCTGCCGGCAGCCGCTGGAGAAATCCCATTTTCCGGTGAGGCGATAGCCGCCCTCGACCGCCCGCGCGCGCGAGGCGTTGGGCGGTCCCCAGGACACGACGGTGCGCGGATTGCCGAAGATGGTGCGATTGACCTCGGCATCGAGAAACGGCGCGATCAGGGCGGAGCTGTTGCCCACGAATACGTTCCAGCCGATCGAGGCGTCATGCCGGGCGATCTCTTCCAGCGCCGCCACATAGACCCAAGGCTCGACCTCGTCGCCGCCGGCCGAGCGCGGCAGCACCATGCGGAACAGCCTGAGGTCATGCATCCGCTCCAGCAACGCCGCAGGGATACGCCGCGTGCGTTCGATCTCGTCGGCCGCGGCAACAATCTCCGGCCCCAACTCGCGGGCGCGTGCGACCGGATCGGTGCGGGATCTGGATGTTCATGCGACACCTCACGTGCCGCGGCATCATGCCGCCGACCGCCCGGGCGCTGTCAAGCCGTCGGTCGGCCCGCTGCTCTCACTCGATCACATCGTCGACCCGCGTCAGCAGCGTGACTGGAACGGCCAGGTTCAGCGCCTTCGCGGTCTTCAGATTGATGACCAGCTCGAACTTGGTCGGCGCCTGCACCGGCAGGTCGGCCGGCTTCGCGCCCTTGAGAATGCGATCGACATAGGACGCCGATCGCCGCACCTGATCGGGCAGGTCGACGCCGTAACTCATCAACCCGCCTTTGTCGGGAAAGACCCGGACGGGATAGATCGCCGGGTGCCGCTGCCTTGCGGCGAGATCGATGATGGTCGCGCGGAACGACGCCAGCAGCGGATCGGGCATGACGATGATCCCCGTGCTCAGCCCGCCGTCGACGCTGCCCAGCACCGCCTTCAGCTCATCCTCGTTCCGTATCGCGCAATCGACGCACTGGAGTCCGAGCGGCGGCGCATTCGCCTCGATGGCGCGCATGATCGTCGGCTGCGTCCCGGGAAAGCGCAGCACCGCGACGCGGTTGAGCTCGCGGAGCGACTTCCTTCAGCGTCTCGAGCCACTTTCCGCCGATCGACGGCTCGAAATTGGCAAAGCCCGTCATGTTGCCGCCCGGCCGCGCCAGCGAGGCGACGAAGCCCTGGCCCTTCGGGATCGGAAATGCCGACGAACACGGTCGGGATCGTCTGCGTCGCGCGGCGCACGGCCGTGAGGATCGGTAATCCGGCGACAAGGATGACATCCGGGGCGGATGCGACCATGTCGATGACCTCTGCAAGCAGCAAAGCGGGCGGCGCCCAGCGATAATCGATCTGGATGGTCTTGCCGTTGATCCAGCCGAGCGCAGGCCATGCCGACTCGAACGCCTTGACCAGGCCCTCGCCTTCCGCGGCGCTCGTCCCGAGGATGACGGCCACTTTGGGAATGCGCTTCTGCTGGGCGCGCAACAACGACGGCGCGGCGAGCGCCGCGCCCGTCAGCATCGCCATGAAGTGTGCGGCGTCTCATGCCATGTCCCCGCAAAACCGTTCGCAGGGGTTTAAGGCCTTTTTCGCTCCCGCGCCATCGCGGCTATTCGACGGTCACGCCGGCCGACTTCACCGCCTCCGACCAGCGCGCATTCTCCTTGGCGAGGAACGCGCCGAACGCCTCGGGCCCCATCGGATGCGGCAGGGTGCCGAGCGTCGCGAGCTTCTCCTTGATATCGGGCATCTGCACGATCTCGGTGAACAGCTTGCCGAGCTTCTCGACGCGATCTTTCGGCGTCGCCTTGGGCACGACGATGCCGAGCCAGGCGGCGAAGTCGAGGCCCGGAAAACCCTGCTCGATCAGCGTCGGCGTATCCGGGAAGGACGGCACGCGCTGGCCATAGGCGCTGGCGATCAGCCGCATCTTGCCGGCGCGGATGAACGGCTCGGTGACGGCAACCGTATCCATCGCGACCTGCACGATGCCGGTCATCAGGTCGGTCATCGCCGGCGGACTGCCGCGATAGGGCACGTGCAGGATGGTGATGCCGGCCTGCTGCTTGAACACCTCCATGCCGAGATGCGACAGCGTGCCGTTGCCGGAGGACGGATGCGACAGTTTGTCGGGATGCGCCTTGGCGTAGGCGACGAGCTCGGCGACGTTGTTCACCGGAAGCTGCGGGTTGACCACCATCAGCATCGGCAGGTCGCAGGTCAGCGCGACCGGCGCAAAGTCCTTCAGGCTGTCATAGCCGACCGACTTGTACATGTGCGGATTGACGACCATGGAGGCGAGCGGCGCCAGCACCATGGTGTGACCGTCCGGCGTGGACGAGGCGAGCGAGGCCAGCACGATGCTGCCGCCCTGCCCCGGCCGGTTCTCCACGATCACGGTCTCGCCGAGCATGGGGCCGAGCTTCTCGGCGAGCAGCCGCGCCACGAGGTCGGTCGCCTGTCCCGGCGGAAAGCCGACCAGGATGCGATTGAGTTCGGCAGCTCGCGCGTCCGCCAGCGTCACGAACAGCGCAATGAGAATGACCAGCAAGCGCCGCATGTTCCTCCTCCTAGATCGTCTTGGCCGCGCGCAGCCGCGCGATCTCCTGCGCGGGCAAGCCGAGTGCTGCAAAAATCTCGTCATTGTGCTCACCGAGCGACGGTCCGGCGCGGCGCACCGCAACCGGCGTTTCCGAGAAACGCGGCACCACGCATTGCATGCGCACATCGCCGAGTTCCCCGTCGGGCACGCTGACGATGGTCTCGCGCGCGCGAAAATGTGGATCGGCGAAAATATCCGAGGCATCATAGATCGGCGAGAAGCCGACCTCATGGGCATGGAGCAGGTCGCGCAGCTCATGGAGCGTGAGCTCGCGCGATCGCCTCCGACACGATGGCGTCGATCACGCGCCAGTTCTTGACCCGCGACGGATTGTCGATGAAGCGCGGATCGGTGATGAGGTGATCGAGTCCGAGCGCGCGGCAGAAGCGCTCATAGATGCTCTGGGTCGAGGCCGCGATCGAGGCCCACTTGCCGTCTTTGGTGGCGTAGATATTGCCGGGCGCGGCATACTGGCTGCGGTTGCCGGTTTGCGTCCGCACCGCGCCGAGCTGGTCATATTCGATGGCAAGGAAGTCGAGCGTGCGCATCATCGCTTCCGTCACCGCGCAGTCGATCTCCTGCCCGCGCAACGATGGATCGCTCTTGAGGCGATAGAGCTCGGCGAGCACGCCGATCGCGCCGAACATCCCGCCGATCGAATCCGAGATGGGATAGCCGAGATGCAGCGGCGCGCCGTTCTCCTCGCCGCACATCCGCGTCAGCCCGCTCATCGCCTCGAACACCCGCGCGAAGCCGGGATTGTTGCGGTAGGGACCGGTCTGGCCGAAGCCGGTGACACGCAAAATGGTGAGGCGCGGATTGATGCCCTGCAGCCACTCCCGCGTGATGCCCCATTCGTCCAGGGTGCCGGTGCGGAAATTCTCCACCAGCACGTCGTAGTCCGCGATCAGCTTGCCGAGCAGCGCCTTGCCGTCGGCCTTGCGCAGATCGAGCGTGATGCCTCGCTTGTTGCGGTTGGTGACCTTCCACCACAGCGGCACGCCGTCTTTATGCGGAGCAAGCCGTCGCAGCGCGTCGCCGGCGCCGGGCATTTCAACCTTCAGGACTTCCGCGCCGAGATCGGCGAGCAGGGTGGAGGCAAAGGGACCGGCGACCACGGTCGAGATGTCGAGCACGCGGAGGCCCGCGAGCGGACCGGTGGGTTTGTCTTTGTCTGTCATGACGCCGATGCTAGCCGGGACGCCGGTTATGCGATATTGTCAATCCAGATAATTCAGAATTGCAAGATTGGCATACCATGGACATCAGGCAGCTCAGGACTTTCGTCGACGTCGCCGGCAATGGCAGCTACGCGCGCACCGCCGGGATCGTCGGCATCGCGCAGTCGGCGCTGAGCCGGCAGATGTCGGCGCTGGAGCGCGGCATCGGCGGGCGATTGTTTCACCGCACCGGCCGCGGCGTGGTGCTGACCGAGCTCGGCGAGCGCATGCTGCCGCGCGCCCGCGCGCTGGTCGCCGACGCCGAGGCCTGGCAGACCGCCGCGCGCGAGGAGCGCACCGCGCCGCATGGCGAGGTCACGCTCGGCGTGGTGCCGGTCGCCTCGCGCGGATTGATCGCAGCACTCGTCGCCGAGCTGCGCGCGCATTATCCGGGCATTCGGCTGCGCGCACTCGAAGCCTATAGCGGCCAGGTCGAGGAGTGGCTCGCCGCCGGTCGCGTCGAGATTGGCATCTATAATCGCTATCGCCGCGGCCGTGTCGCCAATTCCGACGTGCTGGCGCGCGCGGACGTGCATCTGATCGCGCGGCGCGATCATCCGATGGCGCGGCGGCGCGAGCTCTCGATACGTTCATTCGCCGAAATTCCGCTCGCGATGCCGGTGCGGCCGAACAGCCTGACCAGCCTGCTGACGGGGCTGGCGGCCTCGCAGCATTTCGAGCTGGACATTCGGCTGGAGGCCGGATCGACGCCGCTGATCCGCGAGGTGATGCTGGCCTCCGACCTCGCCACCGTCTCGCCGCGTCAGGTCTTTGCGCACGAGATCGCCTCCGGCGAACTGGTCGCGATCCCGATCGTGCGACCGAAAATCCTGCAGACCACCTGGATGTCGCTGAGCGCTTCGCACTCCGCCTCGGGCGCAGCCGAGATCGTCGCGCGCCTCATCCGCCAGCTGGCTGCGCGGCAACGCGCGGCGAGGTAGGATGGACCGAGATGGGGCCATACATGAAGAGAGCAATTATTGCACTCGTCGCGATCCTTGCCTGCATCGGCGCAGCACATGCGCAAGGCACGTTCTATCAGGCCTCCGAGGCGGAGATCGCGGGCGGGCCCCCCGGCAGCGTCATCCGCGACGAACCGATGGTCGGCGCGCCCGCCGGCGGCATCGCGCATCGCGTGCTGTATCGTTCCACCGATCCGGACGGCAAACCGATCGCGGTGTCAGGCGTCATCATTGTCCCGCCGGGTAAAGCACCAGCCGGCGGCTGGCCTGTGATCGCCTGGGCGCATCCGACCAGCGGGATCGTGCCGCATTGCGCGCCGTCGCTCGCGATCTTCCTGTTCCAGCAGATCGCCGGCAGCCGGCCCATGATGGAGCAAGGCTACGCGATAGCCGCGACCGATTATCCCGGCCTCGGCACACCCGGTCCGCACCCTTATCTCGTCGGCGTCAGCGAAGCGCGCGCCGTGATCGATTCCGTACGCGCTGCGCGAACTTTCCCCGGTGTCGACGGCAATCGTTACGCCGTGTGGGGCCATTCGCAGGGCGGACAGGCCGCCTTGTTCACCGGCATCATTTCCGAGAGCTACGCGCCCGAACTGAAGCTTCTCGGTGTTGCGGCAGCGGCGCCGGCGACCGATCTCGCAACGCTGATGACCGACGACCTCAACACGACGGGCGGCCGCAACCTCACGGCCATGACGGTGTGGTCCTGGTCGCGCGTCTACGGCGCGCCGGTCGACGGCATCGTCGCGTCCTCGGCAGTTCCGACGATCGATCGCCTCGCCGAGGAATGTATCGAGTCGCCGTTCGATATATTCCGGCGCGGCCGCACGGCGGCTCCGCTCGCCGAGGTATTCCTGACCACGAAGAATCCCGCCGATGTCGAGCCCTGGCACGCGCTGCTGGTCGCGCAACACGCCCGGCCTGTTGCCGCGCGGTCTTCCGCTCTTCCTTGCGCAGGGCTCGGCCGACGGACTGGTGCGGCCGCAGGTGACGCTCGATTACTACAGGCGGTTGTGCGCGGCCGGGACTCGCGTGCGGATGCTGGTCATGCCCGGCGTCAGCCACGGTTTTGCCGGCGCCGACAGCGCCAAATCCGCGTTGGCATGGATGGCGGACCGCTTTGCCGGCCGGCCTGCGCCGAACGATTGCGGCGGGTGATCCAACTTTCGGCGAAGACGTGCATTTCCACATATGTGGAATTTTTTTGCGCGGCTTGGCGGGCCTGCCGCTCGCGCCGTAACCTCCCGCCCAAGCAAAGCCACACGGGAACGCGCCATGAAAGTCTTCGTCTTCGACCTGCTCGCCTATGGCGAACAGCTCGACCATCTCAAGGTCGGCAGCGAGCTCCCCTACCCGCTCTCCAGCCGCTACTTCAAGGCCGACGTCGCGGTGCGCACCTATGCCGAGCATCTCGAAGCCTGGGAGGAGATGGACCGGCTCGGCTATGACGGCGTCGGCTTCAACGAGCATCATTGCTCGCCTTACGGTCTGATGAACTCGCCGAACCTGATGGCGTCGGCGGCCGCGCAGCGCACCAAGAAGCTCAAGCTCCTGATCTACGGCAATCTGTTGCCGCTGCACGAGCCGCTGCGGCTCGCCGAAGAGCTCGCGATGCTCGACTGCCTCTCCAACGGCCGGCTGGTCTCCGGCTTCGCCCGCGGCATCCCCAGGGAATACCAGGTGCACAATGTGCCGCTGAAGGAGTCGCGCGAGCGCTTCGAGGAGGCCTTCGAGATCGTCACCCGCGCCTGGACCGAGGACGTCTTCTCCTATGAGGGGAAATTCTGGTCCTACAAGGACGTGGCGCTGTGGCCGCGACCGGTGCAGAAGGGCGGACCGGAAATCTGGATTCCGATCGTCGGCAGCAAGGAATCGATCGAGTTCGCGGCGAAGAAGAACACCGTGATCACGCCGGGGCTGGCGCGCGGCGGCTTGCAGGAAGACATCATCCGCTATTTCGCCAAATGCCTGGAAAAGAACGGCCACAAGATCACGCCGCATCATCTCTCGATCGCGCTGCCGGTCTATGTCGCCGACAGCAAGGCGGAGGCGGTGCGCGAGTTCGGCCCCTATCACCTCTATTTCAACCGCACGCTGTTCAGCCACGGCAACTTCACCGAGACCGCCAAGCAGCGCGACGCCGGTTATGTCTCGCAATCCTCCAACGACTATGTGCGGCCGGAAAACATGCGCGCGGCACAAGGCCTGCGCGAGGACTATCGCAACATGACCATGGCCGATTTCGAGCGGCAGGCCGAGCACATGGCGTTCGGCACGCCGAAGGAAGTCACCGAGCGCATCATCGCGTCGGCGGAAGCGGCCGGCGCCAACCAGGTGCAGATCAGCCTCAATCGCGGCGCGCTGCCGCAGGAGATGTTCATGAACCAGATCAGGCGCTTCGCGCGCGAGGTGCTGCCGGCGCTGCAGGCCCATGAGGTGCGCCGCGTGCCGCTCGGCGAGGACGTTGCGGCCTGACATCGGAAGTCACGTAACATAACAACAAGAGTGCCGGCCCAAGGCACCTTCTCTTGACCTGAGGGAGGCATTGATGAGCGGGGAATTGAAGTCGCCGGTCGAGGACGCGCTGGAGCACCAGCCGTTCGGCGCGTTGCAATTGCGGGTCGTGCTGCTCTGCGCATTCGTGCAGGCGTTCGACGGGTTCGATCTCGGCACCATCGGCATGGCGGCGCCGTCGCTGATCAAAACGTGGGGCGTGCTGCCGAAGGACTTCACCATCGCCTTCGTGATGTCGAGCGTCGGCATCCTGATCGGCGCGCTCGCCTCCGGCCCGCTCGGCGACCGCTTCGGGCGCAAGCCGCTGCTGATCATCTCGACCGCCTTCATCGGCCTGTTCTCGGTGGCGTCGGCCTTCACCTGGTCGGTGGACTCGATCACCGCGATGCGCTTCCTCACCGGCATCGGCATCGGCGGCGCGATGCCCGCCACCGTGGCGTTGACCGCCGACTACAGCCCGATCAGCCGGCGCGGCACGCTCTTGATGCTGATGTTCTGCGGCAACACGATCGGCGGCTTCCTCGGCGGGCAACTTGTGGCGCAAATCCTCCCGATCTACGGCTGGCAGAGCATCTTTCTCGCCGGCGGCATCCCGCCGCTGCTGCTGCTGCTGATCCTGTTCGTCTGGCTGCCGGAATCGCCGCGCTTCCTGATCGCGCATCGCCCGGACACGATGGCGACGCAAGCGATCCTGCGCCAGGTCGGCGTCAGCGCGCAGGCGGCGGCCACCAAACTCGTCGATGTCGCCAAGGGCAATCCGGTGCAGCAGCTCTTCACCGGCGGGCTGGCGCTGACGACGGCGCTGGTCTGGGTGGTGTTCTTCGCCAACCTGCTTGAACATGTACCTGTTCAGCTACTGGATGCCGACCGTGCTCAACCTGTCGGGCCTGACGCCCGCGGTCGCGGTGTTCTACGCCAGCATGTTCCAGCTCGGCGGCATCCTGTCCTGCCTGGTCCTTGGGCCGGCGATCGACCGCTACGGCGCGCCAAGAGTGCTGGCCTGCAGCTTCGCGTCAGGCGTGATCTTCATCCTCGCCATCGGTCTCTACAATCTGCCGGCGCCTTTCATCGGCATTCCCATCTTCGGCGCGGGCGCGGCGATGATCGGCAGCCAGCTCGGGGCCAATGCGATGGTGGCGGCGCTCTATCCGGCGCGCATCCGCTCGACCGGGATCGGCTGGGCGCTCGGCATCGGCCGGTTCGGCGGCATCGCGGGACCGGCGATCGGCGGAACGCTGCTCGGCTTCGGTCTGCCGCCGAAGCAGATCTTCCTGTGCGCCTGCCTGCCGGCGCTGATCGCGGCGACCTGCACCTTCATGCTGAGCATGAAGGCCGCGCGCAATCGCGAGGCGGTCGCGGCCGCGCCGCAGCCGCGCACGGCGTGAGGGCTTGCCGGTGAACCGATGAAGGATTTCGCCGGCAAGACCGCATTCGTGACGGGAGGCGCCGGCGGCATCGGCTTTGCGATGGCGCGCGCCTTCGGCCAGCGCGGCATGAAGGTCGCGATCGCCGATGTCGAGGCGGACACCTGCGCCAAGGCGGTCGCGAGCCTGCAGGCAGACGGCATCACGGCGATCGGAATGCCCTGCGATGTCTCCGACCGAGATCAATATGCAAAAGCCGCCGAGCGCACTTTCGCCGAATTCGGCAAGGTGCACGTGCTCTGCAACAATGCCGGGGTCTCGCGCGCCGGCCCGATCGAGACCATCGCGTCGTCGGACTGGGATTGGGTGATCGGCGTCAATCTGAAGGGTCTCGTCCACGGCCTGCAGCTGTTCCTGCCGCAGATGAAGGCGCATGGCGAGGAAGGCCACATCGTCAACACGGCCTCCGTCAACGGCGTGGTCGGCTCGGCGCTTGCCGGTCCCTACAGCGCGACCAAGTTCGCGGTGGTCGGCATCTCCGAGGTGCTGGCGGCGGAATTGAAGGACACGCCGATCGGCGTCAGCGTGCTCTGCCCGAGCTGGGTCAAGACGCGCATGCTCGACAATGGCCGCAATCGCCCCGCACGCTATGGCGGTCCGATCAGGATCGCGACCGACAGCGCCAATGCCGAGCGCAACGCGCGCTACGCCAGGGCGCTGGAGACCGGGCTCGATCCGGCTGACGTCGCGCAGCTCGTGCTGTCAGCGATCGAGACGCGCCGCCTGTTCGTGTTCACCCACCCGGATACAAGCGCCGCGGTCGAATATTGTCACGAGCTGATGATGCAGGGCTTTGCGGCGCTCGACGAGACGCCGCAGCAATAGGAGCAAGCAATGGAATTCTCCGGCAAGACGGCGTTCGTCACCGGCGCCGCCAACGGGATCGGGCTCGGCATCTGCCGCGCGCTGGCGCGGAACGGCGTCAACCTCGTGCTTGCCGACATCGAGACAGACGCGGCTCGAAGCCGCGCGCGAAGAACTTGCCAAATTCAATGTGCGCACGCGCGCGATTGAAGTCGATGTGTCTGATGCCGCCGCCTATGCGCGCGCCGCCGACGAGGCGGAAAGCGAGTTCGGCAATATCCATTTCCTGTTCAACAATGCCGGCATTACGCTGGGACCGAAACCGCTGTGGGAGGTGACGGCGGAGCAATGGGACTGGATTTTCGGCGTCAATGTGTTCGGCGTGATCAACGGCATCCGCGCGCTGGTGCCGCGCATGACGAAGCACGGCGAGGCCGGGCACATCGTCAACACCGCCTCGATCGGCGGGCTGCAGGTCAATCCAAAGCTTCGCAACGGCTCCTATGCCATGACCAAATATGCCGTTGTGGCCGCGTCCGAAGTGCTGGCGCTCAATCTCGAAGGCAGCAATCTCGGCGTCTCCGTGTTGTGCCCGGCGCTGGTCGCAACCACGCTCTATGCAGTCCGCTGCAGCGGCGGCCGGAGCGGCTCGGCGGGCCGCTTGCGCAGCCAGACACCGAAGCGGCAAGGGCCGCCTTGTTCGCAACGGGCCTGCCGCCCGACGACGTCGGCCGTCGCGTGCTCGACGCCATCGCGAGGGCTGAGTTCTTCATCTTCACCCATGAGGAGCCGCGCGCCTGGATCGAGGCGCGGCACCAGCGGCTGATGGACGGTTTCGATTCGATCGCGCGGTACAACGCGAAGGAGCGCGGGACTTAGCGACGCAAACACGCTTTAACCCTGCCCCTTGCGGGGAGGGTCGCCGCGAACAACGTGAGCGGCGGGGTGGGGTTCAATTCGGCGTGCTCGGCGTGGTGACCCCCACCCGGCGCTTGTTCGCTGCGCTCACGCGCGCCACCCTCCCCGCAAGGGGGAGGGTGAAG
>CAVOLR010000009.1:0-240790 GCA_963696845.1 uncultured Alphaproteobacteria bacterium
CCGCAGAGCGACATCACAAACCATCCCTTCCAACCGGCAGGAGATGCGCGATCTCCGTGGCAAGTTGAGCTTGCGTGTAAGGTTTCGCGAGACGTGCGACGTCTAACACTTCGCTTCCTTCCAGCTCCGCGAACCCCGTTGCAAGCAAGATGGGAAGTTGAGGGTATTGACGGCGCACTTCGCGGACCAGTTCAATTCCTGTCATCCCTGGCATCGCGTGGTCCGTTATCAAAAGGTCAGCAGCCAATCCGCCTTCAAGAAGGCGCAACGCCTCTATGGCGGAGTGCGCTTCAATCACCTGATGTCCGAGGTCTTCCAGCAGATCGACAGTACTGCCGGCGATCAAGAGATCATCATCTACAAAGAGATTCGCTCGAGCCGAGGCTTGAGTGATGACGCCTGGCGTGCGTTCGGAAGGAAGCAAGGTTGTGGCAACCGGAAGCCAAAGTCTGGCGGTTGTTCCGCTTGAGGGGGCGCTTTCGAGGCGCAGGTCGCCGCCCGATTGTTGCGCTAGGCCGAACACCATGGACAAACCCGAAACCGGTCCCCCTGCCCACTCCCTTCGTTGAGAAGAACGGTTCTACGGCTCTGGCCAGCGTTTCTGCGTCCATTCCCTCGCCGGTATCTCGCACTGAAAGCACGACGTATCGGCCCGGCCGAATACCAAGCTGATCGTCAACCTCGACGATTTGCTCTTTCAGCCCGATCGTGAGGACGCCCCCGAAACCATCGCGTCCCGGGCATTCACCGCAAGATTGAGCAGAGCCATTTCGAGCTGGTTCGGGTCGACGTCGACCACCGGCAATTCGCCTTCTGCATGAAGCTCGACACGAACCATCGGACCCACCGAGCGATGTATGAGGTCCATCATGTTCTCTACAAGGCTTCGAACTTCTGTGGCTTGCGCCTTCAGCTCCTGCTTGCGCGCAAACGCGAGCAGCCGTTGCGTCAAGGTGGCGCCGCGGCGGGCACCCTCCATGGCGCCATCCAGCAGCCTGTGAAGTCGCGCATCTTCGCCTAGTTTTTTGGAAAGCAGGTCGAGATTGCCGATCACAGCCATAAGCAGGTTATTGAAATCGTGCGCTACCCCGCCGACAAGCTGGCCCAACGCCTCGATTTTTTGTGCCTGCAGCAACGCTGCCTGGGCTCGCTCACGACCCGCAATTTCCTCCCGGAGTTGACTGTTCGCTCGCTCAAGGTCAGCCGTTCTCTCCGCCACCAATCGCTCCAGTTCGGCAGCGGCACCGCGCTGCGCCTCAAGGTAAGCACGCGTTTGATACTGTCGTCTTCGAGCGCGCTCTGCCGAAAGTATCGTGGCCTGAAGCGTGATGGCCTGCAACGGGCGCTCTAGAAAGCCCACATTACGCAGGCGTTTGACCAACTCGCGCCTGAACGCGGCAAACTTGCCCCCTTCATTGCGGCTGGTCAGTACGACAAAGGGTTGATCGGACCACGGTGGCTGACGGCCCACCCAGTCCTCCAAAACGCGGGCATTATTGCCGTAGAGCGCCTCCTCCGCCACAAGCACGACTTCGATGACCCACTCAAGATTCTCTATCACTTCCTGAAGTGTGTTGCAGACCACGGGACGTAAGCCGGCCCTTTCGATCAACTTGGCAACAGTTGCGGCGTCCCGTCCGATGGGCATCAGGACCAAAACCACGCCTCTTGGCGCTTCAAGCCCGACCATCGGTGTCCCGAGGCATCAAAGGTGCCTCCTCCCCCTTGTACACCGGCGTACCGCCGAAAATGCCGCTAAAGCCCTTAAGCGGAGGGCCGACGGTGATGCCTTGATGGCTAAGTTTGAATTCTCGGATCGTATGTTCGTGATTGCCGCTTCGTTTCTTCACGACGGACAGTGCGCGCCGCACGCTGCCATCGAACTCGAAATAGCGCAGCATCAGCACGCCATCGGCGAGATAGCTGATGTCCAGCGGCGTATCCATCGGTCCGACGAGGCCATGCTGCGCCAGCACGAGGATGGTCAGGACGCCTCGATGACTGAGATAGCTCAGCAGTTCGTGCATCTGCAGAATTAAAAAGCGCTCGTCCGGCATCGCATTGAGATAGCCGTTAAGGCTATCGATTATCACTACGCGCACATCAGCACGTTCTACGCTGCGTCGCACCGCGTCGGCAAACTCCCCAGGCGCCATTTCAGCTGGGTCGATTTGCTGAAAATCGATCAGGCCCTTGTCCAGCTCCTCCTGAAGCGGAAGTCCCAACGTCTTCGCACGCGCACTCATGGTACCGCGTCCCTCGTCGAATGCAAAAATCACGGAGCGTTCATTCCGCGATGCGGCTGCGATCGCGTAGGTAAGCGCCATGGATGATTTTCCCACGCCTGCCGCGCCGATCAGGAGCGCATTTGTTCCGCGCTCTAGGCCGCCGCCTAGGAGAGTGTCTAGTTCCGCATTACCGCTTAAGACCAGGTCGTTGTCGAAATCCTTATGGTGTTCTGCGGCCACGAGCCTGGGATAAATCTTGAGACCTCCATGCCGGATGGTGAAGTCGTGAAATCCGCCCTTAAAATCGATGCCACGCATTTTCACGACTCGAAGACGTCGCCGCTGAGAGCCGTAGTCGATCGCCAACTGCTCGAGCAGTACAACGCCATGGGCGATCGAGTGCAGTTGCAGATCGTTCTGCTGTGATGAAAGGTCGTCGAGTAGGACCACCGTGGACTTTCGACCTGAAAAGAAGTGCTTGAGCGCGAGGATCTGACGGCGGTATCTAAGCGGGCTTTGTGCCAGCAGTCGAAGCTCCGACAGGCTGTCGAGTACAATACGAGCCGGCGCCAGTGTTTCGACCCGATCGAAGATCATTTGGGTGGTTTCGCTGAGCTCCATCTCGGCTGGATTCAGCACCGTGAGCTCCTGGCTCGGGTCCAGAGTGGTTTCGGGAGGGATTAACTCAAAGATGGTGATGCCGTTGAGCGACCACCCATGACGCTTCGCGACCAGACGCAGCTCTCGCTCGGTCTCCGACAGCGTGATGTAGAGGGTCGGTTCGCCGGCGCGCACTCCTTCCAGCAAAAATTCAAGAGCCAAGGTTGTCTTGCCTGAACCGGGCTGTCCTTCGAATAGGTACATCCTCTCGGGGTCAATGCCGCCCCCGAGTATGTCGTCTAAACCAGTATTGCCAGTGGAAATCCTCGGAAGCTCATCTACGTCTAGCGACCGCTTATCATCATCCATATCAAACCCCCGTTTCGCCGCAGGCGAGCCTCGACATTAATTCATGGAAACTTTTACCCCCGGGCACGGTTCCCGGCTCGGCTGTCCCAGTGTCTGAAGGGGCTACTGCTCAGGGTGTCCAAGCTCACTCGGTTTTGAGCAATGCACTAGCGGGTTGCAGCGACGGCGAATTTGCCTCAACGTACTCTGTTTCGATCCGGAACCAATGCGCATCCTGATACGTTAGGGCTGTTTGGGAGCGCTCCACCCGTTGAATAAACCACAATCAAAGCTCGACGGGGCCTCCGACGCGCGCCGGCTTCAACTGCTCATTGACGCCATCGTGGATTACGCAATCTATATGATCGATGTAGATGGCACTGTGCGCAGTTGGAACTCCGGGGCGGAACGACTGAAGGGCTACTCGGCCGACGAGATCATCGGCAAGTCATTCTCAGCTTTTTATTCGTCCGAGGATCGCGCGAAGGGACTTCCCCAAACCGCGTTGAGAATTGCGGCCGAAACTGGCCGTTTCAGCTCCGAAGGGTGGCGCGTCCGCAAAGACGGGAGCCGCTTTTGGGCGTTAGTCGTCGTTGATGCAATTCGCGACGAGCAAGGTCAGGTGATGGGCTTTGCAAAGGTAACGCGCGACATTACAGAACGTCAGCAGGCCCACAACGAACTTCTAGAGAGCGAGCGACGATACCGTCGATTGATCGAGGCTGTGGTCGACTATGCGATTTTTCAGCTCGACCCCGCCGGCAACGTAACTACCTGGAATCCGGGTGCACAGCGCATTAAAGGTTACGATCCGGACGAAATTATCGGTCAGCACTTCAGCCAATTCTATACTCCTGAAGATATTCAACTAGGCGTGCCTAAACTGGCGCTCGCCGAGGCGGCCAAACAAGGACGCTTCGAGGCTGAAGGCTGGAGAATGCGAAAGGATGGCAGTCGCTTTTGGGCGTCAGTTGTCATCGATCGCATCACAGACGAGGCTGGCGAACTCGTTGGTTTTGCAAAAGTGACTCGCGATGTAACGGAGCGAAAGCAGGCCCAGGATGAGCTTCAGCGCGTTCAGCAGCAGTTGGCCGCTTCTCAGAAGCTCGAAGCCGTGGGCCAACTCAGCGGTGGGATTGCGCACGACTTCAATAATCTCCTGATGATCGTGCTTGGCAACCTCGAGACCGCCGAGCGAAACAGCCGCGGCTTGGCTAACAGCATGAATCTTCAGCGGGCACTAGCCAATGCCAAGCGGGGCGCGCAGCGGGCTGCAGCGCTGACCAGCCGCCTGCTCGCATTCTCGCGTCGGCAAGCGCTAGACCCCCAGCCAATCAATCTCAATAATTTTCTGAATGGTTTACAAGAGTTTCTGCAGCGCACCCTCGGTGAACGCATCGAAGTTCAGACCGTCGGAAGTGCGGGTCTCTGGTCGATCGAGGCCGATACCAACCACCTCGAATCCGCCATTATTAATCTTGGCATTAACGCACGCGATGCCATGCCGGATGGTGGCAAGCTCACGGTCGAGGCTGTGAACGTCTTGGCCGACGAGGATTATTGCCGCGCAAATCCTGAACTCTCCCCGGGCCAGTATGTCATCATTTGCGTGACGGATACTGGTAGCGGGATGACCGCAGACGTTCTCAATCACGCTTTCGAACCTTTTTTTACGACAAAGGAGCCTGGGCAAGGCACGGGCCTTGGCTTGAGCCAAGTCTATGGTTTCGTAAAACAGTCTGGCGGGCACGTGAAAATCTACAGTGAAGTCGGCCAAGGTACCAGTATCAGAATGTATTTCCCCCGGTACCATGGGGAAGCCCGACCGGTCGATAGTGCAGCAGACGAATTTCGCCCGGAGGGCGAAAGACTGGAAACGATACTCGTTGTCGAAGATGATGCTGACCTGCGTGCATATGTTTCTGAGCTTCTGCGGGACTTGAATTATCGCGTCGTTGTGGCTTCCAGCGCCCAAGCTGCCTTGACCATCCTCCTGCAGAAAGAGCCGAAGGTTGATCTTGTGCTGACAGATGTCGTCATGCCTGGAATCGATGGAAGGGAGATGGGCCGGCGCGCACAGCAGATTCGCCCCGGCATCAAGGTCTTGTATATGACAGGGTACTCGCGGAACGCGGTGGTCCACCAAGGACGCCTGGACGAGGAAGTTGAGTTACTAGAGAAGCCGATCTCTCAGGCCAAACTCGCTTTGCGTGTGCGAGAAATGTTAGACCGCCTTGATCCGTAGTCATGAATCGAGCCCGACGCGCGCAGCACATTCCTGCTCCCTTCCGTTGGTTGACCCAGTTCTTCCGTCGGAACTCCGAGGGCCAACTGCGCCTCAAGATGAGCTGAAGAGTCGCGGATCGAAACGGGACGAACATGGCCGGTCTCCGCCGGCGCGAAGCGGGTGAAGACATTCGAGATCTATCGCTACGATCCAGCGACGCGCTCGAGGTGCGGAGCGATTTCCCGGAGTTTCTCCAGCCATTTGCCCCCCATTGAAGGTTGGGAATTGGCAGACCCCGTGACGTTGCCGTCCGGGCGCGCCAAATCCTTGACAAAGCCGCTTCCAATCGGATCGGAGACGGACACAAACACCAGCGGTATGCTGCGAACTTCGGTTTGAAGGATAGTTGTGACGAGGTTCGAGTTGGAAACCATCACGTCCGGCTTCGCCAAGCAACTCCACGCCCAGCGCCCGAATGCGTACGGGATCACTCGCCGCATAGCGATCTGAACGTTGCTTCCTTCCGTCCAGCCGAGCTTCCGAAGCTGTTCTCGGAACGCAGCGACTTGTAGCTGTCCATTCGGGTCGTTCTCGGTGTAGGCCATCACCACGCCGATGTGTCTCGTCCGCTCAAGGGGTTGCTGGGCACGCGCGGCGAGTGGCAAAGTGGTCGCCGTACCGCCGAGAAGCGTGATGAACTCGCGCCGCCTCATTGAGTCTCCCGAGGAAAAGCCTCATCGGCTTCCAAAGCCTAGCACTTTGCAGGAGGACGGCGAGCGAGAAAGGACGGCAAATCCCGGCCGCACCTTGCGACCTGATGTCCGTTGTGAGTTCAAACTCGGTCCTCGTGGCCCTGAAACGCCACTTCCGCTCTAGCCCGAACAACGGACATCGCCGACCACCCCGCCCATGTCGGTTTCGTGCCACAAACGGAAGTGAACAGCATTCATTCGATCACTTCGTCCAATCCCGGCGGTGCTGTTCAACGTTAAGCCAACGCAGATGGCTATACGGTCAGCATCTGATTGACTTGGAAGATGGGTGTAAGGTCAGTGAAATTTGGTACATCACCCATGATTTCGGTCGCATGCGGCTCGTGAGCCGCTTGAAGTGCCTCAAGTGACTCCCCCGAATACATGCCCAATAGCAACGTAGATAGGAGGGGTGCCCGGCTCACCTCCGGCCAGCCCCTTGTCTACCGCACATCCTTTGCAAGCAGCTCCAAGACGGGCTTTCACAAGTGGCATGTGCTTGTCACAGTAGTAGTCAAAATCGAACCGCGCTCCGGGAGTGTTGAGGTACATTACGCTTACCTTGATCATGGCAATTTCCTCTTTCATGAAGTCTGCGCTGGCCTTGTCGATCAATGCTGTGTCGGCCCCTCGGGCGGTGCAGGTGAGTTTTGCTGAAAATCGATGGTTGCTCAAGAGCGGCCTTCGATACAGCGAAGGTCCGCTTCGGGTCAATCGCGTCGGTTTGACCCTCAGCCGGTGACTTCCGGTCTTGCCCAATCAACGGACATCGCGAGGCCGGCCCGGCATGTCCGGTTCGTGCCACAACCGGACCTTCATCTGCTCAATCGATTACCTTGTCGGCACTAGCAACAAGTGCAGGAGGCACCGAAATCCCCAACTGTTTGGCTGCTTTGAGATTGATGGACAGCTCGAACTTGGAAGCTTGGTAGAAAGGGATATCGCCCGGCTTCGCCCCTCTGAGAATCGCATCGATATTGTTTGCCGCGCGCTTGTACAATTCGACCAAGTCGAAGGAATAGGCCATCAACCCGCCGGCCTCAACGGGCTCAAAAAACGTAAACATCGAAGGAAGCCTCAATTCGCCGACCAACCTTGCAATCAGCGCGCTGTTTCGAAAGACGTCAGCCGAGTCGACCACCATGATTGCATTTGCGCCATCGTGGGAAATGCTCTCGATCGCCGCCCGGTAGTCTGCTTCACTCGCACCAAACTCGAGTAAAGACACAACGAGAGGCACGCCCATCCTCTCGGCAGCAGCGCGGACTGCGGGACCGGCGACGGGTCCGTCCCATTGAAAGCGAAGCGCGAGGACAGCCGAGTTTCGACATGGCCGGAAACATCTCGCGCAATAGCGCAATCCGCTTACCATGGATGGACGGACCGGTGTCGATGCTAACGCCCGTGAAATTACCCCCCGGGTGGGCTAAACTCTGCGCAATCCCCAGCGCGACAGGATCGCCGGTCAAGGCTACGACTGGAATACGGGATGTTGCCGGTTTAAAGCTGACTGCGCCTGGGCCAACCGTATAAATGACGTCCGGGTTTCTTCGAACAATTTCCGTCGCCAGAACATCGGGACCGGACGTATTTTGCTCTCTGCCGAAACCTTCTACCGCGAGGTTTTGTCCCTCGACCCACCCCATCCGCCGAAGCTCTTCGAAGAAGGTCCTATAATATCGGTTCTCGCTATGCTCATGCATGAGCTCGCTTGACTCCGATGGACTGAAGATTGCCAAGCGCCTGCTATTGCTTTGCTGTCCGTGAGCTACGATTGGCCATACCATTCCACCGCCAAGTGCCGCAATGAACTCACGTCGCCTCATTCAATCACCTCGTCGGCACGGGCGAGCAACGACGCTGACACATCCAGACCAAGGGTCTTTGCCGTCCGCAGGTTGATCACCAGTTCAGCCTTTGTCGGCACCTGAACCGGCAACTCTTTTGGCTTTGTACCTTTGAGGATTTGATCAACGTACGGCCCGACGGGACGGTAGAACTCCGAGAGATCGGGTCCATAAGAGAGCAAACCACCCATAGGAGCAGGATAGACTGCTGGTACTCTATAACGGGCTGCAGAACTCGATAAACTTTGCGCGGTGATTTCCCATGAAGCTATCCGACGCCATGACGACGCCGCCGCCGGGTTCGCGGCCAATCGCTCCGATTGCCGCATCGATATCCGCGTCGCTGCGAACCGGAATTGCCGCCGGTGTAATCGCTAAAGACTTGGCGGCGACTTCGAATGGAGGGCCAAAATATGATCCCCCGCGAGGCGCGGTCTCGGGATTGAACACAATTGCTGCTCTCGTGACGCGAGGGTCGATCTCCTTGAGCAGTTCGAGCCACTTGCCTGCAATCAAACCTTCGTAGTTGATGAACCCAGTGATGTTGCCACCAGGGCTTGCCAAACTCGAAACGAAGCCCTCACCGACAGGATCGGAAACGTTTGTAAAGACTATGGCTGTTGTGGCGGTTTCTCGTTGGACCGCCGCCGTGATTGGTGTTGAAGTGGTAACGATGACGTCGCATTGCAACGCGATCAACTCTTTGGTGAATTCTTGAATGCGGTCAAGGTCAGCGCCAGGCCACCGAACCTCAACGTCAATGTTGCTACCCTCGATCCAGCCCAGTGATTTGAGGCTCTGCACAAAATATTTGAAGCGGGCCTGTCCGTTTTGGTCGCTCTCGACGGTGCTCATCAGTAGGCCGACCCGCCGCGCGCCGTTAGGCTGCTCTGCCCGCGCCGCCAACGAACAGGCCGCCACGCCTCCCAGAAAACCGAAAAAGGACCGTCGTCTCATAGTCGTCCCCAGCTTGGGAAGAGACATCTTAACGTAAGGACGCGCAAAGTGCAGCATGTCCGTTGTGGGTCCAAAACCGGAAATACTCGGCGCGAGCAAATAACGTCTGCTCTGGCCCCGATAACGGACATAGAACGACTACGGGGGCAGGTCCGAGAAGTGCCAATTTCGGACTCCGCGTCTTGGCTCTTGTGGGCAAATGTTTGAGCCCGCCTACCTGAATTCTGCCCCATATTTGAGAGCGACCACGTTGATCTGCTCCCGCGTCAATTCCTTTCGCGGTTCGCCGGGTCGGCTGCAGGTTTCGCGAAAGAAGCCGTCGAGGCCTGGAGGGACCATGATCCACATCAGAACCAGTTCTTGATCTGGACTACTGAAACCATGCCACGTGTTCTTGGGTATGAAAATCGTTCCACCTGTTTCGCAAGAGTGACGCACATCGTTGAGTGTGACCGAACCACTGCCTTCTAGAACGTAGAAGGCTTCGTCACTGTGGGGGTGTCGGTGAACGGGAATGCCTGAGCCCTTGGGTAGCTGCTGGGTGCCCAGTCCAAGATTATTGGAGCCCGTTACGGGGTCGACCTTGATGAAGATATCGCCGCCATCACGAAAATGGATCAGGTGTTCACCCTCTTCGGCACCGAGCACATAGCCCTGCGGCACTGGGCTTTGCGACTTCTCCTCGATCTCCTGGCTGTTTGGCATCGCGTGCTCTATTTGCTGGATATTCAACAATGAAAAGCCCACGCTAGCAGGATGGTGCACCATGAGCGAGCCCATGGCCGAAGACTGCTTTGGGTAAAACCCGGAAATACTCGCTGCGAGCAAATAACGTCTGCTCTGGCCCCGATAACGGACATAGAACGACTACGGGGGCAGGTCCGAGAAGTGCCTCGGAAGTGACCAACCTCATTCGATCACCTCGTCGGCACGGCCAATAAGTGTTGGCGGTATGGTGAGACCAAGAGCCTTCGCTGTCTTAAGATTGATGAACAGTTGATAGTCCGTTGGTTGCTCAACCGGGAGATCCATAGGTCGAGCACCTTTGAGGATTTTGTCGACGAACGTGGCGGATCGACGAAATATCGCAGGGATATCTGGCCCATAGGACAGCAGTGCCCCCTCTTTTGCCATAAGCGCTATAAATGCGATGATCGGCATGTCGCGTGCGATCGCCTTGCGCGCAATCCGTTTGCCCTGCGTGAGCAGCATGGAATCATTGTTGACAACAATGCCTGTCTCTCCCGATTGCGCGATGGTATCGAATCCTAAATCGAGGTCTTCGGGTGTCTTCACTTCGACGATTTGGGTTGACAGCCCCAAGCGGACTGCCGCCCCTTCGCTCTCCGTAACGTAAGTCTTCGCTAAGTTCGGATCGCCGGGATTCACCAACACGGCAACCTTCTTCAATCCGTCAACTGCTTCCTTGAGGAGTTCCATGCGCTTGGCGGCGAGATCTATTCCCATATTAGAGAGGCCGGTAATATTGCCGCCGGGCCGCGCCAGGGTTGCGACCAAGCCGCTGCCGACCGGGTCAGGAACGACGACAGCAACGACTGGAATTGTGCGCGTGGCCCGCTGAGCAGCGATCGCTGCCGGCCGGGTGACCGCAACTATGACGTCGACATTTCTCGCCACAAGCTCGCGAGCGTTCATTGCGAAACGGTCATACTGTTCCGCGGCAAACGTGTTTACGAGCTTGATATTTCCACCTTCAGTATAGCCGAGATCGTGCAATCCCTGACGAAGCGCACTGAGGAATACCGCCTCTTCCTGCTCGCTCCCGGCGTGCCACAATACGCCCACCGTGGGCATTGCCTTAACTTGCTGCTCTCCGCGCGCCGCCATCGGCCACGACGCCGCCGACCCGCCGAGAATACCTAGAAAATCTCTACGCCTCATCGCCGTCCCAAGCTCAGGAGGTGGCATCGTAACGTTCGACGACCGTTTTGAAAGAGGCTGAAATCAGCATCGCAACTGCAACATGAGATGCTGGCCGACGTCTCACATGGGTCCAATCGCGTCATTTTGGTTGTCGACCAATTACTTCCGATCTTCTGCCGGAAACGGATATCGTCAGCCGGTTCGACCACGTCCGAAAAGTGCCGGCCAGTGCCACTGGCCCATGGCAGACTGAATCGGCCACCTCTCTAACTATTCCGCAGTCACCACCGCCGTTGAAATCGTCGTGCCTCCCAAGTCCATTACTTACATTCCGGAAGTCTGATTCGGCTTACCGTGCTGATTCTGGGGCAATTCAGCCACCTGTGTTCCACCAGCCTGGCCGCCGACAAGCGCTGCAACGAGGATGCCAGCGGCCAGCAAGCATCCGCCCACAAATCCGTAAAAGCGCCAGTCTTGATGATTCATGATTACTCCTGAGCGCTAACGTTACGGCTCTAGGGATGTTCCCATCTACTGACGCGGAGCACCGGCCGAGGCACACCGCGTGAATGACGGAAGCAGCAGGGAGAGGGCCGCGTTCAGCCGCTTTGCCCCTGAGAGCGGACTCAAGTCGGACATCGCGCCATGTCCGCTAATGGGAGGGACCGGCTGCTTTCCCCACCGGGATAGTCTGCAAAGGCTACCCCGCAGCATCCGGAGAAGCAGCCCATGACAACCACACCTCTGGCCTAGATCGGCATCGACATTGGCAAGGAGGTCTTTCACGTCGTTCTTGAACGCGGCGATCGCTTAGCTTGAGCAAACTACTCAGTTTGCGACAAACACCTTCAGCAACTTGACAAATGTTAACCACCCTTCGCTGGGGCAGGAACTTTTCGTTTGCAGCTTCGTCGTCATTAGATGAAGCGTAAGAAGCTACCACGAAACAAGAACGAACTCCGAGATGCACTGCTCGTTTCATTGGGTTTGGCTGTCGCCATGTTTTCTCTGGCGATGATTGTGAGTACGCATCTATGACGATGCTTACAAAGCCCATTCAGCCTGATCGATCAAAAATCAATATGAAAGACGGCACGCAGGTCAGGCTTTGGGCCAAGAAGCTCAATGTTTCGCCCGCTGAATTGCAAAAGGCAGTCGAAACGGTCGGCAACAGTGCAGCAGAAGTCAGGAAGGAGCTCAGCAGATCGGGGAGCTTAACCGGATAACGCTAGTGGCGTCCGAGCAACCCAAAGGATTCGGCCATGAAAACTTACACGGCACCGCCGCAGCAGAGCGCCAACCGTCTCGGACGGCAATGGATGCATAAACTTGAAGAGCAAGCAATCAAGTGGCAATCCGGCAAACCTGACCAACGTTATGTAACTAACACTGGCGTCCCTGTGGTTCGCCTTCACAAGCGAGCAGCTGCGAAGCGGAGAGCGTCCTGAAGTTCGGTCGTCATACGTTGCCCCGCAGGCGCTGGCAGACTGCAAGGAGAGGATAGCGATGGCGATCGTGTTTGTGGAAGCGAGACCTAAAGGGAAGCCGGAGGGTAGTCCTATCGATGATTACATCGTTGAGGATCATGCGGACCATCCGCTAGCGACATTCAAAACCCAGGCCGCCGCAGTGAAGTGGGCAAAAGAGCACGGGCATACGCCGCACGTAGCCCGGGTGCGCCATCTCAATGATAGGAAGAAGCCGGACCACTGGCGAGCTGTGTAGCGGCCGCTGGCATGACCGCCAGCGACTGCATATTCAAGTCGCAGTGAACCAAGACCCTCCTCCAGAATTAACGTGCGGTCGAGCGGCGGGCCCCGGAAGGCCCGCAAAGCCAGCAAGGAAATCGGCATCCGCAAGATCGAACTGACCCGAGTCCGCGCTGTCGACTTCCAGAACGCCAAACGGTAGATGACCTTCGCCGCGCCGCGCGATGAGAACGTTGATGGCGCGCTTGATGCCGTGCTCCGAGAGCAATTTCGGCGTTCGAAAGCGGGTTTCTTCCTGAAGGTGGTTGGAAATGACGATTTGGCCGGTAATAGGAGGCGGGGGCGTCTCGGCGCACGTAGATACCGAGCGATGATCACTATTGCGGGCTAGGCACCACCGAGAAGTGGCCTGAGGACGATCGGCCAGGTATCCCTAGGCGTCGATCTGGAGTCTCCTGCCGGCTATGCTTTCCATTTGCTCGGAAAGGTGACCCAGTTCACACGTCCCGAGCGGCGAGTGAGCTACCAACCTCCATCGGTTCCTTTCTCGAGATCGACCTTCGGAGGCCGCAAATGGCTACTGCTATCGCAAGAGTTCTTTCGCGCATTTCTGGAACCGACGTTGAAGTCGATACTCTCAAAACCATCGCAATATTTTGCGGACTGGGCCTGCTCGTGTCTCTGCTCGTTGCCAGCTACGGCTTGGATTTGAGCGCCGGCCTTTTCTGAGGCTAGGACTACGCCAAGCTTTTCGCGCGCAACCTCACGCCGGTTCAGCCGCGTCTCTTTTGGCCTTAGGCGCACGCTTGGCTCGGGCTGGGCAATCAAATCGGCGCGGTGCTCCACCAGCGTACAGAGTAAGCAATGCGGGCTATTTCTTTACCAACGACAGGGCCTGCCCTCCGGCCACCTTTTCTTTCTGCTCGACCGATCTGATGCCGTAGTTCGCCAAGCGGATCGAACGGCGCACGCCCTGCCGCCAGGCGGTCAGTACCGTCGTAGCCGCCCGCCTTTGAACTTCCAAATAGTTGTCTGCCTGACCCGTCCGCTCAAGATAGTCCATCGCTATCCTCAGACTTTCGTCAAGCAGTACGTCGTCTACGCCAATGGGCCACGGGTACAGCATATGCAACTCGTAAAAATTAGGAACTCCAACGAGGAAAAAAAGTTCAAAATTCGTCCTAAGCGTGGATAAACCTCCTCGGCCGGGGCGGTGTCGCCTTCCAGTCGGCGCATCGCCCGGTTTTTTCCAATCTAGGGCAAGAGCGTTCGGTTCAAGATAAACTGGAGGTTGTGAAACAAACAACCCTCCGCACCAAAGGTGTGTTGGATACCGCCGACATCAAGCCCCAAATACAAGACGCCGTACGGGATATTGTCATCCTTCGACGGCGGCTGCATCTTCCGGGACACCCCACGCGCCGCCCTGCAACGGCTAGGCCAACAACGGCCATCTGATTCTCCAAGCCGACCACCTCATCACCAGGACCAATAGCGCCACATACACGCGTCTCATTGTCGCAAAGGTCACCACGGGTGGAAGAATTGGCACCAGAAGGAATACGAGGCGTGGGTGCGCACGATTATAAGTCCCGAGCGCGTAAAGCTTTGGCAGCGTTGCGAAGAGGATAGCTGGCGGCCGAAGCGCACCGGCCTCTACGATTGGAAGCTCGAACTCGCGGCCCTCAAAATCGAATATCAACAGTTGACAAATGAAACTGGTGTTAAGATAGCAGCATGAAAGCGCTGACGAGCAAGTACGAGATCAAGAAGCTTGCGGAGCACTCTCCTTAGCAGCCAGCAAATTTTGCCATGCAGAAAATCACTGTAACCAACGACGACGGCTCGACTGACGACTTCTTCCCGCAGTCGTACACCGACGCCGCAGTCGGGGCCGTCACTCCCGCTAACACGGTAGCGCCAGAGGTAACTGTGGTTGATCTTGTCCTTACGGACGGCTCAACGAAGAAATTCACCGCCTTGCCTCATCGGTCGGGGGATTTATTCCGCTTCGACGCATTTTGGATCTGGTGAGACTGGTCAGCGCTCGGCGAACGCCTTCTCGACCACGAACTGCGCCGGCTCGCCATGGTTGCCTTCGGAAAAACCGCGGCCGTTCAGCAGGGCGCGCGTGTCCGCGACCAGCGCCGGACTGCCGCAGATCATGACGCGGTCATGTGCGGGATCGAGCGCGGGCAAGGCCGATATCGGCAAACAGCTTACCCGAGGTGATGAGATCGGTGATGCGGCCGCGGTTGCGGAAGGGATCGCGCGTCACGGTCGGATAATAGATCAGCTGGTCGCGCACCATCTCGCCGATCAGTTCGTCGTTCGGCAGCCGCTCGGTGATCATCTCGCCATAGGCGAGTTCCTTGACGCGGCGGCAGCCGTGCAGCAGCACCACCTTCTCGAAGCGATCGTAGGTCTCGGGATCCTTGATCACGCTCAGGAACGGCGCGAGCCCGGTGCCGGTGCCGACGAGATAGAGATTGCGGCCGTCCTCGAGATTGTCGATGACGAGCGTGCCGGTGGCCTTGCGGCTGACGATGATCTCGTCGCCCTGCTTGAGATGCTGAAGACGCGAGGTCAGCGGACCGTCCGGCACCTTGATCGAGAAGAACTCGAGCCTGTCCTCGTAATTGGCGCTGGCGACGCTGTAGGCGCGGAGCAGCGGACGCTCGCCGACCTTCAGCCCGATCATGGTGAACTCGCCGTTGCGGAAGCGGAACGAGGGATCGCGGGTGGTGGTGAACGAGAACAGCGTGTCGGTCCAGTGGTGAACGCTCAGCACGCTTTCCTGGTTGAAATTGCTCATGTCGCCATTCCCTGATCCGGTTGACCGGCCAACTCATTCGTATACGATCATTTGTATACAAATGAATAATCCAGCTTGATCCGAAAGGTCAAGCCGGGCTCAAATTCGCCAACGATTTCATCAGGGAACGGAAGGGAACATCCCCATGGCGCATGACGCACCCCAGGCCACCGGCCCGAGCAAGCTCGTGATCCGCAATATCGGCCTGATGCTGTCCGGCGCCCTGGAGAAGCCGATCCTCGATGCCGACACCATCGTCGCCGAGAACGGCAGGATCACCGCGCATCGGCCGCCTCAAGGACGTCAATACCGAAGGCGCGACCACCATCGTCGACGCCAACGGCACGACGGTGGCGCCCGGACTGATCGACAGCCACGTCCATCCCGTCGCCGGCGACTGGACGCCGCGGCAGAACCAGTTCAACTGGATCGACAGCTATCTTCATGGCGGCGTCACCACCATGATCTCGGCCGGCGAAGTCCATATGCCGGGCCGGCCGCGCGACGTGGTCGGGCTGAAGGCGATGGCGATCTTCGCGCAGCGCGCGTTCTGGACGCTGCGTCCGGGCGGCGTGAAGGTGCATGCCGGCGCGCCGGTGATCGAATGCGAGATGGTCGAGGAGGATTTCAAGGAGATGGCCGCCGCCGGCGTCAAGCTGCTCGGCGAAGTCGGCCTCGGCGGCGTCAAGGACGGGCCGACGGCACGCAAGATGGTCGGTTGGGCGCGCAAATACGGCATCCAGAGCACGATCCACACCGGCGGCCCATCGATCCCCGGCTCCGGGTTGATCGACAAGGACGTGGTGCTGGAAGCCGACACCGACGTGGTCGGCCACATCAATGGCGGCCACACCGCGCTGCCCGACGACCAGATCCGCTGCATCTGCGAGGGTTGCAAGCGCGGGCTCGAGCTGGTCCACAACGGCAATGAGCGCTCGGCGCTCTACACGCTGCGCATCGCGCGCGAGATGGGCGACCTCGCCCGCGTCATCCTCGGCACGGATGCGCCGGCCGGCTCCGGCGTGCAGCCGCTCGGCATTCTGCGCATGGTCTCGCTGCTGTCCTCGCTCGGCGACCTGCCCGCGGAGATCGCCTTTTGTCTGGCGACCGGCAACACGGCGCGCATGCGCGCGCTCGATTGCGGCTTGATCGAGATCGGCCGCGCCGCGGACTTCGTCATCATGGACAAGGCGCAGCATTCGCCCGGCAAGAACATCCTGGACAGCGTTCAACTCGGCGACCTGCCCGGCGTCGGCATGACCATCATCGACGGCATCGTGCGCACGCAGCGCAGCCGCAACACGCCGCCGGCGGAAAAGGTGCCGGAGATCGTGGGGCACTGACGCCCGTTACCGCAGCTTGTTCAGCAGCGCAAACAACGTCTCGCGCTCCCTGGCATCGAGCGGCGCCAGCGTTTCCTTTGAGATCGCGAGCGCATTGGGCGCTGCCTTCTCCGCCATCTGCTGGCCGGCGCGCGTCAGACTGACCAGCAGACGCCGTCCGTCCTCGGGATCGGGGCTCGTCTCGGTCAGGCCGCGCGCGCTCAGGCGGTCGATCACGCCCTTGATGGTCGCGACATCCATCGCAGTCAGCCGCCCGAGCTGATTTTGCGAACAGGTGCCGGTCTCGTTCAGCTTCGCCAGCGCCGCCCATTGCGTCGGCGTCAGGTTGATGCCGATGTCGCGCGCAAAGATCGCGGCATGGCGTTGCCAGACCTGACGCAGGATGAAGCCGATCTGCTCGTCGAGGATATAGGCCGGTTTCGACGGCTTGACGCTCTTCTTCAGGGTGGCGCTCCTGCCCATTTCCGTTCCTCGCCTTCTCACAATGACAGATGCGCGTCGCGGATGTCCGGGCGCGCATCCAGTTCGGCCATCGTGCCGCCGAAGCAGATCCGGCCGCGCTCGATGATGTAGGCGCGGTCGGAGATCAATTTCGCGAAATGCAGGTTCTGCTCGGACACGACGATGCTGACGCCTTCCTTCTTCATGGTGAGGATGGCGTCGACCATCTGCTCCACGATCTTGGGCGACAGCCCTTCCGACGGCTCGTCGAGCAGCACCAGCGACGGATTGCCCATCAAGGTCCGCGCGATCGTCAGCATCTGCTGCTCGCCGCCGCTCATGCGCCCGCCCGGACGGTTGCGCATCTCGGCGAGATTGGGAAACAGCGCAAACAGCTTCTCCCGCGTCCAATAGGGCGAATTCGGCCGCTGCGGCTGTCGTCCGACCTCGAGGTTCTCCTCCACCGTCAAATCGGTGAAGATGCGCCGCTCTTCGGGCACATAGCCGAGACCGCTGCGCACGATCGCATGCGTCGGCTCGTTGGAGACGTCCCGGCCTTCGAAAACAATGCGGCCCGAACGCTGCGCAACAAGACCGACGATCGAGCGGAAAGTCGTCGACTTGCCGGCGCCGTTGCGCCCGAGCAGCGCGACGACCTCGCCTGCACCGACGTCGAGCGCAATATCGAACAGGATATGTGCGGGGCCGTAATGGCTGTTGAGATTTTCGACGCCGAGCTTCATGCCGGAAGCCCCTCGCGGTGACGGGCGTCGTAGACGAGGCCTTCGCCGAGATAGACCGCACGCACCTGCGGGATTGCCGCGTACTTCCGCCGGCGTCCCCTCGGCAATCAGGCTGCCGCGGTTGAGCACCAGGATACGGTCGGCATGCTCGAACACGACGTCCATGTCGTGCTCGGTGAAGAGCACGCCGATCGATTTTTCCCGCGCGATCCGCGCGGTCAGCCGCATCAGATCGATCCGTTCGCGCGGCGCCATGCCGGCGGTCGGTTCGTCCATCAGCAACAGCTTCGGCTCGTTGGCAAGCGCGACCGCGAGCTCCAGCCGCTTGAGATCGCCGTAGGCGAGCTCGCCGCAGGGCCGGTCGGCGTAGCCGCTCATGCCGACGAGCTCGAGCAGCGCGGCCGGCCTCGTCCCGCGCCAGCTTCGGCGTCGAGGACCAGAGATTGAACAGCCGTCCGTGATGCGAGACCAATGCGACCTGCACGTTCTCGCGCACGGTCATGGTCGCAAACGTCGCGGTGATCTGGAACGTGCGTCCGACCCCGAGCCGCCAGACCGCGCGCGGTGCGCGCCCTGTCGTCTCTTCGCCGAGCAGCATGATCCGGCCGCTATCGGGACTCCTCTGGCCGTTGAGCATGTCAAAGCAGGTGCTCTTGCCGGCGCCGTTCGGGCCGATCAACGCCAGGATTTCGCCCGAGCGCAACGCAAACGAGACGCCGCGCACGGCGTGCACGCCGCCATAGGACTTGGTGAGACCGTCGACCGACAGCAGCGCGGGCGCGTCGCTCATTCGGCGGTCTCCACGCGATGAGACAGCACCGCCGACGGCCGCAACTTGCGCCTCACCTGCAGCCGGATCGTCTCGATCACGCCAACAATGCCCTTGGGGAAGGCAACCACGATCAGGACGATGAAAGCTCCGAGCACGAGCTTGGACCAGTCGGTCTGGCTCACCAGCCAGATGTTGAGCGCCTTGTAGACGATTGCGCCGATGACGGCGCCGGAGATCGTCTCGACGCCGCCGAGCAATACCATGACCAGCGCGTCGACCGACAGCGAGATGCCGACGACGTCGGGAAAGACGCTGCCCTTGAGAAAGGCGAACAGCGCGCCACCGACGCCGGCAACCGTGCCGGCGATGACGAACGCGGTCCACTGGATGCGCTTGCCGTCGATGCCGACCGCCTCGCTGCGCAGCGGCGAGTCGCGTGTGGCGCGCAGCGCGAAGCCGAATGGCGAGAAAATCGCGACCCGCAACGCGGCCACCATCAACACCGCGATCCCGAGTGCGAGCCAATAGAAATGCGATGCGCTGGCCGCCCATTTCGCCGGCCAGACGCTGAGGATGCCGTTGTCGCCTCCGGTCACCTCGACCCACTGGAATGCGATCGACCAGACGATCTGCGCAAAGGCCAGCGTCAGCATCGCGAAGTAAACGCCGGACAGCTGCACGGCAAAGAAGCCGAAGACGCCCGCGCCGAGCAAGCCGAGCAGTGGTCCAAGCAGCAGGCAAACGATCATCGGCAATCCCGCCATTTTGGCAAGAAAGGCGACGCCATAAGCGCCGAGACCGAAATACGCGGCGTGGCCGAACGAAGCGAGGCCGCCGACCGACATCAGGAAATGCAGGCTGGCGGCGAAGATCACGAAGATCGCGATTTCCGCGCCCACCGTCAGCGCGTAATTGCCGGCAAACAACGGCAGCGCCGCGGCGACGAGCAATCGCGGCGAACGCCGCCAGCCGCTCGCCGGATGTCAGCGGCCGCCAGGGATTGACGGAGAGGCCCGGCGTGCGCCGCGCGGCTGCCTCCGGCTTGCCGAACAGACCCCAGGGCCGGACGATCAGCACGACCGCCATCACCAGGAATACCAGGATGATGGAGATCTTCGGAAAAATCAGGATGCCGAAAGCGTTGAGCTCGGACACCAGCACGGCGGCGACGAAGGCGCCGATGATGCTGCCGAGACCGCCGATCACGACGACGACGAACACGTCGACGATGATCCGCAAATCCATGGCGTGATTGACGGCGTCGCGCGGAATCTGCAGCGCGCCGCCGAGCCCGGCCAGGAAGACGCCGAGTGCAAACACGCTCGTGAAAAGCCATTTCTGGTTCACGCCGAGCGCTGCGACCATGTCGCGATCCTGCGTGGCGGCACGCACCAGCACGCCCCATCGCGTGCGCTGGAACAACAGGAAGAGAACGCCGAGCACGACCGGACCGATCACGATCAGAAACAGGTCATAGCTCGGAATGTTCTGCCCGAAGAAGTCGACCGCGCCCTTGAAGCCCGGCGCGCGGCGGCCGAGCATGTCGCTCGGCCCCCAGATCAGCACGACAATATCCTCCACCATCAATGTCAGGCCGAAGGTGGCGAGCAACTGAAACAGTTCGGGCGAATGATAGATGCGCCGCAACAGCACCATCTCGACGAGAACGCCGATGATCGCGACGAGCAGAGCCGCTGCAACGATGCCGCCCCAGAAGCCGAGCGCGCCCGAGAAGCGTTCCGTCAAAGTGAACGCGAGATAGGCACCGAGCATGTAGAAGGCGCCGTGGGCGAAATTGACGATCCGCGTGACGCCGAAGATGATCGACAGTCCCGACGCGACCAGAAACAGCGACGCCGCGCTGGCAAGGCCGGTCAGAAACTGGGCGATATAAAAGGCCATCGGCGGTCCGGGCTGTTTCGACTTCACCTCTCCCCGTAAGGACGGGGAGAGGGAGAAGACGAGAGTTCGCGTCAATCCTTCGGACGCATCTTCTCGACTTCGGCGTCGCTCGGCAGGTAGTCCGAGCCCTTGCGATAGGCGGTGTCGACCATGATGCCCTTGCCGTCCTTCAGCGCGGTCTTGCCGGTGAATGCGCCGAGCGTCGACTGATGGTCGATCTTGCGGAAGGTGATCTCGCCGAACGGCGACGGCACCGAGAGGCCCTCGGCCGCGGCAATCAGCTTTTCCGGATCGGTCGAGTTCGCCTTGGCAAGGATCGCCGCGGCCGACTTGATGGTCTGATAGCCCACGACCGAGCCGAGCCGCGGATAGTCGTTGTACTTGGCCTGATAGGCCTTCAGGAACGCGTCATGCTCCGGCGTCTTGATCGAGTACCAGGGATAGCCGGTGACGATCCAGCCTTCCGGCGTCTCGTCCTTCAGCGGATCGAGATATTCGGGCTCGCCGGTCAGGAAGCTCACCACCGCGCGGTTCTTGAACAGGCCGCGGGTGTTGCCCTCGCGCACCAGCTTCACGAGATCGGCGCCGAAGGTGACGTTGAGGATCGCCTCGGGATTGGCGGCGGCGGTCGCCTGCACCACCGGACCCGCATCGATCTTGCCCTGCGGCGGCCATTGCTCGTCGACCCACTGGATGTCCGGCCGCTTCTCCGACATCAGCTTCTTGAAGACGGCACACCGCCGACTGACCGTACTCATAGTTCGGCGCGATCGTGGCCCAGCGCTTCGCCGGAAGCTTCGCTGCCTCCTCCACCAGCATCGCCGCCTGCATGTAGTTGGAAGGACGCAGACGGAAGGTGTAGCGATTGCCCTTGGCCCAGGTGACGGCGTCGGTCAGAGGCTCGGCCGCGAGGAAGAAGACTTTCTTCTCCTTGGCGAAGTCGCTGACGGCAAGCCCGATATTGGACAGGAAGGTGCCGACCAGCATCGCGACGTTCTCGCTCGACACCAATTCGTTGGCCGCGGTCTGCGCATCCGCCGGCTTGCCGCCATCATCCTTGGAGATGACGACGAGCTTCTTGCCGTTGATGCCGCCGGCGGCGTTGATCTCCTCGACCGCGAGCTGCCAGCCCTTGCGGTAGGGATCGGTGAAGGCAGGCAGCAGCGAATAGCTGTTGATCTCGCCGATCTTGATCTCGCCCTGCGCCATGGCGCCATTCGCCAGGCCGGCCATGACGATCGCCAGTCCCGCCCCTACAAAGTGTCGTCGCAGCATCCCTTACCTCCACTGTTGAAATTTTCGTCCTGTTTTTGTTTGGGCATGATCTTTTTCGGAAAACCGCTTCACACTTTTCCGGATCATGCCCTAACGCAAGCCGTCCTCGCCCTTGATTTCCGCAACCGTCAGGCCTCCCACGCGAGGCAGCGGCCTGCCACTGTCGGTGACGGCGACCGCGACCATGATCTCGTTGGCGCGCGGCGCGTCGTTGATCTGCACCTCCATGCCGTCGAAATGGCTGCGCACGAAGGCCGCATCCTTGTGGCCCAGCGGAATGTCGAGCGTGGTGCCGGGGCCGCTGCGCTTCTTCGATGAAGGAATCAGAGCCGCACCCTTGCTGAGCACCTTGCGCACCGGCGTGCCCATCTTCGGATGCAAGATCGCTGCCGCATGCTCGAGCTCGCCGTTCTCACCGACGGCAGCCGCCTTGCCATAGCTGTGAGCCTTCGCGCCGTCGATGCCGAGCGCGGCGACTGCCCTCTTCGACAGCAATTCGCCGAGCTCCTCGCCAATCGCGATCAATGGGGAGAGGTCTTCGACATAGCGGCCGGCAAAGGGATTTTCGATCACCGCGATCGCCGCAGCGCGGCGCGTCGGCGGCGCGATCGCCTTGCCCATCTCCAGATGGGTCTCTTCGACGACGGTCACGATCTTGCGAATGATGGCACTCATCGCTGCTCTTCCCGGTCAAGCCTGCACAAATTCTTCGAGCCGGCGATCGCGGCGCGCGCGCGAACGAACCTCGCCTGCCTCAACCAACCTCGCTTCGCCCTGCAACTGCAACGCGGCGCTTTCAATCAATCCCGCGGCCAGCAGCCGGCGCGCGCAGTCTGCACCGGCCTCCAGCGCGTCCTCAATGTCACTTTCGGTCAATGCGGCAACATCCCGTGTCACCAGCCGTGCGCCGAGATCGCTGTCCGGCTGCAACTCGTTCGCGGGCCGGCGGACCACGCCGGGATGACCGGGCAGATCGACCGCGTTCGCGATGACAGTCGCAGCCGCATCCGCCATCGACGCCGTCCGCGCCAGCACGGTGACGGCGTCGGCGATGCCGAGCGAGAAACTGCGGCCGTGACGGCCGCTGGTGGCCACGCCGCGCGCCGGATGATCAGCCTCGATCATCAGAGAGCGGAGCACGCCCAAGCGATCCGGGCGGTCCATCAGGCCCACCGTGAAGTGCTGGCCCTCGGTCAGGTGCAGAGCGATGTCGCCGCCATTGTTGACATAGGCCCGGTCGAGGTCGGCCGCGCCAAGCATCGCAATCAAGATTTCCTCGGCGACGCTTCCAGCGACCGCCGCCATCGGCGTAATGAAGCAATCGGCTGCAAAGGGCGCGACCGCGGCATGCATGCGGCGGGCAACGACGCCCTTCAACGCACAATGCGCCGGTTGGGCAGCACGGCGCAGCTCGGCCAGTTCTTCGCAAAGTTCGTCCAAGAGGCCAGTGAAGCGCGTCGCCGCAGCATCGTAGGCGGCGCGCAACGCGGTCGCACGCCCCTTTGCCTCCACGATGAGGTCGATCGGACCGTCCTGCAAATGCAGCCGCTTGCCATCAGGAAGAAACGCGATTTGCGGCAGCCGTTTCATGCGACGCCGCCCCGGGATCAGCATCGGCCGGAACTCGGCGCTATCTCGTATCGACGCCAGCGGGCGCACATAATCCATATGGCCGCCGAGCGCGGCATAGTCCGACAGCCGCATGGTGAATTCGATGGGAGCAACGAGCGCCGGCGTCGGCACATAGCCAAAGGCGCCGGCCGGCATCTGCGTCACGTCGACCATGTAGGTGATGCCGCCGCCCGGCCAGACATAGACGGGCGCGCCGCCGCTGGTGACGCGGGTCAGCGCGTCCTTGACCGAACGCGTCAGCCGCACCGGGTTGTCGGTGACACCGGCGCGCAGCGAACCGCCGGCGCCGCCCATGAACAGCACCGTGCACAGCGCGGGTTCGCAATTTTCCTGGATGCGCTCGACCGAGAATTTCAGATCGCCCGGCATGTCGGTCTCGACCGGCCGCAGCGTTTCGTCGAGCACGTAATAGGCCGCATGCTCGCCGGTGGTCGATACCATCAGCATGGTGAGGCCGGCGCGCGCCTCCTTCGGATTGAACGGTCCAAGCACCGACAGCGGATCGGAGATATTGGTGCCGCCCCAACCCGTGCCGGGCTCTGCAACCTGGAAGTAGCGTCCGGGTGTCGAACGCCGGCCCTTCATCTTGATGCCGGTATCGGGAATGTCGAGCAGCTTCCCGGCCTGGTGTTCCGACAGCACGCCGGTGATGTGGTCATCGACCACGACGACCTCGTCGACCTTGCCGTGCCATTGCTTGGCGAACATGCCGATGGTCGCCGAGCCGCAGCCGACCCGCATCCGTTCTTCGCGCAGGCCATTGACGATCGGCGGCTGGCCGGCCTGCACCACGACGGTTGCGCCACCGTCGATCGTCAGCTCGACCGGCTTGCAATTGGACAGGTCCATCAGCGTGTCGCAGGTGACGCGGCCCTCTTTCTTCGAGCCGCCGGTGAGATGATGCACGCCGCCGAGCGACAGCATCTGCGAACCATATTCGCCTGTCGTGACGTGGCCGACGGCCTCGCCGTCCGCCCGCACCGTCGCGGTCTCCGGGCCGAGATGACGATCGGTATCGATCTTCACCTTGACGCCGCAATAGGAGAAGATTCCCTCGGTGACGACCGTGACCATGTCGACGCCGTCGATCTCGGACGAGACGATGAAGGGCGCGGGCTTGTAGTCGGGATAGGTCGTGCCGGCGCCGATCGCGGTGACGAAAACGTCGGGCTGGCGCACCACGTTGCCGTCCCAGTCCTCGCCGATCTGAAATGGCACCAGCCGACCGCCATGCTCGACCGTGCGTTCAAGCACGATATGCGGATCGACGCGCACCAGCTGGCCGTCGTGATTGGCGTAGCGGTCGCAGGCGCCCGCCGCGCCCGGCTTGATGTAGCACATCACCGGACAGGCATCGCAGCGGATCTTGTCGCCGATCGCGGCGCTGGTCGCTTCCATCGACATGAACAGGCTGTCCTCCGGCGTCCGCCTTCCGGGCAATTTGTTCGTATACGAACGATCTTGCGCGCGAAGCGGTGGGCTGTCAAGCAGCGCCGCCGGCGAAAACAGCTCCCTGCCGAATAATCGCTCAATTGCCTACGGACCTTGTCTGCAAACCGTGCAGCAGTTTGCACTGCGAAATGCGCACCGCTTGCACGCTTGTACACAAACGGTACTCTCGCGCATTGCAGCGCACCGGACCCCCATGACGCAGCCAGCGATCCGATTGACCGTCAACGGCAGCACGCATGACATCGACGCCGCGCCCGATACCGCCCTGCTCTATGTGCTGCGCAACGATCTCGCCTTGAACGGACCCAAATATGGCTGCGGGCTCGGCGAATGCGGAACCTGCACGGTGCTGATCGACGGCGTCGCTGCCCGCTCCTGCGTGATTCCGATCGAAGGCTGCGAAGGCCGCGACATCGTGACGCTCGAAGGCCTTGGCTCGCGCGAGCGTCCCGATCCCGTGCAGGCGGCCTTCATCGCGGAGCAGGCCGCGCAATGCGGCTATTGCCTCAATGGCATGATCATGACCACCAAGGCGCTCCTCGCGCACAATCCGCATCCGACTGAAACCGAGATCGCTGAAGCGCTTCGCTACAATCTCTGCCGCTGCGGCGCGCATGTCGAAATCCTGCGCGCGGCGATGCGGGCCGCAGGCCATCGCCTCGAGGTGCAGGACTGATGCCGGCTCCGGGTACGCTTTCCGTCGTTCGGCCAGCGCCGGGCGGCGGACATTCAGAGACCTTCGTCAGGATCGCGGCCGACGGCTCGGTCAACGCCTATAACGGCCATGTCGATCTCGGCACCGGCATCCGCACCGCGCTCGGGCAGATCGTGGCGGAAGAACTGGACGTGTCCTTTGCGCGTGTGGTCGTCGTGCTCGGCGACACGGCCGAGGTGCCGAACCAGGGCGCGACGATTGCCAGCGAAACCATCCAGATCACGGCGGTGCCGCTGCGCAAGGCGGCGGCGCAGGCCCGGCATTTCCTGGTCGCGCGGGCGGCGGAGCGCCTGGAGCTTCCGATCGAAGAGCTGACGGTCGAAGACGGCCTGATCCGCGGCAAGGACAACCGCAGCGTCTCATATGGCGAATTGATTGCGGACCAGATCATTCGCCTCGAACTCGCCGACGATGTCCCGGTCAAAGCCGTCGAGAGTCACAGGATCGTCGGACAGTCGGTGCCGCGCGTCGATCTTCCGGCCAAAGCAACGGGCGAACTCACCTATGTCCATGACGTCCGCGTGCCCGGCATGCTGCATGGCCGCGTGGTGCGCCCGCCCTATGCCGGCGTCGATGCCGGCCCGTTTGTCGGCACCAGCCTGATCGCCGTCGATGAATCCTCGGTGCGGGACATTCCCGGTCTCGTGGCCGTGGTGCAGATCGGCGATTTCGTCGGCATTGTTGCCGAGCGCGAGGAGAACGCGGCAAAGGCGGCGGCCCTGCTCAAGGTCAGCTGGAAACCGGCACCCGCGCTGCCCGACCTGAAAGATCTCGAGACCGCGCTGCGCGCCAATCCCTCGAAGCCGCGCCTGCTGAAGGATCAGGGCGACGTCGATGCGGCTCTCGCGTCGGCAGCAAAGCCCATGCAGCGCACTTACGTCTGGCCCTATCAGTTGCACGGCTCGATCGGACCGTCCTGCGCGGTCGCCGATTATCAGGACGATCGCATCAAGGTGTGGTCGGGCACGCAGAACCCGCATCTGCTGCGCACCGATCTCGGACTGCTGATCGAACGGCCGGAGACCGATATCGAGGTCATCCGGCTGGAAGCGGCTGGCTGCTACGGGCGCAATTGCGCCGACGACGTCACGGCCGACGCGCTGCTTGCTGTCGCGCGCGGTCGGCCGCCCCGTGCGCGTGCAGCTGACGCGCGAGCAGGAACACGCCTGGGAGCCGAAGGGCACCGCGCAACTGATCGACGTCAACGGCGGCCTCAATGCCGACGGCAGCGTCGCCGGTTACGACTTCGCCACGCGCTATCCGTCCAACGGCGCGCCGACTCTGGCGCTGCTGCTGACCGGCCGGGTCGCACCAACGCCTGCCGTCTTCGAGATGGGCGACCGCACCGCGATCCCGCCTTACGACTATGAGCATCTTCGCGTGACGGCGCATGACATGCCGCCGATCGTGCGCGCCGCGTGGCTGCGCGGCGTCTCGGCGCTGCCGAACACCTTTGCGCATGAGTCCTTCATCGACGAATGCGCCAGCGAGGCCGGCGTCGATCCGATCGAGTATCGCTTGCGCTATTTGAAGGACACGCGCGCGATCGATCTGGTGCACGCGGTTGCCGAGCGCGCCGGCTGGCAGAAACGGCCGGTGCGGCAGGAGAAAATTCCCGAAGGCGACATCGTGCGCGGTCGCGGCTTCGCCTACGCGCTCTATGTGCACAGCAAGTTTCCCGGCTACGGCGCGGCATGGTCGGCCTGGGTTGCCGATGTCGCCGTCAACAAGGCAACCGGCGACATCAGCGTCACGCGCGTGGTCGCCGGGCAGGATTCCGGCTTGATGATCAATCCGGATGGCGTGCGCCATCAGATCCACGGCAATGTCGTGCAGTCGACCAGCCGCGCGCTGATGGAGGAAGTCGCGTTCGAGCGCACGGCGGTCGCCACCCGCGAATGGGGCGCCTACCCCATCATCAAATTCCCCGAGGTGCCCGACATCGACGTGCTGATGTTGCCGCGTCAGGATCAACCGCCGCTCGGCGTCGGCGAATCTGCGTCCGTTCCGAGCGCGGCGGCGATCGTCAACGCGATCTATGACGCGACCGGCGTGCGCTTCCGCGAATTGCCGCTCACGCCTGAACGTGTCCTCAAAGGACTGCACGAGCATGAATCCGCGGCACCTCCCGCCATTGCCGCGCCGGCCCAAGCCCGGCCGAACCCGGATGTCTGGCGCAATCCCTTCGCCAAACGCGCCGGGATATTCGCCGGCATCGCGGCCGTCTGCACCGCCGTGATCGGCATCGGCGCAGCAATTCTGCCATGGCGGGCGATCGCGCCGATCGCGCGGCCGGATCCCTCGGTCTTTTCCGCGGCGACCATCGCGCGCGGCGAGCAGCTCGCGGCGCTCGGCGATTGCGCGGTGTGCCATACGCAGCGCAAATGGCGCCGTCAATGCCGGCGGCCGGCCGACTCGAAACGCCGTTCGGCATCGTCTACAGCACCAACATCACGCCCGATGTCGAAACCGGCATCGGCGCCTGGTCCTATCCCGCCTTCGAACGCGCGATGCGCGAAGGCATTCATCGCGACGGCCGCCATCTCTATCCGGCGTTTCCCTATACGCATTTTGCCAAGGCGAGCGACGCCGATCTGCAGGCGCTCTACGCTTACCTCATGGCACAACAGCCCGTGCGCGCGGCTGCGCCGAACAATGCGCTGCGATTTCCATTCAGCATCCGTCCCCTGATGGCCGGGTGGAATGCGCTGTTTCATCAGCCCGAGACATTCCAGGCCGACCCGACGAAGTCGGAGATCTGGAATCGCGGCGCATATCTCGTCGAAGGTCTCGGCCACTGCGCCGCCTGTCATTCGCCACGCAATGCGCTCGGCGCGGAGCAAGCGAGCGCCTATCTCGCCGGCGGTTTTGCGGAAGGTTGGGAGGCGCCCGCGCTGACGTCGCTCTCATTGGCGCCGATCCCCTGGAGCGAAGACGAGCTGTTCGCCTATTTGCGGACGGGCGAGTCACGTCATCACGGCGTCGCGGCAGGCCCGATGGCGCCGGTCGTGAAGGAGCTCGCCACTCTGCCGGACGAGCGATATCCGCGCGATGGCGGTCTATCTCGCCTCGTTCAATGCAGCCACCGACACGCCGGCGCATGGAGCGTTGGCGGCGAAGCTCGAAACCGAGACCAAGGCATCGTCCGCGGCGAGCCCCGGCGCCCGCATTTATCAGGGGGCCTGCGCGGTCTGCCACGAGGTCGGCGCACTGCCGCTGTTCGGCAGCCGACCATCGCTCGCCCTCAACAGCAACTTGCATAGTGCCGCGCCGGACAATCTGATCCAGGTGATCTTGCACGGCATCGGCAAGCCTGCCTTCAGCGACCTCGGATACATGCCGGCCTTCAAGGACAGCATGAACGATGCTCAGATCATCGAGCTTGTGTCATACCTGCGAAAGCAGTTCGCGCCGGACAAGCCGGCATGGACTGATCTTCCGTCGACCATCAACCGCATCCGACAAGGCGACAGGACGGTTTTTCGTAAGTGACTTTCTTGCGGCGTCAGCCCTACGACAGCTTTCCATAACCGCTCATTCCGCGAATACGCGAATATGCGAATATGCGTCAGCATGACGCCGCGTTAACCATTCAAATCATTCAAACTACTCTTGATTGAACGACTTTTTTCTTCTAAATCGATGCCAACCTCGCCGTGGATGGCGTGTGGGTCAGCTTGAGGGCCTCGCTCCACGCTAACTTGCTGCAGTTCGGTTCGAACTCAGTTGACGAGGTCAGCCAAGGAGGGCGTGGATCGATCTGGCAGCCGTTGCAAAACGGCTATCGGTTTCGTGCGACCACATGCCGGCACCAGGGTGACGTCAGCGATCCGGCGATCTCAAATGCAACACCAGCCTTTTGCGTGAATCGCCTGCGCTCTGCGAGTTGACAAGGCTCGCCCAAGAGGAGTACCGACCAAGATCAAGAAAGGGTCGTTCACTCCCTCTCTGCGCTATGTCGCCTCGGGTGGCGAATTCCCCGAGGCTAGATCGCTCATCGCGAGCGCGCGCTAACATTCGCAAGCATGACCAAGGAGGGTCTCAGTGACGCAGTCGATGTCATCGGCTGTCACTCGGGGCATCTGTGCGTCGGTGTGACAGCCTCAAACCCAGAGGAGTAGTCATGCCTGTGAGCTTTAGTAACCCGTTCGCCAAGCCGGCGAAAACTCCTATTCATGTTCCCGATCCGATCGAGCCGGAACGACCTCGGAGCGAGCAGCCGCTGCCGCTCGACCGCAGAATTCGGCTTGATGCGCGTATAGTGCCCGAATGCATCGAGATCGTGCTGATCGGCGACCTCAAGCCAAACGCCCGGAACGCCAAAAAGCATCCGGAGCGACAGATCGCGCTGTTGCAGGAGAATTTTGAGGCGTTCGGGTTCACCACTCCGCTGCTCGTCGACGAGGACAATAATATCATCGCCGGCAACGGCCGCTACCTCGCCGCCAAGCGTTCCGGCTTCGAACATCTACCGATCGTCAGGCTCACCCACCTGACAGCGGCCGAGAAGCGCGCGCTTGCGATTGCAGACAACAAGCTGGCCCAGGGTGAGTGGGATTTAGACATCCTTTCCGACGAGCTCTCGTTTCTGTTCGATAACGCCACCATGGACCTCGATTTCGACCCGCGGATCATCGGGTTTGAGACCGTGGAAGTCGACCAAATTATTGGTGATCTGGGGGAGTGGAACAAGCCGTCAGCTGACGATTTCAGCGTGCCGGTTCCACAAACACCGCCCGTGACCTCTGCGGGGGATATCTGGAACTGTCTCGAACATCGGGTTCTGTGCGGTGACGCAACGAAGGAGGAAAGCTATGCCGCCTTGATGCCGCGTGAAAAGGCCCAGATAAGCTTCGCTGATTTTCCATACAATGTCTCGAATGCAGGCCACGTTACCAAGCGCGAGAATGTGCGAGAGTTTGAGATGGCGGCTGGTGAGATGTCCTCGGCGGAGTTCACCGCGTTTCTCTCCACCGCGTTGGGTCATATCATCGCATACATGCAGGCGGGCGCTGTGGGGTTCTTCTGCATGGATTGGCGTCACTTGCGCGAGCTATGGACAGCCGCCGATCCCGTGTTCGGACCGCTGAAGAATTCTTATCATTTGGGTCAAGAGCAACGCGGGCCTGGGGAGCTTTTACAGATCGCAGCACGAGACGATCAGCGTCTATGCCGCGCCTGGCAAGCACATCAACAATTTCGGTCTCGGACAAGTTTCAGGAGCAACGTTTGGAGGTATCCCGGTCTGAACAGTTTCGGTCGTGGCCGCGACGAGACGCTCGCCATGCACCCGACCGTCAAACCAGTGGCCATGGTGATGGATGCGTTGAAGGACTGCTCCAACCGCGGCGGCATTGTGCTCGATCCTTTTGCGAGTTCCGGCACCACCATGATCGCGGCCGAGCGCACCGGGCGCCGCGCGCGTCTGATGGAAATCGATCCGCTCTATTGCGATACCATCATTCACCGCTGGCAAACATTCACAGGCAAGACGGCGCGCCTTGCGGAGACCGACGAGACTTTTGAGGAAGTGAAGGCCCGCAGGGTGCGGGCCGGTAACGATGAGGAGTAGCATCATGAATAAGCGGACCAATTCTCGTTGTTGCAGCAAGCCTAGTCGCTTGGAGCTGCTGACCAAGGAAATCAAGTGGTCGTTCAACGGCAAGCCGACACGGGCCATCCTGTGGATGTTGATGCGCCGACAGAACAAACCCGCCAAGGGCTTTGGAAAAACAGCTCGAATTCTGGCTCTGGGTGTTGAGGGATCGCGATAGGTGATTGACTGGAGCAATTGCGATTTCCAATGCCGACGACGACTGTGACATGCCGGTGATCACTGCGACCTCAGCCGCGGCAAGCAGTCATAGCGGCACCGTCATCTTGGCGACAAGTGATCGGGCCTCACATTGCGATACAATGCACCGGCACACACAACCGGCACCGCGCGCTTGCCAAGACCAACGAGACCTTTGAGGAAGTAAAGACCGCAGGGGTGCGGGTCGTTAAGTGAGAGAGGGGGCTAACATGAGTAAAGAGAGGAAGATTATCCACCTGGATGACGATGCCTACTCGGTCGGTTATTGCAAGCCGCCGAAGACCTCGCAATTCAAAAAAGGCCAGTCAGGCAATCCAAGGGGGCGCAAGCATAGGGTTTCGTACGAAGAGGACGATTTTCCTATCCGCAAATTTATGTTGGAATTTGTACCGGTGAAGATCGATGGCGGAAGCAGCAGGTGACGAGGTATGACACGTTGCTGATGAAGATGTATAATCAGGCCATGTTCAGGACGTCGCCCGCGGCTGCTAAACTGCTGGTCCAAGCCACTGGCGGACTCAAGGACGTCCGCGAGGAATGGAAACGTCAGAAGACCCAGGCTGATCAGGACGCTATTGATCAGGTCATACGTGAAGCGGACGAATGGCTTGCAGATTTAAAGAAGCAAAAGCAAAACTAAAAATGTGAGTTACAAGGGGAGGCCAGAGCTGCATTCTCTGGCCTCCTGGTTTGCCTCATATCGCGATGGGTGATCGGGCAAACTAAGTGTGAAGCGGCCCGACCTATCCAAAGCACAGGCTTTCAGTCTTTCACCAATTCCATCACTTTGGCCCGCGCGGTCGTGCACAAAGCTTTTCAGGCGCCTGCTCGGAGATGTCGGCCCGCTTCGCCTTGTTTCGTCCAATCGACGCCGCCACGACCGCATTGCCATCAGCAATAGGCGCCCCCTGACGTTGGTTCTGCTCGGTGCCGGGTGCTTGGGCCGGCACCAACTCCCCTGCCCTTATTCCGGTCTTGCGGTGTTGGTCGATCTGATTGCAGAGACCTCCAAGCAGTTTGTGCAGGGTCTGATCTCCCGGCCGGGAGACATCGAGACTTGCGCAGTAAGCCTTCAGGCTGTCACGAAATGACGCCCAGGAGATAACACCGAGCTCCAGGCGGCTCGCGAAGGCCCTGAGATCATCGGGCTTCTCCTGAAATAGTCCCGGATTCTCGATGGCAACTTTTCCTGATCGAGGCGATTGAGAAAGCCCGCATCGATGGCGGCGCCAGCAAGTCCTACATCACCCCAGTGTGACTCCACCGCGTTCTCCGGCACCACAAACAAGAGGCCGACCTGGTTGTGTCGCTCGGTCTGCTCCTCCTCCCAGACCATCAAGGCCATGTATTTGGCGATCTGTTCCGGCCACGACGTTGAGCCCAGCTTAAGCTCGACTCCAACCAAGGATTTGGGGCTGACGAAGAACCCGTCCTGTTGGGTGACGTTCTCTTGCTGACGCCATCCGTACCGCTGCCCCACCTCTCGCCCAATGCTGTTGAAGGGGCCAGTATCATCGAAGCCGAGCGGCTTACACAGCACCTGATTGATCACGTCATCTCCCGCAATCGAAAACGTGAGATCGAAAAGGTGATTGAGGATTTCCTCTTGCCCGTGGAGATACGACTTCAGGTCATCGAACTTCCGTTCGCGAAAATAAAGTGGACCATTCGTGGTCCAGATTAACTCCCTTGGGATCGAAATTAGATCACCATCGATAAGCCATTTGTCGCGAGAGATAGACTTCAGTCCGAGATAACGGGGTGTCCAATAGAGGTTGCTGACAATGTCCCAGTATTTGTCGATCCATGTCATCTGACTGACCTGTTTTTTGTTCCGCCGGTACGACATAGCTCGAAATGCGATAATTATCCATTTTTGGGATAATCCTTTTCTAGGATCAAATTGCGCGCCGCCGATTAACCTGACCCGGCGGTCAATGCAGAAATCTCTCAAATCCGCGGAATACGCCCGCCTAGTCGAGGTTCTTGTCGCAGTGCGACATGAGGCGGGCATTCGCCAGCAGGCATTGGCCAAGAAGCTTGGGCGGCCCCAGTCCTTTGTCGCAAAATATGAGGGCGGCGAGAGGCGTATTGACGTCATCGAGTTCATTGCGATTGCCCGTGCGCTTGGGGCGGATCCTTTGAAGTTGTTTCGGGATTTCCTGGCTGAAAGACCGGTCAAAGTGCCCCGGAAACGCGCTGTCACCTGATTTTCTCGGGTTCGGCCTTCAGACTTCTCCACTCTTTTTCAGCATGTGCATCGCTGATCCGACGGCGGGCGAAAAGAGCCATAAGATTGCTCGCAAATCCGCTCGACTTCAGCCGCGTTTGGAGCGGTACTGCGACTGTTAAATTCGGGTGAAATCGATGAACGCAGCTGCCATCAACGAAGCCATCAAGGTTTGTCTCGGCGAGATCAGCAGCAAGCTGGACGAAGCGACCAGACTCGCCCGCGCTGCCGAGCCTGTGTCCTGGCCGGTAGCGTGGCGGAAGGCGTCGAGGTCTCCATGGATATCGAGCAGCTGATTTACGAGGCCGGAGGCGACGCCCATGCCGACTGAGACGCAAAGATCGCTGCGCTGCGCCATCTATACCCGCAAATCGACCGAGCACGGGCTCGATCAGGAGTTCAATTCGCTCGATGCGCAACGGGAGGCCTGCGAGGCATATATAAAGAGTCAGGCTTCGCAGGGCTGGAAGCTCCTGCCCCAGCATTACGACGACCCCGCCTATTCCGGGGGCAACCTCGAGCGCCCTGCCCTGAAACGGCTGCTCCGCGAAATCGAACTCGGCAGGGTCGACGTGGTCGTGGTCTACAAGATCGACCGTCTCACCCGATCGCTCGCCGACTTCGCCAAGCTGGTCGAGGCCTTTGACGCCAGATCGATCTCGTTCGTGGCGGTCACCCAGCAGTTCAACACCACCACCTCGATGGGCCGGCTGACCCTCAACGTCCTGCTGTCCTTTGCCCAGTTCGAGCGGGAGCTCGCCTCCGAGCGGGTCCGGGACAAGGTGGCGGCCTCCCGCAAGAAAGGGCAAATGGACGGGCGGCACCGTTCCGCTCGGTTATGACGCCAAGGACAAGAAGCTCGTCATCAACAAGACCGAAGCCGAGACCGTCCGCACCATTTTCCAGCTGTATCTCGAACTGAAATCCTTCGGCAAACTGGTCGCCGAACTCGACCGCCGAAAGATCGTCACCAAGCGCCGCAACGTGAAAGTCGCCAAATACCAGGGCGGCATTCCCTTCACCTACGGTCCCCTCGCCTATTTCCTGAAGAATCGGATCTACCTCGGCGAGATCCATCACGGCGGCAAATGGTTCAAGGGAGAGCATGCCGCCATCCTCGACCGCCAGACCTTCGATCAGGTCCAGCAGCTGCTCAGCGAGAACACCGTCAAGCGCGGCACAAAATTCTCGGAGAGCGGCGCCCTGCTCATGGGCAAGCTGTTCGACGACAAAGGCAACCGGATGGGACCGAGCTTTTCCAGCAAGAACGGCGTGCGCTACCGGTTCTACGTCAGCACCGCCTTGCGCGGACGCAACCACAAGGCCGGTTCGGTCAAGCGGATCTCGGCGCCGGAGATCGAGCAACTCGTCGAGGCGGAAGTTCGGAGCAAACTCAACGGTGTAGAGACCACAATCGAAGAAGCATTCGATCATGTCGAGCGCGTCACCGTGTCATCCGGCAAGATCCAGATCACCCTTAGGAATGTCAGCGGCAGCAAGCGTCCCATTGAAATCCCATGGGCGCCAAAGCCGAAAGCTGAAGCGCAAATTCAGCTTGCGCCATCCGAAACAGAAACCGACCCGAAGCTGATAAAAGCGATTGTCAGGGCTCAGGCCTGGCTCAATCAGCTCGCCAGCGGTCACCATACATCTATCGAAAATCTGGCCGCTGCAGCCGGCTACAATCCAAAGGTCATTCGGCAAGGACTGCGGCTGGCATTTCTCGCTCCCGAAGTGGCGGCAGCCGCGCTGGATGGCGAGACGCCTATCAGGCTTAAACAGATCCCCAAGCTCCTGCCTCTATCATGGCGAGAGCAACGCCAGTCGATCGATTGATTTTTTTCAAACTTTATGGAGTCCGCGGACCAACTGATAAGCCTTGTGTAGTATCCTTGTCAGTTGCGAATTGCCTGTGACCTGCCATTGTTGAAAGAAGTTTTTTCAAGGATCAAGCGTCGTGCGGCCGGTATGGTTCGCAAGAAGTGATCTGGCGCAGCGGCGCCAGCAAGCAAGGTGCTCGGGTGAGCAGTCGATCCGAACTCGAACGGCAGCAATCGGCGGACATCGCTCTTCAACATACTGGCGGATTGTGAGAGCCTCGCCCAAATCGAGCGGAGTTCGCGGCACCAACCAGACGGCCAGATGTTCAATGAGTAATCGGCCTAGACCTGCACGCCTATCGCTCGAAGAATTCGCCTGACTTCCAAATTCAAGATCAACCATTCTTCATGCGTCATCACCCGCATATGAGCGGTCACTAGCCGAACAGGACGCAAGCGATTAAATCCTTCCCGGACGGCCTCCTCACGCTTGAATACTCCCTTAAAGCAATCCCGCCAATTAGCTTTGCCCAATAAAATATCCGTGTAATCCTCATGAAATCCGCGTAGTTGATGAGCGGCTGTTCGTTCTCCCCCTGGGCCAAGGCCTTTGCTTTCTTGTCCTGCCACTTGTCGCGCATGCCGGACGGCAGGCGGTCTCCCTTGCAGCGTTTCGGCAATCACTGCCGATCTGGGGTAGCCTCACAACGACGTTCGAGCAGGCCTTAACCACGCTCTTTGGATCGAAGACCGTCCGTGACGTTGCACGCCCGGATCTGCACGTGGTCATAAACGCCTGTGACCTGAAGACGGGTACCGCGTTTCGATTTGGCTCGCAAAGGTCGGGCGGTTGGCGTTACGGGCAGATTGTCGGGACAGCCCCAACGGTCGCGAAGGCAGTGGCGGCATCAGCCGCCTTCCCCATCATCCTGCCGCCGCTCATTGGAACCTTCCAATTCAGCAAAGCCGGCAGCACTCAAACGCAGACCGTCGTCCTGACCGATGGCGGCGTGTTCGATAATCTGGGAGTTTCCGTCCTGGAGCCTGGAAGAGACGGTGACATCACCGACACATATCCGGTGACTCATATTATCAGCCTCAACGCCGGGCCAGGCCAGCTCGACGGAGGCGACCATCCCTTCTGGTGGGTCGGCCGTGTCGCAAAATCCTTCGAAGCGGTGCATCGGAAATCGCAGGATCAGTCTATTCCCGGCTTCACCGTCACGTGGAGACGGGCGAACTCGATGGTTTTGGAATGATATACCTCGGTCAACAAGATCACCGACTTCCGTACCGGCCACCTGATCTGGTTACTCGCGACGAAGTCCGCGACTATCCGACAGATTTTGCACCCATCTCGACAAACGACCTCAAGCTGTTGACCACGAGAGGTGAGCAGCTCACCCACATCATTATCGATCGATACCTGCCACAGCTCTAGAACCCAATTTTCGAGCCAGCCTACGCAATCCGCGCACGCTTTCATTTTTCCTGCGAGACCAAGAGCCCCAACCTTGTTGTCTGGGTTGGTAAAAGAGAGAGAGACGATGCCTTGACCAATATCCTTCTCACAGGAGCCGGCTTCTCCCGTAATTGGGGCGGCATGCTCGCTAAAGATGTCTTTTCGCATTTGCTCGGCGACCAAGACTTAGATGCCGACACACGCGCTCTTCTTCATCGCGCTCATGCTTCAGGAGGCACTTTTGAGGACGTGCTTGCGGCGCTGCAAGGCGCGACGGACGCCGAGGGAAAGAAGCGTTATGATTCGCTGATTTCTTCTCTTGTTGGTCTTTTCAATGGCATGGGCCAGGCATTCATGGGTCGCGATCTCGAATTTAAGACGCCCGCTGATACCCGGTATTGGCTGCGTGGGTTCCTACAGCGCTTTCAGTACATCTTCACGCTTAACCAAGACACGCTCATGGAATCTCTGTACCTCCCGTTTGTCGGTCCTCAGCCCTTTGGCCGCGTTCATATCCCAGGAATGAAGTTCGTCAACTCGTCAGCGTTTCAGGGATCGCCGCACGACCGAATTGCTCTGATGGAGCCAAATCCGTCTGACTTCACTCTGAATGGCAATGTGCAATTTTACGTCAAAATGCACGGCTCTTCTAACTGGATAGAGGGGACGACCGGAGGTCGCATTCTCATTATGGGTGGCCAAAAGACCGTTTCAATCGGACGGTTTCCTATCCTCACGTTTTACCATGAGCAGTTCCGTGCATTGGTAATTCGGCCAGGGGCGAAGCTCATGATTATCGGGTATAGCTTCAGCGATGAGCACATTAACGAAGTCATTCTCGATGCTGTGCTGAATCACGACCTCTCGATCTTCATCGTTGACCCAAGCGGGCTGAAGGTCCTCGATAAAAGCGACCCAAAGGCCATGATTCCGGGGCCGCCGGGCGCTCTGATGGACCTGGTGCCAAACGTCAAGGGTTACTCTGACCGGCCACTTTCATCCACCTTCGGCGACGACACGTTCGAGCAATCTAAGCTGACGAAATTCCTTGGCACATGACGACCGAAGACACACCTTACGCCCCATAATGCTTTGTACTGCGAAGGGCATCCCAAGGCTTTTCGCAAGATCCAGGAGTCGGCGACATGTACACCTAACGCATCTTTGATCGCGACAATTCGTTCGCAAAGAACGAGTTGGAATCGAGCAATTCATCTTGGATCAAATCTTAACGGTTGGTTCGAATGCTGATGCAGCTTTTCCAGGATGCCTTCCATGAGTTCTTGGGAAGGGAGCGCGACAATATCCGGGCCAATATTTCCGAGAGGAACCTCTGCGGTCGGCTGATGCTGTATTTGGACGGCGCTAGGCTCCGATACGGACTGGAAAACTACTATACCGACGCCGAGTACAATCGAAACTACGGTGAGATTAAACGCGTCAGGCATACCCGGACGAAATCCAACATCATCACTTGCGACCTGATTTTGCACAGCCGCGGTCAAATGGCCGAGGACAACCTCATAGCCATCGAGATGAAGAAGAAGTTTCACCCCGAGGCTTCGAAGAAGGCTGATCGCAATAGACTCATCGCACTTACGAGAACGGAAGAAGCCGCCCTCAGACTTTCACGTCGCACTGACCACGTTTACGGCTACCAACTAGGCCTGTTTATCGAGATCGACACTGAGGAGCCCGCCTACCTGCTCGAAACCTACGAGCACGGCGCCAGAGTAGATAAACATCAATCCCCATTCTAGACTTTAACAATCCCTTGGTCGACAGACCTGTTTTGTGATTGCGCACTTTCAATTCAAGCGGACCCGTCGATGTGACTGTCTAACGTGCGGCGATAGCTGTCGCCGCGGGTATTACTTTTTGAGGCAGAGCTGCGTCTCTCGCTATCATACCCTCGTCTTTGAGCAGATTTTCCCAATAGCCAGCAGCCTCGATGAACACGAGAGTGGCGTCAGTTTTCTCCTCCTTGTCGTACACGAAGAGGTTCATCAGAAGGTCGCCGACCTTAACTTCACCGACCAATTCCTTTGCTTCATGCCACTCAATTTCCACGCGGATATCAGGGTCATTTGTGCGCAGACGCATATGTTTTGATGCGTTACAGACTTCCCAGCAAACATGAAGCTCGCGGCAAGCCTTGCGAACTGCCTTCTGAAAAGCGCCGAGGCCCTTTTCGCGGCCCGAAACCGTAGCCTCGTTGTAGTCGAACTTGAATTTCTTCGAGAGCTTGTCGCGTGTGGTCTGCTTTGAGGCCCAAAGCCATCGGTCATATGCCAAGACGTCACCGCAGTATTCCACGCGATGAATAAAGGCCGCGGAAACGCTTCACTCTTTGTCCAAACCGATTGCGAAACTGTCAGGTCGTTGATTTCAACAAAGAGCTTAGTGAGCATGTGCTGCGGCTGATTCATGCCAAACACATTCGGAATGTCGCTAGGCGGCGGCGCAGCCATTTTACCCTGCTTAAGTGGCGGTTCCTCCTACTACCACCAATTGAACGCTCAACGAAGCACCGTCCTTAGCTTGGCGTCGCCGTCGCGGGGTCGGTTTCCGCCTCACGGACGTTGAGACAAGCTGCCACGCTCGGGCGGCAGTCGTGATCGAACTAGTCTCCGCCGATAGTCTCTGCAAAACGGGAATATTTGCGGAGAGGGCCGGAGACTTTCGGCGATTTCCGCCTCAAGCTTGGCGAAGCGGGAGTCCAGAGACGAAAGCGAATACGCGAAAAGCCGGGATTTCCGGCCCATTCTCGCGTCTCTTGGGAAGCCTGGCCGAACGCAGGAATGGGTGGCTGGGGCGGGAGGGATCGAACCTCCGAATGGCGGAATCAAAATCCGCTGCCTTACCGCTTGGCTACGCCCCAACGCGCTGAGGGAACAGCGGATTAGGTTACCGCAGATTCCCTTGATCCCCGCCCGTCTATAGAGAGCGGGCGGCCATTTCAACAGGCTTTCGCGGCGCCGAATTCGGCCTCGTGCGCGCACCCTTTATATACGTGCACCCTTTACATGGACGTCGCGGCGCTCCCGTCTCCCGCCGCCTTGGCTCCGCAGTCACGGCGATTGGCCCGCCCGGCAGTTGAGGGCGTCCCGGTTTCATGGGAAGACGGCGCCAACAGCTTTCCGGGAGTGACGCCATGACCTACCGCGCGCCGATCAACGACATGCTGCTTGCGCTCAACCACGGCGCCGGGCTGAAGGCCGCGGTCGAGGCCGGCCATTACGGCGATTTCGACGCCGACATCACCGCCGCCGTGCTGGAGGAAGCCGGCAAGTTCGCCACCGACGTGCTCGCCCCGCTCAACAAGGTCGGCGACGAGCACGGCATCAAGCTCGACGGCGGCAAGGTCACGACCGCGCCGGGCTGGCCCGATGCCTACAAGCGCTGGACCGACGGCGGCTGGAACGCGGTGTCGGGGCCGGAAGCCTTCGGCGGCCAGGGCCTGCCGCTGGCGATCAACGCGGCCTGCACCGAGATCTGGAGCGCGTCGAACGTCGCCTTCGGCCTCTGCCCGCTGCTCACGCTGTCCGCGATCGAGGCGCTCGATGCGCATGGCTCCGACGAGCTGAAGACAATCTATCTGGAGAAGCTCGTCACCGGCGAATGGACCGGCACCATGCAGCTCACCGAGCCGCAGGCCGGCTCCGACGTCGGCGCGCTGCGCACCCGCGCCGAGAAGCAGGCCGACGGCACCTATCGCATCAAGGGCACCAAGATCTTCATCACCTATGGCGAGCACGACATGACCGACAACATCGTGCATTTCGTGCTCGCGCGCCTGCCCGACGCGCCGGCCGGCACGCGCGGAATTTCGCTGTTCCTGATTCCGAAATTCATGGTCAATGCCGACGGCTCGCTCGGCGCGCGCAACGACATCTACGCCACCGGCGTCGAGCACAAGCTCGGCATGCACGCCTCCCCCACCTGCACCATGACCATGGGCGATCATGGCGGCGCCATCGGCTATCTCATCGGCGAGGAAAATCGCGGCATGCACTGCATGTTCACGATGATGAACCAGGCCCGGCTCGGCGTCGGCCTCGAAGGCGTCGGCGTTGCCGACCGCGCCTATCAGCAGGCGCTGGCCTACGCGCAGGAGCGCAAGCAGGGCAAGGCCGTCGGCAAGAACGGCGACGGCTCGGATGCGATCATCGTGCATCCCGACGTCAAGCGCATGCTGCTGCAGATGCGCGCATGACGGCGGCCGCGCGCTCGATCTGCTATGCCACCGCCGTGGCGCTCGACGTCGCCGTGCGCGCCAAGGACGCCAAGGTGCGCGCTGATGCCGCCGCGCGCGGCGCGCTGCTGACGCCGATCGCAAAGGCCTTCTCCACCGACATCGGCAACGAGGTCGCCTATCTCGGCGTGCAGGTGCATGGCGGCATGGGCTTCATCGAGGAGACCGGCGCCGCGCAGCATTATCGCGACGCGCGCATCACCTCGATCTACGAGGGCACCAACGGCATCCAGTCGATCGACCTCGTCACCCGCAAGCTTGCGGCCAATGGCGGCGCCTCGGTGTGGGCGCTGCTCGCCGAGCTCGACGCGACGATCAAGCAGGTCGAGACCTCGAACGATCCCGCCTTCGGCACCACGGGCGCGAAGCTGCGCGATGCGCTCGGCTCGCTGGAGCGCGCCAGCAAGTGGCTGCTGGAGCGCGTCACGTCGAAGCCGAACGATGCGCTCGCCGGCGCGACGCCTTATCTGCGCCTGTTCGGCTCGACCTCGGCGGCTGCATGCTCGCCGGCGAAGCGCTCGCCGCGAAGAGCAATGGCGACGGCGAGCGCTACGTGACGCTGGCGCGTTTCTTTGCCGAGAACGTCACCGTGCAGGCGGCGTCGCTGGAGAAGACCGTCACCGACAGCGCGGACGCCGTGAACGGCGCGGATGCGGTGTTGTTGGGGTAGCTTCGGGGTCAACGTTACTTTGGACGAATTTCTTTCAAACAGCCGGAGTAGCCCGCATGAGCGAAGCGACATGCGGGGCATCCCGGGTATCGCTTCGCTCACCCGGGCTACGGTCCCTACTCCGCCTTCAGCTTCAGCAGCGCGTCGGCGTTGCCGTGGCACAACTTCGCCATGTCGGCAGGCGCAAGCGAGAGGCGGTCGAGAAAGGCGCGACCCTTGGCGTTGGGCGCGTAGGGATAGTCGACCGAGAACATGATGCGGTCGATGCCGAAGGTCAGGAGCGCCGCCAGGAACGGCGGCTCGGTGAAGATGCCGCTGGTGGTGAGCCAGACCTGATCGACGATGGTGCGGCTGATCGGGCGCGAAAGATGATCGATGTCGCGCGCAAACACCTCGTCGGCGCGCGCCATCATCATCGGCAGCATTTCGCCCATGTGGCCGATGACGAGTTTCAGCCGCCGATGCCGGTCGAGCGCGCCCGAGAGCACCAGGCGCAGGATCTGGATCGCGGTCTCCGAATGCCAGCCCCAGCCGGCGGCTTCGAGCACGAAGCTCGCGCCATCAGGCAAATCCGAGTAGTAGGCGCGCCGGACGGCTTCGGGCGCGAGATGCGGATGGATGTAGATGGGAACATCGAGCTCCACGGCCGCGGCCAACAGCGCATCGTAGCCGGGATGATCGAGGAAGCGGCCCTCGGTGGTGCCGTTGATCAGCGCGCCGGCGAAACCCAACTCCCTGACCGCGCGAACGAGCTCGGCGGCCACCGCGTCCGGGCTCTGCATCGGCAGCACGGCAAAACCCGCAAACCGTTTGGGGTGACGCGCGACCGCGGCTGCCAGATGGTCGTTCATCTCGCGCGCGATCGCGATGCCGTCAGGACCGGGCACGAGGTCCGGCCCCGGACCGGTGTTCGACAGCACCTGCACGCTGATGCCGGCCTCATCCATCGATTGCAGGCGCCGCTCGCCGATCTCGGGCGCCAGCTCGAGCGGATTGGGGCCGTTCTTCGGAGGCGTCCTCGGCCGGAAGCCGCGCCGGCTGATGGCGTCCCGATCGATGCGGCCGACCAGGGCCGGCACCGTGAAATGCTCCTCCAACGCAACGACACGCATGGAATCCTCGCCTGTGTTTCCCTGTGATGGGTCTTCTTGCCCAGGCACAGCATACAACATCATTCGGCGCGAGCGAGTGGCGCGGCTCGGCCGCGCCTCACGCCAGCGTGTGCACGATCACAGGACCCGCGCCCACGCTCGCCTGCCCGACCAGCAGCGGACCGAGGTTCTGCTCGATCCAGACCAGCGCGCGCCGGTTGGCCTCCTCCGCGCCGGCGAAATTGTTGAACAGGCTGATCGCGGTGACGGTGTCGTCCCCGGCATAGACGACGTAGTAGGCGCGAAAGCCTTCGACGTCGCTGATGATGGGAATGGCGCCTTCCTTGATCCGGCGCGCCAGCTCTTCGGCGCTGCCGGTCTTGGCCTTGGCCTGACGGATGGCGGCGTACATGGGATCCTCCTTCCGGCTGTCAGTTGTGAGGCGGGAGCGATGACGCGCCCGCAGCCATCCTACGCCTGCCGCTGGCGCGAGGCATCCGGTTTCCGATTCACATTTCAAAGAACAGTGTCGTCCCCTGCGAACGCGGAGCGACCCATAACCACAGGCCTTGGTTATGCCGAAGACTCTGGGTGTCGACTTCGCACAACAACGTCGCGCTGTGGTTATGGGTCCCGGGTCTGCGCTCGCGACTTGACGGCGCTTGCGCGCCGCAAGGTGCTCGCGTGCCCGGGACGACAAGGGTTCGCATTCCCGCGGCGCGATTTGCGTCCGAGTGATGCATCATACCGTCGCTCCCTCGAAAACGGAGGGCGCAGGGAATGCCGGGTGCACGCCGCACCCACTGCCTCGCGTGCAAACAAAAGAGACGCACGCAGGCCAACACAGGTACGCCGAAATCACTCCGGCACTCCCTGCGCAATGGTTTTACGGCTGCTCCGTGCTCTTCCTGGTGTGCCGGGCTTTTTAGCCACCATCGCCTGCGCGGCGTGTCGGACCGAAGGCCGACATCGCCAATCCGCAAACTTGACTCCAGCATCGGGGAGCCAGAACCACACGGCTTGACCGTACGCATCGCGCCGCACGTCTTGCGGCCCAATGCGTCCATCGCAACCCGCCTCACGTCTGGTGACGAATGGCCATCACGTCCCCCGTGTCGAGGCGGGCTGACTTCGTTAAATCATAAATTACTGTCTTTCGGAAAGATGAATATTTTTGTTCCGGAAGCTTGACTCGTCGGGCAAAACAGGCGGCGGGTTTTCAGGAATGCCCGCCGGGCAAAAATTGTTGCCCTGCACCCCCTCGAAGGTGTGATATCAACTCGACCGGCAGGTGAAATCCATGAAGCGACGCGATGTTCTGGTGCTGCTCGGCAGCGCAGCCGTTTGGCCGATTGCCGCGCAAGCTCAGGAGCGCGTGCGCGTGATCGGCGTGCTGTCCGGTCTCGCTGAAAGCGATCCGATCATCCAGGCTCGCGTTGCTGCGTTCACCGAAGCGCTGGGCAAATTCGGCTGGACCGAGGGCAAGAATATCCGGATCGAGAAGCGTTTCTCGGCCGGCGTTCCTGGCAAACTGCCGGAACTCGCGAAAGAGCTCGTCGCGGCAAAATGCGACATCCTCGTCGCGGAGGCCGCACAGGCGGTCGACGCCGCGCGCGATGCGACAAAGACGCTTCCGATCGTAATGACCTATGTCGGCGATGCCCTCGGTCCCGGCTACATCGCCTCGCTCGCCCATCCCGGCGGCAACATCACCGGGCACACGCTGGTTGCGACCGATCAGGCGGCCAAGCGGCTGGAGCTTTTGCAAAAACTCAATCCGGACATCAAGCGCATTGCCGTGATTTCCAATTTGAATGCATCCGGCCACATTTTCCAGCGCAAGGAGATGGCGATCGCGGGGCCCAAGCTCGGGATCGAGCTGCAACAGCTTCCGATGACCACCGCCGGTGAGCTTGACGCTACGCTGCGCGCGACGATCGACGGCCAGGCGCAGGCGATCGTCACGATGGAAGACCCGATGGTGCAGTCGCTGCGCAAGGCCATCACGGATTTCGGACGGACGAAGCGCATCCCGGTGATGGGCGAGTTCCGGACCATGGCCGAGGCCGGCGGCGTGATCAGCTACGGCCCGGACCAGGCGGCGATGTGGGGCCACTCGGCGGTCTATGTCGACAAGATCCTGCGCGGCGCCAATCCCGGCGACCTTCCCGTCGAGCAGCCGGCCAAGTTCGAGCTGGTCATCAACCTGAAAACCGCGCGCGAGATCGAACTGGAGATTCCCCAAAATCTGCTGGTCGCCGCCGACGAAGTGCTGGAGTGAGGGCGCTATTGCCCGAACCGCCGCAGAATGGCGTTGGCCTCGTCATTGATCTCGCGAACGATCTCCGCGGCCGGCTGCACCTTGCGCACCAGCGCGACACCCTGCCCCGCCCATAATGACAGCGGCTCGATGTCGCCGACCGTATCCGGTCCGGGCGTGATGCTCGTGTAGCGATCGGCATCGCCGCGCGACTTCGATCTCGCCACGATCACCCCTTCGCCCGGCCGCTGGCCCGGAGGCGGCCGGCCCGCCGCCTCCCAGTTGCGAATCGTCGAGTTGCGCAGCACGCGATGCGGCGCATTGGGCCAGCCGCCGTCGAACAGATTCTCGAAATAACCGGTGTCGGTCTCGGACGCTGCGAGAACGCGCTGCTGGTATTCGGGATGGATCGACACCTCCTCGGAAGCGAGAAACCGCGTGCCGACCCAGACGCCGGCCGCGCCGAGCGCGAGCGCCGCGGCCATGCCGCGTCCGTCCGCAATGCCGCCGGCGGCAATCACCGGCGTGCTACCGACCGCATCGACGACGGCCGGCACGAGCGGCAACGTCGCCACCGTCCCCCTGACATGGCCGCCGGCTTCCCAGCCCTGCGCGACGACGATATCGACGCCGATATCGACGGCACGCCTTGCATCCTCCGCATTGCCGACGGTGTACATCACCACGGCGCCGCCGGCCTTCGCGCGCTTCACGAGATCGCCGGGGTCGCGCCAGAAGAAGGAGATCACCGGCACCTTTTCCTCGAGGCAGGCTTCGAGCCGCTCTTCTTGCGGAAACTCCATGTTCAGATTGACCGCGAAGGGTTTGGCGGTGAGCAAGCGGGTCTTCTGCACCGCGCTGCGAAGGGTTTTGATTTCGGCGCGCCACAGCGGCAATGTGCCGAGCCCACCGGCATTGCTCACGGCCGCCGCAAGACGCGGCGCCACCGCGCCACCCATCGGCGCCAGCACGATGGGGATCTCGATTCCGAGCATCTTGCATAGCCGGGTTCGCACGCGCCCCTCTGACGAATTGATCTTTTTTCGCTCGCTGCGCGCTATCCTCCGCATAGTCAAAGGTTCTTTCCCAAAGGAAGGGACGCACCGACGATCCGCATCAGCAGGCGAACGCTTTTCCAGGATTTACATCAACAACGGAGCGTTCAAATCGGCCCGGCGTTGCGCACAACAATCGTCAGATTGCTAATGACGATCCCTTTCTTGTCGACAATCACCAGATTTGTGGTACCGACACCCAACGGCCTGAGCAGCAGCGCGCGCTCGCCCTCCGCCTGAAAATCGATCACGCGGGGATCGCCGATCAGCACGGAGCCGTAGGGTCTCTCGATGTTGAGCGTGGCGCTGACGCCGAGTTCAAGATTGACGCTGGCGCGCCCTGCCGTGATTTCCGTCTGGCTCCAGGCAGGGCATGCCACTGGCCATATCGCGAATTGGATCGCAACGACGACGACAGTCACGGAACGGCGAATTTGCATCTCTTGAACAGTCGTGAACGAGGCGTAACAGGTGAGAGACGACCCCTCCCTCACCTCTGTTAGATTCGCGTTAGTCGAACTTGGCCGGCACCGAGAATGGTTTGGTCGCGTCGACGACGAACATGATCAGCGCCGTCAGTTCTGTCGTTCCACTGTTGAAGACTTCCATTGTCATGCCAGCCGGATGTCCGTTCATTGAGTGTCCGGCCTCGACGTTCATCACGCCCTCTGGAGTGCGTTGGCCCAATCTGCCAGCGACGACATAAAATGTTTCGGAGCCGGGATGCATATGCACCGGTGTTTTTGAACCCGGCGGCCCGTGGCCGTAGTTCACGCGCAAGAGGTACTCAGGAGCGCTGAGCGGCGGTACCGGTCCTATTTCAGCAAGCTTCGTTCCGCCTGTTGTTGAGCCACCCTTCGGACCAAGAGTGAAGAGCCACGCTTTGCCCGCGACTTCGGCTGACAGGGAAGGCAGTCCGTCATAGCTGACGGTGTCCGGATTCCAGCGATACGACGGTGCCGCGGCTTTCGCGGCATCCAGCGTCGGGAAACTCTCGACGCGCCAGAACAAATCACCTTTAGGCAGTTGCTTGACCTTCATCTCGGCAACTGGCTCGACGGTGTATTTCTCCTGCGCCGCCACCACTGAAGCCATCAGCCACAGACCGGCGGCAAACATTAGCAATGTGGCCGCGGAGCGGCCTGCGGATAAGGACAGATTCACGTTCTTGCTCCTCACGCTTTCTCGGTCTGCGTTCCGATGCCACAGAACCGGCACCGCAGTCTTTCAGGCCGGTTTAGTTTCCCCTTAGGGTTCCATCCATTTTTCCTTTGGAGACGTGTTACACTCCCGGCTGGCGACGTGCGGAATCTTGTCTTGCGTTATCATTTCGAGGATTGCGTGCTTGACACGGATCGGCGGGAATTGCACCGGAATGGTTCGCTCGTGCCTGTCGAACCCCAGGTCTTCGATCTTCTCGTTCACTTGATGCGACACCGCGAACAGGTCGTCACCAAGGACGATCTGCTGGCCGCGGTCTGGCGCGGGCGCATCGTTTCCGAGTCGCCCTGGCCAACCGCATCAACGCGGCCCGAAGCGTCATCGGCGACACGGGCAACGAGCAGCGGTTGATAAAAACCTTGCCGCGCAGGGGTTTGCGTTTTGTGGGAGGCGTGCGCGAGGAAGACGGCGATGCCAAGGTCCGCGCGAGTGACCTGTCGAGCAGCGCTTCCGAAAAGCCTTCGATCGCGGTATTGCCGTTTCTCAATCTCGGCGGAGATGCTGAGATCGACTATTTTGTCGACGGGATTGTCGAAGACCTCATCACGGCGTTGTCGCGCAATCGCAGCTTCTTCGTCATCGCCCGTAACTCGTCATTTACCTACAAGGGTGGATCGGCCGACGTGAAGCAGGTCGCGCGCGAGCTCGGCGTCCGCTACGTTTTGGAAGGAAGCATCAGGGTCTCGGGTGACCGCATGCGACTCACCGGACAGCTCATAGAAGGTTTATCGGGCCGGCACTTGTGGGCAGACAAGTTCGATTCCACCAGCGGCGATCCGTTCGAGCTTCAGGACCGACTCGTCGAGCGGGTTGTTGGAGCGATAGCACCGCAACTCGAAAACGCCGAGATGAATCGCGTGAAGCTTGAATCGACCAGCGATCCCGCGGCTTACGATGTTTATTTGCGCGGGCTTGCGAGCTGGAACCGCTGGTCCAGGGACGACAATGCGAATGCGTTGAAGTTCTTCTATGCGGCAATCGAAAAAGATCCCGACTTTGCCACGCCCTACGGGTTAGCCGCCTCTTGCTACCAGTTTGCAAAGGCCAACGGCTGGCAGTCGGACTTTGACCGGGAGGAAATCTCGCGCCTTACCGAACGCGCGGTGGAGTTGGGAAGCGACGATGCGGTGGCTTTGTGCTGGGGAGGACATGTGCGCGCCTTCTTTTTCAAGGAAGTGGAACGTGCAGTCCTGCTAATTGATCGCGCGCTTGAGCTTGATGTCAATCTCGCGGCTGCCTGGCAGCGAAGGGGGTGGGTGCGCGGATATGCGGGTGACCACGAGGAAGCCATCCGAAGCCTGGAAAGAGCCATGCGGCTCAATCCACTCGATCCGCGCGTCTTTCTCACTCAAAGCGCAATGGCGTTTGCACATTTCATCGCAGGGCGAGACCAGGAAGCAGCTGACTGGGCAGCGATGGCGGCGCGGGTAAAGCCGAACTGGATGCCGGCTCTTCGGGTGGCCATCGCCGCCAACGCGATGCTCGGACGCGCTGTCGAAGCGAGGGACGGCCTGCAGGCATATCGGCGGATTGATCCAGGCGTGAACATTCGCAAAATATGCGAGCACTATCCCTTTCAAAGAGAACAGGACAAAGAGAGGCTCACAGAAGCGTTGCGCAGGGCTGGGGTTCGAGAGGCCTAGTGCCGCCGATCTGAAGCCCCGTGAGCCCGCAAAAGACGAAGGCACCTCGCCGCGAGCTTGCCGATTTTCGATATTGAAAGTTGCCCGTCAGCCAACGCGATTCCCACCAGGGTACCGGCCTCCGGCCGACCGCTCAGCAAGGATTCATGACCTCGCTATAGCATGCGCAATATTGCTCGAGGTCATTTCACATGGTCGAAACCAGGATTGCCCCGCGATACCAGGTTCACAAGGCGGCCATTGCGAACTACGGCGGCGACAAATACCCGTGCATGGTGCGCGACCTTTCCACCACCGGCGCAGCGATCGAGTTTACGGAACCCGTCGGCACCCTCGCGATCAAGAGAGCTTTCACGCTGATCATACCGGATGACCGGTTGAAGCTCGCGTGCCGCATCGTCTGGCAGAGGGGTTACCGGATGGGAGTTACGTTCGAATAGGGATGGCTCCTTCCGCCCACTCGCAACCCGAGTGTGGGGAGAGCCTCGCGCGCCGACGTCCGGACGATCCCGTTGACGACCGTCAGCTTACCTCAAGCCAGACGCGCGCTTCGCAGACGTTCAAAACTCGCTGCGGGACGGGGTTTTTCTCAAAGAGAATCCTCCAGGAGCTACGGGCTGGGCGATTTCGTCCGCTCCCGAGCCGGCCAGGCTTTCTATCCATTCCACCGTCTTGAGCACCTCGGGATAAACAGCGAAATCATTCTCGCCGCGTGCGACGCCAAAAGACTTCCGGCCCTTTTCACTTCGCAAGGCGCGCCTCATGCGCCGCGCAAAAAGAGCCAATTGCGCGTCGGGAGGTTGCGCAACAACTGGTCGTTCACCTTGATCTTGTCGGCGGTCGACGCCTGATCGCCGTTCACCGATCAGACGCTTCTGCAACTCAGACCGGGTGTCTGTGCCTGAACGTCTGTCCCCGGCAACCCGTCGCTCTGAATCCGATTGGCCATCGTCGCTACCCATGGGATTCTCCCGGTGCGAATCATTTCATGAAGTGTATCCGACCTGACCTCGCTTCACTGCTATAGTCGCCCGCATGCCTCCCCTGCCCTCGCGCCTCCTTGCGCAGATCACCCATCTTCGCGCGCTTGCCCATCGCTACCGGCTGCAACTTATCCTTGCGCTGCGGGTCACGGTCGCGGCACTCTCCGCGCTCGCCGTGGCGCAGGCGATGCATCTGCGGCTGCCGTTGTGGGCGGTGCTGACCTCGCTGATCGTGACGCAGATGAGCCTCGGCCGCTCGCTGAAGGACGGCCCGCGACTATCTGACGGGCACGCTCGCCGGCGTCGCCTATGGCGGGCTGCTGGCGATCCTGATCCCGCATGAGAATGAATATGCGCTGTTCGCGGTGCTGGCGCTGGCGATCGCGCCGCTGGCCTTCGTCGCCGCGTTCCGCACCAATTTCAACGTGCTGCCGATCACCGCGATCATCGTGCTGCTGGTGCCGAGCATGCAGCATGTCAGCCCCGCGGCTTCCGCGTTCGATCGCGTGCTCGAGGTCGTGGTCGGCGGCGCCGTCGGCTTCATCGTCTCCTTCCTGGTGTTCCCCTCGCGCGCGCATGTGCAGACCACCGAGGCCGCCGCCGATACGCTCGACCTCGTCGCCGGCGCGCTGGAGCAGATGCTGGCGCATCACGTCGGCGGCGAGCGGCCGGATATCCGCGAGATCAATGCGGAGCTTGCGAACTTCATCACCAAGCTGAACGCGACCGGCGCCGAGGCCGAGCATGAGCGCACCGCGCGCCTCACCGCCGGTCCCGACACCGGCCCGCTGCTGCGCACCTCGCTCCGGCTGCGCCACGACATCGTCATCCTCGGCCGCGCGGTCGGCTGCGAACTGCCGGTGGACGCGCAATCGCGGCTGGAGCCGCACGTCAAGCGCATCTCGGAAGTCGCGGGCGATTTCCTGCGCGCCAGCGCCAACGCGTTGCGCGCGCGGCAGGGACCGCCTGCTCTCGACGAGGTCGAAACCGTCTTCCATGACTACACCGAGGAGTTCAGCGCGGTCCGCCGCGACGGCCTGATCCGCGGCATGACCAGCGAGGCGGCCGAACGCTTCTATGCGCTCGGCTTCGCGCTGGAGCAGATGCGCGAGCATCTCGAAGAGGTGCATCGCGTGGTCGGCGAATGGGCGAAGGACTAGCGGCCCTGTTCGACGCCAGAAGCGGATTTCGCCGGGGCTATTTGCAAGTCTTCCAAACACTATAGCGTTTTGCAGAGAAGTACGTTGACGTGGCCTTCGGGCCAATCTGCAAATTCGGCCACACGTTTGAAGCCGGCCTTTTCATACATCCCCGGCGCCTGGAAGTCGTAGCTCGCCACCCAAATCCGGCGAACGCCTCGACGGCCGGCCTCCTCGACGAACGCATCAATCAACGCACGCGCGTAACCGCGCCCGCGATATGCCTCATCGACCCACATTTGCTTGAGTTCAGAAGTGCCTGCCCACGTATAGCCAGCCGCGATGCCGACCGTCTGTCCCGTATCGTCACGGATGACAAAGCCGAGGCTCCGACCATCATGGCGTCCGGTTGCACGACTATTGTGGTCATAAAGGCGATCTTCAATCGCGTCGAGCTCATCCGGAGAGAGGTCGTGCCGGGGTTCTATTTCAAGGGTCATGGCAAGTATCCGAGATTGTAGTATCGCTACGTTGGTCAGGTGAGTGCCCACATCGAAATGTCCAAGTGTCTTGGCCGAAGCCGACATTATCCTGTTCAAATGAGCAGGGGTAACCGATACGATGATTTGTTTTGACGCTTGGGGGTGGCTGTGCGACGGCGAGAATTCATCAAACTTGCTGGCACCGCGGCGGTGTGGCCGATCGCGGCAGGCGCGCAGCAGGCGCCGAAGACCTTGCGCGTCGGCACTGCCAATGTGCAGCCGAGAACTGCGCCGCAATGGATCGCCTTCGTGCAGCGCATGGCCGAGCTCGGATACAGAGAGGGCGACAACTTCATCTACGACCACATCCAGATTCCGAATGCGGATGCGTGGGAAGCCAGCTATCGCACGATCGTGGCGCAAAAGCCCGACATCGTGCTGGGCTCCGGGCCGGAACGGAGCCTGCATGCGGCGATTGCCGCCGCCGATGGTTTGCCTGTGGTGATGATCGCCGTCGACTACGACCCGGTCGTCAAGGGTTATGTCCGCAGCCTGTCGCGGCCGTCGGGAAACGTCACCGGCGTCTATTTCCAGAATGTCGAGCTGGTCGGCAAACGGCTTGCGCTCGTGAAGGAGGCATTTCCCGATGTGACGACAATGACGGTGTTCTGGGACAAGGCGTCCGCCGATCACTGGGCAGCCTTGCAGGCGGTGGCGCCGCGGTCGGGGCTCAAATTGAACGGGATCGAATTCCGCGAGCAGCCCTACGATTACGATCGGGCCTTCGCCGAGGCCGCGGCCAGCGGCAAATTCTTCTACGCGGGCGGATCGCCATTCTTCTTCCTCGACCGCACGCGCCTCGCCGAGCTCGCCATCAGGCACCGCATGGTCACGATCGGCGAACTGCGCGAGCACGTCATCGCCGGCAGCTTGATGTCCTACGGGCCGTCGCTCACCGCGATGTTTGCGCGCGCCGCAGATTATGTCGATCGTATCGCCAAGGGGGCAAAGCCCGCAGACCTGCCGGTCGAGCAGCCGACCAAGTTCGAGCTGGTCATCAATCTCAAAACCGCGAAGGCGCTCGGCCTCGAACTTCCGGCATCGGTGATGGCCCGCGCCGACGAAGTGATCGAATAGCGTCGTTGGCGAATGGAAGGACCAGAGCTGATCGCGCGCTTCATTCCTCTCGATGGACGACGTACAAGAGGTGGGGCAGGATGATTTCCGGCGAATAGAAGAATGGCCCCTCGCGCGAATATTCCGGATGCCAACCCGATCGAATGTTCTGAACAGGTGCGCCTCGCAAGTCGGAGGCCTGGCCGTTATATGAAAAGTCCCTGCCACGCGTACTGGCAGGGACATCGCGCTTCAGCCAACCGCGGCGTTGAAAATAACAGCAGTCAAGGTGCAACCGGCAACGGGCACCTACTCCTGAAAACAGCTGCCGCACTTCTTGGACATCGTCGTCTTGTCGGCGAATGTCTGCTCTTAAGCGGTCAGAACCATCTTGCCAAATTGGACCAATTGGTCTAGTAAGCGGCATGAGAAGCAAGGAGTTTGATCCGGACGATGTTCTGCAGGAAGCGCTGAAGACATTCTGGCGGCAGGGCTTCGAAGGGACCAACATGCCTGAATTGCTCGGTTCGATGGGTGTCGGACGCGCCAGTTTTTACAACGCGTTCGGCTCCAAACGAGAGGTGTTTCTGCAAATCCTCGATTTGTATTTCGAGACGGTGCGCGCTCATCTCGAAGGCTTGATCTCGGATGTAAGAGATCCGCGGGCTGCCGCCGCATTGCTGATCGACGGAATCCTTGCCGTTGCGAAAAGCCCGGAGGCCAATGCGACGGGTTGGCGCGGCTGTCTGATCGGAAATACCGCGCTGGAACTCGGCGCCAACGACGAGGAGATAGTCGATCAGATTGAAAATCGGTGTCGAGATTCTTCGGGCATTGTTCAGGAACGCGATCTCCTTGCCTCGAGCGCCGGCGTGAGACGTTCGAAGCGCGAGATCGATCAGCTTGCCCTGCAGCTTGTCGCCAATGTTCAGGGCTTGTTGGTTCTGGCGAAGTCCGGCCTGTCCGATGCCGACATCAAGAGCGCGCGATCCGCAATGCTTGCAACGATCAGGTAAACGCAGCTGTCACAGGCGCACCGCTGCGCTCAAACAGTTCGTCAAAGGGAGGAGAAAACATGAAGGTCATTTCCGATACGGCGCATGGAATACTGGACTATTTGACTGTCGCAATTTTTGCCCTGGCGCCAAGCATTCTCGGCCTTACGGGCTTCGCTGCGCTTGTCTCATACGCGCTCGCCGCCATTCATCTTGTCATGACCCTTCTTACGAACATGCCGCTTGGGGTTCTAAAGATCATTCCAATGCGGCTCCACGCGCTGGTGGAAATGCTTGTAGGACCTGTTCTTGTGGTGGCAGCGTTGGCGTTGCCGACTATCCTCGGAGATAAGCGAGAATTCTTTTTGGTGATGGGACTGGTGATCCTGGCGGTCTGGCTGCTGTCAAGCTATGGCCGTCCGGCTATCGATCGTCAGCCACGTTCGACCTGACCGGCGAGGATTCGAAAGTCGTTCGAAAACCCTCGCGCCAAGCCGACACGTAAGCGCATTCGCGAACTCATTCAAAACTTGCGTGCTGATCGTACCTTTACGCCGCCGCCGGCGTCCGCTTCGGCCGGCTCGGCGCGGTCGCCGCCGCGATCCAGCGCGACACCGCGGCAATGTCCTCGCCGCCCTCCTCGAAGGCGCGCAGCTGGAAATCCGCGGAACTGCCCCGCGCGACAATGGTGCGGCAATGCTGCACTTCCTCGGCGCAGCCGAGCGCTTCGGCGTCCGCCGCGGTCTGCTCGATCAGCCGCGACAGCAGTTCGCCGATCGGAACCGGTCCGTCCTTCGAGGCGAAGATGCAATCGGCGCCGTAACGCTGCGCGCGCCACTTGTTCTCGACCGCAATCGCGCGATCGACGCTGGTCACGCCATGGGAAAGTTGCGGCCGCTGATAGAGATGGCGCGCCAGCGCGCGATAGAGCGAGGCGATCGCAACGCCGTCCTCGATCAGGGTGCAGGTATCGGGCGCGCGCAATTCGAGCGTCGGATGCCGCAACGACGGCCGCATCGCCCACCAGATGTAGCTCTCGTCGGGAATGACGCCGGACGTCTTCAGCGCGTCGACGTAGTCCTTGTAATGCTGCTCGGTTTCGAACAATTCCGGCAATCCCGTCCGCGGCAGCTCGCTGTAGGCCGCGAGGCGATAACCCTTCAGCCCGGTCTTGTGCGAATCCCAGAACGGCGAGGAGGCCGACAGCGCGATGAACAGCGGCAGATACGGGATCATCGCGCGCATCACGGCGAAGCGCTTCTCGGTGTCGGGAAGCTGCACGTGGACATGCATGCCGCACATCATGTTGCGGTGACCGATGCTGCGCAGATCCTCGATCATCTCCTCATAGCGCGGCTTCGGGCTCGGCTGCGACTTCCGCCACGCCGCGGTCGGATGCGTGCCGCAGGCCATGATGGCAAAACCGAACTGGTCCGCCACCTTGGCGACCTCGCGGCGCAGGAAGGCGAGTTCCTCGCGCGCATCGGCGGCATCGACATGGACGTTGGTCGCGACCTCGAGCTGCGCCTGCAGCATCTCGCGCATGGCCTGCCCGCCGGTCGACCAGTTCGCGGCTTCGAACAGCGCGTTCGGCGTCTCCATCGCGACATCGAGCGTCCGCTTGTCGGCGAGGAAATATTCCTCCTCGATGCCGAAGGAATATTCGATGATCTCGCCGCGCCCGGCGGCGGAGCGGATGACCAGATGCTTGCGGTCGTCGCTGACGCCAAGACGCAGCCGTTTCAAAAGCTCGGAATCGAATGCCATGGTCCGCGCTCCCAGAAGAGTGGGATACCGCCGCAAATCTAGTTGCGCGCAATAATCCGGCGGATGCGATTGAGTTCCGCGCTTTCGACCGGGGAAACCGTCAGGTGCAGCGGAACTATTTCGACGGGTTTGGACGCACACGCCACCAGCACGTGGTCGTCGGGGACTTCGGTCCAGTCGTCTTCCTTGTCGAACGGCTCCGACACGACGACGACCTGGCCCGCGCTTTCGCGGAAATAGAGCGTGTTGGCCGCATCGTTCTCGGCGAAGCGGAAGGCGTAGAGATCGCGGCCGTTGGCAATCGCCGTGGTGAAGCGCATCCGTTCGCGCTTGCCGTCCTCGTTGACGAGATCGCGCAAGCTTCGCAGCACGCGCGCGGTCGCCCCGATCGGATCGCGATCGAGCCCCGCCCCCATGATGGCGAGGAACACGGCCTCCGAGTCGGTGGTGCCGAGCCGCGACGGGTAGAGCGCATCGGGTATCAGCTGCTCGACCTTGCGGCGCAGCCGGTTCCAGCTGCCGACGAAACCGTTATGCATGAACATCCAGCGGCCGCAGGCAAAGGGGTGGCAGTTCTGCCGCGTCACCGCCGTGCCGGTGGCGGCGCGGACATGCGCGAAGAACAGATGCGAGCGCAGATGCCGGCAGAGGTAGCGGAGGTTCTCGTCGGACCAGGCCGGGCGCGTCTCGCGATAGAGGCCGGGCTCGGGATGCTCGCCATACCAGCCGAGGCCAAAACCGTCGCCGTTCATGCCGGTGGTCCCTTCCAGCGCGCGCTTGCTCTGGGCGATCAGCGAGTGCTCGGGCTCGGTGACGTAAGGCTCGAACGACGTGGTCTCGCCTCGATATGCGATCCAGCGGCACATTGGCGTTTCCGACGGCTCAAGCGAACATGCCGGATCGGGCGGCGCCCGTCCGGTGCATGTCCATGTCAACGAGCAGGCGGCGCTAATGGTTCCCGTCAGCGCTCCAGGCGAGGCTCGGCCGCGCGCACCGAAAAGCTTCGGCAAGACCTGCCCGGCCTCCTCACCGATCTTGGCATCCGCACGCTACTCGATGTGCCCTGCGGCGACTTTCACTGGATGTCCCACATGGAGCTTCCCGTCGAGCGCTATATCGGTTGCGATATCGTGCCCGAATTGATCGAGACGGCGAGGAGCCGGCACGGCCGGCCCGACCGCGAGTTTCAAACGATCGATCTTTGCAGCGATCCGCTGCCGGATGCCGATCTGCTGTTGTGCCGCGACTGTCTCATCCACTTGTCGGAGGAGATGAACTTTCTGGCGCTCGCCAACATCCTCGGCTCCAACGTCCGATATCTTCTCACCACCACATATCCGGACGGAAAGAACCGCTCCGTTCGCAACGGCAACTGGTTCACCCTGAACCTCTGCGCGCCGCCCTACAATTTCCCGCCGCCGATCCGGGTCATCGACGACTGGCTGCCTCCCTTCCCCCGCCGGCAGCTTGCGCTATGGGACGTCGAGAGCCTGCGCCGGGCGCGCGGCGACTTGCTGCGTCCGGGTCATGACCGGCACGGCGCCACGACCGGGGTTGGCTGACCCGCGGTCAAGCCGTAACGGCTTCAGCTCGCGCAGTCTCCGTTTCCTGCATTACGCTCGCAAACAGCAGGGTCCACAGCGAGAGCAGCGAAATCGGGATGGTGTAGTAGGACGACGGCGATCCCATAGCTCAGGAAGAAGGCGAGATTGATCGCGAGATTTGCGGCCGTCAGCTGTCCGACACGCCTGAGGCCGCCTTCGCGGGCCAGCCACAGCGCAGCCGCGCCCGCGATCGACAGCGCCAGCAGCGCAGTCTGCAAGGTGATCGTTGAGATACTCCCACACCACCGACAAGGTGAAATCGAGCGGCACCACGGTCGGCGCGCCGTGATAGGTCGAGGTGAACGGACTGCCGGTGTTGACCCAGTAGGAGATCAGGGTCGGCAACATGCCGACGACCAGCGCGAGGGCGAACAGCGCGCCGCGCAGAAATTGTTGCGCCTGGCGCGATCTGAGAAAATCGATCGAGCAGGAACAGGCTGCATCCGCTGCAGAGGAAAATATTCGCCAGCCGGAAATCGACGCTGAGCCCGAACAGCGAAGCCGAGCGTCAGCAGCGGAGCAAATCGCCGATCCGCTTGCGGCACGCCGAAGCATCGTGCGGTGAGATATCCGCACAGCGCGCAGATCACCGCCGTCGGCGCCATCGAATAGCTCGCCTTGATCGGATTGATCATCAGGTAGATCGCAAGACAGCCGAACAGTCCCGCGACCACGATCGAAGCCGGCTTGCGCGCGCGAAAAATCGCCAGGCACGCGAAACCGAACACCGCGATCGTCGAAAGCCAGAACATCGGCACGACCTGATGCCCTGCCGGGAACAGCGCCAGCACCATGCCCGGGACCCGGCGGGTACTGGATCACGATCTTGCCGGTCGCCGGCATCGGAGTTGTGACAGGGCACTTCCTTGTCGGTCGTTCCAGCCGGGAAAGCCGATCTCCTTCAGCTTCGATCGCACGATAGCCGTCATCGTCGCGGGACATATCGGTGTCGAAGCCCGCGAGCCCGAAGCGCTGGAACAGATGCGCCTGCCGCAAATAGCAGATGTCGTCAAAGACGCCGCGCGACTCGCTCCATCCCGACATCGACCGGAGCTGGAGGCCCAGCATCACGAGACACAGGACGGCGAACACGATCTTGAGCGCGAAGGGATTCTTCGGGTCATCCTGCGGTCACGCCGGGAAGTCAGGCAGCGCGAGATAGAGATTGGACGACAGCGGTCCGAGCAGCAATCCGGTGTAACCGACCGCAGCACTTCGCCCCGCGGGCGCCGCGATCCGCCACAGCCGCTTGCGCGTCATCAGCACCAGATTCTCTTCCTGCGACCATTCCGACTTGCCGGTGATCTGGCAGGCGATCCTGAACGTGCCGTCGAGATAATGCGCGAGCGGCATCGCGGTGTGATGCTCGACCGGGAAGAAGCGGTTCGGCACGGTGATGAACACGCGGCTCGCGACCCGGCACAGCTCTTTCACGAAATTGATCTGGTTCTCGTAGCCGCCGACATGCTCGAGCACCGCGTTCGAGGTGGCGACGTCGAACGCATTGTCGTCGAACGGCAGCCGCGCGTTGGGCTCGATCTGGACGTAGCGGCAGGCCGGAAAGGCCGCCTTGAAGCCGGCGCCGGCGCCGAGCCCGCAGGCCGTGATGTTCTGCTGATGGGCGTAGCTGCGCTCCAGCACGTTGGCGCCGTCGTTGATCACGTCGGAGACGCCGACGTCGAGGATCTCGTCGGAGGCGGAGGGCCGCATGCGCGAGACGAAGTCGCCGAAGATGCGGTCGCGCGCGGCAATCATCAGCCGCTCGGCCACGCTGCCGGCCGGCACCTCCTGATAATATTCCTGATCGATTACCGACACTTCGCGGCCCCGTCTTAACGATTTATTAAGACTACCGCGGGGTTAAGAAGTCAATAATTGCGGGCCTGGCAAACTGCTCGAACCGACCCGATTATCGTCTTGTTAACCTTTACGAATCGGTTGGGACGGGCCTGTTCAGGCAAGAGAATCAAGGCCATAGACACCGCCTCGCAGCAGGGCGTGCGTCGAATGAGGTTCGTGAAGTCGTCGCGGCGACGCTTTAGGATGCCGCGATGACCCAGCCGCTTCGTCCATTCTTCGCCGCGCTCGCACTGTGCGCCGCTCTCGCCTCACCGGCTCATGGCGCAATCGTCCGCGCCGGTGGAGCTGCGCATCCTCGCCATCAACGACTTCCACGGCAATCTGAAGCCGCCGCCCGGCGGCATCCGCATCGACGATCCCAACGACAAGGGCAAGAAGATCGTCGTCCCCGCCGGCGGCGCCGAGCAGATGGCGACCCTGGTGAAACAGCTTCGCGACGGCCACAAGAACAATGTGTTCGTCGCGGCCGGCGATCTCATCGGCGCGAGCCCGTTCCTGTCGGCGATGTTCCATGACGAGCCGACCATCGAGTCGCTGTCGCTGATGGGCCTTGCGATCTCGGCGGTGGGCAATCACGAATTCGACGAGGGCAAGGACGAGCTGCTGCGCATGCAGAACGGCGGCTGCCACCAGGAAGGCTGCAAGGGACCGCATCCCTTCGCAGGCGCGAAATTCCATTATCTCGCCGCCTCGACCTTTCTGAAGGACAGCGGCAAGACGCTGTTGCCGCCCTACGAGATCAGGACCTTCGACGGCATTCCCGTCGCCTTCATCGGGCTGACGCTTGAAAGGCACGCCCGAGATCATCTCGCCCGCGGCCGCGGCCGGCCTCGAATTCCGCGACGAGGCCGACACCGTCAATGCGCTGGTGCCGGAATTGAAGGCGAAGGGCGTGGAGGCGATCGTGGTGCTGATCCACGAGGGCGGCACGCCGACCGGCGACTACAACGAATGCTCCGGCATCTCCGGGGCCGATCGTCGATATCGTCAAGAAGTTCGACAAGGCCGTCGATGTCGTCATCAGCGGCCACACCCATCAGGCCTATCTCTGCGAGATCGACGGCCGTCTCGTCACCAGCGCCGACAAGTTCGGCACGCTGGTGACCGCGATCGATCTCAAGCTCGATCCCGTCGACGCGCGACGTCATCAGCGCAAAGGCCGACAACACCATCGTGCGCACGAGCCTCGCAAAGGATCCCGAGCAGACCGCGCTGATCGAGTCGCTATGAGAAGGTCGCCGCGCCCATCGCCAACCGCCGCGCCGGCACCATCACCGCGACGCTGTCGCGCGTGCCGAACCTGACCGGCGAGAGCGTGCTCGGCGATGTCGTGGCGGACGCGCAGCTTGCGGCGACGCGCAGCGAGGCCAATGGCGGCGCCGTGATGGCCTTCACCAATCCCGGCGGCATCCGCACCGACATCGCGATGAAGGACGGCGGCGCGGTGAGCTATGCCGACGTGTTCGCCGCGCAGCCGTTCCGCAACCGCTGGTGACGCTGACGCTGACCGGCGCGCAGATCAGGGAGATGCTGGAGCAGCAATGGCGCGATCCGGCGCGTCCGCGCATCCTGCAGGTCTCCAAGGGATTCTCCTATTCATGGGATGCGGCCAAGCCCTACGGCGAGCATGTCGACGCCGCCTCGATGAAGCTCAACGGCGCGGCCATCGAGCCTGCGAAAAGCTACCGCGTCACCGTCAACGATTATCTCGCGCTCGGCGGCGACGGTTTTGCCGTGCTGAAGGACGGCGGCGCGCCGCAATACGGCATCTATGACGACGAGGCGCTGTTTGCGTTTGTTCGGCGCCAACAGCCCGATCACGCCCGGCTCCGCCGACGCGCATTTCGCGGATCAATTGAGATATCGTTGCGCCTTCCCGCACGGAACAACCTCCTAGATTGCCGCTTGTCGCGCGTCGCGCACCCAGGGAACTTGCATGACCACGCTTCTCCTGAGCCATCCCGCCTGCCTCGACCATCTGACGCCGCCGGGCCATCCCGAACGGCCCGACCGGCTGCGCGCGATCAACCAGATCCTCGCCGAGACGCGCTTCGATCCGCTGGTGCGCGTCGAGGCGCCGGAAGGCAGTCTCGACGACGTCACGCTCTGCCACAGCGAGGCTTACGTCACCGAGCTGCGCAGCGTCGCGCCATCGAGCGGCATGGTCTATATCGACGGCGACACCTCGATGTCGCCGGGCACCTGGGAAGCGGTGATGCGCGGCGTCGGCGGCGCGGTCGCCGCGACCGATGCCGTGATGCGAGGCGAGCACAACAACGCCTTTGTCGCGGTGCGCCCGCCCGGCCATCACGCCGAGAAGGCGACCCCGATGGGCTTCTGCTTCTTCGACAATGCCGCGATCGCCGCGCGCCACGCGCAGCGCAAATACGGCATCGCGCGCGCCGCGGTGATCGATTTCGACGTGCATCACGGCAACGGCACGCAGGACATCTTCTGGGCGGACAAGATCCGTGATGTATTGCTCGACCCACCAGATGCCGCTGTTTCCGGGCACCGGCGCATCGGGCGAGCGCGGCGAGCACGACACCATCGTCAATGCGCCGCTGCGCCCCGAGGACGGCAGCGCGAAATTCCGCGCCGCGTTCGACAATCTGATCCTGCCGCAGCTGACAGAAATTCGCGCCCGAGCTCGTCATCATCTCGGCCGGCTTCGACGCGCATCGCCGCGATCCGCTGGCCAACATCAATCTCGATGCCGCCGATTTCGGCTGGGTGACGCAAAAGCTGATGGATATCGCGGACAGCAGCGCCGGGGGGCCGAATTGTTTCGGTGCTCGAGGGCGGCTATGATCTGCAGGGCCTGCAGGAATCGGTGGCGGCCCATGTCACCGCCCTGATGGGCACCACGTCAAAACCTTGAGTGCGCCACATTCCGTCCGCAGTGGTGACCCTAAGATTTGATCCACGAGCGTAACGCGTACACTTTTCCAGGGACAACAGCATGGCCGAGAACACCCAGGTCGACGTGAAGAAACTCTCCTTCGAGCGCGCGATCGAGGAGCTGGAGGGAATCGTCAAGCGGCTGGAGGACGGCAAGGTGCCGCTGGAGGAATTGGTGACGATCTACGAGCGCGGCGAGGCGCTGAAGCGCCGCTGCGAGGAATTGCTGCGCCAGGCCGAGGCCCGCGTCGAGAAGATCACCACCGATGCCAGCGGCCAGGCCGCCGGCGTCGCGCCGCTCGACGTGCAGTAGCAGCTTGCCGACCTCCCCCGCTTGCGGGGGAGGTCGCATCGCATCGAAGATGCGATGCGGGTGGGGGCTCTTGGCCAATCAACTCGCTCGATCGTCTTGTGGCGCCCCCTCCCCAACCCTCCCCCGCAAGCGGGAGAGGGAGCCCACCGCCGTTGACGCTACCGCGTGCAAGCGACTCGCCAAATCGCTCTTGGCGCTCGAGCCGCCTGCTATAGTCCCGCCTGATCAGATCGCCGGGGACTTCTCTAAGTGCGCGTAACAAACCGCCACGTCATCTATGTGCAGGGCTACGACCCGCGCGGGCTGGCGCAATATTACCGCATGTTCCGCACCGAGCTGCGCAAGTTCGACGCGCTCTATGGCGTCACCTCCAGCGATCGGCCGGCCGAAGACCATCAGCGAAGGCGAGATCGCCTCATGGTCCATCGACACCAAGGCCAGCGACTGGCAGACGCGCACGACCTACGACTTCCTGCGCGTCGAGGATTTCATCCAGCGCGACATGGCGCTGCCGATCTGGCGCATCGTCGCCTACCACGACCTGGATCTATCTGCGGCTGATCGTGCACGGCACCGTGTTCCGCTTCATGGCGGCGAACTGGCGGTTCCTGATCTTCATCACCTGGCCGCATATCGTGTTCTGGTTCGAGGTCGCCTGCCTCGCGCTGATCGCATCGTTCGTGCGCCGCGGCCTGGATGCGCTCGGCATCCCCTCGCCGTTCGACTGGCTCGCGACGACTGCGCTGTTCTTCGTCGCGCTGTGGGCGCTGCTGAAAACCACCGAGAAATACACCTATCTGCTCTATCTGATGTGCGACACGATCTGGACCTGGGAGTTCTCGCACGGCGAGCGCCCCGAATGGGACGCGCGGCTCGACCGCTTCGCGCAGCATCTCTGCGAGGTCGCGCGCAGCAGCGACGCCGCAGGAGATCGTGCTGGTCGGCCACAGCTCCGGCTCGTTCCTCGGCACCGAAATTCTCGCGCGCGCGCTCGAACGCGATCCCGCACTCGGCCAGCACGGCCCGCGCATCGTGCTGCTGACGCTCGGCGGCAATTACTCCGATCGTCGGCTACCACAAGGCCGCAAAATTCTTCCGCGACCATCTGCGCCTGATCGCGACCGAGCCGTCGGTCGACTGGATCGACTGCCAGGCGCGCAAGGACGTGATGAACTTCTTCGACTTCGATCCGTTGACAAGCCACGGCATCGACGTCGGCCCGGCCCGCCGCAACCCGACCATCGTGCCGATCCGCTTCCGCGACATGATCCGGCCCGAGAATTACAACCGCTTCCGCTGGCAGTTCTTCCGGGTGCACTTCCAGTTCGTGATGGCGAACGAGGTCCGCCACGCCTACGAGTTCTTCATGATCGTCTGCGGCCCGGTGCCCTTGCGGGAACGGATGGCGCGGCCTGACGCCGCACTCGCGATCGCGTCCGATGACGAAGCTATGCGCGCGCAAGGATGGAGAGAGCTCGAAGCGCCCCTTGCGAGCGCCGCCAGCGCCCCCAAATTGGGCACTTTGGAACCTTCCGCTCCGCAGCATCGTTGACGTCGACGGGCTTTGCGCGGTCTCCCTCGGGTTCCCGAGAGGGTCCCGCGGGTTGGCTTTGGCTTCCGCTTTGGTGTAAAGCTTGCAGGAACTTGGAACTTCAGGCAGGCGACAAGCACCGGATTGCGGTAGCGTTAACTGGCTGCAATGGTTGACGAAAGTGGCTGAAAGCCGCGAAAAGTGACTGATATCACATTGACCGATCCGGAGCGCCTCTAAGCTTGGAATTTGGGCACTTCTGCCCGCGCTGACGAGAGCACCGGCTGAACCGGTTCTCGCTGCGCCAATACCCATCTCGTGTCGGGTTATTGTCCGACCTCTCAGAACTGGAAGATCGCCGTGGACGCATACAGTAAAACGCCGCTTCTCGATACGATCCGCACGCCGGACGATCTGCGCAAGCTCAAGATCGAGCAGGTCCGGCAGGTTGCCGACGAGCTGCGGCAGGAGACCATCGACGCCGTCTCGGTGACGGGCGGCCATTTCGGCGCCGGCCTCGGCGTGGTCGAGCTGACCACCGCGATCCATTACATCTTCGACACGCCGCGCGACCGCCTGATCTGGGACGTCGGCCACCAGGCCTATCCGCACAAGATCCTCACCGGCCGCCGCGACCGCATCCGCACCTTGCGCACCGGCGGCGGCCTGTCCGGTTTCACCAAGCGCAGCGAGAGCGATTACGATCCGTTCGGCGCCGCGCATTCCTCGACCTCGATCTCCGCCGGCCTCGGCATGGCCGTGGCGCGCGACCTCTCCGGCGGCAAGAACAACGTGATCGCCGTGATCGGCGACGGCGCGATGTCGGCGGGCATGGCCTATGAGGCCATGAACAATGCCGGCGCGATGAACTCGCGCCTGATCGTCATCCTCAACGACAACGACATGTCGATTGCGCCGCCGGTCGGCGCGATGAGCGCCTATCTGTCGCGGCTCTATTCCGGCAAGACCTACCGCACGCTGCGCGAGGTGGCCAAGCAGATCAACAAGCGTCTGCCGAAGATCATCGCCAACCGCGCCAACCGCGTCGAGGAATATTCCCGCGGCTTCATGATGGACGGCGGCACGCTGTTCGAGGAGCTCGGCTTCTACTATGTCGGCCCGATCGACGGCCATAATCTCGACCATCTGCTGCCCGTCCTGAAGAACGTGCGCGACATGGAGGACGGTCCGATCCTGGTCCATGTCGTGACGCAGAAGGGCAAGGGCTATGGTCCGGCGGAAGCCTCCGCCGACAAGTATCACGCGGTGGTCAAGTTCGACGTCGCGACCGGCACCCAGGCCAAGGCCAAGCCGAATGCGCCGGCCTATCAGAACGTGTTCGGCCAGAGCCTCGTCAAGGAGGCGCAGAAGGACGAGAAGATCGTCGGCATCACCGCCGCGATGCCGTCAGGCACCGGCATCGACATCTTCAACAAGGCTTTCCCCAAGCGCACCTTCGACGTCGGCATCGCCGAGCAGCATGCGGTGACCTTCGCGGCGGGCCTCGCCAGCGAAGGCTACAAGCCGTTCTGCGCGATCTACTCGACCTTCCTGCAGCGCGGCTACGACCAGGTGGTCCATGACGTCGCGATCCAGAGCCTGCCGGTGCGCTTCGCCATCGACCGCGCCGGCCTGGTCGGCGCCGACGGCGCGACCCATGCCGGCTCGTTCGACAACGCCTATCTCGGCTGCCTGCCCAATTTCGTGATCATGGCGGCCGCCGACGAGGCCGAGCTCGTGCACATGGTGGCGACGCAGGTCAGCATCAACGACCGCCCGAGCGCGTTGCGCTATCCCAGAGGCGAAGGCCGCGGCGTCGAAATGCCCGAGGCCGGCGTTCCCTTGCCCATCGGCAAGGGCCGCATCGTCCGCCAGGGCAGCAAGATCGCGCTGCTGTCGTTCGGCACGCGCCTTGCCGAGTGCGAGAAGGCCGCCGACGAGCTCGCCGCCCACGGCCTGTCGACCACGATCGCCGACGCGCGCTTCCTCAAACCGCTCGACGAGGAGCTGGTGCTCAAGCTCGCGCGCGACCACGACGTGCTGATCACCGTCGAGGAAGGCGCGATCGGCGGCTTCGGCTCGCATGTCATGCAGTTCCTCACCGACAACGGCATGCTCGACAGCGGCAGCTTGCGGGCACGCTCGATGATCCTGCCCGACGTGTTCCTCGATCACGACTCGCCGAACGCGATGTATGCGCGCGCCGGTCTCGACGCCAAGAGCATCGTCAAGAAGGTGTTCGAGACGCTCGGCAAGGATTTCAAGACCGAGACCGTGAAGCTGGCGTGAGGCTGCTCTCTTCACCTCTCCCGCTTGCGGGGGAGGTCGCATCGCGAATGCAATGCGGGTGAGGGGAATCTCTCAGCCGAGACGTCTCGATCGCAGCGACGCCCCCACCCCAACCCTCCCCCGCAGGCGGGAGAGGGAGCGCACCTCCCGCGCGGCGAGAGTGTCGATCCACTTCCGGTGATCCCATGAAAATCTATCTGGCAGGTCCCGACGTGTTCCTGCCGGATGCGATCGAGATCGGCCGCCGCAAGGTCGAGATCTGCGCGCGCCACGGCGTGACCGGGCTCTATCCGCTCGACAACAAGGTCGACCTCGCCGCGCCCGACGCCTCGCTGCAGATCTATCAAGGCCAACGAGGCGATGATCGGACGAGGCCGATGCCATCATCGCCAATCTGACGCCGTTCCGCGGTCCCGGCGCCGATCCCGGAACCGCCTATGAGCTCGGCGCCATGGCGGCGCGCAGAAAATTCTGTCTCGGCTATTCCAACGATCCCTGCCGTCTATGCCGACCGCGTCCGGCGATTCACCACGGTCACCTCGCGCGACGGACATTTGATCGACGCCGACGGCCTGACGGTTGAGGATTTCGGCCTCAACGATAATCTGATGATGATTCATGCCCTCGATCTCTACGGCTGCCCGCTGGTCATGCCGCAGCAAAAGCCGGATGATATCTGGCATGATCTGACGGCCTTCGAGATGTGCGTGCGCCTGGCTGCCAAGCGCGCGCGCGGGAGTAACGAGATGTCCGCTGTCCAAGAAGCGCGTCGACCTGCTGCTGGTCGAGCGTGGCCTGTTCGAGAGCCGGGCGCGGGCGCGTGCCGCGATCGAGGCCGGCCGCGTCATCGCCAATGACAGGCAGGTCGCGAAACCCTCGGACATGTTGCCGTCGGACGCCGACGCTCCAGGCCGAGCCGGCGCATCCTTACGTGTCGCGCGGCGGCGTCAAGCTCGCCGGCGCGCTGGAGCAATATCCCGATCGATGTCGAAGGCCATGTCTGCCTCGACGTCGGCGCCTCCACCGGCGGCTTCACCGAGGTGCTGCTGGCGAACGGCGCGGCCATCGTGTTCGCGGTCGATGTCGGCCACGGGCAGCTGCACCACTCGCTGCAGCGGCATGCCAAAATCGTCTCGATGGAGGCGACCGACATCCGCAAGCTCGAGGGCACGCGGCTGCCGGCGCGGCCCGACATCGTCACCATCGACGTCAGCTTCATCTCGCTGAAGGCGGTGCTGCCGGCGGCGCTGTCGCTTGCCGCGGCACCCATGCATCTGCTGGCGCTGATCAAGCCGCAATTCGAGGCGCAGGGAAAGCACGGCAAGGGCGGCATCATCCGCGACGCCGCCGTGCACAACAGGTCTGCGACGACATCGCGGCGTTCGCGGCCGCCCAGGGCTGCACGGACATCAAGGTCTTCCCCTCCGCGATCGCGGGCGGCGACGGCAACGCCGAATTCTTCCTCGGCGCGCGCCGTGGCTGAAACGCTGCATCATCGATCACGTCGCCCATCGCGGCGACGGCGTCGCGTTTGCCGATGGCGAGGCGGTCTATGTGCCGTACACGCTCGCCGGCGAGACGGTCGAGGTCGATCACGTCACCGGCCATCCCGACCGCGCGCGGCTGCTTGCGATCACGACGGCGAGTCCGGAGCGGATCGAACCGTTCTGCCAGCATTTCGGCGTCTGCGGCGGCTGCGCGATCCAGCACTGGCAGGACGATCGCTATCGCGCCTGGAAGCGCAACATCGTGGTGGAGACCTTGCGGCAGGCGAAGCTCGATTGCGAGGTGGCGCCGCTGGTCGACGCGCATGGCGCCGGCCGCCGCCGCATCACCGTGCATGCGCGGCTCGGCAACCACGACATCCTGAAGGTCGGCTTCGCCGCGGCCGGTTCGCACGACATCGTGCCGATCGACCGCTGCCCGATCCTCGATCCAGCATTGTCCGGCGCGCTGGAGGCGGCATGGGCGCTGGCCGAGCCCCTGACCAAGATCGGCAAGCCGCTCGACATCCAGGTCACCGCGACCAAAGGCGGCCTCGATATCGACGTGCGCGGCTCCGGGCCGCTGCCGCCGGCGATGATCACGACGCTGTCGGGCATTGCCGCAGCAACATCGCCTCGCGCGGCTGACGCGTCACGGCGAGCTGGTGCTGATGCGCAACGCGCCCGAGATCGCGATCGGCAAGGCGCAGGTGACACTGCCGCCGGGATCGTTCCTGCAGGCGACGGCCGCGGGTGAAGAGACGCTGGCCTCGCTCGTCGGTCGGATACGTCGGAAAGGCCAAACACATCGCCGATCTCTTCTGCGGCGTCGGCCCGTTCGCGCTGCGGCTTGCGGCCAAGGCGCGCATCGCGGCCTTCGACAGCGATGCCGGCGCGGTCAGCGCCTTGCAGAAGGCCGCGAGCGCGACGTCTGGATTGAAGCCCGTCAAGGCCGAGGCGCGCGACCTGTTCCGCCGCCCGCTGATGCCGCCGGAATTGCGCGACTACGACGCGGTCGTGTTCGATCCGCCGCGGCAGGGCGCGCAGGCGCAAGCGACGCAACTTGGCGGCCAGCAAGGTGCCGGTCGTGATCGCCGTCTCCTGCAATGCGGCGACCTTTGCGCGCGACGCGCGCATCCTGGTCGACGGCGGCTACCGTCTCGAAGGCGTCACGCCGGTCGACCAGTTCAAGCACACGCCGCATGTCGAGCTGGTGGCGCGATTTTCGCGGTGATAGCTGCTAGAAGCGCGGCCATGCCGCCCGATCCTCATCCTGCAACGCATCGTCCCTGCCCTCGCCGAAGTGCCCGGCGTCGCCGCCATCGCGCTCGGCGGATCGCGCGCGCGGGGGACCGCGACGGACACCTCCGACTACGATATCGGCCTGTATTATTCCGCCGAGCGGCCGCTCGACACCATCAGGCTGCTGCAGGCCGTGCGCACATTCGCCGATGCACCCGATGCAGCGCAGGTGACGCCGATCGGCGGCTGGGGTCCATGGATCGTCGGCGGCGGATGGTTGAGCGTCGCAGGGCCGCAAGGTCGACCTGCTCTATCGCAACATCGAGGACGTCGCGGACGTCGATCGAGAAATGCCGCGCCGGCGAGATCGACGATGCATTATCAGCCGGGCCATCCGCACGGATTTTGCACCGCGATCTGGATGGGCGAGGTCGCACTGTGCCGGCCGTTGCACGATCCCGAGGGCCGGCTTGCAACAGCTCAAGGCCGCCACCTCGCCCTACCCGCGCGCGCTGCGCGACGCGCTGATCCGCAAGTTCGAATGGGAAATCCTGTTTGCGATCGAGAACGCCGAGCTTGCCGCCGCCCGCGCCGAGCAGACCCATGTCGCGGGCTGCGCCTATCGGGCGCTCGCCTGCACGGCGCAGGTGCTGTTTGCGCTCAACGAACGCTATCTCATCAACGAGAAGGGCGCGCTGCAGGAAGCGGCGCAGTTTCCGCTGACGATTCCGGAGGTCGCAAAGCGCACCACCGACATCTGGCGCCTGATCGGCAGCGACGAGTTGCGGGCTGCGCTTGCGGGTTTGCGCGCGATCGAGCGCGACGTGAAGCAGCTGCGTGCGCTGAGCCGGGATGTAGCGGCTCTTCCCGTCTCTGCCCGCCTTGTGCGGGATCCACGTCTCTCATCTCTGCGCGCACGTGCGATGCGACCGCTCACGACGCCGGCGAGCGACGAAGCTGAGTCACGCCAGCTTGTTCACCGCCGTCGACGTGCTCGGCGGCACATATTTCGTCACCGGAATCGGATAGCTCTTGTTGCCGACCTGCAGCACGACCGTGCCGGACTTGCCGTCGTCGCTGGTCACCTGCGCCTTGCCGAACATCACGGTGTTCTTGCAAGACGGAGCCGTGCCCTTGATGCGCGACGCCGTTGACGGTCCAGCTCACCACCGCATCGCGTCCGTCGACCGACTTGACCGTGAAGCTGTGCTCTTGCCGTTGCTGGTCGAAAAGCCGTTCCAGGTGCCGACCAGCTTGTTCTGATCGACGGTCGCAGCCTGCTTGTTCAGGGTCGCCGTCTTCTTGGCGCCGGCAGACCGAGAATTCGAACGCCGCGACCGAACCGTTGCGGGTGCCGATGGTGACATTGCCGAAGGTGATGGTGGCGCCGTTGACGTCGGCCAAGCCCGCGCTCGGTGTGACCGTCATGGGTATATTCGATCTGCGCCTTGTCGCCCCTGATGTTGACGACCTTGAACTCGACGGGGCTGCTGCTGTTCGTCCACGTGCCCTTCCAGTCACCGAGCAGATTGCTCTGGTGATAGACCCGCTCGGTGGCGGGCGAAATCTGGCTGGTGGTGGGCGAGATCGTGGTCATTGGCGGACGAAGGCATTGCGTGCACTGCCTGCGATCAGGACCCGCACCGGGTTAATGGAAGATTAAGAAGCTGTCCGGCAGGCGAGACCAATCGCCGCCGGGACGATCTGCGCTCACCGCCCCCAGCGGTCCTGCCAGATCTTCTCGCCGATCTTGCAGGACACCCGCGGCTCTTTCTCCTTCTCGGCGACCGGCACGTTCTCCGGCATGCGGCCCGCGACCTCCATCAACAGCTTGGTGCGGATCGCCTCCTTGAACTTCTCGCGGTCCTTGATCGAGATCACGAACGAGCCGGGACCGCCGATCACGCAGTCCTCGTAGTAGAAATCGAGATTGTCGATATCCATGGTGGAATAGGACGGCTCCTTCACCATGATCGGCAGGCCGTTGATGATGATGCCCTTCGACAGCGCCTCGTCGCGCGCGATGGTGACGGGCGTGCCGTTGTTGTTGGGGCCGTCGCCGGAAATGTCGATGACGCGGCGCAAGCCCTTGATAGGGACTCTCGTCGAACAGCGGCATCGCGAAATAGATCGCGCCCGAGATCGAGGTGCGCGAGGCGCGGCGGATCGGCGTCTTCAGGATCTCGGCGGAGACCGCATCCGCGCTTTCCGGGCCGTCGATCACCCGCCAGGGGATGATGATCTTCTGGTCGCTGGAGGCGGCCCATTCGAAATAGGTCACGGCCACCTTGCCGTGCGGGCCGGTCTTCAACGCCTGCAGGAAATCCTTCGACACGATCGCCTGCGCATAGCCTTCGCGCTGGATCGCGAGTTCGTCCATGTCCATGGAATAGGAGACGTCGACGGCGAGGATCAGCTGGACGTCGACGGCATTGGCATCCGTCTCGGCGCGCTGCTGCGCGACTTGCGGGCCCGGCGCCGCGACAACGGCAACTCCCCGCCATCAGTCCGGCGAAAAGCACGGCCCCGATCGAGACAAACCAGCGCATCTGCTGACCTCCCACGCGTGGCGCCAATGGTGACACGCAAATTGCGCCGCGCCTAGCGGGAACATGATTTATCCTTCACTTTCAAGTTAGCGCCGGGCCCAATTGTGGCGTCGCCTTGGCCCGCGGGAGTCCGCGCGGCGGCGCGCGACACATGTTATAAGGCGCGGACCTGGCTTTCGGGGGAAGCGCCATGAAGACGATCCTTGCTGCGTTGCTGCTGTTGTTCTCGACCGCGGCCTGGGCGGACGGCTCGTCGACGCCATGGGCGATGGGCGGGAATTATTCGCGCTTCGATCCGGTGGTCGCGCAATACAACGCGTCGGGCGAACGCTTCCGCATCCAGGGTCATTGCCAGTCCTCCTGCACGCTGTTTCTCGCGATCCGCAACGTCTGCATCGAGCCGTCGGCGACGCTGCTGTTCCACTCCGCGCACGACCGGCAGCGCAACGTCTCGCCCGCGCTCACCCAGCACATGCTCGCAGCCTACAACGCGCCGCTTCGCGCCTACGTCACCGCGAACCATTTCATGGACACGCTGGAATTTCACTCGATCTCCGGGGCCGACATGATCCGCAAGTTCGGTTACCGGGCGTGCTCGCGCTAGACCCATCCTCGGCTCGCAACCAAGCCATCGAAAACATGCGGGTTTCGCCGCGGCGCGGGAGCTTGTAAACTTGGCCGCGATTTCGGAACACGGACCGCCGGTATGGCCGACACCACCACCAAGCCGAAAACAAAGGTCAAGACCAAGGTCGAGCGGCCGCGGCTGCACAAGGTCATCCTGGTCAATGACGACTACACGCCGCGCGAATTCGTCGTCACCATCCTGAAGGGCGAATTCCGCATGACCGAGGAGGAAGCCTACAAGGTGATGATCACCGCGCATCGCCGCGGCGTCTGCGTGGTCGCCGTCTTCACCAAGGACGTCGCCGAGACCAAGGCGACGCGCGCCACCGACGCCGGCCGCGCCAAGGGCTATCCGCTGCTGTTCACCACCGAGCCGGAAGAGTAGCTACTCGCCCGACGTCACCGCCTTCGCGCCGCATCGCCCGCATGCGCGCGGCTGTCGGCGAGGATGTCGAAGATGACGGCGCCCATCACCAGCGCGCCGCCGATCAGCGCGCGCAGCGAGGGAATTTCGCCAAATCCCAAATCAGACCCAGAACGCCATCAGCGGCGTCTCCAGCGTTCGCGATCAGCGACGCCTGTCCCGACGGCAGATGCCGCGAGCCGAGGTGAAGAAGGTGAGCCCGAGGCCGACCTGACACAGCCCGAACATCGCGAGGATGCCGAGATCGGCCGGCGGTCACCGCGCCAATGCCCTGCGCGAAGGGAATGCTGACGAGGCTGCCGAGGAAATTCGAGACGGAGGCGGCCGCGACCATCGAGGTGTCGCGGTGGCGCCGGATCACGACCGTCATGATCGAGATCGACAGGATCATCAGCATGGCAAGACCGATGCCGCGATAGTCGCGCGCCGCCCGCCGGCGCCGCTGACGATGACCACGATGCCCGGCCAGCGCCACCAGGCTCGCCAGCATGGTGCGCGGAGCAGCACGTCTCGCGCAGCCAGAGCCAGGCGATCGCCGCGGCGGCGAACGGCTGGAAGGCGATGATGATCGCGACATTCGCCACGCTGGTGAGCTGCAGCGACGGGATGAAGGTCACCATGCCGAAGGTCGAGAGCGCGGCGACCAGCCAGCCGCTGGGCTGTCATCGCGACGAGATCGCGCAAGCCGCTGCCGGCCTTGCGTCGCGATCAGAAACAGCGCGATGAAGCCGCCGCCGAACAGGCCGCGCCAGAACAGGATGGTCCAGGAATCGAAGTGCAGCAGCCGGGTGAAGAACGGCGCGGTGCTCCAGGCGATCGCGGCCGCAACGACGAGCACGATGCCCGCGCGGCGGTCAGCCTGCGGCATCGTGCTGACGCCTCGTCGTGCAGGCCGAACACCCGCTGCGCCTTCGAGAAGCCCGCGATCGGAAACTCGCCGAGATCGGTCCAGTCGTTGTGGCAGGCGCCGGCGAACGCCGCGGACGCCACCACCGTGCGATGCAGTTTCGAGGCGATCTTCTCCAGCCGTGCGGCGAGATTGACCGCGGGCCCGATGCAGGTGAAGTCGAGCCGGCTCATGCCGCCGATATTGCCGAACAGGATGGCGCCGATATGCAGCGCCACGCCGAAGCGGAAACGCTCGACCTCGTCGTCTGCTCGGATAGTGCATGGCATCGACATTGGCGCGCGCCTCCTTGCCCGCTTCCAGGCACGCGGCGCAGACCTCGCCGAGATTGCCGCCGTCCTTGGCGATCGGAAACACCGCGAGCAGGCCGTCACCCATGAATTTCAGGATCTCGCCGCCATGCTTGCGAATCGACCGGCACCTGGCAATCGAAATACTGGTTGAGGATCTCGACCACGGTTGCCGCCGGCAGCCGGTCGGACAGCGCGGTGAAGCCGCGCAAATCCGACAGCCAGATCGCGGCCTGCATCTCCTCGGCGTGTCCCCTGCGGATCTGGCCCGCCCAAATCCGCTCGCCGGCGCGGTTGCCGACATAGGTGTCGAGCAGCGTGGTGGCGGTGCGGCGCATCGCCATGATTTCGCCGACGCGCGAGAACGGCAGAACGACCTTGCGCAACGCCGCGAGTTGCTCGTCGGTGAAGCCGCCCGGCTCCTTGGTGGTCCAGCTCGCGACATGGACGGTGCCGTCGGTGTAGAGCAGCGGCAGCGCCAGATAGTCGGTGACGCCTTCGTTGCGCATGTCGTCGAAGAAGGGAAAGCGATGGCTGTCGGGATCGTCCATGCGGTAGCGCAGCTCGCGCGCGGTCTTCTGCACGATCACCACGGGGCTGTTCTTGAACTCCGGCGTGTCCAGAATGTCGAAATCGGCGGCGTTGAACAACGACCTCCCCGCCCCGCCGCCAGATGAAGGCGCGCCCGTAAGTGTCGGGATGCAGCGTCGTCACGAAGGCGGCGGCCCGCCACAGCGGGATGCCGCAATCGATCAGCCGCTCGCAGGTCTCCTTCAGGAAGGCGGGCGGCGTCGGCGTCGAGCGCGCGCCGTCCATCAGCCAGTCGAGCAGGTTTTGCAGCTTTTGCGTGTCCATACCGGACATTAGCGGACGTGATTTCGCGAGGCGTCAAGCCACCGCTTGCACGCCGGCGCGCGGGCAGCGAGCAGAACGCGATCTCCTGATAATTCCTTCGCCGCTACGTCATTGATGATGCCGACGAATTTCGGCGTGCCGCCGTTGTAGACGAAGTAGCGCACCGTGCCCTCTTCGTGGCCGGCGACGTTGGAGTTGTAGCCGGTGAACCATCCCTTGGCTTTGCGCATCAGCATGATCTCGTACATCTTGATCACATGCGCGGTCCAGCGCTGCTCGCGCCTCGCAGCGTGGCATCGGCGCGGGTGTAGCCGCGGTCCCACATGTATTGCAGCAGGTCCGTGCACCAGTTGACGCCGTTCTCGATGCCGCGCGGGAAATTCGTCGACGCGGACGCGCTTTGCGGCCCCGTCGGCATCAGGAGATTCGGAAAGCCGTGGGTGAGCATGCCGAGGAAGGTGGACGGCGCATGCTTCCATTTTTCGGCCAGCTTTTCGCCGCCGATGCCGCTGATATCGATCAGATCATAGGCGCCGGTGATGGCATCGAAGCCGGTGGCGTAGACGATGATGTCGAACTCGTAGTCGCGCTCGGTGGTGCGCAGGCCCTTCTCGGTGACGCGAACGAGCGGCGTCTCGCTGATATCGACGAGATGCACGTTGTCGCGGTTGTAGGCCTCGAGATATCTCGTCTCCAGCGGCAGGCGCTGCACGCCAAAGCCGTGATCCCTCGGGATCAGTTTTTCGGCCACCTTGGGATCCCTGACGCGGCGGCGGATGCGATCGGCGATATATTCCGAGAACTCGGCATTGGCGGCTTCGTCCATGAAGATCTCGCGAAAATTCGCCAGCCAGATGCCGAAGCCGGGCTCGTCATAGAGCTTGTCCCACAGCGCCAGGCGTTCCTCGCGCGTCACCTCGTAGAAGCCGCTGCTCTGCGGCCCATGCAGGAAGCTGCCCGGCGTGAGCGTGCAGGCGGCGAAGATCTCGTCATAGCGCGCGCGAATGTCGGCCATTTCCTCGTCCGAGATCGCGCTGTTGTTGAGCGGCGCACTCCAGTTCGGCCGGCGCTGGAACACGGTGAGATCGCCGACCTTGTCGGCGATTTCGCCGATCAGCTGAATGCCGGTGGCGCCGGTGCCGATCACGGCGACCTTCTTGCCGGCGAGATCGACCGGCTCATGCGGCCAGTAATAGGTGTGGAACGAGAGTCCCTTGAAGTCGTCGAGGCCTTCCAGCCGCGGCATGGTCGGCGCGGAGAGCAGGCCGATCGCCGAGCACCACGAAACGGCTCGTCAGCTCGCGGCCGTCGCCGATCTGTCACGTGCCAGAGATCGCGCGCCTCGTCGAAGCGCATCGCCTCGAACCTTGCAGTTGAACTGCATGTGCTTGCGCAGATCGAACTTGTCGGCGACGTAATTGAGATAGCGCAAATTCTCGGGCTGGCCGGAAAAGCGCTCCTTCCAGTGCCACTCGTCGAGCAGTTCGCGCGAGAACGAGAAGCCGTAGGTGTAGCTCTCGGAATCGAAGCGGCAGCCGGGATAGCGGTTCCAGTACCAGGTGCCGCCGAGATCGCCGGCCGATTCGAGCACGGTGGCGTCGATGCCGAGATCGACCAGCCGCTTGATCTGGTAGATGCCCGCCACGCCGGCGCCGACGACAATCACCTCGTAATGGGTTTTGGCATCCCCCATCAATCCCGCTCCTGTGTTGCGCGTGGCCTGATTACAAACCCTTTTGCCGACGCAGGCAACCGCCCGCGACGGCGGACGGATTTGCGTTGAGGCGCTGCCTGAATTACATCGATCCTGCGGCACGGACGGTAGCGCGCTCGCAGAGCGAGCGTGATCGGGAGGAATTGATGCGGATTGCGGTGGTCGGCGCGGGCGGCGTCGGAGGCGGGTTCGGCGCGGCATTGGCGAAGGCGGGCGCCGACGTCACCTTCATTGCGCGCGGCGCGCATCTCGCCGCGATGAAGAGCGAGGGACTGAAGGTGAACAGCCCGCGCGGCGACACGCATCTGGTGCCGACGCAGGCGACCGACGATCCCGCCAGCATCGGCAAGGTCGATGTCGTGCTGTTCTGCGTCAAGCTGTGGGACGTCGAGAGCGCGGGCGCGCATATCAAGCCGCTGGTCGGCCCCGGCACGGCGGTGATCCCGCTGCAGAACGGCATCGACGCCGCCGACCGCCTGATCCCGATCCTCGGGCGCGAGGCCGTGATGGGCGGCGTGGCGCAGATCAGCGCCTCGATCGTCAAGCCCGGCGTGATCCAGCAGGTCGGCACCTTCATGCGCATGATTTTTGGCGAGCTCGACGGCAAGATCAGCAAGCGCGGCGAGGACCTGCTCGCGCTGTGCCAGAAGGCCGGCTTCGACGTGACGCTGAGCCAGCAGATCCTGACCGATCTCTGGATGAAGTTCATCCTGCTTGCCACCAATGCCAGCATCACGGCATCGACGCGCCAGCCGATCGGCAAGCTGCGCGACGATCCCGATATCCGCCCGTGATCGTTGCCGCCGTCAAGGAAGTTCACGCGGTCGCCAAGGCCAAGGGCATCGCGCTGCCGGAAAATGCCGTCGACACGGTCCTCGAGTTCATCGGACACGCCCCGCCCGCCATGAAGGCCTCGATGGCGCTCGATCTCGAGCGCGGCAACCGCATGGAGCTGCCCTGGCTCGGCGGCAAGGTGGTCGCTCTCGGCCGCGAGCTCGGCGTTCCGACGCCGACCCACGGCATGATGTACGCGCTGCTGAAGCCGTACATCATGGGCGCGCCGGCGTTGACCCTCATGGTCATGAGCCGCGCGTTCGAGCGGCGTCTCGAACCATGAGGCCCGGTCTCGGCCTCATCCTTCGAGACGCGGCGAAAGACGTCGGCTGCCTCGGATCGAGCCGGGCATGACGAGTTCAAATGCGTTGAGGCTATTTTCCCCACCTGCCCGCGATGGCGCAGGAAGTGATCGGCGAGCACGCAGGCCATCATGGCCTCGCCGACCGGCACGGCGCGGATGCCGACGCAGGGGTCGTGGCGGCCCTTGGTCAGGATCTCGGTCTCGCCGCCGTTGCGATCGACCGTCTGGCGCGGGCTGAGGATCGACGAGGTCGGCTTCACCGCAAAGCGCGCCACCACCGGCTGGCCGGTCGAGATGCCGCCCAGAATGCCGCCGGCATGGTTGGAGAGAAATTTCGGGCCCTGATTGCCCATCCGCATCTCGTCGGCGTTTTCCTCGCCCGAGAGTTCGGCCGCGGCAAAGCCCGCGCCGATCTCGACGCCCTTGACCGCATTGATGCTCATGAAGGCCGCGGCGAGGTCCGCATCGAGCTTGGCATAGATCGGCGCGCCGAGGCCGGCCGGCACGCCCTCGGCGACGATCTCGAGCACCGCGCCGATCGATGAGCCGCTCTTGCGGATGCCGTCGAGATAGTCCTCGAAGAACGCGGCCTTGTCCTTGTCGGGACAGAAGAACGGATTCTTGCCGACCTCGTCCCAATCCCATTTGGCGCGGTCGATCTTGTGCGGGCCCATCTGCACCAGCGCGCCGCGCACGGTGACCTCGGGCAAGATCTTGCGCGCGATCGCGCCGGCCGCGACCCGCATCGCGGTCTCGCGCGCCGACGAGCGGCCGCCGCCGCGATAGTCGCGCAGGCCGTATTTGGCCTCATAGGTGAAGTCGGCGTGGCCGGGGCGAAACTTGTCCTTGATGTCGGAATAATCCTTGGAGCGCTGGTCGGTGTTGTCGATCAACAGCGCAATCGGCGTGCCCGTCGTCACCTGCACGCCGCTTTCGGGATGCGCCATCACGCCGGACAGGATCTTCACCGTGTCCGGCTCCTGCCGCTGCGTGGTGAAGCGCGACTGACCGGGCCGGCGGCGATCGAGATCGCGCTGGATGTCGGCCTCGGTGAGCGGGATCAGCGGCGGACAGCCGTCGACCACGCAGCCGATCGCAACCCCGTGGCTTTCGCCAAAGGTCGTGACGCGGAACAGATGGCCGAAGGTGTTGTGGGACATGATGTGTCGTAACGCGCTGTCATGGTCGGGTCAACCTCTCATTCGTCATGCCGGGCTTGTCCCGGCCATCCACGTCTTAGACCCGCTGCAAAGGAAGCGTGGATGCCCGGCACAAGGCCGGGCATGACGACGGAGGAGTTAACTATACTTCTTCAGCCCGCCGTCGCCGAACACATAGACCGCGCCCTGCGCGATCGGCAGGTCGGAGGCGCTTTGCGGGCGTCTCGAAGCCGAGCGCCACCATCAGCGCCCGCGCGGTGCCGCCATGCGCGACCACCACCATGTCGCCGCGAACGTGATCGTACCAGTCGCGCATGCGCCGCTGCACCGCCTCGTAGGTCTCGCCGCCCTCGGGCGCCACCCGCCATTTGTCGGCAAGGCGCTTTGCGAAGAAGACGGGATCGGCGGCCTGCATCTCCGCCAAGCGTCGAGCCTTCCCACTGGCCGTAGCCGATCTCGCGCAGCCGATCGTCGGTCGCATAATCCCGCGGCGGCAGATTCAGCGCGCCGCGCATCAGCTCCATGGTCGTGCGCGCACGCAACAGCGGGCTCGACAGATACGGAATTTGCGATCTTGTCGCGGCCGTCGCGCGCCAAGCAGATCGGCAAGGATATGCCCGGACTGCACCGCCTGCCTGCGGCCGAGATCGTTGAGCGCGGTGTCCTGCGTGCCCTGCAGCCGGCCCGTCCGCATTCCACGACGTCTCGCCGTGGCGGATGTAGTAGATCACGGGCGCGGGCATGGACGGCGGCGGCTAGTCCTTCGCCAGCGTGATGTCGGGCGCGTCCGGCCGCTTCATGCCGACGACGTGATAGCCGGAATCGACGTGATGCACCTCGCCGGTGACGCCGCGCGAGAGATCCGACAGCAAGTAGAGCGCGCTGTCGCCGACTTCCTCGATGGTGACGGTGCGGCGCATCGGCGAATTGTACTCGTTCCACTTCAGGATATAGCGGAAGTCGCCGATGCCGGAGGCGGCCAGCGTCTTGATCGGCCCCGCCGAGATCGCGTTGACGCGGATGTTCTTCTCGCCGAGATCGGCGGCGAGATAGCGCACGCTGGCCTCGAGCGCCGCCTTGGCCACGCCCATGACGTTGTAATGCGGCATCCACTTCTCGGCGCCGTAATAGGTCAGCGTCAGGATCGAGCCGCCGTCGGTCATCAGCTTCTCCGCGCGCTGCGTGATCGCGGTCAGCGAGTAGCAGGAGATCAGCATGGTGCGCGAGAAATTGTCCGCGGTGGTCTCGAGGTAGCGGCCGTCGAGCTGGTCCTTGTCGGAGAAGGCGATCGCGTGCACGACGAAATCGATCTTGCCCCATTTCTGCTTCACGACGTCGAAGACCGCGTCGATGGTCGCGGGCTCGGTGACGTCGCAATGGCCGAGCAAGCAGGCCGTTCGAGCTCGGCCGCCAGCGGCTCGACCCGCTTCTTCAGCGCGTCGCCCTGCCAGGTCAGCGCGACCTCGGCGCCCGCGCAGTGGCAGGCCTTGGCAATGCCCCAGGCGATCGAGCGGTTATTGGCGACGCCGAGCACCACGCCGCGCTTGCCTTGCATGAGGGATGAATTCTGCGCCATACGACCGTCCACCAAGTCCTGGCTTTGGACGTTTGGCTACACCAGCTACTCCTGCCGGTACAGCCCCAATCGGTACCCGGTTCGGGCCGTTTACCCTCAGCTCGGCGAAACACGGAATAGGCCGATGATTCGGGTGTTATGTTTGGATGTGAACGAAATTCGACGGTAACACCGAGCTTGCATGAGCGCGTTTCGCCAGAGTGTCGAAGCCATGATCCCGGCGTTGCGCCGCTATGCGCGCGCGCTCGCGCGCGACGCCGATATCGCCGACGATCTGGTGCAGGACACGCTGGTGCGCGCGCTGCGTTCGGAGAAGCTGTTTCTCGGAGGCGACGTCAGGAGCTGGCTCTACACGATCCTGACCAATCTGAACAAGAACCGCCGCCGCTCGCTGGCGCGGCGGCCGCAATTCATGCCGCTGCTCGAGAACAATCCCGACGCCAGCGGCACCGAGGCCGAGGGCCGCGACATCGCGCGCGCGCTCTCGACCCTGGTGGAGGAGCAGCGCGCGGTGCTGCTGCTGGTGATGCTGGAAGGACTGAGTTACCGCGAGGTCGCCGACATCCAGGGCGTGCCGATCGGCACCGTAATGTCACGGCTTGCCCGCGCGCGCGCCCATGTTAAGGCCTCGCTCGAAGGCGAACGGCCGGCGTTGCGCCGGGTCAAGTAGGCGGGTTAAGCGAAGGTACACTGGCAAGCGTTATGCATGGATCATTTCGTTAGGGAATTAGACAGAGACGACGACAATGACTGACCGCAACATTCCCGTCACCGAGGACGAGCTTCACGCTTACGTCGACAACGAGCTGCCGGCCGAGCGCCGCAGCGACGTCGAGGCGTGGCTCGCAACGCATCCGGAGGATGCCGAGCGGGTGCAATCATGGCGCGCGATGGCCGACGCCCTGCACGCGCGTTACGACTCCGTGGTCAACGAGCCGGTGCCGAAGCGGCTCGAGCTCGAGCGCCTGGTGCAGCAGCCGCGCAGATGGCTGTATGGCGCGGTCGCGGCGTCGCTGCTCGCCTTCGTCGCCGGCGGCGGCACCGGCTGGATCGCGCATGGCGCGGCCGCCTCGCCTTCCAGCTTCCAGATGTTCACCGATGACGCGCTCGATGCGCATCGGCTCTATGTCGTCGAGGTGCGCCATCCGGTCGAGGTGCCCGGCAACGAGCGCGCGCATCTGCAGGCATGGCTGACCAAGCGCTGCGGCTGGACCGTGCGCGCGCCCGAGCTCGACGCGACCGGATTGAAGCTGGTCGGCGGCCGGCTGTTGCCGGGTCCGACGGGCCCCGCGTCCTTCCTGATGTATGAGAGCGCCTCCGGCGAACGCTTCACGGTCTACACCGCGAAGGCGGCGACCGAGACGACGCAGATGCGCTACACCACGCAGGACAAGGACGGCGCGATGTTCTGGGCCGACCGCGGCGTCGGCTATGTCGTCTCCGGCAGCAGCGATCGCGAGCGCCTGGCCCAGGTCGCGCGCCTGGTCTACGACCAGGCCGACAAGGGCGAGAAGAGCGGCGGCTGAGTCGTGACCATCGAAGCGATTCTCGTTCGTTGCGGCATGGCCGGGCATGACGAGTTGAATGCGCGCCGCCGTCAGCGCCGCAATTGAGTCAATTGCGCGGCATCAAAAGAGCAATCCGGTAAGAGCGCGCCGCTCTAGCAGAAAGCGCCGGGATTTTTGCGCCCGGATTTTTCAGAACGCGCTTTGGCGAAACGTCAAAGCGCGGTGTCCCAATTCGGACATTGAAATTCTTAAATCGACCATGGGTGCGTCTCATTATCGCACCGGATGATCACGAGAAAATGAGAAGCGTTCGATCCGCCGATCGACGCACGCGGCCTCGAGTTGGGGTTTTGTACCGCGCTGGTCCCCCTCTCGAGGCCGCACCGTTTCCGGGGACATGCCCCGAAAGGGATAGCTACGGTCACGAATTCCGTTGGTTTCAGATCTAGCTCGAAATCTTTTCTCGGATTGTAGGGGTGCCCCTCCAGCCACGATTGCATCAAAGCCTCAAGCTGGGAATCGTTCCCGTCCGGTAGCTTGATTTGCGTGGTGACATAGAGGTCGCCGGGAGTTCCCGTCGGCTTCGGCAGGCCCTTGCCCTTGAGGCGGAAGGTCCGCCCGCTCGACGTGTTCTTCGGGATCGAGAGTTCCACCGCGCTGCCAAGCGTCGGCACCCGCACCTTGGCGCCCAGCACCGCCTCATAGAGCGTGATCGGCAGGTCGACCCGCAGATCGCTGCCGTCGACCTTGAAGAAGGGATGCGGAGCGATGTTGATGGTGATCAGGAGATCGCCGGGCGGATGACCGGCCGCGGTCTCGCCCTGGCCGCGCAGGCGGATCTGCTGGCCCTCGGTGACGCCCGCGGGCACCTTGACGTTGAGCTCCTTGCCGTTGGGCAGGCGCACGCGCTTCTCGCCGCCCTTGACCGCCTCCTCCAGCGTCACCGACATCGCGACGTTGACGTCGAGATCGAGCCCGACCCCGCCGCTCTCGAATTCGAACGGGCTGCCGCCCCGCGCGCCACCGCGCGCGCCGCGCGCCTGCGCGCCGCCGAACATGCTGTTGAGGATGTCCTCGAAGCCGCCGGCGCCGGCGCCGCCCGCGCCAAAACCGCCGCCGGGACCGGTGCGGAAGGTGTAGCTCTCGAAGCCGCCCGGACCGCCCGCGCGGCCGCCACCGCCGCCGGGAAAGCCGGTGAAGCGCGGCTTGCCGTCGGCGTCGATCTCGCCGCGGTCGAACTGCTTGCGCTTGTCCTCGTCGCCGACGATTTCGTTGGCGGTGTTGATCTCGGCAAAGCGCTCGGCAGCCTTCGGATCGTTCTTGTTGCTGTCGGGGTGATGCTTCTTGGCGAGCTTGCGATAGGCGCTCTTGATGGCCGCAGCGCTGGCGCTCCGCGGCACCCCCAAGACCTCATAGGGGTCGCGCATCCCACACGTCTCCTTCAGGGAAAATCAGATCATAGACCAATCGCGGGCTAAGCCGCTTTGCTCTTCATCTGGGGATTCAGTTGCATTTTTGCAACGGGGCTCAACGTTGGTTTCAGCCCCGCCGCCACGGCTTCAGCGTATGAATTTCCCAGCGGCCGTTGCCGCTGTGGCAGGCCGCGCCCTGCAGCCAGCTCTCGGTCTTGCCGTTGACGTAGCTTGCGAGGAAATCGCGGCAGGTCCGGCCGTCGTCGGCGGTATAGGCCTGCGCCAGCGGCGTCACCGAGCCGCGCGCGCCGGTGTCGGGGTTCGACCAGGGCTGGCTGGAATCCTTGTCGCCCTTGGTCAGCACGTCGGAGGCGGCGTTGCGGGCAAAGGCGAGATCGGCGTCGGTCGGCACGGGCCCCGCGGGATCGCCGATCGAGCCCGTCACCTCGCTGTCGCCCATCTTGGCGAAGGGCCCGTCGCCGCCACTGCGCGAGAAGCTGCAGCCGCCGGCGCCAAGCCCGATCAGAATCGCTGTAACCGCGGCTCCCCGGGGTGCGAACGCCGATAGGCCAACGCGGCCCCATGCCCTATATAGGGCGGGCTGCAGCACGCTAAGGGCCGCGGACGCACGCAAACTCGGACTCCGGACATGACCGACACGACCTCCATCAAACACCCATCACCCTTAACATCCGGTGATTTCACCGAAGCCGGGGAACCCTTCGCCCTGTTCGCCGAGTGGTTTGCCGAAGCCGTCAAGGCCGAGCCGAACGATCCGACCGCCATGTCGCTCGCCACCGTCGACACCGACGGCATGCCGGATGTGCGAATGGTGCTGATGAAGGGCTATGACGCCGACGGTTTCGTGTTCTACAGCCACGTCGCGAGCCCCAAGGGCCGCGAGCTCGCCACAAATCCTAAGGCCGCGTTACTTTTTCACTGGAAGTCGCTGCGCCGGCAGGTCCGCATCCGCGGCAACGTGTCGCCGGTCACCGGCCGAGGAGGCCGACGCCTATTTCGCCACCCGCCCGAAGCAGGCGCAGATCGGCGCCTGGGCGAGCAAGCAGTCGCAGCCGCTGGAGAGCCGCTTCGCCTTCGAGCAGGCGATCGCCAAGGTCGCCGCCAAATACGTGATCGGCGAGGTGCCGCGGCCGCCGGGCTGGAGCGGCTGGCGCATCGCGCCGCTGCGCTTCGAGTTCTGGCACGACCGCCCGTTCCGCCTGCACGACCGCATCGAGTTCAGCCGCGAGACGCCCGGCGCGGCCTGGACCAAGACGCGGCTTTATCCGTGACGCCGCGCAAGGAATGACATGCCGACCTCTTCGCCAACCAGCCGCGGCGCACGCTGCTCCTGACCGGCGCCAGCCGCGGCATCGGGCACGCCACCGTGATCCGCTTTTCGTCGGCCGGCTGGCGCGTCCTCACCTGCTCGCGGCATCCCTTCCCGGAGGATTGCCCGTGGGACGCCGGCCCGGAGGATCACATCCAGGTCGACCTCGCCGACCACGACGACACGACGCGCGCGATCGGGGAAATCCGCCAGCGGCTCGAGGGCGGCGCGCTGCATGCGCTGGTCAACAATGCGGCGATTTCGCCGAAGGCGGACGGCGGCCGCAGGCTTGGTACGATCGAGACCGACGTCGACACCTGGAGCCACGTGTTCCGGGTCAATTTCTTCGCGCCGATCATGATGGCGCGCGGATTGATCGAGGAATTGAAGACGGCGAAGGGCTCGGTGGTCAACGTCACCTCCATTGCCGGCGGCCGCGTGCACCCGTTCGCAGGCGCGGCCTACGCCACCTCGAAGGCGGCATTGGCTTCACTGACACGGGAAATGGCCTCCGATTTCGGCCGCCACGGCATCCGCGTCAACGCGATCGCGCCCGGCGAGATCGACACCTCGATCCTCTCGCCCGGCACCGAGAAGATCGTCGAGCAGGATATCCCGTTGCACCGGCTCGGCACGCCCGACGAGGTCGCCAAGATCATCTATGTGCTGTGCACGGAGACGAGGTCTTACGTGAACGGCGCCGAGATCCATATCAACGGCGGGCAGCACGTGTGAGCGCGACCGCTCACCCGCGATCGGCTTCCGATAGACATCCTTCAGCGCCAGCTTGCCGTCCCTGAACCGATAGAGCTCGATGCCGCGCTGCGCGCGCTTCTCGCCGGTGGCGCGCAGCGTCTCGTCGATGCGGCAGGTCATGAAGCTGAGGTCGGGACAGTGATGATAGACCACGTCCTCGAAACGCTGCGACGAGAACAGCTCCTTCTGCGCATCGAGATGCGCGAGGATTTGCTCGCGGCCGACCAGCGACTTCGTCACCGACAACCCGTCGTGAAAGCTCCACAGGAAATCCGGCGTGACCACGGCATAGAGCGCGTCGAGGTCGCGGCGGAACAGCGCCTCGCGCAAAACCCTTCAGCAATTCGTCGCGCTGCTCGAAGGACGGGATCATGGATCGCTCCGCATGAGAGATGCGAAGCAAGGTAGATGAACGACGACAGTCAGGAAAGGCGCGCGGATGTGATCCGCGCGATGTAGCGGCGGCTGGACGCGGCGGACTAGGCTTGCCGCATGGGACGCTTCGCCACCACAGCCGAATTCTACGAGCAATACCGGCCGCCCTACCCGGCCGAGTTCTTTCGCACGGTCGCCGAGAAGCTGAAGCTCGACAAACGGCATGCGCTGATCGATCTCGGCACCGGACCCGGCGTCGCTCGCGCTCGGCTTTGCGCCCTATGTCGGCCGCGTCGTCGGCGTCGACCCCGAGCCCGCGATGCTTGCGGCTGCGCGCGCCGCGGCCAAGCGGACGAGTGCTGACGTGACCTTCATCGAAGGCAAAGCCGAGGACCTGCCCGCCGATATCGGCAGCTTCGATGTCGTCACCATCGGCCGCGCGCTGCACTGGATGGACCACAGCGCGCTCGGACCGGTGTTCGCGCGGCTGGTCGCGCCCGGCGGCGCGATCGTGATCTGCGCGTCGTTCTCGGCCCGCGACGGCAGCAATCCGTGGCTGGAGGATTACGACGCGGCGCGGCGCCGCTGGTCGGACGAGGAGTTGCTGGTGGGCTCGCGCAAGGGTGAGCACGCGCATCGCAATCCCGATGATGTGCTCGGCCCACTCGGATTTGGCGTCGTCGAGACCATCAGGGTCAAGGCCACGCATCGAGGTAAGCGCGACCGATCTCGCCCGGCGTGTGCTGACATTCTCTTCGTCCTCGCCCGCCGCGCTCGGCGACAAAGCGGACGCGATGCTGGCCGATATCGAAGCGCGGCTGTTGCCGTTCAGCCGGGACGGCGTTCTCAAGGAGACGCTGATGTCGGCCGCCAGCGTCGCGCGGCGCCTGTAAGTATTCAGACGATCCCGCGCAAAATCTGCGCCGCCTGCCAGCGCAGCCGCGCGACATCGACATTGACGGCGCTGGAGCACTCGTCCTCGTGCTCGCCTTCCATCAGCGCCGCGCCGCAATGCCGGCACAGGCGAGGCGAGATCGCAAGCGAGCGGCGAACCGTCGGCGCGCCGGCGGTAGCGCGCGAGGTCGACGACGTTCTGCGACGACATTATTCGTTTCTCAACCATTGCAGCCCTCGTGGCCAAGGCGCGTTTTCTTCACACGCCTTAGCGTTTTGTTGAGCCTGATCGGCCCGCCGAAGTCCGCGCACGTTTCTCGTGCGATCAGCTCAGGGCACTTATCGCAGAGAAGTTTGGATCAAGCGTTCAGGGCAACGCTCAAATTTTACCGGAGGGATTGAGGCGGGTCGTCGTGAGGCGCGTTAACCGCGTCTCACAGCCACTTCTTCCACTTGAAGATCCAGTAGGGAACGATCGCCGCGAGCCACCATCGCGATCAGCGCGAAGGTGTAGCCGTGCTCCCATTCCAGCTCCGGCATCGTCTTGAAGTTCATGCCGTAGATCGAGGCGATCAGGGTCGGCGGCATCAGCACCACGGCCATGACCGAGAACAGCTTGATGATGTTGTTCTGCTCGAGATTGACGACGCCGAGCATGGCGTCGAGCACGAAGGTGATCTTGTTCGACAGATACGACGCGTGGTCGGTCAGCGAGGCCACGTCGCGCTGCATGGTCTTGAGCTGCTCGCGCATGTCCTTGGTCCATTTGACGCCCTCGATCACCGCCGACAGGAAGGCGACCAGCCGCCCGATCGAGACCAGGCTCTCGCGCACCTTGGAGGTGAGGTCGCCCTTGCGGCCGATCGCGATCAGGATCTGCGAGTAGCGCTTGGCATGGCCGTGGCGCTCGCTCTCGGGCTCGAAGATCTCATGGCTGACCTGGTCGACGTCGGCGCCGATGCGCTCCAGAATGTCGGCGCAGCGGTCGATCACCGCGTCCAGCAATTCCATCAGCACCATCTCGCCGGTGATGCCGGGCGAGCAGGTTCGCGCCAGCTTGTTCTCGACCAGCGCGAACGGCTTCGGATCGTCATAGCGCACCGTGACCAGGCGATGGTCGCCGAGGATGAAGGTCACGGCGGTGGTCTTCGGCATGTCGGTGTCGGAATTGCACATCAAGGTCGCCGTCATGTAGCGGGCGCCGTTCTCGATATAGAGGCGGCTGGAGATTTCGATCTCCTGCATGTCTTCCCGCGTCGGCACCGCGATGCCCGCGAGCTTTTCGACCGCCCTGTCCTCGGCCGCGGTGGGCTTGACGAGGTCGACCCAGACCGCGTTGTCCGGCAGTCTCGAGATATCCTCGATGGTGGCTTTCTTCAGCGAGGTCTCGGAGGGAACAAACACCGAAAACATGGGGACTCCGGGAGGTGCGGGCCTGATCGTTGGGGACTTAGCTCAGTTTCGACGGGCGTTTGATGACGGTGCTTGTTAACCGTCAATTGACACTTTGTGGCGCTCCGAGGGCGGCATCGTGGCACTGATTCGGCGCGCCCGCGAGCTTTGCCCAGGAAACAGCCGGAATCGGAAAATGTTGCGGCAAAAAGGCCACAGGTTGAGTCCCGCAGCGCAGGACAAGTGTCTAAGCGCTGGAATTATGGCGGATTTCGACGATAATGGGCTTAACGGAATCGTGGCGTTTGGGGCGCAGACTGCAGCGTTGCCAGCGCGGTTTTCAATTGGAAGACATCATGTCGTCGCTGAAAGCAAAATTCGCAATCCTGGCCGCCGGTCTGATGCTGACAGGCTGCATGCAGGCCGCGACCTACGAGGCGACCAACACCGCCAACTTCAAGCCGCGCGACAAGGAATATCTCGCGAAGATCAAGTACACCAACGTGCCGGTCGCAGAACCGTTCCGGCGCGCGATCGTCGACTATCACCGCAAGGAAGCCCCGGGCTCGATCGTGGTCGATTCCGACAATCACTATCTCTACTACGTGCTTGAAAGACGGCCAGGCGATCCGCTACGGCATCACCGTCGGCGAAGAAGCGATGGCCTGGTCGGGCATCGCCAAGATCGGCAACATGACCGAGTGGCCGCCCTGGCATCCGACGCCCGGCGAGATCTCGCGTCTCGGCGTTCCCACTTTCGTGGCGCCGGGACCGGACAATCCGATGGGCTCGCGCGCGATGTATCTGTATTCGGGCGGCAAGGACACGCTGTTCCGGATTCACGGCACCAACCAGCCGGAATATATCGGCGCCTCGATCTCCTCGGGCTGCATCCGCCTCACCAACGAGGACGCGATCGATCTCTATAGCCGCGTGAAGGTCGGCACCATCGTCGTCGTGCTCGACCCGCAAGAAGGGCGACTCGCCGTTCAATTCGCAGATGGCCCTGCAGGGCGGCGGCCAACGGCGGCCCGATGGCGCAATAGCCGCGCGGCTCCGCAATGAAATCAAAAGCGCCGGTTTTCACCGGCGCTTTTTTGTTGCCGGCTTGACTGGCGCAGGCTTGGCGTCCTCGCTCGCCTTCGGCTCGTCGGCGTCGCCCTTGTCGCTCTTGTTCGCGTCGGCCTTGCCCGCGACCTCGCGCGGCGGCGCCTCGTCGGGTCTAGCCGCCGGCATCAAGGGCGCGATCTTCGGCAGCGGGTCCCACACGTTCCACTGACAGATTTTGTAGTTGTTGCGCCGCTCCATCAGGTCGAGATGGATGTGCTCCTCGTGGTACCAGTCGGAGCCCGGACCGAGCACGGTCATGAAGCGCGCGCAGACCGATTGCAGGAAGCGCTCGCGCAAATCGCGCGGCACGGTGCGGTCGGTCAGCTCGATCGACTTGCCGTTGGCGAGCTTGATGGCGCGCACGTCGAGCGCATTGGCCCGGCCATGCTCGGACAGATGCGCGCCGGGAATGCGGTTGAAGCCGCGGCACTCATAGGAGTCGAAATTGTCGAGCACCGCGGGCTCGCTGCCGAGCGGCGCGGTGAGACCGACCACGTCGGTGCGGACCCAGTCGGCGATCTCCGAGGCCATCCTGCAGCGCAGGGTCGCCGGCGGCGTCACCGCGACCCGGTGCTTGTTCGGAAGCACGATCGCTTCCAGCCTGACCAGGTCCTCGCCGCCGCAGCCGCCGGGCCCATGAATGTCGGGAATCGAGGGCGCGATGGCGATCTCCTCGGTCAGCGCCAGACGGCAGGCGGACGGCTCAGGCGCTTTGGGGACGGCGGGTTCGGCAGTCTTCTCGGGCTCGGCGGGAGCGGCCTTGGCATTGTCGGATTTGGCATTGTCGGCTTGCGGCGCCTCGGCCGGGCGCGGCCGCGGCAACGGCACCTTGGCCGCGTGGGCGCTGCCCCGCAGCCGTGGCGGCCCGCCGCCGAAGAGGTCATCCATGCGGAAGGGTCTTGGGGTCGCGGCAGGGGCCTGCACAAGAAGCATGAGCACGGCGGTCGCGGCGGTAACCATTGCTGCTCCACCCCGCCAGATGCTGCCATAAGCCCATTTTCGTCGCCGTTTCTCCGCGCTAAGCTTCATGTCAATTCCATGATAGGCCGCGGGACCGTTCAAACGGACGCGCGCAACACCAGGCGGGAGGGAATGTATGCTGGGTTTGATGCAAGACTGGCCTTTGCTGTGTCACCGGATCATCGAGCACGCGGCGAAGTATCACGGCACCCAGGAGGTCGTGACGCGCTCGATCGAAGGCCCGATTCATCGCACCAATTACGCCGAAATTCATGCGCGCGCACTGAAACTGTCGCAGATGCTGCAGCGCGACGGCATCAAGCTCGGCGACCGCGTCGCCACCATCGCCTGGAACACCTGGCGCCATCTCGAATGCTGGTACGGCATCATGGGCATCGGCGCGATCAGCCACACCGTCAACCCGCGCCTGTTCCCGGAACAGATCGCCTGGATCCTCAACCACGCCGGCGACCGCGTGGTGATGGTCGACACCACCTTCGTGCCGATGCTGGAAAAGATCGCCGACAAGGTGCCGAGCGTCGAGCGCTACATCGTGCTGACCGACAAGGCGCACATGCCGCAGACCACGCTGAAGAACGCCATCGCCTATGAGGAATGGCTGGCGCAGGCCGACGGCAAGTTCGAGTGGAAGGACTTCGACGAGAACACCGCGGCCGCGATGTGCTACACCTCGGGCACCACGGGCGACCCGAAGGGCGTGCTGTATTCGCACCGCTCCAACGTCATCCACTCCTTCATGGCCAATGCGAAGGACGCGCTCGGCACCTCCGCCAGCGACGTCATGCTGCCGGTGGTGCCGCTGTTCCACGCCAACAGCTGGGGCATCGCGTTCTCGGCGCCCGCGCATGGGCACCAAGCTGGTCATGCCCGGCATGAAGCTCGACGGCGCCTCGGTGTTCGAACTGCTGGAGACCGAGAAGGTCACCCATACCGCCGGCGTGCCGACGGTCTGGCTGATGCTGCTGCAGCACATGGCCGCCAACAATCTGAAGCTGCCGCTGCTCGAGTTCGTGGTGTGCGGCGGCTCGGCGATGCCGCGCTCGATGATCAAGGCCTTCGTCGACATGGGCGTCGTCGTGCGTCACGCCTGGGGCATGACCGAGATGAGCCCGCTCGGCACGCTGGCGGCGCTGAAGCCGCCGTTCTCCGGTCTCGACGGCGACGAGCAGCTCGACATCCTGCAGACCCAGGGCTTCCCGCCCTATGGCGTGCAGATGAAGATCACCGACGATGCCGGCAAGGAGCTGCCGTGGGACGGCAAGACCTTCGGCCGGCTCAAGGTCTCCGGGCCCGCGGTCGCCAAGGCCTATTTCCGGGTCGACGCCAACATCCTCGACGAGGACGGCTTCTTCGACACCGGCGACGTCGCCACCATCGACAAGCACGGCTATATGCGGATCACCGACCGCTCCAAGGACGTGATCAAGTCCGGCGGCGAATGGATTTCGTCGATCGATCTGGAGAACCTCGCGGTCGGCCATCCCGCGGTGGCGGAAGCCGCCGTGATCGGCATCTATCATCCCAAATGGGACGAGCGGCCGCTCCTGATCGTGCAGCTCAAGCAGGGTCAGAAGGCGACGCGCGAGGAAATCCTGAAGTTCATGGACGGCAAGATCGCCAAATGGTGGATGCCCGACGACGTCGCGTTCGTCGAGGGCATTCCGCACACGGCGACCGGCAAGATCCTCAAGACCGCGCTGCGCGAGACGTTCAAGAGCTACCGCTTCCCGAACGCGGCGGCGTGAGGCGAAGGGCCGCGCGTTTCGAAACGCGGCCCATCACAGCTCCGGACACTGGAAACCGGTTTCCTCCCGGCTGCCGAACAGCCGTTGCTCGTGCACGATGAGCACGAGCTGTCCGGGCGTTCGCACGTCGCGGCAGACCGAACGGCCGATCGCCTTGTAGGCCCGGGTTTCCGGATAGGGCATCACGTTGAGGTCCTCGATCGCCCAGCGCTGGATGTTGAGAACATTGGTATTCGCCGAGGTGTGGACCGTTCGGCCTGCGCACCGCCGATGGCACCGAGGCCATCCCGGCGTCGCTGATGTAGATTTGCGCCTCGGTCAGATTGCCGGAATAGAGCGCGGCCGACAGATACGAATCCCAGAGATTGAAGAAGCTGAGCACGGGCAGCGCCACGAACAGCGCGAGCGCCGCGATGTGGAGCGGATCGCGCCTCCTCGCGACAACGTCCGGCCAGGTGAACTCGGTCGTGCCCGAAAACAGAATGACATCGAAGACCGCCATGGCCGCGGTCCACGGCCACACCACGTTGTTCCAGTTGTGCCCGAACGGACCGAACATCGTGAGAATGAAGATGTGCATGGCCACCGCAGCCACCAGCGAAAGCCGCCGCCAGCGCCTGGTCAGCAGTCCGATGCCGAACGCCACCTGCACGAAGGGCGCCAGCGCGCCGAACATCGGGACCAGTTTCCCGATCGAGCGGAAACAGCGCGGTGACCGGCTGCACCAGCCAGGGAAAGTCGGCGAACATGAAATTCGAATTGAGCTTTTGCAGGCCGGAAAAGACGTAGGTGAACGCCACGATCAGCCGGCCGAGATTGAGCGCTCTCTGCTGGCTGGCCTGTCCGTCGAGCGGGACGAGCGCGATGACCGCCATCAGCAAACTGTACTGAAAAACCCAGGGCTGCCAGCGCGTCTGATCCTCGAGACAGAACACCAGCATGACGGCGAGGAAGGCGGCGATGAACCATCTTGGCCATCGCGCGAGCAGCGCCGCGGCCGCCAGCGTGAACAACGCGCCATAGAGCACGATCGCGGCATGGCCTTCGATTTCGGCCGACGCCGGGACAACCGGCACGAGCGGAAAGGAGCGTGGACCGATCCAGAGCGCCGATGACATCGACAGGCCGATGCAGAAGGCGGCGAGCAGGGTCGCTTTCAGCAGGAAAAAGCGCGCAGCGTGCTCGATGCAAGCACAGGCAGTTCCAGCTGCAATGCAGTCGATGGCTGGCGCGCCACCTTCTCAACCGGCTTTCGAGTTCATGATTGTTCGTACCGGCTTTTTGCCCATCCAACGTATGTCGACGGCGGGGGCCGAATGGTTTGAGCAATTCCCTTGAATTTGCCGCAGGTCCGTGGTCTCAAACAGGCTCCGCCGGCAGCATTTGCCCCGGCAAGCACCAACCGGCAGATGTATTGATCAATGGCCCGCAGGTTCTCTGCTCCCTATCAGTCGGAACCGGTCTCCGGCCTCGCCACCTGGGCCCGCAATCTCGCGGTGTTCTCGGTGATTGCGGTCGTGGTTTCGATCCTGATCGTCCGATTTGGCTTCCTGGAGATGAAGCCGGCGCATTGCGACCTTCTTCGGCGCGCTCGGCTGCGCCGGCGCTGTCGATCCTGATCGGGCTCGCCGGCTTTGCCGCGATCTGGCAGAACGGCACGCGCGGCATGGCGCGCATCCTGGTCGCCTTCGTGATCGACGCGGTCGTGCTCGCCTATCCCGGCCTATCTCGCCTTGCAGTACCGCAAGCTGCCGCCGATCCACGACATCACCACCGATCCGATCGATCCGCCGCGCTTCGAGGCCCTGGCGCGGCTGCGCGCCAGCGACGGCGCCAACACGGCCGTCTATGCCGGCCTCTATTCCGCCGAGCAGCAGCGGCAGGCCTATCCCGACATCGAGCCGATCCAGGTCGAAATCCCGGCCGAGCGCGCCTATGCGCTCGCGCTGGCGCTGGTCACCAAGCGCAAATGGCTCGTCATCGACGAGCGACCGCCGCAGCCGCCGCGCCGCATCGGCCGCATCGAGGCGGTGGCGCGCACGCCGATCATGGGTTTTCGCGAGGACGTTTCCATTCGCGTGATGCCCGACGGCGACGAGTCGCGGGTCGATATCCGCTCCTCCTCGCGCTATTTCGAGAGCGACCTCGGCTCCAATGCCGCGCGCGTGACGAAATTCATCGACGATCTGAGCACGGCCGCCGAAGCCGATGCGCTGAAGCCCGCGAAGAAGATCCCGCCGCCGCCGACGCCGAAGGGGCCGGCGAAGACGGTGAAGAAGTGACGGCGAATGCACGTCATTGCGAGACGCGATTAGCGCGAATCCAGAATCTCGCGCCATTACTCTGGATTCCGTGTTCGCGCTACGTGTCGCCCCGCAATGACGAGTCGACCAGCCGATACGTCCCGTCGATGACCGGATCGCCGTCGGTCGCGACCACGCCGCGCGCGACGAGGTCTTCGAGATGCGCCAGCACGGAAAAGCCGGCCGCATTCATCAGCCGCGGGTCGATGCCGATATAGATCGCGCGCACCATGCTCGGGATATCGGTCTCGCCCTTGGCGAGCCGATGCAGGATCGAGGCCTCGCGCGCCTGGCGGTGGCGGATCAGGAAGCGCACATAGCGCGGCCCTTCCGGAATTTCCGGGCCGTGACCGCAGAAATACAAATCCTCCTCGCGCGCGGCGAGCCGATCCAGCGAGGCCATGTAGTCGACCATCGATCCGTCGGGCGGCGCCACGATCGAGGTCGACCAGCCCATGACGTGATCGCCGACGAAGCTGATCTTCCGCTCCGGCCAGGCAAAGGCCATGTGGTTGGCGGTATGGCCGGGCGTGGCGACAGCCTCGAGCTTCCAGCCCGCGCCTTCGATGACGTCGCCGCTCTTCACCGCGACATCCGGCCTGAAGTCGCGGTCGGCGCCGGACTCCGGATTGTGCTTCTCGCTCTCATAGCGCGGCCGCGAGGCGCGATGCGGCCCCTCGGCATAGACGGTGGCGCCGGTCGCGGCCTTGATGCGCGCGGTGTTCGGCGAATGGTCGCGATGGGTGTGCGTGACGAAGATATGCGTCACGGTCTCGCCGCGCACGGCATCCAGCAGCGCCTTCGCATGCGCCTCGCTGTCCGGGCCGGGATCGATGATCGCGACCTTGCCCTGGCCCAGGATGTAGCTGACCGTGCCGGTGAAGGTGAACGGGCTCGGATTGTCGCAGAGCACGCGGCGCACGCCGGGACGTGCTTCCTCGACGACGCCGGGCTTGAGCGGGAAGTTGCGGTTGAAGGGAATGTCGTCGTCGGCCATTTGCAGTTTCCTGTCGTCATCCCGCGGATCGCTCAGCGTCATGACCCGGAATTCGAGGTGCAGCGAAACCGATCAGCGCAGACGCAGGACGCCAGCGGATGGATCGCCGCCTTCGCGGCGACGCACCCTAGGCAATGTGCGAGCAGGGCTCTTACGAAAACGCCTGGATGCCCGTGATGGCGCGGCCGAGGATCAGCGCGTGGACGTCGTGGGTGCCCTCATAGGTGTTCACGGTCTCCAGGTTCGCGGTGTGGCGCATCACGTGATACTCGATCTGGATGCCGTTGCCGCCGTGCATGTCGCGCGACATGCGGGCGATGTCGAGCGCCTTGCCGCAATTGTTGCGCTTGACGATGGAGATCATCTCGGGGGCCATCTTGCCCTCGTCCATCAGCCGGCCGACGCGCAAGCGAGGCCTGCAGGCCCAGCGCGATCTCGGTCTCCATGTCCGCGAGCTTCTTCTGCACCAGCTGCGTCGCCGCCAGCGGCCGGTTGAACTGCTTGCGGTCGAGCGTGTATTGCCGCGCGCGATGCATGCAGTCCTCGGCGGCGCCCATCGCGCCCCAGGAAATGCCGTAGCGGGCGCGGTTGAGGCAGCCGAACGGACCCTTCAGGCCCGAGACGTTCGGCAGCAGCGCGCTTTCGGGCACCACGACATTGTCCATCACGATCTCGCCGGTGATGGAGGCGCGCAAGCGACAGCTTGCCGCCGATCTTCGGCGCCGACAGGCCCTTCATGCCCTTCTCGAGGATGAAGCCGCGGATCTGATTGTCATGCGCGGCCGACTTCGCCCAGACGACGAAGACGTCGGCGATCGGCGCGTTCGAAATCCACATCTTGCTGCCGTTGAGCCTGTAGCCGTCGGACACCTTCTCGACGCGGGTCTTCATGCCGCCGGGATCGGAACCGGCATCGGGCTCGGTCAGGCCGAAGCAGCCGACCCACTCGCCGGTCGCGAGCTTCGGCAGATATTTCTTGCGCTGGGTTTCGTCGCCATAGGCGTAGATCGGATACATCACCAGCGACGACTGCACCGAGTTCATCGAGCGGTAGCCGCTATCGACGCGCTCGATCTCGCGCGCGACCAGGCCGTAAGCCACATAGCTCGCATTGGCGCAGCCATATTCCTCCGGCAACGTCACGCCGATCAGGCCGAGCTCGCCCATCTCGTTGAAGATCTCGCGGTCGGTCTTCTCCTCGAGATAGGCCTTGATCACCCGCGGCAACAGCTTGTCCTGCGCATAGGCCCGCGCGGTGTCGCGGATCAGGCGCTCGTCCTCGGTGAGCTGGTCGTCGAGCAGGAACGGATCGTCCCACTGGAAAGCAGCCGCCGCCGGCTTGTCCTTGGTCTGGGGGCGCACGCTCATGAAAAATCCTTTCGCGTAACGGCCGCGCGCATCAAGCGCGGCCTCTTCAAGTTAAATCGTGGAAGATCAGCCTTCAAGCCGTTCGTTGGAGACGATCTCGATGCCGAAGCCGGACAGTCCCTTGTAGTCATGCACCGACGAGGTGAGATTGACGATCGAGGTGATGCCGAGATCCCGCAGGATCTGCGCGCCGACGCCGACCTCGCGCCACTGCCTGTTGCGGTCGGCTTCCGCGGACTTGGGCTCGCCGAGTGGCTCGACCGGCACACCGGCCGCACCGTCGCGCAGATAGACCAGCACGCCGCGCCCGGCACGCTTGAAATGATTGAGCACCATCTGCATGCGCGCCGGACCGGTGAAGATATCCTTCACGATGTTCGGCTTGTGCAGCCGCGTCAGCACGTTCTTGCCGTCGCCGATGCCGTTATAGACGAAGGCGGCGTGGGCGATCTCGTCGAACGGCGAGCGATAGGCATAGCCCTGCAGCGTGCCGATCGGGCTTTCCGTGGTGAAGGTCGAGACCCGCTCGATCAGCTTCTCGCGCGCCTGGCGATAGGCGATCAGGTCGGCAATGGTGACGTGCTTGAGGCTGGTGGTGGGCTGCAAAGCGCGCGACCTGCTCGCCCTTCATGACCGTGCCGTCGTCGTTCATCAGTTCCGAGATGACGCCGACCGGCGGCAGCCCTGCGAGCTTGCAGAGATCGACCGCGGCCTCGGTATGGCCGGAGCGCAGCAGCACGCCGCCGTCGCGCGCGATCAGCGGGAAGATGTGGCCGGGGCGGGCGAAATCATTGGCGCCGGCATTGGGGTTGGCCAGCGCGCGGCAGCAGGAGGCGCGTTCCTCGGCCGAGATGCCGGTGCCGCCGTCGGGCTTGTAGTCGATCGAGACGGTGAAGGCCGTGGTGTGCGCGGAATCGTTGTGCGCGACCATCGGGTCGAGCCGCAGCCGCCGCGCGTCGTCGGGCGTGATCGGCGCGCAGACGATGCCGGAGGTGTGGCGGATGATGAACGCCATCTTTTCCGGCGTGCACAGCGACGCCGCCACGATCAGATCGCCCTCGCCCTCGCGGTCGTCATCGTCGGTGACGACGACGAGTTCGCCCCGGGCAAAGGCCTGCAACACGTCCTGAACCGAATCCGCCATGCGTCCAAAATCTCATCTGTATGTCGGGATGCCTTAGCCGGACTTCGCCGCCCAGGCTAGCACCCTTATGCAGGGCTGGACGGCGTCGTTGCCGCATCGCGGCTAGCGATCCCTGCCCTCCTTGTCTAAGATCGCAGCCAAGCAAGAACAAGGGAGACGCCTGACATGACCGCCGCCACCTTCGACTTCGCGCCACTGCTGCCGGCCGGCCTGCCCGCGCCCGCGGCGAGGTGGACGGGCCTCGCGAAATACAGCTTCATCGGCGGCAACAACGATCCCGACCAGGTGCCGGTGGACGGCCTGATCGACGCGGTCAATGCGGTGCTCAAGCGCGAGGGCAAGACGCTTGCGACCTACGGTCTTGCCAACGGCCCGCAGGGCTACAAACCCTTGCGCGAATTTCTCACAGCGAAACTGAAGCGCGATGCCGCCATCGCGTGCGGCGCCGACGACATCATGATCGTGTCCGGCTCGCTGCAGGCGCTCGACCTGGTCAACCAGACGCTGCTGGCGCGCGGCGACACCGTGATCGTCGAGCAGGAGACCTATCAGGGCGCGCTGAACCGGCTGACCCGGCTCGGCGTCACCGCGATCGGCATCCCCCTCGACGGCGAGGGCATGCGGATGGACGCGCTGGCCGCAAAGCTCGCCGAGCTCAAGGCCAAGGGCGTCAGGCCGAAATACATCTACACCATCCCGACCGTGCAGAACCCGACCGGCACCATCATGCCGGAAGCGCGCCGCGCCGAACTGCTGAAACTGTCGCAGGACTACGGCGTGCCGGTTTTCGAGGACGACTGCTATGCCGACCTGATCTGGGACGGCAAGCGGCCGCCCGCGATCTACGCCATGGCCAAGAACGGCGGCGTGATCCATATCGGCTCGTTCTCCAAGTCGATCGCGCCGGCGCTCCGCGTCGGCTTCATCGTCGCGCCCTGGGAGATGATGTCGCGCATGCTGGCGCTGAAGACCGATGCCGGCTCCGGCGCGCTGGAGCAGATGGTGCTGTCAGAATATTGCGCGCCGCATTTTTCCACCCACGTCCCAAAGCTGACGCGCGGCCTGCGCAAGAAGCTCGACACCTTGATGGAAGCGCTCAACGAGCAGTTCGGCACATCAGCCGAGTTCGAGGACCCCAAGGGCGGCATCTTCCTCTGGGTGAAGCTGCCGGACAATGTCGATACGCTGAAACTATATCAGGCGGCGCTCGCGGCCGGCGTTGCGATCAATCCGGGCCCGGAATGGTCGACGCACAAGCCATATGCCGGCTGCCGGTTGCGGCTGTGCTTTGCCAGCCCCTCCGAGCAGCAGATCCGCGAGGGCGTGGCCGTGCTCGCCGATGTCTGCCGGAAGGAATTCGGCGTGCCGGTGCGCATCGCCAATGTGGAAAAGCGGGCGCAGAGCTGAGCCAATTGATCCGAACGCAGAGGAAGCTGATCATGTCGAGACTGGCAGTCGTGATTGTGCTGGCACTGGCCGCGACCGCGGCCAACGCGCAAGATACCAAGCCTGAACAATCTCAAACGCCGGGCGCCACCGGCGCGGATGGATCACGGCCATTCCTGTTCGATGGACGAATGCCAGGTGATGGCGCCCGCCAGCGACCGCTCGCCGACGATCGTCGTCCCGACGCTGGCGCCATCGTGATGCCGCCGAAAGCAAGCCAGCCTGCACGCTAGCCCAATCCGCCGCACGATGCCGAAGATGTCGGGGCGGCGCTGAAGCGCGACCGGCTTCGAGACCATCGTCGGCGCTCGATCTCGACAAGGACGAAAATGGAGGACGCCGCCATCAAGTTCGCCCGCGCAGCGCGCAACGCCGACGTGGCGGTGTTCTATTACAGCGGTCACGCGCTGCAATATGCGGGGGTCAACTACCTGATCCCGATCGATGCCGAGCTTGCCGACGAAGCCGATTTGCGCCGCGCCACCCGCGTCGACGACATCCTGGAGGATCTGAAGCAGGCCAAGAACCTGCGTATCCTGGTGCTGGATTCCTGCCGCGACAATCCGCTGGCCGACCAGCTGAAGCGCTCGATCGGCACGACGCGCAGCACCTCGATCCAGCGCGGGCTCGCCAAGATCGAAAGTCCCGACGGCACCATCATCTCCTATTCGACGCAGGCCGGCCGCACCGCGGCCGACGGCGACGGGCGCAACAGCCCCTACACCACGGCGTTCCTCAAGCACATCGAGGAGAAGGACGACATTTCGGCGGTGTTCCATCACATCAGCGCCGAGGTCTATTCCACGAGCGGCGGCGGCCAGGTGCCGGAATTGTCGCTGTCGTTTTTCGGCGAGTTCTATCTCAACGGCAAGCTGCAGGTCACGATCACGCCGGGCAAGCCGGCGCCGGACGCCTGCGCCGACGCCGCCGAGCACTGGAAGAGCACTGAGGCCGTCGGCAGCGCGGCGGCGTTCGAGGATCATCTCGCGCGCTTTCCCAACTGCGCCTATGCGGGACTGGCGCGGGCCCGGATCGACGATCTCAAGAGCAAGGACAAGGCGAAGAAGAGCGAACTCGAACTCGCCTTCTGGAATTCGATCAAGGACAGCGGCGATGCCGCGATGTTCCGCGACTATCTCGCGCGCTTTCCGGACGGCGTGTTCGCCTGCAATCGCGCGCGAACGGATCGCCGCCCTGACCGCGCCGCGCACCGCGCTTGCGGCGCCGACCGCTCCATCGGCGGACGACGCGCCGGCGCAGGCGCCGACGCATCCTGCGCATCCGAGCCCAGATTGAAATCGCAGACCGGCAATCGCCCGGTCACCCTGACATTCAAGAACGTCTCGAGCGAGGCGCTGAGCGCCTACTGGCTGGATTATGGCGGCAAGCGCGTGTTCTATCGCCGTCTCGGCGGCGGCGAGTCCTATACGCAGCCGACCTACATGACCCATCCCTGGGTCTTCGTCGACGGAGCCGGCCGATGCCACATGGTGGTGCTGCCCGATCCGTCGCGAAACACCGTTTCGGTGCGCTAATTCACCTCACCGCGAACGGCGCCTGATAGGGCCGGCCGAACGGCACGCCGTTGATCACGGTCTGGATCGGCTTGAGATACGCCTTGCCGTCGCGCTTGTTGTTGCGGGTGTCGACGAAGCTCACCGGCCCTTCGACCAGCTCCATGATCGCGACGTCGCCGGGCGCGCCGATCTGCAGCGTGCCGATCTTGGGCGCGCGGTTGATGATCTTGGCCGGCGCGGCTCGTCGCCATCGTCACCACCTGCTCCAGCGAAAAGCCCAGCGCCATGAACTTGCTCATGACGTTGGGCAGGTAGGGAATGCCGGGCGAGTTGCCGGAGAACACGTGGATGTCGGAGGAGATGGTGTCCGGCGTGCAGCCGCCGGGGATCGCGACTTCCGCCACGGTGAAATCGAAGCTGCCGCCGCCATGGCCGACGTCGAAGATCACGCCGCGCTGCTTGGCCGCCAGCGCCGCCGGCAACAGCTTGCCGTCCTGCACGATGTTGGTGAAGACGTTCGACATGTTCGGGAAGCCGGAATAGGCGTGCGTCAGCACGTCGCCCGGCCGCAGCAGGTCGAGAATCTGCGACATCAGCTCCTTGGTCTCGACGCCGCCGATATGCACCATCATCTTCGCCGGCCAGCCGCACATCTCGCAGGCCTGGATGCCGCGCTTGAGCGGCTCGAGGCCGTGCTTGAAGATGACGTTCTCCGACATCCGCACCTTGACCCCGATCAGGAAGTCCGGATTCTCGGCGAGCGCCATGGCGCAGGCTTCGGTTTGCGCGTTGTCGATGTTGTAGAGCTCGGCGACGGGGAACGCCGACAGGCCGTTATTGGCGATGTGGACGAAGGCGTACATCCGCGCCCGCGACTGCGCGACGATGAAGCGGCGCAGCGCGGCGAGATTGTTGACGCCGGCATCGCCCGCCGAGACCACGGTCGTGGTGCCCTGGAATTGCACCAGCTCGTCGGCGGGAATGCCGATCGCGGAGCCGTAGGGATAGACGTGGCAATGCAGGTCGACGAGGCCGGGCGTGACCAGCTTGCCCGAAGCGTCGATGGTTTTGGAGGCACGGGCGGCGGGGATGTCCGTCTCGATCGCCTCGATCACGCCCCAGCGAATGCCGATGTCGCTTCTGCCCTTCAGCGACTGACTGGGATCGAGCAGATTGCCGCCCTTGATGACGAGATCGTACTTGTCGTTCGGCCCCATCGCGGCGCCCGCGGGCCCGGCGAGGCCCACGGCGGCGGCCGATGTCGAAAGCGCAAGGAAATCGCGGCGTGACAACGCGGACATGATGCTCCCCCCGATTTATCGTTATGAAGGAATGATGCGCCCGCGGCCGGTGTTTGACAAGCAGGCCCGCGGACCGGCGCGGGTGAGCTGCCGAAAACGAATGAATGGCGCGCTGGCCCGCCTGTCGCGTTGCCCTACGCTGCGCAACGAAAATGGCGGCCGGACAACGGCCGAAACGGGAGACGCCCATGAGTTCGATGCGATTGCTCGCAGGCGCACTTTGCCTGTTTGCTTCCACCGCCGCCTTTGCCGAAGATCCCCTGCCCCGCGCCAAGCCCGAAGAGGTCGGCTTCTCCGGCGAGCGGCTGGCGCGGATCGACAGCGTGCTGAAAGCCGACATCGAGGCGGGGCGCATTCCCGGCGCGGTCATCGCCATCGCCCGCCACGGCAAGCTCGTGAAGCTCGACGCCTATGGCTTCCGCGACAAGGCGGCGGGTGTCGCCATGACCACCGACACCATCTTCAACATCGCCTCCATGACCAAGCCGATGACGACGGTCGGCGCGCTGCTGCTGTACGAGCAGGGCAAGCTCCTGATCGACGATCCGCTGTCGAAATACTTTCCGAAATTCGCCGACATGAAGGTCGCGGTGCGCGACAATGGCGAGCCGACCGCGGACACCGTGCCGGCCAACCGCCAGATCACCATCCAGGATCTGATGCGCCACACCTCCGGCCTGATCTATGGCGGGCGCGGCAACACCGTCGTGCACAAGATGTATCCGGCCGGCAGCGGCGATCGCCGCGCGCGAGCTATGATGGCGCGGCCTTCATGGACAAGCTCGCCTCGCTGCCGCTGCTCTGGCAGCCCGGCGACGGTCTGGGACTACGGCTTCGGCCTCGACGTGCTGGGCCTCACCATCGAGAAGATCAGCGGGCAGACGCTCGGGCAATATATGCAGGCCAATCTGTGGGGGCCGCTCGGCATGACCGACACCGGCTTCGCGGTCTCGCCCGACAAGGCCGCGCGCTATGCCAAGCCGCTGCCGACGGATCCCGACACCGGCAAGCCGCAGCTGCGCAGCCCCGAGCTGACGCAGCCGCTCAAGTTCGAATGCGGCGGCGGCTGCGCCGCCTCGACCGCCTCGGACTATCTGCGCTTCGCCTCGATGCTGATGAATGGCGGCCGCTTCGGCGAAGCCCGCCTGCTCGGCTCGCGCACGGTCGCCTACATGCTGTCGGACCAGCTCGGCGCCGAACATCAAGAACCTGGTCGGCAACGCCGATCCGACCCGCGCCGATTACGGCTTCGGGCTTGGGCTTGCCGTGCGCACCACGCCCGGCGTGGTGAAGATGATGGGCTCGGTCGGGCAGTTCTCCTGGCCCGGCGCCAGCGGCACCGACTGGTGGGCCGATCCGAAGGAAGAGCTGGTCGTGGTCTATCTGTCGGCCGCGCCCGGGCCGATCCGCTGGCACTACCGCCAGAAGATCAACGCGCTGGTCTATCAGGCGATCGTGGAGTAGCGGCGCGCGAGACGGCGGTCGGCAATCGCGGTTAACTTGCGGTTGCTGAATGGCTGTTCAGAATTCTGTTCGAGTTCCATCGGAACGTTCCTCCTCACTGCAGGTTTAACCCGCACTTATCAGTGAGGAGGACAGCATGAAGAAGTTTGGTTATGTCATCGCGGCGCTGGGTGCGATCGCGGTTGCGGCGCCCACCATTGCCAGCGCCGAGACCGTCGTGATCAAGCGCGGCGGCATCACCACTGGGATGGCGCGCGCGCGGAATTCCGCGAGCATCGCGATCGCGGCTGGCATGAGGGCTGGCGTCACCGGGATCACGACCGCGTCGTGATCAAGGAGCGTCGCCGCTACTAAGAGACCAAGGTCGACACGGCAATGGCCCCGCAAGGGGCCATTCGCTTGTGTGTTGCTCATCAATCCCACGCCGGCGAGAAGCCGGGCGCGACGAAGCGCTTGTTCTTCGGCAGGCCCGCGATCTTCTTGCGGTCGTCGTCGTCGAGCCGGACTTTCAGCGCGTCGAGATTGGCCTGCTGGTTTTCGCGGCGCGAGGCCTTCGGGATCGCACCGACGCCGTCCTGGTCGAGCAACCATTTCAGCGCCACCTGTTCCACACTGGCGTTGTGCTTCTTGCCGATCGCGATCATCGTCTCGTCGGAGCCGGCTTGGCCCCGCACCAGCGGGCAATAGGCCACCAGCGGAATCCGGTGCGCATCCATGTACTTCTTGATCTTGGTCTGGTCGAGCATCACGTGATACTCGATCTGGTTGCAGGCGATCGGCGCCTTGATCTCCTCGACCACGGTGCGCAACAGCGCGATGTTGAAGTTGGCGACGCCGATGGCGCGGGTGCGCCCCTCCTCCTTCAGCTTCATCATGGTCTCGAGCATCGACGGCAGATGCATGCCGGGCTTCGGCCAGTGCACCAGATAGAGATCGAGCACGTCGAGCCGCAGCTTCTTCATGCTGGTGTCAAAGGCGCGGCGCATCGCGTCGGGGGCGAGATTCTCGTTCCAGACCTTGGTCGTCACATGCAACTCGCCGCGCGGCACGCCGCAGGCGGCGATCGCGGCACCAACCTCCTCCTCATTGGCGTACATTTCCGCGGTGTCGAGATGGCGATAGCCGAGCGCAAGCGCGCTCTCGACCGCGGCGCGGCAGACATCGCCCTGCATGCGGAAGGTGCCGAAGCCGAGCCGCGGCATGCGGATGCCCTGGGTGTTGAAAGTGTCCATGGAAACTCCCTGAAACCTTGCGCCGCCATGCGCAACCGCGAGGCCGAAAACGCGCGTTGTTGTGGGATCGTTTGAGGGCGGCGGGAGCATAGTTTGCCCGCAAGGACGGGCTCAGATCAAGCCCGGCTGGTGAGATGCTGCAGCCGCCGCGCGTCCGGCTGAGGCGTCGATATCGACCGACCACAGATCGGTGTCGTCGACGTCCTTCAGCGTCACCGTCATCACGCCGGAGTGCGCCGTCGATATCGACGCGGCCGAAGAACTGCAGGCCGAAGCACGGCGCGAGGTTGTCGCCCTGCTCGCGGCTGCAGCCCTTCTGGTACATCGCGGCGGGCCCGAAGGTGTTGTCGAGCTTGCCCGGGCTCCAGCTTCCCGCATGCAGCGGACCGGAGACGAACTCCCAGAACGGCTCGAAATCGGAGAAGACCGCGCGGTTCGGATCATAATGATGCGCGGCGGTGTAATGCATGTCGGCGGTGAGCCACACGATGTTGCGGACGCCGGCGCGCTTGAGGAACGACAGCAGATCGGCGATCTCGTGCTCGCGCCGCTCCGGCGGCCCGTCGCCGAGCGCGACGGCATCCGCGCTGACAATGCCGATCGGCAGGTCGGCGGCGATCACCTTCCACACCGCGTTCGAGGCCGCGAGCTCGCGCTTCAGCCAGGCCAGCTGCGCGGCGCCGAGGATGAAACTGTCGCCGCCGCCCTTGTTCCAGGTGCAATCGCGGTAGCTGCGCATGTCGATCATGAAGACGTCGAGCAGCGGGCCATAGGCGATCTTGCGATAGACGCGGCCCTCGCTGCGCAGGCGTCTCGCGGATCGGCATGTACTCGAAGAAGGCGCGGCGGGCGCGCGCCACCAGCCGCGAATTGCCGGCTTCGTCCACGCCGCTGCCATCGACTGTCGCGGGCGACCAGTCGTCGGTCACCTCGTGATCGTCCCATTGCGCGAACATCGGCACCTCGGCATGGAAGGCGCGCAGATTGGCGTCGAGCCAGTTGTATCGGTAGTTGCCGCGGAACTGCCGCAGCGTCTGCGCGACCGCGGATTTTTCCTCGGTGACGAGGTTGCGCCAGATCGCGCCGTTCGGGAGCTGCTGCGTGGCGGGGATGGTGCAGTCGGCATAGATGTGATCGCCGGAGTGGATGAAGAAATCCGGGCGGTTCTGCAGCATGGTGCGATAGCTGCGATAGCCGCCGCGGCTTTCATCGATGCCCCAGCCCTGCCCCGCGGCGTCGCCGGACCAGACGAACGAGACCTGACTCGCGCTCGCGCGACGGCGTTACGGAATTGCCCGACGCGCGTTTCGCCTGACAAGCCCGTGGCCATGTCCTCGAAGCGCACGCGATAGAAGATGCGCTGACCGGCGGGAAGATCGTCGAGCAGCAGCTTTGCGGTGAAATCGTGCTCCGGCAGCGCGTCGCGCGAGGCCGCGCCGAGAATGGTCGCAAAGCTCTCGACCGTGGAATAGTCCACGCGCATGCGCGCAGGCCGATCCGCGCGCGACCACACCACGGCCGAGCCGGCATCGACATCGCCGGACTGAATGCCGCAGGCGATTTGCGGCCGGTCGGCGGCGCGGCTGAGATAAGGTTTGGCGAGACTGCCGAGGCCGGCGAGCGCGAATGTGGATGCGGAGCGGGTCAGCAACTGGCGGCGCGTCAGCCCCGGCCTGCGAGATGTCATCGAAAGCAACCTTCATCGAATCACGATGAAGGTTGCGCGCGCCGTGTGACTCCCCGCCGAAGGTTGTTTGAATCTCGTCCGACGCTTTTGCGACGGTCGGATGACTCGGGACTGGAAGCTACCGCTTCCAGTCGCAGATGCCGCCGCCGGACCTGCACGGCCAGGTCTGGATGCGCGTGTCCATCGCCTGGGCATTCAAGGGATCGCCGTGATGGCGATGCGCCAGCCTCACGCGCGCGGCGCCATGCCGCTTCACGCTTGCGACATGGGTCGCCCTGTGCGGTTGCGCCGCCCTGACAGTGCGAATGGGGACCTGTTTCGGTTCGACCTTGAGATCGTTGCGCGCCCAGGCGGGCTCGCTGCCGCGATCGCCTCTTGGCCTCGACAGCCACGGGAGCAAATTCCGCCGGCGGCCCGAGCGGCGTCTTGGAAAACACCGCTTTCGACAGATCGAGATTGAGGAAATCGCCGGGACGATAGTCGGCCGCCGATGCGCTGCCGGACGCGAGCAGCGCGGCGGCAAACAGTGCGGGAACCAGGCTTCTGGGGACCATTGCGGCCTCCTGAAAGACTTAAAAACGACGCTCCCCCTCCCTGGTCTATTTAGGACGCCTGCGGTTCAGGTCCAGTGCCTGCGCGTCAAGGTCACAGGTTACCGGGAACCTCATTTCTCGAACGCGCCGTAGACCAGGTTCTTCAGCGTGGTGCGGATCCTGCCGCGCTGCGACACCGTCTGCGCCATGAAGACGACGATCATGTTCTCCTGCCGGTCGACCCAGAAGGTGGTGCCGCCCGCGCCCGACCAGCTCATCTCGCCGACCGAGCCTTCATAGGGAACGACGCCGACCTCGGTGCGCACCGCAAATCCGAGCCCGAAGCCGAAGCCGGGTCCCGGCAGATAATACGGACCGGGCACCACGCCCGAGCCCGGCCCGACATGGTTGGCGCCCATATAGGCCACCGTCTTCGGGCTGAGATAGCGCTTGCCGTCGAGGATGCCGCCGTTGAGGATCATCTGCGCAAAGCGCGCGTAATCGTCGATGGTCGACACCATGCCGCCGCCGCCGGATTCCATCTTGCGCGCCACGCGCGGATCGCCCATCTCGGCGCCGGCGCCGATCTTGCGGTCGTTCGCAAGCGGCTCGGCGATCAGCGGCTTCTTGGCGTCGTCGGTGACATAGAAGCTGGTGTCCTTCATGCCGAGCGGATCGAGCAGCCGTTCCTTCTCGAACTGATAGAGCGATTTGCCGGACACGACCTCGATCACGCGGCCGAGCACGTCGGTCGACTGGCTGTAGTCCCAGGTGGTGCCGGGCTGATAGGCCAGCGGCAATTTTGCCAGCCGCTCGGTGAACTGCGCGAGGCTCGGATCGTCGGCGCCGAGATTGGCGTCGACATAGGCCTTCTTGACCAGCCCCTCGCCGAAGAAGCCATAGGTCAGCCCCGAGGTGTGGCGCATCAGGTCCTGGATGGTGATCGGACGTTTGGCCGGAACGAGATCGAGTTGCGGCTTGCCGTCCTCGCCCGTGCTCTGCAGGCCGACCTTCACGTCCTTGAACTCGGGAATGAATTTGGACAGGGGATCGTCGAGCTGCAGCTTGCCGTCCTCGACCAGCATCATCGCCGCCACCGTCGTGATCGGCTTCGACATCGAATAGATGCGGAAGATGGTGTCCGGCGTCATCGGCGCCTTGGTCGCGGGATCGCGCACGCCGAAGCTCTTGAAATAGGCGGTCTGCCCGTTGCGGCGGATCAGCAGGACCGCGCCGGGAATCTTGCTGCTGTCGACCTCGTTCTGCAAATAGGCGTCGATGCGCGCAACGCCTTCGCTGGAGAAGCCGGCCGCCGTCGGATTGGCGGTGACGGGGCCTTCGGCGCGCACCTGCGCGGCGACGAGCAAGCAGCGCGAGGCCGACGATGCCGGCATGGCGAAAGCGGCGAGCGGAAAGCATGCTGGTCCTCCCTGTTCTCTTTGTTCAGCGTGACCGATGTCCGCCGGTTGCAGGCGATATTCGCGTGAGCCGGGCGCCCTGACAAGAGCGCTGGGCAAGCCGGAAGACCGGACAAGCGTCAGCGCTCCCGCGGCGCGATTTGCGTCCGGGTGATGCATCTAACCGTCGCTCCCTCAGAACACGGAGGGCGCAGGGAATGCCGGGTGCACGCCGCACCCACTGCCACGCGTGCAAAACAAAAAGACGCACGCAGGCCAACACAGGTACGCCGAAATCACTCCGGCACTCCCTGCGCAATGGCTTTACGGCTTACTCCGTGCTCTCCCTGGTGTACCGGGCTTTTTAGCCACCATCGCGTTATCGATCTCCGCGTTTCGGCCGTAAGGCCGAAATCGCGTGTCGGTAAAGCTTGATCCCAGCGTCGGGGGATCAGGACCACACGGCTTGACCGTACGCATCGTGCCGCACGTCTTGCGGCCCAACGCGTCCATCGCAACCCGCCTCACGTCTGGTGACGAATGGCCATCACGTCCCCCGTGTCGAGGCGGGCTGGGGCAGTTAAACCATGTCTTCCGATTTACGTAAAGGTATTTATTTTTATCAGAAGAGACTGGACATTCCGCAATATTTCTGAATGACGGAAGAGGTGTTTTGCCCGTCGTGTCGTGGCGGCAACACTCTCCTGGCGTGCTACCGACCGGCACGCTTGATTTTGCGCGATCTCCGTGGTAACTGCCCACCATGATCAACGTCCTGCGCATCGTGACCCGTAAACACATGACCCACTCCCGCTGGGCCGTGGAAGGAGTCGTGCGCTAGACATTCGACGACGCGATCTTTCACCAGGCCCCGCCGGCATCGGACGGGGCCTTTTGTTTGGCCACGCTCCCTGCCGGCACGACAGCAGGAGCATCCGATGCCACCCCAACAGGCGAAGCTCACATCCGAAACGGGGCGTGATGCCGCAGGGCTCTGTCCCGACCTCCTCGCCATCGCTTTGGAGAAAGATGCCACTGGCGATGCTTTGGCCAGGCGTGCCCCGGGTATCGCGCTCCTGGACGAATGTCTTTGCAAGACCTGGATCGCCCGGATTGACGAACAGCACTACCTTGGTCAACCCCGCGACAGCCTCTTTCAAAAGTTCAACACGTTTCGCGGCAAGGTCTACCGCCCAATTGCCGAGGCCAGTAACGTTGCCACCCGGCCGCGCCAGACTTGTTACGAGGCCGCTACCGACCGGATCGGGAACGACGACCGCCACGATTGGAATTGTGCGCGTCGCCTTCTGAGCGGCAAGTGCCGCTGGTCGGGTAACAGCCACGATCACGTCGACATTTTGTTCGACAAGATCGCGCGCATTTTTCGTGAAACGATCATATTGTTCGGCTGCAAATGTGTTCATCAGCGTGATGTCGCGACCTTCAGCGTAGCCCTGATCCCGCAGACCCTGGCGCAACTCACCGAGAAATGGCGCTTCTTCCTGTTCGTTACCCGCGTGCCAGAGAACGCCTACCGTGGGCACGCGTTTGGCCTCAGCTGCCGCAAGGGGCAACGAAGCAACGTTACGAGGGGAGCGGAACCTTATGCTCTCTTCGGAGTTTATCGTTGTCGGAAAGAGGGGGAAATGCCATGGACGCTACCGGGCGGGCAATCAAGATCGGGCAGTCGGAATTTCGCTGCCCCTGTCATGCTTGCGCTTTCTTCAACAGTCGGGACGAAGAGTACGAGTTGTTGCTGCCGTTCTCCAAGTCCGGCGCCGAGGCCGGCGAGCGGTTGTTCCAGGTCGTCGACAAGACACATCTCGCGGAGCGACGCAGCGCGACTGGCGGAAGCAGGCATCGACGTCTCGGGAGCGGAGAGCAAAGGACAACTCGAGATCAGACCGTGGGAGAACGCGTATTTGCGCGGCAACCGGTTCGATCAGGACGCCATGCTGGAGTTGATCCAGGAGGTTCTCGAGGACGGTCGGTCAAGCGGCTTTCCGCTGACCCGCCTGTGGGCGAACATGGAATGGGCGCTCGACGACCTGCCAGGTGTCCATGACATCGTCGAATACGAGACGCGGCTCAACCATTTCCTTCCGAACTACAACGACGTGGTCGTATGCACATATGACCTGAGCAAATTCAGCGCGCCCGTCGTCATGGACATCATGCGCACCCATCCGCAGGTCATCGTTGGCGGATTGCTGCAAGAAAATCCTTTCTATGTTCCCCCCGACCAGTTTCTTGCCGAGCTGAGCCGCCGGCCGCGTTGAACCAATGGTTGCCACCCGGGCGCTATTTCAGATCTCCAGATTCCGCTGGAAGCGAAGCCGAGCTGCGACGGTGCGTCCGCGATCTGGTCGCGCTGTCGAGCTTGCCGGCGCTTTGGATCAAAGCCGATGCCAGCCAGATTGCCGACAGCATCGGACAACTTGCGGTGAGCATCCTTGATGCGGAATTCGCCTGCGTTTTCCTTCGCGATCCCGCTTTCGAAGCCGTGCATTGCCATCGAAGGTCAAACGGACGGCAGATCGACCTCGGACGCGTTCGGGAGCTGTATCGGCCGAACTCAACGTTCGAGCTTGACGACGGCAATCAAGATCGCCTGCGGGCAACGTGTGTGCCCATCGGCAGGGATCCTGGGCTCCGGCATCATCGCGCTCAGCGGGAGGGCGGATTTTCCAACCGAAACCGAGCAGACGTTGCTCCGGGTTGCGGCCAATCAGGCTGCGATAGCGATTGAACGATCGAAGTCGGAAGCGAAGTCTGCCAGAGCAGACGCGCATGCTGCAGCGGCTGTCGATGACGGAGACAGCCCTATACACCTTCACCGACCGTCTTTTCCGCGCCGAGTACGACCATGAAATCCACGAAGCGGCTCTTGATGCAATTCTCAGCATCTTGGGCTGCGACCGTGCGTCGATCCTTATGCTCGACGACCGCAGGTACGATGCGGTTTGTGGCTTGGCGCGTCTCTTTCGGACGAATATCGCAGAGCAGTTGACGGCCATTCACCATGGAAGCCAGGGGATACAGACGCCACTCCGATATGCATCGACGACGTTGAAAAGGCTGGCGACCTGCCGGAGGAGCTGAAAGCAGTCGTGAGAGCCGAGCGTATTGCCGCGCTGGCGTTCATTCCAGTTTTTGCGGGCGGAAAGATCGTCGGAAAGTTCATGGCGTACTACGATGTGCCGCACGTTTTCGAGCGCAGCGAGAGATCGAGGCCTGGCACCGCTATCGCGAGGCAACTGGGATTTGGCCTCGAACGTCTCCGCGCCGAAGAAGACGACGCGACGGCTGGCCTCAATCGTGGATAACTCGCGATGATGCCATCATCAGCAAGAATCTTGACGGCATCATTCAGACCTGGAACCGCGGCGCGCGAACGCATTTTCGGTTACACGGCCGAGGAGGTTGTCGGGAAGCCGGTAACGATTCTGATGCCGCCGGAACGCATACGACGAGGAGCCAGGCATTCTTGCGCGGCTGCGGGCCGGCGAGCAGGATCGATCATTACCAGACGGTACGCCGGCACAAGGACGGCACACTGCTCGACATCTCGCTTACCGTTTCGCCGATCCGCGACAAAACCGGACGCATCGTCGCCGCATCGAAGATCGCGCGTGACATCACCGCGCAGAAGCGCGCCGAAGCGGCATTACGCGACAGCGAACGCCGCCTGCAGGAGCTGCTCGCCGCCATTCCGGCGGCGATCTACACCACCGACGCCGCAGGCAAGATCACCTATTACAACGAAGCAGCGGTCGAGTTCGCCGGACGCCGTCCGATCATCGGCAGCGACGAATGGTGCGTGAGCTGGAAATTGTATTGGCCTGACGGCACGCCGTTGCCGCATGACCAATGTCCGATGGCGCTCTCTCTCAAAGAGGACCGGCCGATCAGGGGCAAGGAGGCCATCGCCGAACGGCCTGATGGCACCCGGATTCCCTTTATTCCGTTTCCGACACCGCTTCATGACGCCGACGGCAAGTTGATCGGCGCCATCAACATGCTGGTCGACGTCAGTGAACGCAAGCAGGCGGAAACACAGCAGCGCGTGCTGATGCGGGAGCTGAATCATCGCGTCAAGAACAACATGCAGATGCTACAATCTCTGCTCTTTACGGCCAGCCAGCAGACGCAAAACAGCGAAGCGCGCACGGTTCTTGACGACGTATCGAAGCGGATAGCGGCGATGGCGGCAGCCCAAGGCGTACTTTACGGCGCAAGTAGCGCGAACAATTTCAGTGCGGCTGAATTTGTCGACGCGGTGTGCCAAGCCGCGCAGCAGAGCTTTCCTCCGAGCGTCAGAATTGTTCGCGAGGTCGCCGCAGGCGAGCTGGACAATGACCACGCCATGCCGCTCGCGCTGATCCTGAACGAATTGCTGACCAATGCGGTGAAATACGGATGTTCTGGCGGCGACGAAACTCAGATACGCGTCGGATTGGCGAATGGAAACGGGTTTGAATTGTACGTCGAAGACGATGGACCGGGTTTCGATCTGCAGTCTGTCAGGGATCGATCGTCCGGGTTGAAGCTTGTTCAGTTGCTGGCTCGCCAGTTGCGAGGCCAGCTTGAGGTGAGCCGGAAGCCGCCAGCCGCTGCACGATCAGATTCGGATAGGCTACATCAATGCAAAATGCACATCATCGTGGCTCCCTCACAGGCCGCCACTCTCAAGCCCGCCCGACTGGTCGGCGAAATTTCGCACCGGCAGCCGAAGGTGAGCGCGTCGGGTGGCAGTCGGATGAGACGCGAGCGTATCCTTATCGTCGAAGACGATTTACTCATCGCAAGCCAGATGGAGGCCGCGTTAACCGATGACGGTTTCGAGATTGCCGGCATCGCATCAACCGGCAAAGAAGCACTGCAACTGGCGGAAGCGCAATCTCCAACGTTGGTGGTGATGGACATCCGCCTGGCCGGCGATCGCGACGGGATTGACACTGCACTTGAATTGTTCCGCTTGCATGGGATCCGCTGCATTTTCGCAAGCGCACATTCCGATCAGGAAGCGCGTCGGCGCGCCGCACCTGCTGCCCCGCTCGGTTGGCTGCAAAAGCCCTATATGATGGCTTCGCTCACGGCCATGGTTCGTGCGGCGTTGAGAGACATCCGACGACAGGATTGATGCATACGGCCTCAGCCGAATTGGGTTCGCGGAAATCGAAGAACGCTCCACGCGCCAAAGATTTATAAGTACGCGGGCTATGTCGGTGACGACGAATAGCGTGGCAGCGCAAATCCCGAGATCATCCGCGTCAAGGTCATCGTGGCGTCAACTCGAAAACTCGAGGCGCGCTTCCAATCCGCCGCCGTCGCGATTGGCGAGCGTGAGCGTCCCGCGAAGCGCGCTGGCAAGTTGCTGGGCGATGGCAAGGCCAAGCCCGGTGCCACCGGTTTCGCGATTGCGCGAAGCCTCGATACGATAAAACGGCAAGAATACCGACTTCAGATGCTCGTCGGGGATACCGGGGCCCCGGTCCGATACGGTGATCGCGATGCCGTTCGACCGTTGCGCATCGATGGCGACTTCGACGTCCTCGCCGAATTTCAGCCCGTTATCGATCAGGTTGATCATGATGCGGCGCAAGGCCTGCGGGTGCGTGAGAATTGTCACCCCGCGTTCTCCGGCAAAGCGAAGAGGTTTTCCGGCGTCGGAATAGTCGCAGACGAGGCTGTCGACAAGGGCATACAGGTCGGTCTGGCACCGCTGCTCGCGGAGCTCGTCGCGTCCGCGGGCGAGCGCAAGACCCTGCTTGACGAGCGTCTGCATTTCCTGAAGGTCGCCCTGCAGCTTTTCCTTGGCGTCGCTGTCACCCAGGAAATCAGCGCGCAGCCGCATGCGCGTGATCGGATTCTGAAGACGGCGCGAGATCGCCGCCAGAATCTGGATCCGTTCCGCGACCTGCTCGGCAATGCGCCGCTGCATGGCATTGAATGCGGTGGCGGCGCGCGCCACTTCCTTCGGACCATCCTCCGGGAGCAACTCGCCGCGCAGATCCGAACCCAGGCCGTTGGCCGCGCGCTCGAGGCGCGCCAGCGGTTGTGTCGCGAGCTTGACGGCAACCCAGGTGAAGAAGGCGAGAAGACAGAGTTGAACGGCGAGCGCCGCGGGCAACCAGGGCGAAATGAGCGTCCTCTGTCGGATGTATTCGATCGTCAACGGACTGCCGTCCTTGAGGTGAATGAGCATGCCTCTTTTCGATCGCGTCGGCGAATCGAGGTAGACATAGTTCGCGTCGTGGCCGGCCCCAAGCTCGGCCCTAAGGGCCGCCATAAACGCTTCCCCTCGAGCGTTTGAGTGGTTCGTAGACCTCGCCGCCACCTCCAAGAACGTATCGATATGTCGTTTGAGCGAGGCGGTCGAGCCATGCGGGTCTTTCTTCGGGCTTGACCCGGTCGAGGATAGCGACCGCCGTCGCGACCGACCTCATGAAATAGTCATCCGACAACTCGTCGCTGGGGCCGAAGACATTGAGGGCGACCAGACCAAAGGACAGCACATGTGCAGCCAGCAGACCGGCGAACAGAATGATCGCCAGCCGGCGGAACAGTGAGTCCGGCCAAAGACGCGCCGCCATACGCCGAAAACGGGCGCTCATGACGGCTCCCGCGACTGCTTCGACGGCGACATGCGCGGTGGCCGGCGGGCCAATGCCGTCGTACTCCCGCGCCAGGGCGAGACCCTGCTTGACGAGCGTCTGCATTTCCTGAAGGTCGCCCTGCAGCTTTTCCTTGGCGTCGCTGTCACCCAGGAAATCGGCGCGCAGCCGCATGCGCGTGATCGGGGTCTGAAGATCGTGCGAGATCGCCGCCAGAATCTGGATCCGTTCCGCGACCTGCTCGGCAATGCGCCGCTGCATGGCGTTGAGCGCGGTAGCGGCGCGCGCCACTTCCTTCGGACCATCCTCCGGCAGCGGCTCACCGCGCAAATCCGAGCCCAGGCTGTTGGCCGCGTGCTCGAGGCGCGCCAGCGGTTGCGTCGCGAGCTTCACGGCAAGCCAGACGAAGAATGCGATGATACAGAGTTGAACGGCGAGCGCCGCCGGCAACCAGGGCGAAATGATTTCCCTCGGCGCAAAGATCTCGAGCGTCAGCGGGCTGCCGTCCTTCAGGTGCATGAGTATGCCCCGTCTGCGATCGCTGCGGTGGATCGAAGTAGACAAAGTTCGCGTCGTGGGCGGGCCCCAGCGCGGCCCTCAAACGCGCGATGTTCGCTTGTCGCCATTTGGGCGTGTCCGCTTCCAGCTCTCCCCCATCCCTGAGAACGTATCGATAATTGCGTCGAGCGAGGCGGTCGAGCCAGGCGGGTCTTTCTTCAGGCTTGAGGTAGTCGAGGATAGCGACCGCTTGCGCGATGTCCACGGCAGCATATTTGCTCCCCAGTTCGTCTTCGATCGCGATAGCGGTCGAGGACAATCAAAACGAAGGCCAGCACATGTGCAGCCACAAGGCCGGAAAACAGGATCATCGCCAGCCGGCCGAACAGCGAGTCCGGCCAAAGACGCGCCGCCATACGCCGAAAACGGGCGCTCATGACGGCTCCGGCAATGCTTCGACGGAGACTGCGAAGACGTAGCCTTCGCTGCGCACCGTCTTGATGTAGGACGGCTCCCGGGCGTCGTCGCGCAATCGCTGGCGAAGGCGGCTCACAAGAAGGTCTATCGACCGATCGAAGACTTCGGCCTCACGGCCTTGCGTCAGGTCGAGCAGTTGATCGCGATTGAGGACATGTTGCGGGTGATCGAGAAACACGCGCAACAACCGGTATTCGGCGCCGCTCAACGAGACCACGGTCCCGTCGGAGTCGACCAGGAAACGCCCGGCCGTATCGAGCTTCCATTCGCCGAAGCGAAAGAGGCGGGCTTTCTCCGATGCCGCAAGGTTGCGGGGCAGCATCTCGGCCCTGCGCAAGACCGAGCGGATTCGCGCGAGCAGCTCACGCGGGGCAAACGGCTTCGTGAGGTAGTCGTCTGCCCCCATCTCGAGGCCGACGATCCGGTCTGCTTCATCACCGCGCGCCGTCAGCATCAGGATCGGAATGTCATAGGGTTGATTTGCGCGCAGGTTGCGGCAGAGCGTGAGGCCGTCGTCCCCCGGCAGCATGAGGTCGAGTACGATCAGATCGATCCGGTGGTTTGCGAGAACCTCGCGCATCTGCCGGCCGTTGGCGACCGTCGTCACCCGATAGCCGTGGCCGGCAAAGTATCGGTCCAGCAGCTCGCGCAGACCCAGGTCATCGTCGACGACGAGAATGTGGTCCGAGTTTCCCATACACGCCACAGTACCCAACCGGCGAGGCAAGCGACATCCTATTTTGTAACGTAATGTATCGGCCTACCGGGCTGACATGGAAAATTTCAAAACGGACACCAGCGGAAATTCGCAAGATACATCGGACACTTCCAGTGATGCTTCTCTTCCTTTTGGGGAGAAAGCGATGTCGATGGACCCGGACAAGGACATGCCGGCCCGAACGGAACGGCTGGTTGGATACTGATGCGGCGTCCGCACCGGGACGGCATTCAGGTCCGGATTTGGGAGAACGAGTTATGACAATGTCATCAAGCTTCGTCGCGTCCTCGGCTGTCGCTATCCTGTCGACTGCGTTGCTGTGTCAGCCTCACCGGCGCGGCAATGTCGCAAACCACACCAGGCTCCACGCTTCCCAGCGTCACGGTCGTAGGCGCCGAAGCCACTGGCGAGACCGCCACACAGGCCGGAGCGGACGGCAAACACCGGTGCAGGTCGCCGGACAGCGCCGGCCACCCACGCGCCCATCGAGACGGCCACCCGGACGCCAACGCCTGCGCCGGGTTCGGTCATGGCGAAGCTCAAAGAGCTCGAGAAAACCAGCAGCAATTGCAACGATGGTTGCCAGTCGAGCTTCAAGTACGGCAACCAGCCCTGGAATGGATGCTCCACGACCGGCGACATTTTCTCGGCCACCTGCAGAAACGTGCACAACTTCAAATCCTACGCCGAGTGCACGGAACACGGACTGCTGACTGGCTGGAACCGCAATGGCATCTGGTGGTATTGCACCAGCCTGCTCGCCGGCAACAAGTTGGTCGCCGAGCTCAGGCCGCAGGGACGTCGGTAACTGCGCCGCAGCCTGATGCCGGCCCGAACGGAACGGCTGGTTGGATATTTGGTGCGGTGTCCGCACCGGGACGGCATTTGGGAGAACGAGTTATGAGAATGTCATCAAGCTTCGTCGCGCCCTCGGCTCTCGCCATCCTGTCAATTGCGTTGCTGTGTAGCCTCACCGGTCCGGCAATGTCGCAAACCACACCAGGCTCCACGCTTCCCAGCGTCACGGTCGTGGCGCCGAAGCCACTGGCGAGACCGCCACACAGGCCGGAGCGGACGGCAAACACCGGTGCAGGTCGCCGGACAGCACCAGCCGCTCGGACGTCCGCTCAAAGACCCACTGGGACGGCACCGCCTGCGCCGGGTTCGGTCATGGCGAAGCTTGCCCAGCTCGAGAGAACCAGCAGCAATTGCACCGATGGTTGCGCAACAAGTTTCAAGTACGGCAACCAACCCTGGAATGGCTGCTCCGGGTCCGGGGCTGTATTTGGTTTCTCGGTGACATGCAGAAACGGACGCAACTACAAGACCTATTTTGAATGCAAGGACACCACTCAGTTTTTGGGTTGGAGAAACAATGACGCCTGGTGGTATTGCAGCAGCCTGCTCGCAGGGGGGAAGTTGGCCGGGGAGAAGTTCGTCGAAATGCGGACGTTGCGCTATTGACCCGAAAGCGATCAGGACGTCGGTAACAGCCCCCGGATTTGGGGGAACGAGTTATGAGAATGTCAGCAAGCCTTGTCGCGCCCTCGGCTGTCGCTATCCTGTCAACGGCGTTGCTGTGTAGCCTCACCGGCCCGGCAATGTCGCAAACCACACCAGGCTCTTCCAGCTCGCTTCCCAGCGTCACAGTCCAGGCGCCGAACCAGGTGGCGAGGCACAAGCCGGTGCAGTCGGCAAACACCGGTGCAGGTCGCCGGACAGCGCGGGCCACCCGGACGCGCGCTCAACAGCGACTCGGACATCGTCGTATGCGCCGGGTTCGGTCATGGCGAAACTTACCGAGCTCGAGAGAACCAGCAGCAATTGCACCGATGGTTGCAACTCGAGTTTCAAGTACGGCAACCAACCCTGGAATGGCTGCTCCGTGTCGGGGGCTGAATTTGGCTTCTCGAATACCTGCAGAAACGTACGCAACTACAAAACCTACTATGAATGCAAGGACACCACTCAGTTTTTGGGTTGGAGAAACGCCGACGCCTGGTGGTATTGCAGCAGCCTGCTCGCAGGGGGGAAGTTGGCCGGGGAGAAGTTCGTCGAAATGCGGACGTTGCGCTATTGACCCGAAAGCGATCGGGACGTCGGCAATAGCCGTCGAAGCTTGCTTTACCTCCACGAACGGACATTCTCAGGTGGCGCGCCACCGCAGGGAATCGAAGCAGATAGCGCAGGCGCATCGAGGCTCGATAGCGGACAGCTGAACCTCGTGCGCCGTTTGTCCTCGGACAGCCCGATCGAATCGCTGCAAGGCCAACAGCGGACAAGGGCCCTTCCGCCTCCTGACGAGACCAGTGCAGGCTGTCGGCAGAGCGCGCCCAACCGGCGAGGCAAGCGACATTCTGTTTGTACCGTAATGTATCGACCCGCCGCGCCGACATGGAAAATTTCAAAACGGACACAAGCGGAAATTCGCGAGATACATCGGACACTTCCAGTGATGCTTCGCTTCCTTTTGGCAAAAAGCGATGTCGGAGAACGCGTTATGAGAATGTCATCGAGCCTTTTCGTGCCCTCGGTTGTCGCTATCCTGTCAATCGCATTGCTGAGCTGCCTGAGCGGTACGGCAATGGCGCAAACCACACCAAACGCCCCGCTTCCCAGCGTCACGGTCGAAGCGCCGAGGCAAGTGGCGAGGCCGCAACGGGAGGAAAGGTCACAAGGCTCCGGTCGGGTGGCACACCGGGCGGGCCGGACATCGCGACGCACGGGAACGGCGTCCGGGACGCCGTCGTATGCGACGGGTTCGGTCATGTGGAAGCTTGCCAAGCTCGAGAGAGAGGCCAGCAGTTGCAACGATGGTTGCGAATCCAGCTTCAGACACGGCAAGGACCCATGGGTTGGATGCAGCGAGTCGGCGGGGTACTACTCGGTTGTCTCGGCAACCTGCAAAGACACACTCACCCACAGGGACTACGTGCAATGCACGGAAACCAAAATGTTCCTGGGCTGGGAGCGACAACGATCCTGGTGGTATTGCACCGGCATGCTGGCCGGGGGGAAATTCAGGGTCACCGCACAAAATCGAAACAGGGACACACGATAGCGGACAGCTGAACCTCGTGTGTCATTTGTTTTCGGACAGCCCGATCGAATCGCTGCAAATGTCGTCGTTGCGCGTGGAAAATAGATCGGGGATTCCATTCCCCCGATCGTCCCTCGCGCGACGTCGGCGGGAACTTCCAAAGTCTGTTCAGCGATATTTGCCCTAGGACTATCAACACAGCCTGGACAGCCGTTGCAACATTTGCAGTTTCGCATGCGGCGATGAGGGCCATCCGATCATCCGGGTGCCTGGATGACGCAGCAGTCCCGGCGGAAATTCGTAGCGCATAGTCCGCTCGCTCGCGTCGTCACATCCCTACCGATCCGAGGGTCGGCTTTGGCTCATCGGCGGACTTCAAGCCGTGAAGCCTGGACGTCGTCCGTTCTGTCCCCAAGACCGGACATCGTTGGCTTGATCCGCCATGCCCGGTTTGTGCCAAAAGCGGCCGTGAGCAGACTGCGATAAGCTAGCGCCGCGGCGTCCTTCCGCGGATGCGGTCGAAGCCCTGCTTGATCGCGGCGAAGCGCCTGTCGATCGTGGCTTCGTGCTCGGTGTCGGTGAAGATGTAGGGCCAGTCATTTTCGATTGCCTCGCGAACCAGTTCGCCGACATAGAGCGGATCGATGCCAAATTTGTTGATCCGCTCCTGGAGTGCCTTGATAATATCGGCGATCGGTCCTTCCGTCGGCGGACTGCCGATCTTCTCGACGATCCGCTGCGGCACGTTGCGACGAAAATTAAAGATCTGAGTGCGGACAACGCCCGGACACAGGACGGATACCCCGATTTTCCGCGGCGCGAGCGCCTTACGCAGTCCTTCGGACAGAGCCACCACTCCATATTTGGTCACATCATACTGCGGAGTTCCTCCAGCGATCAGCCCGAAGACGGACGCCGTGGAAACAACTTGCCCTCCTTCGCCGTGCGCCTCGATCAGCGGACCGAAAATCTCGATGCCCCAAATCACCGACATCAGATTGACGTCGAGAACCCAATTCCAACCCGCATCTGTCCAATGACCATAACCCCGGCCGCCGGCGACCCCCGCATTGTTGACCAGAATATGGACTTTTCCGTAGCGCGACACGGTGGCATCCGCTGCGGCTTGGAGGTCTGCTTTAAGCGATACATCCGCTCTCACGCCGTCAACGTCGGCGTTGGTAAGTTTCAATTTCGCTACAGCCGTTGCTAACGCCTCTTCCTCGATGTCGCATAACATGACATTCACCCCGGCGTGCGACAGCGCCGTGGCGATCCCTAATCCGATGCCTGATGCTGCTCCGGTGACGAAGGCTGTCCGTCCGGTAAGGTCTTGCATGTGCGTGTTTCCGTTGCTTTTGCAATTGGCCTTGGCAGATACCTATCTGGGTTCGCTGAGTTTATCGAGCTTCGGCTCAAGGCGTCCACTCGCCTTAACCATGGCCGGATCATCTGGATGCGGCGGGCCGCGTGCCACGCCCGCTTTGGGTTGGTCGTTATTGCAACACAGGGCCGCTGGCTGGTGGAAATTCAGGGTCACCGCACAGACTCCAAATCGGGGCACTCGGTAGCGGACGAGACTGAACCTCGTGTGTTATTTGTCTTCGGACAGCCCGATGGAATCCGCTGCAACTGGTGTCGTTGCCACACATATCGGCCAGCGGACATTCCTGACGGGTTCGCGGTCGCGCTCAATCGCGCGCCGTCCGCATCGAAGCGGAACGTCCGAGCACCAACGGCGCCCGCAACATGCCACCGCACGTCGGCGACGATTAGGGGACATCCCTCGCCCGGCGTGGTGGAGGGCCGGCTAGTTGCCGCCCGACAGCATCTTCACCAGGCGATAGAGATATTCATTGCCCTGGTAGAACGACTTCACCGGCACCCGCTCGTCCTTGCCGTGGGCGCGGATGTCGTTGATGTCGTTGGCCATGCCGGAATGGCCGTAGGTCGGAATGCCGGCGTTGCGCAGATAGCTGCCGTCGGTGGCGCCCGCGCTCATGATCGGCAGCACCACGGCGTCCGGCCAGATCTCATGCGACAGCTTCTCGATCGCGCCGACGATCTCCTCGCTCAGCTTCGACGGCTCGCTCAGCACCGCCTGCCCTTCCTGCGTCACCGTGATCTGGTCGTCGGCCAGCACGCGCACCAGCGTCGCCTTGATCTCCTCGATCGGCTCGCCCGGCATCACCCGGCAATTGACCTTGGCGGTCGCAAGCTGCGGCAGCGCGTTCACGGCGTGACCGCCCTGCAGCATGGTCGCGACGCAGGTGGTGCGGAGCTGCGCGTTGTAGCCGGCGTTGTTGCCGAGCCGCGCGAGCGCCTCGGGATCGGGCTTCTCGGCGACGACGGCCTTCATGTCGGCCGCCATCTGTCCGCGTCTCGAGCTGCGCGGAGCGTTCGAAGAAGCCGCGCGTCGTCTCGTTCAGGTGCAGCGGAAAATCGAACTTCGCGAGCCGCGCCAGCCCGTCGGCCAGCCGATAGATCGCGTTGTCCTTGCGCGGCACCGAGGAGTGGCCGCCGCTGTTCGTGACCTCGAGCTGGAAGCTGATCGAGACCTTCTCGCTGGTCTGGATCGAGTTGCGGATCGCCTTGCCGTCCTTCAGGCCGACGCCGCCGCCCTCGTTCAGCGCGAACTCGGCATCGATCAGGTCGCGATGGTTCTTCAAGCAGCCACTGGATGCCGAGCGCGTCGCGATCGAGGATTTCCTCGTCGGTCTCCAGCGCCACGATGATGTCGCGGTCGGGCTTGTAGCCTTCGTTCTTGTAGCGGATCAGATTGGCGATGAAGGACGCCGCCATGTATTTGTCGTCGCTGGAGCCGCGCGCGTAATAATAGCCGTCCTGCTCGGTCAGCTTGAACGGATCGACCGACCAGTCCGAGCGCAGCGCCGGCACCACGTCGAGATGCGCCACCAGCAGGATCGGCTTGCGCGCGCCGGTGCCGTGCAGGCGCGCGACCAGATTGCCCTTGCGCGGCGCGGGCGAGAACACCTGCACGTCGGCGTCCGCGAAGCCCGCCGCCTTCAGCCGCGCCGCCATCGCCTCGGCCGCCTGCCTGGTGTCGCCGGTCGCGGTCGTGGTGTCGATCTCGACCAGCTCCTTGTAGATGTCGTGCGCGCGTTGCTGGTCCGGCGTCAGGCTGTCGGCGCGGGCGGGAAGCGCGAGCAGCGCCGCGGAAACCAGGACCATGCCGATAGTTGCGTGCGCTCATATCGCTCTCCCGTGTCGTTCGGTTCATTCCAACAGGCCGCGCGCGTCCGGGCAAGCGCTTCTGCCCGTCACGCGCGCCGGTCACATCGCGCTTATTTCGCATCCTTCACCGCGATCACCTCGATCTCGACCAGGAAGCCGGGATTGGCGAGCGAGGCGACGCCGAGCACCGAGCGCGCCGGCAGATTGGGCTGGCTGAAGAACTGCGTATAGCCCTTCATGAAGGCGCCGAAATCCATCGGCGCGGACGGGCTGTGCACCAGGAACACCTGCATCTTGACGACGTCGGCCATGGTCAGGCCGAGGCCTTCCAGAATTCCCTTGATGCGGGTGAGCACGCCGACGGTCTGGGTGGTGACGTCGCCATAGGCGGCAAGGCTTTGCGGATCGGCATCCTTGTTGACGGCCGGCGGCACCTGACCGCTGACATAATAGGTCGTGACCGGACCCTTGACCTCGACGGCTTGCGCGATCGGAAAGGTCGAATTGGGAATCGGATGCCTGATCACTTCGGCGCGCGCCGCGCCCGCCATCGAGAGCGCCGCAACAAGCAGCAACGCCCTGTACCTCATATTCGCCCCCTTATTTTCTTGCGTCCTTGACGTCCTTGGCCGTCACCGCGTCGCGATAATTGTTGCCGAAATGCGTGCGCACATAGTTCACGACGGCCGCGACCTGGTCGTCGTTCATCATGTCGCCGAACGGCGGCATCGCGCGCTGGCCGCGGACCACCAGCGTGATCGGATAGCCGCTCGATTGCAGGTTTTGATTTTTCGCCAGCGACGGATAGCTCCCCGCCCCGCTCGCACCCAGCCCGTCCGGCATGTGGCAGCCGCGGCAGACATTGTTGAACAGCTCCTCCCCGCTCATCTCGACAAAGCGATAGCCCGATGAGAACACGCGCTGGCCCTCCTGCGCGAGCGAAGCCGCCGGGATCAGCGCCAGCACGCCTGCGAGAACGACCCGCCTCATGTCTTCACCACGCGCTGGTGCAGCCGAGCGATCGCATCGAGCGCCGAGAGGATCGCGCCCTCCTGCCAGGCCGGCAGCGCGGAGGCGTGCTCGCCCGCGAGCACGATGCGTCCGTCGATCTGGCAGAGATTCCTGTAGTGCTGCGTGCGCCCCTCCTCCGACCAGTCGCCGCTGCAGCCGAGCGTGAAGGGCACGCGATGCCAGGCCACCGCGACGCCGTTCTCGAATTCGCTTTTGTATTGCGGATGGATCGCGGCGCCGAACTCGACCGCGCGCTTGACCCGCTCCTCCGGCGGCATCGCGGTGAACTCGTAGGCGTTGGCGCCGTCGAACAGATAGGCGCCGAGCAGCACGCCGCGGCCGGTTCTGTTGAAGCCCGTGTTGGGATAGGCGATCTGGCGGATCGGCAAATCGGTGTAGCTGATGCCGCCATAGATCGCGTCGTCCTCTTCCCAGAAGCGGCGCTTGAACTGCAGCCCGATCTTGACCGCGCCGGCATAGGGCACGGCGTCGATCGCCGACTTCATCGCGGTCCCGACCTGGAGCGGCAGCTGGCTCAGGATCGACAGCGGAATGGTGCAGACGCACCAGTCGGCGGTCGCGGTCTGCGTCTCGCCGGCGTTCGTCGTGTCGACATAGCTCACGGTGACGCCGCGATCGTTCTGCGCGATGCCCGTCACCTTGGCATTGTAGCGGATGAGGTCGCCGATCTCGCGCGCGAACGCCTTGCCGATCATGTCCATGCCGCCGACCGGCTGGAACATGGTGGTCTGGAAATTGTAGTTGGCGAAATTCTGCAAATAGCGCCAGACGCGCGATTTCAAAATGTCCGAGAGCGCGACGGGATCGCTCGGCACCGGCATCGCGGTGAGCCCGCCGCCGGGCGCGGTGGCATAGCCGCGGGTTTCGGCGGAGAACAGATTGGCCTTGTAATTGTAGTTGCGGTCGAGCGCGCCCCAGGAGCGCAGCGCCTGCAGCAGGATTTCCTGATCCTCCTTGGTGACGGCCTCGTCGAGCCGGCCCTGCTTGGTCGACTTCGCCAGCAGCTCGGCGATCTGGCCCTGGAAATCCGCCTTCACGCTGCGGATGCGCTGCGGCGCGCCGCCGAAGGCGCGCGCGGCGTGCAGATAGGCGTTGTGATTGAGCTGGATGAAGGATTCCAGCGCGACATTGAGCCGCCTGCAGTAATCGAGCAGCGCGCGGTGATGATAGGGAATCCGCCACGGGCCGGGATTGATGTAGAGCCCGTCCTCGAATTCGCATTTCTGCGTGAAGCCGCCGAGCTCGGTGAAGCTGTCGCCGCCGCGCAGGGTCCAGTTGCGGCCGCCGGCGCGCGCATTGTATTCGAGCAGCTGCACCTTGTAGCCGGCGTTGCGCAGTTCCAGCGCCGCGGTCATGCCGGCGAGGCCCGCGCCGAGGATCAGCACGGAAGCGCCCTTCGCGTCGCCTTCCAGCTTGATCGGGCCCTGGTAGCGCGACTCCGACGCAAAGCCGAGGCTGGTCATGGCGTGATACATCGCAGCACTGCCCGCCATCGCCCCGATCAGCGAAAGCAGATCGCGCCGTCTCACCCCTGAAGCTTCGTCCTGCATGTGATTGATATAGCCGCGCCGGGACGAGCAAGGAATAGCATATTCCCTCACACGGTTTATTGATCGGCGAAAGCGTGCATCGCCGCACCGCACGCGCATCATGCGTTTTCAACCAAATGGCGCGTGCGCAATCGATCGGCCGGTGTTAGCCTTGACGGCCGGATCGTCCGGTCATACCAACCGCTGCGCAATGACAGCGGTAGCCGGCATTCCGGGGGAAACACATGGCAGACGTGACGCTCGACGCCCACGGCGTCGCACCGGCCGGGCTACAGGACAGCGCCGCGAGCGCAGCCGCGCGAGACGGCGCGCAGGACTGGCTCACCGCAATCGAGAAATCGCCCCTGACGCCGCGCTACTACGCGACGATCGCCCTGATCGTGATGCAGGAGATGTTCGAGTTCTACGACTTCTTCCTGGTCGGCTATCTCGTCTCGGTGTTGGCGCCCGGCTGGCACCTCACCTACGGCCAGAGCGCCGTGATGCTGCTGTCGTCGGGCGTCGGCGCCATCGCCGGCGCGGTGATCGGCGGCCGGTTCGCCGACATCGTCGGGCGCAAGCGGATGGTCTGGGGCGGCGGCTTCATCTTCGCGCTGGGCGCGGGAAGCATCGCGCTGATCCCCGACGGCGCCTGGATCCTTTTCTCGCTGCTGCGCTTCGTCGTCGGCTTCGGCTCGATGGCGGCGACGACCGCGCAGAACCCGCTGATCGTCGAGATCACGCCGACCCGCTATCGCACCTTCGTCTCCAGCATGATGGTGGTGCCGGTCGCGCTCGGCACCATGTTCGCGGCGATGGTTTCGGCAAGCCTGCTGCCCGTCATCGGCTGGCGCGGCGTGGCCTTCACGGGCGCTGCGCCGATCGTCACCTCGCTGCTGATCCTCTGGATCGTGCCGGAGTCGGTACGCTGGCTGCTGTCGCGCGGCCGCAACGAAGATGCACGGCGCGAGGCGGCCAAGCTGCTTGGCGTTGCCGAGAGCAGCATCTCGCTGCCGTCAGCGGCGCCGCCCACGAAGAAGGCAGGCTCGATCGCCGAGTTGCTGGGCGACCAGACGCGGTTCTGGTGGGTGGTGGTGATCTGGGTCGGCATCTCCACCGCCACCTATGGCGTGCAGCTCTGGGGCCCGACCATCCTGTCGCAGCTTCTCAAGATCAAACCGCACGAGGCGGCCGGCTACTTCGTCTACGTCAGCCTCTCCTCGCTGCTCGGCCGCGTGATGTTCTCGGTGCTGCCGCTCTATATCGGCCGCCGCGGCGCGGCGATGGTCGGCACGACCGTTTCGATCATGATCATGCTCGCGATCTTCGCCTTCTATCGCGAGTTCATCTTCGGCTATCCGGCCTTCGTGGTGCTGATCATCTTCGGCGCGGCGTTCTACAGCGGCATGTTCTCCAACATCTCGCCCTACGTGGTCGAGGTGTTTCCGGTCTCGCTCGGCGGCCGCGCCTTCGGCCTCGCGCAGGCTTCCAACGGCATCGGCAAGATCATGGGGCCGGTCTGCCTCGCGCTGATCGCGGGCAGCAACGACCTGGTCTCGCCGAAGGCGACCACGGATGCGGTGGCGCCGGCCTTCCTGTTCCTCGCCGCCTGCGAACTGGCGGCGCTGATCGCGATCTTCGCCTTCCGCCGCGAGCCGCACGGCAAGCCGATGGATATCGGCTGATCAAAGAAGAAAAGGAAACGACATGCTCGATATCCCCGTTCTGATCTCCGGCGGCGGTCCGGTCGGACTGATGGCCTCGCTGCTGCTGTCGCAGCACGGCGTGAAGTCGCTGATGGTGGAACGTCATCCCGGCACGGCGCTGACGCCGAAGGCGCGCGGCATCAATGCCCGCACCATGGAGCTGTTCCGGCAATGCGGCATCGAGGAAGCGGTGCGCGCGGCAGGTCTGTCGCAAACCGGCACCGGCCTGATCGTCTGGACCGAGACGTTGGCGGGACGCGAGATCCATCGCCTCGTGCCCGGCCGCGCGCTCGCGAAGAACATGGCGATGACGCCGGTGAAGAATTGCCTGTGCGCGCAGGACGATCTCGAGCCGGTGATCCGCCGCTTCGCGGAAGCCGCCAGCCCCGGCGAACTGCGCTTCAACACCGAGTTGACGTCGTTCACGCAAACCGCCGACGGCGTCACCGGCACACTGACCGATCGCACCACCGGCGAGGAGACGACATTCAAGGCGCGCTACCTGATCGCGGCCGAGGGCGCGCAGAGCAAGGTGCGCCGCGCGCTCGGCGTGACGATGGAAGGCACGGAAAAGGTCTACGACAGCGTCAACATCCTGTTCCACGCCAACCTCACGCAATGGGTCAAGGACCGCCCGGCCGCGCTGTATTTCGTCGAGCTCGATGATTTGCGCGGCACCTTCCTCACCATCAACGGCACCGACCGCTGGGGTTTCCTGATTCACAGCCCGTCGAAATATGGCTGGACGCCGGAAGATTTCACGCCGGAATTTTGCGTCAACCTGATCCGCAAGGGCATCGGCATCTCCGATATTCCGGTGACCGTGCTCGGCGTCAGCCCGTGGCAGGCCTCCGCGATCGTGTCCGACCGCTATCGCGTCGGCAATGTCTTCCTCGCCGGCGACGCCGCGCATGAGATGCCGCCGACCGGCGGCTTCGGTCTCAACACCGGCGTGCAGGACGTCCAGAACCTCGCCTGGAAGATCGCGGCCGTGCTGCGCGGCAACGCCGACGAGTGCCTGCTCGACAGCTATCACGCCGAGCGCCAACCGCTCGGCACCATCACCACCCAGAACTCGCTCGCCAACGCGATGTCGATGGGCCGCACGGAAAACAAGGCCGGCGTGCTGCCGCGGCAGGAATTTCTGGCCGAGCAGGGCCTGATCTTCGGCGCGACCTATGAGTCGACGGCCGTCGTGCCCGACGGCACGCCGGCTGTCGCGCTCGAGGATAGTCACCGAATACATCCCCTCGGCGCGACCCGGCTGCCGCGCGCCGCATGTCTGGCTCAAGCGCGGCAATGAGGAGATTTCGAGCATCGACCTGATCGGACCGCACTTCGTGCTGATGGCGGGCGCGCAGGGCGAGGCGTGGCGGCGCGCCGCGCAGGGCGTCACCATCGCATGGCCGCCGCTGGTTACGCATGTCATCGGCAAGGACAGCGAGATCAGCGATCCCGACGGCAATTGGCATAGCGCCTACGGCATCGAGCCCGACGGCGCGGTGCTGGTCCGTCCCGACGGCTATGTCGCCTGGCGCAGCCGCAGCGGCGTTGTCGAATCCGGAAGCGACCTTGCGCGAGGTGTTCGATCGCCTGCTCGGCAAGCGTGCCGGCGATGGCCTAAGCCAGCTAGCGCACGCCGATCGTGTAGCGGAACGTCGCGCGCCTCGCCCGGCGGGATGTGCATCAGGCCGGGCTTGTCGGAAAACTCGCCGTCGAAATCGATCGGGCTGGCGAAGCCGTACCACGGCTCGATGCAGAGGAACGGCGCGCCGCCCGGCTTCGACCAGATGCCGAGCTGGCGAAAGCCGTCCCATGACACTTCAAGCGCCGGGCCCTTGTCGGCGGCATAGCGCACGGAGGTGCTGGCGAGCTTGTCGAGGATGATGGCGTCGTCGTCGAACAGCCGCTCGGACAGATCGAGCACCCTGCCCCGGATCGGACTCGGCCTGGGATCGGGCAGCAGCAAGCCGTCCTTCAAGCGCCGGATCGGCGCCGGCTCGTCATGCGAGAAGGTCAGCCGATAGCTTTCCTTCGGCAAGCCCGGCAGCAACGGCCAGTTCAACGCCGGATGCCCGCCGATCGAGCACGGCAGCATTTCATCGTTGGGATTTGCGATGGCCATCGTGATCTCGAGGTCGGCGCCGCGAAGCGTGTAGCTGAGGACCAGCCGGTAGGCGAACGGAAAGCGCGCCCGCGTCTCGGCCGTATCGGCCTGCACCAGCCTGCACGATTGCGGCGAGCGCTCGATGAAAGTGAAATCGTGATCGCGCGCGACGCCATGGCGCAGCATCTTGTAGACCTTGCCGCGAACGCGGATCTGCTCGTCCCTGACCTCGCCGATGATCGGAAACAGCAGCGGCGAATGCCGCGGCCATTCCGGCCCGGCCTGCCACAGCAGCTCGAGTCCATCGGCGGTCTTGAGCGAGCAGAGCTCGGCGCCATGCGCGAGCATGGTCGCGCTGATGCGATCGGAGTGCAGCGTGTGGCTGTCGTCGCTCATGCTAGTGCCCCTTTCCGAAGTTCATGATGCATTGCGGAACATGCCGTGTCGCGAACTTCCGAAGTTGTGGTCGCTAGTAATCCAATAATTCGGTGCCGCGGGCGATCGAAATCACTGAACCCGAACTAGGCGGAAGGAACCCAGGGACTCGGGATCAGAGCGGGCTCTAGCCCCGTCCGAACGCGGTCTGCAGCGGCATAGAGGCCGGATCATGGCAACGCCGGTCGGCGACTTTCAAGCTGGCGCCGACCGGCGGACGACAAGGATTCTACTACGCGACCAACAACCAGGCATCATCGCCGGTGGTTTTCTTCGCGATAAGCTGAACGGCGGCAAGCGCATGGCAGATCGCGCGCCCTGCCCCGCCCGCGCCGATCACGGTGGTCACGGCGCTGCCGGGATCGAACACGCCGGCCTCGCGCGCGGCGTCGAGAAAGCCGCCGCCGTCGGAGGATTTGCCGGCAAGCCGGCCGTCCTTCTCGATCCGGATGGTGTTGACCACGCCCTCGAACTTGCGCGGCGCTGACGAGCGTCGCAGAGCTCGAACGCCGCGGGCTTGTGCGGCATGGTCAGATTGAAGCCGACGACGCTCGCCGACGTCGCAAGCGTGCGGATGGTTTCGGCGAGATGCTCCGGTGCGACGTCGAGCGGCACCATGTGCCAGTCGAGACCCTGCTCCCGAAAGTACGGCGTGTAGTAGCGCGGCGCGCTGACATGGGCGGCCGGATGCGCGAGGATGAAGACGACGCGCGAAGCGCCGGTCGGAAGCTGCATCTCTATCCCTTCACCGCGCCCGCCGTCAGCCCGCTGACGAGATAGCGCCGCACCGCGAGCGAGAAGATCAGCACCGGCGCCATCACCAGCGAGCCGCCGGCGGCGATCTTGCCCCATTCCCAGCCTTCGTAGTTCATGAAGTTGACCACGGCGACCGGCGCGGTGCGCGCGTTGGTCCGCGTCAGGATCAGCGCGAAGAAGAAATCGTTCCAGGCATAGAGGAAGCAGAGGATCGCGGTCGCGGCGATGCCCGGCGCGACCATCGGCAGCACGATCTCCAGGAACACCGTGCGGGTCGGCGCGCCGTCGACCAGCGCCGCCTCTTCCAGCGACGGCGGCACCGTCTCGAAGAACGGCTGCATCATCCAGATCACCAGCGGCAGGTTGAAGCTGGTGTAGACCAGCACCAGCCCGGTGACGGTGTCGAGCAGGCCGATCCAGCGGTAGAACAGGAAGAACGGAATGGTGAACGCGATCGGCGGCGCCATGCGCGTCAGCAGGATCGCAAAGCCGAGCGCATGCTTGCCGCGCCCGCCCAGCGCGACAGCGCCTAGGCCGCGGGCACGCCGAGCAGCAGCGCGAGCGCGGTCGAGAACGACGCGCTCAGCGAGCGTGTTGACGAAGGACGCCGAGAACGCGCTGTGCCAGAGCGCGGCGTAGTTCTCCAGCGTCGGCTTGAAGATCAGCGGCGGCGGAAACTGCAGGATCTGGTCGTTGGTCTTGAAGCTCATCTGCAGCAGCCAGAGGAACGGCAGCAGCAGGATCAACAGCGTCACCGCGATGGCGACGTGCCGGCCTGCTCCCGCGCGGCGTCCGGACGGCTCGCTCATGCGATCGCCTCCCGCCGCCGGCCCATCCAGATCAGGCCGAGGCTGACGATGGAGACCAGCAGCAGCATCACCATGGTGACGGCGCTGGAATAGCCGATCTCGTTGAAGTCGAAGGCGAGCAGGTAGGCGTAGTAGTTGGTGACCTCGGTGACGCTGCCCGGCCCGCCGCCGGTCAACAGGAAGATCAGCGGAAACGCCTTCACGCTGTCGATCAGGCGGAACATGCCTGAGATCACCAGGATCGGCGCGATGAACGGCAGCGTGACGTACCAGAACATCTGCAGGCGGCTGGCGCCGTCGACCAGCGCGGCTTCGGAGAACTCGTCCGGCATGGTCTGCAGCGCGGCCAGCACCATCAGGAAGGTGAACGGCAGCCACTCCCAGGTGTCGGCGATGACGATCGAGATCAGCGCGAAGTCGACGCTCGAGGTCAGCGCCGGCATCGCGATGTGCAGCAGGCTCGCGGCATAGTAGAGCGGGCTGATGTCGGGCGTGTAGATCAGCTTCCAGATCACGGCGACCACGATCGGCGGCAGCACCATCGGGATCAGAAAGAACGTGCGCGCGAATTCGATCACGCGCGACTGCGCGTTGCAGCAGCAGCGCCAGCAGCATGCCCAGCAGCACCTGGAACAGCACGCCCCAGAACGACAGCTTGGCCTGCACCCACAGCGAATTGACGAAGCGGGGATCGCCCGGCAGCAGGCGATAGTTGCGCAACGGCGCACTGAAGTTCGTCGCCGAGCCGGGCTCGGCCAGTTGAAACGGCGTCAGGCTCGCCGCGAACAGATACAGCGCCGGCAGCACCGCGATCAGGAACAGCACGATCAGGCTCGGCGCCAGCGCCCAGCGGATGAAGCTGCGGCGCCCGGCGTCGAGATCGCCGCTGTCGGTCAAAGCGCGCTTCCGGCGCGGCGTAGATTGGCGACCGCCTGCTCCTGCGCGGCGTTCATGGCGTCGCGCGCGGAGAGCTGGCCGGTGACGACCTGCTCGAACGCCTTGTTGACGACGTCGCCGACGATCGGGAACTCCTTGGCCGTGCGATAGGCCATGTAGTTCTCGCCCTTGGCCGGCAGCTCCAGCACTTCGAGATAGAGCGCGCCGAGGTCCTGGCCGTTGACGGTGTTCAGCTTGCGATACTCCTCGCTCTGGATCACCGAGCGGCGGCAGATCGAGGAGTGGCCGTGCTCCTTGACCAGCCGCAGCGAAATCTCGGGGCTGAGCGCCCATTTGATGAACTCCCAGGCCGCCTTCTTGTTCTTGGCGTTCTTCGGAATGCCGAGGCCCTGGCTGTTGGACGCGGGACAGTCATGCACGGGGCCCGCCGGCGAGCGCACGACGCGCGAAGTGTCCTTCACCTTGCTGTCGGGCGAGAGCAGGATCGGCGTCACCCAGGCGCTGGAGTGGATGAAGATGTTGGAGCGGCCGGTCAGCAGCGATTGCCGCGCCTGATCCTCGGTGTAGGTCAGCACGCCCTTCGGCGCCGTACTTCAACAGATTGGCATAAAACTCGACCCCCTCGATCGCCTGCGGCGTGTTCAAGGCCGGCATGATGTCGGCCGGCGGATTCCCGAAGATGTTGCCGCCAAAACCCTGGATGTAGGGCGGCAGATTCCAGTGATGCAGCTGGAACGAGACGATGCCGTTGACGCCGTCGGTGCCGTTGAGCTCGGCGCAGACCTGCTGCAGCTCGGCGAAGGTCTTCGGAATCTTCAGGCCCTTCTTCTCCATCAGGTCCATGCGGGAGAGGCCCATCAGCATGGCGCCGCCTTCCCAGGAGTAGCCGTAGGTCGCGCCTTTGGCGTCGCGATAAGGCACCTGCGCGCCTTCGACGAAATCCTTCGGATTCCAGTCGGCCGGCGTGAGGTTCGATCGGCGGTGAACTCGTCGAGATTGGCAAGCAGACCGGCCGCGACCCAGCGCGCGGCGAGGATGAAGGTGACGTTGCAGAAATCATAGGCCGAGCCGCCGGACGACAGCTCGAGATTGGCCTGCTGGTTGTAGACCGGGAAGGCCGAGAGCTGCAGGTCGACCTTCATGCCGGTCTTCTCCTCGAACTCGGGGATGTAGGTCTGCAGCAGCGTGAAGAAGCGATGCTGGAACGAGGCGCCGTGCAGCGTCACGCCGGCAAAGGGCTTTGATTGCGCGATCGCGGGCAGCGGAAAGGCGGCCGCGCCGAGCGTCGCGGCGCTGGCCTTCAGCAGTGTCCGGCGGCTGAACTGCCGCTGCGCGGGTGATTTTTTGCTGGGCCATGGCATCCTCCCTTGCGATTTTGGCGGTTAATATGACCGACATAAAAAATGCTGTCAAAAGCCAAATGGCTTTCAAATATCACGCTTTCTGAAGCTATGATCCGACTTCACATCTATAATAAAGCAGACAATATTCCAGGAACTCAGGATTGCCCAAGGCCGCCGAACCACGCCAGAGCGGCAACCATGTGGCGCGCGAGATCGCCAATCTGATCGTGACCGGCGCCTGGCAGGAAGGCTCGACGCTGCCGCGCGAGATCGAGCTCGCCTCGCAATTTGCGGTCAGCCGCACCTCGATCCGGGAGTCGCTGTCGATCCTCAAGGCGAAGGGCCTGATCGCCGCGCGGCAGAAGGCCGGCACCCATGTGCGCGAGCGCGTCAACTGGAACATGCTCGACGCCGAGCTGCTGGAATGGACCTGGGCGCAGCGCCCGAGCGAGGAGTTCGCGCGCCAGCTGCTGCAGGTGCGGCGCATCGTCGAGCCGGAGGCGGCCGCGATCTGCGCCGGGCGCGGCTCGGACGCCGATCTCGCGCGGATCGAGCGCGCCTATCGCGAGATGGACGCGGCCGGCATGGACAGCCGCGCCTATTCCGAGCCGGACCTGCGCTTCCACCGCGGCATCCTCACCGCGACCGGCAACGAATTCCTGGTCGCGTTCGGCGCCACCGTCGAGGCGGCGCTGCGGATGTCGTTCGAACTGTCGACGCTCAATCCCGGCGCGCCGCGCAAGAGCCTGCCGTTTCACCGCGCCATCCTCGACGAGATCTGGGCGCGCAATCCCGACGGCGCGCGCGCGGCGATGCATCGCCTGATGGACCTGACCGAGCGCAACATCGCGTCCGCACTGGCGCGGCGGAAGAACGAAATCGCCTGATCGGCGGCAGCGCGCCGTTTCGCCGGCACGTCATCCCTGTTACAAAACGCCACCAACAACGGGCCGGCACCTCACGACCGGCCCGCAACAACATCAGGGAGCAGCAAATGGCCAAGGCGCCGCCGTCAGCCAAGCGGGACCGCATCAGGAATTTCACGCCCGCGCTGGTCGATTACACCAACGACGTGGTCTATGGCGATTTGTGGGAGCGCAAGGGCCTCTCCAAGCGCGACCGCAGCCTGATCACGGTCGCGGCGCTGGTCGCGACCTACCGGCCGGAGCAACTGGTCTCGCATCTCACGCGCGCCATCGACAATGGCGTGACGCAGGAAGAGATCACCGAGGTGATCACCCACATGGCGTTCTATGCCGGCTGGCCGGCGGCGATGTCGGCCGCGCAGGTCGCCTACACCGTGCTGGTCGAAGGCAACAAGGGGGGCTGAACAATGGCTGACAATATCGTCGTCGGGTTCATCGGGCTCGGCACCATGGGTGGCAAGATGGCCACCAACATCCAGAAGGCCGGCTACAAGGTCGTCGTGCACGATCTGCATCGCCAATCCGCCAGCCATCATCTGCAGGCCGGCGCCGAATGGGCGGAGACGCCGCGCGCGCTGGCGGAGAAATCCGACGTGATCTTCACCTCGCTGCCGGAGCCGACCGATGTCGAGCGCGTCGCGCTCGGCGCCGACGGCCTGATCGAAGGCGTGAAGAAGGGCGCGGCCTATTTCGATCTCTCGACCAACGCGCAGAGCGTGGTGAAAGGGCTTCACGACGCTTTCGCCAAAAAGGGCGTGCAGATGCTGGACGCGCCGGTCAGCGGCGGGCCGTCGGGCGCGGCGTCGCGCAAGATGGCGATCTGGGTCGGCGGCGACCGCGCGACCTACGACAAGTTCAAGGGCGTGCTCGACGCGATGGGCGATCGCGCCGTCCTATGTCGGCGGCATCGGCACTGCGACCGTCGCCAAGCTCGTGCACAACATGTCGAGCTACGCGATCTCCTGCGCGCTGGCCGAGACCTTCACCATGGGCGTCAAGGCCGGCATGGACCCGGTCGCGCTGTGGGAGGCCGTGCGGCAGGGCGTCACCGGCCGCCGTCTCACGCTCGACGGCCTCCTCAATCAATTCCTGCCCGGCAAATACGATCCGCCGGATTTCGCGCTCAAACTCGCCACCAAGGACGTCAAGCTTGCAACCGCGCTCGGGCCGCGAGCTCGGCGTGCCCATGCGGATCTGCAATCTCGCCTATTCCGAGATGATGGAGGCCTGCAACCGCGGCTGGGAGGGCCGCGACTCCCGCGTCGTGATGGTGCTGGAGCAGGAGCGCGCGGGCGTCGAAAATCGCCGCCGATCCGGAGCGGGTGAAGCAGGCCGCGGAGCGGGCGAAGTCGGGGACGTGAGGCGCTGCTATTTGATCGCGGCCGTGGCCGAGATGAGTTCTCGGCCGTCGGCGGTCGCGATCGTCAGCTTCACGTCGCCGCTGCTGCCGGCGGGGATTGGCGCCGAGATGCGATTGCCGTTCTTCGCATCGGGCGTGACTGTCTCATTGAACAGCACCGCGTCGCCGCGCCTCAAGGTGACGCGCAGCGGCGTCGCCGGTTCGAGACTGAAGAACTCGAGGTTCACGCGCGACGCGTCGGCCGAAAGATTGACCAGGATGTTTTCGTTCGCATCCGTCACGTCGCTCATGCCGACGGTCGGGCTGTAGGTCTCCGGGATCGACAGCTCACCCGATGCGCGGGCAGCGTCGCGCTGTGGAAGAACTGGTCCGACACGCCCGCCCATAATTCGACATAGGGCTGCGCCGGGTTCGGCTTGGTGCGGGCGACGGCGTCGTTCGCGAGCGACGGAAATCCCCACGTCCACATCTTCAGGCCCCGCGTCACCCTGTTGTCGGCGATGCGGATGATGCCCTCGCTCGTTGTCGTGGTTGATCACGCCCCAGAAATTGCCAGCCGCCCATGTCGGGCGCGGCATAGGCGATGCCCACGGTCGGCCAGTTCTTGAACCAGCGCAGCTTCTCGAAACGATGCCTGCCCTCGCCCGCGCTCTCGTCGGCTTCGGCGATATTGGCCGACCAGCGCGGCGTGACATAGGCGGCGACCGGCGCGACGATTTCCGCGCCGCCGGTGGCGAGCGGATGCTGCGGGTCCGATCCCGGCGCGAGCGTCGTGCAGGTCCAGTATTCGTAATCGACGGCCTGATCGTTCGGATTCTTCAGCACCAGCCGCGCATCGAGCGCGGCGCGGCCGGCTTTCAGCGTGACCTAGTAGGTCGCTTCCAGGCCCGTCGCGCCCTTCTTGAATCGGCCCGGCGCGCGCGGCAAAGTCGACATCGTCCTTGATCGACATCGCCACAGTGACTTCGACGATCGCTCTGCTTGACGACCCGGAAGTCCCACGGCCTCAGCCACGTCTTGCCGTGCTCGGGGGTCGGGAATGTCGGGAAGATGCCGCCATAGCACCATCATCCAGTCGTAGTAGAAATTGCCGGCCTTCATGCCGTAGGGCACGCCGACCTGCGTGCGATACAGCTCCTCATGGCCGGTCGGCTTGTAGATGATCGACAGGATGCGCCCGCCGAATTCCGGCAGCAGCGTCACCTTCAGATAGCGATTCTCCAGCACGTAAGTCTTGAACGTGCGATCGACGATGACAGTCTCGTCGAGCGAGCCGTCGACGAATCCGTTGTCGGCGTCGGTCGCATATTTCACCGTGTGCCACGTGATCGTGGATTCGCTCAGCGACACACGGTCGGCGCCTTGCGCATGCGCGGCGGCCTGCAATACGCAGGCCGCCAGCAGCACGGCAAGCCGCAACAACACTAGTTCAACCGCAGCTCGGTGATGTGCCGCGGATCCTGCTTCAGCTCGCCGCGCTCGACCTTCTTGACGATGTCGGTCAGGATCGCATTGGCGCGGCAGGTCATGCCGAGCTTCTCGCCCTCGCGCACGATGTGGCCGTTGATGAACTCGATCTCGGTGCGCCGGCCCTTCTCCATGTCCTGGCCCATCGAGGGTCGCTGCCCGGACGCCGTCTTCTTGCCGTCGGCAAAGCGCTGCGCGTCATAGGCCTTGGTCGCCGCCTCGTCGCCCTCGCCCGCGCGCGCGATCGTCTCCGGCGCCAGATGCAGGATGTCCTCGAGCTCGATAGCCGTGCGCCTGTCCGACCCGGATCGCCTCGCTGCCGATGCGCGCGGCGAAGCGGCGGATCGGCTCGCTCTCGAGCATCTGGCCGCCGGAGAGACCCGTGCAGGCCGAGAGCCCGTTCTGCATGGCGTTGGCGACGAGCTTGGACCAGCGCTCGCCCCAGAGATTGTTGGTGACCAGCGCGCTGTCGGCAAAGCCGACCAGACGGCCGATCTCCTTGGCGCGATCGGTGATGCGGCCGTGCACCTCGCCGGCGCGGAACACGGTGTGCGCCGCGCCGCCCTTGCCGGCGCCGCGATGGATGTGGCCGGGCTCGGGCAGGTTCACGCTGATGCTGCTCGCGATGCAGCCGAGCGTCTTGCCCCAGCCGACCACGCCGGCGATGGTTTCCTCGTTCATGCAGTTCTGCAGCGAGACGACGAAACCGTCCGGCGCGAGATACTGCCTGATCATCATGGTCGCCCACGCCGTGTCGTAGGACTTCATGCAGACAAAGGCGATGTCGACCGGCTTCTCCTTCGCAAGCTGCTGCGCGTCGGTGACATGCAGCGCCCGCACCGGAACGGTGAACTCCGGCACGTCGCGGGCGTGGGTGACGCGCAGGCCATGCTTGCGCATGTGCTCGACATGCTCGGGCCAGGGATCGATCCAGGTGACGTCCTCGCCCGCCTGCACCATATGCGCGCCGGCATAGCCGCCGACGGCGCCCGCCCCCACGATGACGATCTTGTTGCCCATGCTGCTCCCCGAATTGTCATTTTCGTTGGCCGAACCTACCCCGCCCATGGGTTTGTTCACAATGGGCCAATGCGGGCCGCCGGTCGCGCGGAGCGGCATACACCAACCCGTGAACCGCGCGTGATCCATTGCTCCCTCGCTCATTCAAGCACCGCAGACCCGCAAAACGGCCCGGGCAGGGTTGCGTGACGACAGCTTGGGCCGTGCCTTCAGGACATTACGTCACGGGGCATGGCTTGCTGTCGGGCACATTGAATGTCGATCGTCATACCAAAAGGGCTGCATCGGGGCGTGACTTTGCCGGCGACGTTCGCCGCGCTCGCGTTGTTGTTGGCCCTCGTCTTGCCGGATTGGGGGATGCCTCGGACCCGCGAGCCGTGCCGCGCCGCTCATCTCGTCTCTCGCCGCCGACGCTGCCGGAGCGACACCGCTGTTCGGTATGGATACCGAACCGGTCGCCGACGGCGACTTGTCGGCCAAATGGCGCCGCGTGGAGGTCGGCCTCACCCGTGATTTCCAGGCGATGGCGGAGTGCCACGCGAACGGACCGTGTTCCGCCGCGGCTCAACGTCTGCTCGACCTCAGCGCCGAAGGCGCCGGCCGGAATGGCCGTGCGCGGGTTGGCTTGATCAACAGAGCCGTCGACCTCGCCATCGCTCCCGCCACCGACGAGGCACTATGGGGCGTGCCGGATCACTGGAGCGATCCGCTCGAAACGCTGCAATCCGGCCGAGGCGATTGCGAAGACTACGCCATCGTCAAATATGTCGCGCTGCTGGAGGCAGGCTTCTCGCGGAACGACGTGAAGATCATTGTTCTGAAAAACCTGTTTCCGGACGAAGATCACGCCGCGGTCGCGGTGCGCGTCGACGGTCAGTGGCTCATCCTCGACAATCGCACGCTGACACTGGTGCAGGACACGGACGTCACCCGCACGATCCCGTCTGTTCGTGCTCGACCAGACAGGCGTCAGGCGCTTTGTCCGGGTGGACCGAAATCGGCGAGCGGCCAGCTGACCGTCGCCGCGTTGCGGTCAGCGCTCACCCTCGCCCTGCCCTTATCGCTGCCCAGATGCGCGCGGGCGTGGCGGGCATGTCGAGATGCTTCACGCCGAGCGGCGCCAGCGCGTTCATCACCGCGTTCATGATGGTGGCGGGCGAGGCAATCGCGCCGGCCTGACCGCTGCCCTTGACGCCGAGCCGGTTGGCGCGGCTCGGAAAGTCCGACGTGAGCGCGCCCTCGAACGCGGGCACATCCGCCGCGCGCGGCAGCGCATAGTCCATCAGCGAACCGGAGAGCACCTGGCCGTCTCGCATCGAACAGCGCCTGTTCGAGCAGCGCCTGGCCGATGCCTTGGGTGACGCCGCCATGGACCTGGCCAAGCGTGAGGCGCGGATCGAGCAATCGGCCGAAATCATCGAAGATCACGTAGCGGTCGAGCGTCACCTCGCCCGTGTCAGGGTCGATCTCGACTTCGGCGACGTGACAGCCATTCGGAAACGTGTAGCGGTCGCACAGATGCGTCGCCTTGTGCGCAAGTCCCGGCGCGACATCGTCGTCCGACGTCTGCCAGGAGGCGCGCGCGACCTCGTCGAGGCTGATCTCCTGTCCGGTCGCGGCGACGCGGAGCACGCCCGCGTCATACTGGACGGCATCGACACTTGTTTGCAGCAGCCGCGCGGCGAGCCGTTTCGCATTCTCGATCAGGCCTTCGGCCGCCATCAGCACCGCGGTGCCGCCCTGATGCATCGAGCGCGCGCCGCCATGGCCGCCGCCGCTATCGAGCGCGTCGGTGTCGCCCTGCCGGAACAGGAATCGCTCGAGCGGCAGGCCGAGCGCGTCCGCGGCGATCTGCGCATAGGTCGTCTCATGGCTCTGGCCGTTGGAATGCGTGCCGACCTTGAGATCGATGCGGCCGTCCTCCCCAACCCGCAACTCCGCCACCTCGTTGGGCTGGCCGCGCGCGGTTTCGAGAAAGCAGGCAAGGCCAAGTCCGCGCAACTTGCCCCGTTTGCGCGAAGCCCGCTGACGTGCCTTGAAACCCTCGGTCGCTTTGCGCGCGAGATCGATGGCATGGCCGAAGCTGCCCTGCTCGATCGACAGCCCCATCGCGGAGCGATGCGGAAAGCGGCGGACGATGTTGCTGCGCCGCAGCCTGAGCGCATCCATCCCGAGCTGACCGGCGGCGATGTCGATCAGGCGCTCGATCAGATAGTTCGCCTCGGGCTTGCCGGCGCCGCGATAGGCATCGACCGGCGTCGTGTTGGTGAAGACGCCGCGGGTGCGGAATGCGACCAGGGGAATGTCGTAGACGCCGCCCATCGCGCTGCCCATCGCCATGGTCGGCACGACCGGCGCCACCGTCGAGATGTAGGCGCCCATGTCGGCGAGCACGTCCGCATCGAGCGCCAGAAATTTGCCGTCACGATCGAGCGCGAGCCGCGCCCGCACGCGGCTGTCGCGGCCATGCACGGAGGCGAGGAAGCTCTCGCTGCGATCTTCGATCCACTTGCACCGGACGGCGCAGGCGCCGCGCCGCCCACAGCACCAGCACCCATTCCGGATACAGCACGTTCTTCATGCCGAAGCCGCCGCCGACATCGGGAATGCTGACCCGCAGATTTTCGCGCGGCATGTGGAAGACCGAGCCGGCCAGCAGGTCGCGGATCGCATGCGCGCCGGCCGCGGATGCCGTCAGATGCAGCCGGCCGCTTGTCGCATCGAACTCGCCGAGCGCACCGCGCGTCTCCAGCGACGCCGCCACCACGCGGTTGTTGACGAGCTCGCATTCGACGACATGGGCGGCATCGCGGATCGCCGCTTCCACCGGCGCGCTCTCGCCACGCCGGAACTCGAACGCGATATTGTTCGGCGCCTCCGGCCAGACCGACGGGCTTCCCGGCAGGACGGCGTCCGCCAGCGAAATCACCGGCGTGAGCGGCGCATAGTCGACGACGACGGCCTCGGCCGCGTCGCGCGCGGCCTGCTCGCTGTCCGCGACCACGAACGCAACGGGTTCGCCGACATAGCGAACGACCTCGCGCGCCAGCGCATGACAGGGCGGCACGACCAGCGGCGTGACCATCGGGATGTGGGTCACCGCGCAGGGCAACGGTCCGATATTGTCGGCGGCGAGATCGGCGCCGGTGAAGACGGCGGCAACGCCCGGCATCGCGCGCGCCTTGTCGACATCGACGGCAACGATGCGCGCATGCGCATGCGGCGAGCGCACCACCACGCCATGAAGCGCGCCTGATGCGGCGAGATCGGCGACGTAGCGCCCCCGCCCACGCAGGAAGCGCTCGTCTTCGAGGCGGTTGAGGCTGCGGCCGAGTAGCGTCATTCCCAATGTATGCAGCGGCAGGCCCGCGGCGGCAAGATACGGGATCAGGCCAGCTCGATGGCTCGCCGGCTTGCGGTCGCGCCGACGCAGTCGCTTGTTTGGTGCTTAGTCCTCATGCCATCATCCCCGATAAAAGCATGAACGGGGGGAGGAGCGAGATGGTCGCGAGGCTGACGAGGCGAAAGTTGCTGGCAGCGACCGGCAGCGTTGTCGCCGCGGCGAGTGTCGCCGGCTCCGCCGCACGTGCGGACGCCCCATGGCCGAGCAAACCGATCCGCGTGCTCATGCCATTCGGAGCCGGAGGCTCCATGGATATTCTGTCGCGGCTGCTCGCCCCGATCGTATCGGAATCGCTGGGGCAGCAAATCGTTGTCGAGAATCGTCCGGGCGCGACCGGCACGCTGGCCATGGCGGCGGTCGCAGCGGCCCCGGCGGATGGTTACACATTGATGTTTACCGGAAGCAGCTACTCCATCATCTCGCTCTTGATGCGCAATCTTCCCTTCAGCATGGACGACTTTACGCCGCTCTCGCGGCTGACCATCGGACCGACCCTGATGGCCGTGCCAAGTCAGCTCGGCGTCAAAACCATCGCCGAGTTCGTCGCCGCGGCCAAAGCGCAATCGGGCAAGTGGTCTTTTGCCAGCGCCGGCATCGGCACGTCCGTGCATCTTGGAGGCGAGCTGTTCAAGATGGCCACGGGTGTGGATTTGACGCACATTCCCTATCGCGCCACACCGGCGATCGTGACCGACCTGTTGGAGGGACGCATCCAGATGGCCATCCTGGGCGTGGCGGACTGCCGACAATATATCCTTTCCGGTCAACTGCGCGGGCTGGCCCTCTGTTATACCGAGCGCATGCCGGAATTTCCCGACCTCCCGACCTTCGCGGAAGTGGGCTACCCCAATGTACGCGCGAGCAACGACTTCGGCATAGCGATCAGGGCAGCCACGCCGGCCCCGATCCAGGCACGAACTCGAGGAGGCCTACCGGGCGGCGGTGCGCAGGCCGGAAATCGTGCAACGGCTCGCCGATATCGGCCTGATCGTCGTCGCCACCTCGTCCGCGGATTTCAAACTTGCACTCGCCGACGACGCTGCGCGCTACGGCGAGGTCATCCGCGCAGCCAACATCAAGTTGGATTGAGGCATGAAAATCACAAAGCTCCTGATCGCCAATCGCGGCGAAATCGCCATCCGCATTGCGCGCGCCGCCGCCGACATGAACCTGCCGACGGTCGCGGTTTATTCCGAGGACGACGCGCACAGCCTGCATCTTCGCGTCGCCGACGAAGTCCGGCTGCTGCCGGCGCGGGGCGCCGCGGCCTATCTGAATGTGCAGGCGATGATCTCAGCGGCGCAGGCGGCAGGATGCAATGCCATCCACCCGGGCTACGGCTTCCTCGCCGAGCGCGGCGATTTCGCCAAAGCCTGCAGCGATGCCGGGCTGACTCTTCGTCGGTCCCGACGTGAGGCATCTCGACCTGTTCGGCGACAAGGCGCGGGCGCGCCATGCCGCGCAGCAAGCCGGCGTGCCGGTGATCCGCGGCCTCGATCATGCCGTGACACTGGACGAGGCAAGACAATTCTTTGCCTCGCTGAACGGCGGCGCGATGATCATCAAGGCACTGGCCGGCGGCGGCGGCCGCGGCACCCGTGTGGTGCTGACCGACAAGGAGATCGACGCGGCGTTTGCAGCGTTGCCAGTCCGAGGCGCAGGCCGCGTTCGGGCGCAACGACGTCTATGTGGAGGAGTTCATCCCGCGCGCCCGTCATGTCGAGGTGCAAATCCTCGGCGACCACGAGGGCGGCATCGCACATCTCGGCGAGCGCGAGTGCAGCGTGCAACGCCGCTTCCAGAAGATCGTCGAGATCGCGCCGGCGCCGGCGCTGGATGATGGCCTGCGCCAGCAGATCATCGCCGCCGCAGTGCGCTTCGCCAAAAGCGTCGGCTACACCAATCTCGGCACGTTCGAGTTCCTGGTCGATGTCTCGGGCCGTACCGGCGTGCAGCCGTTCGTGTTCATCGAGGCCAACGCGCGGCTGCAGGTCGAACATACCGTCACCGAAGCAGGTGACCGGCGTCGATCTCGTGCAGAGCCAGATCAGGCTGGCGCAGGGCGCAACCCTGAAAGAGCTTGGCCTCGACAAACCGATCCCGTCGCGCGGCTATGCGATTCAATGCCGTGTCAACATGGAGACGATCAAACCCGATGGTTCGGTGCGACCGGGCGGCGGCACGCTCACGGTCTATGAAGCGCCGAACGGACCGGGCGTGCGCACCGACGGCTTTGGCTATGCCGGCTACAAGACCTCGGATTCGTTCAACTCGCTGCTGGCAAAGGTCATCGCCCATTCGCCGTCGTCGGATTTTGCAGTCGCGGTCGGCCGCGCAAACGCGGGCGCTCAGCGAATTCCGCCTCGATGGCGTCAGCACCAATATCGCGTTCCTGCGCAACGTTCTCGCCCATCCGGATTTCATTGCCGGCAAGGTGCACACGCGCTGGCTGGACGAACACGTCGAGGATCTCGCCGCTGAAAACGAGCAGCGCCAGCGCTTCGTCGAGACGGCGAAGGCAGCAGCCGCGAACGACACCGGCTTTGCCGGCGCGCGCGTCAACAACCGCGATCCGCTCGCGCTGTTCGCGCACGACGCGGCGGTGAAAGCCGAGCACAGCTCGGCATCGGCAACTGATCAGGCCGCGCCGGACATGACCGGTCCCGATGGATCGGTCGGCATCGCATCGCCCATTCAAGGCACCATCGTTGCGATCGACGTCGTCGAGGGCGATGAGGTGCGCGCGGGCCAGCAGGTCGCGGTCGTCGAAGCGATGAAGATGGAGCACGTCATTACCGCTCCGCACTCCGGCATCGTGCGCTCGGTCACGATGGCCGCGGGCGACGTCGTGCGTGAAGGCTTTCCGATCGTGTTTGTCCGGGAAGCCGAGGTGAAGGGTGGAGCAATTGCCGCCGCCGCCGAGGTCGATCTCGATCACATCCGCGATGATCTGCGCGAAAATATCGAGCGCCACCGGCTCACGCTGGACGAGAGCCGGCCCGAGGCGGTGGCGCGGCGACGCAAAACCGGCGGCAGGATGCCGCGCGAAAACATCGCACGCCTGGTCGATCCCGGTTCGTTCAACGAATACTGGCCGCTGATCGTGGCGCGCCAGCACCAGCGCTACGCGATGGAGGAGCTGCGGAGGAACACCCCGGGCGACGGCGTCGTCGCCGGCATGTGCTCGATCAATGGCGACCTCTTCGACGAAACGCGGTCGCGTGCGGCGCTGGTCCACTATGACTATACGGTGCTTGCCGGCACGCAGGGCGGCCGCAACCACTACAAGCAGGATCGCATCTTCGAGCTTGCCACCGCTTCCGTCTGCCGCTTGTGCTGTTTGGCGAGGGCGGCGGCGGCCGGCCCGGCGACGACCACACCGGTCCTCGCGTCGCAATCGACACCAGGACATTCACCACCTTCTCGCAGTTGTCGGGCCTGGTGCCGATGATTTCGGTGGTTAACGGCCGCTGCTTCGCCGGCAATACCGCGCTGGTCGCCTGTTCCGACGTCATCATCGCGACCGAAGTCCACGACCATCGGCATGGGCGGACCGGCAATGATCGAGGGCGGCGGGCTCGGCATCTACACGCCGGAGGAGGTCGGTCCGATATCGGTGCAGGTGCCGAACGGGGTCATCGACATCCTCGTGAAGGACGAGTTCGCCGCGGTCGACGCCGCCAGGAAATATCTGTCGTATTTCCAGGGCGCGATCTCGACCTGGGAGGCACACGACCAGCGCAAGCTGCGCCATCTGGTGCCGGAGAACCGGCTTCGCCTCTACAACATGCGCGACATCGTCCATACCATCGCCGACAAGGGCTCGGTGCTGGAGATCCGCGAAAAATTCGGCATCGGCATCATCACCGCGTTCATGCGCATCGAAGGCCGGCCGATGGGTGTGATCGCCAACAATCCGCATCATCTCGCCGGCGCCATCGATTCCGACGGTTCGGACAAGGGTGCGCGCTTCATGCAGCTGTGCGACGCCTTCGATATTCCGGTGCTCAACCTGATCGATTGCCCGGGCATCATGGTCGGGCCCGAGGTCGAGCGCACCGCGCTGGTGCGCCATTGCACGCGGCTCTTCAATGTCGGCGCCAACATGACCGCACCGCTGTTCACTGTCGTCGTGCGCAAGGCTTATGGCCTCGGCGCGCAGGCGATGCTGGGCGCAGGCTCTCTGGTCGGCTTCTTTTCGGTGGCGTGGCCGACCGCCGAGTTCGCCGGCATGAACATCGAGGGCGCGGTCAAGCTCGGCTATCGCAAGGAACTCGCGGCGATCGAAGATCCGGAAGCGCGCCGCGCCGAGTTCGAACGTCGCACCGGTGAGGCCTACGAGCAGGCCAAGGCCGTGAACGCGGTGGTTGGCGGTGGCATCGACGACGTGATCGATCCGGCGGACACGCGCAGGTGGATCATCAACAGCCTGAAGCGCTTGCCGCCGCTGCCGCCGCGAACGACGAAGAAGTATCCGTATGTCGATACATGGTGAGGCCTCGGTGACAACGAGATATGATGGCCGATCATCAGGGCGTCCGCATTCACGGAGACCGACATGAAGGTTGGCGTGCTACAGTTCTTCGGCTGGCGGGACCGATCGGTACCGTTGCGCCAGATTTACGACATGGCGCTCGAGCGCATCGTTGTCATGGACACCACGGGCTACGACGCGGTGTGGCTCGCGGAGCATCATTTTTCCGGTTTCTCCGTGTGCCCTTCGGTCCACGTGATGGGCACCATGGCGGCCGCACGAACGAAACGATTGAGGATCGGAACAGCGGTATCGCTTGCCCCCTTCTACAATCCGTTGCGGCTCGCCGAGGAGGTAGCCTTGCTCGACGTGCTGTCCGGAGGGCGGGTCAACTGGGGAGCGGGGCGCGGTTTCGAGCGCAGCGAGTTCGCGGCCTTTGGAATCGCGGGCGAGGAAAGCGCCTCCCGCTTCCACGAGACGGTGGATATCGTGCTCAAGGCGTGGACGAACGAGAAGCTGTCCTATGAGGGGAAATATTACCGCTACGACGCTGTCGAGGTGCTACCGAAGCCCCTGCAGGCGCCGCACCCTCCGACATGGATGGCGGCAAGCTCGATGACGGCGATCGAGTGGGCTGCAGCCAAAGGTTTTTCCATACTGATGGATCCGCATTCCTCGCGTGCCGATCTCGCAAGCAAGCGGCGCCACTACGGCGAGACGCTCGCCGCGGCCGGCTTCAGCGAGAGTGGCCGCACGATCCCGATGGCCCGGCTCATCGCCATCGACGAGACGGCCGAGAAGGCCCGCGACGTCGCCCGGCGCGCAGCGCAATGGACCGTCGCCTCCTATGTGGGTCCTGGTCACGGCGCACATCGCCAGGAAGTCCGGACATTCGACGGCAAGGACCCCATCACGTTCTACCTGGAGGACGTGATCCTGCACGGCACGCCAGAGGCAGTGGTCGATCAGATCCGGGCGCTGGAGACCGATGCCGGGATGAGCTATCTGATGGCCGCGCCCCTGAGCCGCCGCTCGTTCGCCATGCTCACCGACAAGGTGCTGCCGCAGATCGCGGGGTGAGACCGAAGCGCTTGCCGCCACTGCCGCCGCGAACGGCGATGTGGTGAGGCCCTGGCCGTTCTCTCCGTCGCAGCTCTTGCGGGCGCACCGTCGCCGCGGCAGCATGTGCTCTCCGAGCCATCTGAGCCTACTTCATATGTGAAACACGGGGAGCGTCATGCAAATCGGTGTTCATCTGCCGCATATCGGCCGCAAGGCCACGCCTGAGGTGATCACGCGCGCCGCGGTTCAGGCCGAGGAGCTCGGGCTTGCCGACGTGTGGGTGAGCGAGCACGTCATCCTGCCGAAGGACGCGCCTTATCCGCCCTCGCCCGCCTTCCTGGAGCCGATCCTTACCCTTGCGTGGGCGGCCGCCGCGACCAAGCGCGTCCGGCTTGGCACGAGCGTGATCGTGCTGCCGATGCATCATCCGGTGTCGATCGCCAAGCAGCTCGCCACGTTGCAGACGCTGAGCAACGGGCGCGTCATCTTCGGCATCGGGGTCGGCTGGCTCGAAGCGGAATTCTCCGCGCTCGGCGTGCCGTTCCGCGAGCGCGGCCGGCGCACCGACGAGAGCATCGCGCTGTTGCGCGCGCTGTGGAGCCAGGACCCAGTGACCTTCAAACCGCGCTACTGGGCGACGCAGATCGAGGAGATGCGCATGCAGCCTCCCCCTTCGGCGCCCATTCCACTTTGGGTCGGCGGCAGTTCCGAGAAGGCCCTGGAACGTGCGGTGAACCTCTGCGACGGTTGGCACGGCTCGCGCCTCACCGCCGAAGCGGCGGCGCCGGTGATCAATCGATTGCGCACGGCGCGGCCGGACAAGACCTTCACTATCTCGCTGCGCACGAGCTTCGATGGCAAGGACACTGCCGAGCTGGGCGCAAGGCTTGGCGCCTATCGCGACGCTGGCGCCGATCACATCATGGTCCAGCCCGAAGATCGCGACATCGACGACTGGATGCGCACGGTGGAGAAGATCGCACGCGCGGGGAGCGCGCATTAAATGCTCTACGCGGAAGACCTCATCGAAGGCCAAGAGTTCCAGCTTGGCACCTACACCATCACCGAAGCTGAAATATTACAGTTTGCCCATCAGTATGATCCAGTGCCGATCCACACCGACCCAGCCGCTGCTGCCGCCGGGCCGTTCGGTGGCCTTATCGCAAGCGGATTCAATACGATTGCCATTTACCAGCGCCTGGTGGTGGAGGCCGTCTGGACCAAGGTTGCTGCCATCGTTGGGCGGGGCCTCGAGATTCGCTTGCCGAATCCCGTCCGTCCCGGAGCAACCTTGACCGGCAAGACGCGCGTTCAGAGCGTAACCCTCAGGCCGGAGAGGAACAACGCCGTGGTCATCTTTCGAACGGAGCTGGTCGACGGCGACGGCCGCTCCGTATTGGTTCTGGTTTGTGACGCGCTCATTCACGTTCGTCCGAAATGACTGCACGCTGCCGATGGCCGATGCGTGCCAACACGCCGATGATTGGATTTTCATTGTGCCTGCATGGCACAGGCGGCGCCACCTCCCGGCGATAACCAGCGGATTCATCTGCGTTTTTCGGTTTAGACGAATTCCCTTGACTGGCCCAGCGTGTGTTCCCGTTTTGTCTACACACAAAGCGCGCATCGCGATCGTCACGGCCGGAACGCAAAGGACGCGACCATGCCGCAAGGCGTGCGGCTGTCCCCTCGACGCTGGAGTGAGTTTCGCGGCTCCTCTGCGTGCCGGCGGCATGGTTGACTTGAGCGCCACCAGCAATCAGAACAAATTTGTGAGGCAAAATGGTCGGAGTGGCAGGATTCGAACCTGCGACCCCTGCGTCCCGAACGCAGTGCTCTACCGGGCTGAGCCACACTCCGACTAAGACCGCGGCTTATAGCGTCGCCTTCCCCGCACCGCAAGAAGCCAAGCCAAGGAATTGGACCCCGTGCAAACCGGCCTGACCACAGCGATTTTGCCGGCCGGCGAGGCCGCCATGGCGGCCTGCCGCGCGGACGCTCGCCGAGGGCGGGCTGGTCGCGTTCCCGACCGAGACGGTTTATGGGCTCGGGGCCGACGCCACCAATGCCTTTGCGATCGCCCGCCTCTATCAGGCCAAGGGACGGCCCGCTTTCAACCCGCTGATCTCCCATGTCAGCGATCTCACTGCGGCCCGCGCCATCGGCCGTTTCGACGAAACCGCCCTCGCGCTCGCCGACGCCTTCTGGCCGGGACCGCTGACCCTGGTGCTGCCGCGGGCGGCCGATTGCGCGGTGGCGGAACTCGCGACCGCCGGCCTCGAGACCATCGCGGTCCGCATTCCCTCGCACCCGGTCGCACGCGCGATCCTGCGCGCGTTCGGTCGTCCCGTGGTGGCGCCGTCGGCCAATCTCTCCGGCCATGTCTCGCCGACAACGGCCGCGCATGTGCAGGGCCGATCTCGAAGGCCGCATCGACCTGATCGTCGATGGCGGGCCGGTCGCGGTCGGCGTCGAGTCCACCATCGTCGGCTGCTTCGAGGAGCCGATGCTGCTGCGGCCCGGCGGGCTTGCCGCGCGAAAAAATCGAGCGCGTGCTCGGACGCGCGCTGCTGCAACCGCCCGCCGATGCGGCAAGCGACAGCGCGCAGCCGCTGGCGCCGGGCATGCTCGCCTCGCATTACGCGCCGCGCACGCGCGTGCGGCTCAACGCGACCAGCGTCGAGGCCGGCGAAGCGCTGCTCGCCTTCGGCGCGCCGGCGCCAGGCGCGGACAACGCCGCCGCCGTCATGAATCTGTCGCCGCGCGGCGATCTCAATGAAGCCGCCGCCAATCTTTTCGGCTATCTTCGCGCGCTCGACGCGACGCGCGCGACGGCCATTGCGGTGATGCCTGTCCCCGAGGAAGGATTGGGTGAAGCCATCAATGACCGGCTGCGCCGCGCCGCCGTCGGACGCTGACTGGAATTTGGAAATGAATATCGTGCAATCCAACACGCCGCCGCTGTCGCCGGAGCTGATCGCAAAATTCCGCGCGATCGTCGGCGACAAATATGCGATGACCGATCCTGCCGACATCGCGCCTTACACCACCGAGGAGCGCGACCTGTTCCACGGCCGCTCGCCGCTGGTGCTGCGTCCCGGCTCGACCGCCGAGGTCGCCGCGATCTGCAAGCTCGCCAACGAACACAAGATCGCGCTGGTGCCGCAGGGCGGCAACACCGGCCTGGTCGGCGGCCAGACGCCGCACAATGGCGAGGTCGTGATCTCGATGCGCCGCATGGACAGGATCCGCGACGTCGACACGGCGTCGAACACCATGACCTGCGAGGCCGGCGTGATCCTGCAGGTCGCGCAGCAGCGCGCCGCCGAGGTCGACCGGCTGTTTCCGCTGTCGCTCGGCGCGGAAGGAAGCTGCACCATCGGCGGCAATCTCTCGACCAATGCCGGCGGCACCACCGCGCTGGCCTATGGCGTCGCGCGCGAGATGGCGCTCGGCGTCGAGGTCGTGCTCGCCGACGGCCGCGTGATGAACCTGCTGTCGAAACTGAAAAAGGACAACACCGGCTACGATCTGCGCAATCTCTTCATCGGCGCCGAAGGCACGCTCGGCATCATCACCGCGGCGACGCTGAAACTGTTTCCGAAGCCGCGCGCGATCGAGACCGCCTATGTCGGGCTGAAGTCGCCGGCGGCGGCGCTGAAATTGCTGTCGATCTCGCAAGCGGAAGCCGCGGGCACGCTGACGAGCTTCGAGCTGCTCTCGGAGCTCGCGGTGGATTTCTCGGTCCGCCACGGCATCGACGTGCGCGATCCGCTTCAAGGCAAGCACCGCTGGTATGTGCTGATGGAGCTGTCGTCGCCGCGCGACGACGCCCGCGCCACGCTGGAGGCGATCCTGGCGAAAGCGATGGAAGACGGCATGGTCGACGATGCCGTGATCGCGGCGAATCTGAGCCAGCGCCAGGCGTTCTGGAAATTGCGCGACGAGATGTCGGCGGCGCAGAAGCCGGAAGGCGGCTCGATCAAGCACGACATCTCCGTGCCGGTCGTGGCGGTGCCGGATTTCCTCGCGCAGGCCGACGCCGCCGTGGTGAAGCTGATCCCGGGCTCGCGGCCGGTGCCGTTCGGCCATCTCGGCGACGGCAACATCCATTATAATGTCAGCCAGCCGGTCGGCGCGGACGGCGCCGATTTCCTCGCGCGCTGGCACGAGGTCAACAAGGTCGTGTTCGACATCGTGCATGAAGATGGGCGGCTCGATCTCGGCCGAGCACGGCATCGGCGTGCTCAAGCGCGACGAACTGCCCGACGTGAAGGACAAGACCGCGATCGAGCTGATGCGCGCGGTCAAGGCGATGCTCGATCCCAACGGCATCATGAATCCCGGCAAGGTGCTGTGAGCAAGCAATTCGAAGGGCCTCGCGCTCACCATCACATCGATCGAAGACCGCGACGTTCCGGAGGTCGTCCATCTCTGGAAGCGCGCCGGCCTGGTCCGCGAATGGAACGATCCGACCGGCGATATCGCACTGGCGCGAAAGGAGCGCAACTCGACGATCCTGCTCGGCCGTCACGACGGCGCGCTGGTCGCCTCGGTGCTGGTCGGCCATGACGGCCACCGCGGCTGGGTCTATTACGTCAGCGTCGATCCCGACCACCGTCTCAAGGATTATGGCCGGCAGATCATGACCGCGGCGGAGGATTGGCTGCGCGCACGCGGCATCATGAAGCTGCAGCTCATGGTGCGCGGCGACAACGCCAAGGTTCACGCGTTCTACCAGTCGCTCGGCTATTACGACCAGCAGCGCACGACCTTCGCCAAATGGCTCGACGGCCGCGACCCGACGCCGTGACCTGGAAAGCAAAGCATGACCATCTCCGATCGCATCCGCGTCAAGGACGTCCGCCTGCTCTCCGACAATCATTACACGCTGAAGACCACGACGCTCGAATGGCGGCGCGCCGACGGCGAATGGCAGACCCAGCATCGCGAGACCTATGACCGCGGCAATGGCGCGGCGCTGCTGCCCTACAATCTGGCGCGGCGCACGGTGATGCTGGTCAAGCAGTTCCGCTATCCCGCCTATGTCAACGGCTGCGACGATCTCCTGATCGAGGCGGCCGCCGGCCTGCTCGACAACGAGTCGCCGGAGAAGCGGATTCGCGCCGAGGCGGAAGAGGAGATCGGCTATCGCCTGCGCGACATCAGGAAGATCTTCGAGGCCTATATGAGCCCGGGCTCGGTGACCGAGAAGCTGCATTTCTTCGTCGGCGAATACCAGCCCGACATGAAGATCGGTAGCGGCGGCGGCAATCCCGACGAGGGCGAGGACATCGAGGTGCTGGAGCTTGCGATCGACGAGGCGCTCGCGATGATCGCCGACGGCCGCATCATGGACGCGAAGACCATCATGCTGCTGCAATAGGCGAGGCTGAATATTTTCGGATGAGATAGCCACAAACACAATTGTCGTCCCGGACAAGCGAGCGTCAGCGAGCGCGATCCGGGACCCATAACCACGGACGTCATGTTGCGAAGGCTAGAGCCACAGCGCGTCGCAACGACAACTGCCTGTGGTTATGGGTCCCGCGCGCTTCGCGGGCGACGACAGCGGAGACTAAAACAAACTCCCCTGCCCGTCGTCGGCCGCGCGCGACCTTGCGCGGCGCGGCGCGCTTCGCAGGCTTCGGCGCGGCTTCCGCTTCGCGCTGCTCGTCGGTGATCGGCAGGATCAGTTGCGCATCGTCATTGTCGGCATGATTCACCCGCGTCGACACTTCGTGCCAGATGAACTCGCCCTCCTCCGGCGGCACCAGCAGCGCCATCGCATCCGCCGCGTCGTCGCTGGAGCAATCGAGCCAGCGCGCGAAATCGTCCGGCCTGATGGTCACGGGCACGCGCGGATGCAGCACCGCGAGATCGGCGCTTGCGGGCGCGGTCACGACCGCGACCGTGTCGAGTTCCTCGCCGTTCGGTCCGATCCAGGTCTCGGCAAGCCCGGCGAGTCCGAACAGGCCGCCGTCGCGGCGATAGATGAACAGCGGCCGCTTGCGCCCCGCCACCGATCTGCCATTCGTAATAGCCGTCGGCCGGAATGAGACAGCGGCGACGCCGCATCGCGTTCTTGAATGCCGGCTTGTGCTCGACCGTCTCCGAGCGGGCGTTGATCATCAGCGTAATTTTACGGGGATCCTTGACCCAGGACGGGATCAGCCCCCAGCGCATCAGCCGGAAATGCCGCGCACCGTTGATCGAGGATCACGACAGGTACAGGTTGCGTCGGCGCGATATTATGCCTCGGCGGGAAATTCGGCTGCTCGGCATAGCCGAAAACCTGCCGAATTGCCGCCGGAGGCGAGGTAATGACGAAGCGTCCGCACATTCTGAGGCTAAAGTAGGTGGTTGTTCAGTACCTTTTAACCCCCACTGTTAACACTGTCGCAGATGACGTCACAGGCTTCCCTCTCCGTTTCTCCGACACCGCTTTCCGCGTGCCCCGATCCGGACGAGGCCCGCGCGGCGGCGCTCAAGGCCGCCAACATCAATCCGCGCACGGGGCTCGCCACCGACTACCTCAATCATTTCAACGAAGCCATCATGCTGCTCGAGATGATCCCGACATGCCGGAATGCAGCGAGGATTTTCTGGCCTGGTGCCCGCTGTCCTATTGCGAGCATTTCATGGCCTCGAATTTCAAGGCGCGCGATCTCGCGATCTCGGCCTATGAGTCCGCCGACCCCGAGATCCGCGCCGAGTTCGAGCAGATCACCGACACCATGACCTCGATCCTGTCGGCGGTCGGCACCGCGATGCGCGAGGCGAACCAGGACACGACGCGCGCCAAGCTCGCCGAGCAGGCGATCGGCTGGCTCAAGCCGCTGGTGTCGGCCGCCGGCGGCGTGATCAATGGCGGCTCGGAAGCCGACGTCGACTCCATCATGAGCCAGTGAGGCGCCGATGCCAGATGCGTCTCCTCCCCAGCGTCCGCAACTCGCCGTCAGCGCCGTGATCTTTCGCGACGGCAAGGTGCTGCTGCTCAAGCGCGCGAAGTCGCCGGGCCACGGCTTCTGGTCGCTGCCGGGCGGCCGTGTCGAATTCGGCGAATCCCTGCATACCGCGCTCGCGCGCGAGGTCGACGAGGAAGCCGGCCTGAAGATCGATATCGTCGCGCTGGCCGGCTGGCGCGAGGTGCTGCCTGCTCGCGGGCGGTAGCGGCGGTCACTATCTCATCATGTCGTTCGCGGCGCGCTGGATGGCCAACGAGCCGCGACTGAACGAGGAACATGACGATTTCAAATGGGTCGAGCCGGGCCAGTTCGGCGATCTGAAACTGACCGGCGGCCTGCCGGAGGTGGTCGAGGCCGCGCGGCGCCTGATTTAGGGCAGTTGACCGGGCTTTCGCGGCCTTGCTTCCAGCGCATTTAAGAGGCTATCACGCAGGCCATGCCGACACGCCTTCTCGCCGTCCTTTGCCTGGCCGCCTGCCTCGCCTGCCCTGCGCGGGCCGAGGACGCCGCAGCGCCGTTCGACGGCGACCTGCAGCGGCTCGCCGAAATCCTCGGCACGCTGCATTATCTGCGCGGCATCTGCGGCAGCAATGAAGGCGCCAAATGGCGCAACCAGATGCAGGCGCTGATCGACGCGGAGACGCCGACCGGCGACCGCCGCTCGCGCATGATCGCCGGCTTCAACCGCGGCTATAACGGCTTCCAGCAGACCTACCGGACCTGCACGCCGGCCGCGCTGGTCGCGATCCGCCGCTATATCGACGAAGGCTCCAAGATTTCGCGCGACCTCACCGCGCGTTACGCGAACTAAAAAATGGACAACATCTATTTCGATCTCGACGGCACGCTGACCGATCCGAAGCCCGGCATCACCCGCTCGATCCAGTATGCGCTGAAGAAGCTCGATCGTGAGGTCCCGTCCGAGGACGAACTGACCTGGTGCATCGGCCCGCCCTGCGGGCAAGCTTCGCCACGCTGCTCGGCGACGACAGCCTGGCCGATCGCGGCGCTCGCGCTCTATCGCGAGCGATTCGCCGATGTCGGCCTCTACGAGAACGCGGTCTATCCCGACATCGAGCATGTGCTGACCGAGCTGGCGCGGCCCGGCCGCCGCCTGTTCGTCGCGACCAGCAAGCCCGCTGTCTATGCCAAGCGCATCGTCGAGCATTTCAATCTGGCGCGGCATTTCGAGACCGTGTTCGGCTCGGAGCTCGACGGCACCCGCGTCCACAAGGACGAGCTTCTCGCCTACGCCATCGACGATTGCCCGCACCGATCCCGCGCAGTCGATCATGATCGGCGACCGCAGCCACGATATCGTGGGCGCGAAGAAGAACGGGATGAACGCGATCGGCGTCGCCTATGGCTATGGCAGCCGCGAGGAACTGATCGAGGCCGGCGCCAGCCATGTCTGCGCCACGCCCCGCGCCATTCTCGGTCATATCAACGGGTCCGGCGGCTGAGGCGAAGCGACCCTTCAAATTTCGAGAAATCGCGTTAACCTTTCCTAAAGAACTGCCCTAGCCGTGTGCACGGCGCATGCTACACCTCGCTCCTCCGACGCGTTTCCGCTCCCGGCAAGCGCGCAAGTTTGCCTGTTGAGTTCATGCGCCATCCAGCTTCGTTCAGCTCCGTCCGCGACCCCCTGCCCGACAACGAGCAGAAGCAGGCCGCGCTCTCCTATCTCAACGAGGCCTGGGCCGATGCGCGCCATGACGGCGTCGACGGCGATTGCCTGGCGCAGGCGAGCCTGTTTGCGGCGCTCGCCGAACTGGTCGGCACCTATGGCGAGGACGCGGTCGCGAAATTCGTCGAAGGCTTGCCGGCGCGCGTGCGCAACGGCGAGTTCTCGATCGCGCTGGCGAAGCAGTAACGCCACAACTCGTTGTCATCACCCGCGCACGGTGATCCAGATCCAGCTTCGTCTCGGAAATACTGGATCGCCCGCTTACGCCGGCGATGACGCGCGTCACGGCTTCAGCGTCTCCAGAAACCGCACCGGCTCGCCCAGCGACGGCGCCGCCAGTTCGCCCTGCCACATCACGCGCTTGCCGCGCACGAAGGTGCCGACCGGCCAGCCGGTGACGCGCATTCCGTCATAGGGCGTCCAGCCGGCCTTCGAGGCGACCCATTTGTTGGTGATGGTCTCGCTGCGCTTGAGGTCGACCACGGTGAAATCGGCGTCATAGCCGGCGGCGATGCGGCCCTTGCAGGCGATGTTGAACAGCCGCGCGGGGCCGGCGCTGGTCAGATCGACAAAGCGCGCCAGCGACAGCCGCCCCGCATTGACGTGATCCAGCATCAACAGGCACCAGCGTCTGCACGCCGGTCATGCCCGAGGGCGAGGCCGGATAGGTCTTCGCCTTCTCCTCCAGCGTATGCGGCGCGTGATCGGAGCCGAGCACGTCGACGATGCCCTGCGCGATGCCGCGCCAGATGCCCTCGCGATGATCGGCCGAGCGCACCGGCGGGTTCATCTGCGCGCGGGTGCCGAGCCGCTCGTAGCATTCGGGCGCGGCCATGGTCAGATGATGCGGCGTCGCCTCGCAGGAGGCGACGTCCTTGTGGTCGCGCAGATACTCGATCTCCTGCTTGGTCGAGATGTGCAGCACATGGATGCGCTTGCCCGTCTCGCGCGCGAGATTGACCAGCCGCTCGGTCGCCATCAGCGCCGCGGTCTCGTCGCGCCAGACGCGGATGCGAGCGCGGATCGCCCTCGACGCGCAGCGGCTTGCGCTCATTGAGGCGGTATTCGTCCTCGGCATGGAAGGCGGCGCGGCGGCGGATCACCTGGAAGATGCGGCGCAGGCTGGCGTCGTCCTCGACCAGGAGCGCGCCGGTCGACGAGCCGATGAAGACCTTCACCCCGGCGCAGCCCGGCGCGCGCTCCAGTTCAGGCAAATCCTGAACATTCTCGCGGGTGCCGCCGATGAAGAAGGCGAAATCGCAATGCATGCGATGCCGGCCGCGCTTGATCTTGTCGGTGAAGGCCGCCTCGGTGACGGTCAGCGGATCGGTGTTCGGCATCTCGAACACGGCCGTCACCCCGCCCATGACCGCGCTGCGCGAGCCCGTCTCCAGATCCTCCTTGTGGGTCAGCCCGGGTTCGCGGAAATGCACCTGCGTGTCCATCACGCCGGGCAGGATGTGCAGGCCCTTGCAGTCGATCACTTCGGCAGCAAGCGCCTGCCCCAGGCCGCCGATCTCGGCGATGCGGCCGCCGGATATCCCGATGTCGCGGACACCCTCGCCGTCCTGATTGACCACGGTGCCGGATTTTAGAATGGTATCAAAACGTTGATTCATGGTTTTCATCGGAACTGGATGGTGCGCGGGCCTTGTGAGGCGGACCTTAGCGGCTTACGTTCCACTGCAACATCCGCTAACTGGCTTTCAACAAGAACTTGAAGAGAAACTTCGCGACATGAAGGCAGCGTTTCTTCCCGATCGGGGCGTGATCAAGGTATCCGGCGAGGATGCGCGAAACTTTCTCAACGGCCTGGTCACGACCGATGTGACGTTGCTTGCGCCCGGACAGGGGCGGTTCGGCGCGCTGCTGACGCCGCAGGGCAAGATCATCGTCGACTTCCTGATCACGGAGGCGCCTGCCGGCCATGGCGGCGGCTTCCTGATCGATTGCCCGCGGCCGCTGGCGCAAAGCCTCGCCAACCAAGCTCGGCTTCTACAAGCTGCGCGCCAAGGTCGTGGTCGAAGAATCTCTCCGACAGCATGGGCGTGATCGCGGCCTGGGACGGCGAGCCCGCGATGAAGCCCGATCTTGCCTTCGCCGATCCGCGGGACCCCGCGCTCGGCTGGCGCATTCTCGCACCGCATGAGCTGGCGCAGAAGGTCGCGGACCTCATCGGCGCCGAGCTTGTCGACGACACGGTCTATGAGGCGCACCGGATCGCCTGCGGCGCGCCGCGCGGCGGGCTCGACTTCACGTATGGCGACGCCTTCCCGCACGAGACCAATATGGATCGCCTGCACGGCGTCGATTTCGACAAGGGCTGCTATGTCGGCCAGGAGGTGGTGTCGCGGATGCAGCATCGCGGCACCGCGCGGACACGGACCGTGAAGGTGATGTTCGACGATTTCGCTTCGGAGACGGGGAGACCGATCCTCGCCGGCGAGAAGCAGGTCGGCATCATGGGCTCGGCTGCCGGTCAGAACGGTCTGGCGCTGGTGCGCATCGATCGTGTCGCCGATGCGCTCGATGCCGGCGTGGCGCTGACCTCCGGCGGAATGGGGCTAAGGGTCGCCGATCCCGGCGTCCATTCGCACCGAGCAAAAGCAGACCGTCGCATGAGCCGCACCGCGCGACTGCATCCCGACGGCAAGACGCGCTGCCCCTGGCCGGGCGAGGACCCGATTTACGTCGCCTATCACGACACCGAATGGGGCGTGCCCGAATATGACGACCGCGCGCTCTACGAGAAGCTGATCCTCGACGGCTTCCAGGCCGGCCTGTCCTGGATCACCATCCTGCGCAAGCGCGACAATTTCCGCCGCGCCTTCGACGACTTCCAGCCCGAGAAGATCGCGCGCTACAACGCCAAGAAGGTCCACGCGCTGATGAACGACGCCGGCATCGTCCGCAACCGCGCCAAGATCGAGGGCACGATCGCGAGCGCGAAGTCGTATCTGAAGATCATGGAAGACGATGCGGGCTTCTCGAAGCTGTTGTGGGACTTCGTCGACGGCAGGCCGAAGGTCAACCGGTTCAAGACCACCGCGAGCGTGCCGGCCTCGACGCCGCTCTCGATCAAGATTTCGAAGGAGCTGGCCGGCCGCGGCTTCAAGTTCGTCGGCCCGACCATCGTCTATGCCTTCATGCAGGCGACCGGCATGGTCAACGACCATCTCGTCACCTGCTTCTGCCACGAGAGCTGCGGCGCCAAGCGCCGCACCCCACGCCTCAAGGCCAAATGACGAAGAAGCCGTCCGCCGCCGACACCCGCGTCTGGCAGCGGATGCTGTCGGGACGGCGGCTCGACCTGATCGACCCCTCGCCGCTCGACATCGAGATCGCCGACATCGCCCACGGGCTGGCGCGGGTGGCGCGCTGGAACGGCCAGACCAGCGGCGCGCATATTTTCTCGGTCGCGCAGCACACGCTGCTGGTCGAGGCCGTGATGCGCTGCGCAGAGCCCGCGGATCGATGCGCGGCTGCGGCTCGCGGCGCTGCTGCACGATGCGCCGGAATATGTCATCGGCGACATGATCTCGCCGTTCAAGGCCGTGCTCGGCGGCGACTACAAGGTGGTGGAAAAGCGGCTGCTCGCCGCCATCCACATCCGCTTCGGCCTGCCCGCGGTGCTGGCCGACGACATCGCCAGACAGATCAAGAATGCCGACCGCGGCGCGGCCTATCTCGAGGCGACCATGCTCGCGGGCTTTCGCGAGGCGGAGGCGAGGCGCCTGTTCGGCCGCGATCCCGGCCTCTCCGCCAGCGTGCGCGACGACTATCTGACGCCCTGGAGCGCGGCCAAGGCCGAGAAGCGATTCCTCGCGAGATTCAACACTTTGCAGGATTGAAGACAGGCCTCGAACCTGCTTTCACCGCCGCGTGCGGGGGCCTATAATTCAGCGCATCAACAAGGACCGCCATGATTCACGTCTGCTCGCTCGCCGCCCTGCCCGAAACCGTACGCCTGACCGGCGCCAGCCATGTGCTGACGGTCATGGGCAAGGTCGATCAGGTGCAGCGGCCGGTCTCGGTGCTTCCCGCCAATCATCTGAAGGTGGCGGTGGACGACATCACCGAGCCGATGGACGGCTATGTCATGCCCTCGGAATCCCATGTTGCGCAGGTGCTCGGCTTCATTCGCGGCTGGGACCGCGGCGCGCCATTGGTGATTCATTGCTGGGCCGGCGTCAGCCGCTCCACGGCAAGCGCCTTTGCCGCGGCCTGCGCCCTCAATCCGCATCGCGACGAGATCGAGATCGCGAAGAAACTTCGCGCGGCCTCGCCGATCGCCTCGCCCAACCGGCTGATCGTCGCGCTCGCCGACAAGGCGCTCGGACGCGAGGGACGCATGGTGCGCGCGCTGGAGGAGATCGGTCCGGCCAGCATGATGGTCGAAGGCAAGCCGTTCCTGCTCGAGCTCGACTGATCCTCATGCATCTCAGCCGGCGCCACATGAGCGACAAGCTTCTGACGCCGATCGAAATCGGCCTCACCGCGGCCATCGTCGCGATCGAGGGCAACGAGCCCCTGATCCTGACCGCCTCCGGCACCGGCGGCGACAAGCTCGAAGGGCTTCCGTTCGGTCCGTTCGACGCGGTCGCGCACCGCACCTTCGAGATCGGCCTGCGCGCCTGGGTGGAGGAGCAGACCGGCTTGCGGCTCGGCTATGTCGAGCAGCTCTACACTTTCGGCGATCGCGGCCGGCACACGCAGGCCGGCGACACCGACATGCATATGGCCTCGATCGGCTATCTCGCGCTGACGCGCGCCGCCGACAACAATGCCTCGCGCGCGCCCGGCGCGACCTTCGAGCCCTGGTACCGCTTCTTCCCATGGGAGGACTGGCGCGAGGCGCGGCCCGGAGATCATCGAGCACGACATCCTTCCCGAGCTGACCAAATGGGCCGAACAGGGCGAAGCGCCGGAAACCACGCGTGCGCTGCCGCGCAAGGACCGGGTGCGGCTCAATTTCGGCATCGAGGGCGCGCATTGGGACGAGGAGCGCGTGCTCGACCGCTACGAGCTGCTGTACGAAGCCGGACTGGTCGAGGAAGCCCGCCGCGACGGACGGCCTGCGGCATTGGCGCGCAGGTCGCTGCCGTCGCTGGGCGTCTCCATGCGCTTCGACCACCGGCGCATCCTCGCCACCGCGATCGCGCGACTGCGCGCCAAGTTGAAATATCGCCCCGTCGTGTTTGAACTTTTGCCGCCCGAGTTCACACTCACTGAATTGCAGCGGACCGTCGAGGCGATCTCGGGGCGTCACCTGCACAAGCAGAATTTCCGCAGGCTGGTCGAGGCCGGCACCCTGGTCGAACCGACCGGCGTGATGTCGACACAGACCGGCGGGCGTCCCGCCGCGCTGTTTCGCTTCCGCCGCGAGGTGTTGCAGGAGCGTCCCGCGCCGGGCTTGCGCGTTCGCGGCCGGCGCTGAAGATTTATTCTGTTAGTCTTGGAAGCGCCATGTTCGATTCGCCGATCGACCTGATTACGCTGGTGATTGCGATCGCCGCGTTCGCCTTTGCCCGCAAGGCCCAGGAGCAAGTCGCGCGGCTGCGCGAGCGGCTCGAAACGCTGGAGGCAAGCGGCGTCACGCCGGCTGCGCGGCCGGCGCCGCCGCCGCTGCCGCAAGTCGAACAGGCCCCGCCGTCCGCGCCGGCCGCTGCGCCCGAACCGGCTCCCGCGATGGCCACTGAAGCCGCGCCTCCGGAGGCCGAAGCCGCGGCAGGCGCCCCGCCACCGCCCTTGCCGCCTGCCGAGGCCGGCTTCGAGGAACGGATCGGCACCCGCTGGGTGGTCTGGATCGGCGGTCTCACGCTCGCGCTCGGCGGCTTCTTCCTGGTGCGTTACTCGATCGAGGCGGGGCTGCTCGGTCCGAACGTGCGCGTCGCGCTGGGCGGCCTGTTTGCGCTCGCGCTGCTCGGCGCCGGCGAATGGACGCGGCGCAAGGAAAGCATTTCCGACATCGTCGCGCTGCCGATCGCCAACATCCCGGCGATCCTGACCGCGGCCGGCACCGCGGTGGCGTTCGCCACCGTCTACGCCGCCTACGCGCTCTACGGCTTCCTCGCGCCCGCCACCGCCTTCATCCTGCTCGGCATGGTCGCGCTCGGCACGCTTGCGGCCGCGCTGCTGCACGGGCCGGCGCTGGCCGGCCTCGGCGTCGCCGCCGGCTTTGTCACGCCGCTGCTGGTGTCGTCGGAGCAGCCCGACTATTGGGCGCTCTATGTCTATCTCGCCATCGTCACCGCAGCAGCGTTGGCGCTGGCGCGCATCCGCCTGTGGCGCTGGCTTGCGATCACGACCATTGCGTTTGCGCTGCTCTGGACCCTGCCCTGCCTGGACTGCGGCCCCTCGATGGTCGCGCCGCATGCCTTCCACGTCATCGTCGGCTTCATCCTCGCCAGCCTGCTCGTGGTGTGCGGCTTCGCGTTCGGGCCTGCGATCGAGCCCGATCAGGTCGAACCGATCTCGTCCACCTCGCTTGCCGCCTATCTGCTCGGCGCGATGCTGATCGTGCTGATGAGCGGGCACGCGGATTCGGCGCTCATCATCTTCACCATACTGGTCGCGGGCACGTTGGCCGTGGCGTGGCAGGCGCCGTCGGCAAGCGGCGCGCTCGGCGCGGCTGCGGCCTTCATCTTCATCGTGTTCGCCGAATGGGTGGTGCGCGGCAATCCCGACATGCTGGTCGTGCCCGGCGGCGCGCTGCCGGGGATCGGACCGTCGGCGACGGACGGCTCGGTATCGCTGCACATGACGACCGCGGCGATCTTCGCGCTTGCCTTCGGCGTCGCCGGTTTCCTCGCGCAGGGCCGCTTCGGTGCGGCCAGGATCACCGTGACCTGGGCGGCGACCGCCGTGTTCGTGCCGCTGGCGCTGTTGATCGCGCTCTATGCGCGCATCGCCCATCTCGATCGCTCGATTCCCTTTGCCATTCTCGCCGTCATTCTCGCGGCCGCCTTCGGCGCCGCCACCGAAAGCCTCGCCCGGCGCGACAACCGCCCCGGCGGCGTGATCGCGACCGCGCTGTTTGCGACCGGCACGCTCGGCGCGCTGGCGCTGGCGCTGACATTTGCCCTGGAGAAGGGCTGGCTCACCATCGCGCTCGCGCTGATGTCGGCGGGCACGGCCTGGATTTCATTGCAGCGGCCGATCCCGTTCCTGCGCACGCTGGCGGCGGTGCTTGCCGGCATCGTGGTCTTGCGGATCGGCTATGAGCCGCGAATCGCGGGCAACGCCATCGGCACCACGCCGATCTTCAACTGGCTGCTGTGGGGTTACGGCATTCCCGCGCTCTCGTTCTGGGCCGGCAGCTATTTCCTCCGCCAGCGCGCCGACGACGCGCCGCTGCGCACCGTGGAGTCGGCGGCGATCCTGTTCACCGTGCTGCTCGCCTTCATGGAGATCCGCCACGCCGTCTATGGCGGCGACATCTACCGCGCCGTTCCCTCGCTTGCGGAGTTCGCGCTGGAAGCCTGCGTGATGCTTGCCATGGCGATCGGGCTGGAGCGGCTGCGTCTGCGCACCGGCAGCATCGTGCACGATGTCGGCGCCGTGCTGATCACGGTGCTTGCCGGGCTCATCTGTATCTTCGGAATATTGCTGCTCGAAAACCCGATGCTGACACGGGTCACTATCGACGGCAGCTTCATCAACCTGCTGCTGCTCGCCTATGCGCTGCCCGCGGTATTGATGCTGCTGCTATCCTATGCCGTGGCCGGACAGCGCGGCGTTCGCTACGCCAACACGATCGCGGCCGGCGCGCTGATCTTTGCACTCAGCTATCTCACGCTGGAAATCCGCCGGCTCTATCACGGACCGGATGTCATCACGGGCCTCATCACCGGCGCCGAGCAATACACCTATTCGATCGCCTGGCTCGCCTTCGGCGTGGTGCTGCTCGGTATCGGCATTTTGGTCAATTCGCAGCGCGCGCGGCTCGCCTCCGCCGCGGTGATCGCGCTGACGATCGCCAAGGCGTTCCTGATCGACATGTCGACCCTGACCGGCGTCTACCGCGCGCTGTCGTTCATCTGCCTGGGCCTGGTGCTGGTCGCGATCGGCTGGCTGTACCAGCGCATCCTGTTCCGGCGACAGTCGCCGCCGCCGGTTGCCAGCGCCGTCTAGCCGCAGCTAGCGATTCCAGGGCAGCGCCAGTTGCGCCTGCAAATCTCCGGCGCGATCGCGGCTGACTTCGTCGAGCCCGAAGCGAAGCGCCGGACCGGATTGAATGGTCTCGCCGCGAAAGGTGCCAACCATGCGGTCCCAGAACGAGAACACGATGCCGTAATTGCTGTCGGTCTCGATCCGAATGGGCGAATGGTGCAGCCGATGCAGCGCCGGGGTCATGAACAGCGGGCGGATGAGACGCTCGATGCTGTCAGGGATTCTCAGGTTCGCATGCGTCAGCATGTTGGCAAAATGCTCTGCGGTCTCGAAAGCGGCGAGCACCGCCGGCGACAGACCGAAGATCACGGTCACCAGCGCCAGAAATGCGACATTCACGATTATTTCCACCGGATGGCTGCGCAAGGCCGAGGAAACGTCGAGATGCACGTCGCTGTGATGAACGCGGTGAAGTCGCCACAACCACGGAACCGTGTGGCAAAGAACATGATAGACGTACTGCGCAAAACTCCTGACCAGCACCGTGACGATCAGTGCCGCCCACCACGGCGCCGCGAGCCAGTTCAGCAAACCGAAATGCAATTCCTGGGCCCACAATGCCGAGGCGACCGTCGCCGCCGGGATTGCCGTGGCGATCAATGCGTTCAGGATTCCGAGCCCGAAATTGGTGAACCAGCGCCGGCGGCGATCTACCTCACCCGAAATCTGCGGGGCGAGAAATTCGATTCCGCCGATCAGGATGATCGCGCCCCAGAACGCCAGAAACAGGGAGTGCTCGCGGACAAAAGCCTCCACGACATCAACTCCGCGACGCTTCGGAGGCAGCCGCGCTGCCGGCATTGACCGGATTGCGCGGGCGGTTCTTTTCCCACAGCACCCGCCAATCGATGACCTCGGCGGGACGGCAGTTCGGCGGATCGGCGAGAACGATGGCCGTCTTCACGGGCACGTAGGGCGAGGCACCGACCAGATCGAGTGCCGCATATTTCAGCCATTCGAAAAACATCGAAACACGACGCTGCTCGCGCCACGACGAATCCATGTAATAGAAATGGCGCTCGAAACCGGGCACGGTCACGTGCGCCAGCAGCGGCTCCGCCTCGGCGTTGATGTAATAGGGAAACACCAGCGAGGCGCGGTCGCATTCCGGCCGCTGGAAATAGACGACGATCGAAGCCATCTTGGGCGGCTTCACCGGGTTTTCACGCCAGTTGCAGTCGGTGGCTGCGCAGCACATCCGCAATCGCGCGGCCGGCGTCAAACTCCGACATCATCGTCTGGCGGGTGCGGTCGGCCTGGAACCGGACGGCCACCGTCAGGACCAGCAGCAGCGCACAGATGCCTCTGACGGCTGCCTTGCTCATGACTTCAGCCTCGATGGCGCAGCGCCCCACCAGGCGATCGCGAGCACGACAAGCGTCTGCGCGATTGCCAGAATCTGCGCGCCCGCACCGTCATGCCAGAACTCGCGATAGTCCTTGCTCCAGACAAACAGGCAAATGCGCAGCGCGTTGATGAGAATCATGACGACGCTGGCGATGACGATGGTTTTGATGTCGCGGCGGACCCATTCGTTTCGTCTCAGCATGGTGACCGCCACGCAGGCGAGCACAGCGCTGGACACGTTGTTGAAGGAGGAGCATCCGGCGATCAACCAAACCGCGTGACCGTCCGGTGCAAAGAAAGTGGTGCCGGACCAGACGACATCGGGCCGCAGCGCCATCAGCGTCGTTCCGACCAGCGCGGCATCGGCCTTGAGCAGTTCCGGCGTGAAGAGCTGGAAGACGATCGGTCCCCAAACCAGCTGCGTCGACACCGCCAGCAGCACGGCGCCCGCCGCTTTCAGGTTACGATCGCCATGATCGAGCATCAGAAGATAGAGAGCGACCAGCGTCGCCAGCAGGCCGATCCCGAACCGGTAGGGCAGGAAGCTGGTGCACAGGATCAGCGCGCCGAGCGCCAATGCGAGCGCACAGTCGAGCCGATCCGCGCGGATGACCGGGTCGCTCAGCGATAGCCGATAAAGGGTTACGGCGCAGGCGAGCCAGTAAATGTCGTTCTGGGTCAGCAGGCTTGCGGCAAACGCGTCGAACGAAACGACATCCAGCAGCAGCAGCGCCTGGTTGGCGAACAGACAGCCGACGATCCAGAGCAGCAATTCACGACGGCCGATCGACGCAGAGGCGACCGTCGCGGGCGCTTCCATTCTGGAGGAGATTTCGCTCAGAAATGTTCCCCCGATCAAAGGTCGCACCGGCCCGGTGGACCGGCATCGCCAGCTATACTAGCTGCGATTGCGATAGCGGCGGAACAGCCAGTAACCGCCATAGGCAACGCCAGCGGCCACGATCCCGACCGGCCCGGTCACCCCGACCAGCGGCGCGGGAGCGCCGATCCCCGCCAGGCTTGGCCCGGCGCCCAGCAAAAGCACCGAGGCCGACCCGGCGACCACGGCCGCAATACGTGAACCGATCAACGTCATGACGATAGCCCCGAAATACCCAATGTGACTCAGCAACTTTAGCGTCCAGGCCACAACCCAGCAAGCAACCGGAACGCGTAACCCCCGGCGCGCGCGTCGAAAAACCGACCTGTGACTATCCCGTCACTCGGTCGAGTGGCGCAATTCCGGCGTGCTCTCGGCCTTCGGCGGCTCGGATTTGACCGGTTCGAGCTTGCTGCTTTCGACCGCCGGCGTCTCGACGCGCGCGGACATTTCGCGCGACTCGGTCGAGCCCGTCACCTCGGAATGATGCAGCGCGCGCGGCCGCGCCACGGCGCGGGCCATCAGCATCTGCTGCCCGCCGCCCTGATGATGGAAATCGCAATAGGCAAAGCCCATGCCCGACACGGAGCCGCGGAAGCTGCGGTCGTCCTTCTTGTCGAGATTGAAGCAGGGCTCGAACGGCAGGCCGCGCAGCGAGGCGCAGACGGCCTGGCCGCGGACCTGCAGGGTGTTGCCGGGAAGACGGAGGCGCTTGATCGGCCCGGAGCCGGAGAACTGCACCGCACCGACGGCGCCCATGTCGTCGAGGATGCGGCCCGACCCGCGTGTGCCGTCGAAGCAGGTGAAGGCGAAGACCTTGCCGGCCACGAACCTGCGCGCTTCTTCCGCGGTCATCATCCCGGCCAGTGCCGGTGTGATGATCGCTCCAGCCGTGATGGTCCCCAACACCAAACGCGCAAGCATTTCCAAACTCCGACCTGCCCCTGAGCCGCGGGTGACGCCGTCTTTACCCGCTGCTTACCATACCAACAGTGGCAACATTGGAGCAGGAACGTTGGCAAAGTCTGAACAGGATTAGGGAATTTTTACCACGATTCGACCGCGCACCTGGCCGCCGAGGATTTTGGGCCCGGTGGCGATGACCTGGTCGAGCGAAATTTCATGAGTGATTTCAGCAAGTTTCGCCCGGTCGAGATCGCGGGCCAGGCGCTCCCAAGCGGCTTTGCGCGGCGTGATCGGGACACATCACGGAATCGATGCCGAGAAGGCACACCCCGCGCAAAATAAAGGGCGCCACCGAGGACGGCAGATCCATGCCGGCGGCAAGCCCGCAGGCCGCGATCGCCCCGCCATATTTCGTCATCGAGAGCAGATTGGCGAGCGTCGTCGAGCCGACGCTGTCGACGCCTCCGGCCCAGCGCTCCCTGGCGAGCGGCTTGGGGGCTGCGGAGAGTTCGTTGCGGTCGATCACCTCGGCAGCACCAAGGCTCTTCAGGTAAGGCGCTTCCGACATTCGCCCGGTCGAGGCGATGACGTGATAGCCGAGCTTGCCGAGCACGGCGGTCGCAACCGAGCCGACGCCGCCGGCCGCGCCCGTGACGACCACGGGACCGCTGTTGCGGCGTCACGCCGTGCTTCTCCAGCGCGAGGATCGCGAGCATGGCGGTGAAGCCGGCCGTGCCGATCGCCATCGCCTCGCGTGCCGACAGGCCTTCGGGCAGGCGCACCAGCCAGTCGCCCTTCACGCGCGCCTTCTCCGCATAGGCGCCAAGATGCGTCTCGCCCATGCCCCAGCCGGTGCAGACGACCTTGTCGCCGGCTTTCCATGCGGCGTGCGAGGATTGCTCGACTGTGCCTGCGAAATCGATGCCGGCGATCATCGGAAAACGCCGCACCACCGGCGCCTTGCCGGTGACGGCAAGGCCGTCCTTGTAATTGACCGTCGACCATTCGACGCGGACGGTGACGTCGCCCTCCATCAATTCGGCTTCGTCGAATTGCGCGAGCGCGGCCGTGGTGCCCTTTTCCGCCTTGTCGATCCTGATCGCCTTGAACGCCGCCACGGCACGCTCCCTCGATGTCTGACTTCAAGGGATGTTTAGAGCATGATCCGGAAAAGTGGAAACCGGTTTTCCGAAAAGATCATGCTCAAGAAAAAGTTCAAGCGGGCTGCGCAACTGCGCGTGCCACCGGCTTCTCGACGATCGGCAGATTGATCAGCGCCGACAGCACGCCGAACAGCACCGACAGCCACCATATCGGCGTGTAGGAACCGAATTTCTCGAACACGATGCCGCCGAGCCAGACGCCGAGGAAGCCGCCGACCTGATGGCTGACGAAGGCGAAGCCATAAAGCGTCGCAAACCAGCGCGTGCCGAACATCAGCGCGATCAGCCCCGACGTCGGCGGCACCGTCGAGAGCCAGGTCAGGCCGGTGACGGCGCCGAACAGGATCGCGGAGGCCGGCGTGACCGGCAGCGAGATGAAGGCCACGATCGAGACCGCGCGGATGAAATAGATCGTGGAGAGGATGTAGCGCTTGGGCATGCGGTTCTGCAGCCAGCCGACGCTGAGCGAGCCGATGATGTTGAAGAGACCGATGGCCGCGATCACCCAGCCGCCGGTCTGCGCGGTGATGCCGCGATCGACCAGATAGGCCGGCAGATGCACGGTGATGAAGGCGAGCTGGAAGCCGCAGGTGAAGAAGCCGAGCACCAGCAGCACAAAGGAGCGATGGCCGAAGGCTTCCGCCAGCGCGGTCTTGAACGATTGCTGGTCCGCAGCCGGCACATTCGACGCGGCCGCGGGCGGCGTCGCCAGCGCGAGCGACAGCGGCACGATCAGAAGCATCAGGGCTGCGAACACCGTCAAGCGTGCCCTGCCAGCCGATGGTGCCGAGCAGCGCGACGCCGATCGGCGCGAAGATGAACTGGCCGAACGAGCCGGCCGCGGTGCCGGCGCCGAGCGCCAGCCCGCGCTTCTCCGGCGGCAGCAGCTTTGAGAACGCCGACAGCACGAGATTGAACGAGCAGCCGGACAGGCCGAAGCCGATCAGCACGCCGGCGCCGAGTTCGAGCGACAGCGGCGTCGTCGCGTAACGCATCATCAACAGGCCGCCGGCATAGAGCAGCGCGCCGACGCACATCACCCGCAGGATGCCGAAGCGGTCGGCGATCGCGCCGGCAAACGGCTGGCCGAGGCCCCACAGCAGATTCTGCACGGCGAGCGCGAGGCCGAACACGTCGCGGCCCCAGGAGAAGTCGCGGCTCATCGGCTGGATGAAGAAGCCCATGCTCGAGCGCGGGCCGAAGCTGAGCAGGCCGATCAGGCAACCACAGACGATGATCACGAGCGGCGTGCGCCAGCCGGAGACGCTTGAAGCCGGACGAAGGTCGCCTGCAGTGGCCGACATTTGCATTCCCCCATTTCCTGCCCGCGGCGTCAGCAAAGCCGGCCGCGTTTGTTACGGGGAGTTAATGCATCCGCATGGAAATCCCAACCTCGGCCGTCACGAAAGCGGGCTTCGCAATGCAGCGTTGCAAATCGGAGAGTCCAGAGATGTCGATTTAATCTTCGCGCCATCTGGCGGAGGTCGAAAACCCGTGCTATATTCGATTTGCTCGTTTTGAGGATAAGTCTACTTCCTCAGGACATACCGGACCCTTTGCACTGCTGCTCGGTTGGTTCGGCGTAAGCGCAGCATAACGGAAATCTGCCGGCCCCTAGCGGCCGGATTTCTCAGACCCTAGATATACTCAAAGTGAGTATATAGGTCCGAGAAGGAACAGCGAAGGGAGGCATCACATGCCGATCGCTGGAATCTACGGTCCCGATGATTTCGCAAAGGCCGGCCGCGCCCATCCGGCGGCCATGCGCCGCCCCCTCACGCCAGCCGAGCGCGCTCGCGCGCTGCCGATGCCGTCGCTGGAATGGACGCCCGAGGTCGAGCGCGCCACCGCGCATCTCTATGAGCGCGTCAAGAACGTCATCCCGCCGGTCGAGTGGCCGTTCATGGCGCCCTACGTCAAGGCCATCAACGAGCTGAAGGCCACGCGCGACGCCGTGATCCTCGCGCACAATTACCAGACGCCGGAAATCTTCCATTGCGTCGCCGATATCGTCGGCGACTCGCTGCAGCTCGCCATCGAGGCGACCAAGGTGAAGGCAGAGCATCGATCGTCCAGTGCGGCGTGCACTTCATGGCGGAGACCTCGAAGATCCTGAATCCGCACAAGACCGTGCTGATCCCGGATTCGCGCGCCGGCTGCTCGCTGGCCTCCAGCATCACCGGCGCCGACGTGCGGCTGTTGCGCGAGCGCTTTCCCGGCGTGCCGGTCGTCGCCTATGTCAACACCTCGGCCGACGTGAAGGCGGAGGTCGATATCTGCTGCACCTCGTCGAACGCGGTGCAAGTGGTCGAGAGCCTCAATGCGCCGACCGTGATCTTCCTGCCGGACCAGTATCTGGCGAAATACGTCGCGTCGAAAACCAAGGTGAAGATCATCGCCTGGAAGGGCGCCTGCGAGGTGCATGAGCGCTTCACCGGCGACGAGCTGCGCGCCTATCGCGAAGCCGATCCGTCGGTGCAGATCATCGCGCATCCGGAATGCCCGCCCGACGTGCTGGCGGAAGCCGACTTCACCGGCTCGACCGCGCACATGATCAACTGGGTGCGCAAGAACCAGAGCCAAGCGCGTGGTGATGATCACCGAATGCTCGATGGCCGACAACGTGCAGGCCGAGCTGCCCGACGTCGAGATGGTGCGGCCGTGCAATCTCTGCCCGCACATGAAGCGGATCACGCTGCCGAAGATTTTGGACAGCCTGGTCTACCTGCGCGAGGAGGTCACCGTCGACCCGATGATCGCGGACAAGGCGCGGCGTTCGGTCGAGCGGATGATCAATCTGAAGAACTGAGCCGTCGCTCTCGGCGACAACCAGCCGAATGCGCGAACGCCGCTCTCGCAAGCGAGGACACGCGCGAGTGCGACGAGAAATGCCATGTCAGACAATGTCCATGATCTCACCCGCCGGACCGACGATGTCGTCATCGTCGGCGGCGGTCTCGCCGGACTGTTCTGCGCGCTGAAGCTCGCGCCGCGTCCGGTCACCGTGATTTCCGCCGCACCGCTCGGCCAGGGCGCCTCCAGCGCCTGGGCGCAGGGCGGCATCGCCGCCGCCGTCGCCGAAGGCGACAGCGCCGAGGCGCATGCCGCCGATACGATCGCGGTCGGCGGCGGCATCGTCGATGAGGCGTTGCGCTGGCGCTCGCGCGCGAAGCGCGCGCGCGCATCCACGATCTCCTGCACTACGGCGTGCCCTTCGACCGCGACCTCGAAGGCAAGCTCGCGGTCGGCCGCGAGGCCGCGCATTCGGCGCGCCGCATCGTGCATGTGCGCGGCGACATGGCCGGCAAGGCGATCATCTCGGCGCTGATCGAAGCCGTGCGCAAGACGCCGTCGATCCGCGTGATCGAAGGTTTCGTCGCCGAAGCGCTGCTGACCGACGACGGCGCGGTCACCGGCCTGCAGCTGCGCAAGGCCGACGACGTCACGGCGCGGCCCGCTGACCATCGCCTCGCGCGCGGTGGTGCTGGCGACCGGCGGCATCGGGCATCTCTATGCCGTGACCACCAATCCGCCTGAGGCCAGCGGGCTGGGGCTTGCGATCGCCGCGCGCGCCGGCGCCGTGATCGCCGATCCCGAATTCGTGCAGTTCCACCCGACCGCGATCATGGTCGGCCGCGATCCGGCGCCGCTTGCGACCGAAGCGCTGCGCGGCGAAGGCGCGACCCTGATCAACGATCGCGGCGAGCGCTTCATGCAGGCGCGTCCATCCGCTGGCCGAGCTCGCGCCGCGCGACATCGTCGCGCGCGGCGTGTTCGCCGAGATTGCCGCCGGCCGCGGCGCGTTCCTCGATGCGCGCGAGGCGCTCGGCGCGCGCTTCGCCGAGAAATTCCCGACGGTCTATGCGAGCTGCCTCGCCGCCGGCATCGATCCGGCGACACAGCCGATTCCGATCGCGCCCGCCGCGCATTACCACATGGGCGGCATCGCCGTGGACGCGCACGGCCGCACCTCGCTGCAAGGGCCTGTGGGCCGGCGGCGAGGTGTCCTCGACCGGCGCGCACGGCGCCAACCGGCTCGCCTCGAACTCGCTGCTGGAAGCCGTGGTCTATGCCGCGCGCATCGCCGAGGACATCGCGGGCCAGCAGATCGAAGCGCCTGCGAACCTGCCGCCCGTGCTGGTGGTCCCGCGCAACTGCGCCCTGCCCGCGCTCGCCGAAAAGAATCTGCGCGCGATGATGACGTCCCATGTCGGCGTGATCCGGGACGGCGAAAGCCTGGCAGGACGCCGTGCGCGCCTTTGCCGCGATCGAGCGCGACACCGGCAACATCGCGCTGCGCAACATGGCGACCACGGCGCTGCTGGTCGCGGCGTCCGCCTGGTCGCGGCGCGAAAGCCGCGGCGCGCATTACCGCTCGGACTATCCGGCCGAGAAGCCGGCGCTCCGCTCATCGCACCATGACGACGCTGGCCGAGGCGCGCGAGATCGCGGAAACGCTCGGCGCGCACGAGCCGCGCACCGCGCAGCCGATGATCGCCTGACATGACCCCCGCCTCGCTGCTGCATCCCGAAGCGTTCCTGTCGCCGCTTGCGATCGACGAGGCCGTTCACCGCGCGCTCGACGAGGATCTCGGCCGCGCCGGCGACATCACCTCGATCGCGACCATCCCGGAAGACACGCCGGCCCGCGCCATCCTGGTCGCGCGGCAGGCCGGCGTGATCGCGGGCCTGCCGCTCGCGGTCGCGACGTTCCAGAAGCTGTCGCCCGACATCCGGATCGAGGCGCATGTCCGCGACGGCGCCGTCGTCGCCAAGGGCGTGCATGTGCTGACCATCACGGCCCGCGCGCGCCGTGCTCGCGGGCGAGCGCACCGCGCTCAATTTCGTCGGCCGGCTCTCCGGCATCGCCACGCTGACCGCCGACTATGTCCGCCACACCGCCGGCACCAAGCTGCGCATCTGCTGCACGCGCAAGACCACGCCGGGCCTGCGCGCGCTGGAGAAATACGCGATGCGCTGCGGCGGCGGCTTCAACCACCGCTTCGGGCTCGACGACGCGATCCTGATCAAGGACAACCACATCGCGGTCGCCGGCGGCGTCCGCCCGGTGCTGGAGCGCGCCCGCAGGCCACGTCGGCCATCTCGTCAAGATCGAGATCGAGGTCGATACGCTGGCGCAGCTGCGCGAGGTGCTCGACACCGGCTTCGCCGATGTCGTGCTGCTCGACAACATGGATATCCCGACGCTGACCGAGGCGGTGAAGCTCGCGCAGGGCCGCGTGGTGCTGGAAGCCTCCGGCGGCGTCACGCAGAGCTCGATTGCGAAGATCGCCGCGACCGGCGTCGACTACGCCTCGTCGGGCGCGCTGACGCATTCGGCGCCGAATTTCGACTGCGCGCTGGATATCGAGGTGTAAGCTCTCGTCATGCCGGGAGCGCGCAGCGCGTCTCGGAGTCGCTATCCTCGACGGCATGCGCCTTCAGCTGGGATGACGACGTTACCGCCGCACCGATTCGGATACATCTCCGCTTCGCTCTTGGCTTCCGCCGCAAGCTGCTGCCGACAGCGCCGCGGTCTGCGCCGGCGTGCCCCAGCTCGGCGCCTCGCTGCCGTCGCCCCAGGCCTTCGGCCGGTAGAACGTGTGCACGCCGAACTTGTAGAGCTTCTTCATCTCGGCGACCCAGGACGGGTGCACATAGTAGGCGTGGTAGTGCGTCGACTTGCCGACTTCGGGCAGCCAGATCTGGCCGTCGAACATCGCTTTCGCGATCTTCTTCGCGCGCTCCCACATGTCGGGCTCGCGGATCACGTCGGGGCTGCCGTCGCAGGCGAAGGAGAACTGGCAGGCGAAGTGGCGGTGCTTGTTCTGATAGACCACGCCGCACACCGTGTTCGGATAGTAGCCGGAGAAGGCGCGGTTCATCACCACCTGCGCCACCGCGATCTGGCCGCGCACGGCCTCGCCGCGCGCCTCGAAATAGACGGCTTCGGCGAGGCACTTCTCCTGCTTGGCGCGCTCATTCGCGTCGAACAGGCCGAGCCGTTCGGCCGGCGTCCTGCGTGCGCTGGTCGTCGGTGTTGACCTCGCCCTTCGGCGCGATGGTCTCGCCGCTTGCGGTCTCCCTCGCAGTATCGCCGACCGGCGGCAGCGACGCCATCTTCATGTCGGGATCGGGCAGCATGACGATCGGCTCTTCGCCGGGCTTCCAGCGCTCGATGCTCTCCAGCGAGCCGCCGAGCGAGGAATTGCCGAAGAACAGGCTGCGAGGTCTTGATGTTGAAGCCGTCGCGCTGCGGCGCCGGCGCGATCGTGACCGAACGCGTCTCGGGCAGCGTCTTGAGATCGTCGAGCGGCTTTGCTTCGAGCGACAACGAGATGTCGTATTGCGGCAGCGGCGGCTCGCTGCAGCGCAGCCTGCAATTCCGGATCGAGCGGCGGGCGCTCCGAAGCGGCGGCGCGTCTTCATGCCCTTCACGGAGGCATTCGACGCGGCCGGATTTTCCAGCGTCGAGGGAACTTCGTCGGGCAGACCGGTCTCCGGCTCGATGGCCGGCGGCAGCGCGACCACCAGGCGGTCGCCCTTCAGCGTGCGATCGACCTTGGGAAAGTCGGCGGCCTGGTAGCGCGGCGGCGCCTGCATGACCGGATTGCGCGGGATCGAGCCGGTGACGACGTCGAGATCCTGCGCGTCGAGGTTCGCCAGCCGATAGCTCGCGCTTTGCGGCGCCGACGTACCGATCGGACGGCCGAACGTGTAGGTCGCAAGCTGCACGGTGGCGGCGGCGGCGAACACGCGCTTCTGCCAGCGTTCGGCGACGCCGGGCTGGCGCGCGAGCAGCGAAGCGATGTCCTGATAGCCGGTCTCGTTCGGCGTCAATGCGAAGACGCAGAGCACGAGACCGAAGGACGCAAACCGCGCGCCCTTCGGCTTTTTACGCACGTCAGACATGGTACGCTCACGCAACGCATACGCAGTTCAAGAAGGTCGAACGCAGTACATCCGTGCAATTCGATCTTTTTTGGTGTTATCGAATTTAGGTTGCCGGGGCGTTAATCGGCGTTGCGCGCGCGACACAGGCAAGCGATCGCGTGATGTTTGCGCTTTCACGGCGAAAACGCTTGGTAAATGCGCGCGTCGAGAGAAGTGGTAAATATCCGGTCAACAAAATGCTCTGTCGTCATTCCGGGGCGCCGCGCAGCGGCGAGCCCGGAATCCATTTCTCGCAGCATTCCGGCGGCACAATGGATTCCGGGTCTGCGCCTGACGGCGCATCCCGGAATGACGACGGAGTGGCTTACGCCTGGCTCGCGACCGCCTTGCCGATCGCGGCCTGCGCCGCGGCAAGCCGCGCGATCGGCACGCGATAGGGCGAGCACGAGACGTAGTCGAGCCCGATGTCGTGGCAGAACGCGACGGAGGCGGGATCGCCGCCATGCTCGCCGCAGATGCCGACCTTCAGGTTCGGCCGCGTCTTGCGGCCGCGCTCCACGCCGATCTTGACGAGCTCGCCGACACCTTCGCGATCGATCGAGACGAACGGATCGATCTCGAGAATGCCCTTGGTCGACGTAGGGACCGAGGAAGCTCGCGGCATCGTCGCGGCTGATGCCGTAAGTGGTCTGCGTCAGATCGTTGGTGCCGAAGGAGAAGAACTCCGCGGTCTCCGCGATCTCGCCGGCCATCAGGCAGGCGCGCGGCAGCTCGATCATGGTGCCGACCTGATAGGCGAGCTTGGTGCCGGTCTCCTTCATCACCGACTGCGCGGTCGCGTCGATGCGCGCCTTGACCAGATCGAACTCGGCCTTGGTCGCGATCAGCGGCACCATCACCTCGAGGCCGACGGCCTTGCCGGTGCGCTTCTGCGCTTCGACCGCGGCCTCGAAGATCGCGCGCGCCTGCATCTCGGCGATCTCCGGATAGGCGATCGCCAGACGGCAGCCGCGGAAGCCGAGCATCGGATTGAACTCGGCGAGCTCGCGGACGCGATCCGCCAGTCTGCGCGGATCGGTGTTCATCGCGCGCGCGACTTCCTCGATCTCGGCATGGGTGTGCGGCAGGAACTCATGGAGCGGCGGATCGAGCAGCCGGATCGTCACCGGCAGGCCCTTCATGATCTCGAACAGCTCGACGAAATCGGCGCGCTGCATCGGCAGCAGCTTCGACAGCGCGGCGCGGCGGGACTGCTCGTCCTCGGAGAGGATCATCTCGCGCACGGTGCGGATGCGGGTCTCCTCGAAGAACATGTGCTCGGTGCGGCACAGACCGATGCCCTCGGCGCCGAACTTGATCGCGGTGCGCGCATCCTCGGGCGTATCGGCATTGACGCGCACGCCGGTCTTGCGCATCTGGTCGGCCCAGCCCATCAGCGTGCCGAACTCGCCGGACATCTCCGGCTCGATCATCGGCATGCGGCCGGCCAGCACCTGGCCGAGCGAGCCGTCGATGGTGATGACGTCGCCGGTCTTGAAGGTGCGCGAACCCAAGCTCATGGTGCCGCGGCCATAGTCGATGCGGATCGAGCCGCAGCCGGAGACGCAGGGCTTGCCCATGCCGCGCGCCACCACGGCGGCGTGCGAGGTCATGCCGCCGCGCGTGGTCAGAATGCCTTCGGCGGCGTGCATGCCGTGAATGTCTTCCGGCGAGGTCTCGATGCGGACCAGAATGACCTTGCGGCCGTCGGCCTGCAGCTTGGCGGCTTCATCCGACGAGAACACGATCTCGCCCGAGGCGGCGCCGGGCGAGGCCGGCAGGCCGGTCGCGATCACGTCGCGCTTGGCCTGGGGATCGATGGTCGGGTGCAGCAGCTGATCGAGCGAGGCGGGATCGATGCGCGACACCGCATCCTTCTTGCTGATCAGGCCTTCATTGGCGAGCTCGACCGCGATCTTGCAGCGCGGCCTTCGCGGTGCGCTTGCCGCCGCGGGTCTGCAGCATCCACAATTTGCCGCGCTCGACCGTGAACTCCATGTCCTGCATGTCGCGGTAGTGCTTCTCGAGCATGGTGTAGATGCGCGTCAGCTCCGCGAACGCATCCGGCATCGCGGTTTCCATCGACGGCTTGTCGGAGCCGGAGTCCTTGCGCGCATACTCGGTGATGTCCTGCGGCGTGCGGATGCCGGCGACGACGTCCTCGCCCTGCGCGTTGATCAGGAACTCGCCATAGAGCCGGCTTTCGCCGGTCGAGGGATTGCGGGTGAAGGCGACGCCGGTCGCCGAGGTCTCGCCCATGTTGCCGAACACCATGGCCTGCACGTTGACCGCGGTGCCCCAGGACTCCGGAATGTCGTGCAGCTTGCGATAGGTCACCGCGCGCGCGTTCATCCAGGATGAAAACACCGCGCCGATCGCGCCCCAGAGCTGGTCGTGCGGATCCTGCGGGAAGTCGCTGCCGGTCTCGCGCGCAACCGCGTCCTTGTATTTGCCGACCAGTTCGACCCAGTCCTCGGCGGTGAGATCGGTGTCGAGCGTATAGCCCTGGCTGTCCTTGAAGGTGTCGAGGATGTCCTCGAAATGCGAATGGTCGAAGCCGAGCACCACGTCCGAATACATGGTGATGAAGCGGCGATAGCTGTCATAGGCGAAGCGGCGGTCGCCGGACAATTCCGACGAGCGCCTCGACGGTCTTGTCGTTGAGGCCGAGATTGAGCACGGTGTCCATCATGCCCGGCATCGAGGCGCGCCCGCCGGAGCGCACCGAGACCAGCAGCGGATTGTCGGAATCGCCGAACGTCTTGCCGGTCAGCTTGCCGACATGGTCGAGCGCCTTCTCGACCTGCGCCTTCAACTCCTTCGGATAGGTTTTGTCATGCGCGTAGAAATAGGTGCAGACCGAGGTCGGGATGGTGAAGCCGGGCGGCACCGGCAGGCCGAGATTGGCCATCTCGGCGAGGTTGGCGCCCTTGCCGCCGAGCAGATTGCGCATGTCGGCGCGGCCCTCGGCCTTGCCGTCGCCGAAGGTGTAGACCCATTTCCCGGCCTTCGGCGCTTCCGCCGCGGGCGGCTCGGCGCCTTCGCCACCGGCTTGGCCACGGCCTTTTTCAGGGGCTTTCGCGCCGTCGCCGCGGGCTTCGCGGATGGCTTTGATTTCGCTGCGATTTTCTTCGACTTCGCGACGGCTTTGGCCATGGCTTTCAAAACGTCCTTGCGGGGAGGGAATTGCGCGCCTTACACCACTTTGGGCCCGCCAGCGCAAGGCGCGGAACCCGGCTGTCCCGGCTCACATGTGCAGCCACCGCAGCAGGCCGAGGCCGACCAGACCGATCAGGATCAGGTAGATCGCGACGATGAAGTTCAACAGCCGCGGCATGATCAGGATCAGAATGCCGGCAATCAGAGCCACGATGGCAGGAATATGCGCAGACGGTGATGACCATCTCATTCTCCAGGTGATGCTGTTTTGGGGAATCGATCCGAGGCCGATATTCTAGCGGTGCGGGTTCCGGAATAGGAGACGCTTGGCGTCTCAATGGGTTCCCTCAACCACAAAAATTGCCCGAAAATTCCGCCGATGTGATCGATTTCCGCGGGGAACGATCGTCCGCGCGATGCATTGGCTCGCGGAGTTCAAGCAACGAACAGGAGTTGCCCATGCGGACCAGAATTTTTGCCATTGCAGCGCTTGCGGCTGCGATCGGCGCGCCGATCGCCGCACAGGCGCAAGGCGTGACCGTCGGCGTGGCGCCCGGACCGGGCGTCGCCGTCACCGAATCCGAAGGCATCGCGGTGGATCAGCGGCCGGCGTTCCGTGAATACGTCGTTCGCGAGCGCATCCCGAACTACACCATTCCGGATCGCGTGGTCGTCGGCGGCGTGCTGCCGGAAACCGGCGTGACCTATTACGACGTGCCGCAGACCTACGGCGCGACGCCCTATCGCTACACGGTGGTGAACGGCTCGACCGTGCTGGTCGAACCGCGCACGCGGCGCATCGTGCAGGTGATCGAGTAAGCTCTGTCTCAACTGAATGTCCGGCGAACCGCAGCGGCGTCCGGACATTTCAAGGCCCTGCCCGGTCTCCCCCGCCGGGTGGGGCTTTTTTCTGCGCTCTCGTGTCCCGGACGCGATGCGCGGCGCGAAGTGACGCGCAGCTGCTCGAGACCGGGACCCACTATTTCGGCGAATGGGCCCCGGATCAGCAGCGCACCGTTCTGACGATGCTTCGCATCGCAAGGAGAACGCTGCGCTGCATCCGGGGCACGAGACCTACCCCTCGATCTTCGAGAAATCCGCGACCGCGCGCGTGGCGCTGCGGATTTCGTTGAGCAGCTTCAGCCGGTTCTCGCGCACCTTCGGATCGTCGTCGTTGACCTTGACCTTGTCGAAGAACGCATCGACCGCCGGCCGCAGCTTTGCCATCGCGCTCATGGCGGCGGCGAAATCCTCCTTCGCGACCGCGCGCCGGCTTCCGCCTTCACCTCGCCGATCGCCTTCGCCAGCGCCTTCTCTTCATTGAGGCTGTAGAGCTTCGGATCAGGCGCGCCGTCGAAGGTGCGCTTGTCCTTTTTCTCCTCGATGCTGAGGATGTTGCTGGCGCGCTTGGTGCCGGCGAGCAGGTTCTTGCCGTCGTCGGTGTCGAGGAATTTGCCGAGCGCTTCGACGCGGCGGACGACGAGCAGGAGATCGTCCTGTCCGCCGAGCGAGAACACGGCATCGACGAGATCGTGCCGCGCACCCTGATCGCGAAGCTGGACCTTCAGGCGGTCGGCGAAGAAGGCGAGGAGATCGAGATCCAGCTTCTCGGCAGATGTTTCGGCAGCGGCATCTCGCTTACCTTCGCGCGCTGCGTTCCAAGGAACCCAGTCTAGCTGCTCGATGAGGCCGTCGATCAGCTTGACGCAAGATCGGCAGCCGCAACATGCAGTTCTTCGACAATCAGTCTGATCACGCCCAGCGCCGCGCGACGCAGCGCATAGGGGTCCTTCGATCCCGTCGGCTTCTCGTCGATCGCCCAGAAGCCAACCAGCGTATCGATCTTGTCGGCGAGCGCGACCGCGACGCTGACCGGATCGGTCGGCACGCGATCGTTCGGCCCTTGCGGCTTGTAATGCTCCTCGCTGGCCGCGGCGACGGACGCATCCTCGCCCTGCGCCAGCGCGTAGTATTTGCCCATCAGGCCCTGAAGCTCGGGAAATTCGCCGACGACTTCGGTGAGCAGATCGGCCTTCGCGAGCTTCGCGGCGCGCTTGGCCTTCTCGACATCGGCGCCGACCAGCGGCGCGATCTCGGCGGCGAGCCGCTCGATGCGCTTGATGCGCTCGCCCTGCGTGCCCAGCTTCTCGTGGAACACGATGTTGTCGAACTTCGGCAGCCGGTCTTCGAGCTTCGTCTTCAGATCGGTCTCGTAGAAGAACTTCGCATCCGCACAGCCGCGCGCGGATCACGCGCTCGTTGCCGGCGACGATCGTCTTGCCGCCGTCGCTCGCCTCGATATTGGCGGTGAGAACGAACTTGTTGGTCAGCTTGCCCGTCTTGGGATCGTTGACCACGAAGCATTTCATGTTGTTGCGGATGGTGGCGCGGATCACCTCGCCCGGGATCGACAGAAAGCGCTCCTCGAACGCGCCCATCATCACGACCGGCCATTCGACGAGGCCCGCGACTTCGTCGAGCAGCGCCTGGTCCTCGACCAGTTCAAAGCCTTGCGCGAACGCGAGTTGCTTCGCGTCGGTCAGGATCACGTCCTTGCGCCGCTCGGGGTCGAGCACGACCTTGGCCGCGAGCAGCTTCTCTTCATAGTCCTCGAAGCGGCGCACGGAAATCGGCGCGGGCGCCATGAAGCGATGGCCATAGGTGGTCTGGCCGGCCTCGATGCCGTCGACCGAGAACTTCACGACATCAGGCTCTTCGGTCTCGAGCCCGAAGGTCGCAATGATCGCATGCAGCGGCCGCACCCAGACCAGCGAGCCCGACTTGGCCGAGCGCGCGCCCCAGCGCATCGATTTCGGCCAGGGGAAGGTGCGGATGATGACCGGCAGAATCTCGGCGAGCACGTCGATCGCGGCGCGGCCGGGCTTTTCGATCAGCGCGATGTAGAGATCGCCCTTCTTGTCGGACTGGATTTTCGCTTCGCTGATCGAGGAGAGACCGGTCGCCTTCAGAAAGCCCTGGATCGCAGCATCGGGTCCGCCGACGCGCGGGCCGGCGCGCTCTTCCTTCAGATCGGGCTGCCGCGCGGGAATGCCGTGCACGGTGAGCGCGAGCCGCCGCGGCGTCGCGAACGCCTTCGCGCCTTCGTAGACGAGGCCTTCGGCGACCAGCTTGTCGGTCACCATGCGGCGCAGATCGTCCGCCGCCTTCGCCTGCATGCGCGCGGGGATTTCCTCGGAGAACAGTTCGAGCAGAAGATCGGGCATCGATGACGCTCTATGCGAGGACGAGCGCGGCTGTGCGCTTCGGTGCGAACTCGCCCTCGTCTCCGCGCGATAACTGCTCGTTGTCGATCCAGTGTCTTCGTCGGCTGTCTCAGCATAACGGTCAGCTCATCTGTGCGACCCCGCACCCCCGAGCCCCTCGCCCGCTGACAGCGGGAGTGGGCGGACGGCATCCGCCGATCGATTCGCTCATGCCGCCCTGCCCGCTTCGGTGTGCACCCAGGCTTCGCCGCAGGCCTTCGCCAGCTCGCGCACGCGCAGGATATAGCTCTGCCGCTCCGTCACCGAGATCACGCCGCGCGCATCGAGCAGGTTGAAGACGTGGCTCGCCTTGATGCACTGGTCATAGGCCGGCAGCGCCAGCTGATGCTCCTTCTGATTGCCGCCCTCGCGTCCAGCCCGCGGCGAGATATTTCTTGCACGCCTCCTCCGCCATCTTGAACTGCTCGAACAGCATCGCGGTGTCGGCGACTTCGAAATTGTGCCGCGAATATTCCTGCTCGGCCTGCAGGAACACGTCGCCATAGGTGACGCGCTCCTCGCCGTCGCGGCCGTTGAAGTTGAGATCGTAGACGCGGTCGACGCCCTGCACATACATCGCCAGCCGCTCGAGCCCGTAGGTGAGTTCGCCCGCGACCGGCGCGCATTCGACGCCCGCGACCTGCTGGAAGTAGGTGAACTGCGACACTTCCATGCCGTCGCACCAGCATTCCCAGCCCAGCCCCCAGGCGCCGAGCGTCGGGCTCTCCCAGTCGTCCTCGACAAAGCGGATGTCATGCAGCGAGGAATCGATGCCGATCGCGGCGAGCGACTTCAGGTACAGCTCCTGCAGGTTCGGCGGCGACGGCTTCATGATCACCTGGAACTGGTAGTAGTGCTGCAGCCGGTTCGGGTTCTCGCCATAGCGGCCGTCCTTCGGCCGGCGCGACGGCTGCACATAGGCCGCGTTCCAGCGCTTCGGCCCGAGCGCGCGCAGGGTCGTCGCGGGATGGAAGGTGCCGGCGCCCATCTCCATGTCGTAGGGCTGCAGGATCACGCAGCCCTGCTCGGCCCAGAACCGCTGGAGCGCGAGGATGAAACCCTGGAACGAGCGTTCCGGGCGCATATGGTCGGGCAGCGAATCCATCGTCGAGTCTCGCGGGGTCGGAAATTGCGCGGGACCGTATCGGCGGCGGGAGTGGGAATCAAGGCAATGGCGGGCGACTTTGCCCGCCAAGATCAGGCCAGAATTCGAAGCGGCTTAACCCGGCCGGTAGGCGCCGGTGACGGGGTCGCGGCGGAGCGTCTTGATTTCGCCGCGCGCGCGGCCTCGGCGACGCGCGCAAGCCGCGCCTCCTCCAGCTCCTGATTGATCCGCATAGCCGTCTTGTAGGCCCAGCGGACGACGGCCAAGCCCACCCAATACGCCTGCGAATGCAACGATCGGCATCGGTCTATTCCTGTCCATGCTCAGCCCCCGCGCGCATTTTCGCCGAACCGCCGGCGCGCCGCAATCGGCGTTCTGAGGCAAAATGGCGCGCTCACGGAACTGTCAAAAGCCGAATCGCGACCAGATCGCGCGGGTTTCCAGCGCCGAAATCAGCTCGTCCGGCAGGCCGGCCACGCTGTCCGCGACATCGAGCGATCCCGCGCCCGGCGCGCGGCGGCCGAACAGACCCGACAGCATCCCGCTTGCGGGCGCGATCACCGGCGTCGACACCTTGTCGCCGAAGCGCGCGCGCAAGGTCGAGCGCAGATCGCCGATGCCGTCGGCGAGACCGAGCGAGACCGCGGTCTCGCCGGCCCAATATTCGCCGGTGAACAGCAGATCGTCGGCGCCCTTCAGCCGCGTGCCGCGGCTCTTCTTGACGAGGTCGATGAAGATGCGCGTGGATCTCGCGCTGGATCGATTTCAGCCGCGCGACGTCGTCGGGATCCTCGGGCAGGAACGGATCGAGCATCGCCTTGTGCTCGCCCGCGGTGTAGAGCCGGCGCTCGACGCCGATCTTCTTGATCAGCTCGGTCATGCCGAAGGAGCCGCCGACCACGCCGATCGATCCGAGGATCGACGACGGGTCGCAGTAGATCTCGTCGCCTGCGCAGGCGATCATGTAGCCGCCGGACGCCGCGACGTCCTCGACGAACACCATCACCTGCAGGTTCTTCTCGTGGGCGAGCTGGCGGATGCGCAAATAGATCTGGCGCGACTGCACCGGCGAGCCGCCGGGCGAATTGATGACCAGCGCGACCGCCCGCGCGTTCTTGGTCGCGAACGCCTTTTCGAGCGTTTTCGCGACACTCGCCGAGCGTCATGCCCGGCCGCAGCGGCGTCACCGCGCCGATCACGCCCGACAGCCGCACCACCGGCACCACGGCGGTCCCGCGCCGGAGCCGGGCCGGCAGCCAGCCCATGCCGCGGTCGACCGCCCCCCGCCATCCGCCGCGATCACTTAATTGTGCCGTCATGCCGCTACCTCGATTTAACCATTTTTTATCACGTCACTGTCACTGCTGGGACTGGAACGCGCCTTGCATCGGTTTCGTTGCAGGCTGCAACGACGCAGCGGAGAAAGACATGAAAATCTATCTGCTGATGATGCTGATCGGCGCCCTCCTGGCCGCCACCCACTTCACTTCCGCCCGTGAACAGGGCTCGAAGTCGCTGCCGCAGTAGTTCCGCCCTCTCCGTCACGGGTTCGCCAACGGCAGAACCCGCTTCCCCGATAACATTTCCGCGACCTCTTTGTTGGGCAGTCCTGACTCATCATTGAGCATCAGGCCGCCCAGGACGCGCGCCGGCGCCTTGCCGCCCTTCACGCCGCGAATCAAGCACGCGGATCGCGGGACGTCCGGCATCGGCATGCACGGGCAGGATCGCAAGGCTGCCAAAGCCTTGCCGAGCGCGGCCAGCGCCTCGGCGATGCCATCGGCCCGCCAGATCAGCGTGAGCGCGCCGCCCGATTTGAGAATGCGCCGCGCGGCGTGAACCCAGCTTTCCAGCGTCGTGCTGATCCGCGACATGCGCCGACGCACGCGAGGCGTCGGGCGAGGCACGATGGCGCGCGGCATCGTTGAACGGCGGATTCATCAGCACGGCATCGACGGAGTCGGGCGTCAGCCCCGCATTCGCGAACGCTTCTCGGCCGGCGACGTCACATCGAGCACGACGACTTCAGCAGCAATCGCATTGCGGCCGGCATTCTCCCGCGCAAGCTGAGCGAGATCGGGATCGATCTCCGCCAGCACCAGGTCGATGCCGCCGACGCGCCTGGCCAGCGCCAATCCCGCGGCACCGACGCCGGCGCCGAATTCCACCACGCGATCGCCGGCGCTTCGCCGCGGTCGCGGCCGCGAGCAGCATGGCGTCATGGCCGGCGCGATGGCCGGACTTCGGCTGGCGCAGACGCAATTGTCCGCCGAGGAAGGCGTCCTCGGTGATGTCGGCGAGGGCTTCACTCATCGGGCCGCAATTCATGCGACAGCCCGGCCTCGCTGAGGAGCTGCCGCGCCGCGCGGTTGTCGTCCTCGTGCACCAGAATCCGTCGCGGCAGGATGCCGAGCGAGCCTTCGATGATGCTCATGTTCTGGTCCAGCACCAGATGATGGATGTTGGCGCCGTCGAGCAGCGCGCCGATCGCCGACACCAGCACGATATCGTTGGTCCGCACCAATTCCCGCAACTTGCGAACTCCTTTCGGCCACGCGCGCAGTCCCAAGTCAAGGGCAAGCCTGTACTTGCCGCTTCACGTCGTTCCTATGTTCTATCTTAAGGATAGCAAATGTGGAGCGTGGCGTGGCGGTTATTGTACCCTTCGAGAGCCCCCGGGACGCGTCGATCGAGCCGCTGGTCGCGCTGGTCGCCGCCGACATGGAGCGGGTCAACGCCACCATCATCTCGCGCACCGGCTCCGAAGTGACGATGATTCCGGAGGTCGCCAACCACCTGATCTCCTCGGGCGGCAAGCGGCTGCGCCCGATGCTGACCTTGGCGATGGCGCATCTCACCGGCTATTCCGGCGACGGCCATATCAAGCTCGCCGCCGCCGTCGAGTTCATGCACACCGCGACGCTGCTGCATGACGACGTGGTCGACGAGAGCGAGCTTCGCCGCGGCAAATTGTCCGCGCGGATGCTGTGGGGCAACGAGGCGAGCGTGCTGGTCGGCGACTTCCTGCTCGGCCAGGCGTTCCGGATGATGGTCGAGGTCGGCTCGCTGCGCGCGCTCGACATTCTCTCGTCCGCCGCCGCCGTGATCGCCGAGGGCGAGGTGATGCAGCTTGCCGCCGCCAAGAACACCGCGACCACCGAGGACGAATATCTCGCGGTGATCCGCGGCAAGACCGCCGAGCTGTTCGCCGCCGCCTGCGAAGTCGGCCCGGCGATCGCCAACCGGCCCAAGGCCGAGCAGACCGCCTGCCGCTCGGTCGGCATGAATCTCGGCATCGCCTTCCAGCTGGTCGACGACGTGCTCGACTATGGCGGCAAGGCCGCCAAGCTCGGCAAGAACATCGGCGACGATTTCCGCGAGGGCAAGATCACGCTGCCGGTGGTGCTCGCCTTCCGCCGCGGCAACGACACCGAGCGCGCGTTCTGGGCCAAGGCGCTGGAGCGCGGCGAGATCGCCGACGGCGATCTCGATCACGCCATCGGGCTGATGACCAAGCATCGCGCGCTGGAAGACACCATCAACCGCGCCCAGCATTACGGCGCGATGGCCGTCGACGCGCTGGCGCTGTTTCCGGCCTCGCCGATGAAGAACGCGCTGGAGCAGGTGGTGGCGTTCTGCCTGGCACGGTCGCACTGACACCGTCGTCGCAAGCGCTACTTCGTAGGATGGGTTAGGCGCGAGGCGCCGTAACCCACCTCTTCTGGTACCGCGGATGAGAAGCTGGTGGGTTACGCCTTGCGGCTTCGCGCGTTGAAGCATCGAACGCTCGATCCGGCTAACCCGCCCTACGCCACACGACGACGAGCTCAGCTCAACACCCCCGCATGCACCCACCAGGCGGGATGATCCCTGCGGATTTTCTCCGCCGCGCGGCCGGCGTCGGCGGTGTTTTCGTAGATCGCAAAACAGGTCGCGCCCGAGCCCGACATTCGCACCAGCCAGGCTCCGTTGGTCGCCGACAGCGCCGCGATCACTTCACCGATGACGGGCTGGATGCGCGTGGCCGGCTCTTCCAGATCGTTGGAGCTTGCTGCAAGCACCTCGACCCAATCTTCGAGCGAGGCGCCAGGCTCCGGCCAGCCGGTGCCCCGGAGAACGTCGGTGGCGCCGACCAGCAGCTCGCCATTGCGCAAGCCCAGTGCCGCGAACACGTCCTTGGTGGCGACGGCGACGCAGGGATTGACCAGCACACACGGAATTTTCGGCAAATTCAGCGGCAGCAGCGTCTCGCCGACACCGGTCATGTCGCAGGCCTGCGAGGCAAGGCACACCGGCACGTCGGCGCCGGTTTCCAAGCGCCACTTCGAGCAGGCGGGGATCGTCGAGCGCGAGATCGTTGAGCCTGGCCAGCAGCCGCAGCGCCGCGGCGGCATCCGCCGAGCCGCCGCCGATGCCGGCCGCGACCGGCAGAACCTTGTCGAGGGTGAAAGCGCCGACCTTGAGATCGGGCACGCGCGCCGACAGCAGCATCGCCGCCTTCAGCACCAGATTGTCCGACGTCTCGCCGCAGGCCTGCGCCAGCGGGCCCGTGGTCTTGAGGCTGAGCTCGGTCCCCGGCGCAAGCGTCAGGCGATCGGCGCAATCGGCGAACGCCACCACGCTTTCGAGATCGTGATAGCCGTCGACGCGGCGACCGACCACGCGCAGGCTCAGATTGACCTTGGCGCGTCCCTCTTCACTCAACATCGGCGAGATGCCCCGACCCGCGCACAGGTGTCCTAGCCGCCCTTGCCTTCGTCCTTGCCGTCGCCTTCCTTCTTCTTGTCGTTGGCGGCAGCTGCGGCCGGGGACTGTTCCTCCGGCAGACCGTTCTCGATCTTGGCCTCGATCTTCGGCAGATCTTCCGGCTCGGGCTTGAGGTCGCGCGCATGCGACCACTGGAATTTGGCTTCCAGCGTGCGGCCGACGCGCCAATAGGCATCGCCGAGGTGATCGTTGATGGTCGGATCCTCGGGCTTGAGGTCGATGGCGCGTTCGAGGTTCTTCACCGCCTCCTCGTAATTGCCGAGGCGGAAATAGGCCCAGCCGAGCGAGTCGACGATGTAGCCGTCGTCGGGACGCTGCTCGACGGCGCGCTTGATCATCTTCATGCCCTCGTCGAGATTGACGCCCTGGTCGATCCAGGAATAGCCGAGATAGTTCAGCACGTGCGGCTGATCGGGCTGCAGCTCGAGCGCCTTGCGCATGTCGGCTTCCGCCTTGCTCCACTGCTTGGAGCGCTCCTCGCAGATGCCGCGATAGTAGTACCAGACGCTGTTGGCCTTGTCGTTGCCCGGCGTCAGCGCGTCGACGCCTTGCGAATAGGTGCCGACGCAATCGCCGAACTTCTTGCGGCCGCGCTCGATATTGCCGAGCGCCATGATCGCTTCGAGGTCCTTCGGATCGTCCGAGATCACACTCTTGAGGATCTTGATCGCCTCGTCGCTGCGATCGGCGCTGTCGAGATCGGTGGCGAGCTGGATCTGCGCGTTGCGCTTCAGCGGCGAGGACGCCGGCACGCGCTCATAGACCTTGATCGCCATCTGCGGCTTCTTCACCGACTCATAGAGATCGGCGAGCGAGAGCAGCGCCATCGGATGGTTGGGCTGCGAGATAAAGCGCGAGCTGCAGATAGACCAGCGCGAGATCCTCGCCGCCGCGGCGGATCAGCGTGGCGCCGATGCCGTAGAGCGCTTCGGCCGCACCGGCCTGCGCGGAGTCGACCAGCGGCGGCAGCTTCTTGCCGGCGCGGGTTTCGCGCAGGCCTTCCAGCACCAGCGGATGACGCGCGAGCTTCTTGTCGAAGGCCTCGTAGATCGCGATCGCCTGGTCCTCGCTCTTGTTGCGCGACAGCCAGTGCGCATAGGCTTCCGAGATGCGCAGCATGGAATCGTCGAGCTTGTAGGCGCGTTCGAAGCGGGCGCCCGCGTCCTTTTCCTTGCCCGACAGTTCGAGGATCATGCCGGCATGCAGATCCTTGAAGAGCGGGTACCATTCCGATCCGGCCAGTTTGTCGATATTGGCGACCGCCGTCTTGGTGTCGCCGGCGCCATAGCTGGCCCAGGCCGACAGCAGCGTCGCGACGAGGTCGGTGATCGGGCCGCGGATCGACTGGTTGATGTTGAGCTGCGCGGGGCCGTATTTCTTCTGCTTCAGATCCTGAACGCCGACGACGAGACGCGCGACACGGTTGGTCTTGTCGACGGTCAGGATCTTCTCGGCGAGCTTGACCGCCTCGTCGATGTCGCCGTCGGCAACCGAGGAGATGAAGGCGCGATCGAGCAGTTCGCTGTTCTTGGGATCGGTGCGCAGCGCGGAGCGATAGAACGCGGCGGCGGAGGTCGCATCGCGCTCGACGCCGGCATGGCGGGCGGCGAGATAGCTGCCGGACGTGGTCAGCGACTTCAGATCGTTGCGCGAGGGAAACTGCGGCGCGCTGTCCTGGGGCCGCTCGGGCGTCTGCGCAAGGACCGAAAGGGGCAGCGCGGCGGTCAGCGCGACGGCAGCAACGGTCCAGCGAGTGCAACGAATGGAAAACATCACGGTTCGCTCTGGCTATTTGAGGAATTTACGGATCGTCTCGAATGCGATTTCCGACCGGCGCGGCGCATCAAGGCGGCTGACAATGCCGTGTTTGACGCCTAACCGCAAGGATTTGCCCGACAATTCGGGGCGGCTCCGACCTGTCCTGCCACCACCCTAACCACCCTCCAAAACCGCCGCAGTGTGGCCTTATCGTGACCGCGCGCCGCAGACGAGCAAACGCCTCACACAATCGTGCATTACATCGCCTCGTAATTCGGGCCGCCGCCACCCTCCGGGGGAACCCAGGTGATGTTGCCGTTCGGGTCCTTCACGTCGCAGGTTTTGCAATGGACGCAATTCTGGGCGTTGATCTGGAAACGCGGGCCTGACGACTCCTCCACCCATTCATAGACGCCGGCCGGGCAATAGCGATTCGACGGACCGGCATAGACGTCATGCTCCGACGTCTTCTGCAGGTTCATGTCGGCGACCTTCAGGTGAACCGGCTGGTCCTCTTCATGATTGGTGTTGGAGAGGAACACCGACGACAGCTTGTCGAAGGAGATCTTGCCGTCCGGTTTGGGATAGGCGATCGGCTGGTGTCCCTTGGCCGGATCCAGCGTCTTGCGGTCGGGCTTGGCATGCGACTGCGTTCCGAACAGCGAGAAGCCGAGCGTGTTGCACCACATGTCGAAGCCGCCGCAGCGCGACGCCGATGATGGTGCCGAACTTCGACCACAGCGGCTTGACGTTGCGGACCTTGTAGAGGTCCTTGCCCACGGCGGAATCGCGCCAGGCATTCTCATAGTCGACAAGCTCGTCATTGGCGCGGCCGGCGCCAAGCGCGGCGGCAACGTTCTCGGCGGCGAGCATGCCGCTGCCGATCGCATTGTGCACGCCCTTGATGCGCGGCACGTTGACGAAGCCCGCCGCGCAGCCGATCAGCGCGCCGCCGGGGAAGCTCAAGCGCGGCACCGACTGGTAGCCGCCTTCGGTGATGGCGCGCGCGCCATAGGCGAGCCGCTTGCCGCCTTCGAACACGCCGCGGATCGAGGGATGGGTCTTGAAGCGCTGGAACTCGTCGAACGGCGACAGATAGGGATCGTCGTAGTTGAGATGCACGACGAAGCCGACCGCGACGAGATTGTCGTCGTAGTGATAGAGGAACGAGCCGCCGCCGGTTTTGGTGTCGAGCGGCCAGCCGAAGGAATGCTGGATCAGGCCCTTCTGGTGCTTGGCCGGATCGATCTGCCAGACCTCTTTCAGGCCGATGCCGAATTTCGACGGCTCGCTCTTGGCGTCGAGCGAATATTTCGCGATCAGCTGCTTGGTCAGGCTGCCGCGCGCGCCTTCGGCGAACAGCGTGTACTTGCCGCACAGCTCCATGCCGCGGGTGAAGGAATCCTTGTGAGTGCCGTCCTTGGCGATGCCCATGTCGCCGGTGGCAATGCCGCGCACGCCGCCCTTGTCGTCATAGAGCACCTCAGTCGCGGCAAAGCCCGGATAGATCTCGACGCCGAGCGCCTCGGCCTTGCGCGCGAGCCAGCGGCAGACCTGGCCGAGCGAGCCGATGTAATTGTGATGATTGCTCATCAGGGGCGGCATCATGAAGTTCGGCAGCCGGATCGCGCCGCCCGCCGTCATCCAGTAGAAGCGATCGTCCTTCACTTCCGTCTTCAGCGGACAGTCGGAATCCTCGCGCCAGTCCGGAATGAGCTTGTCGAGCCCAACCGGGTCCATCACCATGCCGGAGAGGATGTGCGCGCCGACCTCGGACCCCTTCTCCACCACGACGATGTTGAGGTCGGCATTGAGCTGCTTCAGCCGGATCGCAGCCGACAGGCCGGAGGGACCGGCGCCGACGATCACGACATCGAATTCCATGGACTCGCGCGGAGGTAACTCTTCGCTGCTCATGATTTCACCCGGCCTCTTCAGAACGCTTCCAAACTCCGTTCTTTCCGATTTTTTGCGGGAGGACAACTGGCGAAATGCCGTTTCGGGCGTTTCGCCAGCCCGGCGATCCATCCTAGATTGACGTCATGGCCCTCACGCCCGAACCCGCGCCTACGCTGCAGCAATTGCTGGCCTTTTACGTCGAGGCCGGGGTCGATTGCGCGCTCGGCGAGGAGCCGGTCAATCGGCTCGCCGATCCCGAAGCGGCCGCGCCGCCGCGTGTCCTCGCGCAAGCCCCGAGACCCGCGCCTGCCGCGCCTGTCCTCACCGGTCTCGCCGAGCCGCCGCCGGCGCCCGATGCGGCGATCGCCTCCGCGCGCGAAGCCGCGCGCACCGCGCCGACATTGGAGGCGTTGCGCGCACTGCTCGACAAATTCGACGGCTGCGCGTTGCGATCGACCGCGACGCAACTGGTGTTCGCCGACGGCAATCCGAAGGCGCGCGTGATGTTCGTCGGCGAGGCGCCCGGCCGCGACGAGGACATCGAGGGGCTGCCGTTCGTCGGCCGCTCCGGAAAACTGCTCGACCGCATGATCGCCGCGATCGGCCTCGACCGCAGCACGGCCTATATCGCCAATGTCATTCCGTGGCGGCCGCCCGGCAACCGCACGCCGACGCCGCAGGAGACGCAGATCTGCCTGCCCTTCATCCAGCGCCAGATCGAGCTGGTGAACCCGGACGTTCTGGTCACGCTCGGCAATCCCTCCACGCAAACGCTGCTCGGCACGCGCGAAGGCATCATGCGCACCCGCGGCAAATGGGTCGACTACGACACCGGCACGCGGGTGATCCGCGCGCTGCCGACCTTCCATCCGGCCTATCTGTTGCGCTCGCCGTCCTACAAGCGGATGTCGTGGCAGGATTTGCGCGCGATCGCGAAGGCGCTCGCCGCCCTCATCCTGAGGGCACGCGTGAAGTGCGTCTCGACGGATGAGCGCCCCTTCGGCGCACGATGGCCCAGCCGATGCGCGAGCAGCGGCTGGCGTCCGCTCACCAGCCAGTCGAAGGCGCGCGGCACTTCGGGGACGAGGCCCGGGAAGCGCTTGGCGAGTTCGGGCGGCGGCGTGCCCGCGGTATCGGAGGCACGCCAGACCACCACGCCGCCGCTCTCGGCGAATTTTTGCGGGTTCAGCCATGGCGTATGCTCGGGCGTCGCATCGAGGAACAGATGCGGACGGCCGCGGTCGAGCGCGACCAGGCTCGCAATTGAAGCATCGCCCGCCACCGCGCGCAGCCGCTGATTGGTGCGGCGTTCGAAGCTGTCGCCGAAAAATTGCGCGATCGAACGCGCCGGCAGGGACGTCGCGACCTCGCTGCCGCCGGTCCAGGGCAGGAACAGCGTGGCCGCAATGACCGCGAATGCCGGTGCGACGATGGCGATCAGCCAGACCGAGCGCAGCAGGCGCTGACGCCGCAGGTGCACGAGGTCGCCGGTCGCAACGATCACGGCCAGTCCCGACATCAGCAGCGCAATGCCCGATCCGCCGACGACGCGATCGAGATTGAACAGGCCGGAGATCAGGCTGCCGGCGAGCGCCGGAGCGATGGCGAAGCAATAGACGAAATTGCGCGCAAGCGGATCGACCGGCGGCCGGTAGATGATCGGCGCTTCCTCGGGCGTGCGGCTGAACAGGCGCAGATTGAGCAGCACCAGGATCAGGATCGCGGACATCGCGAGCAGCAGGCCGCCGAGCAGCCAGGCCCAGTGCACGGCCCTCGCGGACAGTTCCGCGACCGGTGGAAACGCGGGCATGCCGAGCACGCCGGCGCGGATCAGCCAGATCAGGTAAGGCAGCGCCAGCACCGCGATCGCAAGCAGCGCGAACAGCGGATCGAACGACAGCAGGGTGCGGCGGCCGCGCTCGGTCGCGACCATGAAGCCGACGACCAGCAGCAGCAGGCCGATCGCCGCCGAGGTCGTCAGCAGCAGGAGTCCCGCCTCGATCGACCAGGCAAACCAGACATTGCGCCGGTTCTGGCCGACCAGGAGCCAGGTGTCGAGCAACAGCAGCGCCCAGAGCGGCCGCGCCAGCACCAGCGGCCCGAATTCGAGGCTCGAGGACGCAAACGCCGACACCGTCATGGTGAGCAGCACGGCCAGCACCGCCTGCTGCCCGCCGACGATGGCGCGCGCCAAGAAGATAAAGGAACCAGAGCGTTGCAACCGAGCAGAGCTGCGACAGGAAATAGACGCCGATCAAATGATTGCCCGCGGCACGATAAGCGATGTCGGCGAGCCAGAACGCCAGCGGCGGGCCGAGGTCGGTGCCGACCTGGTATTCCCTGCCGAAGGCGAGCACGGTGGCGAGGTCGCCGGGCGGGCTGGAATAGAAAATGAGCGGGACAAAAAGCCACAGCGCCGCCTGCAGCAGCACGACGATCCAGACCACCAGCCGCGGCCGGGCCCGGATCAGTTCGACGACAAGCGACGTGAAACGCATGAAACGCCTGGAAATCCCATGCCGGTCCGGCGACCGGTCCCCCGACGTTTGATAGAGCGCGCCGCGCTGCGGCGCAACTACCGTTCCTGCGCGTCAGTTCGGCACGGAAACGGCGACCTCGAGCGAGGTATCGACCGTGAACAGATCGGGCTCGCGCTTGATGGTCCAGGGCTGGTGCTTCTCGCGGGCGGCGACCACCGGCGCGAAGAAGCTGCGGTGATGGATGGAGGGGCCGAGCCGGTCCAGCGCCGCCAGATGCTCGGGCACGCTGTAGCCCTTGTGTTGCTCGAAGCCGTAGCCCGGGCATTCCTGCGCCAGCGCGCACATCAGGCGGTCGCGCGTCACCTTGGCGATGATGGAGGCGGCCGCGATCGACTTGACCAGGCCATCGCCGCCGATCACCGCCTCGCACTCGCAGGGGAGCAGCGAGCCGGTCGCGGCCGTCGACGAACACGTGCTTCGGCGCCTCGGGCAGCGCCTGCACCGCGCGCGCCAGCGCCCACAGCGAGGCACGCAAGATATTGTCGCGATCGATCCGCGCCGGCGAAGCGAAGGCCACCGCGAAGGATGCGGTCGCGCAGATCTTCTCGAACAGGTCCTCACGCTCTTCCGGCGGTGAGCCGCTTGGAATCGTCGATGCCCCTCGGGATGCGATCGGGATCGAGGATCACGGCGGCGGCCACCACCGGTCCTGCGAGCGGACCGCGGCCGGCCTCGTCGCAACCCGCGACCGGCCAGACGCCGCGCTTGATCAGCGCGCGCTCGCGCCGGAAGCTCGGCGGCGACACCGCGATCACGCCTTTCGGCAGCTCGGCCTTGTCGCTTTTCTTGTCGGTCTTTTTCTTCGCGTCCCGAATCATCGGGGGACAGTGCGCAAGCGTAGGCCGCGGCGCAACCGGGAACTCGGGCGCGAAAATCGTCTTTCACCGCTCTCAACAAACGAGCTCGATCTCGGAAAACGCTTGACTTGGCACTAATCAGGCAGACTGCACCCGGCGTCGTCGCCGACCTCTGATGTTGGGCGCGACCACGACTTCCCAGGGATGGCCGTCGGGATCGGCAAAAATATCCGGAATAACCGCCGTAATCGGTGCGGTGTGCCGGCTTCAGCAGCGTTCGCACCCTTCGAGATCGCAAATTGCAGGACCTCGTCGACTTCTTCCGGCGAGTTGCAGTTCCACGCCAGGGTCACGCCGCGAAAGCCCTGCGGACGCGGATTTGCCGGCAATGTCGCGTCCTTTGCCAGCTCATCCCACGGGAACAGTCCGATCGCGGTCGCGCCGGTGTCGAAGAAGGCGACCGCCTCGCCGGTCGCGCGGAATTTTCGCGCAAAGCCGAGCGCCTCATAGAAGGCGATGCTGGCGCGCATGTCGGCGACGCCGAGCGTGATGAAGGTGAAACGCGGAATTGGCGGGGTATCACTCATGATCACTCTCTCCTCGTCATTGCGAGGAGCCGACGGGTCCGGCCCTCTCGGGCCGGCCCGATGACAGGCTCCGCGACGAAGCAATCCATAGCTCCGCAAGCGGACAGGTGGATTGCTTCCGCTTCGCTCGCAATGACGAATTAGCTCAAAACAAACTCAGCTGCCTGCCCTTCGGCTTGGCGAAATGATCCGTCGTCAGCTTGGTGCGGCGCTTGTTCAGGCCCAGCTTCTCGCAGGCGATCTCGAAGCGGCGGCCGATCATCCAGGCCATCGGCCCGGTGCCCTTCATCCGCGTGCCCCATTGCGAGTCGTAGTCGCGCCCTCCCCGCATGTCGCGGATCAGGGTGAAGACGTGGCGATAGCGGTCCGGATAATTCGCCATCAGCCATTCGCGAAAGAGGTCGCGCACTTCCAGCGGCAGGCGCAGCAGCACATAGCTTGCTTCCCTGGCGCCGGCATGCGCGACCGCATCGAGGATGCGCTCGATCTCGGAATCGTTCAGCGCGGGGATCACCGGCGCCACCATGCCGATGGTCGGAATGCCGGCCTCCGACAATTGCCTGATCGCGTCGAGCCGCCGCGGCGGCGTCGAGGCGCGCGGCTCCATGGTCCGCGCCAGCTTCGGATCGAGCGTCGTCACTGAAATTCCGACCTTGGCGAGGTTGCGCTTCGCCATCCGCGCCAGAATGTCGATGTCGCGCACCACCAGCGCCGACTTGGTGACGATGCCGACGGGGTGGCCGGCGCGCTCCAGCACTTCGAGGATGCCGCGCATGATTTTGCGCTCGCGCTCGATCGGCTGATAGGGATCGGTGTTGGTGCCGATCGCGATCATGCGCGGCTCGTAATCCGCCGCGGCGAGCTCCTTCTCCAGCAGCTCCGGCGCGTCCGGCTTGGCAAAGAGCTTCGATTCGAAATCCAGTCCCGGCGACAGCCCCATATAGGCGTGGGTCGGCCGCGCGAAGCAGTAGACGCAGCCATGCTCGCAGCCGCGATAGGGATTGATCGAGCGGTCGAAGCCGATATCGGGCGAGTCGTTGCGGGTGATGACTTTTCGCGCGGTATCGAGCGTCACGGTGGTCTTGAACGGCGGCAGCTCTTCCAGGCTCTGCCAGCCGTCGTCGAAGGCGACCCGCGCCTCGGCCTCAAAGCGGCCGCTGGCATTGGATTGCGCGCCGCGGCCGCGCCGCCGCTCGCGGTCGATCGCGACCGCAAGCTCGGGAAAAGAAGTCGCACCCGCCGGCTCGGAGGGCGCCGTGACCGGCGGGTGCTTGAGGGCATGAGAGGATGCTCGGCTCATGGCCTCTACATAACACGCCATGAGAACAAATCAAGAACAATGTCTCGGCCGGCTGTGAATTACCCCTAACGAAATCTGCCCGAAAAAGCCGCAGCGGAACGGCTGTTTTGAATATGACAAGGTGATAACAAGCGGCGTTTTCAACGACTGAGCCAACGAAGCCTCATGCTGAGCGTGATCATCCCGACCGAAGGTGTGGAGCGGACCACTGTGGCCACGCTCGGCGCGCTGGTGCCGGGCGCGGCAAGCGGCCTGATCCGCGAGGTGCTGCTGGTCGACCGCGCCGGCAATGGCGTGATCGAACGCGTCGCCGACGTCGCGGGCTGTCGCTTCCTGCCCTTCGAGGGCCCCCATGCCGCCGCGCTCGCCGCCGGCGCCCGGCAGGCGCGCGCGCCCCTGGCTGATGTTCCTGCGCGCGGGCGCGGTGCTCGACACCGGCTGGATCGAGGAGACCACCCAGTTCATCCAGGGCGTGGCGCTGAGCGGATCGGAGCGCGCCGGCATCTTCCGCTATGCGCGCTCGCCCTACGCCGACATGCGGCTGCGCGACCCTGTCCAATCGCTGACCCGGCTGGTTGCGGGCCCGCGCACCGACCAGGGCCTCGTGATCGCGCGCGACCATTATTTCCGGCTCGGCGGACATGCGCCCGACGCCCGCCGCTCCGAGGCGAAACTGCTGCGCCAGCTCGGCCGCTCCTCCCGCATCCTGCTGCGCAGCCGGATCATGATGATGACGGCCTAGCCTAGATACTTGCCAAAGTCAATTAATTGATTGACAATGGCAACTATCGAGGTGCCGCCATGTCCGACTGCCGATTCCTCCGGCCAAATCGCCGCCGTCCGCGCCTTCAACCGCTTCTACACCCGCAAGCTGGGAGTGCTGGACCAGCACCTCGCCAAAAGCCCGTATTCGCTGAGCGAGGCGCGGGTGCTGTACGAGCTCGCCCATCGCGACGAGCTTGCGGCCAAGGAGATCGGCAGCGAGCTCGGGCTCGATCCCGGCTATCTCAGCCGCATCGTGCAGAGTTTCGAGGAGAGCGGGCTGATCTCGCGAAAGCCGCTCGCGGCCGACCGCCGGCAATTCCGCCTCAGCCTCACCGCGAAAGGCCGCCAGGCCTTCGCGAAACTCAACAAGGCCTCCGCAGGACGACGTCGCTGACATGCTGGCGCCGCTCTCGAACGATGACGGCCGCCGACTGACGGATGCGATGGCCACCATCGAGCATCTGCTCGAGCCGGCGCGCGAGCGCGCGCCGTTCCTGCTGCGCAGCCATCGCGTCGGCGACATGGGCTGGGTGACCTCGCGACAGGGCATCGCCTATGCCGAGGAGTATGGCTGGGACATCAGCTACGAGGCGCTGGTCGCCGAGATCTGCGCGCAGTTCATCAAGGCTTACGATCCCGCGCGCGAGCATTGCTGGATCGCCGAGGTTGATGGCGAACCGGTCGGCTCGGTGTTCCTGGTGAAGAGCATCCGACAAGGTCGCCAAGCTTCGCCTGCTGGCGGTCGAGAAGAAAGCGCGCGGGCTCGGCGTCGGCCGCGCGCTGGTCGAGCAATGCATCCGCGCCGCGCGCGAAAAGGGTTACGCGAAGATGACGCTGTGGACGCAGAGCTGCCTGCTCGCCGCGCGCGGCATCTATCGGCAGGCCGGCTTCCGCAAGGTCGCCGAGGAGAAGCATCACAGCTTCGGTGTCGATCTGGTGGGCGAGACCTGGGAGATGGAGTTGTGATTCGTCATTGCGACGCTGTCCGCCTAGCCCGAGGCGAGCGGAGCGACGAAGCAATCCAGACTGCATCCGCGGAAATAGTCTGGATTGCTTCGCGGAGCCTGTCATCGGCCGGCCAAGAGCCGACGTTGGCTCGCAATGACGAGCTTCCGCATTCCCGCGGCACGATTTGCGTCTTGCGCATCGTTTCGATCGCCGGACTTCCGCCGATCAGCGCTCCCAATTCATGGGTTCACGCCCTGCGCCAGCAGCGCCAAGCGATCGATCACTGCAGATACGACAGCTGATCTTCCGTCACGACGCGCTCGACATTGTCCGATTTGCGCTTGATGCGGTATCGGAGGCGTCCGTCCGCCTCGACGGGCATACGTCGAACGATGGTGTAGACCATCGGTGGATCGATTTCGGCACGACCTTGCGGCCCTTGCGGCAAGTGGTGAACATCGTCATTCGGCTTGTATGCATGTGACATGCGTCGTCAACCTCTCCAGTTGCGGCTGCTCGAGCCTCAAGATTGCGCCGCGGCGGCATGGCCCTTGGCGGCTCGCCCGAACGAAACAAGCCGCCGCTTGTCCTCATCCCACAAGGTCAGCCGCACACACCACAAGCTCTGCAGCAGGGTGATCCGTCCGACGGTGGCGAGTTGCGGATGGTCCCGCAACACATCCGACAACCGGTAGCAGGGAATCCGGCTGCACAGATGATGGATGTGGTGAACGCCGATATTCGCGGTGAACCAGCGCAAGACACCCGGCAAATGATAGTAGGAACTGCCGTGCAGTGCGGCTTCGTGAAAGCTCCAGGTCTCGTCATGGGACCAGGAGGTGCGCTCGAACTGGTGCTGGACATAGAACAGCCAGACGCCGATCGACGACGCCAGAATCGTGATCGGAAGGTGCACCAGCAGGAATGGTCCGACGCCGATCAGGCAAATCTGTCACGACGACAAAAAGCGCGATGGCGGCGTTGGTGCCCATCGTGCTGAGCCAGGGCTTCCAGCCGCCACGCATCATCCCGATCGGCAACCGATGCCGCAGGATGAACAGATAGGTGGGGCCGACGCCGAACATCACCAACGGATGCCGGTACAGACGATAAGCCAGCCGGCGCCATCGGGGCCGCGCCAGGAACTCACGCACGGTCAACGTGTCGATGTCGCCGAAGCCTCTCTGATCGAGGTTGCCCGAGCTCGCATGATGGAGCGCATGGTTGTGCCGCCAGTAGCCGTAGGGAGTGAGTGTCATGACACCGATGGCCCGGCCGACCCAATCGTTGGCAAGACGACCGCGGAAAAACGAGCCGTGGCCGCAGTCGTGCTGGATCATGAAGAGACGCACCAGCAAGCCTGCGGCAGGCACCGCGCCCGCAAGGCCAATCCAGTAGCCGTAGTGGAGAGCCATCCACATCAGACCCCAGATGACGAAGAACGGCACTGCCGTGACCGCCAGCTCGAAACCGCCGCGTACGCTATCCGGCTCGCGATAACGGCCGAGCAGTTGCGCCAGCGCGCGGGCTTCCGATGGGCTTTCGACCATTTTGGGGTGCTTTCAAAATATGAGTTTGGGGCGGCTCATCCGCCAGCGACGCTCGGACAACCGTTCAACACCCGCGACAGATATTATTCAGCTTGCTGCGCGTTCGGGCGTCCTCCGCGATGAACGGATCCTTGTAGGCGGCGCGCGATGCATCGTCTTCAACGGCCGGCTTTTCCATTTTTGGACGAGGATACGCCGCGTCGTAGCAGGCGAGTCTCCCAGTCGTGCTGTCGATTGCGCGGCAGTCCGGCCCGGCGGCCAGCGCGCTTTGCGTGCATGCGCAGAGCGCCAGCACGGCGAAAGCCATCTTCATCTCATCTTCCTTTTCACGGGCGATATGCGGCCGGAAATCCGCAATCGATTTGGCCCTGTCCACGATGTGGATCGCCTCGGCACTGTTATTTCTTCTTGCCGGAAGCAAAGCCCGGCTGCCATCCGCCGATCTTCTGGCTTGGCGCAGCCGCAATGGTCTTGATCTTCTCTTTCTTGGGCTTCTTGGCCTCCCGATTACCCTTTTGCTCTCCCTTGGCCATGCCAATCTCCCTTGGGTTTTGATGATGACGCTGTGCGACAGGCGATACGTCGTTTCCGCCGGGTTCGGCTTTGTAAAACGACTTGCTTTCCGCGGATCGCTGCCTGCCGATATGCAGGCAAGGCGGGGGCACGAGACCCTCAGTCACCGGTAAAAGCCCAGGAATGTACGATGATGTCGGGGATGTAGCAGTATCCTGTCCAAATAGCGAGGCAAATCGGATTTCCGGAGTCTGGTCACGATGTCACCACCAAATGCCGAATGCTCCCGTCAGTACCCCAACGCAGCCGCCAAAGTCCGGCATGTCATATAGATCAGGATCAGCGAGCCGATAGTCCAGAACACCGCACGCATGTCATGGGTCTGCGCGGTGAAATAGGCCGCGAAATGCAGCAGCCGCGAGACGACGTAGCCGTACAGAAGCAGACGGGCCGTCAGCAGCGACGGCCCGGTCAGAACGAAGAGCAGGCCGGCAATGAGGAAGAACGGCAGGTTCTCGAGATCATTGAGCAGAATCCGCCTGATGCGCTCGACGCGCTCGTTCGGCGCGAGCTGCCTCGGATCGGGGTCGGGGTTGAGGCGCGTCTTGCGGATGTCTTCCGGCGAGCGGAAGCCGCCCTTCTCCTGCGTCATCCGCAGCACCGTCAGCCAGGACATGCTGATCGCCTTGAGAATCATGATCGTCGCCGCGATGGCATAGGTGGCGAACACCGGGTCGTTCAGGCTCAATCTGTCCATGTTTCCTCCGATGCAGCCTCAGCCAAACGCAAGCGAATGAATCAGTGCGGCAGTCCGGCCCTGTCCAGACCATCGGCAATCCTGCGGACATCGTCCTTGTTTGCAAACGGCTGCCGGGCGTAGTGATTGGCGAAAGTGTAGTGCGGATTGATCGCCATCAGCTCGCTCCAGATGCGACGGGCTTCCTCGATCTCGCCGAGATGACCGAGCACCGATGCGAGCACGGCACGGGAGAAATCGGTATTGGGCACCATCAGGATGCGTTGCCTCAAGAGCGCCGCGGCGGTCTCGTATTTGCCGGCCAGCAGGTTGGCCACGCCAAGCAGATGCAGGTGCTGCTGCGTGTAGGCGGGGTCCAGCCGAATCGACAGTTCGATCATCGGGATCGCTTCCAGCGGCTGTCCCGAAAAGATGTAGGCGTTGCCGAGGCACGAATAGGCCTCGGATGAATTCGGGTTGAGGGCCAGCGCCATATTGGCCTCGGACTTGGCGCGTTCGAGGTTTGCCTCGAAGGTCGCCACGAATGCCGCAGCCACGCGCGCCAACAGTTCCTGCGGGTCCAGTTCGATCGCCCGATCGACGGCCCGCTTCGCCTGCTGCAACGCATCGTTGGAATCTTCCGTCCAGCGGTTCTGATAGTTGAGGACAAAGGCAACGCCCAGCACGGCATAGGCCTGCGCGTAATTGGCGTCCAGTTCGATCGCCTCGCGCAGGAAGCCGTGGGCCTGTTCGAACACGGCGCGGCTCTGCATCTTGCCGCCGATCACCAGCAGGGCGCGTGCACGAAGGAAGCGGTCGTAGGCATCGAGATTGTGCGGTGCCGCCGCCCGCAATGCGGGCTTTCTCCGCGGGACTCATGGTCACCTTGAGCGCCTCGACGATCCGACCTGTGACATCGTCCTGAACCTCGAACAGATCGGACATGTCGCGGTCGAAGCGCTCGGCCCAGAGGTGGCTGCCGGTGGCTGCATCGATCAGCTGCGCGGTGATCCTCAAGCGGCTGCCGGCGCGCCGGACGGAGCCTTCCAGCACAGCACCGACGCCAAGGTCGCGGCCGACGGCGCGGGTATCGACCGTACGACCCTTGTAGGTGAAGCTGGAATTGCGCGAGATCACGGTGAGCCCGGAAATCTTCGACAGATCGGTGATGATGTCCTCGCTGATCCCGTCGGAGAAATATTCCTGTTCGGGATCGCCGGACATGTTGGTGAACGGCAAAACCGCGATCGATGATTTCCTGATCTGAGAAGCCGGCTTGGCGGCATGGAACGCCGGAACCGTCGTCCCCGCATCGCCGGGCTCCCAGGTCCAGATGCGGATAGGACGGTCGATATTCTTGACGCTGATGTCGCCGCCGTCCCGGAAGCGAACCTCAATCCGGTTGCCGATGCTTTCGTGGACCACGGAGGAGACGCAGATCGCCGCCGGGCTTCGCAAGCGCCTCCAGGCGCGCCGCAACGTTGACGCCATCCCCATAGATGTCGTCGCTCTCGATGATGACGTCGCCGAGATTGATGCCGATGCGAAGCACGATCGCCGGATTGGGCGCCGTCGCGCCCGCACGCTGCACCGCGAGCGCGCAGTTGACCGCATCGACCACGCTGCCGAACTCGGCGAGCGTTCCGTCGCCCATCAGCTTCACGACGCGCCCGTTATGGGCAGCGATGGCGGGATCGAAAACGATCTCGCGATGCCGCTTGAGCGCGGCCAGCGTGCCGACCTCGTCGGCGCCCATCAGGCGCGAATAGCCGACGACGTCGGCGGCAAGGACTGCTGCGAGCTTGCGGTTGACGCGCGGCTCGGCCATGAAAATTCTCGCCAGAATTGATTGGCTCGCGACAACCGCAGCGCTTCGCCGGAGGCGCCGCCTCACAGTCTATCCGGGGAACGGAACGGGGGACACCGTTAAACCTCGCCCACGCGCCCGAACTGGCCCCCTTTGCCCTGTCAAGCCGTCCCTCACGGCTGTTTCTGCGCAGGGCTCCACTCGGTGTGGCAACCGCCGCGGCTATTTTTTGCGCAGACCATGCGGCAGGCGTCATCCAGCGCACAATCGGCGTAGAACCACGCCACATAGGATATCAGGATGATGGCAGCGACCCGGAGCGTTGCTTTGGTCAACCGATCGATGTGCCGTTCTGCTCGATCGAAGCGGGACGCCTCACACGCCCAGGGGATTCCAGCGGGGCACCGCGCGCGTCATGTTCCAGATCAGCGCACCGAGCCCGCGCGTAAAGTCGTTGGGGCCTCCGCCTCCGGCATTGGCAAACGCCGACCAGCAAAAATCGCCGCCCGTGCGCACGGACACGGTGGTGGTGCCGTCGATCAGGCCGGTGTGCCACCAGTTGTCGCGTCCCTCGCGCCTGTCGATGAACAGGCCCTTGGCATAGCGCGGGTTCGCGGCGCTGGGTGTCGTCATCACGCGGAGCGTGTCGTCGGACAGGAGTTGCCCGGTGTCCTTGAAGCCGTCGATATGGACGAAGAACGCCGTCAGATCGCTCGGCGTCCCGATCCAGCCGCCGCAGGAATCCAGCCGCACGACATCCCGCTTGTAGGGATCGTAAGTGCCACCATAATATTTGACCTCGTTGGCCGCGCGCTCGGCCAAATTATTTTTGGCCATCTGCATGCCGGTGATGCCGCAACGCTTCAGGATGTTGTCCTGGATGTACCGCGCGTAGGGCTGGCCGGTCAGCTTCTCGATGACGCGGCCGAGGATCACGTAGCCGAAATTGGAGTAGGCGAAGGTCTGCCCCGGGGCTGACGTGAGCGGCATATGCTCCAGCGTCCAGGCGATCAGCTTGCCAAGCGTCATCTCCGGATTCCGCCGCAGCGGATCGGGAGGGCCGTGCGGCCAGGCGCCTGTCGTGTGCGTCAGCAGATGCTCGATGGTGATTTGCTCATTGAACGAGCGCGACGCGTCCGGCTTCATCAGACTCTGCAAGCTCGGCGGCGTCGGGTAGTCGGCGCCGAGAACGAAGTCCGGACCGAACACGTAAGCGTCGAGCTTGAGCTTGCCGGCTTCGATCAGGGTGAAAATCCCGGTTGCGGTGATCGTCTTCGAGATGCTTGCGATCCGGAAACGATGCTGCGGCGTCACCGCTTCGCCGGTCTCGCGATCCGCGACGCCGAAGGCCTCGACATAGGCGGGCTTGCCCTTGATCGCGATGGCGATCGAAAGACCGGGAATGTTGCCGGCCTTCATGAAGTCGGCGACGAGTGCGGCCATCCGCGCCCGCTCGTCCGCCGTTGGCGACGCTGCCGGCTCTTGAGCCAGCGCCGGCCATGATCCTCGCGCGATTGCCGCGGCTGACAGCAGCGAGCCCTGAAGCAGCCTTCGTCGCGAAACGAACATGCCAACCCTCCCCGCGAAGCGCACCCATTCTATTGCGCTTCGCCCGATGCTGTCATCCCTGCAAACGCTTGCTCCGAAATCACCTATTGGTCATCCTGCCCGGTGACCCACATCAGGAGTTCGCGGTGATTGAAGCGCTGAACGAGATCGAAGTGATCACGCTGTTCGTGTCCGATCTGGAAAAGGCCAGGACATTTTACCGAACGGTCTTCGGGTTTCCGCTCGTTTATGAGGATGCCAATTGCGCTGTCATGAAGTTCGGCGGGTTGATGATCAACCTGCTCGACCGGTCGCAGGCGCCGGCACTCGTGACACCGAGGGCGATTGCCGAGCCGGGAGCCGGACCAAGTGCACTGCTGACCATCAAGGTGGTCGACGTCGATTCAGTCTGCAAGCAACTGAAAGAGCATGGCGTTACGCTTTTGAACGGACCGGTCGATCGACCCTGGAAGCGGCGGACCGCAACTTTCGAAGACCCGGCCGGGAATGTCTGGGAGATTGCGCAGGTGTTGTGATCAGTCGATCGAAATATCCGCCTCGCGCGCGACCTTGGTCCAGCGCTCGGTCTCCTGTCGCATCATGTCCGCGAATTGTTTCGGCGTCATGGCTTCGGCTTCGGCGCCCTCATTGTTGAGGAACGCAACGAGTTCGGGCGAGGTCAGCATCTTGCCGATCTCCGCGTTGAGCGCGTTGACGATATCCGCGGGCAGCCCGGCGGGGCCGGCAATGCCCCACCACGTCCCGAGTTGTTCGGCGCCCGATACGCCGATCTCGGCGAGCGTCGGCACATCGGGAAACAGCGCGGTTCGCTTGGTGCCGGTCACGGCAAGCGCCTTGACCTGGCCGCTCTTGGCGAGCGGCAGCACCTGCGGCAGGCTCGACACGAAGATGTCGACATGGCCGCCGGCGAGGTCGTTGACCGCGGGCGCGCCGCCCTTGTAGGGCACGTGCACGAATTTGACGCCGGCCGAGCGCGCGATCAGCTCGGTCGAAATCTGGTTGATGCTGCCGACACCGGCCGAAGCGTAGGTGATCCGGCCCGGCTCGCTCCTGGCGAGCGCGAACAGCTCCTTGGCCGATTGCGCCGGGAATTTGTTCGACGCGGCGACCAATAGCGGCGAACGGCCGATGAAGGCGACCGGCGTAAAATCCCTCGACCGGGTCGAACGGCATGTTCTTCCGGACCGCCGGTCCGATCGTGAACGTCGGCGACACCAAGAGCAGCGTGTAGCCGTCCGGCGCCGCCTTGGCGACCGCCGCGGTGCCGATCAGGGCGCCGGCGCCGGCCCGGTTGTCGATCACCACCGGCTGGCCCCATGCCTCGGTCAGCTTCTTGCCGATGGCGCGGCCGACCACGTCGTTCGAGCCGCCGGCCGCGAACGGAATGATCAGCGTGATGGCCCGGGACGGCCAGCTTTGCGCGCGCGCCGCCGGGCTCGCAAACACCAGCACTGCTGCGAGCAGAGTTGCAGCCCTGATCATGAAGTTTCTCCCGCCGTATGATGTTATGGCAGCGCACGGGCGAAAATGACCTATAATCGCCGTGACCGCGACAGGCATTTTCGGATCGCAGGCATCTTCAGGGAAAGGCAATGGACTTCCAGCTCGAACAGAGGAAAGCGCCATGAATTGCTTTCCTGTCCCTCCCCAACTGAAGGGTCCGAAGGGTCACATCCTGGCCGCCAGGATCGAGGTGCCCATTCTCGCCGCGATGATCTACGGTGTCGTCGAATTCATTCGACTGGGATGGTCGCAAGCTCACTATCTCTACACCTATGCTCCGGTGCTGGGCGGCGTGGCGGCCTCGGCGGGTCTGTTTCACCTACTTTTTCGTCGTATCGGTGGAGCGGAAGACGAGCCAGAAAACATCTCCTGCTTCTGCTCGGGCTTCTTCCCAATCTGTATGCGCTCTACATCATGGGCGTTCTTGGCCTGTACACGATCCTTGAAGGCGTGATCGGCGAAGACTTCGTCTGGTCGATGATCTCCGGGGTGTTGTGGGTTTTCGTGGGATTTCATCTGATGTACCGGTTTTATCTGGTGACCGAGATCGTCAGGCGGTGCGATGAGAAAGCGACGCTAGCTAAACCTGCAACAGACGTTTCGTAAATATCTCGCTCGAGGACACTCCATGGACTTCCAGCTCACCGGACAGCAGCGGCGCATGGTGGCCGCGGTGCGCGAGCTTGCGCAAGGCGAGTTCAAGGCCAATGCGCAGAAATACATGGACGGCACGCTTTCCCTGGGAGAACATGAGGAAGCTCGCCGAGATCGGCGTGCTCGGCATGTCGGTGCCGGAGGAGTATGGCGGCCTTGGCCTCGCCGTGTTCGACACCGCGCTGCTGCTCGAGGAGATCGCCAAGACCTGCTACGTCACGGCGATGGCGACCCTTGGGGAAGCCGGCGTGCAGACCCGCGTGATCGCGACCTATGCGCCCGAGAGCATCCGCAAGCGGATCCTGCCCAAAGTCGTTTCCGGCGATTGCATGCTGGCGGTCTGCATGACCGAGCCGCATGCCGGCACCGACGTCGCGAATTACCGCACCAACGCCGTCATCAAGGGCGACCGCGTCATCCTCAACGGCACGAAGACGCTGATCAGCCGCGCGCGCGAGGCCGGCATGTTCGTGATCTTCACGCGGATCGACGGCAAGCCGGGCCGCGAGGGCATCGGCTGCGTGCTGCTCGAGCCCGACACCAAAGGATTCGAGGTGACCGGCACCTATCACACCATGGGCGGCGAGAACCTGCACGAGATCCAGTTCAACGATTGCGAATTGCCGCTGGAGAATCTCGTGATCCGCGACGACGGCTTCCGCAAGCTCTTGACCGCCTTCAACACCCAGCGCTGCCTCAATCCGAGCATCTCGCTGGGGCTCGCCGAGGGCGCCTTCGACGAAGCGCGCAACTATGTGCGCGACCGCACGGTGTTCGGCAAGGCGATCGGCAATTTCCAGGGCGTGCGCTGGAAGCTCGCCGAGATGTACCGCGAGATCGAGACCGCGCGCAGCATTCTCTATCGCGCCTGCATGACCGCCAATCCGTTCCCCGATCCGTTCATGGCCGCGGTCGCCAAGATCACCTGCAACGAGATGGCGAACCGCGTCACCAGCGAGGCGATCCAGCTGCATGGCGGATTCGGCTTCACCGACGAATACGCGGTGTCGCGGCTCTATCGCGGCGCGCGCTACGGCACGCTCGGCGGCGGCACCACCGAGACGCTGCGCGATCTCATCGGCAAGCGGATCATGGATGCGACGGAGACCGGCGCGGAGCTGCTGGCCTACGACATGCTGAGCGCCGATTTCGGCAATTGACGATCCGGGAAAGCATCACATGGCGCGCGTTCTTGTCCCGTTGCCGGCACTGGATTTCGATCCGAGCGAAGCCGCGGTGAGCTGGCAAGTGCTCGTCAACGCCGGACACAAGGTGCGCTTTGCCACGCCCGACGGCCGGCCGGCGGCTTGCGACGACATGATGCTGACCGGAAGGGGCCTCGATCTCTGGGGGCAAATTCCGTTGTTGCGGAATTGGCCGCTGGTGGGGCTTTTGATGCGCGCGAACCGCGATGCACGGCAAGCCTACGCCGGCATGATCGCCGATCCCGACTATCTCACGCCGCAGCGCTGGGATGCCGTCGATCCGACGGCGTTCGATGCGTTGTTGTTGCCGGGCGGTCATCGCGCGCGCGGCATGCGCGACTACCTCGAAAGCGATATCCTGCAACGGCTCGTCGCCGATTTCTTCGATGCGGAAAAGCCGGTGGCGGCGATCTGTCACGGCGTGCTGTTGGCGGCGCGCAGCCTCTCGAAGCGGACGGGGCGCCCGGTTCTCAATGGATACCGGACGACCGCCTTGACCTGGGCGTTCGAAAGCAGTGCGTGGTCGGTCGCGCGCGTCACGCGGTTCTGGGATCCCAACTATTACCGGACCTATCTGGAAGGGGACGGACAACCGAAAGGCTTCATGTCGGTGCAGCAGGAAGTGACGCGCGCGCTCGCAAGCGCGCAGGATTTCCGCGATGTCGCACGCACCGATCCGCACTATCGCCGGAAAACCTCGGGCCTGACGCGCGACACGATGGACGATGCGACGCCTGCCTTCGTCGTCAGGGATCGCAATTACGTTTCGGCGAGATGGCCGGGCGACGCTCACACTTTTGCAAAGACCTTTGCCGGCATGCTCGGTTGAGCGGCGGCAACCAACCGACCTGTTTCAGCGCACCACGAACACCAGCTTGCCGCGGAAGTGGCGGGACTCGCTGACTTCGTGCGCGGCCACGGCGTCGCTCAGCTTGTACTTCGTCACCTCGGGCGGACGGACCGCGCCTGATCCTGACCAGCTCGACGATGCGTTCCAGATGCGGCCGGTCGCGCCCGACGCTCGGCCGCAGCGCCGTGACATCGCTGCGATCCGGCTTCGGCGCCTGCGCCCCCGAGCCGATGAAGGCCGCGCGGCCGCCGGGCTTGAGCACGGCAAAGGAGCGCTGCGCGACATCGCCGCCGACGGTGTCGAACACGGCATCGCAATCTTTCACCGCTTTGGTGAAATCCACCTTGTTGTAGTCGATGATCTCGTCGGCGCCGAGCGAGCGCACGTAATCATGGTTGGCCGCGCTCGCGGTCGTGATCACGCGCGCGCCGAGATGTTTGGCGAGCTGAATGGCAAAGGCCGCGACGCCGCCCGCGCCGCCCTGGATCAGGATGGTCTCGCCCTTTTTCAGTTTCAGCGTGTCCTCGACGGTGCAGATCGCCGTCAGGCCGGCGAGCGCCAGCGCCGCGGCATCGACATGCGACAGCGCGCCGGTTTTCTTCGCGACGATGGCGGCCTTGATCGCGATCTTCTCGGCATAGGCGCCCTCCTGGCCGACGTCGCAGACCGCGAACACCTCATCGCCGACGCGCAAATCCGTGACACCCTCGCCGACGGCCGAGACGACGCCGGAGAAATCGCGGCCGAGAATGTAGGGAAAGCGCGACAGCTGACCCGATTTGCCGTCGCGCACCTTCCAGTCCGCGCCGTTGACGCTCGCCGCAACGATGTCGACCACGACCTGGCCGGGCGCGGCCACCGGATCCGGCATGTCGCCGTATTTGAGGACGTCGGGTCCGCCGTGCCGTTCGATGTAGGCTGCTTTCATGGGTGTCTCGCCATTTTCTATTCGATCACGTCGTCGGCCCGGGCCAGGATTGCGGGCGAGATATCGATACCAAGTTGTTTGGCCGTCTTGAGATTGATGACCAGTTCGAATTTCGTCGGCTGCACCACCGGCAGTTCAGATGGCTTTTCACCTTTGAGAATGCGGCCGACATAGATTCCCGCCTGCCGCCAGGTCTCCGACAGGTCGGGACCGTAGCTGAAAAGGCCGCCGGCGGAGAGGTCCACGCGTCCGACGCAAACCGCCGGAATCCCGTAATGAAGTCCCTTGATGATATGCAGGCCGCGGCCGGTAAGTCCGAACAGCGGATCGGTGCTGGGAAGAAACGCTTCCACCTTCAGCCGGCTCATCGTCGCGAAAGCTCCGTCGAACTCAGCCTCGCTGGCGGCAGTTACGATACTGAGATTCAGACCTAACGCCTTGGCTGCGTCCCTTGCTTCCTTGATCTGCGCTTCTGCGAGCGTCCCATTCGGGTTCACGAGCAGCGCAACTTCGGACACGCGAGGCAGTATCTCGCGCAAGAGTCCCAACTTCTTTGACGTCAAAGCCGCGCCGATGAAGGTCGCGCCCGTGACATTTGCACCGGGCCGGTTGAAACTGGCCACAAGTCCATCGGCGACGGGATCTCCGCCGTAGGCAAACACGATCGGAATCGTTTGCGTTGCCGCTTTCGCCGCTCGCGCCGGTACCGGCGACCCCGTGGCGAAAATGACCGAAACCTGACTCCTTGCAAGCTCTGCCGCGAGCCCCGGCAAGCGATCGAATTGATTTTCCGCCGAACGATAGATAACGGTCAGATTGCGGCCTTCGACGTAACCGCCCTCTTCAAGGCCTCTACGGAAAGGCGTGATGAAAAAGTCGGCCATCTCACTCGAGCTGAGCAACCCCAATGTCGGCTGTTGCTGCGCCCGCAACATGGCCGGCCATGCCGCTGACAGACCGATCACTCCGAAAAATTCGCGCCGCCTCATGTTCATCCCCTGCCGGCATCCTACACCGACGCGCCCTTCGCTTTCGGCCGCCGCAGATGCTCGTCGAGCCGCGGCATGATCTCGACGAAGTTGCAGGGTTTGGTGCGGTAGTCGAGTTGCGCCGCAAGGATGCCGTCCCAGCCGTCGCGGCAGGCGCCGGGCGAACCGGGCAGGCAGAAGATGAAGGTCGCGCCGGCAACGCCCGCGGTGGCGCGGCTCTGGATGGTCGAGGCGCCGATCTTGGCGTGGCTCAGCATGTGAAAGGCGATGGAGAAGCCGTCCATCCGCTTCTCGAACAGCGGCTCGACCGCTTCCGGCGTCACGTCGCGGCCGGTGAAGCCGGTGCCGCCTGTCGTGATGACGGCATCGACGCCGTCGTCCGCAATCCATTTGCGGATCACGCCGCGGATCGCCTCGACGTCGTCGGTGACGATGTCGCGCGCGGCAAGCTTGTGGCCTGCGGCGGTGAGGCGGTCGGCGAGCGTGGTGCCGGACTTGTCGTCGGCCAGCGCACGCGTGTCGGAGATCGTCAACACCGCGATGTTGAGCGGGATGAAGGGCCTGGTCTGATCGCCTGACATTTCGAGCGGCGCTATCGCACCGATGCCCCTGATGCAAAGGTGTTGCAGGCTTCCAATGTCCCCTGCTGGTAGCCGTTCATGAACCATTGCTTGCGCTGCGCGGCCGAGCCGTGGGTGAAGGAGTCGGGCACCACGCGTCCGGTGGACTGACGCTGCAAGGTGTCGTCGCCGATGGCCGAGGCCGTGGTCAGCGCCGCGTCGATGTCGCCGGCCTCGAGGAAGTTCGGCCGCTTCTTCGCTCGCGATTGACCCAGATGCCGGACAGGCAGTCGGCCTGCAGCTCCACCCTCACCTGCAGCGCGTTGGCTTCCGTCTTGCCGGCGGCCTGCTGCTGTTGCGTCACGCGCGGGAGGATGCCGAGCAGGTTCTGGACGTGATGGCCGGCCTCATGCGCGATGATGTAGGCCGCGGTGAACTTGCAGGCGCCGCCCGAGCAGCCGTGGAAACGGTTCTCGACCTCGCGGAAGAAACCGGTGTCGAGGAAGATTTTGCGGTCGGGCGGACAATAGAACGGCCCCATCGCCGACTGCGCCATGCCGCAGCGGCCGCCATTGGTGGCATTCTTGAACAGCACGATCTTCGGACCGGTGTAGGTCTGCCCGCGCGCCTTGAACTCCTCGCTCCAGCGGTCGTCGATCTCGCCGAGGATGCCCGCGATCATGCTGCCCATCTCGTCGGTCGGCGCGCCGGTCTTGGCGGAACTGGAGGTTCGGTCCGACTGATAGGTCGATGAGCTGCTCCCGCCGGTCGAGAATCTCCGCGCCGCCGATCAGAAGCCGCGGATCGATGCCAAACGCATAGGAGACGAGGCCGAGCACGATGATGGTGCCGATGCCGAGCCCGCCGCCGCCCATCGGCAGGCCGAGGCCGCCACCGCCGCCCATGCCGCCGCCAGAGTCGTCGCGACGGTCCTCGATATCGCTGCTGCGGCGGAAATCGTCGTATTGCATGGCGGCTTTCCTCAACTTCTCTCGTTCGTCGCGCTCGATAACCGCGACGACACGTAAAATTTCCAATCCATTAATCAATAACCCGCCCGGCAAAAATTGCCTAGTGCGACGACCTGTGCAATCGCGCCGATATTTTCGCTGAGCGCCGCACCGAGCGGTCAAAATTGCCCAGCGATAAACTCCGTGTTTACCCAGTCACGTCATTGTGTGGCCAGTCGGTTTGTTGGTCCCGCGTCGCCGACAGCGTCGCCTGAGTCAGAGTTCTTGAGTCATGGTTGTGTCGCGTCGCGGGGCGTCTGCAAAGGCGCCCCGCACAAATTTTGAGTCTCAGGAAGAGACTCGCATCATCGTCGGCGATTGCATCGCCGAGATGTCGAAGCTTCCGGCCGGTTCGGTCGACCTCGTCTTTGCCGATCCGCCCTACAATCTGCAGCTCAAGGGCGAACTGAAGCGCCCCGACGAATCCCATGTCGATGCCGTCAACGACGACTGGGACAAGTTCACCTCGTTTGCGGCCTACGACGATTTCACCCGCGCCTGGCTGCTGGCCTGCCGCCGCCTGATGAAGCCGTCGGCGACGCTCTGGGTGATCGGCTCCTATCACAATATCTTCCGCGTCGGCGCCATCATGCAGGACCTCGGGTTCTGGGTCTTGAACGACATCGTCTGGCGCAAGTCCAACCCGATGCCGAATTTCCGCGGCCGCCGTTTCACCAATGCGCATGAGACCATGATCTGGGCCGCGCGCGACGAGAAGGCCAAGGGCTACACCTTCAACTATGAAGCGCTAAAGGCCGCCAATGAGGACGTACAGGCGCGCTCCGACTGGCTGATCCCGCTCTGCACCGGCGAGGAGCGGCTGAAGGACAAGGCTGGCAAGAAGGTACACCCGACCCAGAAGCCGGAAGGGTTGCTGGCGCGGGTGCTGCTGTCGTCGTCGAAGCCCGGCGATCTCGTGATCGATCCCTTCAACGGCACCGGCACGACCGGCGCCGTCGCCAAGCGCCTCGGCCGCCGCTATGTCGGCTTCGAGCGCGACGAGACTTATGCGAAGGCCGCTGGGCAGCGCATTGCCGCGATCGAGCCGCTGCCGGAGGCGACGCTGGCGCCGTTCATGACCGCGCGCGATGCGCCGCGCGTCGCTTTCTCCGAGCTGATCGAGCGCGGCATGATCATGCCCGGCACGAAACTCGTCGATGCCAGGAAGAAGCACGGCGCGCTGGTGCGGGCCGACGGCGCCATCATGCTCGGCGACAAGGTCGGCTCGATCCACCGGATGGGCGCGGTGGCGCAGGGCTCGGAAGCCTGCAACGGCTGGACCTTCTGGCACGTCGAGACCAAGCAGGGTTTGCGCTTGATCGACGAGCTGCGCGCCGAAATCCGCAGCCAGATGGCGGCGAATTAACTCAATCTCTCTCAGCGATTTGTAGGGTGGGTTAGGCGCTCCGCGCAACGCATAGCGTTGTCGCGCGCGCCGTAACCCACCTCTTTTTTCGCCGCGGATAGAGAAGTGGCGGGTTACGCCTTCGGCTAACCCGCCCTACAATCACGGCATGGCCGTCATCAGCGAGGACGAAATCCACCGGCTATGCGCGATCGGGGCGCTGGCTGCGGCGGTGTTGCATCTTCTGGCGATCGCCGGCGGCGCGTACCAGATCGCCGCCCACTCGAGAACCGAGCCCGCGGTCATCTATCTCGTGCAATTCGCTTGGTATTGGGGTCCCGCCGTTCTCCTGTTGCTGGCGCGGAGAATCTGGCCCGTCGTCATGATGATCGCCATTCCCGTCGTGATCCTGTTCGCGCTGCGACTGCATCACGTGCTCGTCTTCTGGTTCACCGGCATCAATTCGATGGCGGTGCAGAAGGGCGACGGGTTGGGTTGGGTCGAAATGTTGTTTTCGCTCGCGCTGGGCGCCGTCGCCCTGGCCTGGCTCGCGGTGTTACTGGTCATGAGGCTGATCGACGTCTTGAGGGGCTGGCGAAAGGGCTGAGCCGGACGCGCCGCTCATCGCCGGCAGTTCGCACCCTTGGCGTCGCCGCTGTCCTCGACCATCACGCAGGAGTGCCCGGGATCACCGTCCGGATAAGGCGCGCCTTTCAGCACCAGAAATGTCACCGAATGGGCCCCATAGAGGCCGGCGGGAAAGCGGATCTTCCTGGTGACGATGTACTCGCCCGCGGCGTTCTGGGTCAGCTTCCCGGTTTCGAGCAACTGGAGCAGCCCGGCTTGCGAAGGCAGCACCTCATAGGCGGAGACCGGGACACTCGCGACCACCGTCTTGGGATCGATCACGGTCACGCCGCCCGGAAAGAAGCGGGTCATCTCGTCGCGTGCCCGGCTTGGGCCCGCCTGGATCACCACATTGCCGGCATCGCCAATGATATTGAGCGTGCCCTGGCTTTTCTGGATGATAAGGGGACCGCGGCTTTGATCCCTCAGCGTCTCCATCTTTCCGGACGGCACGCTGTAGACGCCGACAGAATATTTTGCAGCGACGACATCCGGCGCCCTGCCGATTCTGCTGCGCAGGTTGGCAACCGCCCGGAGCGACGTAGCGGTCGGCGCATCGCTGAAATCGCCGATGCAGTTGGAGCGGACGAACGAGACGCGCTCGGCCGCAATCCCGGTGGCGCCGGCCAAGGTGCCGGCAGCTTCGGATCGCCGCTGTTGGGTCCGCTGCGCGAACTGGTCAGAACCACGCGCTCGATGCGTTCGACGGCGCCGCCAAACTGCCAGATCGTGGGACTATAGGTTGAAATCACGACATAGAGCGGCTCGGCTGCCGGGCTCGACGTTGACGCGACCGGCATGGACGACGGAATCCTGCGAACCGAGCGTGGCGCTCGACAGCGCGTCCGTCTCGTAGCCGCTCAGCAGAACGACTTTGGCGTTCTCGGAAGCCGCGGGCATCTCGCACGCCGCCTTGGCCGCTTGCGCGGCCTCCTCGTTCTGGCGCGCAGTTTCGGCGTCGGCCTTGAGCCGCACCGCTGCCGCCGGATTCATGGTGATATACGCATTGCCGGCGTTCGGTGCGGTACCTGTTCCAAAGCTCGGCTGGCTTCGGTAGTCGGCCAACTCCTGCTGTGAAATCTTGCCGTCATTGTCGGCATCGATCTTGCGGAACAGCGCTTCGCCGGCGGCCTGAAATTCCGCCTGACCCAACTCGCCTTTCGATGTCGAATCCAGCGTCAGCGCCTGACGCGTGCGCGCCGACAGACCATTCGGCATCATCGCCCGCTGTGCGCCGTCGCCGCCGAACGAGAATTTTCCCGCTTCAGCGATACTGACCCTGCCGTCCTTGTCGGTATCGAGCGCCATCATTCTTTGAACGTTGAGGTCGATCTGCTTTTCGAGCAATTCAAGCGGGTTCGGTCCATTGCCCGCGGGCCTGACCGCCGCCTGCGCCCGCTGCGATCGCAGCTCGTATCGCATGGTGCGGCGGATCTCCTCTTCCGTCACGAAACCGTCGCCATCGAGGTCGTAGCGCAGCACCATGGTGACGCCCAACGTGCGGGCCTGCGATCGTCTCCATCAAGGCGTGGAGATCGATGTCGCGCTGCGTGATCTTGCCGTCGGAATCCGCGTCGAGCTGCGAGTACTCGGCGCGCAAGACGTCGAAATAGCGCTCCAGCGTTTGCCCGTTCTGCAGGCGCGACAGCAGCAACTGGTAGCCGGGCGACATCACGACCTGCGGCAGCGCGGGTGCCGGCGATGGCTGCGGCGCTTGCGCCAACGATGGCCCCGCAAGCACAGCGAACAGGATGCCAAAGACCGGAGCTGCGCGAAACATGTTTCCCCCAATGAGGTCCAGGATGCAGCGCGAGAGGCGCGGCAACCTCAGACTACCGCAGCAAACGTGAACGTGAAGGGTGCCTGGAATTGAAATTTCCGGCGGTTCCGGTAACCAAGGGTTGATGAAGACGACACGGCGCCCCTTGCCGAGGTCGCGTGACATCAATTCTTCACATGTCCTGGGAGACGTTTCGATGCTCAAATTCTACTTCAATACCGCGCCCAACCCGAACAAGGTCGCGCTGTTCCTGGAAGAGTCCGGCCTGCAATTCGAGCCGGTCCCGGTCGACACTCGCAAGGGCGAGCAGCACAAGCCGGAATTCCGCAAGGTGAATCCGAACGGCAAGGTGCCGGCGATCGACGATGACGGCGTGTTCGTGTTCGATTCGAACGCGATCCTGCTCTATCTCGGCGAGAAGACCGGCAAGTTCATGCCGGCCAACACGCCGAAGAACCGCGCCGACACGTTGTCCTGGCTGATGTTCATCGCCTCGGGCCTCGGCCCCTATTCGGGACAGGCCGTGCATTTCAAGGTCGCCGCGCCAAAGGACCTCGATTACGCGCTCAACCGCTATCTGTTCGAAGCGCATCGCCACTACAAGATCCTCGACGATCATCTGGCCAGCAACAAGTACATGGTCGGCGGCGCCTACAGCATCGTCGACATGGCGCTGTGGGGCTGGGCGCGGCTCGGCGCCTTCGTGCTCGGCGAAGAGGGGGCGGCCAAGTACAAGAACGTGAAGCGGCTGGTCGATGAGATCTCCGCGCGTCCGGCGGCGACACGCGCGATCGCGCTGAAGGACAAGTTCACCTTCAAGGCCGAGATGGACGAAGAGGCGCGCAACCACATGTTCGGCCACCTCAAGACCAAGGTGGCTTGATTTCGCCACCGTGACGCGACGCGGGCGCCGGGTTCAAACCGGCGCCCGTTTCGTTTTCCGCCTCTACCCGATCGCGGCGACCGCCTCGATCTCGATCAGCCAGCCCGGCCGCGCCAGCCGTGTCACCACCAGCAGCGTCGAGGCCGGCGGCTTCGCAACGTTGACATAGCGGTCGCGCGCGGCACGGTATTTCGGCAGGTCATCGTAGCCGACCTCGGCGACGAGATAGACGTTCAACTTGATGACGTCGGCCATGGTGCCGCCGGCCGCTTCCACCGCGGTCTTCAGGTTCTTGAACACCTGCTCGGCCTGCGCCTCCAGATTGCCCTCGCCGACCAGATTGCCCGACGCATCGGCCGGAACCTGGCCCGCGATATAGACCAGCGAACCGCCGGTGACTTTTGCGACATGCGAATAGCCCGCCGGCTTCATCATACCAGGCGGATTGAAGATGTCCTTGCTCATGTCACGCCGCCTTCGCCTGCTGCTCGCCCATCACCTTCTTCACCGCAGGGCGATCGGCCATGCGCTTCATGTGATCGGCGACCTTCGGCAGGGTCTTGAGATCGACGCTGTCGCCCTCGAGCCAGAGCGCGATGGTGTAGAGATAGGGATCGCAGATCGTGTACTGCTCGCCCATCACCCACGGTCCCTTCAGCATGCTCTTCTCGATCAGGTCGAAGCAGGCGCCCATGCTCTTGGGCACCATGCCCTTCATGTCGGCAAAGGACGATTCCTGCGTCGCCCAGCGATAGCCGCGGCCCTTGTGCGCGTGCGCGACATGCACGGTGCCGCAGAGATAACTGTTGAACGACTGCACCTGCGCGAACGCAAAGGGATCGTCTGTTGGAGCCAGCTTCGCCTTCGGGAAAGTCTGCGCGATGTAGGCGAGGATCGCCGGGTTCTCGGTGATGATGCCCTTGTCGGTCACCAGCGCCGGCACGCGGCCCTTCGCATTGATCTTGAGATAGTCCGGGCTCTGCTGCTGGTTGGCCTTGAAGTCGAGCCGCATGGCGCTGTAGTCGGCGCCGGCTTCCTCCAGCGCGATATGCGAGGCGAGCGCGCAGGTGCCGGGGGCGTAATAGAGCTTGTACATTGTTGGTTTCCTCCGAGGATGGCCGGAAGTTACCGCCGCGGCCTTCCGCCGTCCATCCCCGGCCGAGGCTTTCGCGGTTGCCCACCGCCACGCTCCCATGTCATGACTTCACCAAAGCGTGAGGGCGTATCATGACGGTATTGATCGCGGGCGGCGGCATCGGCGGACTGACGCTGGCGCTCAGCCTGCACCAGATCGGCGTCGGTGTCCGCGTGTTCGAGAGCGTGCCGCAGCTGAAGCCGCTCGGCGTCGGCATCAACGTGCTGCCGCATGCCGTGCGCGAGCTGGTCGAGCTCGGGCTGATGGACAAGCTCGACGCCTCGGGCGTGCGCACCAAGGAACTCGCCTATTTCTCCAAGCGCGGCCAGCCGATCTGGAGCGAGCCGCGCGGTTTGGACGCCGGCTACAAATGGCCGCAGTTTTCGATCCATCGCGGCATTTTGCAGCAGATCCTGCTCGATGCCGCGACCGAGCGGCTGGGCGCGGACAACATCCTCACCAGCCATCATCTGTCGGACTGGACCGAGACGCGCGAACGGCGTGCGCGCCGAGCTTCATCGACCGCGCCACCGGCAAGCCGGCGGGCAGCTTACGAAGGCGACATTCTCATTGCCGCCGACGGCATCCATTCGGCGGTGCGCGAGAAACTCTATCCGAACGAGGGTCCGCCGATCTGGAACGGCCGCATCCTCTGGCGCGGCATCACCGCAAGCGATGCCTTCCTCTCCGGCCGCACCATGATCATGGCCGGCCACGAGGTGCTGAAGTTCGTCTGCTATCCGATTTCGAAGGCGCCGGACGCCGCGGGCAAATACCAGATCAACTGGATCGCCGAGCGGCACATGCCGCCGAGCTATCAATGGCGCCGCGAGGACTATAACCGCACGGCTGATCTCGACGAGTTCCTGCCCTGGTTCGAGAACTGGAATTTCGACTGGCTCGACGTGCCCGGCCTGATCAAGAACTGCGCGCACGCCTATGAATATCCGCTCGTCGACCGCGATCCGCTGGAGCGCTGGACCTTCGGCAAGGTGACGCTGCTCGGCGATGCCGCGCATCCGATGTATCCGGTCGGCTCCAATGGCGCCTCGCAGGCGATCCTCGATGCGCGCACGCTGACGCGCGAGATCCTCGCAAAGGGTGCGACCAATGCCGCGCTCGTCGCCTATGAGGCCGAGCGGCGGCCGGCGACCTCCGACCTCGTGATGCTCAACCGCCGCAACGGCCCGGAGCAGGTGATGCAGCTGGTCGAGGAGCGCGCGCCCGACGGCTACAAGCTCGTCACCGACGTGCTGTCGCAGCAGGAGCTGGAGGACATCGCCGCCAACTACAAGCGCGTGGCGGGCTTCCAGGTCGAGGCGCTCAACGCCAAGCCGCCGATCGTGCAGGCGCCGAAGGCGAAGGCGAGCTGACGCGACGAGGAAAGTGACTTGTGCGCGAGCCAATGGAGTTGATGATGCGCAGGATGGTTCTGGGAATTGCACTGGTGGCCGGATTGGTCGTTCCGGCGTCGGCTCAGAAGGCCGAGATTGATGCGGTCAATGCGAAATGGATCGAATACTTCAACAAGGGCGATTTCGCCGGCATTGCCTCGCTCTACACGCACGGATGCAACCGCATTCCCACCCGGCGCTGCGATGGTGAAGGGCGCAGCTGCCATCGGCGGCATGTGGAAAAGCACGGCGGAACAGGTTGGCGACCGGACCAAACCGCCAGCAGAGACGACACTCATCGTCATGGTGCATGGCAGCGGCGGCAGCTACGCCCGCGCGCCAAACAGCATCCTTGGCCGGAGCCTTTCCAGCAATGGTTTTGCAGCGCTCGCCATCAACACCCGGCAGCATGATGACAAGCGCAACACCGACAATTTTCTGGATAGCAGTCGCGACATTGACGCCGCCGTTCAGACCGCCCGAGCGCTCGGCTATCGCTCCATCGTGCTGCAAGGTCACAGTCTCGGAACCATTCAAGTGCTGTTCTATGCCGCGACTCACTGGGAACACGACATCAAGGGCGTGATTCAATTGAGTGCATTTGCGGATCTTCCATGGAGAACCCGCTACCTGCAGATACAGGACGAAGACAAATTCCACGCCCTTTCCGAGGCAGCTCTGAAATCGCTGCACGACGGGAAGGAGCGCGATGTTATGGCTTTGCGCATGCGCAGAACCAGCACAGTGGAAGAGCCCCTGACAGGCGAGCACTTCTTGACCTATCGTGCGGAGGACTCAAGTAGCGCTAACGGACCCTACTGGATCAAGCGCGTCCCTCACCCGATTCTCATGGTGCGCGACGCCGGTGACACAATCATCACCCCGTTCGAACCCTATGTGTTGCTTTCCGCGGCAACATCCCCGGGCTCCCTGGTCCCCGGCATAAAATTCATCCAGTTGCCGGATCCAAGGGGTCCAAATCCCGGAGGCCATTTTTTTGCCGACAACACGAAGCCGCTTTCTGAAACCATCATGAGCTGGCTGGCTGATCAACACCTGTAGGAAAGACCGAGCACATCGCATTGCCACGGGTGACGGGATGGCAAACGACCGTGACCAAAATAGCTAACCTTAACTTTCGCTGCGGCGCCGGGAAGGAAGAGGGACCAACTCGGCTTGGTGTGCCACGCAATGGAGCTGACGATGCGCAGGATTATTCTGGGAATTGCACTGGTGGTCGGATTGATCGCTCCGGCGGCGGCTCAGAAGGCCGAGATCGATGCGGTCAATGCGAAATGGATCGAATTCTTCAACAAGGGCGATTTCGCCGGCATTGCTTCGCTCTACACCACCGATGCGACCGCATTCCCGCCCGGTGCCGCGATGGTGAAGGGCGCAGCCGCCATCGGAACGATGTGGAAGAGCACGGCGGAACAGGTAGGCGACCCGAAGCTCACGACCCTGGACGTCAAGTCGCTCGGCCCGACCGCGGCACGCGAGATCGGAACCTACAGCCTGAAGACCAAGGGCCCGACGCCGCAGGAAGCTCACCGGGAAGTATGTCGTCATCTGGGAGAAGGTCGGCGACGACTGGAAGCTGGCGACCGACATCTGGAATGACGGCAAGTAGGCCGCGGTCTTCGCCGAAGGCAAAGCGAGCTGACGCGCGTCGCGAGGGTTTATCTGGCCGCCGATCTCGGAATGCATTTGGCCGCACGCAGCGGCGCGCCCGACATGGCGTTGCCGTGGGTGTAGGTCACTTGCTTGATCGACCCCTTCGGGCAAGTACCGTCGTCGACCAGCACCGTGGCCCCGTTTCGCCCGTCGAGCGGCTCCTGCTTGACGATGGCCTGGGCCGTACAAGGACTGCTGACCGGAGAAGCGACAGCAGCAGGACCACGGATCGCGCCAAAGCGGACATGCTCAGCGCAGGACCGTCTGACGCGGAACGCAGGTTCGCGTGCGCGGTGGCAGCCCCTTCAACTCGTTGCCGTTGCCGCCGGTCGAGGTGATCAGCTTGATCTTGCCGGCTCCGCAGCTGCCGTCATCGACCAGGACGGTTGCACCGGTTAGTAGCGTGCCTTCCATCGGCTCCTGCTTGACCACGACCTGCGCGCTGCAAACGCCGGCAGCGAACACGACAATCAGAGCTATCGATCCCGCAACGAGCTTTCGCATGCTTCTCTCCCAATCCGGCTTGATCGCGATCGACCCTAGCGCAGCGCCCGCGCCGCCTCCAACAGCCGCGCGGTCGTGGTCGCGGTGGCGATCAGCGTGCCGTCTTCGGCCGTGAGCTTGCCCTCCATGAAGGCGATGGTCTTGCCGAGCTGGATCACCCTGGCTTCCGCGATCAGCGGCCCGGGCCTGGCAGAGGCCATGAAGTTCACGGTCAGGCTGATCGTGGTGGTGTAGAACTTGCCCTCCGTCATCACCATGACGGCGGGTCCCATGGTGTCGTCGAGCATCGCGGTGAGGATGCCGCCCTGCACGAAGCCGGCCGGATTGCAGAACTCGCGCTTGCCGTCGAAGCCGACCTTGAGCCAACCCTCGCTCGGTCGCGCGTCCAGCATGTGCCAGCCCAGCAATTGCGCCGACGGCGGCGGCGTCATCTGGTCGAGCGCGGTCTTGATCATGGCGGCCTCCGTTGGATCGGCGCTTCCTATCTCAAGCCTGCTGCCAAGGGGCTGTCAGCAGCTATCGCAGCTTCAAACCAAAATCGATCAGCAGGCCGATATTGGCAAAATTGACGAGGGCCATTGCCATTTTCAACAGGGCATATCCCTTGGGCCCCGTCCACTTTGGAGGCTCGTATGCCACACAGCCCTGCTCGTACTGCGCAATACGCTGCAGATGAACGCCAGCGTTTGCGGCATCCCTCAACGCAATGCGAAAAATGAGTCCAACGACGACCCCCGAAACCAGGATCAGCGCGACCCTCTCGAACGGACTCATCGAGGCGGCAGACACGAAAAGCAGATACAACGTTCCGCCTTCAAGGGCGACCGCGGTCTGAAATCGGCCCCACATAAAACTGCCGTGATATCTCGAGAACTCGCAATCTTGATCGTAAACAGCCTTTCGCTTGTCGGCGATCGTCTCTTCATCCGGGGCGGACATCAATCAACCTCCGTCGCCGTCATGGCTCAGGCCATGTGCCACCACCTTGCGCATGACGTTCGGCAGCGCTTCGCCGGCCAAGGTCGCGATCGGCACCCAGCGCATGCCCTCAGGCGCGCGCGTGCGCGCCGGCACATCGGCGGTGTAGACCACCAGCTCCAGCGGGAAATGCGTGAAGACGTGGGTGACGACACCGGTCTTGCGATGCCAGCGTGATGCGCCCTTCAACGCCGGCGCCTGCTTCAGCGCAGCCTTGTCATCTTGCGCGGCAAGCCAGTCGGAGCCCGGCACTTCGGTCATGCCGCCGAGCAGGCCCTTCTCCGGGCGCGAGCGCACCAGCAGCTCGTCGCCACGCGTGACGACAAAGGCCGCGCCGCGCCGCAGCGCGCCGGTCTTCTTCGCGAGCTTGCGCGGAAAGGTCTCCTGATCGCCGCGTGCGCGCGCCGAACAATCTTCAGTCAACGGGCACAACACGCAGGCCGGCGTCTTCGGCGTGCAGATCGAGGCGCCGAGATCCATCAGCGCCTGCGCGCTGTCGCCGGCGCGAGACTTCTCGTCGCCGGCGCGCGACGGCCCGAGCAATGTCGCAGCGAGTTCCTGGATGCGCGGCTTGGCCTGCGGCAGTTCCTGCTCGACCGCAAACAGCCGCGACACCACGCGCTCGATATTGCCGTCGACCGGCATGGTGCGGCGGTCGAAGGCGATCGCGGCGATCGCCGCCGCCGTATATGGCCCGATGCCCGGCAGCGCGCGCAGGCCCTCTTCCGTGTCGGGAAACGCGCCGCCATGATCGCGCGCGACCGCGACCGCGCAGGCATATAAATTGCGCGCACGCGAGTAATAGCCGAGCCCCGCCCACATGCGCAGCACGTCGTCCAGCGAGGCGCGCGCCAGCGCGGTCACGTCGGGCCAGCGCGCGACGAATTTCTCGAAATAGGGACCGACGGCCTTCACCGTGGTCTGCTGCAGCATGATTTCCGACAGCCAGACGCGATACGGGTCGGCGCGCTCGCCGGCGCGCCCGCCACGGCAGCTTGCGCCGGTGACGGTCGTACCAGGCGAGCAGCAGCGCGGGGCGGTCATTCGCGTTGTTCCGCGAAGATGCTTTCTTTTGCTTGATGGCCGCGCCTGCTAGAGTCATCGGCCGTATCTACGCAAAGCCCTCAGCCAATGTCCAAGCCCGGCCGCAGCTACGCCAAGCCGTTATCCCTGTTGCTCAGCGACGTCTTCAAGGACGCCTATGCCAAGCAGGGCTTTGCCGCGCGCGAGCTGGTGACGCGCTGGGCGGAGATCGCCGGCCGGGACGTCGCTGAACATTCCGAGCCGCTCAAACTGCAATGGCCGCGTCCGGTCGAGGGCCAGGTACAGGAACCGGCGACGCTGATCCTGCGCGTCGAGGGCCCGATGGCGCTGGAGATCCAGCACAAATCCGACGTGATCCTGGAGCGCGTCAACCGCTTCCTCGGCTGGAGCGCGGTCGGCCGGCTGGCGCTGCGGCAGGCGCCGCTGTCGCGCCACGAACGCCCCACCCCGCCACGCCCGCCCGATCCTGCGGAAGTCGAGAGCGTCGCCCAAACGCTGACCTCCATCGAGGACGACGAGTTGCGCGCCGCGCTGGCGAGGCTGGGCGCGGCAATCAAGCGAAATTGACGTTTTCGCTGTCATCCACTGTTGCTTCCGGCCATTGCCTCAAGGACGGTTTCAAGCTAGCGAACAGCCTGATTTCGAGTGTTTTGCGCGCGAGCCGCGCCAAGTCCGGAGCAGACCGTCGATGATCACGCGCCGCGCCTTCACCACCGCCGCCCTGTCGTTGACCGGCCTTGCCGCCCTCGGCGCTTTCACGCCACTGCGGCTGATCGGCGAGGCGCTGGCCCAGAACGCCACCGATGTCGCCAAGCCCGTATCGCTGCCGGACATGGCGCTCGGGCCAAAGGACGCCAAGGTCACCATCACCGAATATGCCTCGATGACCTGCCCGCACTGCGCGGCCTTCAACGCCGAGGTCTTCCCGAAGATCAAGACGGAGTTCATCGACACCGGCAAAGTCCGCTACGTGTTCCGCGAGTTCCCGCTCGACATCAAGGCGGCGGCAGGCTCGATGCTGTCGCGCTGCATCGCCAATGGCGACGCCGGCAAGTATTTTGCCGTCACCGATTTGCTGTTCCGCTCGCAAAACGACTGGGTGATGAAGAACACCACGGAGGCGCTGACCCGGATCGGCAAGCAGGCCGGGCTCAGCCAGCAGCAGGTCGAGACCTGCCTCAATGACAAGGCGCTGCTCGACAAGCTCGTCGCCGACCAGAAATACGCGACCGAAGTGCTGAAGGTGGACTCGACGCCGACCTTCTTCATCAACGGCGAGAAGATCAAGGGCGAGACGTCGTTCGAGGAGTTCCAGAAGCGAATCAATCCGCTGCTGCAGGGCTGATCGCGCGCCGCGTGAGGCCCGAATCGATTCGCCAGCACGTTCAAGTCGCAAATTAAGAGCTGATTCGTAAGCGCCTCGCCGTCAAGATTCATTTTGACGGATAACCCCAGCAAAAGCCTTGGGAAAAGCGGCCTTCGCCGGTTGCCCTGTGGTCGTCTCATAGCCATGGTCGAGACTCATTCGGGGCGCAGGAAGCAACTCGCACCCACACCGACATTGCCTTCTATGGTATTGTCCCGGCAGGGAGATTCGCGCCCTGCCAACAGAGAATCGTGCTTATGAAGCTGACGCGCCTTCGCCTCCATGGTTTCAAGTCGTTCGTTGAACCCACCGACTTCATGATCGAGCCCGGCTTGACCGGCGTGGTCGGTCCGAACGGCTGCGGCAAGTCGAACCTGGTCGAGGCGCTGCGCTGGGCGATGGGCGAGACCTCGCACAAATCGCTGCGCGCCTCCGACATGGACGCGGTGATCTTCGCGGGCTCCGGCAACCGCCCGGCGCGCAATCACGCCGAAGTCGTGATGACGATCGACAATTCCGATCGCTCGGCGCCGGCCGCCGTCAACGACAGCCAGCTTCTGGAAATCTCCCGCCGCATCGAGCGCGAGGCAGGCTCCGTCTATCGCATCAACGGCCGCGACGTGCGCGCCCGCGACGTGCAGATCCTGTTCGCGGATGCCGCGACCGGCGCGCGTTCGCCGGCGCTGGTGCACCAGGGCAAGATCGGCGAGATCATCCAGGCCAAGCCCGAGCAACGCCGCCGCGTGCTGGAAGATGCCGCCGGCGTCGCCGGCCTGCATGCGCGCCGTCACGAGGCCGAGCTGCGGCTGAAGGCGGCCGAGACCAACCTCACCCGCGTCGAGGACGTGATCGGCCAGCTCGCCGGCCAGATCGACGGCTTGAAGAAGCAGGCGCGGCAGGCGATCCGCTATCGCGAGGTCGCCGCCAAGGTGCGCAAGGCCGAGGCCATGCTGTTCCATCTGCGTTGGGTCGAGGCGAACTCGGATGTGACGGACTCCGCGCACACCCATGACCTTGCCGTGCGCGAGATGGCCGAGCGCACCCGCGAGCAGGCCGAAGCCGCGCGCATCCAGGCGCTGCGCGCCGCCGAACTGCCGGCGCTGCGCGAGGCGGAAGCGCGCGCCGCCGCGGGCCTGCAGCGGCTCACCAATGCGCGCGACCTGCTCGACCGCGAGGAGGAGCGCGCCAAGGAGCGCGTCGCCGAACTCGATCGCCGGCTGACGCAATTCGCCGCCGACATCGCCCGCGAGCAGCAGCAGGCCTCCGACGCCGATGTCGCGCTGGCGCGGCTCGATGCCGAAGACGCCGAGCTGAAGGACGAGATCAAGTCGCGGGTCGAGAAGCGCAGCGGCGTCGACGAGCGCGTCGCCGCCGCCGAAGCGACACTGGCCGATGCCGAGCGGCTGTTCGCCGAGCTCACCACCGCGCTTGCCGATCTCACCGCCAAGCGCAACCAGCTCGAAGCCAGCGTGCGCAGCCACCGCGATCGGCTGGCGCGGCTCGACCAGGACATCGCCAATGTCCAGGCCGAGGAGCAGAAGCTGGCGCAGGAGACCAGCGGGCTCGGCGATCTCGCGACGCTTGCCGCCGGGATCGAGAGCGCGCAGCATCATCTTTCGCAGTCGGAAGCCGCGGCGCAGGCGAGCGAAGCCGCGCATGCCGCCGCGCGGCAGACGCTCGAGGCCTCGCGCGCGCCGGTGGTCGAGGCCGACAAGCGCGTGCAGCGGCTCGAGACCGAGGCGCGTACGATTTCCAAGATCGTCAACGGCGAGACCAAGAATTTGTGGCCGCCGATCATCGACGGCGTCACGGTCTCCAAGGGTTACGAGAAGGCGCTGGGCGCGGCGCTCGGCGACGATCTCGACGCGCCGGTCGATCCGTCCGCGCCGCTGCGCTGGACCGTTGCCGGCGCATCGTCGCGGCGATCCCGCGCTGCCCGCGGGCGTCGAACCGCTGGCCGCGCATGTGCAGGCGCCGCCCGAGCTGACCCGCCGCCTGAGGCAGATCGGCGTGGTGGCCAAGGAGCGCGGCGCCGAACTCGTGTCGCAGCTCAAGACCGGGCAGCGGCTGGTCTCGCCGGAAGGCGACGTCTGGCGCTGGGACGGTTTTGTCGCGGCCGCTCATGCCCCGACCGGCGCGGCGCGGCGGCTCGCCGAGCGCGCGCGGCTGGTCGATATCGAGCATGAGCTGGAGCAGGCGCGCAGCGATGCCGCCGCCAAGCGGCAGGCGCTGGAGACGGCCGACGCCGAGGTGAAGGCCGCCGCAGCAGGCCGAGAGCGCCGCCCGCGAGGCCTGGCGCACCGCCCAGCGCGAGGCAGATGCCGCACGCGAGCGCCATGCCGCGGCCGAGCGCGAGATCAACCGCCACGCCGCGCGCAAGTCGGCGCTGTTCGAGGCCTATAGCCGCCTCTCGATCGACCGCACCGAGGCCGAGGCCGCCCATCAGGGCGCGGCCGCGTCGCTCGCCGAATTGCCGCCGAGCCTCGAGACCGAGACGAAGCTCGCCGCCGTGCGGACCGACATCGAAGGCCATCGCCGCAACGCCGCGCAGGTGCGCGCCGAGGCGCAGGCGCTGGCGCGCGAGGCCGAACTCGCCGACAGGCGCGTGCAGGCGATCCTGGCCGAACGCAACGAGTGGCAGGGCCGCAAGACCAGCGCCGCTTCGCAGATCGCGACCGTCGAATCCCGCGTCGCCGAGGTGAGAGCCGAGCGCACCGAGCTCGAAAACGCACCGGCGATCTTCGCGGAAAAGCGCAGCGCGCTGATCTCCGAGATCACTCATGCCGAGGACGACCGCCGCGTCGCCGCCGACGCGCTCGCCGCCGCCGAGACTGCGATGGCGGAGACCGACCGCGCCGCCAAGGCTTCGCTCGAAGCGCTGTCGGCCTCGCGCGAGGCGACCGCGCGCGCCGAGGAACGCATGGAAGGCGCCAAGCGCCGGCTGACCGACGTCGAGCGCGAAATCCACGACATGCTGGAAATCGAACCGCAGGGCGTCGCGGCACTGGCCGAGATCGCGCCGGGCGCGGAGCTGCCGCCGCTCGCCGAGATCGAGGAGAATCTGGAGAAGCTGCGCCGCGACCGCGAGCGGCTCGGCGCCGTCAATCTGCGCGCCGAGGAAGAGCTGCGCGAGGTCGAGGCCCAGCACACGACGCTGACCACCGAGCGCGACGACCTGGTCGAGGCGATCAAGCGGCTGCGCCAGGGCATCCAGAGCCTCAACCGCGAGGCGCGCGAGCGCCTGCTGGCCTCGTTCGAGACGGTCAACGGCCACTTCAGGCGGCTGTTCACCGAGCTGTTCGGCGGCGGCGAGGCCGCGCTGCATCTGATCGAGAGCGACGATCCGCTGGAAGCCGGCCTCGAGATCATCGCCAAGCCCCCGGGCAAGAAGCCGCAGACGCTGTCGCTGCTGTCGGGCGGCGAGCAGGCGCTGACCGCGCTGGCGCTGATCTTCGCGGTGTTCCTCACCAATCCCTCGCCGATCTGCGTGCTGGACGAGGTCGACGCGCCGCTCGACGACCACAATGTCGAGCGCTTCTGCACCCTGCTGCACGAGATGACCGCCTCGACCGAGACGCGCTTCATCATCATCACGCACAACCCGATCACCATGGCGCGGATGAACCGCCTGTTCGGCGTCACCATGGCCGAGCGCGGCGTCTCGCAACTGGTCTCGGTCGCGCTCGATGAGGCCGTGAAGATCCTCGACCAAGACGTGGCGTGATCTCGCCCACCCTGCCGGCCGAACTCAAGGCGGCGCTCGATGCGAAGCTCGAGGGGTTGTCGCGGCAGGATGTCGCGGCACCGCGCCGCGGCAATCTCGAAAACCTATCGCGACGGCGGCAACTCCGGCGCGATCACGTCCGAGACCGACGCGCTCGCTTACGCGCTGGCGCGGATGCCCGCGACCTATGCGGCCGTCGCCGCGAGCCTCAACGCGCTGCAGGAGATCAGGCCCGACTTCGCGCCGCGATCGCTGCTCGATGTCGGCGCCGGACCGGGCACGGCGAGTTGGGCCGCGGCCGAAGCGTTTCCGACGCTTGCAAGCTTCACGCTGCTCGATGCCAATCCGGCGCTGCGCGCGCTGGCGCTGGAATTCGCGACGGGCAGTTCGCGCCTCGGCGCGGCGAGCTATCAGCTTGGCCCGGCGCGACACTCTGCTCGGCAAGGCCGGCGAAGCCGACCTCGTGATCGCGAGCTACCTGATCGGCGAGCTCGGCGAGAGCGAACGCCGCGATCTCGTCGACGCCATGTGGGCGAAGACGCGCGACACGCTCGTCATCGTCGAGCCCGGCACGCCCACCGGCTATGCCCGCATCATCGCGGCCCGTGCGCAACTGATCGCATCCGGCGCGCATGTCGCCGCCCCCTGCCCGCATGACCGCGCATGTCCGCTTGCAACCTCCCGACTGGTGCCATTTTGCCCAGCGCCTGCCGCGCTCGCGCGCGCATATGCAGATGAAGGGCGCGGAGGTGCCGTTCGAGGACGAGAAATTCTCCTATGTGTGCTGACGCGCGCGCCGCCGGTGCAGCGTCCCTCCCGCGTGCTGGCGCCGCCGATCGTCGGCAAGGCGGAGATCACGGCCAAGCTCTGCACGCCCGATGGCCTCACTCTCGCGAAGGTCGCGCGCCGCGACAAGACGGCCTACGCACGCGCCCGGCGCTGGGCCTGGGGCGATGCCGTCATTGAGAAAAGTTAACGGATTCCATGGCTTACCCCTTGAACTTTCCCCTCCTTGCGGCAGACCAAAGCTATACCCACCTCGTGGCGGCCATGCACGCTCGCCCTTCTTGACCGCTTTTCCCCTTCCCTCAGGAGTATTTCCATGTCGACCGGCTGGATCGTTCTCGGCGTCATCGTCGTCCTCGTCATCTTCGCCTTCGGCGCCTACAACCGGCTGATCGCGCTGCGCCAGCGCGTCGACCAGTCCTTTGCCGACATCGACGTGCAGCTCAAGCAGCGCCACGATTTGATCCCGAACCTGGTCGAGACCGTGAAGGGCTATGCGGCGCATGAGCGCGGCACGCTCGACGACGTCATCAAGGCGCGCAACTCCGCGATCTCGGCGCAGGGGCCGTCGCAGGTCTCCGCCGCCGAGAACCAGCTCTCCGGCGCGCTCGGCCGGCTGATCGCGCTGTCGGAGGCCTATCCGGACCTGAAGGCCAACGCCAACTTCCAGCAGCTGGCGAGCGAGTTGTCCGATCTCGAGAACAAGATCGCGGCGAGCCGCCGCTTCTTCAACAACGCGGTCCAGGAATACAACACCGGCATCCAGCAGATGCCGGCCGCCTTGTTCGCCGGCATGTTCGGCTTCACCCGCAAGGACTTCTTCGATCTCGGCGCCAGCCGCACCGAGGTCGAGGCCGCGCCGAGCGTGAAGTTCTGAGACGAGCACTCCGAGATTCCGGGTTCGCCGCTGCTGCGGCGCCCCGGAATGACGAGGGATAGGCATCATGGCCGCCTACGGTCTCTACACCCACATCGCATCGAACAAGACCAAGTCGATGCTGCTGCTGGCGGGGTTGTTCCTGCTGGTCTATGTCATCGTCTATGCCGGCGCGCTGATCATCGAGGTCGTCAGCGTACAGCGACGCGCCGTTCGACTATTATCTGCAGGGCCGCGCTCGCCGACGTCATCCGCACCCTGCCGTATTCGACGGGCGCGGCGCTGCTCTGGATCGTGATCGCCTATTTCTTCCACCAGTCGATCATCGACGCCGTCACCGGCGGGCGCGACGTGACGCGGCAGGAGCAGCCGCGGCTCTACAATCTCCTGGAAAATCTCTGCATCTCCCGCGGCATTCCGATGCCGAAGCTGAAGGTGATGGACAGCGACGCGCTGAACGCGTTCGCGACCGGCCTGAACCGGCGGCAATACGCCGTCACCGTCACCACCGGCCTGCTCAACACGCTCGACGACCAGGAGATGGAGGCCGTGCTCGGCCACGAGCTGACCCATATCCGCAACGGCGACGTGCAGATGATGGTGATCGCGGTCATCATCGCCGGCGTGGTCGGCTTCTTCGCCGAGCTGTTGTTCCGCGGCTTCGGCAATTTCGGCGGTTACGGCTGGGGCTGGGGCGGCGGCTCCTATTCTCGGGCTCGTCGTCTTCCTCGTCGTCGGACTCCGGCAGCAGCGACCGCAAGGGCGGCGGCGGCGCCGCCGTCCTCGTCATCGTGCTGGCGGTGGTGCTGATCATCGTCGCCTGGGCGCTGTCGCAACTGGTCAAGCTCGCGCTGTCGCGCTCGCGCGAATTTCTGGCCGACGCCGGCTCGGTCGAGCTGACCAAGAATCCCGACGCGATGATCTCGGCGCTGCGCAAGATCGAGGGCCGCGGCGAGCTGCCCGACGCCACCTCCGCGGTGATGGAGCTCTGCGTCGACAATCCCCGCGAGGGATTTGCCGACATTTTCGCGACCCATCCTTCGGTCGAGTCGCGCGTCGACGCGCTGGTGAAATATGCCGGCGGTCATTATGAGGGCCCGCTGGCGCTGCCGATGCAGCCGGAAGCGCCGGATGGCCAGCCGGATCAACCCGAGGGCGGCCAGCTTCCGCCGCCGCTGCCGCAGGGTCCGTGGAGCGATGGCCAGACGCGCTCCGCCGCCGCAGCCTCCTGCTCTTCCGCCGCCGGCTCCGGTCCCTGGGGCAATCAGGCCGGTCCGTGGGGCCGGCATTGAGACGTGTCGCGAAGCTCGTTCGCCACTTAACGAATTCCGCGCGAATGGCGGCTACCCGGCGGTCTAATGATTTGAATTCCCCCTTGTTTCTGCCATGTTCGCGCCCAAACAAGGCAATCGGGATCAGCCGGCCGTTCTGGGTCGGGGCGCAGCAGGGACGGACATGGCAGCAGCAAAGCCGGCAGTGATCGTGGTGGGCGCGGACAAGGGCGGGGTCGGCAAGACCACGGTGTCGCGCACCCTGCTCGACTATTTCAGCGCCAACAACGTGCCGACGCGGGCGTTCGACACCGAATCCCCGCGCGGCACCCTGAAGCGCTTCCACCCCGACGTCACCGAGATCGTCGACATGACGGCGACCGCGGACCAGATGAAGATCTTCGACACGCTGAACACGACCGCTCCCTCGGTCACCGTGATCGACGTCCGCGCCGGCCTGCTCTCCCGGGCGCTCGGCCTCGCTGCGCGACATCGGCTTCCTCGATGCCGCCAAGGGCGGCCAGATCACCTTCGCGGTGTTCCACATCCTCGGCCCCTCGATCGCCTCGCTCGACGAGATCGCCGAGACCGCGGGCTTCATGACCGGCGCGAAATACTTCCTGGTCAAGAACTTCATCAACGACACCCAGTTCTTCCAGTGGGACCAGGCCACCTACAACTCCTATTTCCACCGCATCAAGGACGCCACCGACCTGACCATCCCGAAGCTCAACGAAATGGCCTACGAGCAGGTCGAGATCGCCTCGGTCCCGTTCCTGAAATTCGTCGCCAACAAGGGCGTCCATGACGAGGCCGCGAACTACTCCTTCGTGCTGCGCGGCTACGTCCGGCACTGGCTCGCCAATGTCTGGAGCGAGTTCGACCGCATCAAGCTGACCGACATCGTCGGCGCCGGCAAACCGGTGCGCGGCAGCGAAAAATAATTTGCGAGGCCCGCGCAATCCGGCTGGATCGCGCGCGGGATTTCTCCTGATATAGCGGGATCATGCCCGCGACGCCCGTCTACATCATCTGCTCGCCCCGCCCGCAGGTCGGCAAGACGCTGATCGCGCCGGCTGCTCGGCGAGTTCCTGCTGCTCGAAGAACGGCAGGGTGCAGGCGTTCGACATCAATCTGAAAGAGCCGTCGCTGCTCGACTTCCTGCCAGCGGTCACCGAGACCGCCGACGTCATCGACACCTACGGCAAGATGCAGCTGATGGACCGCGTCATCGTCGACGACGGGATGGCCAAGATCATCGACCTCGGCTTCCACGCCTTCGATGAGTTCTTCAGGATGACCGAGCAGATCGGTCTCCTGAAGGAGGCGGCGCGCCGCAACGTCGCGCCGATCATCCTGTTCATGGCCGATACCGACCGCCTGTCCGCGCGCGGCCATGAGATGCTGCGGCAGCAAATTCCGCCGCAAAATCTCGTCGTGGTCGACAACGAGCATGTCGTGCGCGGCGAACTGCCGGAAGCGATGGAGCGCGGCCGCGTGCTGCGCATCCCGGCGCTGCCGACGTTCCTGAAGACCTATATCGACCGGCTGACGTTTCTCCTTCACCGATTATCTGCGGCAGGAGAAGGATTCCTCGACCGAGCTGCATCAGTGGATCCGGCGGAATTACACCGTGCTCCGCGATCTCGAGCTGAGTTTCATCATGCAGCGGGGGTGAGGGGGCGCGCATTGCGAGGCGCATGCGACGAGCGACTGCTTCCCGATTCACATGTCAAACAGCCCACTCCGTCGTCATTGCGAGCGAGCGAAGCCGCGAAGCGCGTGAATCCACCGAACTCCGCTTTCCAGCGGATGAACAGTCATGGATTCGGGCTTCGTCGCTTAGCGCTCCTCGCAATGACGAATGCGATACGAGACACGCTCGCATTCCCGCGGCGCGATTTGCGTCCGAGTGATGCTTCATTCTCGTCCCTCATGAAGACAGAGGGCGCAGGGAATGCCGGGTGCACGCCGCACCCACTGCCTTGCGTGCAAAAGAAAAAGACGCACGCAGGCTAAACACAGGTACGCCGAAATCACTCCGGCACTCCCTGCGCAATGGCTTTACGGCTTACTCCGTGCTCTCCCCGGAGTACCGGGCTTGTTAGCCTCCGTCGCTGCGCAGATCGCTCTGCACAACTTGACCCCAGCGTCGGGGGGACAGGACCACACGGCTTGACCGTACGCGTCGGCTGCCGCACGTCTTGCGCAGCTGTCGCGTCCATCGCATCCCGCCTCACGTTCGGTGACGATAGGCCTAACGCCCCTCTTGTCGAGGCGGGACGGCGCGATGATAATCACATATTTCCGTAAAACGGAAGCAAAATTTTCGCCGCGGGCGGGGTGACGGATTCGAAGAGCTTGAATTGTCGGACGAAATTAATTTTTTCGCGCACGCGATTTTGGCGGTCGGGAGCCCGTCGAAATGCGGCGGCAGCCGAAAATCGCACAAAATATCGCGCAACTGTTTTGCCCGTCGGGCGACGTCAGGGTTACGGGATTTGTCGATTTTTCCAGCCACTTCCGGCGCTGGAAAATTTCGGGTTGATGGTCGAAGACCGATGGATCAAAACTCGAAATCGGGCGTTGATTGACACAACTCGTGATGCGGGGTGACCGGCGACCCACAGGGACGGTAGCTGACACCAAAATCGCCCTGCTGAGGTTTAGCCAGCCAACCATTTACGCCACCGGAATTCCTGGAGTCGGGCAACGGTCTGCACAACGCTGCAATCAAGGGGGATATCATGTCATCCGAGCAACTCGATAAGGTACCGTCGGAGACCACTGCGCAACAGATCAACGATCTTTTCGACTCGGCGGAACTCACGAAAGCCCTCGAGACCGAAGAATTCAAACAGTTTCTGGATTACATTCCCATTGCCATCGCGGTTTCGAAGTTTTTTCGGGGAGATCAACGCATTTGCTATGCGAACAAGGCGTTCGAAACTCTTACCGGTCGAGCCATGCAAGGATTGCGCCGGAAGGGGATGGTCGATCCTGGCCGCATTCAAGGACGAAAGCGATTTGCAGAACACGCTGGACTTGGCAATGCTGAAGGGCGGAGAGGAGTTTCTCGGGAGATTCCAGGCAGAGCAGTCGAAACCTCTTGTTGTCGAGGCTTTCTCCGGGCTCATCGAAAATGAGGATGGCTCCGAAAATTATCGTATCGCGGCTCTCATCGACGTAACCCATAGAGCACGGGCAGAGCGCGAGGAATATGCGCGGCAAATTCGCGACAAGGATCTTCTGCTGAAAGAACTGCAGCACCGTGTAAAGAACAATCTTCAATTGATCGTCGCGCTCATCCGCCTCGAAGCACGCAACGAAAGCCGAGGCGAAAAGATCAATCTACAAACGCTGGCAGGCCGTATTGAATCCTTGCATCTCTTGTATCAAGCCCTTTCCACGGACGCCGCCGGAGACGAAATCGATCTCGGACACTACCTGAGCCAAATCGCAGCGGCCGTCATGAACACCTGTGCGACCGACGGCATTCGGCTCGATCAAAAAATGGACTATGCTCCCGTTTCCGTTAACACGGCACTATCCGTGGGACTTGTCGTCAATGAACTCCTGACGAACTCTTTTAAACATGCCTTCGGTGATCGCGGCCATGGCGTCATCACGGTGGAATGTCGCCGGGATCAGGACCGCTATCGCATCGTCATCGCCGATGATGGAGCAGGACTGCCCGACGGGCGTGACGTGGCCGGTTCCGGGCAAGATCGGAGCACTCATTGTTCAAACGATGCGGGAAAATACCAAAACTGACTTCAATGTCGAAACAGCCGCCGGCAAAGGCGTTCGTGCGACAATGAGCGTTGATCGAAAGCCGATCATACGGAAGACTAGCTGACCACGACTTCGATAGCCGCCGACACCACCGCTCACCCTCCATGATCGGCATGCGGATTCGAAGAGCTCAAATCGTCATACGAAATTAGTTTTTTGCACGCGCGATTTGGCGATTTGGAGCCGGTCAAATTGCGGTTGCACCGCAAAAATGGCGCAACTGTTTTGCCCGTCGGGCGCTTCGGCGGCGAATAAGGGTCTATCCTCCGCATGTAATGCGGAGAATAATCCCCTGCAGTCGGACCGCATCACCCCGAGGCGTCGACCATGAACCTCCTGCTGAAGGAAATCCGGCAAAACCCGCTGCTCTGGCTGCTGGTTTTCGTGCCGGTCGTGATCGCGGCCGAGAGGATCGCCCCCGATGCGCACACGCTGCTGTTTGCATTGGCGGTCGTGGCCATCGTGCCGCTGGCCGCGCTGCTCAGCCATGCCACCGAATCGGTGGCCGAAAGAACCGGCGACGCCGTCGGCGGACTCCTCAATGCCACGCTCGGCAATCTCACCGAACTGATCATCGCCGTGACCGCGCTTCACGCCGGACAATACATGCTCGTCAAGGCTTCCATCGCCGGCGCGATCGTCACCAACACCCTGTTCATGCTCGGAGCGTCGTTCCTGCTGGGCGGGCTCCGGCACCGTGTCCAGGACTACAACCGGCTCGGGGCAAGGCTGTATTCGGCGCTGTTGCTGATGGCAACCATCGCCCTGATCTCGCCGGCTGCGATCGCCGGCCTGGATCTGGCGGGAGCCGATATAGTGGCGCAGAAAGTCAGCGTGGGCCTCTCCATCCTGCTGATCGCCGCATACGGCCTCGGCCTGTTGTTTTCGCTGAAAACCCACAAGGACTTGTTCGCGAGCGCCGGCCATGGCGAATCCGGCGGGATTGCCTTGCCGATCGGAGTCGCCGTAGCGACTTTGATCGTCGTCACGATCCTGGTCGCGCTGGTGAGCGAGATATTCGTCGAGTCGGTGCAGAAGGCAGCCGAGACGCTCGGCATGAGCCCCGCCTTCGTCGGCTTCATCGTCGTGGCGCTGGTCGGCGCAGCCGCCGAGATGGCTGTGGCCTTTTCCGCCGCGCGCAGGGACCGCCTCGACATGAGCGTCAGCATCGCGCTCGGCAGCGCTTCCCAGATCGCGCTGTTCGTCGCGCCGGTCCTCGTGCTGCTCAGCTATGCGGTCGGCCCGAAACCGATGGATCTGCAGTTCTGGCCGGGCGCCATCGTCATGATGATGATTGCCGCGATCACCGCGGGATTCATCACGAACGGCGGACGCTCGGCATGGTTCATCGGCGTCTTGCTGCTGTTGATCTACGCGATATTCGCAATGACCCTCTATGTGATGCCGCCGGGGGTGCACGGCCCGGCATAAACCACGCTTCGCGGACAGATCATGCGAGAGGAACGCCACATTCGATTGCGGTACTGGTTCCGGATCATCGGACCGATCGTGGTCGTCTACAGCCTGGCCGGCGTGTTGGTCGAGGCCGGCGTTCCCCACATTTTTCCCGACACTGCGCTGACGACCTATATCGGCGATTCCGCCCGGACCGGCGTCTTCATCATCTGGTTCTATTTGATCTGGCGCATCTCCATTTCAGTCCAGGGCATTTACGGCCGCGACAGCGGCCAATATCTGGAGCGCACGCCGGTCTGGAGAATCCTGCTGGACGTCTCGGCTGCTTATGTCATAGCCGCATTCTGTTTCTCGGTCGTGTACGTCTCCATCGCGCGCCACATCCCCGACGCCTTCTCGGCCGATCTCGGTCTGGGCAACGCGCTCTATTTCAGCATCGTGACCATGACGACGACGGGTTACGGAGACATATTGCCGAAGTCGGGATGGGCGAAGCTCGTCGTCTGCGTGCAAATCCTGTTCGGCATTCTCTACAACGTGCTGTTCTTCTCCATCTTTGCAGGACTTGCCGGCCGAAGGCGATCGGGTTGAGAGCCCGCAGGTTTCAGGGGCCGCCAGGCGGGACGACTGCGGGCATCCCTCCCTTGCAGCCGCGCCGTCGACAACATCGCCCGATATGGCACTCTTCCCCATACAAATCACAGTCGCGGCTTCCGGTCCCTGCGCACAGGGGAGAAAGACATGACGACGGCCAAGGATGGGATGGAACTGACGCGCGTCGGCCCTGGCACGGTCATGGGCGAGTTGATGCGCTGCTACTGGCTCCCCGCGTTGATGTCGTCGGAGCTGGTCAAGGACGGGCCGCCGATCCGCCTGATGCTGCTCGGCGAGAAGCTGATCGCGTTTCGCGACAGCGAGGGCCGCGTCGGCGTGATGGATCACCGCTGCCCGCATCGCTGCGCCTCGCTGTTCCTCGGCCGCAACGAGGAGAGCGGGCTGCGCTGCATCTATCACGGCTGGAAGTTCGACGTGGCCGGCAATTGCGTGGACATGCCGAGCGTGCCGCCGCCGGATTTCAAGCAAAAGGTCAAGGCCAAGGCCTATCCGCACGGTCGAGCGCGCCGGCGTGGTCTGGGTGTATATGGGCGCGCGCGAGCAAGCGCCGCCGCTGCCGGGCTTCGAGATCCTCGACATGCCCGCCGACGAAATCGGCGTCAAATTGCATCCAGCGCGAATGCAATTTCCTGCAGGCGCTGGAAGGCGAGATCGACACCTCGCATTTCGGCTATCCTGCACGCCGGCCATGTCGACCCCGACGAGCTCGCCGAGGACGAGCCGCTGCGCTACACCATCACCGACCGCGCGCCGCGCTACCACCACCGCGAAGTGCCCTGGGGCACGCAATATGCCGGCTACCGCCCGGCCGGGCCCGACAGCACCTACTACCGCGTCGGCAATTTCCTGTTTCCGTTCTGGACCCAGGCGCCGAACGGCGAGTTTTCCAGCCACATGCATGCGCGCGGCTGGGTGCCGATGGACGACACCCACACCATGTACGTCTTCATCTGGTGGAAGAAGGCGGTCACGGCGATGTCGCTGCCGCAGCCCGCCTACAAGGACGGCCGGCCGATCGGCGGCACCGGGCGCAGCGACAGGCTGCTGCCCAACACCTCCGACTGGCTCGGGCGCTTCCGGATGGCGGCCAATCCCTCCAACGACTGGCTGATCGACCGCGCGGCGCAGGCGAACGGCACGATCTACAGCGGCATCGACGGCGTTCATCTGCAGGACCAGGCCATCACCGAAAGCATGGGGCCGATCGTCGATCATGAATGGGAGCACCTCGCCCCGTCCGACCAGATGATCACCCGCACCCGCCGCCGGCTGTTGATGGCGGCGCGCGCGCTGCGCGATCAGGGCACGCTGCCGCCGGGCGCCGACGACGCCGACATCTATCGCGGCGCGCGGGCGGGCTACTTCGTCAGCGACGACAAGGGCGATTGGCAGGACGTTTATACGAAGCAGCTCGCCGCGGGCAAGCACCCGCCGACGCTGCACGCCGCGGAATAAAGGAGATACGCAATGCTCGAGCGAACGCCGCAACAGTTCCGCGAGTTGGCCGAAATCACCATGCAGACGGACACGCGCGACATCCTCGCGCATGCCACGCGGCAGGCCGAAAACCATGAGGATTATTTCCTGGTCGACATGGACGCGCATGTCTCGGAGACCTCGTTCTGGCCGGAGATTCTCCGCACTGATCGACAACGACGTGATCCGCCAGATGGGCGCGGCCAATGCGGCGCGGCCCGGCAACGAGAACCATTCGCTGCTCAATCATCAGCCCGGCATCCTGCACCAGCATCTCTACGGCCGCGTGCCGCATCAGCAGGGCCTGCTCGAGCCGACCGAGAAAGGCGGCTCGCACCGCTTCGTCGAGTTGGCGCGCCGCGCCATGGACGCGCTCGGCCTCGACTACCAGATCGTGTTTCCGACCCCGATGCTCTCGCTCGGCATGCACCCGCAGGACGAGCTCGAGGCCGCGCTCGGCGGCGCCTACAACAAATGGCTGGTCGAGCGCATCCTGCCCGAGGACGACCGGCTCAAGGGCCTGCTCTATCTGCCGTTCAACACGCCGGAGGCCTGCGTCGAGCAGGTCGAGCGCTATGCCGGCAACGACCGCGTGATCGGCTTCACCGTCTGCTCGACCCGCAACAAGCCGGTGCATCACAACAGCTACATGAAGCTCTACGCGCTGATGGAGGAGACCGGCAAGCCGTTCGCGTTCCACTCCGGCTTCAACTGGAACGACCCGTCGTTCCTGCAGCTCAATCGCTTCATCTCGATGCACGCGCTGTCGTTCGTGCACTACAACCTGATCCACATGACCAACTGGATCATCAACGGCATGCCGGAGCGCTTCCCGAAGCTGAAGGTGATGTGGGTCGAGAGCGGGCTCGCCTGGATTCCGTACCTGATGCAGCGGCTCGATCACGAGTACCAGATGCGCTCCTGCGAGGCGCCGCTGCTGAAGCGGCTGCCGAGCGAGTACATGCGCGACATGTTCTACACCAGCCAGCCGATGGAGAAGACCAATCTCGAAGCTGCTGCAGGCGACGATGGAGGCGTTCAACGCCGAGACGCAGCTGCTCTATGCGTCGGACTGGCCGCACTGGGATTTCGACGCGCCGAGCACGATCACGACGCTGCCGTTCCTGAACGAGCAGGCCAAGCGCAACATCCTCGGCCTCAACGCCGCGCGCGCCTTCAATCTCGAGGTCAAGCGCATGCGGCCGAAGGCGTCCGACGTGCTGGCGGCGCGGCCGGGCGTGTCCTGATGGCGGTCGCGGCACAGACGAACGCGCGTGCTCGGCGACGATTTCGTCGAGGCGGCCGAGCGTGCGCTCGTCGATCAGGCAAGCTCGATGGCAGGTCTCCGATGCCGAGCTCGAACGGGTGATGACCGCGGCGGTGCGGCTCTATGCGGCGAAGGCCGAAGCCGACAATGCCGCCGCGCAGCTGGTCACGCCGCGAGCGGTCACGCCGACCGATATCGTGGTGACGGTGAGCGCGCTGATCCGCGCCGTGGGCCTCAATCTCTGGGACGTGTCGATGTGGTTCAACCGGGAAAGAAGCGATAAGGGGCGATGACGATGCGTGAGGTGAACATCGGTGCGGCGTCGGAGTTCGCCGATCCCGGCCGCAAGATCGTCGGCTTCGAGCACTTCGAGGTGGCGGTGTTCAAGCTCGACGGCGAGTTCTACGCCTATCTCAATCATTGCCCGCACATGGGCGGACCGGCCTGCCAGGGCAAGATGATCGCCAAGGTCGAGGAGATCATCGCCGAGGACCGCACCAGCAAGGGCATGACGTTCTCCAAGTCCAAGCTGCACGTGGTCTGCCCCTGGCACGGCTTCGAGTTCGATATCCGCACCGGCGTGCACACCCGGGAATCCGAAGGCGCGCCTGCGCAAGGTCAAGGTCGCGGTGACCGACGGCGACGTGGTCATTACCGTGCCGGAGGAGCGGGAGGCGGCGGTCGCGGTGGGAGCCACGGGCGGAACCACAAGCTCGGTGTCGTCGTCCGGCTTGACCGGACGACCCAGTACGCCGCGGCCTATCGGCTCAAGCACCACAGTCTCTGGAATACTGGATGCCCCGGTCAAGCCGGGGCATAACAGCATGGAGCGGCTCCTTGACTGATCCTCTGCCCGCTCTCTATGAAGGAACCAATTGTCAGGAGGGACCCATGCGTTTGAAAATACTGAGCCTCGCTTTGCTTCTTGCTACTGCGAACGTCGCGCTTGCCGACGACATGACGGCGCCGGTCAACGCCTCGCAGATCAAGTTCACCGGCGCGCCCAACATGCTGCCGCCGGGCGCGCAGTGGGTCGTCCTGTCGGGCGATCCCGCCAAGGCACGGACCGTATACGTCCGCCTGCGGCTGCCGGCCGGCTACCAGATCCCGGCGCATAGCCATCCGACCACCGAGGCCATGAC
>CAVOLR010000010.1:0-138188 GCA_963696845.1 uncultured Alphaproteobacteria bacterium
CGCTCGACAATCTCCTCGACGACGGCAAGGTCATCGCCAAGCGGAAAATTTCTCATCAAGCTCGACGTCGAGGGCGTCGAGATCGAGGCGATCAAGGGCGGCACGCGGCTGCTTGCAGGGCGACAGCGTGATCCTCTGCGAGGAGCACGGCAACGACCGCCAGCACACGGTGTCGCGCTACATCCTGGAAAAGACCCCGCTGAAGCTGATCGTCTACGATCCGCGCTCGGGCCGGATGGAGACCGTGAGCGATCTGTCGATCCTCGACCGCATCAAGGTTTCCACCCACGTCGGTTACAACGTTTTCGGCACCGCAAGCGCGTTCTGGCAGGACCGGATCAACGCGCTGAACGCGACCGCCGCGCGCCGCATGCAATGAGAGAGTAGCAATGTCCGTCCGCCGCCTTGCCCCGAAGGAGATGCAGCCCGCGAGCTTCGCGTTCACGGACGAAAATCTCGCCTTCGCCAAAAACGAGATCGCCAAATATCCGCCGGGCCGGCAGGCCTCGGCTGCGATCGCGATCCTGTGGCGCGCGCAGGAGCAGCATGACGGCTGGGTCGGCGAAGCCGCGATCCGCGCGGTCGCCGATCTCCTCGAGATGCCCTACATCCGCATGCTGGAGATCGCGACCTTCTACACGATGTTCCAGCTCGCGCCGGTCGGCAAGAAGGCGCATGTGCAGGTCTGCGGCACCACGCCGTGCCGGCTGCGCGGCGCCGAGGACATCATCGAGGTCTGCCAGCGCCGCATCCACCACGATCCCTTCCATCTCTCCAAGGACGGCAATTTCAGCTGGGAAGAGGTGGAGTGCCTCGGCGCCTGCGTGAACGCGCCGATGGTGCTGATCTGGAAGGACACCTACGAGGACCTGACCAAGGAAACGTTCGGCCGGGTGCTCGACGGCTTCGCCTCAGGCAAGCCGCCGAAACCCGGACCGCAGAACGGCCGTCAATTGTCCGCGCCCATCACCGGGCCGACCACGCTAAAGGAAGTCACCTAGAGATGCTCGAGGACAAGGACCGCATCTTCAAGAACCTCTACGGCCTCCACGATTGGGGCATCGAGGGCGCGCGCAAGCGCGGCGCCTGGGACGGCACCAAGGCGATCATCGACAAGGGCCGCGACTGGATCGTCAACGAGATGAAGTCGTCGGGCCTGCGCGGCCGCGGCGGCGCGGGTTTCCCGACCGGCATGAAATGGTCGTTCATGCCCAAGGACTCCAAGGACGGCCGTCCGAACTATCTCGTGGTCAATGCCGACGAGTCCGAGCCCGGCACCTGCAAGGATCGCGAGATCATGCGGCACGATCCGCATCTCCTGGTCGAGGGCTGCCTGCTCGCGAGCTTCGCGATGGGCGCGCATGCCGCCTACATCTATGTGCGCGGCGAGTTCATCCGCGAGCGCGAGCATCTGCAGGCCGCGGTCGATCAGGCCTATGAGGCCAAGCTGATCGGCAAGGACAATCTCAACGGCTGGCCGTTCGATCTCTATGTCACCCACGGCGCCGGCGCCTATATCTGCGGCGAGGAGACCGCGCTGCTCGAAAGCCTCGAAGGCAAGAAGGGCCAGCCGCGGCTGAAGCCGCCATTCCCGGCCAATGTCGGCCTGTTCGGCTGTCCGACCACGGTCAACAATGTCGAGTTGATCGCGGTCGCGCCCGACATCCTCCGGCGCGGCGCGGCGTGGTTCTCCGCGATCGGCCGGCCCAACAATGTCGGCACCAAACTGTTCTGCATCTCCGGCCATGTCGAGCGCCCCTGCAACGTCGAAGAGGCGATGGGGATTCCGTTCCGCGAGCTGATCGAGAAGCATTGCGGCGGCATCCGCGGCGGCTGGGACAATCTGAAGGCCGTCATTCCCGGCGGCTCGTCGGTGCGCATGGTGCCGGCCGACCAGATCATCGACACGCCGATGGATTTCGACAGCCTCGGCAAGCTGCGTTCGGGTCTGGGAACCGCGGCCGTGATCGTGATGGACAAGTCGACCGACCTGATCCGCGCCATCGCGCGCATCTCCTATTTCTACAAGCATGAGAGCTGCGGCCAGTGCACGCCGTGCCGCGAAGGAACGGGATGGATGTGGCGGGTGTTGACCCGCATGGCCGAGGGCCGCGCGCACAAGCGCGAGATCGACATGCTGCTGGAAGTGACCAAGCAGGTCGAAGGCCACACCATCTGCGCATTGGGCGATGCCGCGGCCTGGCCGATCCAGGGCCTGATCGCGCATTTCCGTCACGAGATCGAAGCACGGATCGACGAGTATTCGCACAAGGCCGATCTCGACGATCAGGGCGTCCGCGATCCCGCTCACATGGTCGCGGCAGGGTAACGAAAATGACCAAGATCATCGTCGATGGCAAAGAGATCGATGTGCCGGCCGAGTACACGCTGCTGCAGGCGTGCGAGGCGGCGGGCGCCGAGATTCCGCGCTTCTGCTACCACGAGCGGCTGTCGATCGCCGGCAATTGCCGGATGTGCCTGGTCGAGGTGAAGGGCGGCCCGAAGCCGGTCGCAAGCTGCGCCTGGGGCGTGCGCGATTGCCGGCCCGGCCCCAAGGGCGAGCCGCCGGAAATCTCCACGCGCTCGCCGATGGTGAAGAAGGCGCGCGAAGGCGTGATGGAGTTCCTGCTGATCAACCATCCGCTGGATTGCCCGATCTGCGATCAGGGCGGCGAGTGCGACCTGCAGGACCAGGCGATGGGCTATGGCGTCGACACCAGCCGCTTTGCCGAGAACAAGCGCGCGGTCGAGGACAAATATCTGGGCGCGCTGGTCAAGACCTCGATGAACCGCTGCATCCAGTGCACGCGCTGCGTCCGCTTCTCCGCCGAGATCTGCGGCGCGCCGGAAATGGGCGCGACCGGCCGCGGCGAGGACATGGAGATCACGACCTATCTCGAGCACGCGCTGACCTCGGAGCTGCAGGGCAACCTCGTCGACATCTGCCCGGTCGGCGCGCTGACCTCGAAGCCTTATGCCTTCGCGGCGCGGCCCTGGGAGCTCGGCAAGACGCAATCGGTCGACGTCATGGACGGCGTCGGCTCGGCGATCCGCGTCGACACCCGCGGCCGCGAGGTGATGCGCATCCTGCCGCGCATCAACGAGGCCGTGAACGAGGAATGGATTTCCGACAAGACGCGGCATGTCGTCGACGGCTTGCGCACGCAGCGGCTCGACCGGCCTTACATTCGCGAGAACGGCAAGCTTGCGCGCGACGTCGTGGAGCGAGGCGTTCGGCGCGATCGCGGCGAAGATGGGCCGCATCGACGGCAAGCGCATCGGCGCTATCGCCGGCGATCTCTCGGGCGTCGAAGAGATGTTCGCGCTGAAGGAGCTGCTCGCCAAATGCGGCTCGAGCAATCTGGCGGTGCAGGGCGGCGACGCCTTCGCGAGTGCCGGCCGCGCCTCCTACATCTTCAATCCGACCATTGCCGGCATCGACCAGGCCGATGCGCTGCTGATCATCGGCGCCAATCCGCGCAAGGAAGCCGCCGTCCTCAACGCGCGCATCCGCAAGCGCTGGCGCACCGGCCAGCTCAAGGTCGGCGTGATCGGCGCCAAGGCCGATCTCACCTACGACTACGACTATCTCGGCGCCGGCACCGATACGCTCGGCGAGCTCGCAGGCGGCAAGGGCGCGTTCCTCGACGTGCTCAAGGGCGCCAGCCACCCGATCGTGCTGGTCGGCGCGGGCGCGACCGCGCGCCACGACGGCGCGGCCGTGCTGTCGCTCGCCGCGAAGCTCGCGGCCAATGTCGGCGCCATCAAGGACGGCTGGAACGGCTTTGCGGTGCTGCACGAGACGGCCTCGCGCGTCGGCGCGCTCGATATCGGCTTTACCTCGGGGCTGACGGCGGCGCAGATGGCGACCTTCGGCACGCTCGACGTGCTGTTCCTGCTCGGCGCCGACGAGGTGAAAGTGCCTGACGGCACCTTCGTGGTCTATATCGGCACGCATGGCGACGCCGGCGCGCACCGCGCCGACGTGATCCTGCCGGGCGCGGCCTATACCGAGAAGTCGGCGATCTATGTCAACACCGAGGGCAGGGTGCAGATCGCGGGTCGTGCGTCGTTCGCGCCGGGCGAAGCGCGCGAGGACTGGGCCATCATCCGCGCGCTGTCGGAGGCGCTGGGCAAGAAGCTGCCCTGGGACTCGCAAAGCGCGTTGCGCCAGGCGATCTTCAAGGTTGCGCCGCATCTGATGCGCGTCGACCAGATCGCGGCCGGCAAGGCCGACGACATCAAGACGCTTGCGGCCAAGGGCGGCAATGTCGAGAAGGCGCCGTTCAAGACGGCGGTCGACGATTTCTATCTGACCAATCCGATCGCACGCGCGTCCGCCGTGATGGCCGAATGTTCGCGCCTTGCGTCCGGCCAAATGCTGACGGCAGCCGAATGAGCGTGACCTGATGGAATTTTTCCAAACCGCATTCTGGACCGGCTTCCTCTGGCCGCTGATCATCATGGTCGCGCAAAGCGTGCTGCTGCTGGTCGTGCTCTTGATCGCGATCGCCTACATCCTGCTCGCCGACCGCAAGATCTGGGCGGCGGTGCAGATCAGGCGCGGTCCCAACGTGGTCGGGCCATGGGGCCTGTTCCAGTCCTTCGCCGACCTGCTGAAGTTCGTGCTGAAGGAGCCGATCATTCCGGCCGGCGCCAACAAGGGCGTGTTTATCCTTGCGCCCCTGGTGTCCTGCGTGCTCGCGCTCGCCGCCTGGGCCGTGATCCCGATGAATCTCGGCTGGGTGATCTCCGACATCAATGTCGGCGTGCTCTACATCTTCGCGATCTCGTCGCTGTCGATCTACGGCATCATCATGGCCGGCTGGTCGTCGAACTCGAAATATCCGTTCCTCGCCGCGCTGCGCTCGGCCGCGCAGATGGTGAGCTACGAGGTCTCGATCGGCTTCGTCATCATCACGGTGCTGCTCTGCGCCGGCACGCTGAACCTGTCGGGCGTGGTCGATGCGCAGAAGCTGCACGGCTTTGCCAGCCTGATCGGCCTGCCGCAAGCTGACCATCCTGAACTGGTATGTCTGGCCGCTATTCCCGATGTTCGTGGTGTTCTACGTCTCGGCGCTGGCGGAGACCAACCGGCCGCCGTTCGACCTGGTCGAAGCCGAGTCCGAGCTGGTCGCGGGCTTCATGGTCGAATACGGCTCGACGCCGTATCTGCTGTTCATGCTCGGCGAATATGTCGCGATCACCACGATGTGCGCGCTGGCGACGATCCTGTTCCTCGGCGGCTGGCTGCCGCCGGTCGACCTGCCGCCGTTCAACTGGATCCCCGGCGTGATCTGGTTCGCGCTGAAAGTGTTCTTCATGTTCTTCCTGTTCGCGATGGCGAAGGCGATCGTGCCGCGCTACCGCTACGATCAACTGATGCGGCTCGGCTGGAAGGTGTTCCTGCCGCTGTCGCTGGCGATGGTGGTCATCGTCGCCGGCGTGCTGCAATTCGCCGGTATCGCGCCGAAGTGAGGTCGCCATGTCCGTAAACGCAACCGCACGCTCGCTCCTGCTGTCCGAATTCGTATCGGCGTTCTTCCTCGCCATGCGCTATTTCTTCCAGCCGAAGCCGACGCTGAACTATCCCTTCGAGAAGGGGCCGATCTCGCCGCGCTTCCGCGGCGAGCATGCGCTGCGCCGCTATCCCAACGGCGAAGAGCGCTGCATCGCCTGCAAGCTGTGCGAGGCGATCTGCCCGGCACAGGCGATCACCATCGAGGCCGGTCCGCGCCGCAACGACGGCACCCGCCGCACCGTGCGCTACGACATCGACATGGTGAAGTGCATCTATTGCGGGCTGTGCCAGGAGGCCTGCCCGGTCGATGCCATCGTCGAGGGGCCGAATTTCGAATTCGCGACCGAGACGCGCGAGGAACTCTACTATGACAAGGCGAAACTGCTCGCCAATGGCGACCGCTGGGAGCGCGAGCTTGCGAAATCCATCGAACTCGACGCGCCGTACCGGTGAGGTGAGGGCATGATCCTTCCCGCGCTGTTCTTCTATCTGTTTGCCGGCGTCTGCGTGGCGTCGGCGGTGATGGTGATTGCCTCGCGCAACCCTGTTCATTCCGTGCTGTTCCTGATCCTGGCCTTCGTCAACGCGTCGGGTCTGTTCATTTTGATGGGGGCCGAATTCCTCGGGATGGTTCTCATCTTCGTCTATGTCGGCGCGGTCGCGACGCTGTTCCTGTTCGTGATCATGATGCTCGACGTCGACTTCGCCGAGCTGCGCGAGGGCTTCATCCAGTATTTGCCGATCGGCATCGTGATCGGCGGCATCTTCCTGTTCGAGCTTTTGCTCACCGTCGGCGCCTGGGTCATCAACCCGACCGTCTCGAAGGCCATCACCGCGCCGATCCCGACCAATGTCAGCAACACCGAGGCGCTCGGCCTCGTGCTCTATACGAAGTACATCCACTACTTCCAGCTTGCCGGCATGGTGCTGCTGGTCGCGATGATCGGCGCCATCGTGCTGACCTTGCGCCACAAGGCGTTCGTCAAGCGGCAGGACATCAACGTGCAGAACGCGCGGACACCGGAGATCGCCATGACCGTGCGCAAGGTGGCCTCGGGGCAGGGCCTGCAGGACGCCGACGCCGCGGAGTGGGTGAAATGACGATCGGGCTCGGACATTACCTCGCGGTCGGCGCGATCCTGTTCACGCTCGGGATCCTCGGCATTTTCCTCAACCGCAAGAACATCATCGTCATCCTGATGTCGATCGAGCTGATCCTGCTCGCGGTCAACGTCAACCTGGTGGCGTTCTCGACCTTCCTCGGCGACATCGTCGGCCAGGTGTTCGCACTGCTGGTGCTCACGGTAGCCGCCGCCGAAACTGCGATCGGCCTGGCGATCCTGGTGGTGTATTTCCGCAACCGCGGCTCGATCGCGGTTGAAGACGTCAATCTGATGAAGGGCTAGGCAGCGCATGATCCGGAAAAGTGGAAACCGGTTTTCCCTCGCGACAAACGCGGAACGCGTTTGCGCGGAGATCATGCGCGAAGGAAAGAACTAATGTTTCAGGCAATCGTCTTCCTGCCGCTGCTCGGGGCCATCATCGCCGCCCTGATCTCGCTGTTCGGCGCGCATGCGCGCAATCCCAGCGGCGACACCGTCGAGCATCATGATGACGCCCACGGTGCGCACGCCGTCGCGAAGAGCATGACGAGCATGCCGACGACCACGGCCACGACGATCACGCCCCGGCCGAACCGGCGGCGGTCGGTTCACGCGCGGCCGAACTGATCACCACGGGCCTGCTTGTTCGTTTCCATGGGGCTGTCATGGATGGCCTTCGTCGACGTCGGCTTCATGCATCACGACGCGCGGATTGCGCTGCTGCCCTGGATCAATTCGGGCGACCTCCAGGTCGCCTGGTCGCTCCGCGTCGACACGCTGACCGCGGTCATGCTGGTGGTCGTGACCACGATCTCCGCGCTCGTGCACCTCTATTCCATCGGCTACATGGACGAGGACCCGTACCGGCCGCGCTTCTTCAGCTATCTCAGCCTGTTCACCTTCGCGATGCTGATGCTGGTGACATCAGACAATCTGGTCCAGCTGTTCTTCGGCTGGGAGGGCGTCGGCCTCATGAGCTACCTGCTGGTCGGCTTCTGGTACTACAAGCCGTCGGCGAACGCCGCCGCGATCAAGGCCTTCGTGGTCAACCGCGTCGGCGATTTCGGCTTCTCGCTCGGCATCTTCGCCATCTTCATGATGATCGGCTCGCTCGATTTCGAGACGATTTTCGCCGGCGCGCCGGGACTGACCGGCAAGACCATCGATTTCCTCGGCTGGCATCCCGATGCGCTGACCCTGATCTGCCTGCTGCTGTTCATGGGCGCGATGGGCAAGTCGGCGCAGTTCCTGCTGCACACCTGGTTGCCGGACGCGATGGAAGGCCCGACCCCGGTCTCGGCGCTGATCCATGCCGCCACCATGGTCACCGCGGGTGTGTTCATGGTGGCGCGGCTGTCGCCGCTGTTCGAGCTCGCGCCGAACGCGCAGGCCGTGGTGATGTTCTTCGGCGCCACCACCGCCTTCTTCGCCGCGACCATCGGCCTCGTGCAGAACGACATCAAGCGCATCGTCGCCTATTCGACCTGCTCGCAGCTCGGCTACATGTTCGTGGCGATGGGGGCGGGGGCCTACTCCGTCGGCATGTTCCATCTGTTCACGCACGCCTTCTTCAAGGCGCTGCTGTTCCTCGGCTCCGGCTCGGTGATCTACGCGATGCATCACGAGCAGGACATCCGCATGATGGGCGGGCTGTGGCGCAAGATTCCCTTCACCTTCGCGGTGATGTGCGTCGGCACGCTGGCGCTGACCGGCTTCCCGCTGTTCGCCGGCATTTCTCCAAGGATGCGTATGCCGTCATGGTGATCGGCACCCTGGCGCTGACCGGATTCCCGCTGACCGCGGGCTATTTCTCAAAGGATGCCATCATCGAGTCGGCCTATGCCTCGCATAATCCGCTCGCGACCTACGCCTTCATCCTGACGGTCGTAGCCGCCGGCCTTACCGCGTTCTACTCGTGGCGTTTGATCTTCAAGACCTTCCTCGGCGAACCGCACGATCAGGAGCATTACGAAGCTGCACACGAAGCGCCACTGTGGATTCTGGTTCCGATCGGTCGTCCTGGCCGTGGGATCGTATCCTGGCCGGCTTCCCGTTCAAGGAATTGTTTGCCGGGCATGGCGTGGAGGAGTTCTTCCGCGAATCCGTGAAGATGCATCCGCACATCATCGAGGAGATGGAGGAGATTCCCGAATACATCAAAGCGCTGCCGTTCGTGATGATGATCGGCGGGCTCGTGGTGTCCTACATCTTCTACATCCGCCGGCCCTACCTGCCGGAGGACCTCGCGGCGCAGCAGCCGATGCTGTACCAGTTCCTGCTCAACAAATGGTACTTCGACGAGCTGTACGACCTGATCTTCGTGCGGCCGGCCAAATGGATCGGCTACCAGCTCTGGAAGAAGGGCGACGGCGCCATCATCGACGGCCTCGGCCCCGACGGCGTGTCGGCGCGGGTGCTCGACATCACCCGCAACGTCGTCAAGATCCAGACCGGCTATCTCTACCACTACGCCTTCGCGATGCTGATCGGGGTCGCCGGGCTGATCACCTGGTTCATGTTCATGGGAGGCCAGTGAGATGGTTACCTGGCCCATCCTGTCCGTCGTCACTTTCCTGCCGCTGTTCGGCGCGCTGGTGGTCTGGATCAGCCGCGGCGACGATGAAGCCGCGCGGCGCAATTCGCGCTGGATCGCGCTGTGGACCACGCTCGTCACCTTCGGCGTCTCGCTGATGCTGGTGTGGCGCTTCGATCCCGCGCAGACCGACTTCCAGTTCGTCGAGAAGACCTCGTGGCTCGCGACCGGGATCACCTATCACATGGGCGTCGACGGCATCTCGCTGCCGTTCGTGATCCTGACCACCGCCTTGATGCCGTTCTGCATCGTCGCGAGCTGGAAATCGATCACGGTGCGGGTGCGCGAATACATGATGGCGTTCCTGATCCTGGAAACGCTGATGGTCGGCACCTTCTGCGCGCTCGACCTCGTGCTGTTCTATCTGTTCTTCGAGGGCGGCCTGATCCCGATGTTCCTGATCATCGGCGTCTGGGGCGGCCCGCGCCGGGTCTATGCGTCCTTCAAGTTCTTCCTCTACACCTTCCTCGGCTCGGTCCTGATGCTGCTCGCCATCATGGCGCTGTACTGGAACGGCAACACCACCGACATCCCGACCTTGATGCACGCCGCGGTGCCGCGCTCGTTGCAGACCTGGGCGTGGCTGGCGTTCTTCGCCTCCTTTGCGGTGAAGATGCCGATGTGGCCGGTGCACACCTGGCTGCCTGACGCCCACGTCGAGGCGCCGACCGCGGGCTCGGTGATCCTGGCCGCGATCCTGCTGAAGATGGGCGGCTACGGCTTCCTGCGCTTCTCGCTGCCGATGTTCCCGCTGGCCTCGCACGATTTCGCGCCGCTGATCTTCACGCTCTCGGTGATCGCCATCATCTACACCTCGCTGGTGGCGCTGATGCAGGAGGACATGAAGAAGCTGATCGCCTATTCCTCGGTGGCGCATATGGGCTTCGTCACCATGGGCATCTTCGCCGGCACCGTGCAGGGCGTCGCCGGCGGCGTGTTCCAGATGATCTCGCACGGCATCGTCTCCGGCGCGCTGTTCCTCTGCGTCGGCATCGTCTACGACCGCATGCACACCCGCGAGATCGCGGCCTATGGCGGGCTGGTCAACCGGATGCCGCTCTATGCGATGGTGTTCATGGTCTTCACCATGGCCAATGTCGGGCTGCCCGGCACCTCCGGCTTCGTCGGCGAGTTCCTGACCTTGCTCGGCACCTTCAAGGTCGCGATCCCCGTGGCGTTCTTCGCGACCTTCGGCGTGATCCTGTCGGCGTGCTACGCGCTCTGGCTCTACCGCAAGATCGTGTTCGGCGCGCTGGTCAAGCCGTCGCTGATGACCATCAAGGACATGACCTTCCGCGAGTGCCTGACCCTGTTCCCGCTGGTGGCGCTGACCATCCTGTTCGGCGTCTATCCGAAGCCGGTGCTGGACATGTCGGCGGCGTCGGTGGCGCAACTCGTCAACAATTATTCGACCGCGATCGGCGCCGTGAAGGCCGCCGCGCTCATGCATTAAGGCCGTAGCAGATGAGCTTTGAGACCGCAGGTTACCAGTTGCTGCCGGCCTTGCCGGAGCTCGTGCTCGCCGTCGGCGCCATGGTGCTGCTGATGGTCGGCGCGTATCGCGGGCAGGGCACCACCGCGCTGGTCACGACGCTCGCCATCGTGCTGCTGGTTGCAACCGGCGTGCTGGAATGGATGCTGCCCGCGGGCAAGCTGGTCTCGTTCGGCGGCAGCTTCATCGTCGACAGTTTTGCCCGCTTCCTCAAGATCACTGGCGCTGATCGGCTCGGTCGCGACGCTGATCCTGTCGCGCGAGTTCCTGTCCGATCCGTCGCGGCGCATTTTCGAATATGCGATCCTGGTGCTGCTCTCGACGCTCGGCATGATGGTGCTGATCTCGGCCGGCGACCTGATCACGCTCTATCTCGGGCTCGAGCTGATGTCGCTCGCGCTCTACGTCGTGGCCTCCAGCAATCGCGACAACGCCAAGTCGACCGAAGCCGGCCTGAAGTATTTCGTGCTGGGCGCGCTGTCCTCGGGCATGCTGCTGTACGGCGCCTCGCTGGTCTATGGCTTCACCGGCACGGTGAGCTTTGCCGGCATTGCGGCCGCCGCCAAGACCGGCAGCATCGGCATCATCTTCGGCATCGTGTTCGTGCTGGCCGGCCTCTGCTTCAAGGTGTCGGCGGTGCCGTTCCACATGTGGACGCCCGACGTCTATGAGGGCGCGCCGACGCCGGTCACCGCGTTCTTCGCTTCCGCGCCGAAGGTCGCGGCGATGGCGGTGTTCGTGCGCGTGGCGATGACGGCGTTTCCCGGCATTACCCACGAATGGCAGCAGATCGTGGTGTTCGTCTCGATCGCCTCGATGGCGCTGGGATCGTTCGCCGCGATCGGGCAGACGAAACATCAAGCGGCTGATGGCCTATTCCTCGATCGGCCATATGGGCTTTGCGCTGGTCGGTCTTGCCGCCGGCACCGCGGAGGGCGCGCAGGGCGTGCTGGTGTATCTGGCGATCTATGTGGCGATGACGCTCGGCTCGTTCGCCATCATCCTCGCCATGAAGCGCAACGGCCAGGCGGTCGAGCAGATCAGCGACTTCGCAGGCCTGTCGCGCACCAATCCGCTGCTCGCCTTCTTCTTTGCGATGTTCCTGTTCTCGCTCGCCGGCGTGCCGCCGCTCGCGGGCTTCTTCGGCAAGTTCTACGTGTTCCTCGCGGCGATCAACGCCAACCTGTTCACGCTCGCCGTCATCGGCGTGCTCTGCAGCGTGGTGGGCGCGTTCTATTATCTCTCCATCGTCAAGGTGATGTATTTCGAGGATCCGCTGCCCCAGCTCGATCCGATGCGCGTCGAACTGCGCATGGTGCTGGCGGTGACCGGGCTCTTCAACGTCTTCTTCTGTGTCTATCCGGGGCTGCTGGTCGGCGCGGCGACGGCAGCGGCGAAATCGCTGTTCTAGATGCCATTCCAGCTCGGACCGCTCGCCGCCAGCCGGGGCTATCGCCTCGTCGCTTTCGATGAGGTCGGCTCGACCAACACCGAAGCGATGGCGCGCGCGCGGCGCCGGCGAGCGCGGGCCGGTCTGGTTCGTCACGATCTGCAGACCGCGGGGCGGGGGCGGCGGCACCGGCCGTGGGTCGCGCCGCGCGGCAATCTCGCCAGCAGCATTCTGGAAGTGATGCAGGTTGCGCCATCAGTCGCGGCGACGCTCGGCTTTGCCGCAGGCCTGGCGCTCGAGGCCGCGCTGCGGCGGCTCAGCGCGAACGGACGCGCAATTCTCGCTGAAATGGCCGAACGACGTGCTGGCGGGCAGCCACAAACTCTCGGGCATCCTGCTGGAAGCGGAAAGCGTCGGCGACAGCCTCGCGGTCGTGGTCGGCATCGGCACCAATGTGGTGGCTGCTCCTGAGGGCACGCCGACGCCGGCGACCTCGCTGCGTGCGCTCGGCATGGACGTCGATGCGGAAACGCTGTTCGCCGCGCTGTCCGACGGCTGGGCCGAGTTCCGCGGCATCTGGGACAATGGCCGCGGCTTTGCCGAGATCAGGCGGCTGTGGCTCGCGCGCGCCGCCGGGCTCGGCCAGGCGGTCGCGATCAAATCCGGCGGGTCTGCGATCGAAGGCACCTTCGACACCATCGACGAGCAGGGCTGCATGATCGTGCGCACCGCTACCGGCGCGCTGCGTGCCCGATCACCGCCGGCGACGTCTATTTCGGTACGGCGGCTTCCGCGGGAGCGGCGTAATGGCGCGCCCGGACGAACTGACCTTTGCGCCGCTCGGCGGCGTCGGCGAGATCGGCATGAACCTGTCGATCTACGGCCTCGGCAACCGCCATCAGCGGTCGTGGCTCGCGGTCGACCTCGGCGTTTCCTTCGGCGACGAGGAGCATCTGCCCGGCATCGACCTGATCATGCCGGATATCTCCTTCCTCGAGAAAGAGCGCAAGAACCTCGTCGGCCTCGTGCTGACGCACGCCCATGAGGACCATTTCGGCGCCATCATCGATCTCTGGCCGAAACTGCGCTGCCCGATCTACGCCACCAAGTTCAGCGCGGCGCTGTTCGAGGCCAAATGCGCGGCCGAGCGCGATGCGCCGAAGATTCCGGTCACGGTGATCCCGTCGGGCGGGCGCGTCGACATCGGCCCGTTCAATGTCGAGTTCATTCCGGTCGCGCATTCGATTCCGGAATCGCATGCGCTGGCGATCCACACCGAGGTCGGCACGGTCCTGCACACCGGCGACTGGAAGATCGATCCGACCCCGGTGCTCGGCGCGCCCACCGACGAGCGGCGGCTGCGCGAGCTGGGCGATGCCGGCCTGCTGGCGCTGGTCGGCGATTCCACCAATGCGGTGCGCGAGGGCCGCTCGCCGTCGGAGACCGAGGTGGCGCGGACCATCGCCGAGCTGGTGAAGGGCGCCAGAGGCCGCGTCGCCGTGACGACGTTCGCCTCCAACGTCGCGCGGCTGAAGGCGGTCGCGGACGCGGCGAAGGCCGCCGACCGCGAAGTCGTCATCGTCGGCCGCGCCATGGAGCGCGTGGTGCAGGTCGCGCGCGAGACCGGCTATCTCGACGGCGTGCAGAATTTCCGCGGGCCCGATCTCTACGGCCATTTCCCGGCCGACAAGGTGCTGGCGCTGTGCACGGGCAGCCAGGGCGAGCCGCGCGCGGCACTGGCGCGCATCGCCAATAACGATCATCCCGCCGTGACCCTGAACAAGGGCGACTGCGTGATCTTCTCCTCGCGCACCATTCCCGGCAACGAGAAGGCGGTCGGCGCCATCATCAACGGACTTGATTTCACAGGGCGTGGAAGTCATCACCGACCGCACCCATCTCGTGCATGTCTCCGGCCATCCGCGCCGCGACGAGTTGCGCGACATCATCGCCTGGACGCGGCCGCAAGTGCTGATCCCCGTCCATGGCGAGCCGCTGCATCTGTCCGAGCACGCCAAGCTCGCGCGCGCCGCGGGCGTGCCGAAGGTGATCGGCTGCCGCAATGGCGACCTGGTGCTGCTCGGGCCCGGCGAGCCCGGCATCATCGACCAGTTGCCGTCGGGCCGGCTCTACAAGGACGGCAACATCCTGGAGGACGCCAAGTCGCGCGCGGTGGTCGAGCGGCGGCGGATGGGCTTTGCCGGCTGCGTCTTTGTCGCGATCGCCATGACCGACAAGGGCGAGCTTGCCGACGATCCCGAGGTTGATCTTGTCGGCATCCCCGAGAAGAATAGAGCCGGCGAGGAGCTCGACGAGATCGTGTTCGATGCGGTGGTCTCCACGGTGGAGGGCCTGCCGCGGGCGCGGCGGCGCGATCCGGATGCGCTCGCGGAGTCGGTGCGCCGCGCGGTGCGATCGACCCTGAACCAGGAATGGGGCAAGAAGCCGCTCTGTCTGGTTCACGTGCTTGAAGTCTAGTGGAGGAAGCAATGCTGGGCCGGCTCAATCATGTCGCGATCGCGGTGAAGGACGCCGAGCAAGCCGCCAAAATCTATGGCGCGGCGTTCGGCGCCGAGATTTCGAAGGCCGTGCCGCTGCCCGAGCACGGCGTCATCACCGTGTTCGTGACCCTGCCCAACACCAAGATCGAATTCATCCAGCCGCTGGGCGAGACCTCGCCGATCGCGAAATTCCTCGAGCGCAATGCCGACGGCGGCATCCATCACGTCTGCTACGAGGTCGCCGACATCATCGCCTCGCGCGACACGCTGATCAAGGAAGGCGCGCGGGTGCTGGGCGACGGCCAGCCGAAGATCGGGGCGCACGGCAAGCCCGTGCTGTTCCTGCATCCGAAGGATTTTTCCGGCGCGCTGGTCGAAATCGAGCAGAGTCGCTGAGAATGGCGCGCTAGCATGGTCTATCAATCTCAACCGCGTTCGCGATCTACTTCGTGCTGTGGTGGCTCACGCTGTTCCTGACGCTGCCGTTCGGCGTGCGCAGCCAGCATGAGGACGGCGTCGGTGCGCCCGGCACCGACCCCGGCGCGCCGATCGCGACGCCAAATGGGCCGCAAGTTGATCTGGACAACGGTCATATCAGCGGTGATTTTCGCCATCGCTGGTGGGCCTATGGCGCCGGCTATCTCTCGATCGAACGGCTGTCGAAGCTGATGGGGATGCCGTTTAGCGCATGAGGCCCGCCTTGACGTGCAAGACCTTGGCGATACCGTATTGGTCGACTGACAAATCGAGAGCACGCGATGTGGCGCGGTGTGAGTGCAATCGTTCTCCTGCTGGCGTTGCCGGGTTCGGCCTCGGCCATCGACCAATCCGGCATGGAGGACACCAATTGCCTGATGGCTTGCGACGCCAATGGCGAGACATTGCCGGGGCAACGCGCCGCTTTCCGTCAGGCGCATCGATCCACGCGCGAACGCGACGCCGGTTCACGGCATCAATTCACCGCGCACGGCGAGGCTTGCTCAGAAACTCCAGAAGTAATGCGGCATCATCCGAAACAGCACTGGGATCATGCCTGTTATCCGCGGGCGGGGACATGACATGACGTTTCAAAGAATCGCAATCGCGCTGTTCGTTCTCCTGGTCGCGGCGCTCGGCGCGGCCTTCTACATCGACTGGCGATTGAACGTGCAGGTCCGCACCTTGAAAGCCTTTGTCGAAGGCTATGTCTTTGCCGAGGCGGTCGCGGCCTGCGAGAAGGCGCCGAGCTCGACGCCGTTCAAATGGAACGGCGCCAGGAACGTCTCGATCGTCGGGCTGAACTCGGTGAAGCTCGACAAATACAATGTCAGTCGCGAGCTTCACGCTGGTCGCCGACAACGTGTTCTGCGACTACGACCCGATCAAGCACAAGGCCGATATCGGCTCGAACTTCCTCGAGCGCGAGGGCTTCTAGGCCTCGTGGCTCGCCACGATGCCCTTGATCTCCGCGAGCATGTCGGCCCAGGCCGCATCCATCTCCGCAGTCCAGTCCTCCCCGAGCAGCTCGCGCAGCGTCGCCGCGATCACGCCGAAGAAGGCGAAGAACAGCTCGCGCGGCGTGCCATAGGCGTCGTGCGAGGACACCTCGCATGCGATCATGCGGAATTTGCCTGATCGATCGCCGGCGAAATCGAGGATGGCTTCCGTCGTCAGCGCCAGCATCGATCCCTTGACGAGATCGCTGCCTTGCGTGCGGAACATCGCCACCGTCTCCGGATGTTCGCGATGCAGCCGCGCGTAGACCAGCGGCGTCAGATCCTCGGCACGCTCGGCCGCAAGCTCGAAGCTTCGCTCGATCGGATTTTCCATCATGGCGTGCGAAGACATTTGCGCGAAAAAAAGAGCAGGGCGGTTAAGCCCTGCTCCACAAATTGTGTCGACCCTTTTCCCGCTATCTGGATTTGATCTTGATTGGCGGGCGACGCTGCTTGATGCGCGTCAGGGTTCCTCCCGAGACTTGGACCACCAGTCGACCTCGCGGCCGAACTGAGGGTGCACTCGTAGACCAAATCGTGCAGCTTGTCACCATTTTCGGCAACGATTGTTCAAACTTCGAGCATTTGCCGAAATGATTGGAAATTGGCCAAGCCTTCGACGGGCATGATGGTATTTCAGTAGGGGCGCTGACGAGCCGGAACCTTTGGGCAAAACGAGCCATCTGAGAAGACACAGCTGGCGATAATTCTGCGGCGGGCGAAGCTGGACTGCGCCGTGGCGGGGTTGTTGGTCTCGACGGCCTGTTCCGTGCGGGAATAGGATGTTGTCTTGGTGGATGCGATGCGTCGACGCTTTCAAAAGTTCCTGCCGATCATCCTGATCGCGCTGGTGGTGCAGATCCTCGCACCGATCGGCGCGACGTTTGCGGCGGCGATTGCGGCCAGCGATCCCCTGAGCGCGGCGCCGATCTGCCATGGCGGCGAGGGCGGCCTTCCGGCCCACGGCGATCAGAACGGGCGCGCCCATGACGGGGTCTGTTCGGTCTGCTGCGCGGCCCAGGCCGGCGCCTCGCTCGACACGCCCGAAGTCGGAACCATCGCGGTTCCCTATCGCGCAGCCGCGCGGGTCATCTGGCGCGACGAAGCGCCTGATCTGCTGCCCGCTCGCGCGGGCTCCAACGCGCAAGCGCGCGGTCCTCCCCAAGCCTCCTGAAGCAGCTGAGCGGTCGCGGCTTTGCCTGCGGCCCATGTTCCTGCGTTGTGCCTCTCACGAGGGCTGACGCTGCCGTCAAGGCTATTCAGGAATGTTTCGAGCTCATGCCCTCTGTGGTGTGAGTGCCCTTCTGCTGGTGCAGGTCGTGCCGGCACGAATGGCTCATGCGCAAGGCAGTCAGATTGCCGCTGTTCGCAGCGACACGGAGCTGCCGGCCGTCACGGTCGAGGCGCCGCAGTCGGCCGTGAGGCGTGCCGCCGAAGCCGGCGCAACACGCCGCCGCCGTCGCTCGCCCCGCTCCAAAGCCGGCCGAGCCGCCGCAACAGCCGGCGCCGGTCGTGTCGCCCAACATCGATGGCGGCGGCGTCAACGCCTCGCTACGGCACGCCGCCGATCAAGCAGCGCTTCCAGCTGCCGCAGGCAGTCCTACAGCATCACGTCGAAGCAGATCGACGAGACCATCAACCTCAAGGACCCCGAGGACGCCGTCAAATACATGCCGAGCCTGTTCGTGCGCAAACGCAACGACGGCGACAACCAGGCGGTGCTGGCGACGCGCACGCTGGGGTCTCAATTCCAGCGCGCGCACGCTGATCTATTACGACGATCTCCTGATCTCGGCGCTGATCGCCAACAACAACACCAACGGCTTCGCCGAAATGGAATCTGATCTCGCCGGAGGCGATCGCGCGGATCGATTTCCTCAACGGACCGTTCTCGGCCGCCTATCCCGGCAACTCCATCGGCGGCGTGCTGCTGATCACCTCGAAGATGCCGGACAAGCCGTTTGCGGTCGCCAAGGAAACGGTCTCGGTGATGCCGTGGAACCAGTACGGCACCAAGAACACCTACGTCACCAGCCAGACCAGCGCGGCCGCGGGCAACCGCGATGGCAAGCTGTCCTGGCTCGTCACCGCCAATTATCTCGACAGCTACCAGCAGCCGCTGACCTACACGACCAATGCGCGGCGCCCCGGCCAGCACCACCGGGGACGTATCTCGCGCTCGAACAAGACAGGGCAGCATCGCCGACGTCGTCGGCACCGGCGACGCTGGCGCATTCGCAGCAGACCTCGGGCAATATCCGGCTCGCCTATGACATCACGCCGCTGGTGCAGGCCACCTATTCGTTCGGCGTCTGGAATAACCATCAGACCTCCGATCCGCAGACCTATCTGACGTCGACGATCACGGGCCAGCCGACCTTCGGCGGCGTCACCGGTTTTGCCAGCAACAAATACATCTGGGACGAGACGCACGTCAGCAACGCGGTTTCGCTGAAGAGCGACACCAAGGGCAAGTTCGATTTCGACCTCGTCGGCGTCGAGCTACAACTATCTGCAGGACACCCAGCTCAATCCCTTCACCGTGTCGCCAGACCGGCGTCGGCTATTCCACTGAACGGCAAGATCACGCGCATGGACGGCACCAACTGGCAGAACGCCGACGCCAAGGGCATCTGGCGCCCGTTCGGCTACGACGGCCCGCAGGAGATCAGCTTCGGCGTGCACGGCGACCGCTACCGGCTGGAAAATCCGGTCTATCGTCGTCGGTCTGGTACGCGGCGTCGTCGACCGGGACCGGACAGCTCTATTCCGACCGGCGACGGCGAGACCAGCACCGGCGCGCTCTGGCTGCAGGACGCCTGGAAGATCCAGCCGAACCTGAAGCTGACGCTCGGCGGACGGCTGGAAAGCTGGCAGGCGCTCAATGGCTTCAACCTCAACACCCACGACGCCACCGACGTGACCGGAACGATCGTCGACAGCCGTTTCCGACCGTGCAGCCGCAGCTCAACTCCACCAATTTCTCGCCCAAGGCCTCGCTGTCCTAGGACCCCAACAAGGACTGGAACGTCACCGCCAATTTCGGCGAGGCCTATCGCTATCCGACGGTGACCGAGCTCTACCAGAACGTCACGGTCGGCGGTGTCGCCTTCTTCGCCAATCCGCTGCTCAAGCCGGAGCAGGACTTCACCGGCGAGCTGAATGTCGAGCGTCACTGGAACGATGGCCGCGTGCGGCTGACGCTCTTCAGGGAGCAAGGCCTACAACGCGATGATTTCGCAGACCAACACCGTGACCAATGCAGCGGCCAACGCGCAGGTCGTCCACGACGATCGGTGAGCAATGTCGACGCCATCCGCATGCAGGGCGTCGAATTGTCGGCCGACAAGAACAACGTGCTGATCAGGGGCTTGCAGATCTTCGGCAGCGTGACCTATGTCGATTCGCGAATTCTCGCCGACTCCGAGCTGGGCCGGCACCGTCGACCGAGCGCCCGATACGGTGTCGGCAAGCGCGTGCCCAACGTCCCGGACTGGCGGGCCAAGGCTCGGCTTGACCTACCGGCCGAACGACAGCTGGGCCTATACGGTCGCGGCGCGCTACAGCGGCAAGCAGTATTCGACGCTCGACAACACCGACACTCATCCAGCACGTGTTCGGCGCGTTCGATCCATTTCCTCGTGTTCGACATGAAGGTTCACTATAACGCGACGAAGAATTTTTCGTTCGATTTCGGCATCGACAACGTCTTCAACGCGCAATACTTCCTGTTCCATCCATTCCCGGGCCGCACCTTCGTGTGGCCGGGAAATACACGTTCTTAGACGGCGGACCCAGAAAGGAGCCTCAGCATGAAAAGAATGACAACCGGCTTTTGCGTCCGCAGTTTTGATTGCCGGTCTCGCCGCGCGCGCCGGCGCGCGCCGAAGACGTCAAGGCCGGCGATCTCGTGATTACGCAGGCCTGGACCCGCGCCACGCCGGGCGGCGCCAAGATCGGCGGCGGCTTTCTCACCATCGAGAACAAGGGCAGCGCGCCCGACAAGCTGGTCAGCGTCACCGCCGATGTCGCCGGCAAGATCGAGGTGCATGAGATGTCGATGAACGGCGGCGTCATGAAGATGCGTCCGGTCGAGGGCGGTCTCACCATCGATCCCGGCAAGACCGTGAAGCTCGCGCCGGGCGGGCTATCACCTGATGATGATGGATCTGAAGAGCCCGTTGAAGCAGGGCGACAAGCTGCCGGTGACGCTTGCAGTTCGAGAAGGCCGGCAAGGTTGCGGTCACGCTCGACGTGCAGGGCGTCGGCGCGCCGGGACCGTCGGCGATATGGGCGGCGAGATGAAGAAGATGGATCACGGGATGAAGATGTGAGGCCGTGCATGATCCGGATCTGCGCAATCATGGGTGCTGGCGACGACAGCGTTTGCTCGCGGCGTGCGCCCGCCAGCGCTCACGTGCTGCTGGAGGGCAAGCAGGCCGCGGTCGGCGCCGGCTACAAGGCCGTGTTCGTGGTGCCGCACGGCTGCAAGGGGTCGGCGACGACAAATTGCGCGTGCAGATCCCGGACGGCGTGATCGCGACCGAGGCGAAGCCCGCTGCCGGCTGGAGCGTCGAGACCGTCAAAGGCAAATACGCAGGCGAATACGATTACAAGGGCGCAAAGGTCTCCGAGGGCATCAAGGAGGTCGCCTGGAGCGGCGGCCAAGCTGGCCGACAAGGTCAAGGGCGAATTCGTGATCGAGACCTGGCTCACCGACGGCCTTGAAGCCGAATACGACGCTGTATTTCCCGGTCGTGCAGGAGTGCGAGAGCGGCGTCAGCCGCTGGATCGAGATTCCCGCCGACGGCGCCACCCATTCGCATGACACCAAGTGGCCCGCGCCCGGCGTCAAGCTGCTCCCCAAACCGTAATGCGATTTGCTGCAGCGCTTGCGTTCGTCTTGCTTGCGGTCTGCGGCGCCACGCCCGCATTCGCGCATGCCTCGCTCGTTGCAAGCGAGCCGCGCGACGGCGCGGTGCTGGCCGCGGCGCCGAAGCGGGTCGAGCTTCGCTTCAACGAGAAGGTGACGGCAGGCGCAGTCCATCTGATCGATGCCGACCGGCAAGCTGCGCGACGACGCGGTTGTCGAGGCCAGGGATGAGACGATCGCCGTCACGGTACCGTCGGATCTGCCGCAGGGTACGTCGTCGTCAGCTACCGCGTGATCTCGGCGGACGGCCATCCCGTCGCCGGCTCCGTCACGTTTTCGGTGGGAACGCCGACGTCGACCAAAGCAGCCGACAACGCGAACACGACGATCGACGCCCTGATCTGGCTGATGCGGATCGGCCTCTATCTCGGCCTGTTCGCCGGCGTCGGCGGCACCTTCTTCGTCAACTGGATCGCGCGGGAGAGGGTGGCCTCGCCGTTCATTCTTGCGGCGCTGGCGATCGGCATCGTCAGCGTGGTCGCATCGCTCGGATTGCAGGGCCTCGACCTGCTCGGGCTGCCGCTCTCGCGCCTGGCAACCTCGGCACCATGGACAATCGCGCTTGGCACCAGCCTCGGACCGTCATTGTTGATTGCGATCGTCGCGCTCGGCCTCGGCATGTCGGCGATGCAGAGCGCGCGCGCCGGGCGAACGCTGTCGGCGATTGCCATGCTCGGCGTCGGGCTGTCGCTCGCCGCCAGCGGCCATGCCGCGACCGCGCCGCCGCAGGTCCTGACGCGGCCGGCGATGTTTCTGCATGGCGTCGGCATCGCGTATTGGCTCGGTGCGCTGGCGCCGCTGATCGCGATCCTGCGGTCGCGCGAGGGCGCAGCGCTTGCCGTCGTGAACAGGTTCTCGACATCGGCGATACCCGTGGTCGCCGTCCTCGCGCTCGCGGGACTGACGCTCGCGGCGGTCCAGCTCGAAAGCTTCGGCGCGCTGGTCACGACCACATACGGCATCATCCTCATCGTCAAGCTCGCGCTGGTCGCGATCCTGCTCGTTGCTTGCCGCGCTGAACCGCTTTCGTCTCACGCCCGCGCTGGCGCGCGGCGATGCACAGCCGCTGTCGCGATCGATCCTGCTCGAATGCGCCGTCGCGCTCGGCATCCTCGGCGTTGTCGCCGGTTGGCGCTTCACGCCGCCGCCGCGCGCGCTCGTTCCCGATGCGCCGCTGGCCGTCCACATCCACACCGACAAGGCGATGTTCCAGGTGTTGATTTCGCCGGGCAGGGTGGGCACCGACAATTTCGTGCTGCAATTGATGAACGGCGACGGCAGCCTGCTGCATGCAAAGGAAGTCGACGCTGACGCTGAGCATTCCCGCACGCGGTATCGAGGAGATCGAGCGGCCGGGCGTGCCTGGGCCGGACGGTTTCTGGCATGTCGACAATGTGCCGCTCGCGCGTGCCCGGCCGCTGGCACATGCGCATCGACGCGCTCGTCACCGATTTCCAGAAAATCACCCTGGAAGACGACTTTGACGTCGCGACTCAATAGAGAAAAATGCAAGTAATCCGGGCGCTTAGGGCCTTTTCTTCAATCCCGGCCTTGTGTTTTCGCCGCCAATCCGCTTTCTGTCCTGATCCCCAGAGAATCCCCGAGTTTTAGACCATGCGACTGTCGCGCTTCTTTCTTCCCATCCTGAAAGAAAATCCCAAGGAAGCGGAGATCGTCTCGCATCGGCTGATGCTGCGCGCCGGCATGATGCGGCAGGAGGCGGCCGGCATCTATGCCTGGCTGCCGCTCGGCTTTCGCGTGCTGAAGAAGATCGAGCAGATCGTGCGCGAGGAGCAGGACCGCGCCGGCGCGCTGGAATTGCTGATGCCGACGCTGCAACTCGCCGATCTCTGGCGCGAGAGCGGGCGCTACGACGCCTATGGCCCGGAGATGCTGCGCATCGCCGACCGCCACAAGCGCGAGCTGTTGTACGGGCCGACCAACGAGGAGATGATCACCGAGATTTTCCGCGCCTACGTCAAGTCGTACCGCAATCTGCCGCTGAACCTCTATCACATCCAGTGGAAGTTCCGCGACGAGCAGCGTCCGCGCTTCGGCGTGATGCGCGGCCGCGAATTCCTGATGAAGGATGCGTATTCCTTCGACATCGACGAGGCGGCGGCGCGCCGCGCCTACAACAAGATGTTCGTCGCCTATTTGCGCACCTTCGCGCGGATGGGATTGAAGGCGATCCCGATGCGCGCCGAGACCGGCCCGATCGGCGGCGACCTCAGCCACGAATTCATCGTGCTGGCGGAGACCGGCGAATCCGGCGTGTTCTGCAACAAGGACGTGCTCGACCTGCCGATCCCCGGCGAGGATGTCGACTATGACGGCGACCTCACTGACATCATCAAGCAATGGACCTCGGTCTATGCCGCGACCGAGGACGTGCACGACGCCGCGCGCTTCGAGACGGAAGTGCCGGCCGACAAGCGCGTGAACACGCGCGGCATCGAGGTCGGCCAGATCTTCTATTTCGGCACCAAATATTCCGACGCGATGAAGGCGACGGTGGCCGGCCCCGACGGCGTCGAGGTGCCGATCCATGGCGGCTCCTACGGCGTCGGCGTCTCGCGGCTGGTCGGCGCCATCATCGAGGCCTGCCATGACGATGCCGGCATCAAATGGCCGGAAACGGTGGCGCCGTTCCGGGTCGCCATCCTCAATCTGAAGCAGGGCGACGCCGCAGTCGACGGCGCCTGCGAGAAGCTTTACCGCGCGTTGTCGGCAAAGGGCGTCGACGTGCTCTATGACGACACCGACCAGCGGGCGGGCGCGAAATTCGCAGCCGCCGATTTGATCGGCATTCCCTGGCAGATCATGGTCGGCCCGAAGGGGCTCGCCGAGGGCAAGATCGAGCTCAAGCGCCGCGCCGACGGCTCGCGCGAGAACCTCGCACCCGACGATGTGCTGGCGCGGTTCTAAGCGCCACGCGCGGCTCGCGAATCGTAGGGAAAACCTTGGGATTAATTAGCGGAGGCTGTTTTCCCGCATTATGATTGCAATTCGTTCAAGGATTTGCCCGCATCTCCTCGAAATTGGCCCAATTGTCTGCGTGAAACCATTGAAGGCAAAGCAAAAACCATAATCGTGGGATGATCGGGCCGTGGCTGAAACCATGAACGAACCGCTGCAGACTGCACCTTTCGCGCCCTTCGAGTGGATGCTGTCGGGGCGGTATTTGCGTGCGCGCCGCAGGGAAGGGTTCATCTCCGTCATCGCCGGCTTCTCGTTTCTCGGCATCATGCTGGGCGTCGCCACGCTGATCATCGTGATGGCCGTGATGAACGGGTTCCGCAAGGAACTGCTCGACAAGATCCTCGGCCTCAACGGCCACCTTTTGGTGCAGCCGCTGGAATCGCCGCTGACCGACTGGAAGGACGTCGCCGAGCGCATCAGCCAGGTGCAGGGTATCCGTCTCGCCGCGCCCGTGGTCGACGGCCAGGCGCTGGGATCCTCGCCGTTCAACGCCGCCGGCGTGTTCGTGCGCGGCATCCGCGCCGACGATCTGAACAGCCTCACCTCGATCGCCAAGAACATCAAGCAGGGCACGCTCGAAGGTTTCGACCAGGGGCAGGGGGTGGCGATCGGCCGGCGGCTTGCCGATCAGCTGTCGCTGCATGCCGGCGACAGCATCACGCTGGTCTCGCCCAAGGGCGCGGTGACGCCGATGGGCACCACGCCGCGCATCAAGCCCTACAAGGTCACGGCGGTGTTCGAGATCGGCATGTCCGAATACGACTCGATCTTCGTCTTCATGCCGCTCGCGGAAGCGCAGGCCTATTTCAACCGTCCGAACGACGTCTCCGCGATCGAGGTGTTCACCACCAACCCCGACCGCATCGACGCCTACCGCAAGAGCGTGACGGAGGCCGCAGGCAGGCCGGTGTTCCTGGTCGACTGGCGCCAGCGCAACTCGACCTTCTTCAACGCGCTGCAGGTCGAGCGCAACGTGATGTTCCTGATCCTGACCATGATCGTGCTGGTGGCGGCGCTGAACATCATCTCCGGCCTGATCATGCTGGTGAAGGACAAGGGCAGCGACATTGCGATCCTGCGCACGATGGGGGCCACGCAAGGCTCGATCATGCGCATCTTCCTGATCACGGGCGCTTCCATCGGCGTGGTCGGCACGCTGGTGGGTTTCCTCGTCGGCCTCGCCATTTGTTTCAATATCGAGTCGATCCGTCAGTTCCTGTCGTGGGTGACGGCGACCGAGCTGTTCGATCCGACGCTTTACTTCCTGTCGCGGCTGCCGGCCGAAATCGATTTCGGCGAGACTGCCGCCGTCGTGATCATGTCGCTGACGCTGTCTTTCCTTGCGACCCTCTACCCATCGTGGCGCGCGGCACGCCTCGATCCCGTCGATGCGCTCCGGTATGAGTGAGGTCCTGATGGAGCAGCGGGCGCCGGAGCAGCAGGGGACGCAGGACGAGGATGTCCCGGTCATCTATCTCCACGACATCAAGCGCCAGTATGTGCAGGGCGAGCAGCCGCTGGTGATCCTCGATGGCGCCAAGCTCGCGCTGTGGGCCGGCCAGTCGGTGGCGCTGGTGGCGCCGTCGGGCTCGGGCAAGTCGACGCTCTTGCATATCGCAGGGCTGCTCGAGACGCCCGACGAGGGCGAGGTTTATGTCGGGGGCGCGCCGACCTCGCAACTGACCGACATCGAGCGCACGCAGATCCGCCGCACCGATATCGGTTTCGTCTATCAATCGCACCGGCTGCTGCCGGAGTTCTCCGCGCTCGAGAACGTCATGCTGCCGCAGATGATCCGCGGGCTGAAACGCGGCGAGACGGTCAAGCGCGCCAGCGAAATCCTGTCCTATCTGGGCTTGAGCGATCGCCTGAAACATCGTCCGGCCGAGTTGTCGGGCGGCGAGCAGCAGCGCGTGGCGATCGCGCGCGCGGTTGCCAATGCGCCCCGCGCGCTGCTCGCGGACGAGCCGACCGGCAATCTCGATCCGAACACGGCCGACCATGTGTTCCAGGCGCTGATGCAGCTCGTGAAGGCGACGCGCGTCGCGATGCTGATCGCCACCCACAATATGGAGCTGGCGCACCGGATGGACCGGCGCGTCTCGCTCGAAAACGGCCAGGTGGTCGAGCTGGATTAGTAGGCGCGGCCAGGCCTGTGGTGACGCACCGGCCGATACTCAGCGTTCGCGAAGTACGGATTGACCACACATTGCGCGGCCCGACCGGAGGCCGACGCGTTGCATTGCTGCAGCGAGGAATAGTGGCATTCGTAGTAGGTCGCTCCCCGGCCCCACACATGCAGACACACCGGATAACTGGGATCGTAGGTCTGCGCCGTTGCCGGCGCAGCCGCAGAGGCCGCGCCGATTGCGAGAATTGCCAGAGCCAGGACACGCATCAGAACCTCCTTCGGGACAGGCGGCTGCGGTCGGGCTGCATCTCCGCCCTGGCGTTGTAATAGGGATTTGCGGCGCAGGTGGCGTCACGCCCGGACGCCGTCGCCAGACACTGCTGATAGGACGAGAAACTGCAATCGCCGGCGCCACCGCCGAAATCGCAGCCCTTGATGCAATAGGCAAGTCCGCCCGCCGCGGCGGAAGGCGCGACTGCGCCGACGCTCGCAATCGCCAACACCAGGAGAATCGCCTTGCCCATCGCCGCCTCCAACGCCTGTCGTTGGCGAACAGCAGCAGCCCGGGACGCGCGGGTCAACTCACGTTCACGCGTGCGGCAATCTGCGCGTGTGGGTAGGGCTAGTAGCGCGACCGCGGATAATAGCTGGGAGGGGCTAGAATGTAGCCCGGCGGGAACGGCCGGCCGCGATTTTGATAGGCGTAGGGATCGTCGGACTCACCGACGTAATAGGGATTCGCCACGCAGGTCAGACGCCGGCCTGAAGCGGTCGCCATGCACTGCGCGTAAGTGTCGAAGGTGCATTGGCTCAAGCCAGGAGCGTCGTCGCCTTGCAGACAGAAGGGGTAGCGGTCACCGACGGCCTGCGCGGGCATCGTGCCGATCAACGCGAGCGCGATCGAAGCTGCCCCGGCCAATACCAGTCTGCGCATGCGATCCTCCATCATTTCGCCACACGATATCTTGGTGTCGCCAACATCGGAACCCCGCAAATCAAAAGTTCCGGAAGTGCCTGTGTTCCAACATTAATTTGACGTAACGCGCAGGCGTCCTTTCCACGCAAGTGTTGCGATCGAGTGACAGCAATTCGCGCGAACGCTGTTAAGACGCGCGCCGGCCTGGGGGCCGCGAAAGGAACTGGAATCAAGAATGAAGAAAATGTTGCTTGTGACCGCAAGCCTCGTCGCGCTCGGCGCGGCAGCGCCTGCGATGGCGGCGGATCTCGCCGCTCGTCCCTACACCAAGGCTCCGCCGATGATTCAGGCGGCCTATAACTGGAGTGGATTTTACGTCGGTCTGAACGGCGGTGGCGGCACCAGCCACAAGTGCTGGGACATCGCCGGCTTCAGCGAAGGTTGTCATGACGCGACCGGCGGCACCGTCGGCGGTCAGGTCGGCTATCGCTGGCAGACCGGTCCGATCGTGTTCGGCGTCGAAGCGCAGGGCAACTGGGCCGACTTCACCGGCGACAATGTGAGCCTGGTCTTCCCGGGCGATCGCAACCGCACCAAGATCGATGCGTTCGGTCTGTTCACCGGCCAGGTCGGCTATGCCTGGAACAATGCGCTGCTCTACGTGAAGGGTGGCGCGGCCGTGGTCGACGACAAGTACACGATCGTCACCAATCCGGGCTCGGCGCTGCTGGCCTCCGCCAGCGAGACGCGCTGGGGTGGCGTGGTCGGCGTCGGCTTCGAGTACGGCTTCGCGCCGAACTGGTCGGCCGGTGTCGAGTACGACCACATGTTCATGGGCACGCAGACCAACAACTTCGCCACGCCGGTCGGAGCCTTCGCAGGCACCGACAACATCAAGCAGGACGTCGATCTCTTCACCGCCCGCGTCAACTACAAGTTCGGCGGTCCGATCGTCGCCCGCTACTGATCCAAACGCTTTACGGCGGATCGAAAGGCCCCGGCTTCGGCCGGGGCTTTTTATTTGGCGGCGCGGCTGATTAACCATCACAGGCGAAGCCGCAAATCGCTCTTTCGAGGCCTCTTGAATTCGGAACAAAAAAGGAACAATGTTCCCTCTATGTTCTGAGATCGGGAGGTCGTGATGTTGCGGATTTTCGTGGAGGAAGCGGCGGCTTTGACGTCGATTGCGCTGTTTGTCGGAATGATCGCGGTCTGGGCGCAACTGCTCACGGCGTTCTGATCGGCTTGGGGAAAAGCCGGACGGCGAGGGCAGCAGTACGCGTTCCGCGTGGACTCATCGGCGCGAGGCTCACCATCGCATAGCGAGTCGGCTCAGCGCCTTGTCCAAGCGAGTCGGCCTCAAGCGCCGGCTTTCTCCCCTCAAGCCGTCAGAAGAGCATGTCCAGCGCCGGATTCGTCCATCTTCACGTTCACTCGGCCTATTCGCTGCTGAAGGGCTCGATCAAGATCGCCAAGCTCGGCGAGCTCGCCAAGGCCGACCGCCAGCCGGCGCTGGCGCTGACCGACACCGACAACATGTTCGGTGCGCTGGAATTCTCCGACAAGATGGCGGGCTACGGCATCCAGCCGATCATCGGCTGCGAGCTGGCGGTCGATTTCGGCGACCAGGATCCGAACGCACGCAATGCCGCGGCGCCCGCGCGCATCGTGTTGCTGGCGGCGCGCGAGCGCGGCTATCGCAGCCTGATGCGGCTCAACTCGCGCGCCTTCCTCGAGACGCCGGTCCACCAGACCCCGCATATCAAGTTCGACTGGCTCAATGGCGAGGCCGAAGATTTGATCGCGCTGACCGGCGGACCGGATGGACCGATCTCGCTTGCGATCCAGGCCGATCAAGTCGCGCTCGCGACCAGCCCGGTGCGAGCGCCTGGCGACACTGTTCGGCGATCGTCTCTACGTCGAATTGCAGCGGCACAGCGTCGACCGCGAGCGCCGTGTCGAGGCCGGCCTGATCGATCTCGCCTATGCGAAGGGCCTGCCGCTGGTCGCGACCAACGAGCCGTATTTTGCTTCGACCGACGATTACGAAGCGCATGACGCGCTGCTCTGCATCGCCGGCGGACGGCTGATCGCGGAGACCGACCGCGAGCAACTGACGACCGATCACCGCTTCAAGACCCGCGCCGAGATGGCGGTGCTGTTTGCCGACATTCCGGAAGCGCTGGCGTCGACCGTCGAAATCGCCGAGCGCTGCTCGTTCCGTCCGATGACGCGCAAGCCGATCCTGCCGCGCTTCACCGTGGGTGCTGCCTCCGACGCCGCGAGCGACGAGGCCGCCGAGCTGCGCAAGCAGGCGGAGGACGGACTGGCGCGGCGCCTCGAGGTGCATGGCCTGTCGCAAGGCATGACCGAGGAGGACTACCGCTCGCGGCTCGCCTTCGAGATCGACGTCATCAACCGCATGAATTATGCGGGCTACTTCCTGATCGTGTCCGACTTCATCAAATGGGCCAAGGCGCAGGATATCCCTGTCGGCCCGGGCCGCGGCTCCGGCGCGGGCTCGCTGGTCGCCTGGGCGCTCACCATCACCGACCTCGATCCGATCCGCTTCGGCCTCTTGTTCGAGCGCTTCCTCAATCCGGAACGCGTGTCGATGCCGGACTTCGACATCGACTTCTGCCAGGAGCGCCGCGGCGAAGTGATCGACTACGTGCAGCAGCGCTACGGCCGCGACCAGGTCGCGCAGATCATCACCTTCGGCACCTTGCAGGCGCGCGGCGTGCTGCGCGACGTCGGCCGCGTGCTGCAGATGCCCTATGGCCAGGTCGACAAGCTGACCAAGCTGGTGCCGCAGAACCCCGCCGCGCCGGTGACCCTGGCCGCGGCGATCGCAGGCGAGCCGAAGCTGCAGGCGTTCCGCGACGAGGACCCGGTGGTGGCGCGCGCCTTCGACATCGCGATGCGCCTCGAAGGCCTGACGCGGCACGCCTCGACCCATGCCGCCGGCATCGTGATCGGCGATCGTCCCCTGAGCGAGCTCGTGCCGCTCTACCGCGATCCCAAATCCGACATGCCGGTGACCCAGTTCAACATGAAATGGGTCGAGCCGGCGGGTCTGGTGAAGTTCGACTTCCTCGGCCTGAAGACGCTGACCGTGCTCGACGTCGCGGTGAAGCTCCTGAAGCAGCGCGGCGTCGACGTCGATCTCGCGACGCTGCCGCTCGACGACGCCGCGAGTTACCAGATGCTGGCGCGCGGCGATGTCGTCGGCGTGTTCCAGGTTGAAAGTCAGGGCATGCGGCGCGCGCTGGTCGACATGCGTCCCGACCGGTTCGAGGACATCATCGCGCTGGTGGCGCTGTATCGCCCCGGTCCGATGGCGAACATCCCGACCTATTGCGCGCGCAAGCACGGCGACGAGGAGCCGGAATATCTGCATCCGATGCTGGAGCCGATCCTGAAGGAGACGTTCGGCGTCATCATCTACCAGGAACAGGTGATGCAGATCGCGCAGGTGATGGCCGGCTATTCGCTCGGCGACGCCGACCTGCTGCGCCGCGCGATGGGCAAGAAGATCCGCGCCGAGATGGAGAAGCAGCGAACGGTCTTCGTCACGGGCTCCGTCAAGAACAACGTGCCGAAGGGGCAGGCGGAGACGATCTTCGAGCTGCTGGCAAAGTTCGCCGACTACGGCTTCAACAAGAGCCACGCGGCGGCTTACGCGCTGGTGTCCTATCACACCGCCTACATGAAGGCGCATTATCCGGTGGAGTTTCTGGCGGCGTCGATGACGCTCGACCTCAACAACACCGACAAGCTCTCGGAATTCCGCGCCGAGGCGCAGCGGCTCGGCATCAAGGTCGAGGCGCCCAACGTCAATCGCTCGGGTGCGACCTTCGAGGTGTCGGACGGCACGATCTACTACGCGCTCGCGGCGTTGAAGGGCGTCGGCCCGCAGGCGATCGAGCAGATCGTCGAGGAGCGCAAGAAGGGCCTGTTCACCTCGCTTGCGGATTTCGCCAGCCGCGTCAGCCCGCGCGCCATCAACAAGCGCATCATCGAAAGCCTCGCCGCGGCCGGCGCCTTCGACACGCTGGAGCCGAACCGCGCCCGCGTCTTTGCCGGCGCGGATGCCATTCTCGCGGCCTGCCAGCGCAGCCATGAGGCGGCCACCTCGGGCCAGAACGACATGTTCGGCAATGCCGCGGATGCGCCGACCATCATGCTGCCGAATATCGAGCCGTGGCTGCCGGCCGAGCGGCTGCGGCGCGAATATGACGCGATCGGCTTCTTCCTGTCGGGCCATCCGCTCGACGACTACGCCACGGTGCTCAAGCGCCTGCGGGTGCAGTCCTGGGCGGAGTTCTCGCGCGCGGTGAAGACCGGCGCGACCGCCGGCAAGGTCGCCGCGACCGTGGTCTCGCGCATGGAGCGGCGCACCAAGACCGGCAACAAGATGGGCATCATGGGGCTTTCTGATCCCACGGGTCACTTCGAGGCGGTGCTGTTCTCGGAAGGGCTCGCGCAATACCGCGACGTGCTGGAGCCGGGTGCGGCGGTGCTGCTGCAGCTCGGCGCGGAATTGCAGGGCGAGGACGTGCGGGCGCGGGTGCTGCATGCCGAGCCGCTGGACGACGCCGCGGCCAAGACCCAAAAGGGCCTGCGCATCTTCCTGCGCGACACGCGGCCGCTCGATTCCATTGCGCGGCGGCTGCAGATGCCGGAAGCGGGCGCACCGACCGTTTCCGCTCGTGCACCGCAGGCGAAGGCAGCTTCAGCCAATGGCGATGGCGACGTCTCGCTGGTGCTGATGCTCGATCTCGAAACCGAGGTGGAAATGAAGCTGCCCGGCCGCTTCAAGGTGTCGCCGCAGATCGCAGGCGCCATCAAGGCTGTCGCGGGCGTGGTCGACGTGCAGACGCTATAACCTTGTAGGGCAGGAGACTTTCCGATGTGTGAGATCTGCGGCCAGGAATTGCATCATCCGTTCCAGTCCTCGCGGCGCAAGTTTGTCCTCGGTGCCGCGGCCATCGGGCTGGCTTTTGCCGACCCGGCCGACGGCCAAAGGAAAGAGAAAGGAAGACGACGACGATGAAAAGAAGAAGCCGCCCAAGCCGGAGAACGTCATCTCGCCGGATGCGTCGCTCAAGCGCCTGATGGACGGCAATGCGCGTTATGTCGACGGCGTCGCGCGCCGCCACGATTTCAAGCACGAGCGCGAGGCGCTGGCCGGCGGCCAGAATCCCTATGCCGGCATCCTGAGCTGCGCGGATTCGCGGATTGCGCCCGAATACGCCTTCGACAGCGGCCGCGGCGATCTCTTCGTCTGCCGCCTCGCCGGCAACTTCGCCAGTGATGAAATGTCGCCAGCCTCGAATATGCGTCGCCGTGCTCGGATGTGCCTTGATCCTGGTGCTCGGCCACGACGCCTGCGGCGCGGTCGACGCCACCATCAAGTCGCTGAAGGACAACACCACGCTGCCGGGACATTTGCCCTCGCTGGTCACGGCGCTCGCGCCCGCGGTGAAGGCGGTCTCGCAGCAAGGGCGGCGATATGCTCGCCAATGCGATCCGCCAGAACGTGATCGACAATGTCGCCAAGCTGAAATCGGCGACGCCGATCCTCTCCGCCGCCGTCGAGCAGAACAAGCTCAAGGTCGTCGGCGGCATCTACCGCCTGAAGGACGGCAGGGTCGATATGGTGGCCTAAGAGCCCGAAAAAGCAGGTTTTGACGCCGGATTCACCCCGAATCCGGCCCATTTTCCTTGCGTATCGCCGAAAACCGGCTATATAGCCGCCCATCTCACACGGAAACATGGCTCAACAGGCCGTCCGGTGGCAGCCGGGCCGATCAAGGCTCGTCTGCTCACACGTTTCCGGAGGAACCAACCGGAGAACCATCACTATGGCGCTACCTGAATTTCTCTATGCGTCAGCTGCTCGAAGCTGGCGTTCACTTTGGTCACCAATCGCACCGCTGGAATCCGAAAATGGCGGATTACATTTTCGGTGCGCGCAACAACATCCACATCATCGATCTCGCGCAGACCGTGCCGATGCTTCATCGCGCGCTGCAGGCGGTCAGCGACACCGTCGCCAAGGGCGGCCGTATCCTGTTCGTCGGCACCAAGCGGCAGGCGCAGGACGGCGTGGCGGAAGCCGCCAAGCGCTCGGCGCAGTATTTCGTCAATTCGCGCTGGCTCGGCGGCACGCTGACCAACTGGAAGACGGTCTCGGCCTCGATCAAGCGGCTGCGCCAGCTCGACGAGATGCTGGCGGGCTCCGCCGAGGGCTCGCAATACACCAAGAAGGAGCGGCTGACCCTGCAGCGCGAGCGCGACAAGCTCGACCGCTCGCTCGGCGGCATCAAGGACATGGGCGGTCTTCCCGACATGATCTTCGTGATCGACACCAACAAGGAAGACATCGCGATCGCCGAAGCGCAGCGGCTCAACATTCCCGTCGCCGCCATCGTCGACACCAATTCGAACCCGAAGGGCATCACCTATGTGGTGCCGGGCAATGACGACGCCGGCCGCGCCATCTCGCTCTACTGCGATCTCGTCGCACGCGCCGCGATCGACGGAATTTCGCGCGCGCAGGGCGATGCCGGCATCGATGTCGGCGCCTCGGCCCATCCGGCCAAGGAGGAAGTCCCGGCGGCCGCCCAGCCGGCCGGCTTCCAGGGCCTCGCCGGTCCGCGCGGCAGCGCCGACGATCTCAAGAAGCTTCCGGGCGTCTCGGGCGCGATCGAGAAGAAGTTCAACGAACTCGGCATCTTCCACTACTGGCAGCTCGCCGAACTCGATCACGACACCGCGCACAAGATCGGCGAAGATGTCGGACTTCCGAGCCGCGCCGATGCCTGGGTCGCCAAGGCCAAGGCGCTGACCGCGGAAGCGGAATAAGATCGACACGCGATGGCCCGCTGTTTCGGCCATCGCTTCCGATCTTTTCCGAGTTTGTTAGAGCAAGCGCGGCGTGGCGATCGAGCCGCGCCGCCGCTGCTACCTGAAAGGCAAAAGGACGCATCCAATGACGACAATCACGGCTGCGATGGTGAAGGACCTGCGCGAGTCGACCGGCGCGGGCATGATGGATTGCAAGGCGGCGCTGACCGAATCCGGCGGCGACATGACGGCGGCCCAGGACTGGCTGCGCAAGAAGGGCTTGTCGAAGGCCGCCAAGAAGGGCGGCCGCGTCACGGCCGAAGGCCTGATCTGCTGCGCTCACCAAGGGCACCAAGGGCGTCGTCGTCGAGGTCAATTCCGAGACCGACTTCGTCGCGCGCAACGGCCAGTTCCAGGGCCTGGTCAAGATGATCGCGCAGGTCGCGCTCGACGTCGGCGCCGACATCGAGAAGATCAAGGCGACCAAGGTCGGCGACGTCACCGTGGAGACCGCGATTGCGGATGCGATCGCAACCATCGGCGAGAACATGACGCTGCGCCGCGCGGCCCTGCTCGAAGTCGGCAAGGGCGTGGTGTCGAGCTACGTCCATAACGCCGTCATCGAAGGCGCCGGCAAGATGGGCGTGATCGTGGCGCTGGAGTCGGCTGGCAAGACCGACGAGCTCGCAGCGCTCGGCCGTCAGCTTGCGATGCATGTCGCCGCCGCCAATCCGCTGGCGCTCGATCCCGCGAGCCTCGCGCCCGACCTGGTCAAGCGCGAAAAGGACGTGCTCGCCGACAAGTATCGTCAGCAGGGCAAGCCGGAGAACGTCATCGAGAAGATCGTCGATTCCGGCCTGAAGACTTACTACAAGGAAGTCTGCCTGCTCGAGCAGGCCTCGATCCACGCCGATCACAACGGCAAGTCGTGGGCCCAGGTCCTCAAAGAAGTTGAGGGCAAGGTCGGCGCGCCCGTGAAGATCACGGGCTTTGTGCGCTATGCTCTCGGCGAGGGAATCGACAAGCAGGAAGGCGACTTCGCGGCCGAAGTCGCCGCAGCCAGCGGCAAGAAGTAAGCGCCGGACGTCCTCCCGGCGCGTCGTGCCGGGAGCGGCCGTTGCGGAAGGAGAGCGATCAGCAGATGGCTGAGCCGGTCTATCGTCGCGTCGTGGTCAAGCTGTCCGGCGAATATCTCGCCGGCAGCCACGGCTACGGCATCGACCAGCCGACCGTCGACCGCATCGCCTCCGACCTGATCGCGGCGCAAAAGCAGGGCACCGAAATCGCCGTCGTGATCGGCGGCGGCAACATCGTTCGCGGCGTCGAGGTTTCCTCGCGCGGCGTGTCGCGGCCGACCGGCGACACCATGGGCATGCTCGCCACCGTGATGAACTGCCTGGCGCTGGAGGCGGCGCTGGAGCGCAAGGGCGCGCCGGCCCGCACGCTGTCGGCCTTCGTGATGCCCGAGATTTGCGAGCTGTTCACCCGCGCTGCAACGCACAAATATCTCGCGGAGGGCCGGATCGTGCTGCTCGGCGGCGGCACCGGCAATCCGTTCTTCACCACCGACACCACGGCGGTGCTGCGCGCGGCCGAGATCGACGCCAAGGCCGTGCTGAAAGCCACCAATGTCGACGGGGTCTACAGCGCCGACCCCAAGAAGGACCCGTCCGCCAAGCGTTTCGACCGGCTGAGCCATGCGCAGGCGGTCGAAGGCGGCTACAAGGTGATGGATGCGACCGCATTCGCGCTTGCCCGCGAAACATCGCTGCCTATCATCGTGTTCTCGATCGCCGAGCCCGGTTCGATCGGCGCGATCCTGCGCGGTCAGGGCCGCGGCACCGTCGTCGCGGGTTGATCCCGCGGACGCCTCGGCGAGACGTCAAAAGAGGAGAGCGTTATGTCCACGTCCACGGGCAAGTTCGACATCAACGAATTGAAGCGCCGCATGCAGGGCGCGACGGCCGTCGCTCAAGCACGAACTGGGCGGCTTGCGCACGGGGCGCGCCTCCGCCTCGATGCTGGAGCCGGTGCAGGTCGACGCCTACGGCCAGCACATGCCGCTGAACCAGCTTGCGACCATCAGCGTGCCGGAGCCGCGGCTGATCTCGGTGCAGGTGTGGGACCGCTCGATGGTGAAGGCGGTCGAGAAGGCGATCGTCGATTCCAATCTCGGTCTGTCGCCGGCGACCGAAGGGCAGGTGCTGCGCCTGCGCATTCCGGAGCTCAACGAGGAGCGGCGCAAGGAACTGGTGAAGGTCGCGCACAAATATGCGGAAGCGGCGAAGGTGGCGGTGCGCCACGTCCGCCGCGACGGTCTCGATGTCGTGAAGAAACTCGAGAAGAACCACGAGATTTCCGAGGACGATCAGACCCGCTATTCCAGTGACGTGCAGAAGGCGACCGACGGCGCGATCGCCGAAATCGACCAGCTGCTGGCGGCCAAGGAAAAGGAAATCCTCACGGTTTGAAGGATCTGACGATGTCGAATGCCGCCGTTCCTGCAACAGGCGACCGCGTCCGACGGTCCGTTGCATGTGGCTGTCATCATGGACGGCAACGGGCGCTGGGCGGCGGCACGCGGCCTGCCGCGCGCGGAAGGCCATCGCCGCGGCGTCGAGGCGCTGCGCCGCGTGGTGCAGGCGGCGCACGAGCTCGGCATCCTCTATCTCACCATTTTCTCGTTCAGCTCGGAGAACTGGTCGCGGCCGGCGAGCGAAATCGGCGACCTCTTCGGTCTGTTGCGCAGGTTCATCCGCAACGATCTCGCGACGTTGCATCGCGACGGCGTGCGCGTGCGCGTGATCGGCGAACGCGAGGGGCTCGAGCCCGACATCTGCGCGCTGCTTGAACGAGGCCGAAGAGCTGACCCGCAACAACGATCGTCTCAATCTCGTGGTCGCCTTCAACTATGGTTCGCGCCAGGAAATCGCCCGCGCCGCGCAGCGGCTTGCGCGCGAGGTGGCCGAGGGCAAGCGCGATCCCGACACGATCGATGCCGACGCGCTCGGCGGACATCTCGACGCGCCCGACATTCCCGATCCCGATCTGATCATCCGCACCAGCGGCGAGCAGCGGCTGTCGAATTTCCTGATGTGGCAGGCGGCCTACAGCGAGCTCGTGTTCGTGCCGATGCACTGGCCGGATTTCGACAAGGCGGCGCTCGAAAGCGCGATCGCCGAATATTCCACACGCGAGCGCCGGTTCGGCGGGCTCGTCGCGAAAACCGGATCGTGAGCGAAGCAGAAAGCCGCGCCGGCCGGACCGGACGCGCGCAATCTCCTCACGCGTGTCGCATCGGCTGTCGTGCTCGTGCCGCTCGCGATCGCCGCCGCCTGTGCCGGCGGCTGGTATTGGACCGCATTGGTGACGCTGTGTGCGATCGGCCTGTTCGTCGAATGGCTGATGGTGACGGGCGTCTCCGGCAATGCGCCGCTGCTGGTGACGGGCGCGGCCATTCTGGCCATCGCCGCACCGTTCCTTGCGCTTCGCAACGTCGACATTGCGCTCATCGTGCTGGCGCTGGGCGTTGTTGCCGTGGCGTTCCGCTCGTCGGCGCCGCGATCGTGGCCAATCGGCGGGTTTCTTTACGCAGCCGCGGCGCAGGTTTCGTCCATCGTGATACGGCTCGATCACAGCGGAAGGATTTGTCGCGCTGGTCTTCATCCTGCTTGTGGTCTGGTGCACCGATATCGGCGGCTATTTCGCCGGCCGCACCATCGGAGGTCGCGAAACTCTGGCCGCAGGTCAGTCCCGAACAAGACCTGGGCCGGCGCGGTCGGAGGGTTCATCTTGGGCCTGCTCGTGGCCGCCGGCTTTGCCGTCAGCGGCTTCGGCAAGATGGGTCCATTGCTGATGATTGCTGCAGCCCTATCTGTAGCCTCGCAACTCGGCGATCTCTTCGAGTCCGCGGTCAAGCGCCGCTTCGGCGTGAAGGATTCCAGTCAGATCATTCCCGGCCATGGCGGCCTGATGGATCGTCTGGACGGGTTTGTCGCGGCGGTCGTGCTGGCGGCGATTTTGGGCGTTTTGCGCGGCGGCGCGGGTGGCGCCGGAACCGGTCTTATGGTTTGGTGACACAATGAGTGCCGTTCCATTGCGTAACAACAAGGCCGCGGCGGGCGCCGTCCGCAGCGTCACCGTGCTCGGAGCCACCGGTTCCATCGGCGACAGCACGATGGATCTGTTGCGCGGCGCGCGCGATCGCTACCGGGTCGAGGCGCTGACCGGCAACAGCAATGTGCAGGGACTGGCGAAGCTCGCGCGCGAGTTCGACGCGCGCTTCGTGGCGGTGGCCGACACAAGCAAGCTGGGCGAATTGAAAGAGGCGCTCGCCGGAACGCGCACCGAATGCGGGGCAGGCGAGAGCGCGATCATCGAGGCGGCTGCGCGTCCCGCCGATTGGGTGATGGCCGCGGTGAGTGGCGCAGCGGGACTGAAGCCCGCGCTCGCTGCCGTCGATCGCGGCGCCACCGTCGCGCTCGCCAACAAGGAATGCCTGGTCTGCGCCGGCGATTTCTTCATGCAGCGCGCCGCCAAGGCCAACGCCTGCATCCTGCCTGCGGATTCCGAGCACAACGCGCTGTTCCAGGCGCTTGCACTCGGGCAACCGCGAAGAGCTGGTGCGCGTCATCATCACCGCCTCCGGCGGACCGTTCCGCACCTGGAAGCCCGCCGATATCGAGCAGGCGACGCTGGCGCAGGCGCTGAAGCATCCGAACTGGAGCATGGGGCAGAAGATCACCATCAATTCCGCGTCGATGATGAACAAGGGGCTCGAGGTCATCGAAGCGGCCTGCCTGTTCGCGCTCGCGCCTGAAGAAATCGACGTGCTGGTGCATCCGCAGTCGATCGTGCACGGCATGGTCGAATTTTCCGATTGCTCGGTGGTGGCCCAGCTCGGCGCGCCCGACATGCGCACGCCGATCGCGCATTGCCTGGGCTGGCCCGACCGCATCAAGGGACCGGCGGCGAAGCTCGATCTCGCCAAGATCGGCCAGCTCACCTTCGAGGCGCCGGACTTCGAGCGCTTTCCGGCGCTTGCGGCTCGCCTATGAGGCGCTTGCGCACCGGGCGCGGTGCGACCACCGTGTTCAATGCCGCCAATGAGGTTGCGGTCGCGGCCTTCATCGCCGGCAAGATCAGATTCGGCGCCATCGCGCGGCTGGTGGAGGCGACCATCGAGGCCTGGATTCGCTCCGGAAATCTGGCGCCTTGACCTCGGCCGACGACGCCATCGCCGTTGACCATAATGCGCGAAATAAGGCGGCCTCCCTCTTGCCTCAAATTGCCTTAAAGGCATCCTAGTGGGTTGGGGAAGGGGCCTTCGGCTCTGGCTGAGGGAAATTGAATGTCCGAAATTTTCCATCATAGTTTCAATACGTTGAGCCATGGGCTCATCGGTTATGCGATCCCCTTCCTGTTCGTCCTGACCATCGTCGTGTTCTTCCACGAGCTCGGCCATTTCCTGGTCGCCCGCTGGGCGGGCGTTCGCGTGTTAACCTTTTCGCTCGGCTTCGGGCCGGAACTGGTCGGCTTCAACGACCGTCACGGCACCCGCTGGAAGATCTCGGCCATCCCGCTCGGCGGCTATGTGAAATTCTTCGGCGACGACACCGAGGCGTCGACACCCTCGGCCGAGACGCTCGCGGGCATGACCGACGACGAGCGCAGAGGCAGCTTCCATCACAAGAAGGTCGGGCCGCGCGCGGCGATCGTTGCCGCCGGACCGATCGCCAATTTCCTGCTGGCGATCGTGATCTTCACCGTCATGTTTCACCTTGTTCGGCAAGCCCTCGACGACGGCGCGCGTCGACAAGGTCGAGGCCAACAGCGCGGCTGCCGCCGCCGGCTTCCAGGTCGGCGATATCGTCACCTCGATCGACGGCACCAGGATCGAGAGCTTCACCGACATGCAGCGCATCGTCGCCATCCATGCCGGCGACAAGCTGAGCTTCACGGTCAAGCGCGGCGACCAGGTCGTGCAGTTGTCGGGCACGCCTGAATTAAGGGAAGTGAAAGACCCCTTTGGAAATGTGCATCGGCAAGGTGTGCTTGGCATCACCCGCCAGACCGCCGCGGGCGATGTGCTGACCGAACGGGTCGATCCCGCAACCGCTCTTTGGCTTGGGGTCAAGGAGACCTGGTTCGTGATCGATCGGACCCTGTCCTATATCGGCGGGATCTTCACCGGGCGTGAGGCGGCCGATCAGGTCGGCGGTCCCTTGAGGATCGCGCAGATCTCCGGGCAGGTCGCGAGCATCGGGATGGTGGCGCTGATCAACCTGGCGGCCGTGCTGTCGATCTCGATCGGGCTGTTGAACCTGTTTCCGGTCCCGCTGCTCGATGGCGGTCACCTTTTGTTCTATGTGGTGGAGGCCATTCGCGGCCGCCCGCTGTCGGAGCGTGCGCAGGAGATGGGATTTCGAATCGGGCTCGGGTTGGTGCTGATGTTGATGGTTTTCGCCACCTATAACGACATTCTGCACCTGGCGGCGTCGTGAGGTGGAAAGGAAGGCTTTTTTGTGACGTTGCCCATCGGCAACGTCTTGGAATGAAAATGGAATTAGGCTGCGTTGTTAAGTTTGCCGCTCTGCACGAATTGGCTACAAGCGGGGTGGCAAATGGGAATCTGCCGGTCCGCGAGGGGTTGCGGATCGGCATTTGGGTAGACGAGGGCGCGTAGCGCATGAAGTTTGGAATGCGAGTCCGGGGGGGCTTGTTCGCCGCCCTGTTGATGTCTGCCCTGCCGGTGGCCGCTTCGCTGGCCGCTATGCTTTTGCCTGCGGCCGTTCGCGCGCAGACCCTGAGTTCCATCGAGGTGGTCGGGAACCGCCGCGTCGAGATCGAAACCATCCGCTCCTACTTCCATGCCGGACCCGGCGGAACGCTCACCGGCCCCGCCATCGATGATGGCCTGAAGGCGCTGATCGAAACCGGGCTGTTCCAGGACGTGAGGATCAGCCGCGCCGGTCCGCGGATCATCGTGACCGTGGTGGAAAACCCGGTGATCAACCGCGTTGCCTTCGAGGGCAACAAGAAGGTCAAGGACGAGCAGCTTTCGGCCGAAATCCAGTCCAAGCCGCGCGGCACGCTGTCGCGGCCCATGGTGCAGTCGGACGCGCAGCGCATCGCTGAAATCTATCGGCGATCCGGCCGCTATGACGTGCGCGTCAACCCCGAAATCATCGAGCAGCCCAACAATCGCGTCGACCTCGTCTTCACCATCACCGAGGGCGTCAAGACCGGCGTGCAGAAAGATCGAGTTCGTCGGCAACAGCTTCTATTCGTCCTATCGCCTCAAGGACATCATCAAGACCCACGAGTCGAACTTCCTGAGCTTCCTCGGCGGCAATGACGTCTACGATCCCGATCGCGTCGAGTCCGACCGCGACCTGATCCGCCGCTACTATCTGAAGCACGGCTTTGCCGACGTGCAGGTGGTCGCCGCGCTGACCGAATACGATCCCGATCGCAAGGGCTTCCTGGTCACCTTCAAGATCGAGGAAGGCTCGCAATACCGCGTCGCCTCGGTCCAGTTCGCGTCCGGCATCACCAACCTCGATGGCAATGCGCTGCGCCTCTATTCGCGCGTCCGTGTCGGCTCGCTCTACAACGTCGAGGCGATCGAGAAATCGGTCGAGGAAATGCAGATCGAGGCCTCGCGCCGCGGCTATGCCTTCGCGGTCGTGCGTCCGCGCGGCGACCGCAATTTCGACGCCCATACGGTGTCGGTGGTGTTCTCGATCGAGGAGGGGCCGCGGACCTATATCGAGCGCATCAACATCCGCGGCAACATCCGCACGCGCGACTTCGTGATCCGCCGCGAGTTCGACCTCGCCGAGGGCGACGCCTACAACCGCGCCCTCGTCGACCGGGCGGAACGGCGCCTGAAGAATCTCGACTACTTCAAGACCGTGAAGATCAACACCGAGCCGGGTTCGTCGAGCGACCGCGTCATCCTGGTGGTCGATCTCGAGGAGAAATCCACCGGCGACTTCTCGGTCTCGGGCGGCTATTCGACCACCGACGGCGCGCTCGCCGAGGTCAGCATCTCCGAGCGCAACTTCCTCGGCCGCGGCCTGTTCGCCAAGGCCTCGGTGACCTACGGCCAATATGCGCGCGGCGCTCTCGCTGTCATTCGTCGAGCCCTATCTGCTCGATTATCGCGTCGCGCTCGGGCTGGACGTGTTCTACCGGGAGCAGCTCGCCAACAGCTACATTTCCTACACGACCAAGACGATCGGCTTCAGCCCGCGGCTCGGCTTCCAGTTGCGCGAGGACCTGTCGCTGCAATTGCGCTACTCGCTGTACCAGACCGAGATTTCGCTGCCGTGTTATCTCGCGAACTGTAACAACAACGCCAACAGCGCGGTCGTTCTATCCGTCGCCGGCCTGGGTCGCTGCGAATGACGACCGGGAAGCGTCATGCCGGGAGGCACCATCGCGGGCAACCGCCGACCGACCCTGGCCTCGGCCTGTGGTGCTACAGCGACGGCGAAGCCTCCTTGCCGGTTCGCAAGGAGCTGCAGAGCGGCTCCACGCTGACCTCGGCGCTGGGCTACACGCTGAACTACAACACGCTCGACAACAACAAGAACCCGACCGACGGCCTGCTGGTCAGCTTCGCGCAGGACTTCGCCGGCGTCGGCGGCGACGTGTCCTTCCTGAAGAGCACGATCGACGCGAAGTACTACACCCCGCTGGTGTCCGACATCGTCGGCATCATCCATCTGCAGGGCGGCATGCTGAACGAACTCGGCAACAGCGGCCGTTGCGCATGCTCGATCATTTCCAGATGGGTCCGAACCTGGTGCGCGGCTTCGCGCCGAACGGCATCGGTCCGCGCGACATCAATCCGTTCGGAACGGGGGACGCGCTTGGCGGCACCAAATACTGGGGCGCATCGTTCGAATTGCAGATGCCGTTCTGGTTCCTGCCCAAGGAAGTGGGCTTGAAGGGCGCCGTTTACGCCGATGCCGGCGGCCTGTTCGACTACAAGGGACCGACGATTGGGCCTTCACCAACGAAGTCAACGGCTCAACACCGGAGCTCGCATCATGTCGCAAGGCCGTCGACGCCGGACCGACCGATCCCGGAACCTGCCTCGGATTGTCAGTATGACTCCGGCAATGTGGTTCGCAGCTCGGTCGGCGTAGGCCTCGTCTGGGCATCGCCGTTCGGTCCGCTGCGCTTCGACTACGCGGTGCCGATCACCAAGGGCGCATACGACCGCGTCCAGCAATTCAAGTTCGGCGGCGGAACGTCGTTCTAAGGCAATCCCGGCGCAAGGCCGTCTACCTTGCGCCGGGACATTTCAAACAGGGGATCGGTCGCTCCGATCTCCGATCTCAACCACGGGCCGGACCCCGACGGGCGGAATGGCGCAGCCGACCTTCTTTGCGAAGCCTCCTCCGAAGACGCTGGCCGAGATCGCCGCGTTGGCCGGAGCGCATCTCGCCGATCCCTCGCGGGCCGGCCAGACCATCAGGGGGCTGGCGTCGCTTGACGAGGCCGGCCCGTCGCACCTGACCTTTTTCGACAATCCCAAATATGCCGACCAGCTCGCCGCGACCCGGGCGGGCGCCTGCATCGTGGACAAGCGTTTCGAGGCCGACGTTCCCGCGCATGTCGCGGTGCTGCGCGCCGCCGAGCCGTTCCGCGCCTTCGTGCAGGTTGCGCGCGAACTGCACCGCGAGGCGCTGCGGCCGCAATCCTGGTTCGGCGTCGAGGGCATCGCGCCGTCCGCCATCATCGATCCCAGCGCCCATCTCGAGGACGGCGTCATCGTCGAGCCGCTTGTCGTGATCGGCGCCGATGTCGAGATCGGCGCGGGCACGATCGTCGGCGCCGGCGCCGTCATCGGATCGGGCGTCAAGATCGGCCGCGACTGCAATGTCGGCGCACGCACGGCCATCCAATGCGCGCTGATCGGCAACAATGTGCTGATCCATCCCGGCTGCAGCATCGGCCAGGATGGCTATGGCTTCGTGTTTTTCGGGCCCGAGGGCCATCTCAAGGTTCCGCAGACCGGACGGGTGCTGATCCAGAACGACGTCGAGATCGGGGCCGGCACGACCATCGACCGCGGCAGCCTGCGCGACACCGTCATCGGCGAGGGGACCAAAATCGACAATCAGGTCCAGATCGGTCACAATGTGACCATTGGCAGGCATTGCCTGCTGGCGGCCCAGATCGGGCTCGCGGGCAGCCTGACCATCGGTGACAATGTGGCGCTGGCGCGCGACAATGCGGCCGATTTGAAGGGCGAAGGGCAGGAGTGATGGAGGAGGCACCGGTCAGGTTTGCGGTCGTGGATATCAATGAGATCCTCAAGACCCTGCCGCATCGCTATCCCATGCTGCTGATCGACAAGGTGATCGACATCCGCACCGATTACAGCGGCATCGGCATCAAGAACGTCACCATCAACGAGCCGCAATTCGCCGGGCATTTCCCCGAACGGCCGGTCTATCCGGGCGTGATGATGATCGAGGCGATGGCGCAGACCGCGGGCGTGATCGGCATCAAGTCGGTGGAGGGCACCGAAAAGCCGCGCGCGGTGTATTTTCTCACCATCGACAAATGCAAGTTCCGCAAACCGGTGATGCCGGGCGACACCATCGAGTATCACATGACGAGCATCGGCCGCCGCAACACCATGTGGTGGTTCCACGGCGACGCCAGGGTGAACGGCAAGACGGTGGCGGAAGCCGATGTCGGCGCGATGCTGACCGACTGACGGATATCGATGACGCACCATCGATCCCACCGCGCGGGTTGAGGACGGCGCCGTGATCGGCGACGGCACGACGATCGGTCCGTACTGCATCGTCGGCCCGCACGCGGTGATCGGCGCCAACTGCACGCTGATGTCGCATGTGCAGGTGATGGGCCATACCTCGATCGGCGAGGGCTGCGTGATCTCGCCCTTCGTCGTGCTCGGCGGCGCGCCGCAGGATCTGAGCTATCGCGGCGAGCCGACGCGGCTCGAGATCGGCGCGTCCTGCACACTGCGCGAGGGCGTCACCATGAATGTCGGCACGGTGAAGGGCGGCGGGCTGACCCGCGTCGGCGCGCGCGGCTATTTCATGAACAACAGCCATGTCGGCCACGACTGCAGCGTCGGCGACGACGTGATCTTCGCGACCTCGGCCACGCTCGGCGGTCACTGCGAGATCGGCGACTTCGTCTATATCGGCGGGCTGTCGGCCGTGCACCAGTTCACCCGCATCGGTCCGCAAGTGATGGTCGGCGGCGTCTGCGGCGTGCGCGGCGACGTCATCCCGTTCGGCCTCGTCAACGGGCAATATGCGGTGCTGGAGGGCCTCAACATCATCGGCATGAGGCGGCGCAAATTCACCCGCGAGCGGCTCGCGACGGTGCGCGCCTTCTATGACAAGCTGTTTCACGGGCCCGGCGTCTTCGCTGAGCGGCTCGCGCGGGTGCAGCCGCTTGCCAGCGAAGACCCCGCGATCGCGGAAATCCTGACCTTCATCGGGGACGGCAAGCATCGTCCGCTCTGCCTTCCGGACGATCGCGCCGGTCGGTCGTAGCGATGGCCGCGCCCGCGCCAGAACTTGCCTCGCCCGTCGGCCTGATCGCCGGCGGCGGCGCGTTGCCCTTTGCGGTCGCCGATTCGCTCGCCGCGCGCGGCGTCTCGAGCGTGCTGTTTGCGCTTCGCGGCGCGTGCGACGCGCAACAGGTCGAGCGCTTCCGTCATCACTGGATTTCGGTCGGACAGTTCGGACGTTCGACCAAACTGCTCCGCGCCGAGGGCTGCCGCGATCTCGTCTTCATCGGGACGCTTGACGCGCCCGGCGCTGTCGGAAATCCGTCTGGACTGGGGTACGCTGCGCGTCGCAAGGCAGGTCTGGGCGGCCTTCCGCGGCGGCGACGATCATCTGTTGTCGGGCATCGGCCGCATCCTGGAGCAGGACGGCTTTCGCATGGTCGGGATCAGGGATGTCGCGCCCGACTTGCTGATGCCGGCGGGATGCCTCACGCGCGCGGCGCCGGACGCGCAGGCCGAGGCCGATATCGCGAAGGGACGTGAGGTGCTGCGCGCGCTGAGCCCGTTCGATGTCGGGCAGGCCGTGGTCGTGATCGATGGTCATGTCGTCGGCGTCGAGGATATCGAGGGCACCGACGGCCTGCTGGCGCGGATTGCGCGTCTGCGCGAGCAGGGCCGTATCCGCACCGCCGCCGGGCGCGGCGTGCTGGTGAAGGCGCCGAAGAGCGGGCAGGATCTGCGCTTCGATCTGCCGACCATCGGCTCAAGGACGATCGATGGCGTGCGCGAGGCCGGGCTTGCCGGCATTGCGGTGGCTGCCGGCGCGACGCAGGTCGTCGATCCGCAAGGCCGTGATTGCCGCCGCCGATAGCGCCGGCCTGTTCGTGACGGGCTTTTCGGCGTGAGTCCGGCGCGCCCAGGCGCCGTCATCGGGCGCAGGATATTCCTGATCGCGACCGAGGAATCCGGCGACCGGCTCGGCGCCGGCCTGATGAAGGTGCTGCGCCAGCGTCTCGGCGATGCCGTCCAGTTCGACGGCGTCGGCGGCCGCGCCATGGCGCGGGAAGGGCTGTCCTCGCTGTTTCCGATCGAGGAGCTGTCGATCGTGGGCCTCTCCGCGGTCGTGCTGCAATTGCCGAAGCTGCTGCGGCTGATCCGGCAAACCACGGATGCGGTCATCGCCGCCGCGCCGGATATCCTCGTGATCATCGACAGCCCCGATTTCACGCATCGGGTCGCGCGAAAGGTGCGGTCGCAGAATCCGTCGATCCCGATCGTCGACTATGTCTCGCCGACGGTGTGGGCGTGGCGGCCGGGCCGGGCGCGCGCCATGGTCTCCTATGTCGATCACGTGCTGGCGCTGCTGCCGTTCGAGCCCGCGGCCTATGAGCGCCTGCGCGGGCCGCCCTGCAGCTATGTCGGCCATCCCCTGACCGAGCAGGTCGGCTTGCTCGGCCGAACGCGGATGAGCTCGCGCGCCGCAACGCCGAGCCGCCGGTGCTGCTGGTGCTGCCCGGCAGCCGCCGCAGCGAGGTCAGGCGCCACATGGCCGTGTTCGGCGAGACGCTGGCGCGCCTGCAGGCCGACGGCGTCGCTTTCGAGGCGGTGCTGCCGACCATGCCGCATCTGGAGGCCGCCGTCCGCGAGGGCGTGAAGACCTGGAAGGTCGCGCCGCGCATCGTGATCGGCGAGCAGGACAAGCGCGCCGCGTTTCGCATCGCGCGCGCCGCGCTCGCCAAATCCGGCACGGTGACGCTCGAGCTCGCGCTGTCGGGCGTGCCGATGGTGACGGCCTATCGCGTCGGCGGCGCGGAGGCCTTCATCCTGCTCCGCGCGATCAAGGTGTCGACCGTCATCCTCGCCAATCTCGTGCTCGGCGAAAATATCGTGCCCGAGTTCATCCAGCAGGACTGCACGTCGGACAATCTCGCGCGCGCTCTGCGTCCGCTGCTCGGCGATACGCCGGAGCGGACGCGGCAGCTGGACGCCTTCGGCAAGCTCGACACCATCATGTCGACCGGCAAGGCGACGCCGAGCGTCGGCGCCGCCGACATCGTGCTGGCGACCATGCGCAAGGGCCGGCGCTGAAACCTTACTTCCGCTTGCCCATCTCGACGTAGTCGCGGCGGGCGACGCCGGTATAGAGCTGGCGCGGGCGGCCGATCTTCTGCTGCGGATCCTCGATCATCTCGCTCCACTGGCTGATCCAGCCGACGGTGCGGGCGACCGCGAACAGCACGGTGAACATCGAGACCGGCAGGCCCATCGCCTTCAGCGTGATGCCCGAATAGAAGTCGACGTTCGGATAGAGCTTGCGGTCGATGAAATACTCGATCGTTCAGCGCGATCTTTTCCAGCTCGAGCGCGACCTTCAGCATCGGATCGTCGCCGTGGCCGGTCTCCTTCAGCACCGCGTGACACATCTTCTGCATGATCTTGGCGCGCGGGTCGTAGTTCTTGTAGACGCGGTGGCCAAAGCCCATCAGGCGGACTTCGCTGTTCTTGTCCTTCACCTTCTTGATGAAGTCCGGAATCTTGTCGACCGTGCCGATGCCGTAGAGCATGTTGAGCGCGGCTTCGTTGGCGCCGCCATGCGCCGGGCCCCAGAGGCAGGCGATGCCGGCGGCGATGCAGGCGAACGGGTTGGCGCCGGAGGAGCCGGCGATGCGCACCGTCGAGGTCGAGGCGTTCTGCTCGTGGTCGGCGTGCAGGATCAGGATCTTGTCGAGCGCGTCGGCGAGCACCGGATTGATCTTGTACTCCTCGCACGGCACCGCAAAGCACATGTGCAGGAAGTTCTCGGCAAACGACAGCGAGTTCTTCGGATACATGAAGGGCTGGCCGACGGTGTATTTGTAGGCCATCGCCGCCAGCGTCGGCACCTTCGCGATCATGCGCATCGAAGCGATCATGCGCTGCTGCGGATCGTTGATGTCGGTGGAGTCGTGATAGAACGCGGCGAGCGCGCCGACCGCGGCGACCATGATCGCCATCGGGTGCGCGTCGCGGCGAAAACCCTGGAAGAAGCGGGCCATCTGCTCGTGCACCATGGTGTGGTGGATCACGCGATAGTCGAAGTCCTTTTTCTGCGCGGCGGTCGGCAGCTCCCCGTAGAGCAGGAGATAGCAGGTCTCGAGGAAGTCGCCGTGCTCGGCGAGCTGCTCGATCGGGTAACCCCGGTATTCGAGGATGCCGGCGTCGCCGTCGATATAGGTGATCTTGGACTGGCAGCTGCCGGTCGAGGTGAAGCCGGGATCGTAGGTGAACATCCCGGCCTGGGCGTAGAGCTTGGCGATGTCGATGACGTCGGGTCCGACGGTGCCGCTCAAAATCGGGAAATCGTAGGTCTTGTTGCCGACCGTAAGGGTGGCGGTCTTGGCGGAGGATTTTGCGTCCATCGTGATGTCCCCGATGAGATCGTTGGCGGATTGCCTCGGGCCATTTCAGGCGAAGGCGAGGCAGGCCGGATTGTTGAGAAGACGGCTGTTAAATGGGTATCGTATTGCCGTGTGCGCTGCAAGATGGACGCAAGGTGCGGTCGACCTCACGCGGTAGCCTGATCTGCGAGCCGCGCCAGGCATTCCTCGCGTCCCAGCACTGAAAGCACGTCGAAAATCCCGGGCGAGGTGGTCCGTCCCGTCAGCGCCACGCGGAGCGGCTGGGCGACCGCGCCGAGCTTGAGACCGTGCGTATCCGCAAAGGCGCGCATGGCCGCTTCCGTGGTCTCGCCGCTCCAGGGCGAAACCTGCTCCAGGGTCGTGCGCAGCTGGCCGATCAGGCCGCGGGTTTCCGGCGTCAGCACGGCTTGCGCCTTCGCCTCCATCTCCAGCGGCCGGTCGGCGAAGATGAAATAGGAGGCGCCGATCAGCTCGATCAGGGTCTTGGCGCGCTCCTTCAGGTGCGGCATGGCCTGCAGCAATTGCGCGCGGGTCTTGTCGTTGAGCTTGGCCTTCAGCTCGGCGCCGTCAGGGACATAGTCGAGCACGCGCTCGAACTGGTCACGAGGGATTGATCGTCGCTGTTGCGGATATAGTGCCCGTTGAGGTTCTCCAGCTTGGCGAAATCGAAGCGGGCGGCCGAGCGGCCGACACCGGACAGGTCGAAGGCGGCGATCATTTCTTCTGTGGAGAAGATTTCCTGGTCGCCATGGCTCCAGCCCAGCCGCACCAGGTAGTTGCGCAGGGCGGCCGGCAGATATCCCATGGCGCGGTAGGCATCGACCCCGAGCGCGCCGTGGCGCTTGGACAGCTTCGAGCCGTCGGGACCGTGGATCAGCGGAATGTGCGACATGACCGGCACGGTCCAGTCCAGCGCGTCGTAGATCTGCTTCTGGCGCGCGGCGTTGATCAGATGGTCGTCGCCGCGGATGACATGGGTGACGCCCATGTCGTGGTCGTCGACCACGACCGCCAGCATGTAGGTCGGCGTGCCGTCGCCGCGCAGCAGCACGAGGTCGTCGAGATTCTCGTTCTGCCAGACCACGCGGCCCTGCACCTGGTCCTCGATCACGGTCTCGCCGGTCTGCGGCGCGCGCAGGCGGATGGTCGGCTTGATATCGGTGGGCGCGCCTGCGGGATCGCGGTCGCGCCACATCCCGTCATAGAGGCGGGTGCGGCCCTCGGCGCGCGCTTTCTCGCGCATCGCCGTCAGCTCTTCCGGGCTGGCGTAGCAATGATAGGCCTTGCCGGCGGCGAGCAGCTGCTCGGCGACCTCGCGATGCCGCGCGGCGCGGCTGAACTGGTAGATGACGTCGCCGTCCCAATCGAGCTCGAGCCATTTCAGCCCGTCGAGGATGGCTGCGATCGCGGCTTCGGTCGAGCGCTCGCGGTCGGTGTCCTCGATCCGCAGCAGCATCTTGCCGCCGCGGCCGCGGGCATAGAGCCAGTTGAACAATGCGGTGCGGGCGCCGCCGATATGGAGGAAGCCGGTCGGCGAGGGAGCAAAGCGTGTGACGATGGAATCAGTCATTGATGGGGCAGGAGCGTAGGCGGAAAGTGGCGGTGGTGTATAGCAGGAACGGTGCATAACTAAAGCCTCGCTGCGGAGCGGGCTTGGCGGGCGGGAGCGAATTTGGCAGAAGGGCCGCACACTCAGGACCTTGGGATGACCACGACGGACACGGCAACGGCGGAGGCGGGGCGCGATTTCATTCGCGACATCGTCCAGGCCGATCTCGACACAGGCAAGCACAAGACCATCGTGACCCGGTTCCCGCCGGAGCCGAACGGCTATCTGCATATCGGCCACGCCAAGTCGATCGCGCTGAATTTCGGCATCGCCCAGGAGTTTGCCGGTCACTGCAACCTGCGCTTCGACGACACCAATCCGACCCGGGAAGAGCAGGAATATATCGACTCGATCCAGGCCGACGTGCACTGGCTCGGCTTCGACTGGGGCAAGAACCTGTTCTATGCCTCCGACTATTTCGACCGGCTCTACGAATGGGCGGAAGGCCTGATCAAACAGGGCCTCGCCTATGTCGACGACCAGAGCCAGGAGGAGATCCGCCTCTCGCGCGGCACCCTGACCGAGCCCGGCAAGAACTCGCCGTTCCGCGACCGCGGCGTCGAGGAGAACCTCGACCTGTTCCGCCGCATGAAGGCGGGCGAGTTTCCGAACGGCGCGCGGGTGCTGCGCGCCAAAATCGACATGGCCGCCGGCAACATCAATTTGCGCGATCCCGTGCTGTACCGCATCCTGCATGCGCACCATCCGCGCACCGGCGACAAATGGTCGATCTATCCGAGCTACGACTATGCGCACGGCCAGTCGGACGCGATCGAGGGCATCACGCACTCGATCTGCACGCTGGAGTTCGAGGATCACCGGCCGCTCTATGACTGGCTGCTGGACAAGCTGCCGGTGCCGTCGAAGCCGCACCAGTACGAGTTCGCGCGCCTCAACCTGACCTACACGCTGCTGTCCAAGCGCGTGCTGACCCAGCTGGTCCGGACGGCCACGTCGCGGGCTGGGACGATCCGCGCATGCCGACCATTGCCGGCCTGAAGCGGCGCGGCGTGCCGCCGGCGGCGGTCCGCGAATTCGTCAAGCGCATCGGCGTCGCCAAGGCCAACAGCGTGGTCGACGTCGGCATGCTCGAGTTCTGCATCCGCGAGGAGCTCAATCGCACGGCGCTGCGGCGCATGGCGGTGCTGCGGCCGTTGAAGGTCGTGATCGAGAACTATCCGGAAGGGCAGGTCGAGGAGCTCGACGCGATCAACCATCCCGACGATCCCGCGCAAGGGCACGCGGAAGATCGCGTTCGGCCGCGAGCTCTATATCGAGCAGGACGACTTCATGGAGAACCCGCCGAAGAAATTCTTCCGGCTGTCTCCGGGCAATGAGGTGCGGCTGCGCTACGCCTATTTCATCAAATGCGTGAGCGCGGTGAAGAATGCGGCCGGCGAGGTCGTGGAGCTGCGCTGCACCTACGATCCCGCGACCAGAGGCGGCAACGCGCCCGACGGCCGCAAGGTCAAGGCGACCATGCACTGGCTGTCGGCGGCGCAGTCGAAGCCGGCCGAAATCCGCATCTACAACCAGCTGTTCGCCAAGCCCGCGCCCGATGCGTCCAACTTCGCCGCCGACCTCAATCCGCAGTCGCTGGAGATCTTGAAGGACGCGCGGGTCGAGCCGGCGATCGCCGACGAGCAATTCGCCCGAGCCCGTCCAGTTCGAGCGGCAGGGCTATTTCGTGCGCGACAGGGACTCCGCGCCCGACCGGCTGGTGTTCAGCCGCACCATCGGCCTGCGCGATACTTTTGCGAAGGAAGTCGGGAAGGGTTGAGGGAAGAGGGAATGCATGCCTGGCGAAGCCGATAAAATTGCCTCCGACGTCCAGGCGAAATGGGCGGCCGCCTTTGCGAAGCTCGACGCTGACGCGCTGTCTTCGCTCTACTCGCGGCACGGCTTCCTGTACGGATCGAATCCGAATCTGTATCGCGGCAAGGACGGCGCCAAGGCCTATTTCAGCGGGTTGCCGCGCTGGCAGTCGCAGAGCGTCGACTTCACCGACATCGTGACGGAGGCGGTCGGCACTGATGTCGTCAGCATGGCCGGCACCGCGAATTTCGTCTTCGACAAGGACGCCGCTGACGGTCAAGATCACCTGGGTGATCGTGCGCGAGGACGGCGGCTGGAAGATTTTGAGCCATCACGTGTCGTCGAAGGCGCCGCTGCTGTAGGGCGGGCGCTGGCGTCACCGTCGTCATTGCGAGGAGCGCCCGACGCGAGCGAAGCAATCCAGACTGCTCGACGCGCGGTTCGAACAGAGTTCTGGATTCGCTTCGCTTCGCTCGCGCCCGGAATGACGAGGGAGTTTGAGGCACGCTCTGCATTCCCGCGGCGCGATTGCGTCCGAGCTTTGCTTCATTCGTGTCCCTCTCGCAGACAGAGGGCGCAGGGAATGCCGGGCGCAGGCCGCACCCACGGCCTCGCGGGCTGAAACGGAAAGGACGCACACAGGCCAGCACAGGTACGCCGAAATCACTCCGGCACTCCCTGCGCAATGGCTTTACGGCTTACTCCGTGCTCTCCCCGGTGTATCGGGCGTTTTAGTCACCGTCGCTGCGCAAAATCGCTTTGCGCAACTTGACCCCAGCATCGAGGGGACAGGACCACACGGCTTGACCGTACGCGTTGCGCCGCACGTCTTGCGACGCAACCGCGTCCATCGCAGCCCGCACCACGTATCGTGACGATCGCGAAACGCCCCTCATGAGAGGCGCGGGATGGCTTCGTTAAATCATAAATTCTGTGTTTCGGAAAGAAAAATATTTTCGTCGGCGAAGTCTTGCGAAACATCACCCCCTGAAAGCAGAGGGCGCAGGGAATGCCGGGTGCACGCCGCACCCACTGCCTTGCGTGCAAACGAAAAAGACGCACGCAGGCCAACACAGGTACGCCGAAATCACTCCGGCACTCCCTGCGCAATGGCTTTACGGCTTACTCCGTGCTCTCCCCGGTGTATCGGGCGTTTTAGTCACCGTCGCTGCGCAAAATCGCTTTGCGCAACTTGACCCCAGCATCGAGGGGACAGGACCACACGGCTTGACCGTACGCGATTGGGCCGCACGTCTTGCGACCCAACCACGTCCATCGCAGCCCGCACCACGAATCGTGACGATCGCGAAACGCCCCTCATGCGGGCGGGATGGCTTCGTTAAATCATAACTTCTGTGTTTCGGAAAGACAAATATTTTTGCGTCGCGGGCTGGACATCACGCGCCATTTATGAATAGCAGAAGTGTTTTGCCCGTCGTGTTGAAAAGGCAACACCCCTCGGTGGGCGGATCGTGGTTCGCCAATCCAGGGCGGCCGGCGAACTGAGCATGCAGCCTGGTCGCCTTCGTAACTCGTCATTTACCCTGGTTGCCCGGGACCGGCGGCGAACAGGGGAACGGTACGCGGCGGCGGCGCATAGCAGATGGAATCAGTGTAACATTGCCGTCTCGAACACGCTGCAAGGTTCACTCCGATGAAATCCGCTGCAGTTCTCTTTCTTCTGGTGTTTGCCGTGCAGTCGTGCTCCCAGAGCGACGACGTCACCGGCTCGATCGACACCTGCGCCGCCGGGATTTATTCCTCCTATAACCCGAAGGCGCTCGACCAGTGCGTCGACGTTTGCAGGAAGTGCCAGCACGGCGTGACCGTGACGTGCACGACCTCCTGCACGCTCAAGGGGGCTCGGTAGGAGAGGCCGACAGGCCACTCGGCGACGAGGTGCTCCGAAACTTGCGGCCCCACGAAGGGCTGCCGCGTTAGTGCTTCGCCGGCGTTTCGCCCCGACGGACCTGGCTCAGGTCGGCGTTGGCTTCGAAGTATCGCCGTTTGGCCTTCGCAAGCGTAGCGGGCGCTCGTTGTTGCAGGGATTCGACGGCCTCCGCCGGCAGATCCTCGACAGTGGCATGAGCGCCACGGATGGCTCCCTGGAACAGTCCCCTCGGCCGAATGGTGTAGACGTCGACGATCAGGTTTCCCGCGTTGACGATGTCTCCGGCTTCGATGCGTATCTTTGCAAACGGTCCTGCGTACTTGCCGTAGGAGCACTCGACGAATCTGATCGTCCAGACGGCAGGTTCCAGTGACGCCAGGGCGCCGCGGGTTCTTCGGCTGGGAATAAACGAGCCCGGGTTAACATCGACCTGCGCCTGCTTTCGGGTGTTGGATGTGAGGGACACCGTGTTCGCCGAACAGACACGCTTGCCGTCGTTCAGGACCGTCACGTCGAAAAGCAGGAAGCCCAATTCGGGATGTTCCTGATGAAGCTGCGCAATCCTGGCGTCGCCTTCGGCTTCGGCAGCTGCCGGTGTCGGGTGAAGCGGTGCAAGCCAGAACGGTTGCGAGCAGCGCCAAAGTCGATTTGCGCATGGCGCGAAGATTCTCCGTGACATTCGCGTGAGCTTGCGCTGAATCGACGCTCGTTGGCAACGATCGGAGGCTCTCGGGCAGAACTCGCGCCACGCGCTATCCACGGGTATTCTGCATCCGTTCCGCTAGTCGACTGCCGCGATCAGCTTCCAGTAGCATTCGCTGTTCGTCAGTTGCGTCAGGGTCAAGCGGATGCGCCGAACCTGGCAGGTCTCGGACGCAAGGCGTCGCCGGCACCTGGCCGCCGCGTGCAGGCGCGCAAGCCGGCGGTTTCGTGCCGGCGGGCGTTCCGCTCTGGGCATGGTTCGCCGAACGGCTGCGCACATGGGCGCGCGCCGAGGCCGGAGCAGGGCGGCTGTTGCCGTGGGTGCCGGTCGCCTTCGGCGCGGGCATCGCGCTCTATTTCACCGCGCCGCGCGAGCCAATCCTCTCGGTCACGATCGTCGCGGCGATCGTGTGCTGCGTTATCGCGTTTCTCGCACGCCGCGGCCGCTTCTTTGTCGCCGCCGTCATGGTGGCGGCGGTCGCGTGCGGCTTTGCGATCGCGACCTGGAAGACGGCACGGATCGCGCACGCCGTGCTGGCGCGGCCGCTCACGTCGGTGACGCTGTCGGGCTTCGTCGAGACCCGCGACATCCGCGAGCACACCGACCGCTTCGTGCTGCGCGTGGCGCAGATGGATGCGCCGCGGATGCCCGCAAAACTGGAGCGCGTGCGGCTCTCGGTGAAGAAGGGCACCGCGCCCGATGTCGGCAGCTTTGTCGAGCTGAAGGCGCGGCTGTTGCCGCCGCTCGCACCGTTGCGGCCGGGCTCCTACGATTTCGCCCGCGACCTGTTCTTCCAGGGGATCGGCGCGTCCGGCTTCGCGATGGGCGCGATCCGCACCGCCGCGCCGCCCGACAGTGGCGGTTTGAAGCTGCGCTACGCCGCCTTCATGCAGGGCCTGCGCGATACGATCGATGCCCGCATTCGCAGCCGGCTCGACGGCGACGAGCGCGCGATTGCGACCGCGCTGCTCACCGGCCGCCGCGACGCCATCTCCCAGCCCGTCAACGACGCCATGTTCATCTCCGGGCTCGGCCACGTGCTGTCGATCTCCGGCTATCACATGGCGGTCGTCGCCGGCGTGGTGTTCTTTGCGGTGCGCGCGCTGCTGGCGCTGATCCCCGCGCTGACCGTGAGCTACTCCGATCAAGAAATGGGCGGCCGCGGTGGCGCTGGTGGCCGCAGCCTTTTATCTGCTGCTGTCGGGCGCCGAGGTCGCCACCCAACGCTCGTTCTTCATGACGGCGGTGGTGCTGATCGCCGTGATGGTCGACCGCCGCGCCATCACCTTCCGCACGCTCGCGGTCGCGGCGATGATCGTGCTCGCGGTCGCGCCCGAAGCGCTGGTGCATCCGAGCTTCCAGATGTCGTTTGCGGCAACGCTCGGCCTGGTCGCGCTGGTGCAGGTCGGCATGCCCCGGCTGTTTGCGACGCCGGACAGCTCGGCGGCGGCGCGCGTCGCGCTGTGGGGCGGGCGCGAGGTCGCCATGCTGCTGCTGGCCTCGCTGGTGGCGGGACTGGCGACGACGCCCTATGCGGCGTTCCACTTCCATCGCGTCACGCCCTATGGCGTGCTCGCCAATCTCGCGGCGATGCCGGTGGTGTCGGCGCTCGTGATGCCCGCAGGCTTGCTTGGCCTGATCGCGGCGCCGTTCGGTTTCGACGGCTTGTTCTGGAGCCTGATGGGGGTCGGCATCGACTGGATGATCGCGGTCACCCAATGGGTCGCGGGGTTGCCCGGCGCGGTCGGCCGCATCGCGGCGTTCGGCACCGGTCCGCTGATCGCGGCCAGCAGTCGGCATCATCCTGATGGGACTGTTGCGCACGCCGCTGCGCTGGTCGGGCGCGCTGGTGCTGGCGGCCTCGATCGCATGGGCGCTGATGGCGCCGCAGCCGGACATCCTGATCTCGGCCGACGGCCACAATGTCGGCGTCCGCGGACGCGACGGACATCTGCATCTGATGCGCACCGGGAAGGACGCCTTCCTCATGCGCGAGTGGCTGGCGGCCGATGCCGACGCGCGCACGGCAGCCGATGCCTCGCTGGCCGACGGCGTGTCCTGCGACGATGCCGGCTGTGTGGCCGGTCTCGCCGACGGCGGTCTGGTCGCGCAGTCGCTTGCGCGCGGATGGTCTGGCGGACGATTGCGCGCGGCCGTGCTCGTCGTGACCGCGAGGCAGCCGCCGGGGATTGCGGGGCGTCGGTGATCGATCAGGAGCGCTTGCGGCGGCAGGGCGCGCTGGCGCTGCGGCGCACGGCAAGGGGGTTTGCGGTGGAGGCGGTCAAGCCGCGCGGCTTCGACCGGCCATGGTCGCCGGCGATCGCAGGCGAGGGCGATCTCGATGCGCCGCTGCTGGCTCGCCCGGCCGCGCCACGCGCGCGCGATGCGACGCCGTCGGAGGCCGATCTGCAGGCGGAGGATTGACGGCTAAATCTCGGACGGTCCCGGCGGGCAGCTCGAACGCGCCGAGATGAAACTCGCTCGACGGCGACTCGCTTGCGGGATCGGGCGGCAGCTCGACCAGCGTGAACATCGCTTGCGGGAATTGCTTCCAGACCGCGAGATCGGATTCGGTCACGGTCAGAAAGCCGAACGTGAACATGTAGCGGCCGGGCTCGGTGACGCCGCCGGCCTTCTGCCAGGAAATCTTGTTGACCACCGCTTCCGCCCCCGCGCCTCGCGAAGCGCGCCGGCCATATGGCGCCGGCGCGCTCCGCAAATCATAGCTAGTCGACCGGAATCCTCCGCACCGTCGGCGCGGCCTGCTCCCGTGCTCGCCGGCGCGGCGATCGGCCTGGTGACCGGCAGTTGCAGCACGGTGACGCGCTGGCCTTCGACGAGCTGGGTCACCAGCACGTAGTTTCCATCGGGAAATTCGATGGCGTCGTGATGGCGCTCCGGGACCAGCGGATCGATCTTGCCGAACTTGCCGACGCGGGAATTGATGGTCCGGGTCCAGATCCAGCGATTGTCGTAGCGGACCTCCTCGGTGAAGGCGAGCTCGGTTCCCGGCAGCAGGCAGACGGCCACGCCTCGGCTCTCTCTCGGAGGCGAAGCCGCGGGTCGAGGTGCCGCGGAAGGTCGTGGTCACCAGTTCTTCGCCGACCTCGGCGGGACGGGACGCCACGGCATGCAGGCTATAGTCACACATCGGATTGCTCCTCGTTGGAGATAGCGAACCCGCGTCATTGCGTGAGCAAGATATTGCAACGTGCTTGGGCTTCCTCTCCGATCATGCTCATGGAGGCGCAGGCCTCTATCAGAGTGGACACCAGCCCGCGAGCCTTTGCCCTGACATGGGCGATTGTGCGGCCCGCAGGCGGTGGGCCTCATCACAAGTCCGTTTGCGCTGGCGTGGTTCCTAAATTCAAATCATCACGAAAAAGCCGCCGGAATTGCCGGCGGCTTTGCGAGAGAACGCGTGTCGCGAAGCGATCAGTACTTGCGGTACAGCCCGATCAGCTTGCCCTGAATCTTGACCCGGTTCGGCGGCAGGATGCGCACCTCATAGGAGGTGTTGGCGGGCTCCAGCGCGATCGAGGCGCCGCGGCGGCGGAAGCGCTTCAGCGTTGCCTCCTCGTCGTCGATCAGCGCGACCACGATGTCGCCGGTATCCGCGGTCTCGTTGCGCTGGATCAGCGCCATGTCGCCGTCGAGAATGCCGGCATCGACCATGGAATCGCCGCGCACTTCCAGCGCGTAGTGCTCGCCGGAACCGAGCATGTCCGGCGGCACGCTGATGGTGTGGCTGCGGGTCTGCAGCGCCTCGATCGGCGTGCCGGCCGCGATCCGGCCCATCACGGGCACGGCGACCGGCCGCTCGCCGTCATCCGCGCTGGCGCCGCCACGGCCCTTGCCGAGGTTGCCTTCGATGACGCTGGGCGTGAAGCCGCGCCGGTTGTTGCCTGCGCCCGGCGACAGCTCGGGCAGCTTGATCACCTCGATGGCGCGGGCGCGGTTGGGCAGGCGGCGGATGAAGCCGCGCTCCTCCAGCGCCGTGATCAGGCGGTGGATGCCGGACTTCGAGCGCAGATCGAGCGCATCCTTCATCTCGTCGAAGGAGGGCGGCACGCCGGCCTCTTTCAGCCGTTCGTTGATGAAGCGAAGAAGTTCGTACTGTTTGCGCGTAAGCATCTCGAGCAAGTCCCCCAGTTGATGGTGCCGTTCTGTTCCGAGACCTCCCGTCAGGGACGAGAGCGCGGCTCCCATTCCCGGACGCGATTAGATACCAGCACTCGAAAACAAATCATGAACGGACACTATATGTTCGATACATGTTCCGCAACCACTTAATTTCAGGTGAACGTCGCGCGAGATTGCGGGAGCGGGCTGCGCGCGGCCTATTCGGGCAGGCGAAGGATCTCGACAGGCGCGCCCGCTTTGGCTGCCGGCGCAAACGGCGGACGTATCAGAAGTGCCTGTGCCGCAGCGAGATTCGCAAGCAGCGAGGAGTCCTGCTTGGTGACGGGCGTCGCGATCAGCGTGCCGTCGTCGCGCTCTTCCAGGCGTGCGCGCAGATAGTCTTCGCGCTGGTCGTTGGCGGCGATGTCGCGGCCGAGCAGGGCGGTCTCCCTGACGTGGTGGACGCGTCTTGCGGCCGGACAAAGCGCGAATCAACGGCACCACGAACAGCATGGTGCAGACATAGGACGAGACGGGATTGCCGGGCACGCCGACCACGCGCATGGCGCCCGAGCCGGCCGTGCATCATCGGCTTGCCCGGCCGCATCGCGATCTTCCAGAACGCCATTTTGACGCCTTCGGCCTCGAGCGAGGTCTTGACCAGATCGTGGTCGCCGACCGAGGCGCCGCCGGTCGTCACCAGGATGTCGGCGCCGAGCTCGCGCGCCCGGCGGATGCCGGCGGTGGTGGCCTCGACGGTGTCGGCGGCGACCCCAAGGTCGACGGTGTCGGCGCCTTCGGCCCGCGCCAGCGCGCGCAAGCGCATAGCCGTTGGAATAGACGATCTGGCCGGGGCCGGGCGTCTGGCCGGGCATGACCAGCTCGTCGCCGGTGGCGAGCAGCGCGAGCTTCGGCCGCCGCCGCACCGGCAGCTCCGGATAGTTCATGCTGGCGGCGAGCGAGAGGTCGCGATCGCTGAGGCGGGTGCCGGCCGACAGCAGCACGTCGCCTTCGCTGAAATCGACGCCGGCCGGGCGGACATTGCGCCCGGGCGCTTGCTGCTTCCGTGATGGTGATGGTGTTGCCGTCGGCAACCGTGTCTTCCTGGATCACGACGGCGTCGGCGCCATCGGGGATCACGCCGCCGGTGAAGATGCGCGCGGCTTCGCCGGGACCGATCGCGCGGTCGAACGGCCGGCCCGGCGGCGACCTCGCCGATCACTTTCAGCCGCGCGTTGCACCTGCGCCGCATCGGCGGCGCGCACGGCATAGCCGTCCATCGCCGACATCGCCTGCGGCGGCTGGGTGCGCCGCGCGGCGACATCGCGCGCCAGCACGCGATGATGCGCGGCTTCCAGCGCCACCATCTCCTCGGGCATCGGCTGGCTGCCTTCGAGGATCGCGGCAAGGGCATCGGCAACGGGCATCAGCGCCACGGCAGGCTCCTAGATGCCGAGGGCCGTGAGCGCGTGCGCGACGTCCTCGGACGATTTGACGTGAACGGCCGACAGGCCATATGCCCGCGCGCCAGCGATGTTGTCGGCGAGATCGTCAAAGAACACGATGCGCGAGGCCGGTGCCCCGATCGCCTTCACCACGTGATCATAGGCCGCCGCTGTCCGGTTTCAGAAGCCCGATCGTCGAGGACAGATACATTTCGCGGAAATGGCCGAGCACGTCGGCATGGACTTTCGAGAAATGCGCGATGTGCGGCGGGTTGGTGTTGGAGAGCGCATAGAGCGGCAGGTGCTTGGCGGCGCGCGCAAGCAGCGGCGCGATGCCGGGCATCTCGCCGATGAAGATCGCGTTCCAGCCTTCCAGCAGTTGCTCGTCCGTGATGTCGACGCCGAGCATTTTGCGCAAGCCGCGCAAAATAGGCGGCCTCGTCGATCTTGCCGGACTCGTATTGCCGCAGCGCCTCGTCGGCGGCGAAGCGCGCGGTGATGTCGGCGATGTCGCATCCGCCATGACGCGCCCAGCACGCCGTGGCGCGCGCAAAATCGATGTCGAGCACGACGCGGCCGAGATCGAACAGCAGCGCGTCGGCCGAGCCGGGGGTGAGGGGTGTCATCGCAGGCGATGTGACCTGGCGTCCCTCAATACCGATACGGATCGATATGCAGCAGCGGATAGGCGCTGAACACGCTCGGCGGGTTCGTCGCGGTCGCCGGATGCAGATAGGACTTGTTGAGCTGGGCAAACGACGTCACGCCGAGCAGCCCGAGCGAGCGGATCACCTCGTCCTCGAGCAGCTCCAGCATCCGCGCCACGCCGGTCTCGCCGGCCGGCGGCGAGCGCCCAGCATTGCAGGCGGCCGATGCCGACGATGTCGGCGCCGGCGGCGATCGCCTTCACCACGTCGCTGCCCCGGCAGAAGCCGCCGTCGACCATGATCTTGGCGCGGCCCTTCACGGCATCGACGATCTCGGGCAGCACATGCATGGCGCCGCGGCCGTGATCGAGCTGGCGGCCGCCGTGATTGGAGACGTAGATCCATTCGACGCCGTGATCGAGCGCGATCAGCGCGTCCTCGGCATGTGGCGATGCCCTTGATGATCAGCGGGATCTTGTACTTGTCCTTGATCAGCTTGACGGTGCGCCAGCTCAGTCCCTTCTGGAAGTCGCCGCCGCTGGAGCGCGCCCGGCTCTCGCGGACATAGCGCTTGGCGATGTCGCGCTCGCGGCGCGAGTAATGCGCGGTGTCGACCGTCAGGCAGAACGCGGTGTAGTTGGCCGCGATGGCGCGGCTGACATGGTCCTCGACGAAGGCGTCGTCGCCGCGCACATAGAGCTGGAAGAAGCGCATGGCGTCGGGAGCCGCCTCGGCGGTCTTCTTCAAGTCCCGGCGCCGACACTGAACTGAGCATATGCGCCGCGCCGAACTTGCCGACGCCGCGCACCACGGCGGCAGCGCCCGCGGGATCGAAAATCTCGAGCGCGCCGACAGGGGCCAGCATCACGGGCAGGCGCAGCTTGCGGCCGAAGCGTTCGACCGAGGCGTCGACCTTGGCGACGTCGTTGAGCACGCGCGGGCGGAACGCGATCTCGTCCAGCGCCATGCGGTTGCGGCGCATGGTGGTCTCGGTCTCGGCGGCGCCGACGATGTAGTCCCAGGCATTCTGGTTGAGATTGGCGCGCGCCTGGCGCACGAACTCATGCAGGTTCTGGAACCGCTCGTTGCTGGAGCCGAGCTCCGCATTGCGCGCCGGCCGGACTGCTTCGTTCATGATGTTTCCCCCGAGAGTGCAGCGGTTGTTTGTTGCTCTCTCGCTATCGCTTCCGGCGCTCTTTCGCCATCCCAAATTTGCATGGCTTTCGGGCGAAGCGGGCGGGAATTCCGCCTTTCCGGCTTGCGCCGCGGCCGATATCGTTCCGGCCCTACCGCCGAACGAGGAACCAGCGCATGCCCGGACCGATGCTGTTTGAGCCGATGAAGCTCCGGGACGTCACGCTCAAGAACCGCATCGTGGTGCCGCCGATGCATCAATATTCGGCGGTGAAGGGTTTTGCGACCGACTGGCACCTGATGAACGCCGGCAAGTTCGCGGCCGGCGGCGCCGGCCTGGTCGTGGTCGAATCGACCAAGGTGGAACGGCGCGGCTGCGGCACGCTCGGCGATCTCGGCATCTGGGACGACAAGTTCGTCGAGCCGCTGAGCCGACTGGTCAAGTTCATCAAGCAGCAGAATGCGGTTGCCGGCATCCAGCTCGGCCATTCCGGCCGCAAGGCGCGCGCCAATCGCCCCTGGGAAGGCGACGGCCCGCTGAAGCGCACCGACGACATCGACGACTGGGAGGCCTGGCAGCCGGTGGCGCCGAGCGCGATCGCCCATAGCGAGAAATGGCCGGTGCCGCGGGCGCTGGAGACGCGTGAGGTCAAGGATCTCGTGCAGGCCTGGGGCCATGCCGCGCGCCGCGCGCATGAGGCCGGCTTCGACGTGCTCGAGCTGCACGGCGCCCACGGCTATCTCGTGCATGAGTTCCTGTCCGAGCGTTCCAACCAGCGCACCGACGAATATGGCGGCTCCGAAGCAAACCGGATGCGCTTCCTGATCGAGGTCGCGGAGGCCGTGCGGACCCATTGGCCGCACAACAAGCCGTTGTTCGTGCGGCTGTCGGTCGAGGACAATGCCGGCTGGGGCCCCGAGCAGAGCGCCAGGATCGCGAAAATCCTCAAGACCAAAGGCGTCGACGTGATCGACTGCTCGTCGGGGGGAATCACCGATGCCGCGCCGATTCTCGGCAAGGAGATCAAATACAGCTACCAGGTGCCGCTGTCGGACTATGTCCGCCGCCATGCCGATATCATGACCATGGCGGTCGGCCTGATCATCCATGGCGACCAGGCTGAACAAATCTTGAGGGACGGTCAGGCGGATTTGATCGCGGTGGGCCGCGAAATCCTCAATAATCCCAATTGGCCGATGGACGCTGCCTTGAAATTGGGCGTCGAGGGGTCGTTTCGGCATGTTCCGCCCCAGTTCGGCTGGTGGCTGGGCACGCGGGCAAAACGGGGGTTTGGTACCCAGCCCTCGACCTGGCAGAAGGGGCTTGGCCACCAAGGAATTGGCCACGAAGAAACCAGAAAGGTGTTGTGAGGTTCCTGTTTCGACCATAAGTGGGACTTCACCGAGATGCGGAAGGCAGCGCGGCAAATGCGGAAGAATTTTCTCTTTTTCTTGGGCTCGCTGACGGGCATAGGCCTGACCCTTCTGGTGACGGGACCCGAGGGCGAACATCTGATCGCCCGCGCCAAGGCCGCCGCAGGCGCCAGCGACACCTATTCCCAGCTCAATCTGTTCGGCGAAGTTTTCGAGCGGGTCCGCTCCGACTATGTCGAGAAGCCCGGCGACACCGCCCTGATCGAAGGCGCGATCAACGGCATGGTGAGCTCGCTCGATCCGCATTCGCGCTACATGAACGACAAGGCCTGGCGCGAGATGCAGGAGACCACGTCCGGCGAGTTCGGCGGTCTCGGCATCGAGGTCACCATGGAAGACGGCCTCGTCAAGGTGGTGGCGCCGATCGACGAGACGCCGGCCGCGAAGGCGGGCCTGCTGTCGGGCGATCTGATCGTGCAGATCGACGATGACGCCGTGCAGGGCCTGTCGCTCGAGCAGGCCGTCAACAAGATGAAGGGCGCGGTCAACACCAAGACCAAGCTGAAAATCCTGCGCAAGGGCAAGGATGCGCCGTTCGACGTCACGCTGATGCGCGAGGTCATCCGGGTGCGCCCGGTGCGCTACCACACCGACAACGGCGACATCGGCTATATCCGCATCACCTCGTTCAACGAGCAGACCACCGAAGGCCTGCGCAAGGCGATCGCGTCGATCCAGAAGGAGATCCCGCAGGACAAGCTGGTCGGCTATGTCGTCGACCTCCGCAACAATCCGGGCGGATTGCTCGATCAGGCGGTCTCGGTGTCCTCGACCTTCATGGCGCGCGGCGAGGTGGTTTCGACCCGGGGCCGTAACCCCGAGGAGACCCAGCGCTTCACCGCCCGTGGCGGCGACCTCACCAAGGGCAAGCCGCTGGTGGTCCTGATCAACGGCGGCTCGGCCTCGGCCTCCGAGATCGTGTCCGGCGCGCTGCACGACCACAAGCGCGCCACCGTGATCGGCACGCGCTCGTTCGGCAAGGGCTCGGTGCAAACCATCATTCCGCTCGGCGCCGGCAACGGCGCGCTGGCGCTGACCACCGCGCGTTATTTCACGCCGTCCGGTCACTCGATCCAGGCGCTCGGCATCAAGCCCGACATCGAGGTGCTGCAGGACGTGCCTGACGACCTGAAGGGCCGCGTCGACCTCAGCGGCGAAGCCAAGCTGCGCGGCCATCTCTCGGCCGAAGGCGCCGAACAGAGCGGCTCGCAATCCTACGTGCCGCAGGACGAGAAGGACGACAAGGCGCTGGCCGCGGCCTACAACTTCCTGCGCGGCGTCCAGGTCAATGCGGACGTCCGTCCCATCCCGAAGGCGGCGGTGCCGAACTAGGCAGCTTCCGAACAGATTTGATTTGCGCAAGGCGGTCCTCAGGGCCGCCTTGTTGCTTTTGTGCAACCGACGGCCGTGATCGAAGATTGCGCCTCCGCGGGGCGGAGGTGTAATCTGGTCCTATGAAGCAGCCGATCATTTCGCGCAGCCCTGACATCATGGGCGGAGCAGCAGTGTTCTATGGGACGAGAGTTCCGGTGCAGACGCTGCTCGACTATCTCGAGGCCGGCGAATCCATCGATGATTTTCTCGAGGGGTTCCCGTCCGTGACGCGTGAGTGTGTCATCGCTTTCCTTGAAGAAGCCAAGGACCGGCTGGTCGAATCCGCCTCGTGAAAATCCTGCTCGACGAATGCGTCGATTGGCGTTTGAGCCGTGATTTTGTTGGCCACGAGGTCAAGACCGCGCGTCAAATGGGCTGGACGGCGATCAAAAACGGGGAACTATTGGCGCTAGCGTCGGCGGAATTTGAAGTGTTCGTTACCGTCGATCGGAACTTGTCGTTTCAGCAGAATTTGCCCGCTCTCGCGATTGCTGTCGTGGTATTGCGCGCCAAATCGAACCGGCTTGCTGAACTCAGCCCACTAATGCCGAAACTGCTGACGATCATCCCTACCGTTCGTCGCGGTGCCGTAGCTTTCGTTGACGCGGACTAGAACCTCGCTTCAACGAACCCGGTGGATCGATAGGCCAATGCTTGCGCTCATAATGACGATGAGCGCCAGCAGACCGAAACGATCGGCCTCGGTGCTACCCGGATTGGGCTCATAGTCGAAACAAAGTTCGATCTGGTCGAGCGCAGTGTCGTAGTCGGCTTCCGACCGAAGGGGACGAATTGCGTTATTCGACATGAGACGCTCAGCTCCCGGTCTTCGCCTGCCGCGCCGCCAGCTTGTCGATCTCGGACTGCACCGCCTGCGCCGCTTGGCCGGCGGAACACTTTCTGCTGGGTCGCAGCCGCGTCGTAAGCTTCGACGCGCGGGGCAAAGCTCTTCTGGAAATGGGCGTGAACGTAGCGCGCCATCAGCTCGTAGTGGCGGCGGGTGGCGTCCCAATCGGCCCAGTTATGGGCGAGCTCCATGATCACGCCGAAGCCGCCCGAGCCCTTGAGCAGCTTGTCGATGTAGGCAATCGCGTCATCGGGCGTGCCGATGCATGCGGTGCCGGTCTCGACCAGCCAGTCGTAGTCGTCGGGCACGTCGGGCGGGATGATCGGGAAGGTCGCGATCTCGCGAAAATAGTCGGCGAACGCCTTGAGTCCGAACTTGACGTTCTTCTTCGCCTGCTCGCGGGTCTCGGCGATATGCATCAACGTCACGACGCGCCACTTGGCGCGATCGGGCACGTGGCCGGCCTTGCGCGCCTCGGTCTCGTAGAGATTCCAGTTCGCGGTGTGATGGGCGATCGACGTCGGCGTCGCGCCGCCGATGGCCAGCATGCCGATGCCGTGGCGCGCCGCCGCAAGCGCGCCGACCGGCGAGCGGGCGCTGGCGACCGCCATCTCGATCATCGGCTTGGTGTAGGGCGCAAGCTGCAGATTGGCGTTGCAGAGCTTGAACCAGTCGGTCTCTTTGTTGACCGTTTCGCCCTTGAACAGCGCGACGATGACGTCGAGCGCCTCATCCATCATGCGCCGCTGATCGCCGGCGTCGATCCCGATCTTGTTGGCGTCGTAGACCAGCGCGCCGGGGCCGACGCCGAACATCGCGCGCCCACGCGTCATGTGATCGAGCTGGACGATGCGGCTCGCGAGCATGAAGGGGTTATGATACGGCAGCGACGACACGCCGGTGCCGAGCCGGATGTGCCTGGTGCGTTCGGCCGCCGCGGCGATGAACATGTCGGGGGCGGCGATGATCTCGACACCGCCGGAGTGATGCTCGCCGATCCACGCCTCGCTGTAGTTCAGCCGGTCGAGATGCTGCAGCAGCTCGAAATCGCGTTCCATCGCCAGCGTTGGATTGTCGGCCTTGGGATGGAACGGAGCGAGGAAAATACCGCTGCGGAGAGGGGTGTTCATCGGTGCTCCCTATGGCTTTTGCCGGCGGTCGATTGCCGCCGGTTGGACTTGAGGGAGAACTTATCGGCCGCGATGGCGCTTGTCAGCCTCGATCACGCCGCTAGCTCCTTCCGTCATCATGGCCGGGCTTGACCCGCCTGCGCGGCCGAAGCCGCTTCGGCGCGGCGAAGGCCCGGCCATTCACGTCTTTCTCTCGTTGCGCGGCCAAGACGTGGATGCCCGGCTCAAGGCCGGGCATGACGAGTCCCATGACGGCATCAGTCGGTGTTGTTTGTCCGTGCGGACGTTACGCCGCCGGCGCCTTGCGCCGCTTGCGGGCCGCGGCCTGGCCATGCGCGTCGAGCAGCGCCTTGATCTGGGCAAGCGGCTTGGGCGGGCTGAACAGATAGCCCTGCATCTCCGAGCAGCCGAGCGCGCGCAGCATCTGCCGCTGCGCCTCGGTCTCGACGCCTTCCGCGGTCGTCGTCATGCGGCGGGCGGCGGCGATGTTCACCACCGCCTGCACGATGCTGGAGGAGCCGTCGCCTTCGGCGAGGTCCTCGACAAAGGCGCGATCGATCTTGATCTTGTCGAACGGGAAACGCTGCAGATAGCTCAGCGACGAATAGCCGGTGCCGAAATCGTCGAGCGCGATGCGCACGCCGATGGCGCGAAGCTGGTGCAGGATGGCGAGCGCCGTGTCGTCGTCGCGGATCAATACGGCTTCGGTGATCTCGAGCTCCAGCCGGCTCGCCGACAGCCCGGAGGCCGCCAGCGCCGCCGTGACCTTCAGCGCCAGCGTGGCGCTCTTGAACTGCACCGGCGAGACGTTGACGGCGAGGCGAATGCCGTTCGGCCAGGATGTCGCGTCGGCGCAGGCGGTCGACAGCACCCATTCGCCGATCTCGTTGATCAGCCCGGTCTCTTCCGCGATCGGAATGAACTCGCCAGGCGAGACCATGCCGCGTTCGGGATGATGCCAGCGCACCAGCGCCTCGCAGCCGGTGATGCGGCCGTCCTGCAGGCTGACGCAAGGCTGGTAGTAGACTTCGAGCTCGCCGCGGGCGATTGCCTGGCGCAGATCGAGCTCCAGCGTGCGCCGCACGCGGGCCTGCGCGTCCATGTCGGGATCGAAGAAGCGGCAGGTGCGCCGTCCCGCGGATTTGGCGGCGTACATCGCAAGGTCGGCGTTCTTCAGGATCTCGTTGAGATCGAGGCCGTGCTCGGGGGCGAGCGCGATGCCGATGCTGGCGTCGGTCGTGAGCTGATGGCCGGCGCATTCGAACGGCGTCCGGATCGCCGTGTAGACGCTCATCACGAGATCGGTGACCTCGTCGATGGTCGAGACGCCCGTCTGCACGATGGCGAACTCGTCGCCGCCGAGGCGGGCGACGAAGCCGGCCGTGCCGAGGCAACGGCTCAGATTGGCGGCGACGGATTTCAAAAGCTCGTCGCCGATCAGATGGCCGAGCGAGTCGTTGACGCTCTTGAATTCGTCGATGTCGATGTAGTGCACCGCGATGCGCTGACCGGGTCCGAGATCGGCGAGTTCCTGCTTCAGCCGCTCGTGGAACAGGGCGCGGTTCGGCAGATCGGTGAGGGCGTCATAGTGGGCAAGATGCGTGATCTGCTGCTCGGCGCGGCGGCGCTCGGTGATGTCCTCGTGGGTCGCGACCCAGCCGCCGTCGGCGAGCGGCTCGTTGACGATCTGCACCCAGCGGCCGTCCGGGGTCTCGATGATGGTGACCTTCTTGCGGCCGATGTCGCGCAGCGTCGCGGCGATGTACTGATGGACGTCGCCGACGAACGATCCGGTGTCCTCGCCGATGCTCGAGAATTTCGACGAAGGTCGCGCCGGGCTTGATGATCCGCGGCGACAGGCCGTACATCTCGATATAGCGGTTGTTGCACACCACCAGCCGCTCGCTGGAATCGAACAGCAGCAGACCCTGTGTCATGTTGTTGATCGCCTTGTCGAGGCGCTGCTTTTCCAGGGTCAGGCGGCGCTGCGAGGCCGCGTGATCGCGCGACAGCCGGCGCACGACCAGGAACAGCAGGATGGCGATCAGGCCCACGGAAATGCCGCCGACGCCGATCAGGAAGTACATCTGCTGATGCCAGTCGGCGAGCGCCGCGGCCACCGTCGTGGTGGCGACGATCACGATCGGGAATTCATTGAGCGCGCGCGAGGAGATCAGCCGGTTTTCGCCGTCGATCGGGCTGACGAGACGCGTCGTATAGTGGTTCAGCACGAAGACCTTCTGCTGTTCCTCGGGTCCGGTCCTGAAATTCCGGCCGACGAGGTTGTCCGCATGCGGAAAGCGGGCGAGCAGCGTGCCGTCGCGATGGTGCATCGAGATCGAGGAACCCGGCGCAAGCGTCACGGAGGCGAAGAAACTCTCGAAATTGGCCGGCGTGATCGCCCGCGACACGAGGCCGAGGAATTGGCCGTTCGGTCCGGTCACCTTGCAGGCGATCACGGTGGCCCAGCCGTCCTTGAAGCGGCCCGGCACCAGCTCGATCCGGAAGCGTTCGAATTCCGATCCGGACTTGAGCGCCTTGAAGTAGTTGCGATCGCCGACGCGGACGTCGCGAACCGGCCAGCTTTCCGAGGAATTGATCAGCACGCCGTTGGCATCGAAGATGTTGACGCCGGCGACGTCGGTGTAGGCGCGCAGCCGCAGCTTCAGCATGTCGTGCCATTCCGCCGTCGACATCATGGCGCGGAACGCTTCCGGGGTGGCGACGCCGGAGCGCTCGATCTGCGCGACCACGTCGCGCTGGATTCCCATGAAGTCCTCGAGCTGCTGGTCGAAATGCCGGGCCATCAGCAGCACGTTGTTTTCGAGCTGGCGTTCGGCGCTGCTCGAGCGCGCGTTCGCGGAAATTGCCGGCCATGATGGTGGTGCCGAGCGTGATCGCGGCAATCAGGAAAAAGCCGCCGATCACGAGCCAGCGGATCGGACCTCCCCGAGCGGATATCTTCACGTCGATGGGGGCGCTGGCGGTCGGCTTCATGAATCGGGATCGTGGTCGCTAAGGGACGGGGAACGTTGTCCAATCCATAGTTACGACCTCGATATGGAAGTCACGTTAGCATTCGGGGTTAATGCGCAGTAAAGGCGTGCTCGAAGCGCGTGTGCGCGGAGGCCGCGGCGATCACGCAACGCACGGCAGCATTTGCCGGTGCAGCGCGCTCAGCGCGAACGAAATTTCCCGACTGCGCCGATAGCAAGAAAATCCTAACCATCTAATTGATTGAGCGCGCTCGGCGGCGCGCTGGCACGCAATTTGCGAGCACCTCGCGGCGCTCAGGCGCGCCGCAGGGAGGTTCCAATCATGAAAGACGTCTTGAAGAAATTTCTCGCCGACGAATCCGGCGCCACCGCGATCGAGTACGGCCTGATTGCGGCCGGAATTTCGCTCGCGATCATCTCGGTCGTGAACGGGCTCGGCGCCAATCTCCGCACCAAGTTCACGTCGATCAACAGCTCGCTGCGCTAGCAAAATTGGGCGCGGGTTTTCCTGCGCGACAAAACGCGGAACGCGTTTGGGCGGAGGTGATGAGCAAAAAAGTTCAGTACATGCCGGCCGGCTTGCGCACGCGCCGCGTTGGGGCCGCGCCAACTGTCTGGTCGCTCGACCAGCCGCCGGCCGCGACCTGACCGCGCTGGTAGTTCGGGTCGGTGTAGGGATTGCCCGGTCCCTTGTTCTGGCAATTGGCGTTCGGATAGAAGAACGCGCAATAGCCGGGCTCCGAGATCACCTGCTGCGCCAGAGCCGGTGCCGCGCCGAGCACGATGAGGATCGCTGCCGCACCGATCAGCCTGAGAATGGACATTGTCTGTCTCCGTGGAGGGCCGAGCCTCAGATACGGAGCAGAACACCAAAAGCCTCGGTAGCATCCGTCGGACGCCATCACTCCGCCGTGAGGGTGCAACCTTCAGGCGCGGTAGTGGCCGGACTTGCCGCCCTTTTTCTCAACGAGATGAATGGCTTCGATGCGCACGCCGCGCTCGGCCGCCTTGATCATGTCGTAGATCGTCAGACACGCCACCGAAACGGCGGTGAGCGCCTCCATCTCGACCCCGGTCGGGCCTTTGACCTTCACCGTCGATCGCACGATGCAGCCGGGAAGCTTGCGATCCGGCGTGATGTCGACCGTGACCTTGGACAGCGCGAGCGGATGACAGAGCGGAATCAGCTCATGCGTTTTCTTCGCCGCCATGATGCCGGCGATGCGCGCCGCGCCCAGCACGTCGCCTTTCTTGGCGTTGCCCGAGACGATCAGCTCCAGCGTCGCCTTGGTCATGACGACGCGGCCTTCGGCTATCGCCGTGCGCTCGGTTGCGGGTTTATCGGAGACGTCGACCATGCGGGCTTCGCCGCCGGCATCGATATGGGTCAGGCCCTTGCCTCTCGTCCGCGCCATTAGCGCGTCGCCGCGACGGCTTCGCGCGCCAGCAATGCGCGGGTGGCGGCCGTGACGTCGGCCTGCCGCATCAGGCTTTCGCCGACCAGGAAGGTCGACATGCCGACCTTGGCGAGCCGCGCGAGATCGGCGGGCGCAAAGATGCCGCTCTCGCCGACCATCAGCCGGTCGCGCGGAATCAGCGGCGCCAGCGCCTCGCTGGTCGCAAGCGTGGTCTCGAAGGTGCGGAGGTTGCGGTTGTTGACGCCGATCATCGGCGAGCGAAGTTTCAGGGCGCGATCGAGCTCGGCGCGATCGTGGATCTCGATCAGCACGTCCATGCCGTAAGCGAGGCTCGCGTCCTCGATATCCCTGGCCGCGGCATCGTCGAGCGCGGCCATGATGATCAGGATGCAATCGGCGCCATGGGCGCGCGCTTCCGCCACCTGATAGGTGTCGTACATGAAATCCTTGCGCAGCACCGGCAGATTGGTTGCGGCGCGCGCGGCCACCATGAAATCGAGATGGCCCTGGAAGGAGGGCGCATCGGTCAGCACCGAGAGGCAGGCGGCGCCGCCGGCCTCATAGGCCTTGGCGAGATCAGGCGGATCGAAATCGGCGCGGATCAGCCCCTTGGAGGGCGAGGCCTTCTTCACCTCCGCGATCAGCGCATAATCGCCGCGCGCGTGCTTGCTCTTGATCGCGCGGACGAAGCCGCGCGGCGCGGAGGCGGCCTTGGCGCGCGCCTCGACCTCGGAAAGCGGATGCGCGCGCTTGGCGGCGGCGATCTCTTCGCGCTTGTAGGCCTCGATCCTGGTCAGGATATCCGACATCGCACTCAGGCCTGGCTGTTGGAGATCGCGACGAGATGCTTCAGCCGCGCCGCGGCGGCGCCGCTGTCGAGCGATTTCGTGCCGAGCGCGACGCCTTCCTTCAGGTCTTTGGCCTTGCCGGCCACGATCAGCGCCGCGGCGGCGTTGAGCAGCGCGACGTCGCGATAGGCACTCGGCTTGCCGTCGAGCACCGACTGCAGCGCCACCGCATTGGCATCGGCATCGCCGCCTTTCAGCGCGTCGCCGCCGACGCGGCCGAGACCGGCGTCCTCCGGCGTGACCTCGAAGCTGCGGACATTGCCGTTCTCGAGCGCGGCGACGAAGGTCGGGCCGGTGAGGGTGATCTCGTCGAGCCCGTCCGAGCCATGCACCACCCAGATCGACTCCGCGCCAAGGTTCTTCAGGACCTGCGCCAGCGGCTGCACCCATTGCCGCGAGAACACGCCGACCATCTGCCGCTTGACGCCGGCCGGATTGGAGAGCGGACCGAGCAGGTTGAAGATCGTTCGCGTGGCGAGCTCGGCCCGGGTCGGACCGACATTCTTCATCGCGGGATGATGGGAGGGCGCGAACATGAAGCCGATGCCGGTCTCCTTGACGCAGCGCCCGACCTGCTCGGGCCTCAGATCGATCTTCACGCCGAGCGAGGCCAGCACGTCGGCGGCGCCCGAGCGCGACGACAGCGCGCGGTTGCCGTGCTTGGCGACGGGGACGCCGGCGCCTGCGACGATGAACGACGCGCAGGTCGAGACATTGACCGAGCCGGAGCCGTCGCCGCCGGTGCCGACGATGTCGACCGCATCGGACGGCGCGGTGACCCGCAGCATCTTGGAGCGCATCGCCGAGACCGCGCCGGTGATCTCCTCGACGGTCTCGCCGCGAACCCGCAGCGCCATCAGAAGCCCGCCCATCTGCGAGGGCGTGGCCTCGCCCGACATCAGGCTGTCGAAGGCGGAAGCGGCTTCCTCGCGCGACAGCGTGGCGCCGGTCGCGACCTTGCCAATGATCGATTTGAGATCTTCCATCCCCACGCCTGACTATTGCTGGTTCGCGCCGGTCACCTGCGCGAAGCCGGCTTCGTTGACCGTCGTTCCCACGTCCTTTTCCAGCCTTGCGACATATTGCGCAACCTGCTCGTCGCTCATGCCGCGCACGAGCTGGTCCTTCAGTTTCTTCATGTCGTCGGCGGCGAGATCGACCGGCGGCACCGTGACGTCGGTGACGCGGAACACGATCCACTCGTTGTTGGGGCCCGGCGTCTGGCCGTAGCCGTCCTTCGCGGTCCGGAACGCCGCCGTGATCGCGCCCGAGGGCACGCCGGCGGGCGAATCCTCGCGCTTGAAGCCGGCTGATGTCTCGACCTTCACGCCAGCGGCCGTCGCCTCATCGGCGAGGGTGCCGCCCTGCGACAGCTTCTGCACCATCTCGGTCGCCTTGGTCTGGAGCCGGCTCGAGATCTGGTCGGCGCGCCAGCGCGCCTCGACCTGGTCCTTGACCTCGTCGAGGCTGCGTTCGCGCGACGGCGTGACGCCGAGCACGTCGTACCAGACATAGCCGCCGCGCCAGGCGATCGCGTCGTTGTCGACGCCGACGTCGCTGTTGAAGGCCTGCGCGACCACGTCGAGGCCCTGCGGAATGTTTGGGACGGGCTGACCGTTCGGCGCCCGGCCCGAGCGATCGACGGCGTCGATGGTGACGGCCGTCAGCCCGAGCTTCTGCGCGGCTTCGACGACGCTTGCGCCGCCGCCGCGTTCGTCTTCCATCTTGTTGCGCAGGCTTGCGACCTGGTCCCGCGCGCGCTCGGTGGCGAGCTCTTTCTTGATCTCCGGCGCGACGCTCGTGTAATCGGGCTCGATCGCCGGCTGGATCGGTGCCGACCTTGACCAGCGCCACGCCGAACCGGCCCTGCACCGGCTGACTGACCTCGCCGGCAGGCAGTGCGAACGCCGCGTCCGCGATCGCGGGATCGAGAATGCCCGATTTGGCGACCAGGCCGAGATCGACGTCGGCCGCGGCGAGATTGCGCTCCTTGGCGATGTCGTCGAACGACGTCCCTGACGCGATGCGGCTGCGCGCGGTCTGCGCTTCCTCCATGTTGGGGAATACGATCTGCGAGACCTGGCGCTTCTCGGGCGAGCCGAACTTGTCCTTGCGCAGCTCGAACACTTTCTTCGCGTCTTCATCCGAGATCTGCGACCACTTGCCGATGTCTTCAGGCGTGATCGCGACAAAGGCGATCTTGCGGTACTCGGGCGCGCGGAACTGGCTCTTGTGCTCGTCGAAATAGGCGGCGAGCGCCTCGGGCGAGGGCGGATCGATGGTGCCGGCTTGCGCTGCGCCGAGCCGCAGATAATCGATCGAACGCTTCTCGTTCTGGAAATGGTTCAGCGACTCCATGCAGCGTCTTCGACGGCTCGAGCCCGGCCGTGACCGTGCCGGCGAGCTGACGCCGCAGCGAGACCCTGCGCTGGTCGGCGAGATAGCGCGCCTTCGGTGAAGCCGTACTGGCGGATGATGGCCTGGAAGCGCGCCGGATCGAAGCCGCCGCCGAGTCCCTTGAAATTGGGATCGGCATAGATCACGCGCATGGTCTCGGCGTCGGACTGCCCGAGGCCGAGCTGCCGCGTCTCTTCGTCGAGTGCGGCTTCGGCCAGCGTCTGGTTCAGCACCTGGCGGTCGAAGCCCAGCGCGCGCGCCTGCTCCGAGGTGAGCGGCCGGCCGAACTGGCGCCCGATCTGCTGGATCCGGTCGGTATAGATCTGGCGGAACTCGTTCATCGAGATTTCGGTGTGGCCGACCTTGGCGAGCGTCGACTGGCCAAAGCCCCTGAAGATGTCGGCGATGCCCCAGATGCCGAAGGAGACGATCAATACGCCCATCACCACGGCCATGATGGCCTTGCCGACCCAGTTCGATGAGGCCTTGCGCAATCCTCGGAGCATGGTTCCAACTTGTCTTGAGGGAGGTACGGGCGCGCCTTGTAGCGCATGTGGCTTCGGCGCGTAACCCGGTTGAAAAGCCATAATAAAGAGCCCGAAACGGGGCCGCAACCTCAAGCGGACGCCCAAGGAAGGGGACCGAAAGCCGTGTGAAACGGTTAATGCGGGAAATCGCGATCTGGAACTGCTCTGACCCTCTGCTAGCGGTGCCGCCTCAATCCTTTGGAAATCCCGCCATGACGACTGCCATCCGCCCGCTCATCGCCGGCAACTGGAAAATGAACGGGCTGAAGGCCTCGATCGCCGAGCTCGAGGCGATGCTTGCAGGCGCGGCCGGCGTTGCCGCGCAAATGCGACCTTCTGGTCTGTCCGCCGGCAACGCTGCTGGCTGCCTTTGCCGACAAGGCGAAGGGCGCGAAGACGCTCACGATCGGTGCGCAGGATTGCCACCCCAAGGCGTCGGGTGCGCACACCGGCGACCTCTCGGCGGAGATGCTGGCGGATGCCGGCGCGAAGGCGATCATTGTCGGCCATTCCGAGCGCCGCGCCGACCATGGCGAGAGCGATGCGCTGGTCCGGCAGAAGGCGCGAAGCCGTCTGGCGGGCAGGGCTCACGGCCATCGTCTGCATCGGCGAGACCCGCGAGCACCGCGATGGCGGCCAGACCCTCGATGTCTGCGGCGGCCAACTGAATGGCTCGCTGCCGGACGGATCGACGGCCGCCAATCTGGTCGTGGCCTATGAGCCGGTCTGGGCGATCGGAACCGGGCTGACACCGACGGCGGGAGATGTCGAGCAGGTTCATCGGTTTATCCGGGAGACCCTGACATCCCGATTTAAGGGCGAGGGGGCCGCGATCCGCATTCTCTATGGCGGCTCGGTCAAGCCGTCGAACGCGGCCGAATTGATGGCGGTCGCCAACGTCAATGGCGCGCTGGTCGGCGGCGCCAGCCTGAAAGCGGCCGATTTCCTTGCGATCGCGGCGGGGTGCCCCTAGGTAAGGGGAGGCGGTATCAGGGGTGGTATTGGCCGGTCCCATCGTGTAATGAGCCGCTCAAATCCATGAACCCGCAGAGCCCTCGTTCCGCACCGTAGCGGCGTGAATCAGGCTCGTGACGGAAGGCTTGAAATGCAGACTGTCGTTATCGTCGTCCACCTCATGATCGTCGTCGTGCTGATCGGCACGGTGCTGCTGCAGAAGTCCGAAGGCGGCGGGCTCGGCATGGGCGGCGGCGCCGGTTTCATGTCGAGCCGCGGCACCGCCAATCTGTTGACGCGCACGACGGCCATTCTCGCGGTCTGCTTCTTTGCGACCAGCCTGCTGTTGTCATGGCTTGCGAGCTTCAACCGTGCGCCGGCCTCGATCATCGGCCCTGCGCCGGCCTCGCAGATCGCAGCCCGCGGGCGGCGCGGCGCCGGTCGCCCCGCCGGCCTCCGGCGGCCTGCTCGATACGCTCAAGAAGGCCGACGAGCAGCGGAACCAGGCGCCGGCTGCGCCCGAGGCGCCGAAGTCGCAATAACGCATCGTGCCCATGCAGGATGGCCTCTCGCATCCTGCATCAGCAATCCCCATCAAGAGCCTGACAGCGCTTTCGTTTTTCTCTTCACCCACAGCGGCGAAAAATATTCGCCGGCCTGCTCGAATCGCTTTGGCGAATCGTCGGAGTCCCCTTAAAGGTAAAGTCCCATGGCGCGGTACATTTTCATCACCGGCGGCGTGGTCTCCTCGCTTGGAAAGGGTCTGGCTTCGGCGGCGCTCGGCGCCCTGCTGCAGGCGCAGGGGCTACAAGGTCCGCCTTCGCAAGCTCGATCCCTATCTCAATCTCGATCCCGGAACGATGTCGCCGTATCAGCACGGCGAAGTGTTCGTGACCGACGACGGCGCCGAGACCGATCTCGATCTCGGCCATTACGAGCGCTTCACGGGGCGGCCGGCGACCAAGGCCGACAACATCACCACCGGGCGCATCTACCAGGACATCATCTCCAAGGAGCGGCGCGGCGACTATCTCGGCGCCACCATCCAGGTGGTCCCGCACGTCACCAACGCCATCAAGGAGTTCGTGCTGTCGGGCAATGACGGCTACGATTTCGTGCTGGTCGAGATCGGCGGCACCGTCGGCGACATCGAGGGCCTGCCGTTCTTCGAGGCGATCCGCCAGCTCAGGAACGAGCTGCCGCGCGATCATTCCATCTACATCCATCTGACGCTGCTGCCGTTCATTCCGAGCGCCGGCGAGCTCAAGACCAAGCCGACCCAGCATTCGGTCAAGGAGCTGCGCTCGATCGGCATCCAGCCGGATATCCTGCTCTGCCGTACCGACCGGCCGATCCCGAAGGAGGAGCGGCGCAAGCTCGGGCTGTTCTGCAACGTGCGTGAAAGCGCCGTCATCGAGGCGCGCGACGCCGACAGCATTTACGCGGTGCCCGAGGCCTATCACGCTGCCGGCCTCGACGACGAGGTGCTCGCCGCGTTCGGCATCGCGCCAAAGATTCCGCCGGCGCTGCAGAGCTGGAACACCATCAACGAGCGCATCCGCAATCCCGAAGGCGACGTCACCATTGCCATCGTCGGCAAATATACCGGGATGAAGGACGCCTATAAGTCGCTGATCGAGGCGCTCTCGCATGGCGGCATCGCCAACAAGGTGAAGGTCAATCTCGACTGGATCGAGAGCGAGGTGTTCGAGAACGAGGACCCGGCGCCGTTCCTCGAGCACGTCAACGGCATCCTGGTGCCCGGCGGCTTCGGCCAGCGCGGCGCGGAGGGCAAGATCAAGGCGGCGCAGTTCGCGCGCGAGCGCGACGTGCCGTATTTCGGCATCTGCTTCGGCATGCAGATGGCCGTGATCGAGGCGGCGCGCAATCTCGTCGGCATCGAGAACGCCAATTCCACCGAGTTCGGTCCGACGCCGGAGCCGGTGGTCGGTCTGATGACGGAATGGCTGCGCGGCAACGAGCTGGAGAAGCGCGGCAAGAACGGCGATCTCGGCGGCACCATGCGGCTCGGCGCCTATCCCGCGGCGCTCAGGCGCGGCAGCCGGGTCTCGGAGGTCTATGGCGGCGCCACCGAAATCTCCGAGCGGCACCGGCATCGCTACGAGGTCAACACCGCCTACAAGGATCGGCTCGAGCAGCACGGCCTGAAGTTTTCAGGCCTGTCGCCCGACGGTGTGCTGCCGGAGATCGTCGAGTACGAGGACCATCCCTGGTTCATCGGCGTGCAATTCCATCCCGAGCTGAAGTCGCGGCCCTTTGAACCGCACCCGCTGTTTGCGTCCTTCATCCAGGCCGCGATGGTGCAGAGCCGGCTGGTGTGTAGTCGTCAGCTCGCCTTCTTGACGATCTTGCGCAGCGCTTCGTCGATACGCGATTGCCAGCCTGGACCCTTGGCTTTGAAATGCTTCACGACCTCCGTGCTGAGCCGGATCGAGACCGGAATCTTGGTCGGAGCCTTTTGAGGCCCGCGTTTCCCAACGAGGCGGTCGAGTTCTGCCGGCTTCAGATCCTTCAGCTTAGGCCGCGAGGGAAACATTCGTCGCTCTCGCGAAATCTGCGGCTTCGGTCCATTCCGGGTTTTCGTCGTCGAATGCCGGTTCTTTCAGTACGATGGACGATCGTCACGGCGACGTCGCATCTCCTTGCTGGGCGCGTCTCAGGCTATCGGGCGGTATCGTTCGCCGCGAACAGTAAAACCAGGCAGTAGCTACGCTGTCGTGAATCCATAGGCGCGATATGCGCGTCGCCATAGTCAAACGGCTCGGATCGAACGATGGTCCGAATTCCAGCTGTCGATAGTCAGCCATTTATTGTAATACGATTTGCGCTTCGTCCAGTCAAGGCGACAGACTTGCCATGCCGTTCAGCCACTCAAGACACCTTCTGTTCAGCCGCTATAAGCGGCAATCAACAGGGAGGAAAAACATGATCCTGGAAATGCGCGTCTATCGTTGCCTGCCGGGCCGGCTGCCGGCGCTGCTCAAGCGCTTCGACACCATCACCTCGAAGCTTTGGCAGAAGCACGGCATCAAGCAGGCCGGCTTCTTCACCACGCTGATCGGCGAGTCCAACCAGGAGCTGACCTATTTCCTGGCATGGGACTCGCTCGCCGACCGCGAGAAGAAGTGGGCGGCCTTCCAGAGCGATCCGGACTGGATTTCCGCGCGCGCCAAGACCGAGGAAGACGGCCAGATCGTCGGCAATATCGTCAGCCAGCTTCTGGTGCCGACCGCGTTTTCGTCCGTGAAGTGAGCGGCGTTGCCCCACGGCATCGATCACATCGTGCACGCCGTCCGCGATCTCGACGCGGCCGGCGCGCTCTACCGCCGTCTCGGCTTCACGGTGGGCGCGCGCAACCGTCACGACTGGGGCACGCATAATCTGATCGTGCAGTTTCCGACCGCGTTCGTCGAGCTGCTCGAGATCGGCGAGCCCGAGAAGGTTCCGCCGCACGGCGGCCGCTTCTTTTCCTTCGGCGCCTTCAACCGCGATTACATCGCCGCGCGCGAAGGGCTTTCGATGCTGGTCGGAAAGAGCTTTGACGCGCGAGAGGACGCCGCATCGTTCGAGACAGCCGGCATTTCCGGCTTCGACGTGTTCGACTTCGCGCGCGAAGGCAAACGTCCCGACGGCTCGGCCGGTGAAGGTCGCATTCTCGCTCGCCTTCGCGCGCGACCCGTCCTCGCCCGATCTCGGCTTCTTCGTCTGCCAGCACCACTATCCCGAGAATTTCTGGAACCCGGACTTCCAGCGCCACGCCAATGGTGCGTCGGCAATCCCCGGCGTGGTGATGGTCGCGGACAATCCGACCGATCATCACATCTTCCTGAAGGCCTACACCGGCGTGAGCGACCTGCATTCGAGCTCGCTCGGCGTCACCGCGCGCACGGAGAATGGCGACATCGAGATCATGTCGCCGATCGCGTTTCGCGACCAGTTCGGCGTTGCGCCCGAAGTGAGCGGCGAGGGGATGACGCTGAATGCGATCCGCTTTGCGGTCGCCGATATCGGGCACGCGGAAGCAACGCTTGTCTCCGGCGGGATCAAGCCGCAGCGCCATGTCGGCCGTCTCGTGGTGCCGCCGGATGCAGGCCTTCGGCGCAACTCTGATATTTCGAGCCGCGAATAAGGCTTGATCCGCCGCGCACGGCCCTTATGGTCGCGCCGGATAAAGGGATGACGCATTGAACAAGCAGGTTTCCGCGGCAGCGATCGTGAGCGCAGGCCAGGTCAGGTTCGGCAATGATTTGCCGATCTCGATCATTGCCGGCCCGTGCGCGCTCGAGAGCCGCGCGCATGCGCTGGAAGTCGCGAGCGCGCTGAAGGAGATCGCCGCGCGCCTGAAAATCGGGCTGGTCTACAAGACCTCGTTCGACAAGGCCAATCGCACCAGCGCGTCAGGCGCGCGCGGCATCGGGCTGAAACAGGCGCTGCCGATCTTTGCGGAGATACGCTCCTCGCTCGGATTGCCCGTGCTGACCGACGTGCACGAGATCGCGCAATGCGCCGAGGTCGCGCAAGCCGTCGACATCCTGCAGATTCCGGCCTTCCTGTGCCGGCAGACCGATCTGCTGCTCGCCGCGGCCGCGACCGGCAAGGTCGTCAACGTCAAGAAGGGCCAGTTCCTCGCGCCATGGGACATGGCCAATGTCGTCGAGAAGATCGCCGGTGGCGATAACGTCGGCGGCGGCGGCAATCCCAATGTGCTGGTGACCGAGCGCGGCGCCTCGTTCGGCTACAACACGCTGGTGTCGGACATGCGGAGCTTGCCGATCCTCGCGCGCACCACCGGCGCGCCCGTGATCTTCGATGCCACCCATTCGGTGCAGCAGCCCGGCGGCAAGGGCGCTTCATCCGGCGGCGAGCGCGAGTTCGTGCCGGTGCTGGCGCGCGCGGCGGTCGCGGTCGGCGTCGCCGGCGTCTTCATCGAGACCCATCCCGATCCCGATCGCGCGCCATCGGACGGTCCCAACATGGTGCCGCTGCGCGAGTTCGAGGGCCTGGTGCGGCGGCTGATGGCGTTCGACGCGATCGCCAAGAGCAAAAGCTGATCAACCCCGCCCGCGATAGGGCGCCACGCCCTGCTCGGGAAGCCACAGGCCCTTCGGCACTTTGCCGGTCTGCCAGAACACGTCGATCGGAATGCCGCCGCGCGGATACCAGTAGCCGCCGATGCGCAAGATATTTCGGCTTGATCTCGGCGGCGATCCGCTTGCCGATCATCACGGTGCAGTCCTCGTGGAAGGCGCCGTGATTGCGGAAGCTCGCGACATAGAGTTTCAGCGATTTCGACTCCAGCAGCCACTGGCCCGGCACATAGTCGATCATCGAGATGCGCAAAATCCGGCTGCCCCGTCACCGGGCAGATCGAGGTGAACTCCGGCACGGTGAAGCGCACCAGATAATCGGTGCCCTTTTGCGGATTGGGCACGCGGTCGATCTGCGCAGCCTCCGGCGTCGCCGGCCATTCCACGGCGCGGCCGAGCTGCAGGACGGCAGGCGATTTTGCCGATTTGTTGGGCGATCTGGCCATGACGTTCTCATAGCCAATCAAATCCGTCCCGTCACGCGACCTTTTCCGCCTCCATGCGTTGCGCTAGAAGCTCCGCCAACCCCTCCATCCCGACATTTCCAATGAGGCCCTCATGACCGCCATCGTCGACATCATCGGCCGCGAAATCCTCGACAGCCGCGGCAATCCCACGGTCGAGGTCGATGTCGTGCTGGAGGATGGTTCGATCGGCCGCGCCGCCGTGCCCTCGGGCGCGTCCACCGGCGCGCATGAGGCGGTGGAACTGCGCGACGGCGACAAGGGCCGCTATCTCGGCAAGGGCGTGCGCAAGGCGGTCGAGGCCGTCAACACCGAGATCTTCGAGGCGCTCAGCGATCGCGCGGTCGAGGACCAGGTCCAGATCGACCAGACCATGATCGAGCTCGACGGCACGCCGAACAAGAGCAGGCTCGGGGCCAACGCCATCCTCGGCGTGTCGCTCGCCTGCGCCAAGGCCGCCGCGCAATCCTACGACATGCCGCTCTATCGTTATGTCGGCGGCACCTCGGCGCGGACCTTGCCGGTGCCGATGATGAACATCATCAATGGCGGCGTGCATGCCGACAATCCGATCGACTTCCAGGAGTTCATGATCCTGCCGGTCGGCGCCAAGACGTTCGCCGATGCGCTGCGCTGCGGCTCGGAAATCTTCCACACGCTGCGCGGCGAATTGAAGAAGGCCGGCCACAACACCAATGTCGGCGACGAGGGCGGCTTTGCGCCGAACCTGCCGAGCGCGGATGCCGCGCTCGACTTCATCATGAACGCGATCGGCAAGGCCGGCTACAAGGCGGGCGGCGACGTCATGCTCGGGCTCGACTGCGCCGCGACCGAGTTCTTCAAGGACGGCAATTACGTCTATGGCGGCGAGAACAAGACCCGCTCGCGCTCCGAGCAGGCGAAATATCTCGGCGATCTCGCCGCGCGCTATCCGATCGTCACCATCGAGGACGGCATGTCGGAAGACGACATGGACGGCTGGAAGGAGTTGACCGACCTGATCGGCAAGAAGTGCCAGCTGGTCGGCGACGATCTCTTCGTCACCAATGTCACGCGGCTCGCCGACGGCATCAAGAATGGCCGCGCCAATTCCATCCTGATCAAGGTCAACCAGATCGGCACGCTGACGGAGACGCTGGCCGCGATCGAGATGGCCTACAAGGCCGCCTACACCTGCGTGATGTCGCATCGCTCCGGCGAGACCGAGGATTCCACCATCGCCGATCTCGCGGTCGCGACCAATTGCGGACAGATCAAGACCGGCTCGCTGGCGCGCTCCGACCGCACGGCGAAATACAATCAGCTGCTGCGCATCGAGCAGGAGCTCGGCAAGCAGGCGAAATACGCAGGGAAGGGCGCGCTGAAGGCGTTGGCCTAGAGCGCGATGATATTGGGTTAAATCGTCATCGCGCTCTAGATTCTTGTTTGCGCATGATCTTTTCGGAAAACCGCTGCACACTTTTCCGGATCATGCGGCCAGGGCGGTCATTCCCGGCCCTGGGCCTTCATGGCATCCCACCAGGGGCAGACGCCCTCGATGCGGGCGTAATTGCCATCGATCACCTGGACCGGCGCTCGTCTCTGCCGGTTCTGTGCTTCATGCCGCAGCTCGACAGGCGGATCCTCGCCGCCAACGGCGCGGACCAGTCCGTCATGGCCCCAAAAACTTGCCAGCGTGTCCACCTCGTGCGGCTGCCACGTGGCGTCGTCGACGTCGCGGCCGCCCCAGCCATATTCGACAAAAAACTCCGACGGCGTGCGCATGTAGAAGGACGTGATCAGATCGTTGCTGTGACGACCAAGCGTGGCGACAATCTTCTCGCGGTCCATCAGCGCCAGATCATAGGCCTGGCCGACGTCGTCAAGCGAATAGAGTTCGACCATCAGGTGGTTGAGGGTATTCACCGGCGCCTCGACGAGGGCGATGCTGTGGTGCCGCGGATTGGCGTGCAGGAAATAGGCCTTGATCGGTGCGAGCGAATAATCGCTGATGCGAAAGCCGAGCAGGTCGCGGTAGAACGCCAAGGCGGCTTCGATGTTCTGCACCGTGACGAGAACATGTCCCATCCCGAGCGGGCCGGCGCGAAATCCCGAAATCAGGCGGCTCGGGCGAAACGGCGTATCGGCAACCGCGGCGCCATGGAACGCTTCCAGACGATTCCCGGCCGGATCGCGAAACGAGATCAGGCCGGAGACAAAGCGCTGGTCCGCAAGCGTCGCCGGCTCGCGCTGCACGGCGATGCCAGCCTGCTCCAGCCTTGCAGCAAGAGCCTCCAGCGCCGCTGGCGTCCGCGACCTCCCAGCCAAAATAGTTCATGCCGCCGGGCAAGGCGCCGTCGAGCACAAGGCGCTGCTTTCGGTCGTCCATGCGGAAGGCGCGCGTGTTGCCGCCGCGATCGACGGCTTCCATACCAAGGCCCTTCGTCGCCAATGCCGTCCAGTCGTCGAGTTTCGCGGTTCCTACGCCGAGATAGCCGAATGCCTGGATTTCCATGATCTTTCTCCGCTTGCTAGGAAACCTTAGCACCTGACGGCGCATCTGGTCGAGGAGGTCGCATGGACGCGCGCCGCTCGGACGTCGCGCTAGTTCGGCGCGGCGACATAGAGGGGATCGCCGGGCGGCGGAGACAGCACCGGCTTGAAGCCGGTCACCTTCTGCAACATGTAGACGTCATAGATGACGCCGCGCCATGCGAGGTCGACCTTGCCGACCGTTTGGCGCGTCGCGTTCGTCCTGTCCCAGAGGACGAGGTTGCGGTTGCCCTCGGGCGCGACATAGAGCGCGACGTCGCCTTCGAGCATGGGCTCGCGGAACCCGACGTAGCGCGCGCGTTCGTTGAGCTGGATGACGGGCACGGCGTCCCGCAGGTGCCAGCGCAGCATCGACGCACATCCGATAGTCCGTGGTCACGAACCATTTGGCGCCGGCGTCTTTCCGCGCCGCATCGGCGGCGGCGACGACATCGGCAAAGCTGATTTCCTTGCCGATCGGGATCGTTCTTGCCGAGATAGTTGGCCTTGCCGGTCAGATAATAAAGCTCCGTTGCCGCGACGAAGGCGATCCCCCCGACGATGGCGACGACGAGAGTGGCGAGGCTGAACCGCGCCGGCCACGACGACGAGTCCTCGCGCCAATGCTTGTAGCTGATCGCGGTGCAGGCAAAGGCGAGCGGCCAGATGAACAGCGGCCAGCTGTCGCCGACCCGCGCGGACAGCGAATGCCTGATGAGGAAGAGCAGCGGAAAGATCGACCGCGCTCGACAGCAGGATGGCGACGGGTTCGCGGCGGCGAAAGCCGCGCATGGCCAGCATCGCCGTGCCCCACATGATGACCGGCAGCATGAGCACGCCGATCAGGATGAATTGCTGACCGAGGAAATCGCCGAAGAATTTCAGCGACCAGCCGGATAGCTGCGCGGGACGGTCGAGCTGGAATCGGAACGACGCCCAATCATGGGTGGCGTTCCAGTACAGCACCGGCGAAAACACCAGCAGGGCGAGGAGCGCTCCGAGCCAGAGCCATGGACTGCGCAGCTGGCGTCCGCGCCAGTCCGGAACAAGCACGAACAGCGCCATCGCGGGCAACAGCAACAGCGCGGTGTATTTCGAGGCCAGCGCGAGCCCGCCGAACAGGCCGGCCGCGAGCCACCAGCGTTGATCGTCCGACTGCCACAGCCGGACCAGCGACCACATCATCGCGAGCTCGAACGGGATCAGCGCGACGTCAGGCGTGATCTTGGCCATGCCAAGCCCGAAGGTGAGGCAGGCTTCCGGCAGCAGCGCCACGACCAGCACATAGCGGATGTCGCGCACCACGCGCCAGACGATGTCGGCGAGCAGCAATTGCATGGCGAGCATCGAGACGAGGCCGGCAAAGCGCACGCCGAAATTGGTGTCGCCGAACAACAGCGTGCCGAGCCGGATGGACCATGCGACCAGTGGGGGATGATCGAGATAGGACATCGCGCCCTCGCGCGACCACGTCCAGTAATAGGCTTCATCCACCCTGAGATCGATTGTCGCAGCGAACGTCGCGCGCAGAATCGCAAGCGCGGCGAACAGGACGATGCAAACGACGAGTTGCGCGATTTTGGAATCGGTGCGCGGAAAACCGAACGCGCGCGATGATGTCATGGTGATCGGGCAACCATTGAAAACAAGACGCTTCTCGAGGAGTTTTTCTCTGGGCCGGCAGGCTGGACATCATCGCCCAATGCGCTCATATCGACAAGGCATACCTTTGCCATGGCGCGCGTGGCAGTCGCGCGAGACGAAAACGAGATAGTCGGGAGAAGCCGAGATGAGTGACGCCACCAGCGGACTGCAACTGCGTTCCCTGATCAGGAAGAGCGGCGAGCTCGAACTTTCGCTTGCTGAGCGTGCCGACACCCGAGCCGAAGGCCGACGAGGTCGTGGTGCGCGTCGAGGCGACGCCGATCAATCCGTCCGATCTCGGGCTTCTCACCGGCGCGGCCGACATGAGCACGGCGAAGGCGTCAGGAACGAAGGAGCTTCCCGTCGTGACCGCGAAAGTGCCGGAGGTGGGCATGAAGGCGATGGCCGGTCGCCTCGACGAGTCCATGCCGGTCGGCAATGAAGGCGCCGGCGTCGTCGTCAAGACCGGATCGTCGGACGCGGCGAAGGCGTTGATGGGCCGCACCGTCGCGATGATCGGCGGCGCCATGTATTCGCAGTACCGCACGCTGCGCGTCAACGAGTGCCTGCCGTTGCCGCCGGGCACGACCGCGGCCGAAGGCGCCTCCTGCTTCGTCAATCCGCTGACCGCGCTCGCCATGACCGAGACCATGCGCCGCGAGGGTCACAAGGCGCTGGTGCACACCGCGGCCGCCTCCAATCTCGGGCAGATGCTGAACAAGATCTGCCTCAAGGACGGCATCGGCCTCGTCAACATCGTGCGCAGCAAGGAGCAGGCCGACATCCTGAAGAAGATCGGCGCCAAGCACATCGTGGATTCCACCGCGCCGAGCTTCATGGACGACCTGACCAATGCACTTGCCGAGACCGGCGCGACAATCGCCTTCGACGCGATCGGCGGCGGCAGGCTCGCAGGGCAAATCCTGACCTGCATGGAGACCGCCATCAACAAGACCGCCAAGGTCTACAGCCGCTACGGCTCCAGCGTGCACAAGCAGGTCTACATCTATGGCAGGCTCGACCTGCGGCCGACCGAACTCACCGGCAACTTCGGAATGATCTGGGGCGTCGGCGGATTCCTGCTGACGCCATTCCTGATGAAGATCGGCCCCGAGGCCGGCATGAAGCTCCGCCAGCGCGTGGTCGACGAGCTCAAGACCACCTTTGCCAGCCATTACACCAGGGTCGTCTCGCTGCAGGAGGCGCTCGACCCCGCCATCATCGCCGTCTATGCCAAGCGCGCGACCGGCGAGAAATTCCTGATCAACCCCAACAAGGCGGGATGAACAATAAAGCGGCGGTGTTTTCCTACCAAAGAAGGCTTGTGTCCTCCCGATGACGGGAGAATATTCCGCCGCTCACAACCGCGGGCCGAACCCGCGGATTGACCCAGGGGAGAAACGCCATGATCGATCTGAATCGCCGTCAACTGTTGGCCGGCACCGCCGCTGCGGGCGCCGCCGCTGCACTGTCGCAGCTCGCGCACGCCATCCGCGCAGGCCGCTGTCGCGCCGGCGGGCGCGCAGGCGCCGGGCTTCTACCGCTACAAGGTCGGCACCTACGAATGCACCTCGATCAATGACGGGGCGCGCTCGTTCCCGATGCCCGACAAGTTCGTCGTCAACGTGCCGAAGGAAGAGGCGCTGGCCGCGGCCGACGCCGCCTACATGCCGAAGGGCATGGTGACGGTGCCGTTCAACCCGCAGCTGATCAACACCGGCTCCAAGCTGATCCTGATCGACACGCGGCAACGGCGTCGCCAATCTCGAGCCGAGCAAGGGCGCGGTCGGCCGCACCCTGCAAAATCTCGCCGCCGCCGGCGTCGATCCCAAGAGCATCGACATCGTGCTGATGTCGCATCTGCATCCCGACCACACCAACGGCATCCGCGCCGCCGACGGATCGATGGCGTTCCCGAACGCCGAGATCATGGTGCCGGCCGAGGACTGGAAATTCTGGATGAGCGAGGACAACGCCGCCAAGGCGCAGTCCAACGAGATGATGAAGAACTACTTCGCCAACGTCCGGAAGATCTACAACGGCATCGAGTCCAAGGTGACCAAATACGAGTGGGGCAAGGAAGTCGCGCCCGGCATCACCTCGATCTCGACTCCCGGTCACACGCCGGGCCACACCTCGTTCGCGGTGCAGTCGGGCACCTCGAAAATCCTGATCCAGTCCGACGTGACCAACATTCCCGAGCTGTTCCTGCGCAATCCGGATTGGCATGTCGCCTTCGACGTCGACGGCGATCTCGCGCAGCAGACCCGCCACAAGTTCTACGACATGGCGGCGGCCGAGAAGATGACGGTGGTCGGCTTCCACTTCACCTTCCCCTCGATCGGTCACGTCGAGAAGGACGGCAAGGGCTATCGGCTGATCCCGTCGGCTCTGGAATCCGACGATCTGATCGCAGTCAGTCACATGAAAGCGAGGCGGGCGGTCCCTATCGGGATCGCCCGCTTTTTCGTTTGCGAACGCTGTGTTTCCGGAATTATGTGGTCCATGCACTTGCATGGGTCTCGCGATGCGGCTTAAGTGCGGTCGAGTTTCATCGCTTCACAAGGACATCCCATGGCCACCCATCACATCGTCACCATCGCAGGCAGCCTGCGCAAGGAAAGCTTTTCGCTGAAGATCGCCAACGCGCTGGCCAAGCTCGCGCCTGCCTCGCTGAAGCTCGACGTGATGACGCCTGCACGGCGTTTCCTTCTTCAACCAGGACCTCGAGGCAAATCCGCCGGCCGACTGGCTGGCCTTCCGCGAGAAGCTGCAGAAGTCGCATGGCGTGCTGTTCGTGACGCCCGAATACAACCGCGCGATCCCCGGCGTGCTGAAGAACGCTCATCGACGTCGGCTCGCGGCCCTATGGCAAGAGTTCGTTCCTGGAGCAAGCCGATCGGCATCATCTCGAACTCGCCGGGGCCGCTCGGCGGCGTCAATGCGGCCAAGAGCCTGCAGAACATCCTGCCCGGCATCACCGGGCCGATCATGGGCCAGCCGGAGACCTATCTCACCATGGTCGGCGATGCCTTCAACGACAAGGGCGAACTGGTCAAGGAGTCCCTGCAGAAGGTGCTGGAGCAATTCTCACGGCGTTCGCGGCGTGCGTCCAGAAGCAGAACGGGTGATTGACCTCGTCATGGTCGAGTGCGTGAGCCCGGCGTCGAGCGCAAGCGATGACCCGTGGATGCATCGCCGCATGTCGCTGCGCTCAATGCGGGCTACTTCGGATGCGGAGCCTTAGCACTCCATTAACCGACCCATCGCATGGTCGGTCATGGTCTCCCGTTTCCGACTCAAATCGATCCTGACCGGCCTTGCCCTCTACACGATGGCAGCCGCGATGATCGGCTATTTCGGCGTCAACGCCTATACCGGCAAGTACGGCCTGAATGCGCGGCAGGAGCTCGACCAGGAGATCATCGCGCTGACCTAGCGAGCTTGCGCGCCTGAAAAAGGAGCGCGCGGAAGGCGAGCAGCGGGTGTCGCTGCTCCGCTCCGACCGGGTCGATCCGGACATGCTCGATGAGCGCGCGCGGTTTCAGCTCGACTATGCGAACCCGCACGATCTGGTCCGGATGAATCCGCAGCGATAACCGATCCGTTTCAAAAAACGATCCGTGCGATTTCTATAATTTCGTGACGCATTGCAGTGCGGGATGGCAAAATTTTGCGCAGTTCACGCAATGCTTTCACACGCGTTTGAGTTGGGTTAGAGAGGGCTTATCCACACTCTTTTCCCGCCGGAAGTCATCCCATGGCCGCACCCCCCAAAAAAGCCGACACCAAGGACAAGGCTCAGGACAAGGGGAACGGCTCACCGCCGGAATTCACAAAGCAGCAGGAACTGAAGGCGCTGCGCGACATGCTGCTTGATCCGGCGCTTCGAGGAGAAGGCCGGCCAGCTTTACGGCATGGGCGCGATCGGCGGCTTCTGCCACCTCTATATCGGCCAGGAGGCCGTGGTGGTGGGCATGCAGATGGCGCTGAAGAAGGGCGATCAGGTCATAACCGGTTACCGCGATCACGGGCACATGCTGGCCTGTGGCATGGAAGCCAAGGGCGTGATGGCCGAGCTGACCGGCCGCCGCGGCGGCTATTCCAAGGGCAAGGGCGGCTCGATGCACATGTTCAGCAAGGCCGAGAATTTCTACGGCGGCCACGGCATCGTCGGCGCGCAGGTGTCGCTCGGCACCGGTCTCGCCTTCGCCAACCGCTATCGCGGCAACGACAATGTCAGTCTTGCCTATTTCGGCGACGGCGCCTCCAACCAGGGCCAGGTCTATGAAAGCTTCAACATGGCCGAGTTGTGGAAGCTGCCGGTCATCTACGTCATCGAGAACAACCGCTACGCCATGGGCACCTCGGTGACGCGCTCCTCCGCGCTGACCGATTTCTCCAAACGCGGCGCCTCCTTCAACATCCCCGGCGATCAGGTCGACGGCATGGATGTGCGCGCGGTGAAGGCCGCCGGCGACAAGGCGGTCGCGTGGTGCCGGGCCGGGAAGGGGCCGTACATCCTGGAGATGAAGACCTATCGTTATCGCGGCCACTCGATGTCGGATCCCGCGAAGTATCGCACGCGCGAGGAGGTCGAGAAGGTTCGCCACGACCAGGACCCGATCGAGCAGGTGCGCACCCGCCTGCTTGCGGCCAAGGTCAGCGAGCAGGAATTGAAGGACATCGACGCCGAGGTGCGCGAGATCGTCAATGCGGCGGCGGATTTCGCCCAGCACGATCCCGAGCCCGATGTGTCCGAGCTCTACACCGACATCTACCGCTAAGCGCACGCGAGCAATCCGGAGTCCCCATGCCCATTCAAGTGCTGATGCCCGCGCTGTCGCCCACGATGGAGAAGGGCAACCTCGCCAAATGGCTGAAGAAGGAAGGCGACACCATCAAGTCCGGTGACGTCATCGCCGAGATCGAGACCGACAAGGCGACCATGGAGGTCGAGGCGACCGACGAGGGCAAGCTCGGCAGGATTCTGATTCCGGAAGGCACCGCCGACGTCGCCGTCAACACGCCGATCGCGACCATCCTCGCCGATGGCGAGAGCGCCGCCGATCTCGACAAGGCGCCGCCGCCGAAGCAGGAGAAGCCCGCGGACTCCAAGCCGCCCGCCGAAGCCAAGTCGGAAGCAAAGTCGGAAACACCGGCGGACAAATCCGGTGGTGGACCTGAGAAGAAAGCGCCCGCCGCGCCGCAAATCGTCGCCGAGCCCGATCCGGAGGTGCCCGCGGGCACCGAGATGATCAAGCAGACCATCCGCGACGCCTTGCGCGACGCCATGGCGGAAGAGATGCGGCGCGACCCCGACGTCTTCCTGATGGGCGAGGAGGTCGCGGAATATCAGGGCGCCTACAAGGTCAGCCAGGGCCTGCTGCAGGAGTTCGGCGATCGCCGCGTGATCGATACGCCGATCACCGAGCACGGCTTTGCCGGCATCGGCGTCGGTGCTGCGATGGCCGGACTGAAGCCGATCGTCGAGTTCATGACCTTCAACTTCGCCATGCAGGCGATCGACCAGATCATCAACTCCGCCGCCAAGACGCTCTATATGTCGGGCGGTCAGATGGGCTGCTCGATCGTGTTCCGCGGACCGAACGGCGCGGCCGCGCGCGTCGCCGCCCAGCACAGCCAGGATTATTCGGCGTGGTACTCGCAGGTGCCGGGCTTGAAGGTGGTCGCGCCGTATTCGGCCGCCGACTACAAGGGCCTGTTGAAGGCCGCGATCCGCGATCCCAACCCCGTCATCTTCCTCGAGAACGAGGTTTTGTACGGCCACACCGGCGAGGTGCCGAAGCTCGCCGACTTCGTGATCCCGATCGGCAAGGCGCGCGTGGTCCGGCAGGGCCAGCACGTCACCATCATCTCCTGGTCGAACGGCATGACCTATGCGCTGAAGGCCGCCGAAGAGCTGGCGAAGGAAGGCATCGAGGCCGAGATCGATCGATCTGCGCACGATTCGTCCGATGGACACCGAGACCATCGTGGCGTCCGTGAAGAAGACCGGCCGCGCGGTTGTCGTCGAGGAAGGCTGGCAGCAGTCCGGCGTCGGCGCCGAGGTCGCCTCGCGCATCATGGAGCACGCCTTCGATTATCTCGACGCGCCGGTGGCGCGCGTCTCCGGCAAGGACGTGCCGATGCCGTACGCGGCGAACCTCGAAAAGCTCGCGCTGCCGTCGGCCGCGGAAGTGGTCGAGGCCGCCAAGGCCGTTTGTTACCGGTGAGCCATGGCAGGTCCCCGCGAGCAACCATTGCCGCCTGACGTCATCGGCCGCGAGGACGCAACCGAGGTGCTGCGCGCCTTCGTCATCGACGGCGGGCTGTCGATCGCGTTCCAGCGCGCCTTCGAGGAGCCTGACATGTGGGGGCTGCTGCTGGTCGATATCGCCCGCCACGCCGCGCGCGCCTATGCGCGCGAGAGCGACTACAGCGAAGAGGATGCGCTGGAGCGCATCGTCGAGATGTTCGAAGCCGAGATCGCGCGCCCGACCGACACGGGCACCACCACGCCTCGATCGCAACAAGGTCACTGACAATGCCAATCAACATCCTGATGCCCGCGCTGTCGCCGACCATGGAAAAGGGCAACCTTGCCAAGTGGCTCAAGAAAGAGGGCGACAAGGTCAAGTCCGGCGACGTCATCGCGGAGATCGAGACCGACAAGGCGACGATGGAGGTCGAGGCGGTCGACGAGGGCACGCTTGCGAAGATCGTCGTGCCGGAGGGAACGCAGGACGTTCCCGTCAATGAGTTGATCGCGGTGCTCGCCGGCGACGGCGAGGACGTGAAGGCGGCCGCTGCCGGTGGTGGCGCGAAGTCCGCGCCTCCGCCCGCCAAGGCCGAAGCTCCGAAGGAAGAAGCGAAGAAGGAGCAGGCGCCCGCGCCGCAGGCCAAGCCCGCGGAAGCGCCGAAGCCCGCCGCAGCGCCCGCGCCTCAGGCCGCAGCACCGGCGTCGCAGGCCAACGGCCACGGCCGCATCTTCTCGTCACCGTTGGCGCGGCGTCTTGCCAAGGAAGCCGGCATCGAGCTCGGCCGCATCAACGGCTCAGGTCCGCATGGCCGCATCATCGCGCGCGATGTCGCCGACGCAAAATCCGGCAAGGGCCTCAAGGCGCCGGCCGCGGCGCCGGCGCGTGCGCCCGCGATCGCACCGGCGATGTCCGACAAGCAGATCCTGGCGCTGTTCGAGGAAGGCTCCTACGAGGTCGTGCCGCATGACGGCATGCGCCGCACCATCGCGCAACGCCTGACCGCGGCAACGCAGAGCATCCCGACCTTCTATCTCACGATCGACTGCGACATCGGCCGGCTGCTGGATGCGCGCGAGCAGATCAATGCCGCCGCACCCAAGGACAAGGAAAAGAAGCCGCTCTACAAGCTTTCGGTCAACGATTTCGTCATCAAGGCGCTCGCCGTTGCGCTCCAGCAGGTGCCGAACTGCAATGTCAGCTGGACCGAAGCCGGCATGCTCAAGCACAAGCATTCCGACGTCGGCGTCGCGGTGGCGATGCCCGGCGGGCTGATTACGCCGATCATCCGCAACGCCGAGAGCAAATCGCTGTCGACGATCTCCAACGAGATGAAGGACCTTGCGGCCCGCGCGCGCACGCGCAAGCTCAAGCCGCAGGAATATCAGGGCGGCACATCGTCGGTCTCCAACCTCGGCATGTTCGGCATCAGCCATTTCACCGCCGTGATCAACCCGCCGCAGTCGACCATTCTGGCGGTCGGCGCCAGCGAGGAGCGGGCGGTGGTGCGTAACGGCAAGGTCGAAGTAGCTCACATGATGAGTGCGACGCTGTCCTGCGATCACCGCGCCATCGATGGCGCGCTCGGCGCCGAGCTGATCGGCGCGTTCAAGCGGCTGGTCGAAAACCCCGTGATGATGATGGTGTGATGATCGTCGTTGCGAGCGAAGCGCGAAGCAATCCAGTCTTTGTCACCGCGCGAAGAGTCTGGATTGCTTCGTCGCTTCGCTCCTCGCAATGACGAAGATGAAGAGGCAATCCGGTCGCACGATGGAAACGAGCAAGTAGCATGGCCGACACATCCTTCGACGTCATCATCATCGGCTCCGGGCCCGGCGGCTATGTCACCGCGATCCGCGCGGCGCAACTCGGCTTCAAGACCGCGATCGTCGAGAAATCCTATCTCGGCGGCATCTGCCTGAACTGGGGCTGCATCCCGACCAAGGCGCTGCTGCGCTCGGCCGAAATCTATCACTACATGCAGCACGCCAAGGATTACGGGCTGTCGGCCGAGAAGGTCGGCTATGACGCCAAGGCCGTGGTGCAGCGCTCGCGCGGCGTCTCCAAGCGGCTGAACGACGGCGTCGGCTTCCTGATGAAGAAGAACAAGGTGCAGATCATCTGGGGCGAGGCCTCGATCGATGCGCCCGGCAAGGTCAACGTGAAGAAGTCGTCCGTCGAGGGCCCGAAGGGCGCGCTCGGCGAGGGCGCCTATCAGGCCAAGCACATCATCATCGCGACCGGCGCGCGGCCGCGCGTGCTGCCGGGGCTCGAGCCCGACAAGAAGCTGGTCTGGACCTATTTCGAGGCGATGGTGCCGGAGCGGATGCCGAAGTCGCTCTTGGTGGTCGGCTCCGGCGCGATCGGCATCGAGTTCGCGTCGTTCTTCCACACCATGGGTTCCGATGTCACCGTGGTCGAGGTGCTGCCGCAGATTCTCCCGGTCGAGGACGCCGAGATCGCGGGGCTCGCGCGCAAAGCGCTTCGAGAAGCAGGGCATCAAGATTCTCACCAACACCAAGGTGACCAAGCTCGAGAAGAAAGCCGACAGCGTGGTCGCCACCATCGACGACGGCAAGAAGCCGGTCACCACCGAATTCGAGCGGGTGATTTCCGCGGTCGGCGTGGTCGGCAACATCGAGGACCTCGGACTGGAGAAGCTCGGCGTCAAGACCGATCGCGGCACCATCGTGGTCGACGGCCTGTGCAAGACCAATGTGCCCGGCATCTACGCCATCGGCGATGTCGCCGGCCCGCCGATGCTGGCGCACAAGGCCGAGCATGAGGGCGTGATCTGCGTCGAGGCGATCAAGGGCCTGCATCCGCACGCCATGGACAAGAACCTCATTCCCGGCTGCACCTACTGCAATCCGCAGGTGGCCTCGGTCGGCCTGACCGAGGCGAGGGCGAAAGAGGGCGGGCGCGAAATCCGCGTCGGCCGCTTCCCCTTTGTCGGCAACGGCAAGGCGATCGCGCTCGGCGAGGATCAGGGCCTGGTCAAGGTGGTCTTCGACAAGAAGACCGGGCAGTTGCTCGGCGCGCACATGATCGGCGCCGAGGTCACCGAGCTGATCCAGGGCTATGTGGTCGCGATGAATCTGGAGACCACGGAAGAAGAGCTGATGCACACCGTCTTCCCGCATCCGACGTTGTCGGAGATGATGAAGGAAGCCGTGCTCGACGCCTACGGGCGGGTGTTGAATATTTGATGCTGATCCACGTCGTCACCTCGTCATGCGCGGGCTTGACCCGCGCATCCATCTGAACGAAGACGATCTTGCAAGCACGATGGATTGCTTCGGGTCAAGCCCGGGCAATGCCCGCAAGACGACGAGAGCACGACCGAAAGAAGAACCAGTGAAAGACAACGACAACCTGACCATCGAACGTCCGACGTTCGTGACCCATCTCGAATGCGCGATGGAAGGCGATCATTATCCCGCCGACCAGATCCACAATCTCTCGAAAGCCGGCAAGCCGCTGCTGGTGCGCTACGACCTCGCCGGCGTGAAGAAGGCGCTGACCAAGGAGGCGCTGGCGCAGCGCCCGGCCGACATGTGGCGCTATCGCGAGATGCTGCCGGTGCGCAAATGCGCCGATATCGTCAGCCTCGGCGAGGTCATGACGCCGCTGATCCGGCTGCCCAAGTTGGCCAAGAAGCTCGGCGGCGGCGAGATCATCGTGAAGGACGAGGGCCGGTTGCCGACCGGCTCGTTCAAGGCGCGCGGGCTCGTGATGGCGGTGTCGATGGGCAAGGCGCTCGGCATCAGGCACATGGCGATGCCGACCAACGGCAATGCCGGCGCCGCGCTCGCGGCCTATGCGACGAGTCCTGCGGCATCAAGACCACGATCTTCTGTCCCGCCGACACGCCCGAAGTGAACGTCAGCGAAATCGAGCTGCAGGGCGCGACCGTCTATCGCGTCAACGGCCTGATCGACGACTGCGGCAAGATCGTCGGCGAGGGCAAGCAGACAGCCGGCTGGTTCGACACCTCGACCCTGAAGGAGCCGTATCGCATCGAGGGCAAGAAGACGATGGGGCTCGAGCTTGCCGAGCAGCTCGGCTGGGACGTGCCCGACGTGATCTTCTATCCGACCGGCGGCGGCACCGGCCTGATCGGCATGTGGAAGGCGTTTGCCGAATTGGAGACGATCGGCTTCATCGGCAAGAAGCGCCCGCGCATGGTTGCGGTGCAGGCGGCCGGCTGCGCGCCGATGGTGCGCGCTTTCGAAGCAGGCACCGAGCATGCACCGCGCTGGGAGGACGCGCATACCATCGCCTCGGGCATCCGCGTGCCGCAGGCGGTCGGAGATTTTCTGATCCTGCGCGCGGTGCGCGAGAGCAAAGGTTTCGCCATCGCGGTGACGGATGAGAAGATTTCCGCTGCGCTGAACGAAGTCGCGCGCGAGGAAGGGCTGTTGCTGTGCCCGGAGGGTGCGGCGACCTATGCGGCCTACAAGCAGAGCCTCGACGATGGTCGTGTTGCCAGGGGCGACCGTGTGATGCTTTTCAATTGCGCAACCGGTCTTAAATATCCGCTGCCACCGGTGACGCGGACGCTCGATCGCTTCAAGCCGATCGACTACGCGAAGCTGTAGTTTCCCCTCGCGGCGCAGGAGAAAAATAATGCGGAAAGCTCTCTTCGCCGCGCTGATCGCGACGTCGGCGTTCGCCACCAGCGCGCCGGCCGCCGAGAAATTCCCTTCGCATCCCATCACCATCGTCGTGCCGTTTGCCGCCGGCGGGCCGTCGGATGCGATGATGCGCATCCTCGGCGAGCGCATGAAGGTAGCGCTCGGCGAGACCATCCTGATCGAGAACACGACGGGTGCGGGGGGATCGATCGGCGTCGGCCGCGTGGTGCATTCTCCGGCGGACGGTTACACCATCGGCTTCGGGCACCTCGGTACTCATGTCGCCAATGGCGCGATCTACAAGCTGAACTACGATCTCGTCACCGATCTCGAGCCGATCGTGCTGCTGCCGAGCAATCCCATGATCGTGGTCAGCAAGAACGCGGTGCCGGCGAAGACGCTGAAGGAGTTGATCGCTGGCTGAAGGCGCGGCCACAGCCGGCGGCCGCCGGCACGGCAGGCGCCGGCTCCGCAAGCCATGTTGCCGGTCTCGGGTTCGAGGCGGCAACCGGCCTCAAGCTGCAATATGTGCCCTATCGCGGCACGGGACCTGCGATGAACGATCTCGTTGCCGGACAGATCGACCTCATCGTCGATCAGCTCTCCAATTCCATCAACCAGGTGCGCGCCGGGACCATCCGCGGTTATGCCGTCACCGACACCAAGCGGGCGGAGTCCGCACCCGATATTCCGACTGTGGACGAAGCCGGCCTGCCCGGATTCCACATGACGCTGTGGTCGGGCCTGTGGGCGCCGAAGGGCACGCCGAAAGACATCATCGCCAAAACTCAACGCCGCGGCGCTCGATGCGCTGAAGGATCCGGCGACGCGCAAGCAGCTCGAGAATCTGGGCTTGCAGATGCCGCCCGCCGACAAGTCGACGCCGGAGGCGCTCGGCGCCTGGCAGAAGGCCGAGATCGCCAAATGGTGGCCGATCATCAAGGCCGCCAATGTCAAGGTGGATTGACGTTAACCGGCCTCGCGGCTTGGCTTTCTGTCCCTTTCTATTCCCCGGTAAGGCCGGTAAACTGTCCTTGGAAGAGGGCAGTCATGGCGCGAGATCCTCGCAAAGAGGGCGCAGGGAGCAAGAAGCGCGGCAAGAAGAGTGCTTCCGGGCGTCGCGCGCTCCCAGCGCCCGCAGAAGCGCGTGCGCAAGGGCGCGGCCAAGGCTGCAAAGCGGCCAAGAACAAGCGCCGGTCTTCTGGTGCCGGGTCCGCGACGCTCGCCAGGGAGCTGAACGAAGCGCGGGCACGGCAGACCGCGACGGCGGAAATCCTCAAGATCATCGCGAGCTCGCCGTCCGACGCGAAGCCGGTCTTCAATGCCATCGTCAAGAGCGCGGTCGAACTGTGCGGAGCTCGGTTTGGCGCGGTATTCAGAATGGAAGGCGTCTGTTGCATCTGGTTGCTGACCAAAGTTTCGGACCAATCCAGCGACAATTGCTCGGCGCAATGTACCCGATGGTGCCGAACCGTGGCCACATCTCCGGCCGGGCCATTCTTGATGGCGCCGTTGTTCAAATTCCCGACATTTATGCCGACGAGCACTACAAGAGTGTGGAAGCGAAGAAAGCCGGTTTTCGCAGCTTGCTCGCAACGCCACTTTTGCAGGGCAGCAAGGCCATCGGCTCTATCGTCATCTACAGAACCGAACCCGGCACTTTCACGGAGAGCCAGTCGGCGTTGCTCCAATCCTTCGCAGCCAGGCCGTGATCGCCATCGAGAACGCGCGGCTGTTCAACGAGACGAAGGAGGCGCTGGCGCGGCAGACCGCGACATCCGAGGTCCTTCAGGTCATCTCGTCGTCGCCCGGCGACCTCAAGCCGGTGTTCGACCAGATGCTCGCCAAGGCGATGCGTCTGTGCGAAGCGCAGTGCGGCTTCATCTATCAGGGGGAGCAGGGCGCGATGCGGGCGGTGGCCGAAATCGGCGTGCCGCGCGGCGTTTGCCGAGTATCGGCGGCAGCATCTGCATACGGGCGGCGCGGCGACCCCGATCGACGCGATGCGCGCGACCAGGAAGCCGGCGCATGTCCACGACGCCCGCGACAGCGAGCCCTACCGCAGCGGCAATCCCAACGCGGTTGCCGGCGTCGATCTCGGCGGCGCGCGGACGGTGCTGTACGTCCCGATGATCAGGAACGACGACATCGTCGGCGTGATCAATCTGTACCGGCAGGAGGTCAGGCCGTTCACCGACGAGCAGATCGCGCTGCTCGAGAATTTCGCCAGCCAGGCCGTGATCGCGATCGAGAACGCGCGGCTGTTCAACGAAACCAGGGAGGCGCTGGAGCGGCAGACCGCGACCGCCGACATTCTGAAGGTGATCGCCAGCTCGCCGTCGGACGTGCAGCCGGTGTTCGACGCGATCGCGGACGCGCAAGCCAGCTGGTTGGCGGCGGCACGCAGCTCGGTGGTCTCGCAGTCTGTCGGCGACAGGCTTGAGCTCGCGGCATTCACGCCAGTCGAGCCGGCAAGGCTGATGCAGCGCTCACGCGCGGCGTTCCCGCGGCCGCTCGCCGGCCTTCCGCACTTTCGAACTGATGCCGCGCGGCGAGGTACGCAGGTTACGGACATGCGAGAGCGGACGCCGCGACGTATCGCCGGCGGCAGGCGATCGGCGCGAGCGCGCGGGCTTTCGCAGCTCGTGCTATCGTGCCCATGAACGGCGAGACAGGGCCGATCGGCACGATCACCGTCACGCGCGCGAGCCCGGTGCAGTTTCGCCGACAGCAGATCGAGCTGCTGCAGACCTTCGCCGATCAGGCGGTCATCGCGATCGAGAACGTGCGGCTGTTCAACGAGACCAAGGAGGCGCCGAGATCCTGAAGGTCATCGCCAGCTCGCCGACCGACGTGCAGCCGGTGTTCGACGCGATCGCGTCGAGCGCCGAACCGGCTGCTCGGCGGCCACTCGACCGCGGTGTCGCGCGTGTGTCGACGGCAGACATGCATCTTGTAGCGTTCACGCCGAGTCAACCCGGAAGCCGACGCCGGCGCTGACGTCGGCTTATCCCATGCCGATCGACCGGCCATCCCGTACTTCGGCTGGCGCTGCGCGCGCGAGGAGCCGTATCAGGTCGCCGGACATGGAAGATCGTCCGACGAGTGGCCGACGAAGGCTTGCGCGGGCAGCGCGGCTATCGCAGCATGCTGTGCGTGCCGCTGATGAACGCGGGACAGGCGATCGGCGTCGATCAGTCGTCACGCGCGCGAAGCCCGGCACGTTTGCGCCAGCAGCACGTCGCAGTTGCTGCAGACCTTCGCCGACCAGGCCGTGATCGCGATCGAGAACGCGCGGCTGTTCAACGAGACGAAGGAAGCGCTGGCGCAGCAGACGGCGACGTCCGAGGTGCTGCGCGTCATCAGCAGCTCGATCGCCGATACCGCGCCGGTCTTCGAGACGATCGCTCGATAGCTGCGAGAAGCTGTTTGCCACGGAGCAATTGGGCATCTTCGTCGTGCAGCCTGATCGGCCAAACGCCATGTCGGCGCCTGGCGCGGCGCGGCGGTCGAGATCGTGATCCGAAAGCCTTCCGAGGCCGGTCGAGGCAGACGTGCGACCGGGGCCGTCGATCCGGAATCGAGCCGTCCTCCACGTCTCCGAACACCGCGACTGCGCAGGACGTGCCGCCAACGGTCGCAGCATACCCGGGAGCAGTTCGGCGAGCATTTCAATGGCCTGGGCGCCGATGCTGACGCGAGGAGGGCGGCATCGGCTCGATCACCGTGACGCGGCAGCCGCCCAGTCCGTTTTCCGACAAGGAGCTCGCGCTGCTCAAGACCTTCGCCGACCAGGCCGTGATCGCGATCGAGAACACGCGGCTGTTCAACGAGACGCAGCGAGGCGCTGGCGCGGCAGACCGCGACGGCCGACGTGCTGAAGGTGATCGCCTCGTCGCCGTCGAACCTTCAGCCGGTGTTCGACGCCATCGCCGAGCGCTCGAAAGCGTTGATCGGCGGTCATTCAACCACGGTGTTCCGCTTTGCCGGCGACATGGTCGAACTGGTCGGGGCGACCTCTGTCGACGCGGAAGCCGACGCGGTGCTTCGCGCGACATTTCCCATGCCAGTCTCGAACATGCGGAACATCGCACCGAGTTCTCCGTGGCGAGATATCGGTGACCATCGATGCCGCGGTCGATACCGAGCCCGAGAGCAGCAGGAATGTGGCTCGCGCGCGTGGCTGGCGCAGCCGGCTTGTCGTGCCGCTCAAGGGCGACAATGAAGTCATCGGCTTCATCAGCATCACCCGCAAGGAGCCCGGTGCATTTGCCGACAAGGACGTCGAACTCGTGCGCACCTTCGCCGACCAGGCCGTCATCGCGATCCAGAACGTGGAGCTGTTCGAGGAGGTGCAGGCCAAGACGCGCGATCTCGAGGAATCGCTGCAGCAGCAGACCGCGACCGCCGACGTGCTCAAGGTGATCAGCCGCTCGGCTGTTCGATCTGCAGACCGTGCTCGATACATCTGGTGGAGTCCGCCTACAAACTCTGCGGCGCCAGTCTGGGCCTGCTCTATTTGAGAGGCGACGAGGCATTCGAATGCAAGGCGATTGCCGGGACCGGCGTCGAGGCGGCGAGCCAGCTGTTCAAGGGACGGCCGATCCGCGCTGGCCGCGGCACGGCCGCCGAACGCGTAATCCTGACCGGCAAGGTGCACGCCGTGACCGACTTCTTCGCGGACCCGGAGTTCGATCCGATCGTCCGCGATCGCATTCGCAACGACTCCTCGGGATCGAACATAAGCCAGCTTCGATCCACGCTGGCGGTCCCGATGATGCGCGAGAACGAGGTCGTCGGGGTGATGGCGATCGCACGGCCGCAAACCGGGACATTTCCGCAACGGCAGACCGAGTTGCTGCAGACCTTCGCCGATCAGGCGGTCATTGCGATCGAAAATGCACGCCTGTTCGAGCAGGTCCAGCAGCGCACCCGCGAGCTGTCGCAATCGCTCGACGATCTCCGCGCCGCGCAGGATCGCCTGGTGCAGACCGAGAAGCTCGCCTCGCTCGGCCAGCTCACCGCCGGCATCGCCCACGAGATCAAGAACCCGCTCAACTTCGTCAACAATTTCTCGGCGCTGTCGGTCGAGCTGACCGACGAGCTCAATGATGTGCTCGAAGCAGGCGCAACTCGCCGAGAAGCTTCAGCAGGAGGTCAACGAACTGACGCAGCTGCTGAAGTCCAATCTCGAAAAGGTCGTGCAGCACGGCAAGCGCGCCGACTCCATCGTCAAGAACATGCTGCTGCATTCGCGCGAGGGATCGGGCGAGCAGCGCGCCGCCGACATCAATGCGCTGGTCGAGGAAAGCCTCAATCTCGCCTATCACGGCGCGCGCGCCGAGAAATCCGGCTTCAACATCACGCTGGAGCGCGAATTCGACGCCGACGCCGGCGAGGCCGAGCTGTTTCCGCAGGAGATTACGCGCGCGCTGCTCAACCTGATCTCGAACGGCTTCTATGCCGCGACCCGGCGCAAGGCGGAGAACGGCGAGGCGGCCTTCGAGCCGACGCTGCTTGCGACGACGAAAGATCGCGGAAACTCCGTCGAAATCCGCATCCGCGACAACGGCACCGGCATTCCGCCCGAGGTGAAGGAGAAGATGTTCAATCCCTTCTTCACCACCAAGCCGGCCGGCGAGGGCACCGGGCTCGGCCTGTCGATGACCCATGACATCATCGTCAAGCAGCATGGCGGCACCATCGATGTCGCAACCGAGCCCGGCAATTTCACCGAATTCATCGTGGTGCTGCCGCGCGCCAATGGCGCTCACGGCAAGAGCAGAGGACAAGCGGGTGGCCTGATGCCTCATGCGACGACAGATGACGGCGTACGCCTGTATTTCGAGGAGACCGGCAGCGGCCGGCCCGTGATCTTCGTCCACGAGTTCGCCGGCGACATCAGGAGCTTCGAGCCGCAGCTGCGGCATTTCGGCCAGCGCTATCGCGCGGTGGCCTTCAACGCGCGCGGCTTTCCGCCGTCGGACGTGCCCGAGCAGGTCTCCTCCTATTCGCAAGCGCGCGCCGCCGACGATATCCTCGCGGTGCTCGATCACATCGGCGAGAAGCAGGCGCATATCGTCGGTCTGTCGATGGGCGGCTTCGCCACCTTGCATTTCGGCCTGCGGCATCAGCCGCGCGCGGCCTCGCTCTGCATCGGCGGCTGCGGCTACGGCGCCGAGCCCGACAAGCGCGCGACGTTTCGCGCGGAAGCCGACGTGATCGCGAAGGCGCTGCGCAGCGAGGGCATGGCGCCTTTCGCCGAACGCTACGCCTACGGGCCGACCCGTGTGCAGTACGAGAACAAGGACCCGCGCGGCCACGCCGAGTTCAAGAAAATGCTGGCGGAGCATTCGGCCGTCGGATCGGCCAACACCCAGCAGGGTGTGCAGAAGGAGCGGCCGTCGCTCTACACGCTGGTCGAGGAGATGAAGCGCATCACCGTGCCGACGCTGGTGATCCATGGCGACGAGGACTGGCCGTGCCTGCTGCCGGGCGTGCTGATGAAGCAGACCATCCCGTCCGCGGCGCTGGCGGTGATGCCGAATTGCGGCCACGCCATCAATCTGGAGGAGCCCGACGAGTACAATCGCATCGTCGGCGATTTCCTCACGCAGGTCGACAGCGGCCGCTGGCCGCAGCGCGATCCCCGCGCCATCAGCGCGTCGATCACGGGGATGAAGGACTAGTCCTGCCGTGAGCGCGCAGCCGAAGCCGAAGGTCCTGATCGCGGGCGCCGGCATCGCCGGGCTGGTCGCGGGACTGTGCGCTGCTGCAGCGGGGCATCGAGGTCGAGATCTTCGAGCAGGCGGCCGAATTGCGCGAGCTCGGCGCCGGCGTCCAGCTCAGCGCCAATGGCACGCGGGTCCTGATCGCGCTCGGCCTCGAGCAGGCAGATGCAGGCGATCGCCTCCGAACCCTCGGGCAAGCAGATCAGGCTGTTCTCGACCGGGCGGACCTGGAAGCTGTTCGATCTCGGCGTCTCCTCGCGCGCGATCTATGGCGCGCCGTACTGGATGGTGCATCGGGGCGATTTCCACCGCGTGCTGTGTCGAGGCCTTCAACGCCCGCGCGCCGGGCCGGCTGCACCTCGACAGCCGCTGCGTCGGATTCGACGAGGACGATGGCGGCATCCGTCTTCGTCTCGCCAATGGCGAGACGCATCGCGGCGACGTCGTGGTCGGCGCCGACGGCGTTCACTCCGAAATCCGCCGCCAGATCGGCGGCGACCGACAAGCCGTTCTTCGCGGGCGTGGCGGCCTGGCGCGGCCTGGTGCCGATGGAGCGGCTGCCGCCGACCATGCAGCGCGACGTCGGCACCAACTGGGTCGGACCCGGCGGCCACGTCATCACCTATCCGGTTCGCCGCGGCGAGCTGTTGAACTTTGTCGGCGTCTTCGAGGGCGAGAGCTGGCCGGTGGAATCCTGGACCGAGCGCGGCACGCGCGAGGCCTGCAGCGCGTCGTTCGCGGGCTGGAATCCGGAGATCCACACCCTCATCGAAAACATCGACGTTCCCTACAAATGGGCGCTGCTCGGGCGCGATCCGCTGGATCGCTTCGTCACGGGACGCGCCTGCCTGATCGGCGATGCCGCGCATCCGACGCTGCCGTTCCTCGCGCAAGGCGCCAACATGGCGATCGAGGACGGCATGGTGCTGGCGCGATGCCTCGAGACGTATCCGCCGCAGGAGGCGCTGCAGCGCTATCAGCGCGCGCGGATCGAGCGCACCAATTCGATCGTGACGAAGTCGACCGAGAACGCCAGGCGCTTCCACAATCCGGCGCTCGCCCATGCCGAAGGCGCCGACGACTACGTCTCGCGCGAGTGGCAGCCGGAGCGCGTCCGCGAGCGCTACGACTGGCTGTTCGAATACGACGCGCTCAGCGTGGCGATTTGAGCCGTCGGCCGACGGGCCGGGGACGAGCACATCCGAACCCATGCCGCAAGCGCGATGTCGACCTCGGCGGCATCGCGCTGCATCCCCAATGCGCGCCATGACAGCGCGCGATCGGAGGTTCGCATGCAAGGCGTCGGGATGCGAGCCTCGAACTCTGGGATCGACAACCGCGCCGACCGCCGATGGCATCGCGCGCGGACGCATCGGGACCTCGATGCACGAGGGTTGAACCTTGCGATCGACAATCCGGCGAAACCGATGAACGGCGCGACGTTCGGGACCATCGGACCGCCCAGCAGTCCAAAGCCATGCTCATTGAAGTGCGCCTCGATGCCGTCGACCATGGCGTCGCTGGCGCGCGTAGGCAGCTGCGGAAAACTCCATCACGCGCGGGTCGGCGTTCATATCGGCGAACGCCGCGCGGTCCTGGTCCCGCCATCGGCGCAGCAGGATGCGGCTGCCCGACAATAGGACTTCGCAAAGGCGCCCCCAGGTTGTGCAGCGTTCGTCCCCCCGCGTTAACAAATGGTTGCCATCGCGCAACGAATGTTGCGGCCTCGCAACAGTTGGCGAACATTTGGCGTCCGCCGCGGCCGGCTCTTGCTCGCGCCGCTTTTTAGCCACACCCCTCAATGAAATGATCTTTCGCGGGCAATGAACCCGCAAAGCCGCTCGCGAGAGGCGCGGAACCCAACGCAGGTGTTCCGGGTCAACCAAGAGACGGCTTGAGGAAACAGGTTGCGATGGACGCCAAGACGAACATCAAGAGCAGGCTTCCCAGCCGTCACGTGACGGAGGGGCCCGCGCGCGCCCCGCACCGCTCCTACCTCTATGCGATGGGGCTGACCACCGCGCAGATTCATCAGCCGCTGGTTGGCGTTGCCTCCTGCTGGAATGAAGCCGCCCCCTGCAACATCGCGCTGATGCGCCAGGCCCAGGCCGTCAAGAAGGGCGTCTCGGCCGGCGGCGGCACGCCGCGCGAGTTCTGCACCATCACGGTCACCGACGGCATGGCCATGGGCCATGACGGCATGCGCTCCTCGCTGCCGTCGCGCGAATGCATCGCCGACTCGGTCGAGCTGACCGTCCGCGGCCACGCCTATGACGCCCTCGTCGGCCTCGCCGGCTGCGACAAGTCGCTGCCGGGCATGATGATGGCCATGGTGCGGCTCAACGTGCCCTCGATCTTCATCTATGGCGGCTCGATCCTGCCCGGCAATTTCCGGGGCCAGCAGGTCACCGTGCAGGACATGTTCGAGGCCGTCGGCAAGCACTCGGTCGGCGCCATGTCGGACGAGGACCTCGACGAGATCGAGCGGGTGGCGTGCCCCTCGGCCGGCGCCTGCGGCGCGCAGTTCACCGCCAACACCATGGCGACCGTCTCCGAGGCGATCGGGCTGGCGCTGCCATATTCGGCCGGCGCGCCGGCGCCTTACGAGATCCGCGATGCCTTCTGCATGACCGCGGGCGAGAAGGTGATGGACCTGATCCGGTCCAACATCCGCCCGCGCGACATCGTCACCCGCAAGGCGCTGGAGAACGCCGCCGCCGTGGTCGCGGCCTCAGGCGGCTCGACCAATGCCGGCCTGCACCTGCCGGCGATCGCCCACGAGTGCGGCATCAAGTTCGACTTATTTGACGTGGCGGAAATCTTCAAAAAGACGCCGTATGTCGCGGATTTGAAGCCGGGCGGCCGTTATGTCGCCAAAGACATGTTTGAAGCTGGCGGCATACCGCTTCTGATGAAGACCCTGCTCGATCACGGTCATTTGCATGGGGATTGTCTGACAGTCACCGGCCGAACGATCGCAGAAAACCTCAAAAGCGTGAAATGGAACCCGCACCAGGACGTGGTGCGGCCGGCCGACAAGCCGATCACCGTCACCGGCGGTGTGGTCGGCTTGAAGGGCAACCTCGCGCCAGAAGGAGCGATCGTGAAAGTCGCGGGCATGTCGAACCTGAAGTTTACCGGGCCGGCCCGCTGCTTCGACTGCGAGGAGGACGCCTTCGAGGCCGTCCAGAAGCGCACCTACAGGGAAGGCGAGGTCATCGTGATCCGCTATGAGGGCCCGCGCGGCGGTCCCGGCATGCGGGAAATGCTCTCGACCACGGCAGCGCTGACCGGGCAGGGCACCAGCGGTAAGATCGCACTCATCACTGACGGCCGGTTCTCCGGCGCCACCCGCGGCTTCTGCATCGGCCATGTCGGGCCGGAAGCCGCCATGGGCGGACCGATCGGCCTGCTGCAGGACGGCGACATCATCGAGATCGACGCCGTCGTCGGAACCCTTAACGTAAAATTGAGCGACGCTGAGCTCGCGGAACGCAAAACCAAATGGCGCCCTCGCGAGACTAATCACACGTCGGGCGCGCTCTGGAAATATGCCCAACAGGTTGGGCCGGCAGTGGCTGGGGCCGTAACCCACCCCGGTGGCGCGCACGAGAAACAGTGCTATGCGGACATCTGAGCGTACCATTGTTGCGTTGGCGTTGGGGGCAGCATTGCTGGCCACCCCTGCGCTTGCGTTCGATGGTTCGCCGGTCAATCAGCCGCCCGTTGCTTCGCCCGGTGTGAAGAAAGCCGTGGCAGTGCCTGCAACGCCTCAGGATTCCAGCCTCACCGCATTGCAATATGCCGCCGAAGGCGGCCATCCCCTGGCGCAGTGGAAGCTCGGCCGGATGTATGCCGACGGCGACGGCGTCGTGCGCAACGATGTGATGGCGTTCGACTACTTCCAGCGCATCGCCAGCCAGCATGCGGAAGACAATCCGAATGCGCCGCAGTCGGCGGTCGTTGCCAATGCCTTCGTGGCGCTGGGCCGCTACTATCTCAGCGGCATTCCGAACTCGAAGGTGAAGTCGGATCCGGAGCGGGCGCGCGAGATGCTGTATTACGCCGCGTCCTATTTCGGCAACGCCGACGCGCAATACGATCTCGCCCGGCTCTATCTGAAGGGCGTCGACGCCACCCCGAACGAGATGGCGGTCGGACTGCGCTGGATGGGACAGGCGGCGAAGAAGGGCCAGCATCTGGCGCAGGCGCAGCTCGGCGAAATGCTGTTCAACGGCGACCGCATGCGGCCGCAGCGTGCGCGCGGCCTGATGTTCCTGGCGCTCGCCTGCGAAGGCGCCTCGCCCGACGAGGCCTGGATCAAGGAAAACTACAACCGCGCGGTCGCCAGCTCGACCGAGGACGAGCGCGCGATGGCCGTGAAGTATGTCGAGCAGTGGGTGCAGGGCCGCCGCGACTGAGCTCAGGCATCTCGACCAGGCGCAACGAAAGGCCGTCCGGCGCATGATCCGGAAAAGTGTGCAGCGGTTTTCCGACAAGATCATGCGCAAACAAAAATGAGGCGGCCTTTTTATTTGCAGCAGCTGGTGCCGGCCTGGATCGGTGGGCATGGGACTGTCCCGTACGAACAAAACACGCAGCAGTCGCCGGCCTTCGGCTTAAGCCGTGTTCCGCATGCCCTGCAGTCATAGAAGAACTGGCAGGCGTCGACAGGCATCGTCTCGGTGGCCTGATGGCTGCAAGCCGGGCAGGTGATGGTGGATTGCAATTCCATTCGCTACCTCCGGTCGGAAGAACCTAAATTTTCTTCGACATCGGATAGGACGAACTGGTGCCGAACCGCCCCTCCGGCGCGCCGGTATCGACATAGCCGCGCGCGCGATAGAAGCGGTGCGCGGTTTCGGTCGAGACCAGCTTGCACTGCGAATTGCCGCGCTCCGCGGCTCTTCTTTCCAGCGCCTTCAGGAGCGCGGTGCTGGCGCCGTGGAATCGCGCCTTTGGCGAAACATAGTTCAGCATGATCTCGCCGTCGTTCCTGACCGAACCGACGGCGAGAATCGCTTCACGCTCGACGGCAACCAGCAGCGAGGCGTCGGGATCGGCGATCCACGTCGCGAAATGTTCCGGTGTCTTGTTGGCGAGCCAACGTCTCAGGATTTCGGGGTCGTTGCGATGATCGGGAACGCAGAGTTCGGCAATCGACGCGCGCATCACCTCACAGGCCGCGACAGCATCCGCCGGCGTGGCGTCGCGAACGATCACGCCGCCTCGAGATCGAGGTCGGCCCAGACCGGCACGTGGTCGGACGGCTTCTCCCAGGCGCGCACATAGCTGTCGATGCCGACATCGATCAGGCGGTCGCTGGCCTGCGGCGACATCAGGAGATGATCGATGCGCAGGCCCCAGTTCTTCTGCCAGGCGCCGGCCTGATAGTCCCAGAAGGTGTACTGGCCGGGCGCATCGTTGACCGCGCGCAGCGCGTCGGTGAGACCGAGGCCGAGCAGGGCCTGGAAGCTTTCGCGCGTCTCGGGACGGAACAGCGCGTCACCGACCCAGGCGGGCGGGATTGTAGACGTCGTCAGCCGTCGGAATGACGTTGAAATCGCCGGCCAGGATCAGCGGCTCCTCGGCCTTCAGGCGTTCCTTCGAATACTCAAGAAGCCGCGACATCCATTTGAGCTTGTAGGGATATTTGTCGGTGTTTGCGGGGTTGCCGTTGGGCAGATAGAGGCAGGCGATGCGCAGCGCGCCGCTTTTGAGCGTCACCACGCCTTCGAGGAAGCGCGCATGGTCGTCGGCATCGTCGCCGGGCAGGCCGGATTTGCTCTCATCGAACGGCAGCTTCGACAGCAGCGCCACCCCGTTGAAGCCCTTCTGGCCGTGGGTGACGACGTTGTAGCCGAGCGACTCGATCTCGAGCCGCGGGAAGGCGTCGTCGGTGCATTTGATTTCCTGCAGGCAGGCGATGTCCGGCTGGGTCTCCTTCAGCCACGCCATCACCGGTTCGATTCTTTGCCGGATCGAATTGACGTTCCAGGTCGCGACGCGCATTTGGCTCGTAGCGTCAGATCGAGAAGCTGGTGCCGCAGCCGCAGGAGGCGGTGGCGTTCGGATTGTTGACGCGGAAGGACGCGCCGATCAGATCGTCGACGAAATCGACCTCCGAACCCGCAAGAAACGGCACCGAGGCCGGATCGATCAGCACCACGGCGGCGTCGCGCTCGATCACGAGATCGTCTGCGGCCTTGTCGTGGTCGACGTCGAACTTGTACTGGAAGCCGGAGCAGCCGCCGCCCTCGACCGAGATGCGCAGCATGGCGCCGCCGCCCTCCTTGCCGAGGATTTCGCCGATGCGGCGGGCAGCCCGCTCGCTGATGGTGACGTCGGTGGTCATGGCTTATCGTTGCTCCAATTCCCGCGTCATAGTTATGTGTGAAACGCGCTGGAATCAAACCTTTCGGGGGATCAATACACCGTGTCGGTCGGAATGGCTGCCCCCCGCGCGCTCTATGCCTGCGACCCCGACCACAGCCGGGGCCGGCTGTTCCCGGAGCCGCCCAGCCGCACCCGCAGCCCGTTCCGGCGCGATTGCGACCGGGTGATCCATTCCACCGCCTTCCGCCGCCTGAAGCACAAGACGCAGGTATTCGTCTTCCACGAGGGCGACCATTACCGCACCCGGCTGACCCATTCGCTGGAGGTCGCGCAGATCGCCCGCGCACTGGCGCGCCAGCTCGGGCTCGACGAGGACCTCACCGAGACGCTGGCGCTGGCGCATGATCTCGGCCATCCCCCGTTCGGCCACGCCGGCGAGCGCGCGCTCGATGCCTGCCTCAAGGCGCATGGCGGCTTCGATCACAACGCCCAGACGCTTGCGGGTGGTGACCGCGCTGGAGCATCGCTATCCCGACTTCGACGGGCTGAACCTCACCTGGGAATCGCTCGAAGGCATCGTCAAGCACAATGGACCGCTGACCGACCGCAACGGTGCGGCGCTCGGCGATCACGGCGTGCCGATCGGCATCGCCGACTACGTCAAGACGCACGATCTCGAGCTCTGGAGCTTCGCCTCGCTGGAAGCGCAGGTCGCGGCGATCGCCGATGACATCGCCTATGACGCGCATGACATCGACGACGGCCTGCGCGCCGGCCTGTTCGGCATCGACGATCTCAAGGTCATGCCGCTGCTGGCCGACATGATCGGCGAGATCGACGCGCACTATCCCGGGCTCGACCAGGACCGGCGCGGCGCCGAGCTGGTGCGCGAGCTGATTTCCTACTTCATCGGCTCGGTCGTCTCCGAGGCGCACAAGCGGCTCGATGCGGCGCATCCGATGTCGCCTGACGATGTCAGGCATCACGACAGGCAACTGGTTGCTTTCGCGCCCGCCGTGACCGAGGCGGAAGCAGCCATCAAGGCGTTCCTCAAGCAGCACATGTACCGGCATCCACGCGTGATGCGGGTGATGGGCGAGGCCGAGGACATCGTGGCCAATCTGTTCGCGCGCTACCTCGGCGATCCCGCCACGCTGCCGGCCGAATGGCAGGACGGGATCGCGCAGGAAAGCGAGGCGGCGCGCGCGCGGCGGATCGGCAATTTCATCGCGGGGATGACCGACCGCTTTGCGCTGACCGAGCATCAGCGGCTTTTTGACTCGACCCCGGAATTGCGTTAGGCGGCGGCCATGCCTGCGAAAACTCAATCCGTTCATCTGTTTGCCGACGTGCTGGCGCGCGTGCATGCGATCTGCGCTGATCTCGCGAAGGACGGCAATTGGCCCGAGGGGACCGATTTTTCCCGCGTGGTGGTCGAGCCGCCGCGCGACGCCAGCCATGGCGACATGGCGACCAATGCCGCGATGGTGCTGGCGAAAGAGGCGAAATCGAAGCCGCGCGATCTCGCCGAGACGATCGCGGCGAAGCTGCGTACCGAAGATCTGATCGAGAAGGTCGACATCGCCGGTCCCGGCTTCATCAATCTCACGCTGAAGCCCGTCGCATGGACCGATGCGCTGCGCGCTGTGCTGCGCGAAGGCGACGGTTACGGCCGGCTGCCGCCGAAAGCAGGCGCGCCCAAGGTCAATGTCGAATATGTCTCGGCCAATCCGACCGGGCCGATGCATGTCGGCCATTGCCGCGGCGCCGTGTTCGGCGACGCGCTGTGCAGCCTGCTGCAATTCGCCGGCCACGACGTCACGCGCGAATATTACATCAACGATGCCGGCGCCCAGGTCGACGTGCTCGCGCGCTCGGCGTTCCTGCGTTATCGCGAGGCGCTCGGCGAGGACATCGGCGCGATCCCCGAGGGGCTCTATCCCGGCGACTATCTGAAGCCGGTCGGCGCAGGCGCTCGCCAGCTGAACATGGCGACAAGCTGCGCGCGATGAGCGAGGCGCAATGGCTGCCGATCGTGCGCGCCAAGGCGATCGCCATGATGATGGACGAGATCAAGGGCGATCTCGCCGCGCTCAACATCAGGCACGACGTGTTCTTCTCGGAGCGGTCGCTGATCGAGGGCGGCAACAACAAGGTCGCCGAGACCATCGATTTCCTGCGCGAGCGCGGCGACGTCTATACCGGCCGGCTGCCGCCGCCGAAGGGCGAGCTGTCCGAGGATTGGGAGGATCGCGAGCAGCTGCTGTTCCGCGCCACCGCCTATGGCGACGATGTCGATCGTCCGCTGATCAAGTCGGACGGCTCCTACACCTATTTCGCCTCCGACATCGCCAACCACAAAGGCAAGTTCGATCGCGGCTTCGCCGATCTGATCGACGTGTTCGGCGCCGATCACGGCGGCTACATCAAGCGCACGCAGGCGGCGGTGAAGGCCGTCACGGAGGGGCGGGCGACGGTCGACATCAAGATCGTCCAGCTGGTGAGGCTGCTCCGCAACGGCGAGCCCGTGAAGATGTCGAAACGCTCCGGCGATTTCGTCACGCTTGCGCGAGGTCGTCGACGAGGTCGGCAACGACGCCGTCCGCTTCATGATGCTCTACCGCAAGAACGATGCGGTGCTCGACTTCGACCTCGCCAAGGTGATCGAGCAGTCACGCGACAACCCGGTGTTCTACGTCCAGTACGGCCACGCCCGCGGCCATTCGATCTTCCGCAATGCCCGGGAGGAGGCGCTGCCCGACCTGCCGCATGAGGGGCAGGCGAGGGTGGCTTATCTGGCGGAGCGCGCCGGTCGAGCGGCTGACCGATCCGGCCGAGCTCGACCTGCTGAAACGGCTCGCACTCTACCCCCGGATGATCGAGGGGGCGGCGGCCGCACATGAGCCGCACCGAATTGCGTTTTACCTCTATGATCTCGCCAGTGAGTTCCACGCGCTTTGGACCAAGGGCCGGGATTTGCCCTATTTACGCTTCATTATCAAAGATGATGCAAACCTTACCAAGGCGCGGCTGGCCATGGTTCAGGGGGTCGTCTCGGTGCTGGCGTCGGGGCTCGCCATTTTGGGCGTCCACGCACCCGACGAAATGCGCTAGTCTGGCGCCGGCGGCCGCCCGCATGGGCTTTGGGGGCTCATCGGTTCCAAGACCGGTTCGCGTGCAAGAGTTGTGGGGGCTCTTTCCCGTAGGGGACGCATCACGACGATGGCTGATCGATATCAGGGCAGACCTTTCCCCGCCGACGAGGATGATCGCGGCGGCGATCAGCATGACGCCGGCAGCGATCCGCTCGCCGAGCTGGCGCGGTTGATCGGGCAGACCGATCCATTCGGCACAGGGCAAGTCGAACCCGCCTCCGCCGCCCGTGCCGCGCGCGGCGCCGCGGTATGAGCCGCCGCGATACGAAGAGCCGCAATACGAAGAACCGCAATACGAAGAGCCGGTCGAGGAGGAGCCTCCTGGGCCGCCGGCCTGGATGCAGCGCGCGAACGCGCGCGCCGTGCCGCAACAGCGGCAGGCCCCCGCGCAGGAGGACTATCCAAGTCAGGTCCACCCGTTGCGCCGCGCGTTGCCGGCACCGCAATACGAGGACGATCCCCAGGAGCAGGCTTACGAGCAGGCCGATCAGGAGACGGAGCAACACGCCGATCCCGCGCGCTATGACGATGCGCTTTACGGTCAGCTTCAAGGCGGCGCGCAGGACTATCAGCGCGAGGCCGCCTATCCCGACGATCCCTACGCCTATCAGGACGGCTATGAGGAAGAACCCGAGCCCGTTCGCAAGCGTGCCGGCGGCCTGCTGACGGTCGCCGCGGTGCTTGCGCTCGCCGTCGTCGGCACGGGTGCCGCGTTCGCCTATCGCACCTATATCGGCGGACCCGAAGAGCGGCGATCCGCCGATCATCAAGGCCGACAACACGCCGACCAAGGTGATACCGGCGCCGGCCGATACCGCGAGCAAGACGCCCGATCGCATGCCGATCGGCGATGGCACCGAGAAGATCGTGCCGCGCGAGGAAAGGCCGGTCGACGTCAACGCCAACAATGGCGCGCCGCGCGTGGTATTCCCGCCGCCGAACCTCAACGCCAATCCGCCGTCGCCGGCCAGCGTTGCAACCGCCGCGCCGCCGCCTGCGGCCGTGCCGACCAACGGCACCTTGCCGAGCAGCGAACCGCGCAAGATCAAGACGCTGTCGGTTCGCGGCGATCAGGCCGATGCCGGTCCGGTTCCAGCTCCGGCGCCCGCTGCAGCTCCGGCTGCAAAGCCGGCGAAGTCCGCTTCCACCGCGCCGCGCAATGCGCCGCCGCCCGCAGCGGCTGCCAACGCACCGCTTTCGCTGGCCCCGGATGCGCAGGCCTCGGCACCGGCCCCTGAGCCGCGTCGCGTCGCGACCCTGCAACCGCCGCCGGGAGCACCCGGCACTGGCGCCGTGCAAGCGAGCGAGGGCAAATTCCTGGTCTCGATCGCCTCGCAGCCGACCGAGGCTGAGGCGGAGGCCGTGTTCCGGTCGATGCAGAAGAAATATCCTGACCAGCTCAGCTCGCGCTCGCCCGTCATCAAACGGGTCGACGGCAAGAAGGGCGTCTCCTACCGCGCCATGGTCGGGCCGTTCGCATCGCGCGACGAAGCCACGCGGTTTTGCTCGGGTTACTCGACCGCAGGCGGCCAGTGCTGGGTCCCCTGATCGGATCGATCCAAAGGAAAAAGCTGCGGTTTCCTTGACCCTCTCGCGGGCCGCGGGCTAATCGGCCGCATGGCTCAATCGCGCATTCATCACGGGCACCTCCGGCACCACGCTGACCGCGGACGAGCGCGCGTTCATCGCGGCCGAGCGGCCCTGGGGTTTCATCCTGTTCAGGCGGAACATCGATAACCCCGCGCAAGTGGCAGCTTTGGTTCGCGAAATGCGGGAGGCCGCAGGGCGAGCCGGATGCTCCGGTTCTGGTCGATCAGGAGGGCGGGCAGGTGCAGCGCTTCCGGCCGCCGCACTGGCCGAACTATCCGGCCGGCGCGGCCTTCGGGCAGCTCTACGACATCGAATTCGAAGCTGGGCTTGCAGGCCGCCCGCCTCAGCGCCCGGCTGATCGCCGACGATTTGCTGCCGATGGGCGTGACCGTCGACTGCCTGCCGCTGGCGGATATCCCGGTTCCCGGCGCCGATGCCGTCATTGGCGATCGTGCCTATGGGGACGAGCCGGGCAAAGTGGCTGCGATCGCGCGTGCGGTGACCGAGGGCCTGGAGCAGGGTGGCATCTTACCGGTGCTGAAGCACATTCCCGGCCATGGCCGCGCCACCGCCGACAGCCATCTGGCGCTGCCGACTGTCGATACGCCGAGGGAACAGCTCGAAAGGACCGATTTTGCCGCGTTCAAGCCCTTGGCCGATCTGCCGATGGCGATGACGGCACATGTTGTGTTTTCCGCCATCGATCGCTGCCCAACCGGCCACGACTTCTGCGACAATGATCGAACAGGTGATTCGCGGCTTGATCGGGTTCCAGGGTCTGTTGATGAGTGATGACGTCGGGATGAACGCGCTGGCCGGCTCGATCGGTGAGCGCAGCCGGGCCGCTGATTGCCGCCGGATGCGACATGATCCTGCATTGCAGCGGCAAGCTGGACGAGATGCAGGAAGTCGCCCGCGAGGCGCCCGAATTGTCGGGCAAGGCGTTGATCAGGGCGCAGCAGGCGTTGGCTGCGCGCAAACCTCCGCAGCCGTTCGATCGGGCGGCGGCGAAGGCCGAACTCGATGCGCTGATCGGACGATTGGGAGCGGGTGCATGACCGCGGAGATTTTGTCCTTCGAGACCGGGACGGCCGGCCGAGCTTGCCGAGGGCGAGCCGTCGCTGGTCGTCGACGTCGAGGGCTATGAAGGTCCGCTCGACCTGCTGCTCGCGCTGGCGCGGCAGCAGAAGGTCGACCTGTCCAAGATTTCGATCCTGGCGCTGGCCGACCAGTATCTGCGGTTCATCGAGGAAGCGCGCAAGATCCGGCTGGAGCTTGCCGCCGATTATCTCGTGATGGCGGCCTGGCTCGCCTTTCTGAAGTCGCGCCTGCTGCTGCCGGAGCCGCCGGCCGCCGAAGGTCCGAGCGCCGAGGAGATGGCGACCGCGCTCGCCAACCGGCTGCGCCGGCTGGAGGCGATCCGCGAGGCCGCCAACCGCCTGATGAACCGGCCGCAGTTGAAGCGCGAGGTGTTTCCGCGCGGCAATCCCGAGACGATCGCCCATATCCGCCATCCCCATTACACGGCGACGCTGTTCGATCTGCTCACCGCCTACGCCGCGCAGCGCCAGCAGCGCGTGCTCGCCTCGGTGCATCTCGCCAAGCGCACGGTGTGGTCGCTGACCGAAGCGCGCGCCTCGCTGGAGCGCCTGGTCGGGCTGGCCGAGGACTGGAGCTGTCTCGACGAATATCTGCTCGCCTATGTCGTCGATCCCTCGCAGAAGGCCACCGTGTTTGCGTCGAGCTTCGCCGCCGCACTCGAACTGGTGCGCGAAGGCGCGATGGAGCTGAACCAGAAAGCGGCGTTCGCGCCGCTGTATTTCCGCAAGCGCGCGCCGCAACCGACTGACGCGGCGCCGTCGGCGGACCTGTAATGCAATAAGGAGACGCTGCCATGGCAAGCCTGGCGGAGAAACGCATGGACGACGCCGAGGACACGCCCGCCGATGCCAATGCGCGGCCGGAAGAGCTGCGGCTCCTCGAAGCGTTGTTGTTCGCCTCCACCGAGCCGCTCGATCAGGCGACGCTCGCCAAGCGCATGCCCGACGGCGTCGACATCAAGGCCGCGCTCGCGCAATTGCAGGCGGAATATGCTTCGCGCGGCGTCAATCTGGTTCGCATCGCCAACAAGTGGACGTTCCGCACGGCCGGCGATCTCGCCTGGCTGATGACCCGCGAGAGCACGGAGACGCGGCGGCTGTCGCGCGCGGCGATCGAGGTGCTCGCGATCATCGCCTATCACCAGCCGGTGACGCGCGCCGAGATCGAGGAAATCCGCGGCGTGATCACCTCGAAGGGAACGCTCGATGTGCTGCTGGAAACCGGATGGATCAGGCCGCGCGGCCGCCGCAAGACGCCGGGCCGGCCGCTGACCTTCGGAACCACGGAAACATTCCTGTCGCAGTTCAGCCTCGAAGCGCTCGGCGACTTGCCGGGTCTGGAGGAATTGAAGGGCACGGGCTTGCTGGATTCGCGGCTGCCGACCGGATTTAATGTTCCGACGCCCTCGGACGATCCGGCGCTGCGCGAGGACGAGGACCCGCTCGAGGTCGGCGATCTCGATCTGGCGCTGGCGCCCGCGGTCGAGCCGGAAAAGGACGGCGAGAGCTAGTTCCGAGAGCTGCATTTAGCCGCGATTAACGGTAGCCATAATACGTAAGACCTGCAGCGATTTGCCGGGGTTGAAGTCCTTGTTTTTGACACCCCGCGGGCCTACTTTCCGGGGAAAGAACAGGGCCGGATGATCGGCCATTTCCCGTTTGGAGGGTTGCAGGATGGGTTCGCTTAGCATTTGGCACTGGATCGTGGTGATCGCAGTCGTCCTGCTGCTGTTCGGCCGCGGCAAGATTTCGGATCTGATGGGTGACGTTGCCCAGGGCATCAAGGCCTTCAAGAAGGGCATGAAGGACGACGAGACCGCGTCCGACAAGCCCGAGCCCGTGAAGTCCATCGATCACAATGCTGCGTCGCCGTCGGCAGCGCGACAGGACGTCGGCAGCAAGGCGGTCTGAGCCCGATCCGATCCGACGCAGACGCCTTCGTTTTGCCGAAGGCAAGCGGCTTCGCGTGAGCGGAATTTTTCATGTTCGACATCGGCTGGAGTGAAATCGTCGTCATCGCGGTTGTCGCGCTGATCGCGATCGGCCCGAAGGAATTGCCGGGCGTGCTGCGCATGGTCGGGCAATGGATGGGCAAGGCGCGCAAGATGGCCGCCGAATTCCAGGGCCAGTTCCAGGAGGCGATGCGCGAGGCCGAGATGGCCGACCTCAAGAAGAGTTTCGACGAGGTGAGGGAGGCCGCGAGCGGCCTGACCAGCGGCGGCATCATGACCTCGCTGCAGAAGGACGTCACCGACTCGCTTCGGATCGACGACATCGACAAGCCCGCGGCCGCGATCGAGCCGCCGGCCACGCCGACCGAACCGGCGGCTCCGACGCCGGAGACCTTTGTCGAAGCCGAAACGCATGCGGCAGCGACCGAGCCGCTTGCGATCACGGCGAGGTTCAGCCGCAGGCAGACGCGGCGGCCTGACCGACGACGGCTTCAAGGACGCCAAAGCGTCATGAGCGACGCCGACATCGAGGCCAGCAAAGCGCCGTTGATGGATCATCTGATCGAGCTGCGCTCGCGGCTGATCAAGGCGCTGCTCGGCTTCGGCGTCGCCTTCATCTTCTGCTTCTTCTTCGCCAAGCAGATCTACAACGTGCTGGTCTGGCCGTTCGTCTGGGTCGCCGGCGCGGAGAACTCGAAATTCATCTACACGGCGCTGCTGGAATATTTCATCACCCAGCTCAAGCTCGCGCTGTTCGGCGCCGGCTTCATCTCGTTTCCGATCGTGGCGACGCAGATCTACAAGTTCGTGGCGCCCGGCCTTTACAAGCATGAGCGCAACGCGTTCAGGCCATATCTGATCGCGACGCCGGTGTTCTTCGTGCTCGGCGCGATGCTGGTCTATTTCGTGGTGCTGCCGATGCTGATCCGCTTCTCGCTCGGCATGCAGCAGACGGCCGGTCCCGAGACCGCGCAGATCGCGCTGTTGCCCAAGGTCGGCGAGTATCTCTCGCTGATGATGTCGCTGATCTTCGCTTTCGGGATCGCCTTCCAGCTTCCGGTGATCCTGACCTTGCTGGGGCGGATCGGCATCGTCACCTCGAAGATGCTGCGCGAAAAGCGCCGCTATTTCATCGTGGTCGCCTTCATCATCGCGGCCGTGCTGACGCCGCCGGACGTGTTGAGCCAGGCCTCGCTCGCGATTCCCCTGCTCGCGCTCTATGAGGGCTCGATCATCGCGGTGAAGATCGTGGAGAAGAAGGCCGCGGCCTCGCAGGCCTCCTCTACCACCGGCGCTCCGCCGGCGGCCAATCCCGCCGAGTAGGGCGCCTTTCACGTACCATCGCTGTGAATTCGTCATGCCCGGGCTTGACCCGGGCATCCACGAATTGATCTAGATGGCCACACTGGTTCAGGAATTGACCCGATGCACGACATCAAATCGATCCGCGACAATCCGCAAGGCTTTCGATGCCGCGCTGAAGCGGCGCGGGCTTGCGCCGATGTCGGCGTCGCTGCTGGCGATCGACGAGAAGCGCCGCGCGGCGATCCTCGCCTCCGAGCAGGCGCAGGCGCGGCGCAACGCGGCCTCGAAGGAAATCGGCGAGGCCAAGAAGGCGAAGGATGAGCGCGCGCGCAGCGAAGCTGATGGCCGAGGTCGCCGAGCTCAAGACCACGCTGCCGCAACTCGAGCAGGCGGCAAAAGCGGCCGACGAGGAGCTTGCGAAGGAGATTGCGCCGATCCCCAACCTGCCGCTGCCGGCGCCCGAAGTGCCTGACGGCACCGACGAGCACGGCAATGTGCAGCGTCACGTCTTCGGCAAGGCGCGCGACGTACGGCTTTGCGCCGAAAGCGCATGACGATCTCGGTCAGCGAACTCGGCCTGATGGATTTCGAGACCGCGGCGAAGCTGTCGGGCGCGCGCTTCGTCGTGCTGAAGAAGAAGCTGGCGCGGCTCGAACGCGCGATCGGCCAGTTCATGCTCGATCTGCACACCAACGAGCACGGCTACAGCGAGATCAATCCGCCGCTGCTGGTTCGCAACGAGGTGATGTTCGGCACCGGCCAGTTGCCGAAATTCGAGGACGATCAGTTCTGGGCTATCCGCGGTGAACTCGTTGCAACTCCTGATGAACGTCATAAAGACCGAGCGGCTCGGCTTGATCCCGACCGCCGAGGTCTCGCTCACCAATCTCGTCCGCGAATCCATCGTCGACGAAAAAGAGTTGCCGATGCGCGTCACGGCGCTGACGCCGTGCTTCCGCGCAGAGGCGGGTGCGGCCGGCCGCGACACCCGCGGCATGATCCGGCAACACCAGTTCAGCAAGGTCGAACTGGTCTCGATCACGACGCCCGAGACCAGCAAGGACGAGCTCGAGCGCATGCTCGCCTGCGCCGAGGAGGTCTTGAAGCAGCTCGACCTGCATTACCGCGTGATGACTTTGTGTGCAGGCGACATGGGCTTCTCGGCGCAGAAGACCTATGACATCGAGGTCTGGCTGCCGGGGCAGGGCGATGGCGGCGCCTATCGCGAGATTTCGAGCTGCTCGGTTTGCGGCGATTTCCAGGCGCGCCGCATGGATGCGCGCTATCGCGGGCCAGCGACGGCAAACCGCGCTTCGTGCACACGCTGAACGGTTCCGGCACCGCGGTCGGCCGCGCACTGATCGCGGTCATGGAAACCTACCAGCAACAGGGCGGTTCGATCGCCGTTCCCGAGGTGTTGCAGCCCTATATGGGCGGACTGAAGCTAATCGAACACGAAAAATAAAATTCTCGCACGCTGTCGCGCGTTCGATGTTGCGCGCGCACAAGCCAGCGGTATGGTCGTTGCATTGCGCCGCATGATCCCGGAGCAACGGCCGCGTTAGCGCAAAGTGGGCACCGGTTTTCCGCAAGGATCATGCGAAAAGTCGAGAATGAGTACCGATGGCCCTGCATCGCGACATTTATTGGGTTGGCAGGCAATGGGCCGTCACCGGTTTCGGGATACAGGCGATCGACCAGCGCCTGAAGGGCAGTTTCGACATCGAAGTGTCCCGCGTGTGGGATGAGATCGTCGTCGAGCGCACCCGCGCGCTGGCCTGGCTCAACGCGGCGGATTTCGACAAGGCGATCGAGATCGCGCGCGCCCGCCATCCCGGAGCCGGCGCGCAAGAAATTGCCGCTGGTCGAAAGCGTGCTGAAGATGATTCAGCCGGCATCAGCCGAAGCCTGAAGAGCCAGTGCCATCGCCGCGCGTTGCGGAAGCAAAGGTGGAGGAGACCGCTCCCGTGCCGCCACCTCCTTTGCGCGTTGATCCCTTGCTCGCCATTCGCATGGAGCGCGCGTCTGCGAAATTCCTGAGCATGTGGCGCGTGCGCTGAGCACGACATCGCGCAGCCGCGCTGCACATTTTCCGGATCATGCGCGATCAGTTCGGCGACGTGCGGCGTTGCCCGGAAATTGATAGTTTCGGTAGTACTGGGTGAGGCCGGGCGGCGCTGTCATGGCCGGCATTTTTCGCCGCGCGACGACGCAGTTGCCGTAATGGGTGCGCACCATGCCGTGGCCGCAGCCGCGGTGATGTTCGCCTTCGTCGGCGTCCTTGGTCTCTTTCGGCTTGGCTTTCGGCTCGGGCTCGGGCGCAGACGCAGGCGTGACCGCCGACACCGCGGTGCATTTGCCGTCGCGCATTTCGGTCGAGATCGGGCAGCGCTTCGGCACGCATTTGCCGTTGGTGTATTCGAGCAGATAGGTCTCGCCGGACATGATGACCTGCCCGTTGCACATGCAGGTGCCGCTCACGGTGAGTTCGCCGCCCTGGCAATTCGCGGCATCGGTGCGCACGCAGGTCCCGCCGCTGCCGCCGCCAAGTGGCGGCATGACGGCGTAGCCCGCGGGACAGACGCATCGGCCGTTCGATGCGGTGCCGCCATCGCAAACAAGAGGTTCGTCGGGCTTGCGGGTCGCTTGCTGCGGAAGCGGCGGCGGGATGGGCGGGGCAACCGCGGCCGGCGCGATGGCGGGCGCCGCCGGCGTGCTGACCGACGCATCGGCGGTGCAGCGTCCGCCTTCCAGATGCATGTTGATCGGGCAGGTGCATTGGCCGGACAGGCTGCGCGTTCCGTCGGTGCAGGGAGGAACGGCGGAGGTGGGCGCCGACCGGAGGCAGGGGCGGCGGCGCCTGCGAGGGCTTTGCGACGCACGTGCCGTTCTTGAACTCCTGCCAGGGAAAGCACTGGCTCGGGTCCGATTGCGCAATCGCCGGAAACGAACTGAAAAAAGCCAGCCAACTCAAAATGACGGCAGCGGCTGAAAAGCGGGTCATGTCAAACCCCGTGCCTTCCCAAACAGGCGGAAAATAATAGCAACGAAATCCCGTCCGCAATACAGCCAAAGCTCACCTTGCTGTGTGATCTGGGCGACATTCACGGCCTTTTCGGCCGGATATCGGCCGGTTTGCCTCGGCAGCCGGCAACGGATAAGACGGCCCGCGAACGAATCGATCGAAAGGACGTTCGCGCAATGCGAATCCTCTGCACCAATGACGACGGCATCCATGCCCCCGGCCTCGAAGGTGGTGGAGGAGATCGCGCGCGCGCTGTCCGACGATGTCTGGATCGTGGCGCCCGAGCTGGACCAATCCGGCGTCTCGCACTCGCTGTCGCTCAACGATCCCCTGCGCCTGCGCGAGATCGGACCCCGGCACTTCGCCGTGCGCGGCACGCCGACCGACTGCGTGATCATGGGCGCGCACCACATCCTCAAACCGACCATGCCCGACATCGTGCTCTCGGGCGTCAACCGGGGCCGCAACGTCGCCGAAGACGTGGTCTATTCCGGCACCATCGCCGGCGCGCTCGAAGGCACGATCCTGGGCCTGCCGTCTTTCGCGCTGTCGCAGGAATTTTCGATCGAGACGCGCGGCAAGCCGCTGTGGGAAACCGCGCTGAAATTCGGTCCGCCGATCCTGCGCAAGGCGATCGAGGCCGGCATTCCCAGGAATACGGTGATCAACGTCAACTTCCCGGCCTGCCCGCCGGAGCAGGTGGCCGGCATCCGCGTGACGCGGCAGGGCAAGCGCAACCTCGGTTTCCTGAAGATCGACGAGCGCCGCGACGGACGCGGCAATCCCTATTTCTGGATCGGCTTCGAGCGCGCGGCGATGATGGACAAGCCGGCCGAGGGCACCGATCTCGCGGCGCTGGCGGCGCGCTACGTCTCGGTGACGCCGCTCAGGCTCGACCGCACCGATGAAGCGTTCTCGGACGAGCTGGCGGATCTTATTGAAGTAGCAGGGTTAGGCCGCCGCGCCCTTGAGCGTGCTGTCGATCACCTTGCCCAGCGTCTCCAGCTGGAACGGCTTCTGCAGTGCCGGGCGGTCGCGATATTCTTCCGGCAGGCCCGAGGAGCCGTAGCCGGTCGCGAAAATGAAGGGACGGCCGCGGGCTTTGAGGAGATCGGCGACCGGCGAGATCACCTTGCCGTTGACGTTGACGTCGAGGATCGCGAGATCGAAATAGGTGCTCTGGGCAAGCCGGATCGCTTCGCCGATCTCGCCCGCCTCGGCTGCGACCGTATAGCCGAGCTCGTTGAGCATGTCGGCGACCATCATCCTGATCATCACCTCGTCTTCGACGAGGAATACAGAACCGCGCGGCGGGCGCGTGGTGGTCATGCTATCGATCCCTTGCCCATCCGATTCACGTTGGCAAATATGGCTGTCAGGTGCAATGGCCACAATAGCAGTACGCATCGGACATCCGTGGCGGGTTAGCAAATGGTCGCTCGCGCCTTAACGTCAAGGCTAAGGTTGTGGTTCCGGTGACCGGAACAAGGCAAGACGTGAAGACTCGCTTAAAACGGGTGCAGATGGCGCGGGCCGGTTAGAGCTCCCGGCCAGAATTGGACAACCAAGATGCCTCCTCCGGAAAAAATGATGTTTCAGCTGACCCTGCGGCGGCGGGGGATCAGCGATCAGGCGGTGCTGCGCGCCATGGAGGAGGTGCCGCGGGAGGTCTTCGTCGAGGAGGGCGATCGGCGGGACGCCTATCGCGACAGCGCGCTCGGTATTGCCTGCGGACAGACCATCAGCCAGCCCTTTGTCGTGGCCTACATGACCGAGCAGCTGCAGCTGCAGAAGAGCCATCGGGTGCTCGAGATCGGCACCGGCTCCGGTTATCAGGCGGCCGTGCTGGCTCAGCTCGCGGGCAGCGTGGTCACGGTCGAGCGCTTTCGCGCGCTCGCCGACGCCGCGCGCCGGCGGCTGGAAAAATTGCACTGCAGCAATGTCGAGGTGATCCTCGCCGATGGCCTCAGCCTTTCGGCCGAGCTCGGTTCTTTTCACCGCATCATGGTCACGGCGGCGATGGTGGAGATCCCGCAGGCGCTGCTCGACCGGCTGGAGCCGGAGGGCGTCCTGATCGCGCCGGTCGGACCGCACCATGGCGTGCAGACGCTGCTTCGCGTCGTCAGGACGGAGAGCGGCTTCGACCGCAAGGAGCTGGTCGACGTGCGTTTTGTCCCGGCGCTTCCGGGGATTGCGCGGGAGCTTTGAAGCGCCGGATGAGCTTTCCGAACTGTCGGACGAGCTCTCCGCAAATTCCCGGATTGGCTTGTCCGCCAACACCTTATTCGGGGGCTTAAGCGGTTGTTTACTCGCGACGTGTTTACTCAAAATCGACGTTTGTAGCGTGCGAGTGAGTAACCATGTCTGGTGTTGCCGAGTTCTCTGGCTCGCGCCGGGTGCCGCAATTTGCGGCACTGGCGCTGATCGCATTCGGAGTGGCCGGCTGCAGCGCCGACATGACGTCGCGCTTCCAGCAAAGCTCCGTCGCCAATCCCTTCGGGTATCAGGGCGAAGCCACCGGCTCAGTGCCGGCGCCTGCGCCGCAGGTCGAGCAGCGTGAGCTGCCGCAATATTCGCGGCCGCACTCGCAGGTTCAGTCATCCGCCTTGCCGCCGCCCGCCGTTGCCGCGCCGCAAACCACGGCTGCCGCGGGTCAAGGCGTGTCCGGAGGCGGCCGCGGACTTGCCTCCTATGCGCCGCCGGCCAAGCCGAAGCTCGAGACCACCGGCACGGTGGCGCCGCGTTCGGTCGCGGCCGCGCATCCGCAAGCCGCGGGCACGACCATCATCGTCGGCACCAGCGACACGCTGGAGGTGCTGGCGCAGCGCTATCATGTGACGTCAGCCGCGATCCTCGCCGCAAACGGCTACAAGGGCCCGCGCACATTGTCGCCGGGTCAGCAGCTGATCATTCCTGCCGCAAACAGCCGCGGCTCCCGTCGCAGCCGCCCCGGCGACCAGGCCGGTCGCAAGCGCGGCCAGTGTGCATGTCGTCAACCATGGCGACACGCTCGCCGGCATCGCGCATCGCAACCACGTTTCGGTCAGCGAGCTTGCCAAGGCCAACAATCTCGATGCCAACGCGCCGCTGAAGCAGGGCACGCGACTGACCGTGCCCGCGAAGATTGCCGAAGCCGCTCCGGTCGCGGCACAGCCGGTTGCCGCTGCGCAGCCGCTTCCGACCACGACGATCGGCGGACCCAAGCTTGCGGCTGCCACGCCCGCCGGCCCGCAGCAGAGCGCGCGCTATGCGCAGGCCAATCCGGCGCCCGAGCCGGCTGAAGCAGCGCCCGCTCCCAAGCCGGCCGAAACCACCAGCGCCTTGCCGACCTTCCGCTGGCCGGTGCGCGGCAAGGTCATCACCGGCTACGGCGCCAAGACCAACGGCAAGTCCAATGACGGCATCAACGTCGCCGTGCCCGAGGGCACGCCGGTCAAGGCCGCGGAAGACGGCGTGGTCGCCTATTCCGGCAACGAGCTCAAGGGTTACGGCAATCTCATCCTGGTTCGGCACTCCAACGGCTACGTCACCGCATATGCCCATGCGAGTGAGCTTTTGGTGAAGCGCGGGGACACCATCAAGCGTGGCCAGGTGATTGCCAAATCGGGTCAGTCGGGGGAGGTGGGGTCGCCGCAGCTCCACTTCGAAATCCGCAAGGGCTCTCAGCCCGTCGACCCGCTTCAATTCCTCAACGGGGCGTGAACTCTCGTGTCCCGGGCGCGCTGCGGCGTGCAGTGACGCGGTGCTGACCCGGGACCCACAGCAACAATGTTGTGATGGAGCCCCTAGGAGTCAGCAGCGTACCGCGAAGACGCGCTGCGCTGCATCCAGGGGCAACGCCCGCCTACTTCCCGCTTAGCCTCACCCCAAGCCGCCCAGCCAGCTCCTGCGTGAACTGCCAGGCGACGCGGCCCGAGCGCGAGCCGCGCGTGGTCGACCATTCCAGCGCCTCGCGCTCCAGCTCCTCATCGCCGAGCTTGATGCCGTAATGACCGCAATAGCCCCTGACCATGGCGAGATACTCGTCCTGGCTGCAGCGGTGGAAGCCGAGCCACAGGCCGAACCGATCCGACAGCGAGACCTTTTCCTCGACCGCTTCGCCCGGATTGATCGCGGTCGAGCGCTCGTTCTCGATCATGTCGCGCGCCAGCAGATGCCGGCGGTTCGACGTGGCATAGAGGATGACGTTTTCGGGCCGGCCCTCGATGCCGCCTTCCAGCACCGCCTTCAGCGACTTGTAGGAGGCATCGTTGCCGTCGAAGGAGAGATCGTCGCAGAACACGATGAAGCGATAGTCGGCGGGCCGCAGCAGCTCCATCAGCTCGGGCAGGCTTTCGATGTCCTCACGGTGGATTTCGATCAGCTTCAGCCGCTCGGTGCCCTTGCGGTGGTGATTGATGCTGGCATGCGCGGCCTTCACCAGCGACGACTTGCCCATGCCGCGCGCGCCCCAGAGCAGGGCGTTGTTGGCGGGCAGGCCGTTGGCAAAGCGCTCGGTGTTTTCGATCAGGATGTCGCGCATCCGGTCGATGCCCTTCAACAGATCGATGTCGACGCGGCTGACCCGCGGCACCTCGGTCAGCCGTCCGTCGGGATGCCAGACGAAGGCGTCGGCATTGCCGAACGAGCCGGGTGTAAAGCTCGCGACCTGCGCTGGCGGCGAGATGCCCCGCGATGGTCTCCAGCGCCGACGCAATACGCTCGGCGGCGTCTCCATTGGCCTCGCCTGTGGGTCGTTTTGCCGCGACTTTTTGCGCGCGCCGCGCGGCTGCCTTCGCGGGGCCTTTGGCGGCGGTTTTACGGGGCTTTTTCGACATGCCTCAAGTTCCTGACCGCGCAGCCTTATCGGGCCTTGGCGCCTGCCGCAAGTGAGCCAAAACAGGGGGCCGGGCAGCGTTGCAATTGGGGCGGTGCCAGCTATATTCCGCGCGAATTCCCGAACCGGCCACGCCTGTGAGAGCGCCAGGGCCGGCTCTCTCCCGTCTCACGAGGATTTTCCGATGCTGATTACCCCTGCCTACGCCCAAGCTGCGGCCGGCGGCGACACCAACAGCATGTTGATGGCGCTTCTGCCGTTCGCGCTGATCTTCGTGATCATGTATTTCCTGATCCTGCGTCCGCAGCAGAAGAAGGTCAAAGATCACTCCGAACTGGTCAAGAACATCCGCCGCGGCGACACCGTGGTCACCTCGGGCGGCCTGGTCGGCAAGGTCACCAAGGTGGTCGACGACGACCAGATCGAGTTCGAAATCTCCGACGGCGTTCGCGTCCGCCAGATGCGGCAGATGATTTCCGGCGTCCGCGCCAAGGGCGAGCCGGCCAAGGAAGCGACCCAGGACAATACGGCCGCGAGCTGATCCTTATTCTGCGCGGCTGGGGACGAGCCGCGATTTCTCACGCTGACGAGAAAACTCGATGCAGTACCTCACCCGGTGGAAGCCGACGCTCGGCATTATCCTGACCGCGCTGTTCGTGTGTCTGTGCGCGGTGCCGAACTTCTTCCCCGAGGCCACCGTCAAGGGCTGGCCGCTCTGGGCGCAGCGGCGGCTGGTGCTCGGCCTCGACCTGCAGGGCGGCTCGTATCTGCTGCTCGAGGTCGATTCCAAGGACGTGAAGAAGACCCGGCTCAACCAGATCCGCGAGGACGTGCAGCGCACGCTTCGAGGGGCCAGGATTCAGTACACCGACCTTGCGGTGAAGGGCGATGCGGTCGAGGTTCGCATCAGAAACGCGACCGATCAGCCCAATGCGCTGTCGAAATTGCGCGATCTGTCGCAGCCGCTCGGCGGGCTGCTCGGCGGCACGACCGCAGCGCGATCTCGATGTGACCGACGCCGGCAACAGCCTGATCCGGCTGACCATACCCGAACCGGCGATCGTCGATCGCCTGCGCAAGACCATCGAGCAGTCGATCCAGATCGTCGAGAAGCGCGTCAATGAGCTCGGCACCGTCGAGCCGCTGATCCAGCGCCAGGGCAATGACCGCATCCTGGTGCAGGTGCCCGGCTTGCAGGACCCGACCCATCTGAAGGAAATCCTCGGCAAGACCGCCAAGATGGAATTCCGGATGGTCGACACCGCGGTGCCGCCGGATCAGGCGCAGCGCGGCAGCCTGCCGCCCGACGACGAACTGCTGATGAGCACGTCCAAGCCGCCGGTGCCGTATGTGATCAAGAAACAGGTGCTGGTCACCGGCGGCGACCTCACCGATGCACAGACCGGCTTCGACCAGCGCTCCAGCGAGCCCGTGGTCAATTTCAAGTTCAATACCGCCGGCTCGCGCAAATTTGCGCAGGCCACCACCGAGAATGTCGGCCAGCCCTTTGCCATCGTGCTCGACAACCAGGTGATCTCGGCGCCTGTGATCCGCGAGCCGATCACCGGCGGGCAAGGACAGATTTCCGGCAGTTTCACCGTGCAAACCGCCAACGATCTTGCGGTCCTGTTGCGCGCCGGCGCGCTGCCGGCGCCGCTGACGGTCGTGGAGGAGCGCACGGTCGGTCCCGGCCTCGGCCAGGATTCGATCGAGAAGGGCGAGCTTGCGGCTTACGTCGGCGCGATCATGGTGGTCGTCTTCATGCTGGTGACCTACCGGCTGTTCGGCGTGTTCGCCAACATCGCGGTCGCCATCAACGTCGCCATGATCTTCGGCGTGCTGTCGCTGCTCAACGCCACGCTGACCTTGCCCGGCATCGCCGGCGTCGTGCTCACGGTCGGCATCGCGGTCGACTCCAACGTGCTGATCTACGAGCGCATCCGCGAGGAATTGCGCAACGGACGCAACCCGATTTCGGCGATCGACGCCGGGTTTACGCGCGCGCTCGCCACCATCCTCGATTCCAACATCACGACCTTCATCGCCGCCGCCGTGCTGTTCTATATCGGCACCGGACCGGTGCGCGGCTTTGCCGTGACGCTCGGCATCGGCATTCTCACCACGGTTTTCACCGCCTTCACCCTGACCCGCCTGATCGTGGCATGGTGGATCTGGTGGACGCGGCCGCAAAGCGTGCCGATCTGATGCGAGGCCAAAAGTGACTCATTTCGTTCTCATTGGCCTTGGCATCTTCATCGTCGTTCTGACCGTCGTCAGCGCGATGGGATTGCTGCCGTCGCTGCGCATCGTTCCCGACAACACCCATTTCGACTTCACCCAGTTCCGCCGCATCTCGTTTCCGATCTCGGCGCTGGCTGTCGATCGTGGCGATCACGCTGTTCTTCACCCACGGGCTGAACTTCGGCATCGACTTCAAGGGCGGCACGCTGCTGGAGGTGCGCGCCAAGTCCGGCGCGGCGGATCTCGCCTCGATGCGCCAATCGCTGAACGCGCTCGGACTTGGCGAAGTGCAGTTGCAGCAATTCGGCGGACCTGAAGAGGTCTTGATCCGCGTCGCCGAGCAGCCCGGCGGCGACGCCGCCCAGCAGGCAGGCGGTCGGCAAGGTCCGTGGCGCGCTCGGCGACAGCGTCGACTACCGCCGCGTGGAAGTGGTGGGACCCCGCGTCTCCGGCGAATTGCTGGCTTACGGCATGCTCGGGTTGATGCTCGCGATCGTCGCGATCCTGATCTATCTCTGGTTCCGCTTCGAATGGCAGTTCGCGCTCGGCGCCATGATCGCCAACGTGCACGACATCGTGCTGACCATCGGCTTCATGTCGATCTCCCAGGTCGATTTCGACCTGACCAGTATCGCGGCGCTGCTGACGATTCTCGGCTACTCCCTGAACGACACCGTCGTCATCTACGACCGCATCCGGGAAATGCTGCGGCGTTACAAGAAAATGCCGATGCCGCAGCTGTTGAACGAATCGATCAACTCGACGCTGTCGCGCTCGATCATCACCCACGTCACGGTGACGCTGGCCTTGCTGGCGCTGCTGTTGTTCGGCGGCCAGGCCATTCACAGTTTCACCGCGGTGATGATGTTCGGCGTGGTGCTGGTCGGCACCTACACCTCGATTTTCATCGCAGCTCCGATCCTGATCTATCTCGGCGTCGGCACGACGCGCGGCGACGCGCCAGATACGCCGCCGAAGAAGTAACAAATGGCTATTTCCTCGGACGCTCCGCATCTTCCGAGGTCGGCGCCGATCGATGCCTATGGCAAGGGCGGCTTCGCCTTCGCCGGCATGTCGCATCGCGGCTCGCTGTTGTGCCTGCCCGATGCGATCTGGGCCTGGGAGGTGACGCGGCCCGAGCAGATCGACAAATCCTCGCTCGCGCGCGTCTTTGCCGCGGCCAACAGCATCGACACGCTGATCGTCGGCACCGGCACCGATATCTGGATAGCGCCGGCCGACCTTCGGTCGGCGCTGCGCGCCTTGCATGTCACCCTGGACACGATGCAAACGGGACCGGCGATCCGGACCTACAACATCATGATGGGCGAACGGCGCCGCGTCGCGGCCGCGCTGGTGGCCGTGCCATGAGCGTCAAGGACGCGCCGGACTTTTGCGCCGACCTCGTGCGCAGCCACGATTTCATCCGCTATGCCTCCACGCTGTTCGTACCCGTGGAGCTGCGCCGGCCGCTGCTGGCGCTCTATGCCTTCAACGTCGAGGTGAGCCGGGTTCGCGAGCAGGTCAGCCAGCCCCTGCCGGGCGAGGTCCGCCTGCAATGGTGGACCGACATGCTGCTCGGCGCAGGCCATGGCGGCGTCGAGGGCAATCCGGTCGCGTCCGAGTTGTTGCGTGTCATCCAGAGCTTTCGTCTGCCGGTCGAGCGACTGATGCGCCTGGTCGAGGAGCATCAGTTCGACGTTTACAACGATCCGATGCCGACGCTGTCTGCGCTCGAAGGCTACGCCACCGACACCTCGTCGACCTTGTTTGCGCTGGCAGGGCGCATCGCCGGACCGCCATCCGCGGTAACAGATCATCTCGCGCGCCATGCGGGCCTCGCCTTCGGCTTCGTGCAGGCGCTCAACGCGATGCCGCGCGACGCCACGCGCAGGCAGCTGTTCGTGCCGCTGCAACTCCTGGAAAAACATGGCAGCGGCATGGAGCAGGTGTTTTCGGGCAAGCAGACGGCGCAGGCGCGCGCTGCGATCGACGAGTTGATCGCGGCGGCATGCCAGCATCTCGACACGGCATTGGCGTTGCTTGCGGAGACGCCGCCGGAGATGCGTCCGATCTTCCTGCCGCTGGCGATCGTGCGAGCCGACCTGACAAGGTTGTCGCGGGCCGACAACGATCCCTTTGTGCCGCATTTTCGTTCGCGGTTTTCGACCCTTTGGATGACCTGGCGGGCGTCGCGGTCGGCGCTTTTCAAGGCTAACCAAAGGAACCGCTAGGCCTTTCGGCAGGCTGGACGTTTCCAGTGCCGGAGCGCTAGGATTTGAGAAAAGCCGCCCCGAGCTGGCGGCAAGCCAAGGGAGGGCGTTATGCGCGAACTGACCCCGGACACCATCACCGATGCCGTCATCGAGCAGATGGCGACCACGCCCGACCCGCGCATGAAGGAAATCATGGCGGCAGCGGTGAAGCATCTGCACGCTTTCGCGCGGGAGGTGAATTTGACCCCGGGCGAGTGGATCAAGGGCATCGAATTCATGACCATGGTGGGCAAGACCTGCACCGCCGCGCGCCAGGAATTCATCCTGTTGTCGGATACGCTCGGGCTCTCGGCCCTGGTCAACGGCCTGCATGACGAGACCGCGCTGGAGGAGGGCACGCATACCAGCCTGCTCGGCCCGTTCTATCGCGAGGCCTCGCCGACGCTTCACGCCGGCAGCCAGATCGCAAAGCACGTCAAGCCCGGCACCGAATGCGTGCTCTACGGCCGCGTCAGCGACGTCAACGGCAAGCCGCTGGCGGATGCCACCGTCTCGGTCTGGCAGACCAGCGCTGACGGCCTTTACGACATCCAGGAGAACGCCTCCTCCGTGGACTATCGCGGCGTCTTCACGTCAGACGCTGACGGACTCTATGTCGTGCGCACCGTGAAGCCGCGCGGCTATTCGATCCCGATGGATGGCCCGGTCGGCGCCATGGTGAAGGCGCAGGCGCGGCATGGCATGCGGCCGGCGCATATTCATTTCCTGGTCGGCTCGCCCGGCCATCGCGAACTGGTGACCGCGCTCTATCTGCGCGACGATCCGCACCTTGCCGACGACGTCGTGTTCGGTTCCTCCGACGATCTGGCTGTCGATATCAACCCTGACGATCCGGATTGTCCGATCCCGGGCGTGCCGAGCATCAGATTCGACCTTCGTCTATCTCGCGAAGGCGAGGCCGACAAAACCAGCGGTCGCGTCGGTTCTGACCCCTCGGCGATCCTGAAGGACCATGGCGAACCTGCGAAATTTGCTGCATCGGCGCCCGCGGCAAGCTAAGGGTGGGTTAGGCGCCAACATCAAAAACAATATCAACCCGAGGGGGAAACATGAATCGTAGAACGGTGATCGGCTGGACCGCGGCGGCGGCCGTGTTCGGGCTTATGTCGGCCGCGAGCGCCGAGGAGCCGCCGATCAAGATCGGCATGTCGATGCCGCAGACCGGCGGACTGGCCGGCGGCGGCAAGCCGTCGCTGCTCGGCATCGAAATCTGGCGCGACGACGTCAACGCCAAGGGCGGGCTGCTCGGCCGCAAGGTCGAGCTCGTGGTCTATGACGACAAGTCGAGCGCCTCGGAGACGCCGGCGCTCTACGCCAAGCTGATCGACGTCGACAAGGTCGACCTGCTTGTTTGCGCCCTACGCCACGGTGCCGACCGCGCCGATCCTGCCGCTGGTGAAGCAGCGCGGGCTGTTGCTGATGGGCAACTTCTCGTTCCAGGTGAACAGCAAGGTCCACCACGACATGTGGTTCAACAACGCGCCGTGGGGACCGGCGGACAGCTGGGCGACGGGCTTCCTGACGCTCGGCCAGAAGGCGGGCGGCAAGTCGGTGGCGCTGCTCTCGGCCGACCAGGAGTTTGCGCAGAACCTCGTGAAGACCGCGCGCGACGTCGCCAAGAAGCTGAATCTCAACGTCGTCTACGACCAGTCCTATCCGCCGACCAACGACCGAATTCTCGAGCATCGTGCGCGCGGTCAGCGCGTCCAAGCCGGATATCGTCTTCATCGCGTCCTATCCGCCGGATTCCGCCGGTATCCTTCGTGCCGTCAACGAGGTCGGCATTGGCGACAACGTGAAGCTGTTCGGCGGTGCCATGGTCGGCCTGCAATTTGGGGCCGTCATGGAGAACATGGGCTCGCTGCTCAACGGCGTCGTGAACTACAACACCTGGCTGCCCGAACCCAGCATGTACTTCGACGGCACCAAGGAGTACTTCGAGAAATACACCAAGCGCGCCGTCGAGGCGAAGGTCGATCCGCTCGGCTACTACATCTCGCCATATGGCTACGCCATGGGGCAGATGATCGAGCAGGCGGTCAACGCGACCAAGTCGTTCGACCAGAAGGGAATCGCGAAATATCTGCGCGAGAACACGATGAAGACCATCGTCGGTCCGATTTCCTACGCGGAAGACGGCGAGTGGAAGCAGAGCGCGACGCTGGAGGCGCAATTCCGCGGCGTGAAGGACAAGAACATGGACCAGTTCCGCAAGCCGGGCACGCAGGTGATCCTGTTTCCGGACAATCTGAAGACCGGCGATCTGGTCACTCCGTTCGAGGCCAATCGCAAATAGCCGATTTGGCTTTGGGGCGGGCCTCGCGAGGGGCCAGGGAGGGGCAGTAAGTGTTTTCGATCGACTTGCTGCGTGACGCAGTGGTGCTCGGCGTGCTGCTCGGCTGCTTCTACGCAGCCGTCAGCGTCGGGCTGTCGATCTCCTTCGGCCTGCTCGACGTCCCGCAGGTGGCGCATCCCGCGTTCCTGGTGCTTGCGTCCTACTGCGTCTATCTGCTGAACGACAGCTACGACATCGATCCGCTGGTCGCGGGAGCGATCATCACGCCGCTGTTCTTCCTGCTCGGTTTCGTCGCCTATCGGCTCTACTACGAGATGTTCGAGCGGCGCGGCAGCGACGCCGGCGTGCGCGGCATCGCCTTTTTCTTCGGCATCGCCTTCATCATCGAGGTGCTGATCATCCTGCAGTTCGGCGTCGACCAGCGCTCGGTCACCGCGCCCTATATCGGCAAGGCCTGGCGGATCGGCGACATGCGGATTCCGATACGGCAGCTGGTTGCCTTCGCGGTCGCGCTGGCCTTGACGGTGTCGCTGGTCGCCTATCTCTCGAAGACGTTCATGGGCCGCGCGATCCGCGCGGTGGCGCAGGACGAGGAGGGGCTGCGCCTGATGGGCGCCAATCCCGTCCGCATCAAGCAATTCGCCTTCGGCATCGCCACCGCCGTGCTCGGCATCGCCGGTGCGCTTCTCATCATCGTCGCACCGGTCGAACCGACGCTCGACCGCCTCTATATCGGACGTACCTTCTGCGTCGTGGTCATGGCCGGGCTCGGCAGCATCACCGGCACCCTGATCGCCTCCATCATCCTCGGCGTCTCCGAGACCATCGTGCTGACCATGTTCGGCGCGTCCTGGGCGCCCGCGATTTCGTTTGCGCTGCTGCTTGGCGTGCTTGCAGTGAGGCCGCAAGGCCTGTTCGGCAGGTGAGCCATGGATCGTAACGCGATCGCTTACTGGACCGGCGCCGTGCTCTTCCTCGTCGTCGCCTTGCTGATGACCGGGTTGATCCGCAACGAATATCCGTTCTTTGCGGGCTACGTGATCCTGCAATTCATCGTGCTGGCGGTGGCCTGGAGCATCCTCGGCGGCTATGCCGGCTACGTCAATTTCGGCACCAACGCGTTCTTCGGCGTCGGCGTCTATACCGCCGTGTTTCTGGCGAAGGCGTTCGAGGCGCCGCTCGTGGTGCAGATCGCGACCGCCGCCGTCGTCGGCAGCCTGCTCGGCCTCGGCATCGGGCTGTTGACGCTGCGCATGCAGGGCATCTTCTTCTCGATCGCGACCATTGCGCTCGCGATCATCATCGAGACCACGATCACCAACTGGCGCTATGTCGGCGGCGCGGCCGGCATCCAGCTGTCGCGGCCGCCGGTGACGGTGCCGTTCGACAGCTATGTGAAGATGCTGTTCTTCGTGCAGGCGCTGCTGGTCGTGGTGGCGGTGTCGACCGCGCGCGCCATCCTCAATTCCCGGATCGGCCGCGGCCTGCATGCGCTCCGGGACGACGAGCTTGCCGCGGAATGCACGGGCGTGCCGACCTTGCGGCTGAAACTGCTGGCCTGCGTGATCTCGGGCGCGCTGATGTCGGCGGCCGGCGCGCCGGCGGCGATGTACCTGCAGTTCGCCAATCCCGACTCCGCCTTCAACCTGAATTATTCCGTCTCGGTGCTGGCGATGGCGCTGATCGGCGGCACCGCGCACTGGATCGGGCCGGTGCTCGGCGCGATCGTGCTCGGCGTCACCCAGCAGCTTCTCGCGGTCACGATCTCCTCCGAGGTCAACGTGCTCGTGCTCGGCGTCATGCTGGTGCTGTTCGTGGTGGGCGCGCCCAACGGCATCATCGGCTTCTTCCGCCGCGCGGGGAAGCACGCATGAACGCCGCCGCCGATGGCCCGCTGTTGCGGATCGACACGCTGACCAAGACCTTCGGCGGCTTTGTTGCGCTCGACAATATCAATGTCGAGATCCGCAAGGGCGAGCGTTTCGGCCTGATCGGACCGAACGGGTCGGGAAAGACCACGCTGGTCAACTGCATCAGCGGTGCGCTGCGTCCGAACAAGGGCATCGTGCTGTTCGGCGGCGAGGACATCACGCAATTGCCGCCGAACCTGCGCTCGCATCGCGGCATTGCGCGCAGCTTCCAGATTCCGCGCCCGTTCAAGAGCATGACCGTGCTCGAGAACCTGATGGTGGCGCTCGACTTTGCCGCCCATCGCGATCTGTTCGAGACCGCCGCGCACCGGCGCGACGAGGCGATGTCGGTCCTCAAGAAAATCGGGCTTGCGGCCAAGGCCGATGTCGCGACCGCGGCGCTGACCCAGGTGGAGCTGCGCAAGACCGAGCTCGCGCGCGCCATGGTGACCGGCCCGAAACTCCTGATCTCGGACGAGGCGATGGCCGGCTTGTCGACGTCAGAAGTGGACGAGGTGCTCGATCTCCTGATCAATCTGTGCGGCGATAACATCGCCATCATCATGATCGAGCACATCATGCAGGCGGTGATGCGCTTCTCCGAGCGCGTGATGTGCCTCGATGCCGGCAAGATCATCGCGGTCGGCGCGCCCGGCCGAGGTGATGGCGAACGCGCGGGTGCAGGAGGCCTATCTTGGCACTTAGCCTCATCGTCGAGGAGCTCGATGCGGGTTACGGCGCGGTGCGGGCGCTGCGCGGCGTCTCGCTCAATGTCGAGGCCGGCGAAACCGTGGCGCTGCTCGGCACCAACGGCAACGGCAAGAGCACGTTGATGAAGTGCGTCATGGGCCTGGTAAAGCCGGCACGCGGCCGCGTGGTGCTGACGGTCGACGGCGTCAGGCATGATCTGACGAAACTCGTCAGCCGAGCAGATCGTCGATCTCGGCGTGGCGCTGGTGCCGGAAGGACGGCGGCTGTTTCCGAAGCTCACGGTGGTCGAGAATTTGATGCTCGGCGCGTTCCGCAAGGCGGCGCGCAGCAACATCCAGCATAATCTGGCTAGCGCCTTCGACACCTTTCCGGTCCTGAAGGAGCGGAAGAATCAGCTCGCCGGCACCATGTCGGGCGGGCAACAGCAGATGCTGGCGATTGCGCGGGCGTTGATGTCCTCGCCGCGGTTACTGCTGGTCGATGAGCCTTCGGTTGGATTGTCGCCGCTGCTGGTGTCGCAGGTGATCACCAAGATCAGCGAACTCAAGCAGAGTTTTGGCCTGACCGTGCTGATGGCCGAGCAGAACTTCAACCAGGCGATCCGCATTGCCGACCGCGGCTACATCATCGTCCACGGCGAGATTGCGGTTGCCGCCGGCTCGGTCGACGAGCTCAAGGCCAACGACATCGTCAAGCGGCTTTATCTGGGCGGGGTGGCCTGAGATCGCTTAGCCCGTTGGCAACTGCATATCGCCGCTCTCGAAATTGAACCGGTCTCGCAAATTCTTGCGCTGCTCGAGAATGTCTTTCAGGAACGCGCGGTCGGTCTCGCTCGCCATCATCGGCTCGATCAGGTCGAGTTGGTTCATCGCCACAAGCTGCAAGACCTCCGTGCGCGGCCGTCCGGTGGCGTCGCGCGGCAGGGCATGGACCACCTGGATGTGCTCGGGCGGCTTCGGCCCATTGGCCGCCGAAATCTCGCTGCGCAACTGTTTTTCGAGCGCGGTCTTGTCCGCCTCGACGAAGGCGTAGAGCCCGACACCGACGCGGCGGTCGGCGAACGCCACGATCGCGGTGTCGCGTACGTCGGGGTTCCTGCGGATGAGCTCGGCCAAAACCGGCGCGTCATTGACCAGCCGGCGGCCGCCGCCTTCGCGGTCGGTGAAGTTGAACAGCCCTCGTGTGATGGCCTGATAGACCTTCTTGCCGGTCACCAGCCACAGGCTTGCAACGGCGGATTTGCGCGCGAGGATCTTGTGCTCTTTCGGCGTCAGCGCCTGCGGCACATAGCTGCGCTTGTGCTTGAGCATATGCCGCAGATCTTCGTAGGCCGCGATCCGGAACAGCCGGCCGCGTCGCTTGAAGCAGGCGGCGAGCTGGAAATCGGTCAGGTAGGCCGCGCCGTCGGTACCACGCAGCCAGTTCTGCTCCTTCGCGAGATCGTTGTGGCAGATGCCGGCGCGATGCAGCCGGTGCAACGCGCGCCGGGCGGACCGGAAATAGGCGGCGTCGCCATAGGGTTTCGCCAGATGCAGCGCGACGCCGTCGATGAAACCGCGCACCAGCGCCTGTCGGCCGGCCCATAACAATTCGGGGCCGACGCGCAAGTCTTTCGCCAGCGCCAGCGCCTTGCGCTCCCGCGCGAACAGATGCCGGGCCAGCGGGTAGGACCACCGCGGCACCTCGTCGAGCCGCCGCAACACCGCGTCGACCTCGCCATCGTCCTTCCGAAACCGGCCGCGTTCGACGTTGGAGAATACGTCGCGCTTCAGCAGCACGCCTTCGGTCCAGCGCCCCGACAGGGCCTCGGCGTCGTCCTTGGGCAGGCTCATGGGGTCACGCCGCCGCCGGGACACGCAGATGATCGGCGACCCAGCGATCGAGATCGGCCAGCGCGCGGGCGCTGATTTCCTGCTTCTTGGCGACCATCTTCTCGTTGCCGCGTAGGCGCGTGCCGTCGGGCTTTTTGGTCGGCGCGCTCGCGAGCGGCGGGAACAGTCCGAAATTGATGTTCATTGGCTGGAAGGAGC